>CAWAOP010000050.1:0-97116 GCA_963783505.1 Terriglobia bacterium | reverse complement strand
AGGCCAGGAGGCCCGCGCCACTGCGGCGCACTGGCCTAGCCCCGCTGCGAAGCCATTGCCACCGCGTTCGCGCGCAGCTCTTCCATGTCGATGGGCTTGGCGATATAGCCATCCATCCCGGCCGCCAGGCAGCGCTCGCGGTCGCCCTTCATGGCGTGCGCCGTCATGGCCACAATCGGCGTATGCCCTCCCGTCTGGCTTTCGCGCAGACGGATTTGCCGCGTCGCTTCGAGGCCGTCCATCCGCGGCATCTGCAAATCCATCAGGATCAAATCGAAAGCGCTCCGCCCCGCGGCCTCGACCGCTTCGAGGCCGTTGGCCACCGCGGTCACCGCGTGTCCGTCCTGTGTGAGAACGCGCGAGACCAGGCTTCGGCTCACGTCGTCGTCTTCCACAAGCAGGATCGAAATCTTCCTGGGCGCGGAAGCCGAGTTCACGGCCTTCGCGCCGGTCTCTTCGTGCGGCGCGGACGGAGCGTCGAAAAGCGCCGTGAAGCAGAAATCGCTGCCGCGCCCCGGCTCGCTTCGCACCCATATGGCGCCCCGCATCCCCGTGACCAGTTGCGCGGATATCGCCAGGCCCAGGCCCGCGCCGCCGAACCGCCGCGTGATGGAAGCGTCCGCCTGCCGGAACGGTTCAAAAATCAGCCGCTGCTTGTCTTCGGGAATTCCCATTCCGCTGTCGCGCACCACGAATTGCAGAGCAATCCCGCCGTCCGCGGAGTATTTCCGCTGCGCTTCCACGCGAATGTAGCCTTGGGCCGTGAACTTCACCGCGTTTCCCACCAGGTTCACCAGCACCTGCCGCAGCCGCCGCGAATCTCCCACCAACGCGTCGGGAGCGTCCGCGCCGGCTTCCCATCGCAGGTCCATCCCCTTGCGCGCCGCCTCCGGCGCCACTGCGCTGACGGCCCCGGAAATGGTCTCGCGCAGCGAAAACATCTCCCGTTCCGACGCGAACTCGCCCGACTCGATCTTGGAAAGATCCAGGATGTCGTTGATGATTCCCAGCAGCGCCTTCGCGGAGTGCTCCACGGTTTCCAGGTAATCGCGCTGCTCCAGCGTCAGCGTGGTATGCAGCGCAAGCTGAGTAAATCCGATGATGCCGTTCATCGGCGTGCGGATTTCGTGGCTGATGTTGGCCAGGAACTCGCTCTTCGCGCGATCGCCCGCCTCGGCCCGCTCCTTCTCCACGGCCAGCACGTCCACCATCCGCGCCAGATTGGCGGCGTTCGCCTCCTGCACGTCGTGCGCCGCCCGAAGTTCCGCCACCAGGTCCTGGTTCGCGAACTGCAATCGCAGCGAATTGGCGATGGTGGCGTAAACGCGCCATGTGGTAACGATGGTGGCGATGGTAAAGAGAGTCACCATCATCGACATGGTGATGTGGGTCGCGTCTCCGTCGAGCGCGAGGCGCAACGCGGTAGCGGCGCCCGTCGGAATCATGAACGCCAGAAACGCCTCGGGCCGCGGCGCAAGCATCGGCCCCGCGCCCAGAATCATGCCGCCGAGCATGAATACAAGAAAGACTTGAAGGGCGAGCTGGCCTTCCGGATAAAGAAAGAACCCGGCCGCTCCCCAGCCGGCCCCGGTCAATCCCGCGCCGACGGCAAAGATGATTCTCCACCGGTTCGCATCCGGCGCCGTTAGCCGCCGATAGCGGATCCCGAGGCAGAGGCGCATCGCCAGCGTGGACTCCATGTAAGCGCACCAGGCAAGAATCGCGCGGTGCGGCAAGACGCGCCACTCCGATGCGGCGATCACCGCAACCGCGACCGTGGCGATCGCAACCCCGATCTTCAGGTTGCTGCACAGGAGCCCGACTTGCGCCGAGCGCACCCGCCGCTTCCGGTCATGCTGGTTCGCGGCGTTAGCCTCGGCGGAATCGGATCCATCCGGCATTCTGGAATACCCGTTTGGAGTGTTTCTATTATGTAACACGGGATTCGATGGCGTCCCTATAGACTGCGGAATCGTCGGCGCCGCCCAGGCCTCAGTCTCCCCCATCGGGCCCCAGCAATTCACGGACTCGGGCGGCCAAGCCCTTTGGGGTGAATGGCTTCGGAAAGAAAGAGGCGTCCGCATCCAGAGCCTTGTGCGCCAGAATCTCTTCGTCCGCGTATCCCGACACGAACAAGATCTTGATGCGTGGCCTCAGCTTGCGGATCCGGTCCGCGAGTTCCCGGCCGTTCATGCGCGGCATGATCACGTCCGTCATCACCAGATCGATGCGCTCGTCTTGCCGTTCGCAGATTTTTAACGCCTCTGCGCCGCTGGCCGTCTGGATCACTCGATAGCCGTGCGATTCCAAAGCCTCGGCCGCGAAGTTCGATACCTCCGCCTGGTCCTCGACCACCAGGATGGTGGCTTCCCCTGAGCCGAGCGCCGAGGCCTCCTCTCTAGGCGCGGCAGCCGCTGCGGCCACGGGCCCGCCGGCCATCGGCAGGTAGATGCTGAACGTGGTCCCTTGGCCTGGCTGGCTGGTGACATCGATCCGGCCGCCGCTCTGCAGAACGATCCCCTGCACCATCGAAAGGCCCAGCCCCGTCCCTTTCCCGAGTCCCTTCGTGGTGAAAAATGGTTCGAAGATGCGCCGGCAAGTTTCCTCGTCCATGCCAACGCCGGTATCGCTGACGGCCAACAGGACGTAACACCTCTCGTCGGACTGGGAACATGGATCGGCCTGACTGTGGTCCCCGGCGAGGGCCGCCGTGCGGATCGAGAGGTTGCCGCCGTGCGGCATGGCGTCCCTGGCGTTCACGGTGAGGTTCATCAACACCTGTTCGAGCTGGTTCCGGTCAGCGAAGATCGTCGTGGCTCGTGGGTCGAGATCCAGATTCAGTTCAATATCTTCTCCCATCAGGCGGGCCAGCATGGGCTGCATGTCGGTCAACACGCTGTTCAATTCGAGCTGGCTTGGCTTCAGTACCTGCTTGCGGCTGAAGGCTAGAAGTTGCTGCGTCAGTCCCGCGGCCCGGTCGCCGGCCTTACGAATTTCCAATAGGCTTCGCCACATCGGATCGCCTTGATCCATCCGGTTCAGAAGCAGCGCGCTGTAGCCGTTGATGACCGTCAGGAGATTGTTGAAATCGTGCGCCACTCCGCCGGCCAGCCTGCCGATGCTTTCGAGCTTCTGCGCCTGGCGGAACTGCTCCTCCAGGCGCATCCGTTCTTCCGCGGCCCGATAGGTCGCTGTCAGGTCCGTAATAAAGCCAACCAGCGCCGGCCCTTCGGCTAATTCCATCGTGCTGACGGCCACCAGCGCCGGGAACTCCGATCCGTCGGCCCGGCGGCCAACTGCCTCGTATGCTCTCGGCACTGGCAATCCCTGGGCGCGTCGAGTTGCTCTCTCCGCCACCTCCCGGCGGCATTGCGGGGCAAACAACTCGATGGTCGGAATCCCTTGCAAGTCCTGCACGCTCTTGTAGCCGAACATCCGCAAGTACTCCGGGTTGCCGTAGATGACTTTACCCTCTCGCGAGATCGAAATCGCAATCGGAGCCTCTTCGGTCACGGTGCGGAAACGCGATTCGCTAATTCGCAAATCGTGCTCCGCCTGTTTTCGCGCGGTGATGTCCAGAATGGAAACGAGGACCTTCCTGCATCCGACGGTTTCCAGCGGAGCGGTGAAAACCAGCAGCCACTTCTTCGCGATTCCGTCTCCGTCCCCGAGCGGTACGCTGGCCTCGACGTCGTCATGCGGCCGTCCGGTTTGGAGCGTGTCCATCACCGCGCCCCTGAGCGCGCAATCGCTGCACGCGGCGCCGTGGCCGCAACCCCGCGGATCGGCCAGCGAGTTCAAGCAGCCGAGCGCTTCCCCGGGCCGCTGGCCCAGCAGCGCCGCCTCCGGTTTGCCCACTAGTTTGGCCGCCGTCTCGTTCACCTTCTGGATATTCAATTCGCTGTCCACCACAACGAACACAATGGGGGCGTGAGCCTGAATCGCGGCGAGTTCCTCATTGGCCGCCCGCAAAGCGCTCTCCACGCTCTTGCGCGCCGTGATATCGCGAGCAATGGAGACGACAAAAGTTCTGCCGCCTTGGTTGAACCGGCGTGAGCTGATCTCTACCGGAATTCTACGGCCATCCTTCGCCACATGGACCCTTTCGAACGTGGCGTTTCCTCTTCTCACCATCCTTTCTACCTTGCGCAGTCGCTCGTCCCGTTGCAAGTCGGCGTCAATGTCCAAGGGAGTCAGCGCCAGAAGCTCCTCTTCGCTGTATCCAAGACGCTCGGCGGTCAGGTTGTTCACTGCGATGAATTTGTCCGGAGAGCCGTCCGGCTTTATGCCGTGGACAAATACCGCATCGTTGGCGGCTTCGAAGAGCGCGTGATAATAGGCCTCGGTTCTCGCCAGGTCCTCTTCCGTTCGCTTGCGGCCGGTCATCACGTCCGTCGAAATGACGATCCCGCCGACCAGCCCGTCTTCCCCGCGCCAGGGCTGAACGCTCCAGCGGACGTAGTCCACCTGTCCATCGGCGCGCACAAACGGGTCATCCTCCCGGCATTCCACCGCTCCCGCCAGACACCGTTTGTGCACCGCCTTCCAGTCCTCGCCGATTTCGGGAAAGACGTCATAGTGGCAGAGTCCAAGCAAACTGCGGTCAGGCAGCCTGTAGTCGATCAGCCAGCGCTTGCTCCAAGCGAGGTAGCGCATGCCGACGTCGAACATCGCGGTGGCCCCCGCGGTGTTGCCGATCAATACCTTCAATCGGTCGGCGAAGCTCTGAGGCGGGTAATTCAAAGTCGACCCCTTCCGCGCGGCCCGAATCCTGTTCATTGCGGCCCTTCGGAGAACTCGATGCGCACGCCGAGACAGCGTTCCGAAAAGGCGGCAGGAAGACGGGGGTTTCTTGCTACCATCGAGCCTAACATTGTGGAACGCGGAGTGGAAGCGGGCCGTAATCCGTCCGTAGCGCTCTTTACCGCGGAGACGCGGAGAACGCCGAGATTGCACGGAGTCTAACGATATCTGCGCCCTCCGCTGGCTCCGCGATCACATGCGCGGACCCGAAAAACCGGAAGCGCCATGATGCTCCACAGCGCGCCGGGTGGGCATTGGAGGATGCGCAGGTCGCAAAGAACCGCTTCCTCTCCGCGTCCCTCAGCGTGAACTCCGCGCCTCCCCGGTTGGGACGACGATTAGAGAAGTATAGCGGAAGCCGGCCTGCGGGGCGCGCGGGCGGCTAATCTGGTAGAGATGTTGTTCGAGGTTAACGGGCTCTCCAAGAGGTTCGGCGCCATCACCGCTCTTGATGACGTCGGCTTCGGCGTGCGCGAGGGCGAAGTCCTGGGACTGATCGGGCCCAACGGCGCGGGCAAGTCCACTCTGTTCGAGTGTCTGGCGGGCGCGCTGCCCGCCGACAGCGGAACTGTCCAGGCGCAAGGCCGCCGCCTGGAAGCGCACGAGCGGTCGGCAGTCCTGTTCTACCTGCCCGAAGGCATCGCCCCATGGCCGGCTCAACCGGTAAGCTGGGCGCTTGACTTCGCAATTGGCTTTTTTCGCGGCAGGGCCGAACTGCGCGGCGAGGTGGTCGAGAGCCTCGGCCTCGCCGAGTTTATTCGCCAGCCCATCGGCGAGCTGTCCAAAGGCCAGCGCAAGAGGGCGCTCCTCGCTCTGGCTCTGCTGACGCCGCAGCCCGCGCTGTTAATCGACGAGCCGTTCGACGGTCTCGATTTGCGCCAGGCCCGCGACGCCGCGGAGACGCTGCGCGCCCATGCGGCGCGCGGGCGCACGCTGTTTCTCTCGATTCATCAGATCTCCGAGGCGGAGCGTTTGTGCGCCCGGTTCGTGCTTCTCAGCGGCGGCCGCGTGCGCGGAGAAGGCACGGCCCAAGAGCTGGCCGCGCTTGCCGGAGGGCGCGATCCGGGGCGAACAATCGAGAGCCTGGAGGATGTTTTCCTTGCTCTTACCTAAGCCTGCATTGGTCTGGCTCCTGGCGAAGGAGTTTCGTGAGCTGGCCGTATCGCGTTCATGGTGGGCTCTGCTCGTCGCAATGGGGCCGCTGGCGGGGCTTTCTTTCATCGCGGCAGCGCGTACCTACGCCGAGGTGAGCGGGCTCAACGGTTCCGCGGCCGGCGTGGGAGAAGCGCTTTCGCCGTTGATCGGCGTCTGGGCGCCAACCTTTAGCGCGTGCGAATTGGCCGCGGTGTTCCTGCTGCCCTTCGTCGCGATTCACCTGGTGGGGGGCGACCGGCCGAGCGGCGCGCTCAAGCTCGAACTGCAACAGGGCATGCCGCCGTTCGCGCGCATCGCGGCGAAGGCGGTGGTCTTGCTTGTGGGCTGGCTTGCGGCCATGCTGCCGGCCCTGAGCGCGATTCCGTTGTGGAAGAGTTACGGCGGGAGCGCGTACGCGCCGGAGCTTGCGGCGGTGATCGCGGGCCATCTGCTGAACGCCGGGCTGACCATCGCCCTCGCCGCCGCGATGGCGTCGATCGCCGAGCATCCCTCGACCGCCGCGATTCTGACCCTGGCTGCAACCATCGGAGCGTGGATCGTCAACTTCTTTGGCGCGATTCAAGGCGGCTGGTGGGAACGCGCCGCGGGTTATACGTCTTCGGCGATGGTGGCGCAGTTCCAGCACGGGCTCGTACAACTCGATACGGCGCTCGTCGCGCTGGTTCTCATCGTCGCCGGTCTTGCCCTCGCGGCGCTGTGGATGCGGCTGGGCGCGACGTGGAAGCGGAGGACGTGCGAATCCATCGGCCTCGGCTTGCTTTCCGCCGCGGCCGTTTTCGCGTCGAGCTTCGCGCACGCGAGTTGGGATCTGTCCGAGAACCGCGGCAATTCGTTTCCGGAAGCCGACGATCGGGCGCTCCGCCAGATCCGCCAGCCGCTGCGCATTGAAGCGCACCTGGCGCCGGAAGACCCGCGGCGCTCCGACCTGGAGCAACGCGCGCTCTCGAAGCTTCGCCGCGTGATGCCCGATGTTACCGTGCGCTACCTATCGGCCACCTCGATCGGGTTGTTCGAACAGACGAATCCCGGTTATGGCGAGATCTGGTACTTTCTGGGCGGGCGCAGCGCGATGAGCCGTGTTACCACGGCGGAAGGCGCGCTCGAGACCGTCTACTCGCTGGCCGGCGTGGCCCCGCCGCGGGAAGACGAAGACGCGGTATTCCGTGGTCATCCGCTCGCGGCGCCGCCGAAGTATGCTGGACTTATATTCTATGGCGCGTGGCCTGCGATCTTCGTGGCCTGCGCCTTTCTTACGCGAAGGAGCATTCGATGAATACGTACTTGCGTTGCGCCGTGATTCCGATTGCACTCGCCGCGGTTCTGGCGGCGGCGGATATCAAGGTCGATCTCTCGAAGGAGCAGGCGGGCAAGCCGCCGGCCGCGTTCGAGCCCGTGGTCGGAACGTGGCTGATTGCGCAGGATGGAGCGGACAAGGTCGTAATGGTCGATGGCCGCCCGTGGGTCGCGAGCAAGGATAATCCAACCAAGCTGCTGGTTCAGACCGCCCGGAAACTGTACGGAGTTTCCAACGAAGAGCTGATGGATAACGCCAAACAGTTCGCTTATTACCCGGTGGCGATTCTTCGCGCCGTGGATAACTTCACGGACGGTTCCATCAGTCTGAAATTCAAGACAGTGGCGGGCGATTCGGACCGTTGCTCCGGCATTCTATTCAATGTGAAGCCCAACGGCGACTGGCTGGCCATCCGTTATAACGACACGGAAAACAACGTCGCGCTCTGGGAATTTCACAACGGAGTCCGGCGCAACATGAAGTTCAGCGACCGGAACAATTTGTTCATGCTGGACCGCAACGCGTGGCACGAGCTGAAGCTGACCGTCAATGGCGCGAGTCTGAGTGCGCAGCTTGACGGTAAGCCCGCGCTCGAATATACGCTCGGAAGCGAACCGGGCCCCGGCCGCGGCGGCGCGGCGCCGAATCCGGAGCTCTTCCCGGCGAACAATCCCGTGCTTCGCCCGCCGGTCGCGGGCAAGATCGGCTTGTGGTCCAAGACCGACAGCACGAGCTACTTCAAGGATTACGTCGTCAGCCCGAAGAACTGAATGGCGCTCCGATCGGACCTCGGGGGGGGGCGTAGCCCAGCCGGTTGCGACGCGCAACGCGGCCGGCGGTAGGATGAAAGAAGGTTACGTGTCATGACTCCTCCTAACCTGGAACTCGGCCAGGAACTCGGCGCGTTGTTGGCTAACCTCGGGCAGCCGGTGGAGCGGGCCGCGCGAGAGATGATCGTCATGGAGTTATATCGCCGGGGGCTGGTTTCCAGCGGCAGGGCGGCCTCGCTCCTTGACGTTTCTCGGCTGGATTTTATTCAGCGCGCCTCGGAATTGGGGATCCCTTACTTTCGATTCACTGAAGACGAGTGGAGCGCCGAGGTAGCCGAGAGCAAGCGAGCTTGAGTGACGGTCGTTTCAAATTCAAGCCCGCTGATCGCGCTCACCCAGATTGGGCGCCTCGATGTGATGCGCCTGCTTCACGGCCGCTTGCTTATCCCGCCCGCTGTGGCACGTGAGGTTCAAATCACGCTGCCGCACTTGCCCGAGTGGCTGGTCACTGAACCGCTGAGGCAGCCTCGGCAGCCTGCCACTGTGAGCAGTTCGATTGGCCCTGGCGAACACGAGGTCATCAGTTTAGCCCTCGAATTGCGCGCGGATCGTCTGGTCCTTGACGAGCAACCCGCGCGGCGGCTCGCAGCTTCCCTCGGTTTGAGAGTCATCGGAACCGTCGGGCTGCTCTTGGCTGCAAAGGAACGTGGATTTCTGGTCAAGGTCAAGCCAGAGTTGGATCGCCTCCTCTCGGTTCGGTTCTTTATGGATCAGGATCTCTATGATCGGGTGATCGTTCAGGCCGGAGAGTGACGGAAGATCGCGTGGGCGGCGACTCAGCAGGGAGCGCCGGCCGCTCCTCGTCTGTCAGAGTTTACCCGGCCTCGCCCGGCCGCACTGAAATCTCCTCCAGAATCTCCGGAATCTCGAATACGGCGCGGTTGGCGATCCGCCGCGCGGCTGTGCGGAACCGTTCGTAGGCCGCGGGTTCGAGCAACTCTTCCACCGCGCGCGCAATCCGGCGGAAATTCGGGAGCACGATGCCAACGCCCAGTTCGCGAATCCACTCGGCGTTATAGCGCTCCTGGGGCAGCGTCCACGCGTTGCGCTCCACAATTACCGGAAGACCCATGAACACGGCCTCGCTGATGCTTCCGGGGCCGGGTTTGCCGATGAAATAATCCGCCAGTTGCATGAAGCTCGGGATTTCGCGCGTAAATCCCTCGACGTGCATGGCTGCTTCTCGCGGCAGCGCGAGCATCCGCGCGTGAAGTTTTTCGCTGTGTCCGCAGATGGCGACCAACTGCCGCTCGGGAAGCTGGCGGGCAATATCCAGCATGGCCGCGGAGCCGTGGCCTCCGAATAGAAGCAGACCGGTGCGCTGTTTCGGATCCAGGCCCAGTTCGGCCAGGCGAGATTCGCGCTCGACGGGGCGGAGCGTCGGAGCCTCATAGAACTTGGGATTCAGAATCATGCCCGAGACGCGGCGGATGCGGCTTTCCGCGTGACCCATGGCCAGCGCCTGCGCCACGGCGTGGTCGGACCCGCAGACGATAAACTGCTCGACCGGCTCCAGCCAAAAGTGCGGCGGATAATCGGCGATGTCCGTGAGGATGGTCACGAGCGGAACGCCGGGCAGCGCGCGCCGCAAGCTCTCCCTCAAGGCCCGATTGAAATTGGGAACGAGCGACACGACCATATCCGGCCGGCTTTCGCGCCAGAACTTATCCAACCGCCTTACCTGCCGCCCATGGAACGCGCGAATAACGACGTGCATTCCGGCCGTGAGCTGAGCGGAGCCCAGCGTCCAGCCGCGCCGCAGCATGAGGTTGTAAATATCCTGGAGCCGCACTCCAGTGAGCTTGCGGAAAACGTCCAGCGAATCCAGCAACTCCTGGAGATTCACCAAACGGATCTCAAACGGCCGGCCTTGGCGCTCCATCACCTGCTTGAGCGCATTGGCCGCGGCGCGATGCCCGCCGCCCGCGTCGAAGTAGATGAAGTCGAGCTTCTTCATCAGTCCGATTGTGGCACGGAGTGGGGCAGGTCCCCAGACCTGCCCTGCGCGATGCGCGCAACGGACCCACGTTGAAACTCGGCAGCGAATCTCGCGCGGATCGGAGTGGGGCAGGCGCCGGGCGCCCTCTGGGCGTCTGCCAAGCCCTTTCTATCTACCCCACCGGCTCCGTGATCTGACCGCTGAAAGCCGATGGCTGACCGCTCGTCATTGCACATCCGGCAGGACGGAAACTCCGCTGACGCGCAGGCGTTCGATGGCGGCGTCCGGATTGTCGAAACGGAAGATCAGGACGGCGCGGCCGTGGCGGCCGAAGGTGAAAGCGTACATGTACTCGATGTTGACGCCGGAGCCATCGAGCGCTTCGATCAGCCCGCACAGGCCTCCAGGGCTGTCATCCACTTCCACGGCCACCACTTCCGTCACGTTTACGGCGTAGCCCGCCTGCTCCAGCAACTCGCGGCCCCGGCGCCAGTCGGAAACGACGAGACGGAGGATGCCAAAGTGTTGCGTGTCGGCGAGAGTGAGCGTGCGGATGTTGACGCCCGCATCGGCCAGCAGGCGGCACGGCGCGGTCATCTGGCCGGGCTTGTTCTCGAGGAACAGCGACAGTTGATGGATCTTCATTTCGGCGCCTCCGTGAGATTCCTCCTATCGATCACTCGCTTGGCTTTGCCTTCGCTGCGCTGGATGCTGCGAGGCGCGGCCAGCGTTACCTCCGCGCGAATTCCCAACGTCTGTTCGAGCGCGCCGCTCAACCGTTCGTGCAGAGCTTCCAGCGCGCCCACCTTGTCGCTGAAGGCTTCCGGCGTGACCTCGACCTGAACCTCCATCGCATCGAGCCCCTTGTGGCGCGTGAGCACGATCTGGTAGTGCGGCAGCGCGCCTTCGACGGCCAGCAGGGCGGATTCGATCTGCGAGGGAAAGACGTTGACGCCCCGGATGATCAACATATCGTCGCTACGCCTTCCGATGCGCGCCATGCGCCGGATGGTCCGGCCGCACGGACAGGCCTCCGCGTATAGCGAGGTGATGTCGCGCGTCCGGTACCGGATCATCGGCATGGCGAGCTTGCTGAGCGTGGTAAGAACCAGCTCGCCCTCTTCGCCCTGCGGCAGCGGCCGGCCCGAATCCGGATCCACAATTTCCGGATAGAAGTGGTCTTCGAAAATGTGCAGCCCCGTGTGATGCGGACACTCGATCGCCACGCCCGGGCCAACGATCTCGGACAGGCCGTAAATATCGAACGCGTGGATGCCGCCTTCGGCTTCAATGTGGCGGCGCATGGAATCGGTCCACGGCTCCGCTCCGAAAATGCCGGCGCGCAGCGGCAGTTTTTGAATGTCAACGCCGAGTTCGGCGGCGCGCTCCAGCAGGTGGATGAAATAGCTGGGCGTGCAGCAGATGGCTGTGACGCGGAAATCCTGCATCACCATGATTTGCCGGTCGGTGTTGCCCCCGGAGACCGGAATCACGGTCGCGCCGAGCGCTTCGGCGCCGTAGTGCGCTCCCAGGCCGCCGGTGAAGAGACCGTAACCGTAAGCGTTCTGCACCACGTCGCCGCTGTGCAGTCCGCAGGCGGCGAAGGCTCGCACCATCACGCTGGTCCAGACGTCGAGATCCTCGCTCGTGTACGCCACCACGATGGGTTTGCCCGTGGTGCCGCTGGAGGCGTGCAGCCGGACGATCTTCTCCATGGGGCTCGCGAACAGACCAAATGGATAGGCGTCGCGCAAATCGCCCTTGGTGGTGAAGGGCAGGCGCTCGATGTCGCCGAGCGTTTGGATGTCATCCGGCGACGCGCCAAGCGAGCTCAGGCGCTCGTGAAACAGAGGCGTGCGATCATAAGCGCGCCGCACCACCGCCTGCAGCCGCGCCAGTTGAAGGGCGCGCATTTGCGAAGGAGGCAGATAGTCGGTGGCGCTGGCCGGATGAAACACGCCGTTATAGGATTCGGGAGTCACAATCGCCTCAATAGTTGCTTTGAGTCGCGAGGGCCAGGCCGCGCGCACTGAAGAGCGATTCTAACCCCCATCGCCGGCATGGGCAACATAGGATCGGGAAAACGGGAGGCTGGAACGACTCCAGGTCCGCGGGACGCCCCACTGCGCCAGCCACGCTTGCCGAATCGGACTCACTTCACTTCATAAAGAAGATGCCCGTAACCGACGTGCATCACGGGCGAATAGTGATTCCTGAGCCAGCGAAACCGTTCCGGGTCGCCTTCCACTCCGACCAGCAGGTTAATGTCGATCAGTATCCGCCCCCTCACAAAGTTAGGCGGATCGGCCTTCGAGAGAATCGGAACAACGTCTGGGTTCCTCCGCAAGAAGTCCCGAACGATCCGGGTGTTCTGGAACCACGCGAGGTTACTTTCAGCGAGCACCTTGTAGGCCAGCCGCCGGTCGGGTACAAGCTCATTCATATAAGGAATCATGTGGGGATAATAGGAGAACACCGAAACAGCGGCGTAGGCTACGGACACAGCCAGAACGGCTTTGCGCCGCCTGGCAAGCGCCCGCCAGTTCCGGAAATTGGACGCGGCGAGTAGCAGTGTAAACGGGAAGATCTGCAGAATGTGGCGAACGCCTATCTGCGCGTTGTTAAAGAGGGAAAACACGGTCAGGGTTACGACGACTGGAATCAGCAAGAACCACTCGTTGACGAGGAAACTACGCCACCTTCCGCGAGCCGCAATTCCGATCAAGCCCGCGAACATCAACAGTTGCAGCGCAATCGGCTCCTTGAAAAGGTAGCAGACCAGATAATACGAGCGGAACGGACGTCTATCAGTACCCGGCCGGCATTCACCAAGCAGATAGTTATTCCCGTATCCCAATCCGGTATCCTCGTCGTGGCGCAGCATATCGAAACCCTGAAGATAGGGGTACGGGAGCGGTAACGGTATGGCCGCGAGCACTGGAACCTTCGAGAGCTTCTGAAACGCCGGCGAGAGGAATGAATAGCGGCTTAAGGGCGTGAAGGTACGGTCACAGACGAACCCGATATTGATCGCGAGAACGAACAGGACGGCCGACAATGCGACATATGCCCGGAGCGGCCTCCACAGCGACGGGCTATTCCCGGAACGCAGATGGAAGTAGAAGGCCGGAGCGATCAACAAAGGCGCAATAGCGAACAGGAAAATCGCCGATCCCTTCGTTAACTGGGACACCGCCAGCGCGAAGGCCGCAATCGCCGCCGTTCGAACCGAGGGGGCCTTGGCGAACAGCCAGTGAGCGTACGCCGTCCCGAAGTAGGCCACGGTGACGTAGCAGTCCGTGGTCACCAGAGTGGAGTGCGCCATCAAATTGGGAGAAACGATGTACAGGGCTAAGGCCGCTACGGAGGCCTCGGACCCATAGAGTTCGCGTGACCATGCGGCGACGAGCAAGGCGAGCAGAAGCGCAAAACCGATCGTCGCCATTCTTGCCGCACGAAGTTCCCGAAGGCGGTCTCGTAGCCAGGGCGGAATGTGGCGATCGCTCAGCGCATCGGCGAGAGCCGGCGCCAACGCATTCAGAGCGCTGACCGGCATCTTGCTGTCATAATAGTGACCGTTCTGCGTTCGGTCGGGATGACCGTGCAGTACGGCCTCGCCGTATTCGAGGTGGTCGCCCTCGTCCCAAGTTTGGGACATCCTCATTGCGACGAACAACGCAAGGCCCACGAAAAGACCGAGCATCAACCTCTTGCAGAGAATGTATCGGGCGTCGGTCATCGGTCGTCTCTGTCCTGTCCTCGTCGAGAGACGTCTCGCAAGGAAGATGCTCGTCTATCCAGGCGGCCCGGCAAGAAATTGTGCGACCGGGACACTACCTCCGCCGAGCCGGCGGTCGATAAGTTTGTCACTCGCCACGGACGCCGGAACGGAACCCCGGATCAAGCTACTCCACCTTTACGCCCTTCGCGCTTCCGTAATACAATGCGTTAAAAAGCAACTTGAATGTGGCGTGCGGCTGGGCACGGAAAGCCACTTCGGGGCCCAGCAGAACCACTTTGCCTTCGCCTACGCTGGCGTCTACTATGGCTGTTCCGCCATCCAGGTACTGCTGGCCCCAGGCCCAGCCGCTGTCCAGCAATGCCGTGCCGCTGAACCACGCTACTGGCGTGACGTGCTTTCGTGGAGCTTCGGGGCCGAGACGGAACGTGGGGCTGCTGTCAAAGAAAACGTCCACTGACTCGGGCATTCCGTAGGCGAGCGGATCGGAGTTATCGACAGTCGCCTTCATGAGCGAGCCGGGGATATAAAATTTCTCGCGCGGCAGAGCGCGGTCTTTGCCGTCGGACCCCATCTCGACCAGGTGATTAGTCACTGGAATGCCGAATAACTCGGCCATGCTCGTGGAGCCGCCGATAGTCACTACCGTTCCTCCGGCGTCAACAAACTTCTTTAACTCCGGAATCGTCCTGTCTTCCGAGATACGCCCGACTGACGCACGGTATTCTTCGGGCACGTTGCCGGGATTCGCGCCGCCGAAACCGCCGCCTCCCCGGCCTCCGCCTCCCGCTCCGCCCGCGCGGCGGAAAGCGCCATCCGTGAAAACGAGAACGTCGAACTTACTCTTGAGATCGCCCGCATCCAGCGCGGCAGGGTAGACCACCTGAAATGGGAACTCGTATTGTTCGAGCAGCCAGCGCGTCCAGCCGGAAGTCTGTATGCCGCCGTATTGATCGTAGAGGCCGATGCGGATGGGCTTCAGTTTCAGAGCGTCGCCCGCGGGCGCTTTCGACAGCGCCGTCGCGGAGACGCCCAGTTCTTTGGACGAGCGTTCGAGCGCCGCGCGGGCCGCGGCGGTGGAAGGAACCCATATGGCGCCGGGGCCTTGCCCCTGCTGCGGCTGTTTGAGCCAGTAAACATCGCAGTTGGCTTTCAGCAGGCGGTTCACCGCGATGAACGAGTTATTGACGCGATGGTCCAGCAGATAGCCGCCGGATGTGGATGCCGTGTAAGTCGCCGTTGGTGGAGATATGAGATCCGCGACCGGCTGGAAAGGTCCGTCGAAGCCTTCGAGAATGCGGTCGAACTGGACGCCCATCTGGAATGCGAGAGTCCAGCCGGCGATATCGTAAGGGGGATTGGGCGGGCCGCCGGGATAGCGGAAATCGTTGGGATGGTCCTGCGGCTCGAACATGTCGAGGACGTGCGGGCGGAAAGCCTGCGCGGTTTTCACAACGAGCGAGCCGGCCGGATAGGACTTGCCGGCCACCTGGAACGGCGCGGTGGCTTTGAGAACCGTGACGCCGGTTTTGATGAGCGCGTTGGCGAACTCCACGGCGCTGGGGAAATCGGGCTGGCTGGACGGGATGATGTAGCCGCGCGGATCGCGCATCTTGGGATCGTGCAGGACGGTGTCGTACAACTCGGATGGAACTCCGCGGCCGCCCACTCCTTGCGGCGCGCTGGCCGGAGCGTCGCCGGTGGGAGCGGCTTCGGCGGCGCCGCCTCCCCCGCGGCCGCCACGGCCTCCGCGGCCACCCGCCGTCGCAGGCATGGCAGCCGCCGCGGCTTCGAGCGCGGCGATGCGCTTCGGAGTGACGGTCCAGGTATCCTGATTGCCCTTTTGGATCGAGTTGCGGCCCATCTGATAGATGTTGTAAAGAAATGTCTCGCGATAACGCGACGCCAAGTCGAGAATGGCGCGGTTATTGGTGATGTCGTAATCGATGGATTGGCGGTAATGCCACACTTGCGGCGCGATGGGCATGGGCCAATCGCCTTGCGGCAACTGCTTTTCGGGCACTAAGGCGATGTTCGTCGGCGTCGGGCTTCCGATAATCTCCGTCAGGATTCCGATCATGTTGTGGAAGTAGCCGATCGTGCGCAGACCGCCGTTCCACCACGTGGAGTAATTGGAGCCGGAGCGCATGACGCTGCCGCCTTTGCCTTCCGCCACCAGGCGGCTGTGCATGGCCGTGGCCACCATTTCGACGCCCAGCGGAATCAGCGGATCGAAGTAATAGTTGAACGGATCGCGGAACGGCGGCATGAAGATGACCGTGCCGCTTGGGCCGGTCTGATGGTGGTTGTAGACGATTTGCGGGAACCACTCGCGGAACATGACGCGGTTCATGTTGGTGGTCTCGGGCTGCGTGGACATGTAGAAATCGCGATTGTCGTCGTGGCCCACGTACTTGTTGTAGAGGCGCGGCAGGCTGTTCATGCTGCGCCGCGCGGGTTCCTGCTCGCGCATGTACCAGTTGGCGACGATCTCCTGGCCGTCGGGATTTGCCTGCACGCAGAGCAGGATCGCGTCATCCAGGAAGCGCATGGTCTCTTCGTCCGTGCGGCTCACCATCTGGTAGACCATCTCCATGAGCTGCTGCGAGCCGACGGTTTCGTTGGCGTGGAGGCCGCCATCGATCCACACCACGGCCTTGCCTTCGTGCGCGAGGGCACGGGCCTGATCGTCCGTCAGGCCTTCGGCGAGAGCCAGCCGGCGCGCAATCTCCTTGTAGCGATCCAGCTTCTTCATGTTCTCGGGCGAAGTGATGATGGCCATGTAATGCGGCCGGCCTTCGGCGGTCTGGCCGATGGTGACGAGCTTCATCCGGTCGGACTCCGCGGCGAGCTTCTTCCAGTGCGCTTCGAGCTGGGTATAGTTCGCCATCTGGTAGTCGTCGCCGATGTTGAAGCCGAGGACGTCCTTGGGCGGGGTTACTTTCGGCGGCGTCTGCGCCCATGCAACGAAGGCGGCGAAGAAGGCGACGGACAGCGCCAGAGATCGAGTGGACCGAGGGCTCATATATGACAGAGTGTAACTCCTGCTGACGAAGCGGAGGCGCTGTGGGGTCAGGGCGTCCGCCCTGCCGCCGCCCTTTGGGGCGGCGTGGCTGCCCAGGTTCGGGACGCCGCCAAGAATGGCGGCGGCAGCCCGGAAGGGCTGGCCCCACATCGCCCTGGACAACGCGGCGTTCGGGCGGCTATCGTAGGCGAGTGCGCATGATCCGCTGGGACTGCTTCGCGCGGAGTTCGGCGGCGGAGCCGGCGACTTCATGGTTTCGAGGCTCCGGGACGGGTGAACCTGATCGGCGAGCACATAGACTACCACGGGCTCTCTGTTTTACCGATGGCGTTGCGGCAGCGCATCCGGGTGGCGTACCGGCCGAGGAAAGACTCGCGGATTCGGGCGGCGAGTGAAGGCTACGGGCGGCGCGAATTCGAGTGGGCGGCCGAGCTTTCGCCGGTTGCAGCCGGCGATTGGGAAAATTACCTGCGCGCGGCGGCGCAAGCGGTGGCCGGGAAATGGGGCCGCGGCGTTGGAATCGACGCGGCGGTCGTCTCGGACCTGCCACCGGCGGCCGGGTTGTCGTCGTCATCCGCTTTGCTCGTGGCGTTCTCGCTGGCGCTGCTCCGGGCCAACGGAATACGCGCGGACTTCGAGGAACTGATGGAGATTCTGCCGGAGGGCGAGTACTTCGTCGGAACGCGCGGCGGCGGAATGGACCATGCGGTATCGCTCGGAGCGCGCGAAGGGTGCGCTCTGCTGGTAGGGTTCGATCCGGTCACCGCAAGGGCCGTTCCCATACCGGAAGATTGGGGGTTCCTGGTGGCTCATAGCGGGCGGACGGCCGAAAAATCCGGCGCGGTGCGAGAGGAATACAACGAGCGCCGAAGGTGGGGCAGGCGCTTCCGCCTGCCCTTGGCAGACGAAAGCGTCTGCCCCACCGCCGCGGAGCCGCTCACGGAGGATGAACGCAACGCCATTGCCCACGTGACTGCCGAGGCCCGGCGCGTCGAGAGGGCCGTCGAAGCCATGGAGCGGCGCGACGCGGCGGCGTTCGGGCGGTTGCTGCGGGAGTCTCACGCGAGCTTGCGCGATTTACTGAAAGTCAGTTGTCCCGAGCTGGACCGGTTGGTCGAAGCCGCCATGGAGTCGGGGGCCATCGGCGCGCGGCTTACGGGCGCCGGATTCGGCGGATGCGCGGTAGTATTTGCATTACGGCCTCAACTGGCGCAAGTCCGCCAGGGATTGATGGAGCGATTCTACGCCGGCATCCCGGAAGCGGTAATTCTCGACGCGGAGCCGGGCCCCGGGGCGTTGTACATGGAGAACCCATAACATGCATCTTCAGACCATCGATTGGGTCATTGCGCTCTTTTGCGTCGCCATCTGTTTCGCGCCGGCGCTCTTCGTTGCAAAGCGGTCGGGGAAGAGCACTTCGGAGTTCTTCGCTTCGGGACGCGCCGTGCCCTGGTGGCTGGCGGGTGTTTCCATGGTGGCCACCACGTTTTCGAGCGACACGCCGAATCTGGTCGCCAATTTCGTTCGCACCGAGGGCGTGGCGGGCAACTGGCAGTGGTGGGCGTTCACGCTGACCGGCGTGGCCACGGTCTTCTTCTATGCGCGGCTGTGGCGGCGCTCGGGCGTCCTGACGGACCTGGAGTTTTACGAGCTGCGCTATTCGGGGAAAGCGGCCACCGCCGTGCGCGGCTTCCGCGCCGTGTACCTGGGGCTGTTCTTCAACTGCATGATCATGGCGACGGTGAATCTGGCTGCGTGCAAGATCGCGGCGGTGCTGTTCGGGTTCGACCGCTGGCAGACGCTGCTCGCAGTGGGCCTGCTGAACGTGGTGTTCGCGGCGCACTCCGGGCTGTGGGGCGTGCTGGTCATCGATATGGTGCAGTTCTTCATCAAAATGTCCGCGGTGATCGCGGCGGCTTACTTCGCCGTGACTCTGCCTCAAGTCGGCGGCATGAGCGGGCTCGTGGAGAAGCTCTCGCACGTGAGAGGACCGGGCGGCTTGAATTATCTCAACATGCTGCCCGACTTTACGAACAACTGGGAACTGGCGCTGGCGGTATTCGTCATGCCGCTCGCGGTGCAGTGGTGGGCGGTGTGGTATCCGGGGGCGGAGCCGGGCGGAGGAAGCTACATCGCCCAGCGGATGCTGGCCTCTAAGTCGGAAAAGGACGCGCTGGGCGGAACGCTGTTTTTCAATGTCGCGCACTATGTGCTGCGGCCGTGGCCGTGGATTCTGGTGGGCCTGGCGTCGCTGATCGTTTATCCGCAGTTATCGGATATTCAGAAGGCGTTCCCGCATTTGGACCCCAAGCTGATCGGTCATGACATCGCTTTCCCCGCCATGCTGCGATTCCTGCCGGCGGGATGGGTCGGTCTGATGCTGGGCGGGTTAGTGGCCGCGAATTCGTCCACCATACTGACTCACTTGAATTGGGGCGCGTCTTATCTGGTGCACGATTTCTACCGGCGATTCATCCGGCCTGTGGCCACGGAGAAACACTACGTGATGGCGGGCCGCTTGGCGACCGTCCTGCTGTTTGTGTTGTCGTCTTCGCTGGTCTTCGCGCTCGATACGGCCAAGGACGCCTTCAGCCTGATCCTTCAGGTGGGCGCGGGCACGGGCCTGCTTTATCTTCTGCGGTGGTATTGGTGGCGCATCACGGCGTGGTGCGAAATCGTGGCCATGATCAGCTCGTTCGGAATCTCGATTGTGTTCTTGGCGATGCACAAGAACGGCATCGTCATTGCCTCCGACCGGCAGTTGGTCTGGACGGTGCTGTTCACAACCGTGTGCTGGGTAGTCATGGCATTCGCAGGGCCGAGGACCGACGAGGCCACGCTGGTGAACTTCTACCGGAGGGTGAATCCGATTGGGCCGGGCTGGCGGCGCATTCGCGCCCTGGCGGGGGTTTCTGAAGCCGAAGCCGCCGAGTGCGCGCGGCGCGACAACATTCCGCTGGCGTTGCTGGGCTGGTCGGCGGGCTGCGCGATGATCTGGTCCGCATTGTTCGCCGTGGGCAACTTCCTATACGGGAGGATGAACTACGCGGCCGCGCTGGCCGCGGTCTTTGCGGTGAGCGCCGCGATTGTCATTCGAGTGGTCAACAGGCTTTGGAGGTGAGCGTGAATTCTTCACGGCGGGACATTTTGCGGGCGGCGTCATGGGCGTCGCTGGGAGCGGGAGCGGCGTCGATTCAATCCGCGCGGGCCGCGGGGGCGGCCAGCGTCGCCGGCATGAAGTTCGAAGCGAAGGATGTAGTGAGAATCGGCGTGATTGGCGTCGGCGGACGGGGCAATTCGCTGATCGACAACTTCTCGCCGATTCCCGAGGCGCGCATCACGGCGCTGTGCGACGTCATTCAACAGAAGACCGTCGCCGCGCAGGCCAGGCTGGTCAAGAACGGGAAGCCATCTCCGGAGCTGTATTACTCGGGCGATCACGCGTTCGAGAAGATGGTGACGCGCGACGATATCGACCTGGTGGTGATTGCGACGCCGTGGATCTGGCACGTTCCCATGGCCGTAGCCGCGATGAAGGCGGCGAAGCACGCGGCGGTGGAAGTTCCGGCCGCGCGCACGCTCGAGGATTGCTGGCTATTGGTTGACACGTCCGAGAAGACGCGGCGGCACTGCATCCAGCTCGAAAACTGCTGCTACGGCGAGACGGAGTTGATGGCGCTGGCGATGGCGCGTGCGGGCCTCTTCGGAGAGTTGACCCACGCGGCTTGCGCGTACAATCACGACCTGCGCTCCGTGTTGTTCTCGAACGAAGGCGAGGGTTTGTGGAGGCGTCTTGAAAACGAACAGCGAAACGGAAATCTGTATCCTACGCACGGGCTTGGGCCCGTAGCGCATTACATGGACGTCAATCGCGGCGATCGCTTCGACTACCTGGTCTCCATGAGCTCGCCTTCGGCCGGGCTTCAGGCTTACCGGAAGGAACGTTTCGCGCCCGGCGACCCCCAGCAGAAAGAAACCTATCGCAACGGGGATTGCAACATCAGCCTGATCAAGACCGTAAAGGGCCGGTTGATCGAGTTGGAACACAACGTAGCCGAGCCGCAGCCCTACGACCGCATCAACCTGATCGCGGGGACGAAGGGCATCTTCCGCGATTATCCGCCGCGCATTTACATCGATGGCGCGCCGAGCGAGGAGTTCGGGCCGCTCGATCCCTACAAGGAGAAGTTCACGCACCCGTTGTGGAAGCGGGTCGGAGACCTGGCGAAGCAACTGGGCGGGCACGGCGGCATGGATTTTGTGATGGCTTACCGGCTGATCCAGTGCATGAAACTGGGCCTCGATCCGGATATCGATGTGTATGACGCCGCGGCGTGGAGCGCGCCGGGGCCGCTGAGCGAGCAGTCGGTAGCGAAGGGGAGCGTCCCCATGAAGTTTCCGGATTTCACGCGCGGAGCGTGGGAGCGCCGCGCGCGCGGAATGGAGATGTAGTGGGGCGGACCCGGTGCACCCACCGTTTGTGTGGGCCGTCCGCTTCGCGCCGCAGGCGCGCGCGTTCGTTTTATCCTGAACTCCGAAGTTGGACTTCAGTGGGGCAGACGCCCCCGTCCGCGGCCGACGCCATCGTCGGCCTCCGGCCGAAGGCCGGTCAGGGGACCGGCCGCGGACGGGGCGTCCGCCCCACGGGGACTGGTTCGGCTGGCCAAACGCAGTGTTTATTGGAACCTGCGCGGCGGAGAGTCTTCTTTGCCGAGGGCTATTTCGGAATTCAGGTTTATTCGCGCCTATCGGCACGGTGCCCACGGGGCGCCCGGCCACGCCCTCTCTCGAACAGAGATTCAAACTAGGGGTTGTCCGCGTGGGGCGGACATTCCTGTCTGCCGCTGCCTTTCAGGCGGCGTGAGGGGCCGACACCGGCTGAGAGCCGGCGGCAGACAATATTGTCCGCCCCACTTTCCAACCCCTCCGCATAAAACGAAAACGCCCCCTGCGTCCGTTTCCGGGCGCAGGGGGCGGCTAAACTGCACCAAATACCGCGATGAACTTAGAACGTAAAGCGAACGTTCATCGACATCACACGAGGCTCGACCGTACCGGTGTACTGGCCGACGTTGCCGGAATACGGCACCAGCACGCCGGTCGTCCTCCAGGTGTTCCAGTCGTAGTTAGAACCGGTGTTTGCGCCCGTGAACTGCGTGTGGTTGAAGATGTTGTACATCTCTGCCCGGAACTCCAACGTCCGCTTCTCACTCTTCAGCGGGAAGCGCTTAATGAACGTCATGTCCCAGTTGTCTATGTGCGTGTTCGGAATATGGACCAGGGAACCCGGTCCCGCGTTGCCGAAGCATTCGAAGTTCTCGCCCACGCCGATCCGGTTGTTGGAGTTCGCCGTCAAGCTGCACGGGAACGGCCGCATCATGGAGGACAAGTTGAGGATCGCGTCGCCCGGCCTGCCGTTAGGCATGCCAGTGGCTCCCGCCGCCTGGATGTTCGCCGCGGTCGCGCCGGGTCTCAGATCGTTCCACTGAACCTGGGAGCTAACCAGTTCCGGATTGCCCACGACGATGTTGTTGGCGCCTTCGTAGGATGTCCCGGTCCAGTTCGGAATTTGCAGGTTCGTGGTGTTCGTGTTGGTAAAGCCGGGGCCCGGGTACCCGAACATCAGGTCGCTGCGCCATTGGGTGATGCCCGAGATCTGCCAGTCGTCCGTTACCCAATGCAGCGGTTTGAAGCCGAGCTTCTCCGCTACCTTGGGCAATTGGTAGACATAATTGATCGCGACGACGTGCGCCGTCGGGTTGTACGAAGGACCCCAGCTCCGGAACTTGTCCGTGAACGGGAAGATGCCGTTCCGGTTGGCCCCGGCCATGGTCTTGTTAAACGTGTACGACAACTGGTACGAGAGGCTCTTCGTAAAGTTGCGCCGTACCTGCACTTGCAGCGAGTGGTAATCGGAGGTTCCAGCGGCTTGGTTGTAGTAAATGGTCGAGTAGCCCTGGTTGGGACGGAAGTAATCGTCGCTCAGGTCGCGGCCGGTTGCGTTGCCCGGCAGGTACTGATCCAGGTAGGTCGTCAGCGGGCTGGCCCACGCCGTGTTGTATTGGTCGTAGAGCGCGCCGCCGGCGGCCTGGTTGCTGACTTGGCCGAGTCCGAGCTGGTTGGAGTTGTATCCGCCATGGCGCCGGAGGGTAAATACCCACGACGCGTCCAGCACGGTCGAGAAGCCCAGGTTCTGCTGGAACCCGAGGCTTCCGTTGTAGGTGCTTTCGATGTTCTGCTGGCCTTCCAGGTTGGTCATGCTATACGTCCCAAGCCCCTGCACCAGGTTGTTCGGGCCGGTCTGGCCGTTCGTATAAGCCAAGGGCGACGTGGTGATCGCGCTGATGGGCTGGAAGTACAGGGCTCGGGTGACGTTCACCGGCGAGGCGCCCGCGTTCGCGCCGCCCGACTGCGAACCCATGATCTGGTTGAACATACCGCGGTTGAGGTAGATTCCGAACCCGCCGCGGATAGCCGTCTTTCCGTCGCCAAACACGTCCCAGGCGATTCCAAGTCGAGGCGTCCACGCAAGCCACTTCGTGGTGAACTGCGAATACGGGACGTTGGGATTGTTGGGCGTATTGACCTGCATGCCCGTGAACGGATCCGACGTCGTCGTGTAACCGCCCGTCGAGAGTCCGTTGTAGGTGTAGGGAACCAGCGTGCCGATCAGGTTGCCGGGGTACATATTCCCCGCGCCGCCATTCCCGGTGCCGATCGCCTTGCTCGGGTCCGCTACCGGATCCCATGCGTATTGGTACTTCACTGCCAGCGTGTTGCCGGGGCACGGCGCGGTGGCCGTCGACTGCGTACAGTACGGATACAGGAGGCGCTCCGAAGCCGCGGGGTTAAAGGTGCTCTGAATAAACTCCGCGCTGTTGTTGTTCAGGTTTTGGGCGGGCGGCATGTGGTAGAAACGCGCGCCGGCGTCGAGCGTCACCCGCCTGCTGATGCGCCAGTTGTCCTGAATGAACCATTCCACCTCGTTCAGAACGTAGAAGCCGACTTGGCGCTGGCCTTCCGAGTATTGCTGCATGTTGCCCAGATAAGCGTTCACCCATCCGTCCAGGCTGTCCTGCTGCATCAACGCGTTGCCGCCGGCGAAGTTGTAGACGCCCAGGCTGTTGTTGGAGAGCTGGTTGTACTGCAGCTTATTGGTGTGCTCGATGTATACGCCGGCCTTCAGGTTGTGCCTTCCGATGACCTTGCTGAGGTTGTCGGACCAACTGTAGATGTTGCTGAGGTTGGTGTACGGGCAAGTGCCGCCGCAGTTGGTGTTTCCAATGCCCTGCTCGCTCTGGAGGCTGCCGCCGAACGAAACCGTGCTGGGAATGTAAGTCGCGAAGTTCTCGTGGCCGTTCGTCGTCGTGTACCGGGGAAGGTTATTGTCGCCGACGTACTGCGGATCGGTCGCGAAGTTGTCGAACGAGGGCGGATTCAACATGTTCGCCCGGTTCAACTGGCTTTCGTCCGCCGGATAGTAGTCCCACGTATTCCAGCTCTTTCCGAACGTGAACTCGTTCACCATGGTGGGCGAAATCGTATAGGTTATGCCCACGGCTTCTCCATGGCCCGGGTTCGGGTGAAGGATTTGCTCCGGCGCAAACGCGCCCGAGGCGTTCTTCATCGGGAAGCCGGACTGCGTGCCGTCCTGATCGTAGTTGTGGCTGTAGCGGGCCCAAGCCGTCATCTTCGAGGTGACGTTGTAATCGATTCGCGCGGTGTCGTCCCGCCGGGGGTGCGCCCCTTGGAACAACCAGGCGTAGTTACGCGTGTTGTTGTTGCTCGTACTCGGACCGCCGCCAATGTCGATATTGCCCGCCGGCAGAGGGGTGGAGTACTGCGTGATGAACGAGGGGCAATTGCCCGGGCTGATCAGGTTCGACCCGGTCGTGCCCGACAAGATCCCGTTCCATGGTTTGCCGTCGCTGGTTCCGGCAGCCGCATTGCAGAGGTTCGGCGAGGGCAGGAAGTTCAGCATGGACTGGCCCCACTTCTGCGACTGCGAATCGAATGCGGTCAGATACTGAGAGAAGTTCTGCGATCCGTTGTAGGTTCCCGAACCGCCCCAGGGCGTGATGTAGGCGCCCGTCACCGGGTTGCGCAGCGTGTTGGCGGTAAACTGGTAGTTGCCGTTCGTGTAGTAAGAGAAGTCGCCCGCCCGCTGGTTCGCGTTGGGCACGTCCGCATAGCCGGAAACGGGACCCGGCTTCTGCCGTGTGTACTCCTGCGACCAGAAGAAGAACAGCTTCTTCTTATTCGTGTTGAACAGATGCGGAATGTAGAGCGGCCCGCCAATGGTGTAGTTCCATACGAAGAACCGGTAGATTGGCTTCGGACTGCCGCCTATGTTCGTGAAGAACTGCTTGGCGTTGAACTCTTCATGGCGCTTGTTGACGCTTCCGCTGCCGTGGAACTCCTGTCCGCCGCCTTTGGTCACAACCGAAATGACGCCGGCTGAGTTGCGGCCGTACTCGGCCTGGAAGTTCGTCGAGAGAACGCGAACTTCCGCCACCGCATCCATGTTCGGCGCATAGTCGGGACCGCCGTTCTGCCCGGGGTCCATGGCCGTGACGCCGTCCACCGTGAAGTTGGTGGTTCCCGAAATTCCGCCGTTGATGCTGACGTTGCCCATGGCGGAGTTGCTGGAAGTCTCACCGCTGTTGTAGTTCAAGTAGGCGTTCGACGGATTCACGCCAGGCATCAGCGCCATGATCGCGAAAATGTCGCGGCCCTTCAGGGTGAGATTCGCCATCTGGGTGGTGTCGACGAGCCTGGCGTTCTCGCTCGAAGTGGTCTGCACGGGCGTCGGCGCGGCGCTAACCGTCACCTCGTCCGTAACAGCTCCCAAGGTCAGCTTGAGATGCCCCATCTCGCGGACCTCGCTCGCGTTCAGAATGATCTCCGGCACCGCGTAGGTCTTAAAGCCCGAGCCGGCTTTGACGCTCAGCGAGTACCTGCCGACCTCCACGCTATTAAATCGGAAGATGCCTTCCGCAGTGGAAGTCGTAGTTCTTACGACCCCCGTTACCAGACTTTTCAGTTCTATGGATGCCCCTGGAACGGCCGCTTCGCCCGGATCGGTAACGGTTCCCTGAATGGTCCCCGAAATCGTCTGGGCATAAATACAGCCGCACAGAAGCGTTATGACGCCAACAAGCAGCGCCAGCTTCTTTACTGTCATGCCTAACCTCCTCTATTGTTGTTCCAATCTATCTACTTCAATTACTTCTACGACCCACTAAAACAACTCCGGTCCTTGCGGGCCGGAGCCCCCGAACATTCTAACTCCCTTCACCACATCACCGGCCAGAGCCTGGCCGATGCCGTACGCGTCCGCCGAGGACCCCAGTTTGAATCTGGAGCGCCCCGGTTGTCCCAACGGCTGCCACATGCTTGGACAGCCGCAGGGCAAAATCGTTGGACCTCGCCGCAACGGACTCCACTTGTGGGCCGTGTTCGGCGATTCAACATAAGAGTTCTTAATACCTGCCGTGGCCGGCGCATCGCTGAACCGATGCGTCGCCGGGACTTCCGCGTGGCCAATTCCGCTGAAGGTGGGAGAAATCGTGGAAGGAAAACCGAGCGGCTGCGCGCCGCCGGATGCAATTGAGTTTTCAGCGGTTCTTTTGGAAGGGTTGGGGCATCGTTGAGGCGCGGCCCAGTCCATGCGCACTGCAAGGGTATGGCCCGTTGCATGGGCGGTACTTCGAAGCGGCGCGGCTTCTATTTCGAGCGGCAAGACTCTGCCAAACTCCTCAATTGGCCCACTATTGGTTGCTTTCCCGAACTATATGTCCTCTCACCTTGAATGTCAATGGTCTTGTGACTAAAGCTTCGAGATAAAATCTTCGCTGGTGTGCCTGAGTCGTGATTAGCGCTTAAATCCCCATTTTGGCTACTTTCAGCCCGTTTTTCTATGAAAAACCGGAGGGCCGCTCGATGAAATATGAAAGCGCGTACAGGCCTGTGTTTCCGTACTCGGGTTCACCCTATTGGGCCGGCCTCGATGGACGCCTACCCGCCTCTTCCTTCAGGCGAAGCTAGACAGGATTTCAATACCTCTAAATCCCGATGCGCCGCGCCGGTTGAAGGCTTTGCGCGCAGGGCTCGCCCCACTGCTATCGTCAATGGCCGTGCGCCAACTGCTACGCTGAATACCGGCGCGCATCGCCCGGCGCCGCAAGATAACGTATGCGACGAGGATTGGCCTCCGCAATACGGGGGCTGTTTGTTTCCGGTTCGGAGGTATTGAGAAACGTCATGCGCCGCGGTTTTAACGTAGCTCTTACGGCCTTTCTGTTTAGCTTCGCCAGTGTCGAAATGCGGGCGCAATCGCCGGCTGCGCTCACCATCGATGTGAACAAGGCCAAAACTCCCGTCAGCCCGATGCTGTACGGCCTGATGACGGAAGAGATCAACTACTCCTACGACGGCGGATCTGTACGCGGAACTGGTCCGCAACCGGACGTTCCGCTCCGACTGGACGGGAATTCTCAACTGGTTCCTGGTCGAAAAGGGGTCGGCCTCGGCGAAGGTATCGGTCGACGCAAAAGACGGTCCATCGGCGGCGCTTCCGCAACAGCGCGAAACTCGAAGTGATCCAAAGCGGACGCCAACGAGCCCGGCGGGGCTGCTGAACGAGGGCTACTGGGGAATCGCCGTGCGGCCGAATACGCGCTACACCGGCTCGTTCTACGCCAAGAGCGACGCCGCGGGGCCGCTGCCCGTGCGCGTCGCGCTGGTGGCGGACCAATCCGGACAAGCGCTGGCCAGCGCTTCGGTGTCTGTTGACCGGCGCGGCGTGGAAGCAGTACAAGTTCGAGATGCGGTCCGGGCAGGTTGCCGCGCTTCCGCCGAGAACCACTTCGAAGTGACCGTCGACCGGCCGGCGACGCTGTGGCTCCAATTGGTTTCCCTGTTCCCGCCGACCTACCACGACAGGCCAAACGGAAATCGCATCGACATCATGGAGAAGCTGGCGGCCATGCGTCCCTCGTTCCTGCGTTTCCCCGGCGGAAATTACGTCGAGGGAAACAACATCGCCAACCGCTTCGATTGGAAGAAGACGATCGGACCGCTGGTCGACCGGCCGACGCACGCCAGCCCGTGGAGTTACCAATCCACCGACGGCATGGGGCTGCTGGAGTTTCTGGAGTGGTGCGAGGACCTGAACATGCAGCCCGTGCTGGCCGTCTTCGCCGGCTACACGCTCGACGGACAGGTGGTGCAGCCGGGGCCGGATCTCGAACCTTACGTGCAGGAAGCGCTGGACGAGATTGAATACGCCACCGGCGGGCCGGATACCAAGTGGGGCGCGGTGCGCGCGCGCGACGGGCATCCGGCGCCGTTCAGCGTCCCCTACGTGGAAGTCGGCAACGAAGACAACTTCGACCGGGCCAAGACGTACGACGGCCGGTTCGCCCAGTTCTTCAAGGCGATCAAGGCGAAGTACCCGGACATCCAGGTGATCGCCACCATGCCGGTCACAGGGCACGACGCCCGACGTTGTGGACGACCACTACTACAAGCGCGAGCAGGGCATGTTCGAGGAGTCGAAGCACTACGACAAGGCCGACCGCAAAGGGCCCGAAGATTTTCGTTGGGGAATGGGCCACGCGGGAAGGTTCGCCGACTCCGAATTTCGGCGCCGCGCTCGGCGACGCCGCCTTCCTGACCGGCCTGGAACGGAACAGCGACCTGGTCGTGATGGCGGCCTACGCGCCCTTGTTCGTCAATGTGAACCCGGGCGGAATGCAGTGGAGCTCGGATCTGATCGGCTACGACGCCTTGAACAGCTACGGCTCGCCGAGCTACTACGCTCAGGTGATGTTCGCTTCGTGCGTGGGCGACCACACCGTGAACTCGTCCCTCACAGGCGCCGGCGAGCAGGTTCTTCTACTCCGCCACCGCGTCGCCGGGCAAGCTGTGCCTGAAGCTGGTGAACGCGAGCTTCGACCGAGCAGCCGGTGACCATGACGCTGAACGGGCTGGGCGCGGCGGCCCACACGGCTCGCGTCAGCACGCTGCACGCAAACACCACTTGGGCCACGAACACGATCAAGGACCCAAAGCGCATCGTGCCGGTGAGTTCCACGCTTGCGCTGAAGGGCGAGCGCACGGCGTACGTGGCGCCGGCGTACTCGATTCAGGTAGCTGGAAGTAGATCTGAAGTAGAAAAAGGGGTCGGACTTGTCTGCCCCGCGAGGACATTGGCCGAATACGATGCCAAGTCCTACTGGGGGCAGACCGGTCTGACCCCTTTTTCGATTACTCGCCGTAGTTGATTTCGGTCTGGCGGGCGGAGATGGCGGCGTAGGCCAGTATCACGAGCGTCACGGCCAGCAGGCCGGGAATAGCGATCCAGGCTGGCGTGGGGTCGGACTCGATCACCATGATCGAGAACGGCGGCGGCGCCGGAACCTCCACCGGGCACAGGCTGCGCAGATAGAAGATCACGCTGATCTTCTTCAGCAGCGAGGGGAGAAACGGGTTCAGGTTCTCCCAAACCCACACCGCCGCGGCCGGAATCATCGGGTTGCGGAAGACCAGGCCGCACGTAAGGAACACGGCGCCGTATCCCAGGCACGCGAGGGTAGCCACTAAGACGTACCAGCCAAGCTGGCTAAGTCCCGGACCATGCACTAAGTAATCGCTCCACGCAGGACCGAAATGCCGGCCTAGAAGATAGTAAGTGGCGGCCACGCTGGGGACGAACAGCATGAGCGAAACGGCCACGCCCGCGGCGTACTTACCCACAACCAGTAACTCGCGGCGCAAAGGAGTGAGTAAGTAGTAATGCAGGGTCTTCTCCAGCATCTCCCCGCGGAATAAATTGGAAAACAGGCCCATGCAGCCGAAGAAGATCGAGCCGCGCAGGAAGAAGAACTGGAACAGGCCCGCGAAGATGATGCTATCTTCCCCGATGCTGTGATGGCGAATGAAGCGCGACTGGATCAGCCAGTGCATGATCGCGATGAAGACGGGGCCGGCGGCGAGGCAGTAAATCCACCAGCCGCGTTTGCTGAAGGCCGTGCGCTTCAATTCCAGACGGAGCACTCCGCCAAGCTGGCGTAGAACGAGGGACTTCATGCCGTTTCCCCTCCGAAGCCGATCAGGTACTGATACACCGAGTTCACATCGTCGTCGGCGGGCGCGACGGATTCGACATCGAGTCCCGTTTCGAGGATCACTTTATTGAGCTGTAAGTAGAAGCTATCGGCGTCCTTGGTGCGGAGGAGTAAGTTCTTGCCGTCGCCCTGGATGCGAGCCTCTACTACATAATTCCCCTGAAAGAGCCGGGCGGCCAGCTCGGAAGGCCGGTCGCAGCGGATCAGGATCTGCGCGGGCTGGTCCTTCACCTCGCTGCGCACGCCTTGGATCTTGCCTTCGGCGACCACGTAGCCCTGACTGAGCAGAATGACCTGGTCGGAGATGCGGTCCACTTCATGCAGGATGTGACTGGATACGATGACGTGCCGGCCCTGCTCGCCCCACTGCCGGAAGAGAGCGATGGCTTCCGCGCGCGCCATGGGGTCCAGGCCGTTCAGCGGTTCGTCGAGCACGACGACCTGCGGATCGTGGCAAATCGCCTGCGCCAGCTTGATCCGCTGCCGCATGCCCTTGCTGTAGGCGCCAACGTGGCGATCCGCGGCCGTCGTGAGGCCAACCAGTTCCAGCGCCGTGCGCGTTCTTCCGTCGCACTCTTCGTGGCTCAATCCGCGGACGCTAAGGTAGGAGTACAACAGCCGGTAGCCGGTGAGGCCCTTGGGAAACGCATCGAACTGCGTGCAGTAACCGATAATCTTGCAGAGTTGCTCGGGATGGCGGGGATCGACGCCGAGCACGCGAATCTCGCCTTCCGTGGGGCGCAGCAGACCTGTGGTCATGTTCATCAGCGTGGTCTTGCCGCTGCCGTTGGGGCCGACCAGGCTGGTGACTCCAGGCGGAATCGAAAGACTCACTTTGTTGATGCCCAGGACTTCGCCGTAAAACCTGGAGACGTTTTCGAACACCACCATCTTGTCGCTCACCGGACCACCTCCGCGGTGGGGCAGGCCTCCAGGCCTGCCGCTGCGCTTCCGCGCGGCGCGCCGGCTGAAAAGCCGGCGGCAGGCCGAAAGGCCTGCCCCACAACACCGCCGCTCACCGGACCACCTCCGCGCCCCGGATCTTGCGGGCCAGCACGTAGAGGCAGATCAGGCAGACAACCAGCAGGCCGAGCCAGCAGCACCACATGGGCAGCTCCGAGCCGACGGGCGACCGGAAGAAGACAGCCCCATTGGTAGTCTTATTGGAGCCTTCGAACATCCAGGACCAGATGGAACCTACCAGGAAGCTGATGTTCGCGAGATAGCCCCAACTGGTGCGCTCGACGGAGTTGATTACCGCTCCGAACGATGCGGTGACGAAGAACACTCCGAACATCAGCGCGCCGGCCGCCGGTTTCCACTTGACCCACGCGGAAAGCGCCAGAGCCAAAAGCGAGAGCAGCAAGATCCAGATCCAGGCCCCGAAGAACATGGCGCCGGCGAAGCGGGCATGGTCGGACATCCAACTCCAGCCCTCGAGGTAACCTTCCAGCGTGAAAAGGAGCAGGCCCGGAACCCATGTCATGAGCGACAGCAAAATCGCCAGGACGGACATCTTGCCGAGGACATACTCCACGCGCGAGAAGGGACGCGCCAGATATAACGACAGGCCGTTGTTGGATAGATCGGGAGAGATCTGCCCCGGCCCTATGAACGCGGCCAGAAATAACGCCATGATGCTCTGCCAGCCCAGCAGCGTCTGGAAGAAGGTCACGTTGATGGAGATGAGCCGCGAGGCGTTTTCGATATTGAGCAGCTTGAGCGCGTTGAGGTTGTGCTGAACGTAAATCAGAAGGGCGCAGACCAGCGGATAGATAAACGTCGCGATGAAAAAGACGGTCAGAAACCGCGATCGGTTGAGATCCTCGAACGCGTAACGCGGTATCACGAACAGCCGCGACCAGCCGGGAGTCAATGGACCGTCGTACGGACGATAGGTTTTCTTATAAACGGCCATTGGGAGACTCCATGGCTTTCAGGAAGATATCCTCGAGCGAATCGCGGCGATGGCTGAGACGGCGGATCTGCACGTCCCGCTCGGCGGCGGCTTCATACAAACGGCGCACTTCGAGGCCGTCTGGAAGCACCAGCTTGAGGCGCCCTTGAGCGCCCGGCGCCGTTTCGCAGCCCATTTTCTCCATGGCATCGAGGAAAGCGCCGTTGTTGTCCCCGCGCGTTTCGATTTCCAGAAACCGGCGGTTCGAGCGCCGCTCTTCTTCCAGGTTGCAGAACGCCGCGATGTTGCCTTCCTTGAGAATCAGTACTTCGTCGCAGCATTCCTCGACGTCGCGCAACAGATGCGAGGAGAGAATCAGGCGCAGGTCGCCGCGGTCGCGAATGTCCTGAATGAGCTGGATCATTCGGCTTCGCGCAGGCGGGTCCAGGCCGTTTGTAGGCTCGTCGAGAAACAGGAGCTTGGGTCCGTGAGCGATGGCCTGCGCCAGCTTGGCCGATTGCTTCATGCCCAGCGAGTACGTGCCGAGCGGGCGGTAGCGAACCTCGCCGAGGCCGACGTAAAAGAAGGCCTCGTGCGCGCGCTCCAGCGCGTGTTCGCGCGGCAGGCCGGCCAGTTCCGCCATGATGCGCACGAAGCGGACGCCGCTCATGTTGGCAATGTAGGCGTCGTTTTCGGGCATGTAGCCGATCAGGTTGCGAACGGCCCGCGCGTGAACTCTCACATCCTGTCCAAACACGCGCGCGGTTCCCGCCGAGGGCTTGTAAAAACCAAGCAGCGTATTAAGGAGCGTGGATTTGCCCGCTCCGTTCGGCCCCAGCAGGCCGATGGAACGTCCCGTCAGTTTGGCGCTCAGTTTCTTCAGAACGGGACGTCCGCCCAGGCAGACTTCCAGTCCATCCAGCTCGATGACCGTTTCCATTGATTATCGATACGAACTTCGCCGCTCGCCCGTTCCGCCCATCCCGAATATCGATCCCAATGGCAAGGCGTTTCCGGTAAGGCCCGAGAGGCTTCCGTTTGCAAAGTCGGAGGCTCGGATTCCCAGCGTTTCTCCGCTACTAGCTATGGTAATCCGATCCGGCTCGCCGTACGCGGCGAAGAAAGTCGGTTTCATCTTCGAAAGATCGGGCGTTTGAGGACCCCGGCCTCCCTGGGGAGTAGGAGTGAACGCGCCGATCAGCCCAGCCAGAGGGGCGAGCGTCGGGCCCAGATTCTGGTAGACGAGGGCCGAAAAATCCGTATAATGGTCGCGCGGCATCAGCGACAGGAACTGAGTGGAACGCAGAATCGACGTGCGCGCCGTCTTGGTTTGGAACGACTGGGCCACGGCCGCGCGCGTCGGCCCCGCCACCAGGTAGCCGTCGTCGAACGCATAGTGCGCTTCGAGCAGCGGGTTGGGATCGCCCGAACCGAACATATAATAGGTGCGTCCATCCACTACTTCGCGGCCCGTGCGCAGGGGCTTCGCTCCGGGATTCTTGGGAGCCTCGGCGTTGAACTGGTCGATCAGCTTCTGGAGCGCATTCTCGAAGCGGACGGGATCGTAGACCTCCGCCACGATGCGCCACGACGGCGTCGGAAATAGCGGCCCGTCTATCGCCAGGGCGAATTCGCCGCCCAGGCTGGGAGCCAGTTCGTTACGGTCGGCATCGTTCTGCTTCTTCTGCGCCTCGGCCAGCGCCTTCTGCGATCCGGGTTGGAAGAGCGTCTGGAAACCGAGCAACTCATCCACCATCGCGCCGGATTCCTTCACGACGAAGGCCGCGACAAACGTAGCGTCGGGTGAAATGTAATCCAGCGAACCCATGGGAGCCGGCGGAGCGAGCCAGGCGGCGATGCCCGTGCGCGGGCCGTCGAAGCCCAGCGTGGCGCGAGCTTCCGAATGGCCGTTGGCGGGCCGGTTTTCAATTTCGAGATACCGCGCGCCCTGCGCGGCCTGGCCCAACCCATGAAAGTCGGCGCAGATCGCAAAGCTCGCGCTCTCCCCGGTTGCCTCCTCCAAACGCGCGAAACACGGGGAACTCTCGGCGCTCCCCTGCGGCGCATCGAGCGTGCGGACCACCGCGGCTACGGCCTCGCGCTGCGGGCCGGACACCACCAGCCCGGAGCGCTGTTCGACAGTGAAGCCGGCTTTCTCCAGCAGCGGGCGGAAGCCCTGCCGCTTGATAACGGACAGAAAAACCGGACCCAAAGGCCGCTGTTTATCCGCGCCCGGGAGAATGACCAAAGCGGTCTGGCCGAGAAAATCCGCCGCCGAAACCAGTTTCTCAATCACCGATTCCACATCGCCGGCCGGGGCCAACGCGCGCAATTGCGGACTCTGGGCGGCCTGCCGTAGAGAGAGCCGCGCATCCCGCGTGGCCTGCGCGGCGTCCGCGATCATCGCGATGACGGATGCCTGGAGCGGGACGCTCCGCAGCAACGCGCTGGGCTCGGCGACGGCTGGAACCGATGGCTTGATTCCCAGCCGGTCGCGGCGCGTGGCTCCATTGGAAATCGTCTTGAGCCGGCCCCGGCTCGAGAGCGGTGCTGGTGCTGGTCTGATCGCCGGGCCGCAGGACCTTCTCCCGGTTGTCCTGCGTGACGTGAACTTCGCCCTGAATCACGGAGATGCGCGAGCCCTTTACGCCCGCGTTGACGCTGAACACCGTGCCGGTGACGGCTGCCCGGCAATCCCCCGTGTCCACATACAAATGTCCCGTGCGGCGCTTGGCCGCCTGCACGATCGCGGAGCCCCGGGCCAGGCGGACGGTAATATCTCCGCCGCTTCGCGAAGCCGTAAACGAAGAGCGCTCGCGAAGTTCCAGCGTGGACCCATCGAGCAACTGCACGACAGCTCCGGAATCCTTGGCCGTGCGGATTTCGACGCCTTCCGGCAGATCCTGGCCCACGGCGAGCGGCAGCACTCCCGCGGCGGTGATTTGATACAGCGAGCCGTTGACAGCCTGCACGTAGGCGCGCGCAGGCTGCGGAGCGAAGCGGTCACGCACCATCCACAAAGTGACGCCCGCTCCGGCCACCACCACCGCCGCGGCGGCCAGCCACACCACGCGCTTCGACCGGTTCATGGCCGGCTGTCCGGGACGGAAGCGCGGGAAAACCACCAGCTTGCCCTCGTAGGCTCTGCGGCAAGCCACGCATTGGTGCAGATGGTCCTTCACCAGCATCGCGCGGGCTTCCGGCAGGCGGCCGGCCCGGTAATCGGGCAGCAGAGCTCGAATATCTTCGCAACCGCGGATGGGTCCCGCCGCTGGATGCTCCCGATCTTCGGCGAGCCGCGCCCAGACGCGCGCGGCCGCGGCTTCGACCGCCGCGGGATCGGGCTCGTCTCCGCGAATCTCCTCGATGGCCCGCTCCAGTTCCGGATCCATGGGACTCATTTCCAAATTCATGCCACGCCTCCCACGTAGGAACGGTATTCCTGCTGCAATCGGTCGCGCGTGCGGGAGATGGTCACGGCCACCGTGCCCGGCGTCGTCTTCAGCAGCCGCGCGATTTCAGGATTGTCCTTTCCTTCGAAGAACCGCAGGATGAACATCTGCGCGATGCGCGGATTCAGACGCGCCAGCGCGCCGCGCAACCAGTCCCGGATCTCGCTCGATCCCGCTACCCGGTCCGGGGCGCGCTGAGGGTTGGCGGCCAGCACCGGCTCCAATTCGTCCAGCGGAATGTCGCGGATGTTGCGCCGCGCCCGCACCGCATCGAGCGCGGCGTTCACCGCCGAGCGGTGCAGGAAACTGGCGATGCTGCCGATGGCGTCAGCCCCCGGCTCGCGCTTCAACAAGCGCATGAACACGGTCTGAAGCGCATCTTCCGCATCCGAGGCGCTTCCGGTGATGCGGTACGCCGCCCGGAAAACCATGGCGTGATGCTCGCGGAAGGCGGCCTCGATGTTCAGGGCCGGTTGTTCGGGTGAGTCCATGAGCGGAATGGCTTGCGCTTTCATCCTATCAGGCTCTTCCAATCATGGGACGGTGGAGGACTGCCGGAATTAGCTGGCTGGGCCCGTTTTGGGCTCGCCGGGCACAAAAAAAGCCCCACGCCAGTGAGGCATGGAGCCCAAGGTGTGCTGCAATCTGCCACGGAGGATGACAGACCGTTAATGATTCTAACGCCTGGCGCCGCGGCGGGCAAGCGGGTTGGATCGTGTGCGGCGCGAGCCCGAACGAGGCTTGGAAATGGCATCTGCTTGGGCAATTGGAACTTCCGCTCTCATGGCTTGCGGCCCGATCGGAGCGGAGCGAAGCGGCAGAGTCCGGCGCGCGGGGCTTTGCGGACGAGTTGGCATTTTTGCGCTTTTGTTTGTTTTCAACAACTTGCTAGGTTCGTCGTTAAAGTCTAAACCATTGATAACACGAAGAATAATGGCCCTCCAAAGTTGATAAAAAGGGTAGCTTTTAGATCCCGCATTCGAGTAGCATCGGCAAGGAGGACCGGCATGTCAGAGCCAGCGAATAGGTTCGATGCGTCTCTTGTGGACGAGAAGGCGTCAAAGGTCGGGCCGGCCGGGATCGACATCGCCTACCAGCGCGTCGGGAACCCTAATGGGCCTGTCGTGTTGTTGATCATGGGTGTCGCCGCGCAATCCATACATTGGCCGGATGCGTTTTGCCAAGCCCTCGTCGAAAGCGGCCTGCAAGTGGTCCGCTTCGATAATCGTGACTCCGGGCTCTCTACACGCCTGACGGATGCCCCGCGCCCGAATCTGCCCGCGGCGCTCGCCGGCGATCTGTCGTCGGCGTCCTACACGCTGTCGGATATGGCTGCCGACGCGGCGGGATTGCTGGATGCGCTCGGCGTCGAGAAGGCGCACGTGGTTGGCGCGTCCATGGGCGGATTCATTGCGCAAACGATGGCAATCGAGCATCCGGACCGCGTCCGCTCCCTCACCTCGATGATGTCGACAACGGGCAACATGCAAGTCGGGCAGCCCTCGCCGGAAGTACTCCGCGCTGTGTTCAGCGGCCCATCGGCAAACACTCGCGACGAAGTGATTCAGCGGATGCTCAGGGCCTTCCGCGCGGTTGGCTCGCCAGGATATCCGACGGACGAGAAGGAAGTCGCCGCTCTGGCAGGGCGCGCCTACGACCGCTGTTACGATCCAATGGGCGTCGCTCGCCAGGCGATCGCGTCGGTCGCCTCCGGCGATCGCACCGAACGCCTGCGACATCTCAAAGTTCCGACCCTCGTAATCCACGGCCTCTCCGACCGCATGTGCGACGTGAGCGGGGGGCGAGCGACGGCTGAAGCCATGCCCGGCGCGGAACTCGTCCTGATCGAGGGAATGGGACATAACCTGCCACCCGGGTTGAGATCCCAACTGGCAGAACGCATCGCCGAGTTTGTGTGGCGTGCAGAGGGCCGTTGAACACGAGGACTGCAACGCAGCCGGCCACTCGGGAGTTGGCCGAGATTCGCCCAAACTCCCGTGCGACGACTTATCCCGGCCGCTTGGCTCGGGGCGCGGGAGCGACAAGCTTGTAGCTGGTTGCGACAAGTTCGCTCACTTCGTCCCAGTCGATTTTTCCAGTGTCGAGGCGTAGGGCCACCCAGCCTCTCGGGCCGATGTAGGCCGGCAGGTAGAAACGCTCCGGCTGGGCATTCGCCAGGCGGGCGTTGTCGCCGGGCAGGACCTTGCAGGTCACGGCGATGATTCCGTCCCCGTGGTGGTTGTTCAGGAAGTAAGCGAAGGTCTTCTTACGCGCCAGGAACTGGGCGTGGTCGCCGCGGTCGCGGCGCTCGGCTTGAGGGAGCGCGAGGCAAATCCTGGTGAGCCGCGTGAGGCGGCGGTCTTCCGAAGGGCTTGGAGCAGGCATACCAGTACTCAGATGCGCAAGCGAGGCGGAGCGATCCGGCGGAAGCAGTCCGGCCGTGGGGCGGGTTGAGAACCTTTGGCCGATTGTTAATCGGCCAAAGGCTCGGGCGCGGCGATGTGTGGGGTCAGGCCTTTCAGCCTGCCGCCGCGCTTCGGCGCGGCGCATAAAGGCTCCCCCCGCCACCGAAACGCCGGGCGGAAGCCCGGCGGCGGCCCGGAAGGGCCGGCCCCACTGGACCTCCGAAATCCGATAGCCGCCACGGCCTCGGATTGCTATGATCGGACTGACTCCGTGGAGCGCGAAGAGGTTCTTGTCAAGTTGCGTGAAAGGATCGTGCGCTTTGCGGCATCTCATCTATCGGGTGACGCCGCCGAGGACGTGGCGCAGGAAACGCTCATGGTGCTCCATGAGAGGTACGCGCACATTGAGCGCCCGGAGGAGCTGGTTCCGCTCGCGTTTGAGATCGTGCGGTTCAAGATAGCGGCCGCGCGCCGCAAGGCCGTGCGGCGCGGCGAGTACACCGCGGTTTCGGTAGCCGATATTCCGCTGCCGGACCCAGGGGAGAGCCCGGTGACGGCGCTGGAGCGCAAGGAGATGTTGGAGCGGCTGTCACGCGCACTGAGCCGTCTGGACAAGCGAAGCCGCGAGCTGATGCGTCTGAAGCTTCAGGGAAAATCGTTTCCGGAGATTCGGAAGATAATGGGGGTAGCTTCCATAAACACCATCTATACCTGGGATTTCCGCTGCCGCCAGCGTCTGCTGGAGCTCATGGGCGGGAATTGGGAGCGCGGAAAGCAATGAGCGGCAAAGACATCCGGATGCTCATGGGGGGCTATGCCGCCGGGACGCTCACCGGGGAAGAACGGCGGGCCCTGATGGAAGCCGCCCTGGAAGACCAGACGCTGTTCGAGGAACTGGCGCGCGAAGAGCCTCTTCGCGATTTGCTCTCCTACCCCGTGGCCCGCGCGCATCTGCTCGCCGCGCTCGACGAACCGGCTCCTCCGTTCCATCGGCGATTGGGCGCCTGGATGTGGGAGCGCGCGCTGGGCGTGGGGGCCGTGGCTTGCTTCGTCGCGGCAGCCGGATACTTCGCGTGGCAAGCGCGGTTTTCAAACCCGGAGCGCATTCGTCTCACCGCCGTCGAACCAACCACCGTGGAGGTGACGGCGAAGGCCCCGCCGCGTCGCGAGTTCGACGTAGCGTCGGCCGCCAAGGCCGCTGCGCGAAAGGTAGGGCCGCTCCTCATCCCGCCTCCGGCGGAACCGCTGCTGTTGGCCAACCGGCGACCGAATTTGCCGCCATTCCTGGCTGGAGCGCCGGCTCACGCCTTAGAACCGGCGGTTACAGTGACGGCCCCCGCGGCAGGCGTTACCGTGGTGGCCGGGAACGAGAAATCGAAATTCCGGATCGACACGATTCAGCTAGCGAGCTCACCTGCCGTCCCCACCTCAACCTTCATGCCGATCGCTTCCGGAGGACGCGCCGGAGCGGCAGGCGCCCCGGATTCAGGAGTCGTAAAGGAAGTGAGCGTCCGGGCGCAACCTGCCGCGGTGGCGATGACTTCAACGCAGGTAGCGCCCGCCGAGTTGCGCGGTCCGACTCTTTTCGCCACACTTCAGGAACGGAATGCGACGCTGGCCCGGCAAACGCTGGCATCCAAGTTCGCTCCCGCCGTCGCGGCCCTCGCCGAACACGCCCGCACAGTCGCCGCACTCACTCCGGACGACAAACGCCTGATCGGCAATGGGGAAGCCAATCTGCGTCTCACCCTGACTAACTTTGCGGCCGATTCGCTTGGAGCTTTGCGGCAAACCGGCTTCACGATTACTCGCCAGGACGCAGGCGATGTAGAGGGCCACATCGCGCCGGCGAAGCTTTACAGCCTGGCGCAACTCACGTTCGTCGCGTCGATCAAGCCGCAGTGAGAATTCATTCGGTTCCGAGTGAGCGGGCCATGCCGCCTGATGCGGTATCATGAGACGACTCATGCGCCGCCGAACCCTGCCGGTCCTGGCTGGAACTCTTGCATTTGCCGCTGGTCTTAGCGCTCAGACCGCTACGGACCGCAACGTGAGTTGGGCGCGCGTTTTGCCGAACATCGCGAGCGATCAGAAGAACATCTGGCTGTTCCCGAAAGACCTGGCGCGCGGCAAGCATTGGCTTCCCGTGGCCCTGGCTGTCGGAGCAACGGCGGTCCTGATTCGCACCGACGCTCACACGGCTCCGTATTTCCGGAACACGACATCCTTCAGCCGGTTCAATTCGGTGTTCACAAGCAATTCCACCGAGATCGGCACGTTCGTGGCCCCCACCGCGCTTTACATGGGCGGACTGATAGCCAAGAACTCCTACGCTCGCCGCACCGCTCTGCTCGCCGGTGAAGCCGTGGCCGATTGCGAGATTCTCACTTCCGTGATGAAGGATATCGACCGGCGCCGAAGGCCCGCCACGTACGCTCCACATACTACGATGAGCGGAAGCTGGTTCAATAGCCAGGGTAGTTGGATTCGAGGGCTGGGCAGCTTTCCGTCGGGCCACGCCATTGCGGCGTTCGGGGTGGCAACCGTGATCGCGAGGCGCTACCCGCGCCAGAAGTGGCTTCCCTACGTCGCCTACGGCTTGGCGGGCGCTGTGAGTTTCTCGCGGCTTACCCTGTCCGCTCACTTTCCTTCGGACGTGCTCATGGGCGGCTTGATGGGGTACTCCATATCTCGTTTCGCCGTGCTGCGCCAGTGAGAAGGCGTGAAGAAAACGCCCGCAAGAGGCAGGCGGAAGCGCCTGCCCCACCACTGAAAACACGCGCGTTCCGGGGTGGCGCAGGCGGTTTCGACTGCCCTGGTTCGAATGTTTCACGGCTTCCGGGTCTGGCAGCTTCGCGCCGCATGTGGACTGCCGAGTGGTTCGCGGCGCTCGTCCTACCGTTCGCGCTGGGCGCTCAAACCGGCGGCGGAGCTACGAACGCTTCGCGCGCCGCCGGCCCATGCGCAAAGCCGGAAGCCGCCACGGCGCACGCATGGTCCATGAAGCCGGAGGATGGCGGCGGAGCTGCGCCAAACAACCTAGCCGGCTCTCTCGTGGCGCGGGAGCCCGCGACCGTCACGGAGCCGCTGGAGTTCGGCGGCCCGTCCGCCGCTCGCTTCCCCCTGATATCCATGCGGGCATTTTCGTGGACGAGCGTTCTGTTCACGCTCGACGGGATGAACGTCACCGATCCCTATCAGCCGGGCCGCATTCTGATTCCGCTCGATTCGCCGCTAGTAAATGAAGCCGTAGTCTGCGCGGGCTTTGATTTGGGCGCATCGCGCGCGTACGGATCGGAGATCGCGGCGTTTTCGGAAGAGCCGCAAAGGGCCTTGCACGGCGAAGCATCGGCGACGGGCACGGCCTCCGGTCTGGCCGGGGATAATCTGCCCGCGCCGGGCGCGCGCGGCCTGCTCCAGCAGCCCGCGAAATACCTCGGCTACTCGAATAACGGAATCCAGGCTGGCGGGGCCGCCGGACATCGCGTCGATTGGCTCGCCTCCGCAACGGGCGGGTGGTCCAGGCAGACGGTTCCGCTGGCAAGCCCCGGTTCCGATTTCGGTTCCTTGGCCTTCTCCGGCTTCGCGACAATCCGCGCGCAGCTTATTAACAAGGACCAACTCTATCTGCGCGCCGGTGGGGCGCGCGCTCGCCTCTCCGATTGGGCGATGCCCGCCGGCATCGAGGCGTGGGTCGGCCGTCGCGACGCTCCTTCGTTCACCATTCCAAGTCTCGAGGGCTTTCCCGGGACCTCCGAATCGGATGACTCCCGCTATTTCCAGGCTGCCTGGTTCCGTCTTGCCTCGCGCGGCGCGTGGCGGCTTCGCTTCGACGCATCGCTGGCGAACCTTGACGCGGCGTCACCCGCGCAGGCCGGAGCGCAGAGCCGCATTGACTTGGTTACAGGGCTGACTAACGGCGTGGCGCCGCTCGCCAATCAAGCGAACCGGAACCGGCAAGGCGCGGCGGCGTCGTACGACCGGAAACCCATTCAGTCCGGCAAGTCGCGGCACGTTTTCGGCGCGGGCGCGGAGTGGGGCCGCGCGGGAATCGGCAATCAATACTCGGCGCCATCGAACATGAACCTCATCACGGCGGATGGCGCGCCGGCTTTCGTGGTGATGCTGAATACTCCGGCGCTCTCCCGCGAGAGCGTGCGGAACTTCACTGCGTTCGCGCGGGACGCCATCACCATCGGCTCCGGCTTGAGCTTCGACGCAGATGTAATGGCCGAGTCGGCGCGTGGCGGACCCATCGCGTGGAACAGCGTTTCGCCGCGAGCCGGTTTCGCGTTCGCTCCTCACGCTCTCCACGGAATCGCCCTCCGCGGCGCCTACGCCCGGTTGTACGCGCCGCTGGCGGGGCGGTATCTTGATTTCGCAAACGCCAACAGCCTCGGCGGCCTTGAATATCAATGGAACGACCGCAACCACGATGGGCTCTACCAACCGGGCGAAATGGGTCCGCTGCTTATGGCGTTCGGAGGGCCATACTCCAGCGTCGATCCAGCCATTCGGCGTCCGTACGCGGATGAGTTTAACGTTGGCGCGGATGCATCGCTGCCCCGAAACATCTTCGCCAGAGCTTGGTTTTTCCGCCGCGACGATAAGCGGCGCATCGCAGCCATCGATACAGGCGTCCCCATGTCCTCGTACAACGCGGTCACGATTACTGACCCGGGTCCGGACGGCATACCGGGAACTTTCGACGATCGGCCGCTGACCGTATACGCGCAATCGCCGGCCACGTTTGGCAAGGATCGCTACCTGCTCACGAATCCCGAAGGCTTTCGGACTCTCGGAGAGGGCATGGTCTCCGAAGCGGGAGCGCGCTGGAGCGCATATTCCGCGCATGCCTCGTTCATGGCGGTGAAATCGTACGGGCCGTCGAATCCCGGCAACTCGCCGCTCGAAAACGATCCGGGCGTTGTGGGCGTGCTCGGTTCCGATCCTAACGCTTCCATCAACGCGTGGGGGCGCCAGTTTTTCGACCGCGCCTATGTGGGCAAGTTCCAGCTCACCGGCAAACTGCCGCGCGCGGTTGGTGGAATCGAATTCGCAAGCGCGGTGAACTACCTCGACGGCGTAGCTTTCGCTCGCCGCCTGCTGGTCACGAGCCTGCCGCAAGGACCTGTGTCGATCGACGCCACCGTCCGCGGCAGCCCAGGCGGGGGCAACCGCTCGGAGCATGTCATGAACTGGAATCTACGGCTGAGCCGCGCACTCGCGCCGCGCCACGGAAATGCGCGGATAGCGCTCGACCTGGTGAACGCGGTAAACTCGGATAACCGCATTCAAGAGAGCGAATCGAGCGGCACGCAATTCAACCTGCGGCTGCCCATCGCCACTGAGCCAGCGCGTTTCCTTCGTATCATGGTCGTTTATGGCTTTTAGTTCGCGGGCTTGCCCGCTGTGCCTTCTGATCGCACTGTGCGCGGCGATGGCTGCCCCGACTCAAGGCGGTATTTCGGGAGTCGTCGTCGGCCCCGGCGGCGCGCCGGCCGCCAAAGCGCAAATCACGCTGGTGCGAAAGCTGAGCGGAGATTTGCGGGAGATCGTGGCCGACGCCTCCGGCAAATATTCGGCCAGCGGACTCCTGCCGGGCGACTACACGCTCACCGCGATTTCTCCCGCATCGGGCGCCAAGGCGGTGTTGAATGTGACCGTCCGAGCCGGAGCCGCCACGGAAGTACGGATTGAATTGGACGTTTCACCCATGGCCGGGTCGGTCCAACCGCTCGACGGGCGCAACTACCTCGATCTGGTGAGGCTCAATTCCGAGATCTTAGGCGGCCAACAGGGCGGCAATATCGAAGGATTCGGCCCGTACGGGATCTTCGGCAACACGGCCATCAACAGCTACGGGCAGCGCGGCCAGGAGAACAACTTCCTTCTGGATGGCATTGACAACAACAGCCCGTGGGTTCGCGGCCTGGTGGTTCCACCCTCGGTGGAGGCGGCCGCGGGAGTCACGGTTTTTACCGGTTACGTTCCCCCTGAGTATGGCCGCGCCTCGGGAGCGGTAATCAGCGTCGACACCCACCGCGGATCGAGCCAGCTTCACGGCTACGGCTACGAGTACGCCCAAAGCTCGGCGGTTAATGCGCGCAATTTTTTCGACGGCGCCATCCCCACAGCCAGGCGAAATCAGTTTGGCGGAGCGCTGGGCGGGCCGGTCCTCGGTGGCGGCCGCTGGTCGTTCTTTGTGGACGGTGAGGCGATCCGCGAGCGGACGGGACAGACCGTAACCTCCACGGTCCCGACGGTGGGCGAAAAAGGCGGCGCTTTCCCTAACACAAGCGTCATCTACGACCCGACGACTATCCGCGCCGTCGCCACCGACATTTATCAGCGAAATCCCTTCCCGGCGAACAAGATCCCTTCGGCATCCCAGCCTCAGGCCGTACGCAGCCTGTTGGCGCTATATCCTAATCCCACGAGCGCATCCAGCGTCAACAACTACTCGAACCCGGCTTCGGGAATTCTGAACCGGACGGCCTTCGATTTCCGCACGGACTACGCCATTTCCGGGAATAGTTCCGTGTTTGCCCGGTTCAGCGCGGGCTCCACCAGCGGCCAGTCGCCAGGCGCGTTGCCCGCGCCATCGGGAATCGGCTTTCCAGCGGGCGGGTACGGCGGCAGCGATCCCCTACAGAACGCCTACGGGGTGAACTCAAGCGCCAACTGGCGAGCGGGCGCGCTGCGGCACATCGTCACGCTGTCGCCCGGACTCGTCAACGAATTGCGCGTAGGTTTCACCACATCCAACCTTGACGCCGTGGCCGCCGATGCCGGGTTCAACGCGTCCTCGGCGTTTCACATTTCCGGCTTGAGCGCCTATGGAATGCCTGAATTCAGCGTGCCGGGGTACGCGTCGCTGGGCGCGGCCGGCGCCGCGCCGTTCACTATTGGCGAAACCAGTTCCCAGGTGGACGATATGCTCGCAGGGAAATCGGGAAAGCACTCGTGGAAGGCCGGGGTTCAGTTCATCCAACACAATGTGAATGGCGACGCTTCCGAATGGAGTTCCCGCAGCGAGTACTTCTTCTCGCCGGATTACACCAGCCAGCCCGGTCTCTATCGGACCGGCGATTCCTTTGCGTCCTTTATGCTCGGGTACCCGCTGGAGGTCCGCCGCGACGTGCAATTCCAGCCGTTCCATCTGCGCGCCTCCGAGGCGGCGGGCTTCCTGCAGGATTCGTACCGCATCGGGAAGCGCCTGACGGTCGAGGCCGGCGCCCGATATTCGCTGTTCCCGCCGCTCACCGAAGCCAACAACCGGATGGTGAACTTCAATTTCAGCAACTCGGCTCCGGCCCTCAACCAGTTTGCGGGCCAAGGCGGAGTGAGCGCATACGACGGCGTCGGATATAGGAAGACAGCCGTTGCCCCGCGCGCGAGCCTGGCTTACGACGTAACCGGACGCGGGTCGCTGATGGTCCGCGCCGGCTTCACGCAGATGTACGACGCCGGCTCGTACCTGGCCACCGGTAACCTCGCGAGTAACGCCCCGTACGCTTCCCGGCTCGACATGGTCAACGGCACGTTCCAACTCGGGCCGAACATCTCGACGGGGTTGCCTGCCTCGGCCGCGCTTACGCTGGGGAGCGCGGCGGCGCTCAACGCATCGCAGCAGTCTATCAATGCCGTCCAGATCGCCAACTACACCCCTTATTCGGATCAATGGTCGCTGGGGCTGGAGGCGCATCCTTTCGGCCTGAAGGTGGAAGCCATCGGCATGGGATCCATGGGAATGCACCTGCTGGCTATACAGGATGTCAACCAGCCGTATCCGGCTCCCACCCCGTACAGTCACCCGCGATACCCGTACGAGCCGTACCGCTCACGCATCGAATACATCGGCTTCGCCGGCGGGTCAACGTACTATGGCGGGACTTTTCGCATCTCGGGGCACTGGAGGTCCATAGCCCGGCTGCAAGCGAGCTACACCATGGCGAAGTCTCTGGACGACGCCACGGCGCCGGGCTCCGACCAGGCAAGCCGCCCCACGCTGCCCCAGTACACGTATGACCTGCGCGGCTCGCGCTCGCCTTCTCCCTTCGATGTGGCTCAGCGAGTGGTGGCGACCGCCCGTTTCGATTCCCCGGTGAGAAGCCCGGCCTCGGGAGCGATGAATCTGGCCGCGGACTGGAGCCTGTTCGTGACAGCCGCGCTCCAGACCGGCTTGCCGTTTACGCCGGAGCTTGCGGTCAACAGCCTCAACAACGGAGGTATCCAGTTGCCCAACCGCGTTGCTTCCGGCACGCTGCCCGCATCCCAGCGCAGCTACCTGGATTGGTTCGAAACCAGCCTTACGCCCTCGGACCCAAACCGCGCCTTCCAGCTTCCGGCGCTCTATCAGTACGGGAATTCGGGCTTCGATATTCTCCGGGGACCCGGACTAACGGACGTTGACGCCGCCCTGTCGCGGCTAATCAAGGGCGCCGGCTTCGGGCGGTTTGAGGTGCGGGCCGAAGCTTTCAATCTACTGAATCATGTAAACTACGCTCTGCCAAATAGGATTTTGGGCTTGCCTGATTCAGGCGTGATCGACCACACGGCGACGCCGTCCCGGAAGCTTCAGTTGGGCCTCCGGCTGGAGTGGTAATCACCGGCGCACACCGCCGCCAAATCTCCGTTAAACAGCGCTCCTGCTGCGCGTCGCCTGTCGCTCAAGGTGTGTCAGATTTCCCCGGCGGTGTGTCATTCGCCGATTGCCGGAGGCGTCTCCACCATCGCTAACAGCAGGCAAATCAGCACCAATAAGGCAAGACCACCCGCGATCAGCATAAAAAACTTCTCACCCCTTATATCGGCCAAGCAATTGAAATGCCGTAGCCGGGCGAGGCGGCTGACTACGGCTGAGGAGCGGGAAATTCGGGCTTGCACATGCCGGCCGCGACGGCGAATGCCGCCACCGTCGACCACCGGCCTCCCTCCATGTGCTCGATCCGAAAAGAATGCGAGGCAGCGTCGTCGAGCAATCTCCAGACGGAGGGCTGGGCCGGCGCCGCCAGAGCAGGCGGCTTGGCGGTTCCCTCCTGGAGTATCCAACTCGCTCCGCCATCGTGCGAATCGTATCGCTCGTAGCGGGCGTTTTCATTCCCCGGGCCTCGGTCCAGTACGAGAGATCCATCCTTGGAATTATCGAAATGGAATTGCTGAATGGCGCCCGGCAGAGGCTCGTCGAGAATGGCGGCGCGCCGCCACGCCTTGCCGTCCTCGGTAATCAAAATGAAGGGGTTCAGGGTTATAGGGAACAGTTCCGCGCCGCCGACCCATGCAGGACCCCCGTCGCCAATCTGTGCGCGGTCCAGGCCCGCGCCGCGGATGCGATCGAACGGTTCCCGCCAGGTTCGCCCGCTGTCGTGGCTCTCCAGCAACAACGAGAAGAGGGTCACAGCCTCCGAGTGGATGTTGCCCGCGGCCACGATCCGGTCGCCCGACCCTTCAACCGCGGAGAGTTCCAGGTAGGCCGGACAGGGGTCGCGCTCCGTGCAGGCCAGGCCCGCCCATTCGACGTCCCCTTCGGTACAGTGGAAGGGCACGGCGATAGGCTTTCCCGTGTTCTCGAGCGCGGGAGGGACCGCTTCTTGGGCCGGAAGAAAACTCGGCAAGGCCAGCAGAAGGGCCGTCAGTAACTCCCAAGGCGTCCGAATATTGAAAAAACCTCGACAGAGCGCGCAGTTTTCTTGAATTCTCCACGCCCCCTGTAACCCGGCGGGATATTCGCGTCGTCTTTTACGCAGAATCCCCGTTACGACAGCGGGCGCGCTCACCCCTACTACCCAAATGCGCCCGCTTTTCTTCTTCATATAGGCGTCCTGGAGTTCCCTGCCTTTTAGGAGCCGATGCGTGTGCAGTTGAGCCTTAGATGTCCCAGTTGTGAACGTACTCGCTTTGCTTTTCGTCCCACTTGCGGGTGAGCTCGGCGAAGCTGGTTTCGTCCACAATCGAGGAGATAGCCGAGTTGACCCTCCGCCACATGTCGCTGAGCGGCGTTTCGGCCTTACGCCGCGTACGGCTCTTTCCCGGCGTCCCCTCAACCGCACGCAACACGTCTCCAACCGTAATCGACTCGGGCGGCCGGGCCAGCAGGTATCCCCCGTCGGCGCCGCGCCTGGATTCCACTAAACCAGCCTGGCGCAGGCCGGCCAGAATCAACTCCAGGAATTTCTGAGGGATCTTCTGCCGGCTGGCAATATCGGCGATCCGCTCAGGTTTGGCCGACTTCTGGCGGGCCAGATCGAAGATCGCCAGCAGCGCGTAGTCGCTTCTTACGGATACAAGCATGTTTGCGAAGGCCATATGCGGCCTGGAGTTCAGTTGAAATTGTAGGGCATCGCCAGGTAGGGACGCAATGAGGGCTCTTTGATTTGATCGGTTCGGGAGAGTATCTGGGGGGGGAACGGGAAGGGGCGCTGGGAAACCGCGACAGCTAGAGCCGCCCGCGGCTTCCCAGCGAAAAACCAAAAATGGTGGCTCCAGTTACTTCTTCGCGGTGTCGGCCTTCTTGGGGGCCTTCTTCGCGGTGTCGGCCTTCTTGGGGGCCTTCTTCGCGGTGTCAGCCTTAGTGGGGGCTGGCGTCTGGGCAACAGCGGTGGTTCCGAGCACCAGGGCGGCGCCGATCATCAAGGTCGCGAGCTTTTTCATGGGGTCTCTCCTTATCGTTGGACGATCTACTCGTCTAACTGCATCATAGGCGCCGCACCATGAACGCCCGCTTAAGCCGCAATTAAAATCGGTTCATCCGGCCGGTCACAGGCGTTCGAAATAAGGCCTGGCCAAACAAGCGACTTTATTGTCAACGACATACGCCGAGGGGAAGATTCACCCGCGGGTGGTGACAAACTTCTTCGCTGGTACAGTGATATCGGATGAAAAAGGCGGAAATCGCAAGAAGAGTGGCCCGCAGGTCGGGCGTCAGCGACGCGGAGGCGGCGGACCGCCTGGATCACGTCGTCTGCCAGATCCTCTCCCGTCTCCGCCAGGGAAAAAACGCCGAACTGCCGGGATTGGGGCGTTTCAGCAACGGGCCGGACGGGCGGATCGCGTTCGAGCAGGAGGACAGGGGCGGCGATGTTTGACGCTCTCGCCGCCGAGCAACTCGCGCAGGTCGTGATTCGAGGCTTGGCTTCGGGGCAGACCGTGGAAATCGACGGGCTCGGGGTTTTCCGGCCAGACCTTGCCACCGGATTCCGATTCGAGCCGCGTCCGCCCAGGGTCTTCATCGCTTACGCGCGTGAGGACATGGAGACCGCCGGCGCGCTACACGCCGAGCTGGCCGCGGCAGGCTTCTCCGCCTGGATGGATACGAAGAACCTTCTGGCCGGCCAGGATTGGCCTCGCGCGATCGAGAACGCCATCGAGACATCGGACTTCTTCATCGCCTGCTTTTCGCGGCACTCGGCGGGCAAAAGGGGTGGGTTCCAAGCGGAAATCCGTTATGCGCTCGACTGCGCGCGGCGGATCCCGTTGGATGACATTTTCATCGTTCCCCTGCGCCTGGATGAATGCGCGGTACCTCGCGCGATCCGCCGCTCCCTGCAGTACTTCGATCTCTTTCCGGACTGGCGCCGAGGCGTTCGCCGCCTGATCGCCATGCTCCGCCGTGAAGCCGCGCGCCGTCTCAAACGGCAGGCGGATGCCGCGGACCGGTAGCCCGCGTTCCGTCGCGCCGCGCCATCCGCGCCTGCCCTTGCGGAAAGCGGATAACGGAAAGCGGACAGCGCATTCCGGTTGACGCCGCTGCGGCCCCGTCTCTACAATGGGTTACGTAAGGAGGCCGTATGGATCCCAGTGCTATTCAGGTTGCCGGTGCGCTTGGCGGTCTGGGCTATCCCGAGATTATAGTTATCGCGATTGTCGCCCTCCTGTTATTCGGCGGCAAGAAGGTAGGCGATTTAGGGAAAGGCCTAGGCGAAGGAATCCGCAACTTCAAGACCGCGCTGAAAGGCGACGACGAGAAGGCTGCGAAGGTCGAAGAGAAGAAGCAGGCGTAAGGCTTCGTGGAGCGCCCGCAAGTGGGGCTGGTTCCATCTCGGCCGATCAAATTCAAGACAAGAAAACCCCGCGGACCCGTTGGGCCGCGGGGTTTTCCATTCCGGGGTTCGATCCGCTCAGTTACTTCTTCTTCGCGGGAACGATCGCGTCTTTGAACGCTTTCGCAACGCGGAACTTTACGACCTTCTTGGCCGGAATCTTGATGGCTTCGCCGGTCGCCGGGTTGCGTCCCATGCGAGCCTTGCGATCCACGCGCACCATCCGGCCGAGCCCGGGCAGCACGAAGATTCCGTTCTTCTTCACTTCGGTTACCGCCATCTTTCCGACGCATTCGATAAAAGCCTTGGCGGTCTTGTTCGGCACTTCGCAGCCTGCTGCGATCGCCTTCACCATTTGAGTCTGGGTCATTCGTCGATCTCCTTCCTGATTCTCCCGTGGTTAATTGCCTGCGCGCCGCGGTGGCGCCCCGCGCCGCTCCGCGCTAAATCCCATCGAAAACATTCAAGAGCAATTATGTTTTAGCCCTTGGCCGTATTCCATATTACGGGAAGTGGGGGCCGATGTAAAGAGAAATACGCATGAAGAGCCCGTTTTTCCGCGTCTTTTTTGCGGCGGGCCGCATCCGGAGGCCATTTTAAGGGCTCTCGGTGAACCCTCCCGCCGCGGAGAGCCTCAATTCGCCTTCACCGAAGGGCCGCGAAGGCTTGTTCTTCAGCACGCGGAACCGCACGCGATCTCCGGCGGCGGGAGCGAGCGCGATCCGGACGGCCGCGTATAGACGCAGCGGCGGCCCTCCCGCGGTGGTCTCTTCTTCGCCTGTTTCCGCTCGGCCGCGCGTTTGATTCAACGCCAGCGCAGCCACCCCCATCCGCGCCGCTTCGGCCGCCAGTTTCCGGAAGCCCGAAGCCAGCGCGCGCGCCTGTGAGCCCGCGCCGCTCTCGCCCATGGGAGCCGTAAGTTCCACGAACGGAGTCAGCGCCGCGGCGGAGTCGATCACCAGCACATCGATTGCGGAAGAAGCCGTGAGGCGGCGTGCCATTTCCATTGCCTGCTCGGCGGAATCGGGCGCCGCGACGGCTAGTTTCTCGAGTTGGACGCCCAGGGCCGCGGCGAATGCGGCATCGAAGGTATGATCGGCGTCGATCCATGCGGCGCCCCACCCGCATTGCTGCGCATGCGCGACGGCCTGGAGCGCGAGCGCCGTCTTGCCGCTCGACGGCGGTCCGAATATTTCGACGATGCGCCCGCGCGGGAAGCCTCCGCCGAGCGCGGCATCAAGCGGCGCGAGTCCCGACGGGATGGCGAGGGAAAGATGGGGCTCGAAGGGCGTTCTCGTCAGCCGAAGCTGGATGGCGCGCCGCCGTTCCTCTTCCGTCATGATTCGGGCCAGGTCTAATGCCGCGCTGCCTTCGTCAACGGTTAAGCTCCATCCGGCCGCTCGCTCGCGCTCGCGGCACGGAAACGTCCCTGCGCACGCCGGCTTTGGCGCGCGGAGATTTACTTTCGCGCCGGCGCGGGCTTGGCTGGGGGCGCCGGCGGTTCGGGCGCGGCGGCGGCCGGCTCCGGTTTCACCAGCCCCAGCACCTTACGCAACTCCGTATCGAGGGTTTGACGAATGTCGGGGTTGTCCTTCAGGAACTGGCGCGCGGTCTCGCGGCCCTGGCCTATCCGGTCGCCCTTATAGCTGAACCAGGAGCCGCTCTTCTCCACCAGGTTCTGCGCTACGCCCAGATCCAGCAGGTCGCCCTCTTTCGAAATGCCCTCGCCGTAGATAATGTCGAACTCGGCTTCGCGGAACGGCGAAGCCAGCTTGTTCTTCACCACCTTCACCTTGGTCCGGTTGCCCACCACCGCGTCGCCGTCCTTAATGGCCGCGATGCGCCGTATATCCAGACGCACGGATGCGTAAAACTTAAGCGCGCGTCCGCCGGTGGTGGTTTCCGGGTTGCCGAACATCACGCCGATCTTCTCGCGAATCTGGTTGATGAAGATCAGGCAGGTCCGCGATTTCGAAACGACGCCGGTCAGCTTGCGCAGCGCCTGCGACATCAGCCGCGCCTGCACGCCCATGTGGCTGTCGCCCATCTCGCCGTCGAGTTCCGCTTTGGGCACCAGCGCCGCCACCGAATCCACCACCAGGACGTCGATCTGCCCCGAGCCGGTCAGCGTGTTGGTGATCTCCAGCGCCTGCTCGCCGTAATCGGGCTGCGAGACCAGCAGGTTGTCGATATCCACGCCGAGCTTCTTGGCGTACGCCGGATCGAGCGCGTGCTCCACGTCGATGAACGCCGCGATACCGCCCTTCTTCTGCGCTTCCGCGATGACTTGCAGCGCGATGGTGGTCTTGCCAGACGACTCCGGTCCGAAGATCTCGACAGACCCGGCCGCGCGGAAGCCCACCCATGCCGAGCGCCGCATCGAGCGATATCGAGCCCGTCGAAACCACCGCCACCGGAACGATGGCGTCTTTCGATCCCAGACGCAGAATCGAGCCCTTCCCAAACTGCTTCTCGATCTGGCTCAGCGCCAGGTCCAGCGCGCGCGCGCGCTCTTTCTCATCCATATTCGGAGGCTCCTTCCCGATTCAGAGACCCCTCATTGTACCAGCGCCCCAGGCGGGTTTCACCGTCCGGAAGGTGAACGGAGCGGCTTCCGGCCCTGGAGTTCGATTGGATATCCATCGTCGATTCACGATCCCGCAGCCAGGTGGCCCAAGCTCTTCGGAACACTTGGAAGTTGAACTCGAGCACATGCCCATGCCCGAGTCGAGCGCCCAAACGGTCTCGGGTACGCCACCGCGCGTGCTACGATCATGGTCGTGAGGATGGTTGAAGCTCAATACGAGAATGGCGTCCTCCACCCGGTGGAGCGTTTGGGCCTTAGCTCCGGCGAGCGTGTGAGTCTGATGGTGGTGCGCCGCCCGGACCCACGGCGTTGGGACTTGGCGCGGCTGTCGAGCGCCGCGAATCAGGAAGACCTCACCCTTTCCGAGCGGGGCCTTGCGGATTGGGCGAACGCACTCGACGCCGCGGAGCCCCATTGAAGCGAGGAGAGGTCTGGTGGGCCGACCTCGGCGCCTTCCGGCCTCTGGAGCAGACCGGGCGCAGGCCCGTCGTGATTTGGCAGAGCGATACGTTAACGAGGGCGCTCCAATCGGTCTTGGTAGTTCCTCTCGCCACCAATCTTTACCGTGCGAATCTTGCTGGAACGGCACTCATTGGCTCGTCCCAACTTGGCGGGCCACCCCAGGACCCCGTCGCGCTGGCATTTCAGATGCGAGCATTCCCAAGGCGGCGTTGCAGGCCAAGATCCGAGACCTCGAAGAGAGCGAGATCGAAGAACTGGAACTGGCGACCGATGAGGCCCTCGGCCGCGTCGAGCCGAAATTGGTGTAGAGGACGGACTCCTTCAATCGTCTGAAGCGCGCTTCTATGACACTACCCTCCCTCGCCTGCCTTCAAGCCGCGGCGGAACTTGTCCACGGCGTCATGCCTCCGACGCCTCAAATCCGCTGGCCGCTGCTCTGCGCGCGCGCCGGAACGGAGGTTTGGGTCAAGCATGAAAATCATTCACCAGTCGGAGCGTTCAAGGTGCGCGGCGGTCTGGTCTACATGGATTCGCTCCGCCGGAGCGAGCCCAATGTCACCGGGGTGATCGCGGCCACTCGCGGCAATCACGGCCAGAGCGTGGCATTCGCCGCGAGCCGCGCGGGTTTGCGCTCGGTCATCGTGGTTCCGTTCGGGAACAGCCGCGAGAAGAACGCCGCGATGCGCGCGCTGGGCGCCGAACTGATCGAATACGGCCGGGACTTTCAGGAAGCCTACGAGCATTCCATCGAACTGGCCGAGGTCAGGAAGCTGCACTTGGTCCGCTCGTTCGACGTTACGCTGATCGCCGGCGTAGCGAGTTATGCGCTCGAACTCTTCGGCGCGGTCGCGGACTTGGACGCCGTCTACGTCCCGGTTGGAATGGGCTCCGGAATTTGCGGCATCGTCGCCGCGCGAAATGCGCTGGGACTGCGAACCGAAGTCATCGGCGTAGTGGCCGCTCAAGCCCCCGCTTACGCCAAGTCATTCGCGGCGGGCCGCCCGATCTCCGCCGATGTCGGAGTGACCATCGCCGATGGCGTAGCCTGCCGCGTGCCCGACCCCGAGGCGCTCGAAATCATTTTGGGTGGTGCGAGTCACATAGTCACAGTCGAGGAAGATGAGATTCGGAGTTCCATGCGGTATCTGTTCTCCGACACTCACAACGTGGCCGAAGGCGCCGGCGCGGCTGCCCTGGCGGCGCTGCTTCAAGAGCGCGACCGCATGAAAGGCAAGCGAGTTGCTGTTATTCTGTCCGGCGGCAATGTGGATACGGAAGAGTTCGCCCGGGCGCTCGCCAACAGGTAGGCCCTCAAGACTCAGGACGGGGGGCAAAAACGGAACTCGGCAATTGCCTCTCGAATCCCCTTTTCGCTCCTACGTCGATGCCTTCGGCAGGATCTTGATATATCCGCGGCGCGAGGATTCGGCGTATCCTTCGTCGATGAGGAGCGCCGCGAGCCAGACTGCGGGGGTTCATCTTGATCCCCAACTGCGACTGGATGAACTCCCCGATACTGCCCCTGCCCGGATCATCGAACTTCCCGCCCACAGCAACGTCGCCGCGGAAATGCGAAAGCAAGGCATCCATGAACTCCTTCGGGAACTTGATCGAATACCGCATTTTGCCTGGCCAAATAGCTGCGCCCGACGCAATACAACCGGCTACCCGAAACCGAACACCTTGCCGCGTCAAGCACCAGCGCGTACCATCCACGAAGGCAACGTCAGACTTGTCGGCGACGTCAGCCGCGGAAGACGCCACAGCGGGTGACGTCAGATACAAGCGCTCCAGTTCACTTTCAGGAATACGGATCGCGCCGCCGATGCGGATTACCCGGAGTTTCCCGTCGTTGACAAGCGAGATTACACCAGCGACTTCGACCTTAAGTATCTGTGCCGCCTCTTCGGGGGTCAGGTAGTTCAGCATAAACAACTTCCAGCCTCCGAAAATACATTAGATAGTTACAGTAGTTAACAGTAGATCTAATATTTTTGCGCCATTCTGCGAGATCGCCAAGTTAGCGGCAGCGCTCCTTCGTATGCTGGATACTGGATGGCTCATGTTTGATCGAATCACCTTTGATCCTGGCGTCATGGGCGGGCGCGCGTGCATTCGCGGGATACGGATCACGGTCGCACTCGTCGTCAACCTCGTGGCAAATGGCATGACCACGGCGGAGATCGTACGCGAGTATCCGGACCTGACCGCGGATGACGTCAGGCAGGCGTTGTCGTATGCGTCGGCGTTGGCCAACGACGAGATTCGCCTGTTTAACCGGCCTGCGGCGTGAGATTCCTGGCAGACATGGGCGTGTCCTCGACGACCGTCGGCGCGCTCCGGGTGGAAGGGCACGATGCCGTACATCTGCGCGACGAAGGGCTCATCGAACTCCCAGGCCCGGAGATTTTCGAAAACCAACCTGAAAGGCCCAAGCCGGTAGTCGCCCAGCCTCCCACGGAGCCGGTTCCGCTGAAGCCGGTCGCCAGCCCCGCTTCGCCTTCTAAGCCTGCTCCAGGGGCTCCCTCAGCGCCAGTCCCGGAAGCAAGCGGGCGACCGGGCGGCGAGGCCCCGGTGGACAGCTTCGGAATGGCAGCGGCAAACCTGATGGAAGCCGGACTGAAATTCGTCGAGTCATTCGCTTCCAGCGCCGCCAGCTTAACGGGCGCGCGCGACGGTCAAATAGCGCAAACCTTGTCCGGCTTGTTCACCCGAGATGATCGCACGAATAGAACAGTTCTCTCCTTGCCCCTTCCGCCATCCGTCACCCAGGACCGCCTTACGACAGCGATTTCAACCGTCCTGGAGACGCTAGCGCGAATAGCCTCCGCGGCGAGCGCGCCTTCGAAGTAGCCGTAGACCGGCCGGGGGAACAGAGCCGCCTGTTGTCCTTACAGCAATTTCGGCTCGAGTCACCCGAGGGCCTCATCGGTTGCTAGCTCCAGTTCTTCGAGCTCACTCTCGTCGAGGTCCCGGATCTTGGCCCGCAACGCCGACTTGGGAATGGCTCGCATCTGGAACGCCAGTGCAACGGAGTCCTGGGGTGGGCCACCAACTGACGATGAGCTGATCAGTGCAGTTCCGGCCAGGTTCGCGCGGTCGAGATTTGTGGTGAGAGGAACTACCAGGACTGATTGAAGCACCCTGGTCAACGTGTCGCTTTGCCAAATTACGACGGGCCTGCGTCCGGTCTGTTCCCGAGGCCAATAGGCTCCGAGGTCCGCCCACCAGACCTCTCCTCGCTTCAATGGCGCTCCGCGGCGTCCAGAGAGTTCGTCCAGTCCGCCAGACCCTGCTCAGAAAGAGCAAGGTCTTCCTGATTCGAAGCGCTCGACAGCCGCGCCAAGTCCCATCGACGGGGGTCCGGGCGACGCACCACCATCAGGTTCACCCGCTCGCCCGAGCGAAGGCCCAAATGATCCACCGGCCGGAGGACTCCATTTTCGTATTGGGCTTCAACCAACTTCACGACCATCATCGTAGCATGCGCCGGACACGGGCTATCCGGGTTGGACGAGAGGTAATTGCATCCCCATTTTTGTTCCCCCTCTTTATCTGTATAATGTTGCATCATGGGTCGAGACCCTTCTACGATGGCCAGTCTTGAGCGGGCGTTATCCAGGAGGCGCGCCGAGGCCGGTGCCAAATCAGGTTCCTCCGCTGCCGTTGGCCGCCCCATTTGGAAAGTTGCGCTTAGAGGAGCCCTCCTTGGAGGAGACCTGTTTTTCCTCTTTGCTGCTTTGGACTATCTAACGTCCACAGATCATGGGCTCACCGTGTTTCTAGTCTGCGCCACGCTCGCTGCTTGCTTTGGCGTGGGCCGTTCTATGCCCGGCGAGCGCGATTGCGAGATCTCAAGAGAGGAAGGGGTGGCGCTACCCTGTCGCCGCCATACCGATCATATTCGTTACCGGGTTCTTGTTCTATGCTTTCGGATGGTCTATGGTCCGGGCAGTGGACCCGTTAACCCCCGCGGAGATGGGGGTAGTCGGAGGGGCCCTGGCGATTTTTGGAGGCTTCTCATCCCTGTTGCAGCCGGCGTTATTCCAGGAGTTTCGGCGCTGGCTACGGGGAGGAGGATTCGAGTACTTTGTAAGGCGGAATGAGGAGGACGGCTCCTTCTACGCAGCCCTGACGGGACCACAGGTGCGCGAGCAATTAGCCCGAGGACAGGTAATGCCGGAGTGGCTTATTACAAAAAATGAATTCGGCGTGGTCCTACGGCGATTTGATCCGCAACCGGAGTTCCCCGGCCAAGTGGCAAACGGTTGCGGAATTCGCGAGGACGGGTACAAGGGCCGAGTCAGTCCCCGCTAATCCTTCCTCGGCCTCTGTTCCTTCCGTTGACGCGCTAGGGCCGTCGGCTCCAGTCAAAGCCCCGCCTCTTCCGCGTCCGTCGCGATATGCGAAAGCTGGCGAAAGAATCGGCTACCGCTTAGCGTCGTTTTCGGCCTTTATTATCCTCATCAACGCTATCAACCCAATTGGTGCCCGCCTGCCGACAGACTGGCTGCCTCACGGCTTAGAGGACTGGGTAAGAACCAGCAGCCTCGGCTACAACATCTATCTTGTTGTCGTGCTCGCCATTATCAACATCGCGCTTACAACGTTTTTCGCTGGCGCCGGTTACATAATTGGCACGATCGAAGATCGTTTGGCGAGACAAGCCGAGCAGGCTTCTGTGCCGCGACGGGTATAGAGGGATCAATGCTTCAATTGATATTCATGGTCATTGGCGTTGTCTACGCCTTCAGGTTGGCTGGTATTAACAGGCGTGCTGCCAGGCTGAAATTGGATGACCCCGGGGCCCTTGCAGAGTGGCGGTCTCACAGGCAGCGGCAGTACATCTGGATGATTGCCGCGGGGTGGGGCTTTGCCATACTCTCAATCGCGGTTTCTGCCGCAGTATCTGCCTCGGTTCGCCTGACGTTAGATACCGCCTTCATTGTGCAGGTTGCGCTCGTAATTCTCAGCGTCGCCGGGATGATCACATGCGCAGTGATCTCCTCCAAAGCAGGCGAAAAGGCTGACAGGATCGAGTCGGCCCGAGAGAAGGAACTCGTGAATGCCATTGGAGCGATAAAGTCGGACGACGGTAGATACTATTACGTAAAGCGGAGCGAGCGGAATAGCTCGTTCTACGGGGCGTTGACTGCGCAGCAGGTTCTCGAAGAGTTGGCGCGAGAGAATGTGAAACCAGGTTGGCTCATGACGTGGGCTGCTTCCGGGAAATCGTATAACGATCTAGTCCGCGATCCCAGGCAACTCTGTAACATGGGAGACCGTAGGGGAGTTCGTCAAGAGAATGACGAATTTGAGTGCCTGACAGATTTCCAGTCGCAACCAACGCACGTTCGGTTGCTGGCAGGTCGTAGCAGTCGCGCTGCCGTCTGTCCTGCGGTTCTCGCATACTCGACAGAGAGCGTTTGCCGCCGGCAACATCAGGCGAATCCAGTGCCAGTGTGCGAGCCCAGGGTGGGCCCCTCACAGCACCCTTTCCGTCACGTCGCGATCCCACGCCTTTACCTGCCGCCAATGCGCCCGGCGCTTCCCGTCCGCCCGCAGCTTCCGAATCCTCCCGCGTGCGCCCATCAGCCAAGAGAGGAGCCGCTTCAGGTCGCTGCGGCCACCACGTTCGCCCGCGCAGGCGTTCGATGGTTGCCTACACCTCCGCCCACACCTGCCCATCCTCAACAATCACTTGCACCCCCGCCGCCCCGGCGGCTTCCTGCAGCGCGGCTTCGAGCATCACCACGGGATCGGCGCTTACTGCCAAGCGGCGCATCAGGCCTTCGCCTTTCTTTGTTCCCACCGTGAGCGTGATCTTCAGGCCCTTTGCGTTTGGCGCGGACGGGCGTTCCGTCCTCCAACTTCACGTTCATGGGCTTCAGGTAAGCGTCCACGTAGTGGGCGCCGATGCCGCACTTGTCTTCCATCTTTCCGGGCAGCCGGTCGAGCGCCGCGGCGTTCACTTCGCAAATTCTTACTTTCATTGACGTGGACCTCGCTAGTTTTTAACTGAGTGATGTATTTCCTCTGTGAGGCGCTAACACCGGAAGACGCGCGTGCGTGGGGCGGACCTCCTGGTCTGCCTTCTTCGTCTCCGGCCGTGCAGGGGCTGGAAGACGGCAGACCGGGGGTCCGCCCCACCCGAAGTCTCAGGCCCGCGTCTTCGACCGAGCCTTGGCCGAACCGCATCGAATCTTCCGGTCATGCGCCAGGTAGCGATCTATTTCGCCTCGAAAAACCCGTATATGCTCCGGCGTGCTGCCGCAACACGCGCCTACGATTCTTGCGCCGGCTTCAATCAGCGGGATCACTCCGCCCACCATCTGTTCCGGCGTCTCGTCGTAGACCACCTTCAGATTCACCAGCTTCGGCTGGCCGGCGTTGGGCTGCGCCATGATCGGAAGCCCAGTCACCGCCTTATACCGCGCCACCGCCTGGCGGGCCCGCTCCATGTCCATACCCGTGCCGCAATTCAGAGCGACAATGTGCGCGCCGCGCTCGGCCATGAACTCGGCGGCGCGCTCCGGGTCCACGCCCATCATGGTTCGAAACGTCTCGCCATCGAGGGTCACGTCGTACGCCATCGATCCGATAATGCACTCGGCGCCCGCGTCTTTAGCCGCTTCAATTCCAAGGCCCAGTTCCTCCAGCGACGTTTGCGTTTCGATGATGATGGCGTCCGCGCCGCGGCCGACCAGCGCATTCGCCTGCTCATGAAAAGCCGCCGCGACTTCGGCCTCGGTGAATTCGCCATAGGGCTCCATCAGGCCTCCAAACGGCCCGATATCGCCGAGAACGTAACCCGCGCGGCCAGCGAAGGCCGAACGCGTAATACCTACGGCGGCGCGGTTGATCTCGTCCACCTTGTCCGGATGCCCGTGGCGCCGCAGCATGATGCGCGAGCCGCCGAACGTATTGGTGATGATGCAGTCGGACCCGGCATCGGCATAGGCGCGCTGAATCGCCAGCACTCGCTCCGGATGCGTTAGATTCCACGCTTCCCCGCAACCTCCCTGTTCCAACCCGGCGAACATGAGCTGCGTCCCCATGGCTCCATCGCAGAGCAAGGGGCGTTCTTGAATCGCGTCGAGTAGCTTCGTCATGAGTTTCGGCGTCCAAGGGCGTAGTGAATGGTTTCGAGCGCAAGCCCCCACTTGTGCAAACGGCTGGCCGGCTCGCAGAAGCAGCCCGCGGGCGATTGGGGGCGCCTGCCAGTATTGGACGTTCGCGAGCGGCTCTCCGTTCAGAGGGCGTTCGGCGGCGATCTCCGCCAGCAGCGCCGGTCCGGACTCTCTGGTACTCGCACATGTGCTGGCGCCCGGTGTCGCACGCGGCCGGAGTGCAGGATTGCTCGCGTATCGGATAGCCTTCGCTCGCCGGACCGAGCTTCACGCGGTAATCGAAGTCCAGCTTGCGGCCCATGTTCATGCACGTCGTTCCTTCGTAATGGAACACGGCTTCGACTCCGCCGTCCGCCAAGGGCTCCAGTTCCAGCCGCTCCTTGGCCCAGCGCGCCAGCGCCTTCTCATTTACGCTGTAGCCCGCATCGCCGCGATATCTCGCCCTGCGGAACTGGCACGGCGCGAAGGAGCAATCCTCGCACGGGACCAGGCCGGAAAGCGCCGTCACAGCCTCCGCGTGGCGTGTGAGCCCGAAAACCGCGAGCATCGATTTCTTCGGGCGGAGCATTCCCGAGTCGAGCGACATCCAGCCGCTCCCGCAGGCTCGATAAATCGATCAACTGCAGCAGTCTCGGTTGTTCGCCGACATCCCAATCCGCATAGCCCGGGCTCTGATGCGGCAATACCGCCAAACCATGAGGCATCCGCCCACGCGCAAAGCCGCGCCCCCGCCTGGGTCACCAGCCGCTCCACCACCGCGCACCCGTATGTGTCGAGGAAGAAGTATTCGTCGGGCCGTTCCTCGAGCCACAGGCGCCGCGCTTCCAATTCCAGTTCCTCGCCCGCGCCCACGGCAACCAAAACCGCCTCGTGCGCGCCCGCGCGCTCCAGCGCGCCGCGAAGCTTCGAGCCCGCGAACGTTACTCCGTCCAGCTCGAATCCGTCGCCGGTTACCGAAAGCCCGACGCCCCTGGCGTAGATCCACGGCCGGCCGTGCTCCGCATACCATGCTCGCGCCCAGGCCGCCAATTCGGCCGCGCGCCCGCCGATTTCCGCCGGGGGCGGATACCCGAGCAGGCGCTTATACTCCCGCTCCTCGACCTCCACATTCGGAGAACGATCGGAGATGGCGATCATTGCGCCGCGCCCCCGGCGGCCGCCAGCGAGCCAACCGGCTTGAACTGGCAACCCTCCACGAAGAAATCGAAGAATTGCGGATGCGTCTCCAGCCGGCAGTGCTCGACGCGCCGCACCAGACTCTCCAGAGCGCGGCGTTTGGAAACCGAAAGCAGCGCGATGGATGCGCCCTCAATCGCTGTATTGCCCGCATCGACCACGCGCTCCGCGGAAAGATCGGGAATCAAGCCGATCCGTTGCGCCGCCTCCACTTTCAGATGCCCGCCGAATCCACCGGCCAGATAGAAAACGTCAATATCGCCGAACTCGATTCCGTAAGCGCTGGCCGCCACGCGCAGTCCCGCGACGTTCGCGCCTTTGGCCTGCGCAAGTTCGTTGACGTCGGCCTCCGTGAAGCGGATCTGGCGGTCCGCGTCAATCGCGATCTCGCTCTCGCCGCTTTCGAACCGGCCCATCTCATTCATGCGGCCGGTACGCAGCAACTCGCTCAGCAGATCGACAAGACCGGACCCGCAGATGCCTTCGGCGGGCCCGCCGCCGATCACGGTCGCACGAAACGCGCCATCTTCGCCGATCGCAATCTCCTCGATCGCGCCATCCAAAGCAGGCATTCCGCACGCGATGGCGCCTCCCTCAAATGCCGGACCCGCCGGACAGGAAGCCGCGACGATATGGCGCCGATTGCCCAGGATCAGCTCCGTGTTGGTGCCGATATCCATGACCGCAACGGTTCGCGTTTCCTCCGCCAGGCCGATCGCCATCATGCATGCCGCCGCGTCGGCGCCGACATGCCCGCTGATGATCGGGCCCCCATACACGCGCGCGGCCGGATGAACCGGTAAAAGCGACCGCCGGCCGGTTTCCGCGATCACAGTCGAATCGCTCCGCCCTTCGGCCAGATCCATTTCGGTGATCGAGCGGTATGGCGTTTGGCCGATCGTATAAACCGATCGCCCGAAGAACAGATCGCGCATCGTCGAATTCCCAACCACCACCACTTCGTAAATCGACTGCGGATCGGCGGGGAACGCTTCGATCATGTGGCTCATGTAACCGGCCAGCGTCCGCCTCAACAAATGGCCGGGATTATCCGTATCGAACTGAATCCGCGACATGATCTCGCTTCCCGCGAAACGCTGCGGGTTCTCGAACGAAGTATCGGCGACCAGAGCGCCGGTTTCCAGATTGTACAGGCGCATCACCACGGTCGTCGTGCCCAGGTCCACCGCAAGCCCGTAAATAGGCCCGTCCGAAAGCGCCGCTTCTTGGCCGTCGATCAGAATGCGCCCGCCTTCGCGCGTCACGGCGGGGTCCAAAGATAGCGGCCCCGCGCGCGTTACGCCGCTGGTCGCGACGCGCATCGCGCCGCGCCGCATCGTATGGCAGACCACGCGGCCTTCCGCGCCAGCGACCTGCGTCTGGCAGGATAGGCGGAAGCCGCCCTTCAAGTGCCGTTCCGCTTCGGTAGGGACTGAGAGCAAGTGCCGGCCCTCCACCACCTCTAGGAGGCACTCTTTGCATTTGCCCTGCTTGCGGCACGAGGTTGGGACCGTCACTCCCAAACGTTCCGCATACTCGAACAGGCTGAGGCCCGGCCCCGCGCCGGTCTCCCGGCCGTTGATGACGAGCGTCGCCATTCTACACGGCCTCGCGTTCGAGCTCCGCCAGCACCGCCTGCGCTACTTCTTCCGCGGAGCCTTCGCGTTCCATCTCGTCGCTCCACGTCCATTGGGCCAGGTAGTCGTCGGCGCCCTGCAAGCCCCTTTGCGCGGCCAGCCGGTCGATGCGCTCCATGAAGCGCGGCGGAAGCGGTACGGTGACTTCGTCCAGGCCGTCGTCCGCTTTGATTTGCGAGGGAACTTCCTGCCAGTAGAGAATCTTATACGTCGCCATCGGTACTGCCGCCCCCGGCCGCTTGGGACGCTTTGCGCTCCTTGGCAAGCCGCAGGAACAAGTCGACGGCCGCCGACGCGTTCGCGCCGTACCCATCGGCGCCGATTTCGTCGGCGAACATCTTGCTGATCGGCGCCCCTCCGACCGCCATTTTGATGTCCCCCAGCCCCGCGGCCGCGAATCCGTCGATCACGGTTTTCATATACGTCATCGTCGTCGTCAGCAGCGCGCTCATACCGACGATGTCCGGCTTGCACTTCCCGGCGGCGGCGAGAAACTTCTCCACGCTTTGATCCACTCCGATGTCGTGAACTTCGAATCCCGCGCCCTCCGCCATCATCAACACCAGGTTCTTGCCGATATCGTGCAGGTCCCCGCGCACGGTCCCCATCAGCAGAACGCCCGCGCGCATTCAACGCCGCCCCGCGCGCTCAACAATGGTTTCAACACCGCCATGCCGGCCTTCATCGCGCGGGCCGCGATCAGCACTTCCGGAACGTAGACGATGTTGTGCTTGAAATCCTCGCCCACCACGCTCATTCCCGCGATGAGCCCTTCATTTAGGATCTCCTGCACCGGCCGCGCCTCGGCTAAGGCATCTTTGGTCATCCGCTCGACCTCGCTCGCCTTGCCTTCGTAGAGGCACTGATTCATCAGTGCGTAGTCGACCGCCATGAGCTACCTCGCCGCCGTCATCCGCTTTGAATTGAATTCGTTCAGCGCGTCGATCATGGCTCGCATGTTCGCGCGCGGCATTCCGGGACTGGTCCCGCCGCCGACGGAAAGGATGATCCCCTCGCCCTCGGCGCCTTCCAATACGTCGAGCGTGGCTTCCCGCACCTCGTCGGGCGTGCCGCGAACGGCGATCTCCAAGGGGTTGACGTTGCCCATCAGACACATTCGATTCCCGACGCGGCGTTTCACCTCGCGAATGTCCTTCTGTTTGCCCCAATTGAGCACGTTGAATCCCGCGTCCGGCAGGTAGTCCAGGCAGGCGTCCACTTCGGCGTCGTTGTGGTAGATCTTTACCCAGTCCTTGGGAAACGCATCGCAAATGCGTTTCAGGTACGGGTGGGCGAATTCCTGGTAGTGCTCCTCGTTGATGAATCCCACGATATCGTCGAGGATGAAAATGCCTTCCACCGTGCCGCCGAGCGTTTTGTGCTGCGCTTTCAGCCAGTCGATCACCACCCTGGTGCAAAGATCGATCAGCTTGTGCGCGCCCTCTGGATTCTCCACCAGATCGATCATGAAATGCGTCGTGCCGCGAACGAATCCGGCGGTGCATAGCGGGCCGCGGGCCGTCACCAAAGGAAGAATGTAGCCGTGGTCCAGAATGCGCTGTTTCTGCATGGCGTAACGATGCAGAGTGAGCGCCGCGAACGCGTCCGCCTCCACCTCGTACTCCGGAAACTGGTCGATATCTTCGAGCCGGTACAACGTGTGATACTCGCTCGGCGTGTTGTCCTGCCAGAATTTGATTTTTGCGCCAAGCACCGATGGCTCCGCGGCCATGCCGTACTCCATCCACCAGCCCGGCACCATGATCACTTCGGGATACTCCCGCATGATCGCGAGGTTGGCCTGGAACCAGACCTCGGGGTCGAGGAAGTAATCGAGGTGCTTGATTCCCATGTAGCCCGGAATCCACGGACTATCGATGATCATCGCCATGGGAATGGCGTCCAGCCTCTCCAGACGCGCTGCGCGTTTGAATGTATCCCATTGGTGGGGCAGCATTATTTCAATGGTCTCCTTACGGCTGGGCGCGGCGCGGGCGCCTCCGCCAATGACATAGTTTTAAGATACAACAAAATCGCGCAGGGCCATGTGGTCCGCGGCGAATCCGTGCGCAAGGCCCGCCCCTTCGTGCGCGATTGCGGAAGCGCACAGCAACCTGGGAAGCGCCCTGTCGCAACTGGCCGGCCGTTTGCCCAAGGCCATGTTGCTTCGCTCTTATGTTTCAGATCGACGCTCTTGTGCGTGGCCCACGAGCCGAGCCGCGACCGTAAGCGAGTGTCCAGGGCCCGCGACGGCACGCCAAAGCCGATGAAGACGCGCGTTCCGTGTGGGGCGAACAATCTTGTCTGCAGTCGCCTATCAGGCGACCACGGAGCGAAGCTCCGTACGCCCGCTGATAGCGAGCGGCAGCCAAAATTGGCCGCCCCACTTGAGTGCGTCTTCGACAGAACGGAGTCTTGCGCCCCGGCTATTCGACATGCGCCCGCACTTGCCCCGCGCGCTCGATCTATCTCTCGAATACCGACTGTCCTTGTGGGATTGCGTCTACCTCGCCCTTGCGCTGGAACACGATTGTCCGGTCCTTACCGCCCACCGCCGGCTTTTCTGGGTCGGGAAGGCCCGCCACCCTTCTGTGCGCCTAGTTCAATGACGAAGTTCGACTGCCGCTGAGATGAGGATTCCGGGAGCAATCTCCTCGAACGCCGTTTGGGGCTAGTTTCCGAGAACCCCATTTGACTCCAGACCTGTGAACTATCCCTGCCGACACTGAAATCTCAGGGCCGGGAATACTAGGCCCGCGATACACCAGGACAGGCAAAGTGCGGCCGCTGGCAAGGCAAGGTTGGTCGTCTTCCGGTGCATGAGGTCCACCCACACGGCGTACGCCGGGAGGCATGCGCAACAGAAAATAACCAACACGGATCGGAAGGCAGTAAGCATGGCGGTACCCAGCGGAACAGAATCGAAATCCAAGTAGCATGCCAGCTCGATCCCCCACGCTATGACAAGCAGCACAGTTGATGGCACTGCAGAGCGCCGCCAGCGCTTCCGATCTGCGCCGGCGTCCGCTGAGTATTGCTCCAAGAAGGGAAGCGACTGGCTGATGGAATCAGCGAGGGCTGCAGGACCTAAACGCTGAAGGTGAAGCTGAAGCTGGCTCACTAGCCTAAGAGAGTCACTCTCTATTTCGTGGTCAAACTGTGTCAGCTTGCCCTGGAAGTATCTGTAGCACCACAGGGACTGTAGCGCGACGAGAAGCCCAAGCGCCGTTGGTAAGCATGCCGTAGAAAGTCTCTCGGCGATGTTCGCCATAGCCGTAGTTTTTTCGGTGCCGACGCCGAGGAATGTATCGAACATGATCCCGTATACGGTCCCGAATACCCCTACCAATGGGGCCACACACGTGAGAGTTGCGAGCGTGTTCAAGCCCTGTTTGAGGTCCTCGTGGACGGCAACCGCGGCTCGCCCCATTGCCTGCTCGGTTGCCTCAATTACCTGCCGGGCTTGGAGAACACCAACCTGCCGTGGATCGGGTGGCATCACCATTCCATTTTGAACCTCTTCTGTGTGTAAGAAAAGCCAATCTTTTCAATACGCTGGCTTTATCCAAGCAGGATCGTGGACGGAACGGGGTTCCTGGAAGCTGAACCTGCCCGCTGGCCAGCCCCGTTCCGGGAAGCGATGCGGCGCCGCCCGCAATTTCGCACTGCTGCGGGGCCAGCCGGGACTCCACCCCACTCAGTCGTACACGAAATGCAGGACCTTCTTCAGGTCTTCCCACGCTTCGCGCTTGGGCTCCACGTTGTAGGCGCGCAGGAGGTAGCTCGGGTGGTAGGTGACCATCACCGGAATGCCATGCCACTCGAACCATTTCCCGCGCTGCTTGGTGACGCCTTCTTTGTGGCCGGTGAGATGCTTCGCCGCCGTGCCGCCCAGGGCGCAGATGGCTTTGGGCCGGATGGCCAGCAACTGCCGCTCCAGAAACTGGCCGCAGATTTGCATTTCATCGGGCTCGGGAGCGCGGTTTCCAGGCGGCCGGCATTTCACCACGTTGCAGATGTAAACGTGTTCGCGTAGCAGCGGAATGCCTTCGCGCTTGGCGGTGCCTTCGATCATCTGAGTGAGAAGCTGGCCGGCGCGGCCGACAAAAGGAATGCCTTGCTCGTCTTCATCGGCGCCCGGGCCTTCGCCGACGAACACCAGCGGCGATTGTTCGTTGCCTACGCCGAACACCAGTTTCGTGCGGCCTTCGTGCAGGCGGCAGCGCTTGCAGTCGCCGATATCGGCAAGAATCTGAGGCAGCGTTTCTCCGGCCGGAGGCGGCGAGGCAAGCTGCAATCCTTCCTGGGCAATGGGTTCCATGATCGGCTGCTCAGGGGCGGGCGCCGCGGGTGGCCCTGCAACGGCTATAGCAGGCCTGCGGTAGAGCGTGCGGATGCCTATGTCCTGGTAGAACTCCAGGTATTGACGGAGGCGGGTGGGGTTGAGTTCGACTGCCTTCGAGTTGGCAGGTCTGGAGACCTGCCCCACTGGGCTTTCAGCGTTCATCGGCGGCATGGATGGCCAGGCGAAGCTTGAGGGCCTCGTCGAGGATGCGGTCCGCGATTTCGCGCTTGGGAGCGCGCCCGATCTCTACGTTCTCGCCGGTGCGAAGAGCGAGAGTGACTTCGTTCTCGTCGGAATCGAAGCCGGTATCAGGCCCGACCAGGTTGCCTACCACCATATCGCAGTTCTTCGATTCGAGCTTGCGGCGGGCTTCGCGTTGAAGGTCCTGAGTTTCGGCGGCGAACCCGATCAAAAGGCGGTCGCCCTTCTTGCTGCCGAGTTCGGCGAGGATGTCCGGCGTCGGGTCGAGTTCCAGCGAGATACGCGCGGCAGTTTTCTTGACCTTCTGCTCTGGAGGCTTGCTCAGGTGGAAATCGGCCACAGCGGCGGCTTTGAGCACGATCGTGGCCGGAGCGAGGTTCTCGAACACCCGCTCTCGCATTTCCACGGCGGTGCGAACGGGGATGGTTTCGACGCCCTGCGGCGGTTTGAGATGCACCGGGCCGCTAATCAAAATCACGCGCGCGCCTCTGGCTGCGGCGGCTTCCGCAAGCGCATAGCCCATTTTGCCGCTCGATCGGTTCGAGATGTAGCGAACCGGATCGAGCGGTTCCTGCGTGGGGCCGGCCGTGATCAGCACGGTTTCGCCTTCGAGATCCTGGCGATGCGGAAGCGCGCGCTCGATGGCGCTGGCGATGGTCTCGGGGTCGGCCTGGCGGCCGGGGCCGGTCATGCCGCACGCCAGCCAGCCGCTTTCGGGCTCGACAATCCGGTGGCCGCGCGCGCGAAGCGCCGCGAGATTGGCCTGCGTGGCCGGGTGATTCCACATTCCGCTGTTCATCGCCGGCGCGAGGACCACGGGACCGGGGAACGCCAGATAGAGGGTCGTCAGGAAATCGTCCGCCAGCCCGTGAGCCATCTTGGCCATCAGATCGGCGGTGGCGGGAGCGATGACCAGCAGGTCGTTTTCCTGACCTACGGTAACGTGCTCGATGGCGCTTTCGATGGCGAAGAGGTCGGTGAGAGTCTTGCGTCCGGTGAGCGCGGCAAAGGTCAGCGGCTGGATGAATTCCTGCGCGGCCTTGGTCATGACGGCCTGCACCGCGTGGCCGCGCTGCATCAGCAGACGCGCGAGCTCGGCGGATTTATAGGCCGCGATGCCGCCGCCTATGCCAAGAAGAATTCTCATACCGAACGGAGAAGCGGGCCAACCCGCATCATGCCGGACTACAACTGAGCTTCCACCGGAGGAGCTTCGGGCGCCGGGCCGGACAGGCTGTACTTCACCAGGCCGCGGCGAACTTCCTCCATGGCGATGACCGTGGATTTCTTGGAAGAGGTGGGCAGCACGGGACGCGCGCCGGCCTGCAACTGGCGGGCCCGCTTGGCGGCTACGATGATGAACCGGTACGTGCTTTGCTCGGCGTCATCGGGAATCGTGCAGTGCGCGTTATTCCGTGGAACGATATCACCCATATTTGATCCTTCTCTAATAGTGTAGTAGAAAAGCGTCTGCGATGGGCGGCGCCCCCGCCGCTCCTAGCCCTCGAACGTCCGCGGCGCCGGCCTGATGCGCTCTTCCATCCGGCTACGCCGCACGCGCCCGGTTTCGACGATGCCGCGCAGGCTGATGTCGGAATGGGCCAGGTCGCGGTTGAATGGTACGCCTCGGCGCCTCTTCAGTCCCGTCGCAGGGCCTCCACCGGGTCCAGCGCCGCGGCGCGCCGGGCGGGGAAGAACGCCGCGGCTTCCGCGGCCGCGAAGAACAACGATGCGACCGCCAGCATAACCGCCGGGTCCAACGGCTGAACCCCAAAGAGCAGGTTCCGCGCCGCCCGCGCCGCAAACACTCCGGCAAGCAGGCCGGCGGCAAGGCCGGCGGCTACCGGAGCGAACGCCTGAGCCGTGGTGAGCGCGTAGATCCTGAGTCTGGTTGCGCCCAGGGCCATGCGCACGCCAATCTCCTGTCTGCGTCCCGCCACGGAGTAGCTCAACACTCCGTAAATACCCAGCATGGCAAGCAGCAGAGCCGCCGCCGCGAAACCGGACAACAACAATGCTTGGAAGCGTTCCGAGGCCAGCGATTCGTTCAATTGGTCGTCCAGCGTTTTCAATTGCGCGATGGCGACGTCCGGCGCCTGGCGCCAAATGGCTTCGCGCACGCTGGAGAGCGGGGCCGCCGCCGTCCGAGAGCTACGCACCATAAAGACCATCGAATAAGGCGGCCGGTCTTTGTAGTGCAGGTACGCCATTTTCGGAGGCGGCGCTTTCAGGGATGCATTGCGCGAGTCCGCCACGACGCCGATCACGGTGTACTTCCTTTCTTCGGTCACCACCTGGCCGCCTATAGGATTCTCGTCCTTCCATAAGGCCTTGGCTTCGGACTCGGAAAGAACGGCGCTCGCGAGGCCGCGATCGCGCTCCTCGAAGAAGCGCCCGGCGACCAGGCGTTGGCGGGTAGTTTCGAAGTAACCGGGGCTGACCCAGCGCAGATTGATCATCGGCGCGTTTTCGTTCGGCTCATTGGTCCGGCGCATGTACTCGATCCAGCTTTCACCTTCCAGCGGCATCGCGCTGACAAAAGCCGCAGCCTGCACGCCAGGGACCGCCCGCAGATTCTCCAGAACGCCTTCGAGGAATCCGACGCGGCTTGGATCTTCTCCATAAGTCTGGGATGGCAGGTTCACCTGCGCCACGGCCACGCGTCCGGTCTCAAATCCTCGTTCCTGGGTCAGCAAGTAGATCAGGCTTTTGGAGAATAGGGCCGTCGCGATCAAGAGCACGGTGCAGCCGAAGACTTGGACGGCGATGAGCGCGGAACGGAGCCTTCGGCTTTGGCGGCTGCCGAGCGCGCGGCTATTGCCTTGCCGGAGGGACTCGTGAGGATCGGAATGCAAAAGCCTGAGCGCGGGCAGAAGACCGAACAACACGACCGAGCCGGCGGTCAAAGCAACCGAGAACAGCAAGACCGTGGGGTTCAAATGAACCTCCGACAATCGGGGAAGATCCACGGGGCGATAGCGGCGGAACAGACTCAACCCGGCGGCGGCGAGACCAACGCCCGCCGCTCCGCCCGCGAGTGCGAGGAGGGAATTCTCCGTCAGCGAGGCCCATACCAGCCGCGCTTTCGAAGCCCCCAGGGCCGCGCGAATCGAGGCCTCGCGGTGGCGCATGAGAGCGCGTCCAAGCTGGGCGTTGGCGAGGTTTAGGCAGGCGATGAGCATCAGACCGGCCACGGCGGCCATGAGGAAGAACAAGGGCGTCCGGGTTTGCCCGGTCACGGCCTCTTGCATCGGCTGCACGTAGGCAAGTAGCGCTCCAGGCCGGTCATCGCGCTCGGCGGCGGGGGCCTGCCGGAGGACCTCCGCTTCGATGGAGTTCAGTTCCGCCTCGGCCCGGCTGGCGGCGACGCCCGGCTTGAGCCGCGCCAGCGCCACCCAGTTCCCGTAATCGCTGTTCCAGCCATAGTCGTTTGGATCAATCGCGGCGGGAATGAAGATAGCGGGTTCCGGAACGCTGGCGGCTGTTTGTGCGGAGCGGAACGACCGAAGCGCGTTCCGGTTCGGAAAATGGAAATCCTGGGGCAGTACTCCAATCACCTCGCGGGGAACGTCGGAAAGGCGGATGGTCTTGCCGACAACGTTCCGGTCGGCATGGAAGGCGGTACGCCAGAGGGAGTCGCTGAGAATGGCTACCCGGTCGCGGCCCTTCACTCCATTCTCGGCAACGAAGCTGTGCCCAAGCGCGGGAGCCGTTCCCAGCATGTCGAGCAGATTCGGCGTACAGACGACCGTTCCGACGAAGACAGGGCGGCCCGCGCCCAGGTTGAGACCGCCCGAACTTTGGCGCGCGAGGGCCAAATCGCTGAAAGAGGCGCTCCGGTTTCGCCAAATGTCCCAGTGGCGAGGATTCGGGCCCGTCGGGTCCGGTCCGAGCATGCGCACGCGTTCCCAGATGGCCACCAAGGCGCCGCTATCGCGGTACGACAGCGGCTTCAGGACCACCGAATCGACGGCGGTGAAGACGGCGGCGCTTGCGCCTATGCCCACGGCAAGGGTCAGGACGGCGGTCACGGTGAAACCCAGATCCCGGCGAAGGCCGCGCAGCGCGTAGCGGACATCCTTCAGCAGGGTCTCCAGCGCCGGGAATCCGCGCTGGTCGCGATAGGTCTCGCGGATCTGCGCGACGCCGCCGAACTGACGGCGGGCCGCGAGCGTGGCCTCGGATTGGCTCATGCCGCTCCGGCGGCATTCCTCCTCGAGCATGGCGAGGTGGGCGCCGATTTCGTCGTCGAACTCACGGTCGAGGCGGCGGGAGCGGAACAGCGCGCGGAAGCGGCTCCAAAAAGTTCGCATCGCCGTCCCCTACCCGGAGGTCCTCAGGAACTGCGCCATGATGGCCACCGTCCGCGACCAGTTTTCGGATTCCCGCGCGACCTGCCGGAGCCCGGCGCGCGTCAGCTCATAGAATCGCGCTCGGCGGTTGCTCTCGGAGACGCCCCAGCGCGATTTGATCCAGCCGCGCTGCTCCAGGCGCAGCAGCGCCGGGTAGAGCGTGCCCTGGTTCAGATCGAGCGCGCCGCCCGAAATGCGCTGAATGCGCTTGGCCAGCCCGAACCCGTGCTGCGGCCCCATGGTTTCCAGCGTGCGCAGGACCATCAGGTCGAGCGTGCCCTGAAGAACCCCGGCCTTCGCCTTTCCTGTAGACATACAACAGGAGTATCGCGCCGCTTCTGTCGAATGTCAAGAGGAAAGAAACCGGCCCGCCGGCCGGGGGCGCAAGCGTTAACCTGCATTTCTCACACCCGTTCGTCGCGAGGCGCGTGAGAAGGGCGTGGATACGAGGCGCGCGACGCTCAGCGCGCGCAGGCATACTTGAACAGTATGTCGAGCACGGTGAGCGAGCGCAACGAATTAGACACGGACTTATCGCGCGCCGCAGCAGAAGGAGTGTGAAAAATGCAGGTCAAGATAAACCCGGTTTCCGGCGTCTCCGCGGCGCGGGCTGTCAAGCCCGCGGGGCCGGGAATCGTCCCCGCCTTCAAGCTCCACTCCTATGTCGCGGGCCCCCGCCGCTTCTACCCTTCGAACGTCTGGAGCACCGGCTTGATGCGCTCTTCCATCCGGCTGCGCCGCACGCGCTCGGCTTCGACGATGCCGCGAAGGCTGATGTCGGATTCGGCCAGATCGCGGTTGATCAGAACGTAGTCGTATTCCGAGTAGTTCTCGATTTCCTCGGCCGCGTCGTGCAGGCGGCGCGCGATGACTTCGTCGGAATCCTCGCCCCTCAGGCGCAGGCGGCGCTCCAGAACCTCCCGCGAAGGAGCCAGAACAAACACCGTTACGGCTTCCGGGATCGAGCTCTTCAGTTGCTTGGCGCCTTGCACGTCGATATCGAGTACCAGGTCTTTGCGCTCGGCGCGGGCCTGCTCCAGAATGCCGCGATGCGTGCCGTAGTAGTTGTCGAACACCTTGGCCCATTCGAGAAACTCGCCGCGCTCGATCATGGCTTCGAACTCCTCGCGCGTGACGAAGTGATAGTCGCGGCCATTGATCTCGGCGCCGCGCGGCGCGCGCGTGGTGTAGGAAGTGGAAAACTTGAGCCCCGGGCAAGCGGCGAGCAGCCGATGCACAAGAGTGGACTTCCCCGATCCCGAGGGAGCCGAGATGATGAAGATGGTGGTCATGTAAGAGAGCTATCCGTTATCCGCTTTCCGCTGTCCGCTTTCCGCCGCTTGAGGCCGTCTTGCGGACGGCGGATGGCGCATAGCGGACAGAGTCATTCCAAATTCAACGCTTGTTCGCGGATCTTTTCGATCTCCGACTTGGCGCCCAGGGCCAGCTCAGTCATCGTCAGGCCGAGATCTCCGAGTCCGCCGGTTTTCGAGAGGGTGGTATTGGCCTCCCGGTTCATTTCCTGCAACAGAAAATCCAGCCTCTTGCCCACTTCTCCGCCCGCTCGGATGGCGCTTTCCAGTTGCGCGGTGTGCGTGCGCAGGCGGACAAGCTCCTCGGCGATGTCGCTGCGGTCGGCGAGTAGAGCGGCCTCCTGGGCGAGGCGTTGGGGCTCTATGGCGGCGCCGCTCAACAGCTCCGCCAGCCGCTCTCTGAGACGCTTCTGAAACGCCGGTACGGCCCCGGCTCGGAATTGTCCCATCCGGTCAACGCTCTCTTGAATGACACGGCAACGCTCCAGGATTTCGGAGGCGATCTCGGCTCCTTCCCGCTCGCGGAATTGGTTCAGGGCGGCCACCGCTTCGGTTACGGCCTCGAGCGCGGCATGCGAAATCTCGGCCGTGGGCTCGGCTTCGCCGGCGGTTGTCCACATGGTGGGGAGCCGCAGCGCCGAATTCAGATCCGGCTCGCCCTGGACGCCGTACAAGCCGGCCGCGTCCCGAAACGCGCGGACGTATGCGTCCAACAGAGCGCGATTCGGCAGCGGGGCGCCGGCCGCCGCCTGCTCGCCGAACGAAACGCGAATCTGCAGATGGCCGCGGGCGACGGCGCTCTTCACCGCCGCGCGAAGCTCCGGCTCCGCGGCTTCCAGCTCGGGAGGCAGGTGAAATTGAAGGTCGAGCCCGCGGTGATTCACGCTCTTGATGCCGCACACTATCTCGCCCGACCTGGTTGGTTTCTTGATCCGGGCGAAGCCGGTCATACTGCGAACGCTCATGATTCCACCGCCATGCTGGAGTCTTCAAATTGCAACTCGTGGAGACGCTGATAGATGCCGCCATGGCCGATCAGCTCTTCGTGCGTGCCCAGCTCGCTGACCCGCCCTTTTTCGAGCACGGCAATCTTGTTCGCGCGCCGGATCGTGGAAAGCCGGTGCGCAATCACAATCACCGTGCGGTGCTCCATCAGGTTCGCCAGCGCCTTCTGCACCAGCATCTCCGATTCGGTATCCAGATGGGAAGTGGCTTCGTCGAGAATCAGGATGGGGGCGTTCTTCAGCAGCGCGCGCGCAATGGCCAGCCGCTGACGCTGGCCGCCGCTGAGCTTGACGCCGCGGTCGCCGATGACAGTGCCATACCCCTCCGGCAACTGGGTGATGAATTCGTGCGCCAGCGCGGTCTCGGCCGCTTGCTGGATCTCTTGCGCCGCCGCGCCGGGCCGCGCATAGGCGATGTTGTTGGCCACGGTGTCGTTGAATAGAAACGTATCCTGGGCAACGATGCCGATCAGGCGCCGCAAGGAGGCGAGGTTTACATCGCGAACGTCGCGCCCATCCACCTTGATCACGCCGCCCGTCGCGTCGTAGAAACGCGGAACCAGGTTCGCCAGCGTCGTCTTTCCCGCTCCGCTGGGACCTACCAGCGCCACCACTTCCCCGGCCTTTACTTCCAGATTCAAGCCTTGAATCTCGAATCCATTCGCCGCGCCTGGATAACGGAAGGAGACATTCTCGAACGCGATGGCCGTATGGAATCCATCCAGGCTGGGCGCTCCGGGCTTCTCGACGATCTCCTCGGAGCGGTCGATATATTCGAACACCTTCTGCGAAGCGCCGATCGCCTGCTCAAAAATGTTATGAATGCCGACGAGGCGCTTGATAGGCTCATAGAGCATAAGCAGAGCGATCACGAAGCTGGAGAAGTCTCCCGCCGTCAGTCTTTGATACTTGATCTCATTCCGCGCGTAAGTAAGCAAACATACGATCGTAATCGCGGCGAACATTTCGATGAGAGGCGACGAGAGAGCCTGCTGGAGCACGTAACGCACATTGGTTCTGAGAAGCTTGTGCGCCGCCGTCCGGAAGCGGCGGGACTCATGCTCTTCCGCTCCGAACGCTTTCACCACCATGTGCCCGCTGAGCGTTTCCTGAAGGATCTGGTTCAGCTCCGCGGTTCTATCCTGCGTGCGCCGGCTGGTGCGCCGGATGCGGCGGCCGATTCGCGTGGTGGGAATCACCACGAAGGGCAGCACCGTCAGGCTCACCAGCGCCAGCTTCCAATCGTTGCTCATCACCACGAACGCGAGCGCCACGGCGCTGAACGATTGCCTGAGCAGGTCCGCCAGTATCTGCGAGAGCGCCACCTGCATTTTGTCCACGTCGTTCATGATCGACGACATGAGCTGGCCCGTGGAGTGCGCTTCGAAAAACTCCGCGCCCTGCTTGAGAACCTTGTCGAAGACCCGGTTCCTCAGATCGGTCACCGAGGAGAAGCCTGCGTAACTGATCAGATAGTTGCCCACGTAATCGCAGACGCCCTTGGTGAGGAAGACCGCCAGGATGGCGAAAGCAACCATGGTCCAGACGTTCCCCATCCAGCGGGGTACGATCTGGTCGAGATAAATCTGCTGCCCTAGGATGGCGTGAGGCAAAAGCGACACGCGGGTATTGGGAGCCGTGGGGTTGAGGACGCGGTCGAAGATGGGCCGGATCAGCAGCGCCATCATCCCTTGCGCGCCGCCCGCCATCGCCATGAGTACCACCGAGCCCACGAGATGCAGCCAATACTTCCGGCCGTACGAAAGCAGGCGAGCCAGTTCCTTCATGCCGCCACCCCCAGCCGCGTAAGAGCGTCGAGGACCTGCGCCACCGTGACTTGCCCGATCCCGCCGCCCGCCGTCACCACTTCGGCCGGCGCGCGCCACGGGCCCCAAATGGCGGGGTTCGAAGGGCCGAAAATCACCACCGAGGGAACGGCGAACGCGGCCGCCATATGGGCCGGGCCGGAATCGTTGCCGATGAAGAGCGACGCGAATGCGAGAAGCGACTTGATTTGCGATAGCGGAGCGCCTTGCACAATGCGGCAGTCGCGGAACGGCGAGAGATCGTCGCTCGCGGCGCCGATGATCGCCGGCTCCATTCCAAGTGCCTTCACGTATTCGGCGATAGCCACGAAATTACCCACTGGCCACGCCTTCTCGGCCGCGGCGGCCGCCGGGTGAATCACGGCGTACCGCGCGCGAGCGGGCCTGGCGTCCCGGGTCACAAGCTTGGCGCGGGGAATCTCGCTTCGCGGAACGCCCAAATAAAACATCGCGCTGGCGATATGTTCCGCCGTGTGAACGGTGCGTTCCTCTCCCAGGATCTCCTGCGCGCGCGGGATGCGAACGTTGTACACGGGCTGAAAACGGAAGTGGCCGAATCCGGCGCGCCAGCGGGAGCCGGAGAGCGCGGTCGTCCAGGCGCTGCGCGATCCGCCGTGCAGGTTCAGGCACACGGCGGGCCGCCATTGGCGAAACGCCGCGACGCCCGGCGGGAATAGAATCTCGACATCCGCGTTGCCTTCGTAAATATCGCGAAAGCGATCTTCCACGACAACGCCGATCGCAAGATCGGGCCGGAAGCGTTTGAGCAGGTCGAGCGCGGGAGTCGTAAGCACGCAGTCTCCGAGACTCCGCAACCGGACGATGCCTATGCGGCTCCCCAGCGGCAGACTCTCCAGAACGCTCGCCACGCGCCGCCTATTCTTCGATCGTCGCCTCGTCAACCAGCATGACGGGGATCTCGTCTCGGATAGGGTAGACGCGATGGCACTCGACGCATTTCAATCCGCTCGAGTCTGGTTTGAGGTCCAGCGCCGCCTTGCAGACCGGGCACACCAAGATTTCCAGCAAATCCTTGCTGATAGCCATAGCGAACATCCAGTTTAGCAGGCAGGGCGTTATCCTAATAGCTTGATCCCCCAAGCACAGAATGAGCCGCCGAAACCCCGCGTTTCGGCTGTAGTCGTGTCGCACAACCGCGTGGCCTGGCTGCGCAAATGCCTGGAAGCGCTGGAGAAATCGGAAAACCGCGAAGCCCTCCAGGTGATTGTCGTGGATAACGGCTCGCGCGATGGAAGCCACGTATTGGATAGCGAGTTCCCGAATACGCAATTCCTCCGGCTGCCGAAGAACTTCGGCTTGACCAAGGCGATGAATCTGGGATGGCGGGCCGCGTCCGCGGACTATGTCCTGTTCCTGCACGAGGATACGGAACCAGAACCGCTGGTTGTCCGTATTCTGGCGGATACTCTCGACGCGCATCCCGAAGCGTCCGCCGCATGTCCCCTGCTGACCGATGACGAAGGCCGGCCGGCCCCGCAACTTGGCGGCTTTCCGCCGGATGGCGAATACGAGCCCGCGGCCCCGGAAGGAAACGAGCCGGTTGCCGTGGAGTACCCTCTGGGAGCGGCGCTGATGATCCGCGCCATCGCGATCAAAGCCATCCGGCAGATTGACGAGCGGTACGGACAATTCGGCGCGGATGCGGACCTGGCCGCGCAGATCCGCCGGGCGGGGAAGAAGATCCTCCTGCTCCCGGCCGCGAAGGCGCATCACGATGGGCGCAGGCCCGATACGCCGGCGCAGGGAGCCGATCGGCTGCTCGGACGGGCTGTATTCGTGGGCAAGTACTACGGATTCGGCGCCGGCCTGAAGGCGCGGCTGGCCTCGATATTCCGCCCCTTGGCCGGCTTCCGCTTCGGTGAGTTTAAGCTGACCCTGGCCGGCCAGAAAATCGACGGCGCCCAGCCGTAAGAAGCCGTCGCACGTCGTTCGTCGTTAGCGCAGCATTCTCATCGTTCGATCACCGGCAGTAAGCTGCCAACGCGGGGCTCCTTGGCCCCGGATCGTCCCTGGTCACTTGGCCCGCGGTACGAGTTTCTGAATTGCCGCGCGGAGGTCCGCCAACCGCTCCCCGCCGCCGCTGCTATACCGGATAACGCCGTCGGGCCCCACCAAGACGTAAAACGGAAGGCCCTGGTCTTCCATCGACCGAAACATCATCCATACCGGATCTGACAACCCTTTGCCCGACATGACGCTCGGCCAGGAGAGCGGGTGTTCGCTCAATACCTTGCACGCGGCGGCGATGCCGGAGGGTTCGTCCGTGTTAATGGAAATGATGCTGAGCGATCGGCGAAAACGCCTGTTGCATCTCCTTACTGCGGACCCCTGCGCGAAGTCCCTTCTGTTGAACACTCCGTCATAGTTCATATCCCAAACCACAAGGAGAGTCTTACAAGAGCCGCTTTGAAAAGCACCTTCCGCGCGGTATTGCGGAGCCACGGAGAATCACTTCGTGCGGCGCTCCACCCGGCCCGGCATTCGCGTTGAGTGAAATCTCATATGGCAGGATGCCGACGCGTCGCGGGATCTCGATCACCTTGTGCTCGGAGGGCGCCAGCGTGACGACGACGGGGTCGCCGGTGGCACACTGTGCGGTCAGGCGATACGTTCCGGGTCTCTCCGCCAGCGACTCGGCATGAACGGTGATTCCGGGGCCCTTGCCGTCGCGCGCCGATCCAGGAGCCGCAATCGCCGTTTCTTCCCGGTTCTGACCGAAATCAATGACTTGTCCGGCCCACGCCGGAATCCCCTTCTTGATTTCGAGCCGCACGGTGGTCCGTTGGCCGTCCGCCGCCAAAGCAAGAACCGGGAGAACCAGCCAAAGGGTCAGTAGGGATAGCGCCTCATAAGTCCCTTACTTCACCTTCACCGCAAACAGCGCATGGTGCGCCAGGATGAACAGGGTCCGGCCGTCGGGGCCGCCGAAAACCAGGTCGAGCGGGCGTTCGGGGACTTCGATTTCGGCGATCTGTTTTCCGGTCTTGTCGTAGACGAAGATCTCGCCGTTCGCCACGTACACGTTGCCTTTGGCGTCGGCGGCTACGGACTCACCGCCACGCTGCGCGAAGGGCTGTAAATCGCCCAGTGTGCCGTCCGGCTTGATCAAGGCGCGGTAGGTGACGTCTTCGGAGGAGTTACTGACATAGATGTGGTCGCCTGCCTGTCCGGTCACGAAACCGTACGTGTCCAGAGTGTCGGAGAAGCGCCATCCCACAATGGAGTCGGCCGCTCCCTGCTGGAAAACGCGGAACGCCGGCAGAAACGCGCTGCCATCGGGAGAGACGTACTCTTTGGTCTTCGGCGCGGTGACGTCTTCCTGGAACATCTGCGCGAGGGTCTTGTATTCCAGTGTGTCCGGATTCAGTTGGCTTCGGAACTCTCCGTCGTTCCAGTAATTGACCGGCAGAATAACCCGCGCGCCAGTGTGCGGCTGCGCAGGCTGAAGAGAAAGCACAGTCACCTGGTCCTTCGGCGATCCCGGCCGGAACGTGTACACCGTGGCCTCGGGCCCGGCGGAAGAGAGGACCAGCAAATTGCCGGCCTTGTCGAATGCCACATTCACCGCGTCGAGCGGGCTATCGCGCTCGATGGTAAGTCCTTCTGCGGCCGACCAGCCGAAAATGCGCTGCTGGTGGCGATCCACGAAATACAGCTTGCCTGCCTTGTCCACCGCGGCGCCGGAAATCGAAAAGAAACCTTCCTCCAGCTTCCGCACAGTAGAACCCGGCTCCAACACGGCGGACGCGTCGGGGGGAACCGGCTTTACGGGCGAGGCGACGATATCGAGCACGGCGAACTCGCGTTCGCGGGTCGCAAGGTGATGAGTCACATCTTCGATCGCGTTTTCGAAGGGGTACTTACTCACGCGCTGAAACGTAGCGCACCCGTTTTGATCGCAGATGGGATAGCCAGCTTCGGAGTTCACATGAACATTGCGGAAGTGAATGTCAGAGGAAGCATACACGCGAGCCGCGGCCGGATACGGCGCGCGAGTGCGCGTTACACGGTAGGCGTGGTAATTCGCGATGGTGATGTTCTTTGACGACTGAATTTCCAGAGAGAGCGATTCGGGACTGTCGCCCGCTTCTTCTTCGGTCTGCGGCGCGTTGACGTCCCAGTTCTCCACGCGATCGAACTTGATTTCATTGCGCACGTGGTGTTCATTGGAGAGCTCGTAAACGTGGCCTGGCGTCCTGGTATCGGAGACGAAGAACCCCGCCTGAGCGTAGGTATTCGGCGTCCAGATATCGGCGAACGTACCGCCGCCGCCCTCGGTCACCCACAGGCTGGGATACTGCCCGTCCCAGCGCCGCCGCACGTCGGAATCGGCCGTGCCGATGTTGTTCGCGCCGCCGGGGCCTTGCATTCGCACGTCGTCGATCAGCGAAGCCTCGCCCGCGCGCCACAGGACGCACACCGCGCGCGGATTGATGCCGGCCGTCGATATTCCGAACCCGCTCAGAATGTTGGTCCCGCCGGATGGAGCGGAAATGACCGCCTTCGGCCCGCCGATTCCCATGTAAGCGGGAGTGCTCTCCGGGAGGATGAACTGAGTCGCCGTCGGATGCAATCCGATCAGCGCCGTGTCCGGTTTCAACATCAGTGTGTCAGTCACCATATATCGCCCGCTTGGGAAATAAAGAACGCGATGTTGATCGATGGCCTTTTGGATCGCGGCGGTGTCATCGGTCGCGCCGTCTCCCGTCACGCCGAGCGTGTGAACGTTCACCCATTCGGAGGTCTGCGGCAGCGCCGGAATGGCCGGCGGCAGAGGAGCAGGCATGGCGGTGAGCGGCTCGGCGGCGAAGAGAGACCCAATCGAGCCGGTCCGTCCCTCACCGGGAAGGATCAGGCCGTAGTTGAAATTCGTCACGTGGTAGATCTCGCCCTTGCCCGCCACTTTATTTCCGCTATCGCGGAACAGCGCAAGGACCGGCACGTTCTTCAGAACGGCGTTCTGGATTCCGATCTCGTTGAGCGGGCTCTTCTCCTTGCTGATGATTACCCCGGCCTTCGAGACATTCTCGAAGCGGCAATCCTTGACCCACAACTGATCGAAGTAATCCTTGTCGATCTCCACGCCTACCGGCGTATCGCGGAAGGAATCGCGAATCAGAGTCATGCCGGAATCGTGCTCGCGGATCGCGGCGTCCCGCTGGCCCTGGAACTCGGAGTCGATCAGCGTGAACTGCCACCCCGGCGATGTCATATCGGTGAGAATGCCATAGCGGCCGCCGAAGAAGTGCAGATCCTCGGCTTCGTTGCCGATCTCGGTCAGTGCGGCCAGGCCGGAGCCAACGTGGAAATCCATGTGACTCAGGAAGCAGTGTTGCGCGACGTGGAAGCGAATCGCCACCGCGGCCGGGTTGCCGTCGCCGATCTCAAAATCGATGTTGCTCATGGAGGCGTAAAACGTGTTTTGATCCGCGTCGGCCACCGAGGGGTTAGGAGGCACCGTATCCGGCGGCGGGAATGGAACGCGGAAAGCTCCTCGCCCTCCTCCGAAGGCCCCGGCCGGTGCCGCTCCTGCTTGTCCGCCTGCCGGCGCTCCTCCTCGTCCGCCTGCCGGCGCGCCCGCCGGCGTCGCTCCCCGGCCTCCTGCTTGCGCTCCAGCCGGCGGACCTCCGCGACCTGCTGCCGGAGCCGCGCCCGCCCCCGGCGCTCCTGCCGGCGCCCCGCCTGGCCCTGCCGCTGGGGCGCCTCGCCCTCCTCCAAACCCGCCGGCGCGCATTCCGACCACCGTTACCATCACTCCGACACCTTTCTGGTAGCCGGGCGTGTTGGGCGCGAGTACGAATACAGGGCGCGTCGGGCCGAAGCCGAAGAGCCGGACTCCCGCCGGCAGAAAGATGGTGTGCGTGAGCCGATACCGGCCTGAAGCGACAAAGACGACTCCTTGTCGAGCCTGGTCAATCGCGGCCTGGACTGCGGCGCTGTCATCTGTGGTTCCGTCAGCGTGCGCCCCAAACTCGGGAGCCGTCAGTAGACCGCTCTGGGATCGTCCAGCCGCGTGGTGATCGTGGATGCCGCGAACGCGGCGGAAATAAGGCCGCTTGAAAAAACGGCGAACAGCAGATTCTTCCGGATAAAGGTGTGCATGGGTCTGCCCCTTTCTTTGTATCACCGTACGCCAATTCCTGTTATGCGTTATGCATAGGAGCGGCGCCTGACACAACGGCGGCGGTTCATCAGGCTGGAGCAAAGTCAGAGCGGGTCGAGAGGAGGACAGATGTCCGGAGTTTGGAAGGCGGCATTGCTGGCGGCGTTGGCGGCGGGTTGGAGCGTGGCGGGCGCTGCACAAGATCGTTACGCCGTTTCACGCGAACCCGCTAGCGGCGCGGATTCGCCTCGGGTGATTGTGCTGCGCGACAACGCGGCAGGCGTTGAGGCGGCCATCGCCCCGTCCCAAGGCGGCGAGTTGACCAGCCTGCGCGTTATGTTCAACGGAAGGTGGATCGAGTTGATCTACCGCGCGCGCGAGTACGGCTCCATCCAGGGCTTCCGCGGGAAGGCTTCGTTCCTGTGGCCGGCCGTCGGAGGGCAATATGCCGTGGGCACGGTTCCAGCCAGTTCCTGCGGCGATGGAAGTTATCCGTTCGGCGGGCAGCGCTATCCGATGCCTTGCCACGGTTTTGCAAAAGACTTGCCTTGGAAGGAGGGCGGAGCTGTCGCGGATTCTCGCGGCGCCCGCGCCACGGTCGAACTGCGAGACTCCGCCCAGACTCGCGCCGATTATCCCTTTGGCTTTGCGCTCCGCGCAACCTACGCGCTTGCGGGCGGCCACCTGTCGACCGAATACACGGTGTCCTCGCCAGGAGCCAACGCCGAGCCCATGCCCTTTTCCATCGGCAGCCATGTAGCCTTTCGCGTCCCCTTTTTAGAAGGAACCGATCCGGCGGCTATGCTGTTCGAAACTCCCAACGCGGCGGAACTGCTGCGAGACCCGCACGGCCTCGTGACCGCGGACCGGCGCGCGCGTTCTTTCTCCGACCCCACACGGCTGGGAGATTTTGACGCAACGGTGGCTCTGCCGCTGATTGGCTATCGGGGCAGCGCTTATGCGCGCCTTTCCGACCCCCAAGGCCTGGCGCTTCGTATCGATCAACAGGGCTCATCGGCGCTGCCGGAGCCGCTCGTCCGGTTCAATGTATACGGCGGACCCAAGCAGGGCTACTTTTGTCCGGAACCCTGGTTCGGCTTGCAAAATTCCCTGAACCTCAACCAAGGCTTGGTTACGCTCAAACCAGGTTCGGATTGGCATTGGACGCTGGAATTCACTCCTGAAATCACGAAGCGAGCGGCGACTCCTTAACCGCGTCAAACCCAGGCCGGCTCTCACGCGCCGATCGGGCGGCGTCGAGAGCGATGATACGATGAGGGCGTGATCGAGGCATCGCGCCGCCGGTGGAAAGGACGGTCATTCGCCATGAAGAACACCGTGCAGTGGAGCAGGCGCAACATTTTGAAGCTTCCGGCCGCGGGGCTGATGGCCGCTGCCTCCGCGCGCGCCGCCGATCGGGATGCGCCGCCCACATACCGGCGCCGGGGCGGCCGTAAGTTGTACCAGCACCCATCGGAGCCGTCCACCACCGCGTTGATCAAAGGCAATGACCGGGCCGAGAACATCTACAAGTCGCTCAAGCTCATTGAGGACCAGGTGATCGGAGGCATTCGCGACAAGCAGGTGATGATCAAGCCGAATTTCGTGCAGACCAACGTACAGTTGGCCGGCACCCACGTGGACGCGGTTCGCGGCATCCTCGAATTCCTGAGGCCGCATTATAAGAAGGAAATCATCGTCGCCGAAGCCGCGGCCACCAAGGAAGGCACGATGGCCGGGTACGAACATTATGGCTATAAGGACCTGGTGGATAGGTACAAGGTCAGACTGGTGGACATGAACCTGGGGAGTTACGAATATCGCTATACGTTTGGCCCCAAGAACGCCCCCATACCGATCCGCATCTGCTCGCCGATGCTAGACCCCGACCTTTTCATCATTTCCGCCGCGATCATGAAGACGCACGGTTATGTGTCGGTGACGCTCTCCCTCAAGAACATGCTGCTGGGCGCGCCCATCAACGATTACAAAGCGGCGCAGAGCGACAAATTCCAGATGCACCAGGGGCCCCACGGCGAACCCGACGACATCATTCACTTCAATCTGTTCCACATGGCTCAGGAGGTCTGGCCGGATGTGGCGGTGATCGACGGATTCACAGGCATGGAAGGGGATGGCCCGTCGCGCGGAACCCCGGTGGATTCGCGCATCGCCTTGTCGAGCGTCGATCCGCTGGCCGCCGACGTATTGGGCGCGCGGCTCATGGGGTATGACTCCAGGAAAATCGGGTATCTCTCGGCGATGACCGAGGCCGGCATGGGTCAGGGAAACGTCGAGAAGATCGACGTGCTCGGAAACCGCGTCGAGGAGTGCTCTTACCACTTCAAGAATTCCCCGCTGCTGCATTTCTCGGCGGCGCTGGAAGCGTAAGGTCACTCTACTGCGCGGGTACGAAAACCAGGCACACCGGGGCCGGCGCGGTCACCGGTTCCTGATTGGCCGGAGTTAGCTTTCCCGTATCGGGGCTCAAGCGAAACACGGCGATGTTTCCGCTGTCCTGATTCTCCGCCAAGAGCCATTTACCGCTAGGATCGAGCGCGAAGTGCCTCGGTGTTCGGCCCATGGTTGGAGTCAGGTCGGGCGGCGATAGCGTGAAGCGCGCCGGGTCGATGGTAAACCGCGCGATGCTGTTATGGCCGCGGTTGGACGCGTAAAGCGCCGTGCCGGCGGAGTTGATTGCGATCTCCGCGGCGCTGCGGTCCGTGAATCCCTCCGGCAGCGTCGAGACGGTTTGCAGCTCCTGCAGAGCGCCCGTAGCGGGGTCAAAGCGAAATGCCGTCACCGTCGCGGCGAGTTCATTCACCGTGAAGAGAGCCCGGCCGCTGGGATAAAAGACGATGTGACGCGGGCCCGCGCCCGGCGCGGCTTTTGCGGCTGGCGAGGCAGCGGGCGTAATGGTCCCTTTCGCATCGTCAAACCGGTAGACGTAAACCCGATCGGCGCCTAGATCGGCCGCTAGGAGAAACTTATTGTCGGGCGAAAATGCCGCGGAATGCGCGTGCGGACCGGCCTGTCGGCTTCGATTGGGGCCCGAACCTTGGTGCTGGTCAAACGCTACCGCTTCTCCGACGGTCCCACGGACTCCGACCGGCAGCACGGCGACGCTGCCGCTTCCATAATTCGCCACGGCCAGCCAGCGGCCGGTATGATCGAGCGCAAGATGGCAGGGACCGGAACCGGAAATGCGCACGCGATTGACTTCAGTGAGCGTCCCTTGCTTTGCGTCGATCGCAAACGAACTCACGCTGGAAGGACCGTTGCCTTCATGCACGGCGAACAGAAAATGCCCCTTGGCATCCACGGCCAGGAACGAGGGATCGTCGGTTTCCGCCGCCAGCCCCTGGAGCTTCAGCGAGCCGCTCACGGAATCGAAGCGGTAGGCGTAGATTCCCTTGACGCCGCCCGACGCATAGCCACCGGAAAAAGCGAGATATTCGGCGCCAAAGGCCGAGGCGCCCGCTAAGAAGAAGAAAGCCAGCGAAGTCTTCACTCCGTCTATTACAGCACCAAGCGAGGAGGACTGCGCAACCACAATTGCCAAACGGCCCCGGTCCCTCGCACACGACCTCTAGTTCCCCCGGTAGAACACCCGCCAGACCTTGCCCTTCTGGCTCTCGGTGATGATACAGCGACCCATCCGGCGCCTGCGCCACGCCATCCGCGCGCGCGGCGGCCTGATTCAGGTTCATCAAAGGCTCCTTGCCTCCGAATCCGCTGGCGAAAATCTCGAACTTGCCCGATGGCGTACTGCCGCTGAACGGCTGGAACGTCACGTTCGAATCGGATTGAGGCAGCGGCGCGCGGTTCCACGACCCGTGAAAGGCAATGAACATCCCATTGCGGTATTTCGCGGGGAACTGGCTGCCGGTATAAAACATCGCATCGACAGGCGCCAGGTGCGCGGGGAAACTGGCGATCGGCAGTTTGTACTGCGTGCAGCGCCCCACCTCTTTGCCATCGCCACCGTACTCGGGCTGCAGCAGCAACTTGTCCAGCGTGTAGTCGAAGAAGCAATACGGCCAGCCGAAGTTATCGCCTTCTTTATCCACGCGATACAACGGCTCGGCCGGCCGCGTGGCGTTTTCTTCGGCCGTGAATTTGCCGGGCCACAGCGTATCCAACTGGTCGCGGCTGTTCATCACGATGTACAGGGCTCCGTTGAACCACGCGATGGCGGGCATCTGCCGCATGCCGGTGGCATAGCGCATGCCGTCAGCTTGCTTCTGCCCGAGTTTGCTATCGCTAAACTTCCAGATGCCGCCGTGCTGTTCGAGAAGCGGGCACGGGTCCTGGCCGGGAGATTGGAGCGCGCGGTTGCGAACCTGGCATGCGTTGGAAGGCGCGCCAACGTTGACGTAGAACGACCCCTTGCCATCGAACACGATTCCCTTATCCCCGTGCTCCCTCGCGCCTTCCAGACCCGCCGCCATAATTTCCGGCGCGCCCGATGGCTTGAGCTGGCCAGGAGTCATCTTGTAACGCTCCACGGAGTTCACGTGCGCCACCCACAGATAGCCGCCGCGATACTCGATGCCGGTCGCGCTCTCGCTGCCGAACTTCTCGCGGACTTCGAAGCGCCCGTCGCCGTCCGCATCGTGCAACGCCGCTACGCCGCCATTCATCAGCGCAACGTAAAGATCGCCGTTCGGAGCGACGGTCGCATGGCGCGCTTCGCCGAGATCGTTCGCTACCACCGCGGCGCAGAATCCCGGCGGCAACTTCAGACCGCCATTATCGGGATCGCAGGCGATCGGGCCGGCGGCGTGAGTGCTGGTCTGGTTGAGCAGCATCGCGGCTCCCGCGGCAAGCATGCCAAGAGTAAGCGTTCTCACATTCATTGTTCTGTACCCAGTAGGAAGCGGGGCGGGTCTTTCGCCAGCCAATGCTTCTTCAGAAACCTTGGAAGTCTTTCAAACAGTTTACGTTAGGATAGGGAAAGTGAAGCCGAGTCTCGTGGTCCCCATCCTGGCGGCGATCGCGGCCGCACCCTTCTTGGTAGATGCGCAGAAGCGCGCTTCGACTCGCGAAGGCGTCTATTCCGAACGCCAGGCGGCTCGCGGCGAATCGTCTTATAAGGCTGCGTGCTCGTCCTGCCATGGCCCCGAACTGGCGGGCAAAGGCCAAACGCCTCCGCTCGCAGGATCGGAGTTCACCTCGGAATGGACCGGACAGCCGCTTGACGATCTGTTCGAGCGCATCCAGACCACGATGCCCGCCGACCGCCCCGGCAAGCTCACCCGCTCCGAAAACGCCGACATCCTAGCCTACATGCTCAAGTTCAACAAACTCCCCGCCGGCCCCGCCGATCTGCCGCCGGACGCAGCGACGCTCAAGCAGATCCAGTTCGAAGCGCCTAAGCAGTAACCGAAACCGGAAACTGCGGATGAACAGACGCAACTTTCTCGTAAGCTCGATAGCGGCCCTCGCCGATGTTCCCTCGTCCGACGCCGCCCAACAGACCAGCGCCGGGGCCGGCCAGCCCGATGCGAAAAGCGCTACGACAGCAGGGGGGCCGAGAGCCGCCGTGCTGCTGGTCGACACGGACCGGGTCATGACTACAATTGACCAGCGGATCTACGGCCACTTCCTCGAGCACATCAACCACTCGGTGGAAGACGGGTTGTTCGCCGAGCAGATTCAAGGCTGCGGGTTCGAAGGTGAGGACTTCAAGACGTACTGGCAGCCGTTCTCGGACCGGGGCGGCGTCGAGGTTGCGAACGTCGAGTTCAAGAACGGGAAGAAGAGCGTGCGGCTCCGCGTGAATGGCGGGCGCGCCGGCATCCGGCAGGGGCGCGTATACCTCGACGCCGGGCGCGAGTACGATGGCTCGGTCTGGATCAAACGCGAGGAAGGCTCGCCGCAGTTGACGCTCCGCGTGGTGAGCTCCAGGGGCGAGCAGATCGCCTCCGCGCCGCTCGCGGTTGCGGGCTCGGAATGGAAAGAGGTCCGTTATTCCTTCTCCAGTTCCGTGCGGGACACGCAGGCCGCGGTGGAGCTCGAGGCAACGGGGAATGGAACGTTGCTCGTCGACTTCCTCTCGATGGCGCGCGCGGATGTTCGCCGCGACGGCATGCTGCGCCCGGACCTATTGCAGGCGCTGAAAGATCTGGCGCCGCCCTTCATCCGCTGGCCCGGCGGCTCCTTCGCTTCCACCTACAAATGGAAGGACGGCATCGGTCCCTACGTCTCGCGGTGCTATCACCCCAACATGATTTGGGGCGGCTACTCGGATTACTACGGCTTCGGGACCGAGGAGTTCATGCTCCTCTGCAAGAAGCTCGACTGCGAGCCCCTGGTAGTGCTGGCCGCGCCCAGCACGGAGACCGAGCCGCTTCAGTACGCCATGGATTGGGTCCACTATCTGAACGACCCACCGGCGACGGAATGGGGCAAGCGGCGCGCGGCCAACGGGCATCCCGAACCGTACAACGTGCGTTACTTCCAGATCGACAACGAGCCGATGAATAACGGGTTCACGCCGGAGAAGTACGCCGAAATCGTCAACGTCTATGGCAGCCGGCTGCGGGCAATCGCTCCCCATGCGCACATTGTTGCGTGCGGTCAGAAGCGCTCCAACGACATGAACTGGAGCCAGAAGGTGATCGACCTCGCGGGGGCGAACTTCGACGTCCTCGGCTGTCACAACTACGAGTACGTGCCCGAGAACTACGAGACCGGGCTGCGGCGCATCCGCGACTATCTCTATAAGCTGCGGGACTGCATCCGCAATTCGGCGCACCCGAAGATTGAGATCGGCGTTCTGGAGTGGAATCTCTCGCGCACGTACGACTGGCGGGCCGGACTCCATGCCGCCGGCGCTCTGATGATGTACGAGGAACTCAGCCCCGGCCTGACGATGACCTGTCCGGCGCTGCTCATGCGGAACACTACGGACGATCCCACCTGGACGTCGTTCATCTACCACGATCACGTCTCCTGGTTCCCGGGCGCGGCGTATCCCGTAGAAAAGCTCTTTCGCGAGCACTACGCGGAACGGCTTCTCGCCTTTACAAGCGGATCCTTCCCGGACATTCCCAACCGCGCGAACTTCTTCGGGCAGATCTCGACGATGAGGACGGACGACTGGATGGACGGAACCGTGGACGCCATCGCTACCGCGAGCGCCGACGGCCGCCGGATCGTGATCAAAGCAGTCAACTATCAAGGGCGGAAGAACGCGTTGCTGGTTCGGCTCCAGGGCGCGCGCGTTCCCGAGAAAGCCGCCGCGACCCTCCACAGCATTACCGCCGGGCTGAAGGAATCCGCGTCCCTCGAACGTCCGGATGCGATCCAAACGGTGAGCCGGCCGCTGACTTATGGGAAAGACCTCACGGTGGATCTGGAGCCTTACACGGTAGCAGTGGTGGAGATCAGGGGGGAGTGAAGGAGCGGATGCCTAGCCGGCTCCAGCTCCAATGGTATGACGGGGTGGGGCTTCTGATTCGCTGGGGTTCGGTGATGGCCTGGACCCCGACACGCTTGGTGTGATCGGGGTCCAGTAGTACGAGGCCAGGCGGGAGCCGTGAGCCTAATTCTCTCCCTGTATCAGAACGGTGGTCGATTCCGACGCCGTCTGGTTCGAACTGCCCCAGAGGGCGTTGCTTCCCCACAGAGCGTTGAAACCGGCCACGCCGCTGCTGCCCCACAGCGCGTTGGAACCCCACAGGGCGTTGTTGCCGGTCACGAATATCGCGCTGCCCCATAGAGTGTTCGAGCCCCAAAGAGAATTGCTGCCCCACAGCGAGTTGTTGCCGAAGACCACGTAGACGTTCCCGTTGCTGGATTTGTAGGAGGCCGTGGGCGAGAGCGTGTTCGTGCCGGAGGGCAGCGCGTCGGCGTTATTGAGCGCGGCCCAGACATCCAGGTAGCCGGCCCCGATGGTGAAAATGTCGTATTGGCTGGTGTACGTGATCCCCGTCGTTGGATCGGTGACGGTGCTGCTGGCGGGAAAGTTCTTGGTTGCGGTCTTCATGAGCCTGGCTTTCACCGCATCCGGCGTGAGCGTGGAGTATTTCTGGAGCAGCAGCGCCGCCGCGCCACTGACCATCGGCGTGGCCATGCTCGTCCCGCTCAGGGTGAAATAGGTTGAGGACCTTCCGGCGAAGCCGTTCACCATGTAATAGCTGAGAAGCGGTGCGTTGGTCTGATCCTCGTTTGTAAGCGTCATACACGCCGGTAGCGAGGAGACGATCCTGTTTCCCGGGGCGACGATGTCCGGCTTCACGATGTGATCGATGAGCGTGGGACCCTTGGAACTGTAGCTGGCGATCAGATCGTCGGCGCGCGTCACCGTCCCCATGTCCTTCATCGCGCCAACCGTGATCACGTAGGGGTCGTTGCCGGGAGCCGTGATAGTGCCATACCCTTCGGTGCCCTGCGAGTTGTCCCTACCGTTGTTCCCAGCCGCAACCACCACTACGATTCCTGCTTTCCAGGCGGCCTCGACGGCCTGGCACAACGGGTCCAGGGTGTAGGATTCGAAAACCGGGCGGCCCAGGGACAGGTTGATGATTTTGATGTTGTAGGTGGACTTCAAGCTGATGGCTTGCTGGATGGCGGCGATCACCCCGCTATCGGTGCCCTGCCCGTTTTGATCGAGCACGCGAAGGTTGACCAGATTCGCCGCCGGGGCGATTCCACGGAATATTCTCGTGTAAAGGGAGCCGGTGGAATCGGTCGCGTTGCCGGCCGCGATGTCGGCGACGTGCGTGCCGTGCCCATAGCGGTCGAAGTAGTCGTTGCCGTTATTCACCAGGAAGGTCTGGTTGTAGAGGATGCGGCCGGAGTTGTCGTCGGTGGGCATGATGCCGCTATCGATCACGGCGATGGTGACGCCCTTTCCGGTGAACCCGTTCTGAAACGCGATGTTCGCATTGATGGCCGGCTCGGCGGAATCGAGCGTCGAGTACACGGGCCGGTCCGGGGAGATGAACTGGACGTCCGGATCGGCGGCCAAATCCTCGATCATGCGGGCCGGCACGGAGTAATGTCCGCCGTTGACCAGTTCCAGGCTCCGGTGGAGTTTACCGCCTCTGTCGAGGACCCTTTGGTACTGCGCCGTCGTGGGCGGCTGCTTGAACTGAACGATAACGTCCACGGTGGCGTCCGGATTGGAGTTGTCCAAGTCCCGGGCGATCTTGTTTCTCGAGTTCTGCGCGAATCCGTATACGGCCGAAGCAACGAGGAAAACGGTCAAGAGTTTTTTCAGCATATGCTTACTTCTTTCAGGTTGGGCAGGCGGCTCTCGCACCCAAGGAAAGCACGCCCTGGGCCATCTCCACCTCCGTTGTAAGTATTGAAAACACGGGATTTGCCGATTTAGCCACCGGGCGGGGACGTGACGATTTGGCGGGGAAGCGGCCGGCTGGAGCATCCCCGGCGGGAGACGCTCCGGAGATAAGTGCAGGAGTTTCAGATCCTTACAGACGAGGTGACAGGTTGTCAGCGACGTTTGACAAGTTGTCTTTGCGGGAGTCCTTCGTTGCCTGAGTGATGGCCTCGGCGGCCCAACTGCCCCCACACGGTCCGATTTGGCGGCCGTCCCGTCCCGGCGCCCGGCCATCCACGGGCCCCCTACAGATCTGGCGGGATGCTCCGATTAGAGAAGGAGGGAACTCTCGATGCGCCGAGCCGAACATAACGCCGGGACGGGGCGGAAAACCCGAAGCATGCTTCGCCCCGCGTGTTTCGCGCTCTGCGCCGTCGCGACGCTTCTCCCGGCCCCTTGCAAGCCGTGTCTGGACCCGGCCAAGCCGATCACGCAGTATCGTCACGACGTTTGGGGAATCGAAGAGGGCCTGCCGCAGAACACGGTTCCGGCCATTGTGCAGACGCGCGACGGTTACCTCTGGCTGGGAACGGAGCTGGGGTTAGCCCGCTTTGACGGACTGCAATTCAAGGTTTTCGACAAGGACAACACCCCGGCGCTAAAGAGCAACTCCATCTACGCGCTTCTGGAGGACCGGCACGGGAACCTGTGGATCGGAACCAACGGAGGCGGGCTGACTCGCTTCCACGACGGGAAGTTCCAGTCGTACGGGATTCGCGAGGGACTTCCTTCGATGGTGGTGCTCAGCCTCCACGAGGGTCGGGAAGGCAACCTGTGGGTCGGAACCGATGGCGGCGGATTGAGCAGGCTGGGTCAGGGCAGATTCACGTCCTTCGGCGTGAAGGAGGGCCTGGCCGACAATTCGGTGTTCGCAATCGCCGAGGAACCCGATGGCACGCTTTGGATTGGCACGCATGGGGGATTGAGCCGATTCCAGCAGGGCAGGTTCACGTCCTTCACTACCAAGGATGGCCTGCCTTCGGACTATGTGCGGTGTCTCCAACCGAGCCGAGGCGGGGGGCTGTGGATCGGCACGAACGGCGGAGGGCTGGCCCGCCTGAAGGACAGCGCCTTCACCAGCGTCAGAAACCAGAACGGCCTGTCCGCCGGCGCGATCTCCACGCTTTTCGAAGACGCGGACGGGAGCCTCTGGGTAGGCACCATCGGCGCGGGATTGAGCCGGCTGACCGGAGGCGGCCTGGCTTCCTACCGGGCGAAGGACGGCCTTTCGAGCGACGACGTGTGGTCCGTCTATCAGGACCGGAGTGGAAGTCTCTGGGTAGGTACCGGCGGAGGCGGGCTGAACCGGTTCGAGAATGGCATGTTTACCGCCTATGATGCCAAATCAGGCTTGTCCAACGATGTGGTGTTGCCGGTTTTCGAGGACAGCCAGGGAAGCGTGTGGTTCGGCACCAACGGGGGCGGGCTGAACCGGCTCCGGGACGGGAAGTTCACGGCGTTTACGACGAAGAACGGCTTGGCCGACGATTTGGTCTTCACCATCGCCGAAGATCGTCCCGGGAGTATGTGGATTGGCACGCGCAATGGCCTGAATCACTACGAGAACGGCAGATTCCGGCTGTACACCGTGCGGGACGGCCTGCCGAGCGAAAAGGTTGTGACCAGCTATGTGAGCCGGGACGGCGTGCTTTGGGTAGGGACGCGGGCGGGGCTCGGCAAATTCCAGAACGGCCGGTTCACGGCGTTTACGACTAAGGAAGGGCTCTCCAACAACTACGTCCTGGCCATTGAGGAAGACCGCAAGGGCGCTTTGTGGATTGGAACCGGAGGCGGGGGGCTGAACCGGTTCCAGGACGGGAAGTTCACGGTATATGGCTCTGGGCAAGGGCTCTCCAACGGAGTAGTCTGGGCGCTTCATGATGACGCCGATGGCGTTCTGTGGGCCGGCACGAATGGAGGGGGCCTGAACCGGCTGAAGGACGGACGATTCACTGCCTTCACCACGCGGGAGGGACTGATCGACGACGCCATCTACAGAATTCTGGAGGACGGGGCCGGCAACCTTTGGATGAGCTGCGATCGGGGAATCTTCCGGGTGAACGGGAAGGAACTCAACGATTTCGCCGAGGGTCGGATCCGGAGGTTCAACACGGTCTCCTATGGGACCGCCGACGGAATGAAGAGCCGCGAATGCAATGGCGGCTTCCAACCGGCGGGATGGCGGGCCAGGGACGGCCGGATGTGGTTCCCGACGATGAAAGGGGCCGTGGTCATCGACCCCAGGAATGCGGGAGGTGACGATGTGGCACCCCCCGTGGTGATCGAAGAGACGCTGGTCAACCGCAAGATCGTGGACTCCAGCAGGGGTTTGCGGGCGCCGCCGGGGAGCAGAGAACTCGAGATTCGATATTCGGCGATCGGCTTTCACGCGCCTCAAAAGATCGCCTTTAGGTACCGCCTCGAGGGCTTCGATGCGGACTGGGTGGACGCCGGCGCGCGCCGCACGGCCTATTACACGAACATTCCTCCGGGGAGCTACCGCTTCCGCGTGATTGCCCGCAATTCGGAAGGCGTCTGGAATTCCACCGGGGCATCGCTCGAGTTTTCCCTGGCCCCGCACTACTACCAGACTTCCTGGTTCCTGTGCGTCTGCGCGCTGGCGATTCTGGGCTTGGCGATGGCCACTCATCTGGCGCGCATCCGCCGGTTGCACGCCGCCGAGAAGCTCCTGACTCAACGCGTGGACGAACGGACCGCGGAGCTTCGGAAGGAGATCGGCGAGCGCGAGCGGGCGGAACGGGAACTCGTGGAGGCCAAGGAGCAGGCGCTCCGCGCCAAGGAAGCGGCCGAGCAGGCCAGCCGCGTGAAGAGCGAGTTCCTGGCGAACATGAGCCACGAGATTCGCACGCCCATGAACGGCGTGTTGGGAATGACGGAACTCACACTCGGAACCGACCTGAGCCGCGAACAGCGCGACTACCTCACCATGGCGCAGAGTTCCGCCGAGTCGTTGCTCACGCTCATCAGCGATATTCTGGACTTCTCCAAAATTGAGGCGGGGAAGCTCGAACTCGACTTGGTCGATTTCAAGCTGCGGCCCATGCTGGAGGATCTCCTGAAATCGGTGGCGTTTCGCGCCGCATCGAAAGGGCTCGAAATCGCCATCGACCTGCGGCCGGAGGTCCCGAGCGCGGTGCGGGGAGATCCGCTCCGCCTCAGGCAGATCGTGCTGAATCTTCTGGGCAACGCGTTGAAGTTCACCGAACGGGGCGAGGTGGTCCTGCGCGTCGAGCGGGCCGGTGGCGACGAACGGAGCCACGAACTACACTTCGTTGTCCGCGACACCGGCATCGGGATAGCGCCCGACAAACAGAAAGTGATCTTCGACGCCTTCTCACAAGCGGATGCCTCCATGACGCGCCGATTCGGAGGCACCGGTCTGGGCCTTTCCATTTCTTCCCGCCTGGTGCAACTGATGGGCGGGCGGATTTGGGTGGAGAGCCAGTTGGGCCGCGGCAGCGAGTTCCATTTCACGGTCCGGTTGGAGGCGGCCGGGAAGGGGCCCGAGATTGTTCCAGCGGATCAGCTCAGCCTCGCCGGGGTACGCGCGCTGGTCGTAGACGACAACGGCGCCAACCAGCGAATTCTGGCGGAGACGCTCGGCTGCTGGGGCATGATTACTTCCATCGCCGAAAACGGGGAAACGGCGCTGGCGGTTTTGCGCGCCGCGCGGGATTCGGGAGGCTCCTTTGGACTGGCGCTGCTGGACGTGAACATGCCAGGTATGGACGGGTTTGCGCTGCTTGAAGCCGCTCGCGACGCGGGCAGCCTGGGGAACGCCAAGGTCATCATGCTGACCTCTGGCGGACAAGCCGGCGATGCGGCCCGATGCCGGGCGCTAGGGGGAAGCGCTTGCATCACGAAGCCGGTGCGGCAAATGGACTTGTGCGACGCGGTCCGCAACGCGCTGGGCCGCGCCGCGGCAACGCCGGAGGGGCGCGGGGCCGGCGGCGGCTCGATAATCCCCGAAAGAACCGGCGGTCCGCTGCGGATTCTGTTGGCGGAGGACAACCCCGTCAATCAGCAAGTGGCGTTAACCACGCTCACCAAGCGCGGCCACTCGGTCACGGTAGTGAGTAACGGCGCCGAAGCGGTGGCCGCTATGGAGCGGGGCCGCTTCGACGTGGTGCTGATGGACGTGCAGATGCCCGTTATGGACGGCCTGGAGGCCACGACGGCGATCCGTGAGTTGGAGAAGGCGACCGGCGCTCACGTACCCATCCTGGCCATGACGGCCTATGCCATGAAAGGCGACGAAGAGGTCTGCCTCCGCGCCGGAATGGATGGCTACATCTCCAAGCCCATTCGGCCGCCGGTTTTATTCCGAGCCGTCGAAGCGGCCGCTCAGGAACAAGTCCCGGCCGCCGTGTAAGCCGGCCGCGCGCCTGCCGATCCCATCCGCGGCGTCGCGATTGCTTGGCGATTACTCGGGCCGGTGGCCGGCGCCGTCCACGGGGGATTCTGGAAGGATATGGAATCCGCTCTCGATCGCGCCGCAGAGGACTCGCGTCCAGACAACTTTTGCGTGAACCATGTCTTCTTTCCACTGCAGGCGCACCGTGTCCCCCGGGCAGAGCGACGCGCACTGGTGCCGTGCGCGGAAGCCGCCCCGCGACGCATCTATGAGGACTGCCTCCACTGGAGGCGTCAGAGGCAAGCCGGTCCATAGGCGCAACCGTCCTTCGGTGGAAACGCGGTCCTCTCGCCGCCGTTCGCTGGCTGGCTGCCGGGATTCGCTGGTTAGCTCAGCGGCTTCCTGCGTCCCATCCGACCGATTCTGCATTGGGTTCCTCCTGTGCCGGCGTGGGGCCGTAGAGTTTCAATTTGCGATATAAGGTCCGGATCGAGATGCCCAGCATCTCGGCCGTCTGATGGGGGTGGCCGCCGGTTTCGCGGAAGGCGCGTAGAATCGCATCGCGTTCCATCCGGCCCAGCGAGCGTGGCGGCTCCGAGGGCGCGGGCGCCCTATCCCCTGCCTGGCAGATTCGCCAGGCACGGGATGTCCCGCGCCCGGATCTCATCCGCGGTCGCGCGGATGGCCGCCTGGATCATCTCGTTTCTGAGTTCCCTTGCGTTGCCCGGCCACGAATAGCGGAGGATGGCGGCTTTAGCCTCCTCCGACAACACCGCCCGCGGCGAGTGCTGGGCCAGGAAGAACTCGGCCAGCGGAGCCAGGTCCTCGGGCCGCTCGCGCAGAGGCGGAACGCGCAGGCAGCACTGGTTCAGGCGGTGGTACAAGTCCTCGCGGAACCTGCCCGCGGCCACAGCCGCGGCCAGATCCCGGTTGGTGGCCGCCACAATGCGCGTATCCACCTCGATTTTGCGGCGGCCGCCGACGCGATAGTAGCCTACGCCATCCAACACGCGCAGCAATTTCACTTGCATGCGCGGATCCACCTCGCCCACTTCGTCGAGGAACATCGTGCCCGTATGCGCAAGCTCGAAAAGTCCCGGCCGCGAGCCATCCGCGCCGCTGAAGGCTCCGCGTTCGTGTCCGAACAGCTCGCTTTCCACCAGGTGTTCCGGCAGGGCGGCGCAATTCAGATCGACCCACGGCTGGTTGGCGCGCGCGGAAAAGTGGTGGACAGCCCGGGCGACAATCTCCTTGCCGGATCCTGTTTCGCCATAGATCATCACCGTGGCGTTGGTTTGCGCGGCGCGTTTGACCAGTTCGAACAGGCTGTGCATGGCGGGGCTGGCCACCACGGCGCGCAGCCCCAGGAACGTGTAATCCAGACGGTCAGACACCTTATTTGTCTTATCGCCCCGATCCGGGAGTTCTCCAGACGGGCGTTCGGGCAGAGGGGTTTCGGCCAGTTGAGTTCCACGTGGCGCCGTGCCGCTTGCCCCATCCATTCCGCGCGCGGCAATGCTTCTCT
>CAWAOP010000049.1:0-139415 GCA_963783505.1 Terriglobia bacterium | reverse complement strand
CCAATCTTGGATGACGGTAAGCTCGGGCGCTACGGGAAGCGGAAGCGGGACAGTGAACTATTCGGTGACAGCCAACACCGGGCTGCGACGTACCGGCACGCTGATGATCGCGGGCCTGGCGTTCCCCGTCGCGCAAGCGGCGTACAGCGGCGAGGCGGTAACACAAACGGCCGAGATTCTGACGTCGCCACGCTCTTCGGCCACCGGCACGGTACTTTTGTTTCCCTGGGCCGTCAACCTGGTCGGTTACGACACTGAGATCACTATTTCTAACACGTCGCAGGAGTACGCTCGGGAGCGCATCGGGGTCGGGGACTTGCACTCTGAACTACTACGGGACGAACGCGCCTTCCGCGCAGACGACTTCGACCATCGCGGCGGGCAGTCAGTTGGTTTTCAGCCTTTCAGAGGCCGGCCTCGTCAATTTCAGCGGCTATTTGATTGCCAACTGCGGATTCCCATTGGCCCGCGGCTATGCCAAGGTACTGACACGCGGCTCGGTCATGGGATTTGCCCAAGACGCGCAGGCCCTGACGGTTCCCCGGGCTCAATCGACGCCGCAACGCCTGCTTTTCCCGTACCTCACGAATACCAGCGGATACGAGTCAGGAATCGAAATCGCCAACACCAGCCAAGACCCATTTGGAACAGTCCAATCTTCCGGGTATTGTTATCTGAATTTCTATGGCCAGAATCAGCCGCCGGCGCTGGTTGTGCTGACGGACTCCTCAGGCGTTTGGCCGATTGCTCCGGGAACGATCAGGGCGAATACGCTGAGTGGACTGGGGTTGATAAACTTCCAGGGGTATGCGATCGCAACCTGTAACTTCGGAAGCTCGGCAGGCATCGCCTTTGTGCAAACCCGCACACAGTCCCAGGGTAATTCCGTCTTGCCCGAGATCCTGACTACGCCGCGCGACACAACAGCGCAGCCACTCCTGTTTACGTCCTTGTCGAATCAAAACGGCCGCGATAGTGCCATTGTGATCTCCAATACTAGCCTGGACCCGTTTGGGACCGTCAGCAGCCATGGGACATGCGGTTTTTCGTTCTACGGCGGCAACGCGCCCAGCGGAACGATCACGACGCCGGATATTCCGGCGGGAACCAGTTATGTGAATTCCCTGTCCGGGCTGGCCCTGGTGGGATTCCAGGGATATATGGCCGCCTCATGCAATTTCGGCCAAGCCAGGGGATGGGCCTATGCAAGCGACGGAGCCAATGTCGACGAAGATTCTCAGAGCGCAGAAATAATTGTCACCCCGAGAAGTTCCGCGGCTTTAACAACCTTGCTCTTCTCCGCGGCGAACAGCACGACCGGTGTGGATACGGCAACTACCATTTCCAACACGTCGCAAGATCCGTTCAGTTCCACCTCGGCGAGCGGTTCCTGCACGCTCTCGTATTACGGCGACACATCCGGCGGCGGAACACCTTCGCCGCAGACTTCCAGCGCGGTTGCGCCGGGAGGGCAGTTGAGTTTCTCGCTCGCCCAGGGAAATCCGTTACAGGGGATCGCTCCGGTGACCGGCTTCAATGGGTACGTCATCGCGAGTTGCGGCTTCCCGCTGGCCCGCGGGCTGGCAACTATTCAAGGTGTGCCCCCGCCCGAGCCGCCGGCGCTAACGTCGCCAGCCAACGGCGCAGCCGGTATTCTTTGATTCGCCGTTGACCTGGACTCGCTGAGCGGGGCCGCATCATACGATGTGTATTACGGCACGTCGTCATCGCCGCCGTTCGTCGCAAACACCACCTCGACGAGCTACAGTCCGCCGTCCCTGGCGGGCGGGACGACATACTATGGGCAGATCGTGGCGAAGAACGGCGGGGCGCCGCCAACTCCGTCACCTGGTCGTTCACGACCAGCGCTGAGCCGCCCGCGACGCCGTCTCTGACGGCTCCCGCCAATGGAGCGATCGGGGTGTCTCTAACGCCGGCCTTAAGCTGGGGAGCGTCCGCCGGGGCAGCGTCGTATGACGTGAACTTCGGCGCATCCGCATCGCCGTCTTTCGCTGCGAACACCACATCGACGAGTTATAGCCCTTCTGCCCTTGCGCGCAACACCACTTACCACTGGCAGATCGCGGCGAAGAATAGCAATGATTCCACAAACTCAGCTATATGGTCGTTCACGACAATCTGCATCTCCGCGTTGAGTCAATCCACTGCGTCTGTTGGCGGCGGCCCATCTACCGGATCGGTCCCGGTAACGGGGCCCGCAGGCTGTGGTTGGGCAGCGATCAGTAATGTCTCCTGGATCACAATCATCTCCGGGGGCGCGGGTAACGGAAGTGGGACGGTAAATTACTCCGTAGCGGCCAACACCGGCGCGCAGCGCGTGGGCACACTGACGATTGGGGGCTTGACGTTCACGGTGACACAGGAGGTGTCGCCGCTCTTGAGCCAGAGCTACCTGATCTCGACGCTGGCGGGCGGCGCCATGCCTGCCACTGCTACGCTCGGTACGTCAGTTTCGATTCAGATCCCAGTCGGCCTTGCCATCGACTCGTCCGGCTATGTATACTTCTCCAGTCCGGGGCTGAATTCGGTCTTCAAAGCGGACCCTAGCGGCGCGCTAGTGCGAATAGCCGGGACCGGCGTCGCGGGCTATTCGGGCGACGGCTTCCCGTCATTCAGCGCGCAGTTGTCCTCGCCATCCACCGTTTCCCTGGATGGTGCGGGGAGCCTATATATCGCGGACAGCGGCAACTGCCGCGTCCGCAAGATTGACGCAGCCGGAACCATTACAACGGTGGCCGGGAACGGTTCTTGCGGATTCTCGGGCGACGGCGGTGCGGCCACGAGCTCTAAGCTCTTCTATCCGTTCGGCGTGGCCGTAGACTCAAACAACAACCTCTACGTTGCTGACAGCAATAACGAGCGCATCCGGAAAGTAAACGCGGATGGGACCATCACGACGATCGCTGGCAACGGCACAATCGGTTACTCGGGCGATGTCGGCGCCGCCACCGGCGCTCAGTTCAATTATCCGAGCGGGGTGGCCGTTGACGCCGCCGGCAACTTGTATATCGCAGACAGCAATAACGAGCGCATCCGAAAGGTAAGCGCTGCTGGCACCATCACGACGGTGGCCGGCAACGGCACGGTGGGCTACTCAGGCGACGGTGGCTCCGCCATTGGCGCCGGGTTAAGTTCTCCAAACTGTGTGGCGGTGGACGCCGGAGGTAATCTGTACATTTCAGACACGAACGACCATCGTATCCGCAGGGTAAGCGCGGCCGGCACCATCACGACGATGGCTGGTAACGGTAGGGGGGGCTACTCAGGGGATGGTGGGACGGCCACCAGTGCTCAGCTATTTACCCCCTATGGCGTAGCTCTGGACTCCTCCGGCAACCTCTACGTTGCGGACGAGGGCAACGACAGAATTCGGAGGATCTCCGCAGCCGGCGCCATCACTACATTTGCGGGCGGAGGCCTCGGCGACGGGGGGGCGGGAGTACTTGGCTTTTTGAATATTCCACGCGGCGTAGCCAGAGACAACGCCGGTAATACGTACGTTGCGGATACAAACAATAATCGCGTCCGCGAGGTGCTAGCTAACGGTACGATCATTACAGTAGCGGGGACGGGCACGTCAGGATTCTCCGGTGATGGCGGGGTGGCAACAGGGCCCAATTGAACGCACCGCGAGGCGTGGCGGTCAACGCATCCGGCAACCTGTACATCGCGGACAGCAACAACCTCCGGGTTCGGAGAGTGGACGCTGCCGGGACTATCACTTCGGTGGCCGGCAATGGCGTGATCGGATACTCGGGTGACGGCGGTCCGGCCACCAGCGCGCAGTTCGGCACCACTTGGGGCTTGGCGTTGGACTCCGCCGGAAACCTGTACATTCCCGATTCCACCTTCAGCGTAATCCGGAAGGTGGCCACCTCCGGGACAATTACGACGGTGGCGGGGATCGGAGATTATGGCTACTCGGGCGACGGCGGCCCCGCCGTTAACGCCAAATTGAATGTCCCCCACAGCGTAGCTGTGGACGTTTCCGGCAACTTGTTCATTGCGGACACCAGCAACCAGCGCATCCGCAAAGTGGGCGTTACTGGAATAATCACGACAGTGGCCGGCAACGGCACGACCGGCTATTCGGGTGACGGTTCGTTAGCCACAAGCGCGCAATTCAGCTTCCCTGTGGGTGTCGCGGTGGACGCTGCCGGCAATTTGTACGTAGCGGATGAGGCAAACAGCCGCATCCGCAAGGTCACAGCAAGTGGGTTTATCGCGACTGTGGCGGGCAACGGGGGATTCGACGACTTGGGAGATGGCGGCCCTGCGACGAGCGCTGCTTTTCGGTATCCATACAGCGTCTCAGTGGATGCGTCGGGCAATGTGGCGGTTGCGGATGAGGCTTCAAGCTCCGTCCGCCTGCTGACTCCCACGGGCACGCAGCCCGTTCTCACCATCCAGAGCTTCCACTTGGGCGGTTTCACAGCAGGATCGACAGAGCTTTACGATCTGACTGTCGCCAACACCGCCGCAGCGGGGCCGACCACCGGGACGGTTACTGTCGCTGAAATACTCCCCACTGGCCTGACGCTGGCTTCGATGTCGGGTTCGGGCTGGACATGCGCGGCCTCAGCAGCGCCAACTTGCACACGCTCCGACGCTCTGAGCGGCGGGGCATCCTATCCCGCGATCACCGTAACGGTGACCGTGTCCGCAACAGCGCCATCGCAAGTTACTAACCAAGCGAGCGTGTCCGGAGGCGGTGGATCTGTCGCGGGCACGGAGGACTTTACCATCATCGCGCAGCACCTGGCCGTCGCCTACACGGTGGGCGATGTTTACCCCTACGCGTCGGACTCGGCTTCGAATTTCGGCGATGCCGCATTGGACATCCGGGATCTGATCCAGGAGTTGTTCGCAGTGAACAGCATACCTGGTTATAGGCCTTCGGCGTGTTCGGACCGGTTCGACGCCATGGATCTGTACCCGCCGGACACGGGTACGGCGCGTGGTGGCGATGGCTCGCTCGACATCCGGGATCTGATCTTGGAGTTGTTCCGGGTGAACAATCTGGACCCGGCGCGGCCAGTGCGGGCCTCGCGGGGCGGTGTGTGTACATCGAGCGGGACGGCGGGGGCGACGGAGATGGATGCAGCGCGGGGCGGCGTCGGGCTGGCGCCAGCGAGGCGCTTGGCGTCTTCGGGCACGCTGGCGCTGGGCGCGGCGGAGCGCATGGCGGACGGGACTGTGCGTGCCTCCGTGTACCTGGAAGCGGCGGAAGATCTGTCCCGAATAGCGGTGACGTTCGGGTTGGGCGACCAGCGGTCGCGGTTACGGTTCGCCGCTGCTCCGGACCTGCAACCCTCGCTGGTGCAGGATGGCCAGTTGGGGGTGGTGGCGGCGGCGTGGCTGGAGGGAGTGAGCGTGCCGGCGGGCGAGCGGTTGCTGCTAGGCTATGTGACGGGTCCGGCGGGGGCGCTCGAAAGCGTGCAGGTATACGGCATATCGGCGAGCGGGTTGGATGACAACCGGGAGGTGCGACTGAGTGGTAATATCAAGTAACACTAGGTATTATCCATGCGAACTACGAGGACGATGACCGTCTCGCTGCCGCCCGAGATGGTGAAACAGTTCGAAGCGGTGCGGCGGATGGAGAGCCGGACTCGCTCCGAACTGGTCCGTGAAGCGCTGCGGTCGTACTTTGAAGGCCGCTATCGCGCGGTCGCCCCCTCCGCGACGGAAGTGGCGGCCATCCGGCGGGGCCGCACCGCGTTTCGCCGCGGCGAAGTTGTTCCCCTAAGCCAGGTACTGGATGAATTGGAAACTGTTCGTGACCGGTCCCGCGCGCAAACAGTTGCGAAGGTTGCCCGCAAAAGACCGCGCGCGCGTTAGCGGCGCCCTACTCGAAATGCAACGAGACCCGTTCAGCGGAGACCTTGCGCGCCTCACGGCGCAGCCGGCCGCGTGGAGGCGCCGAGTTGGCAGCTACCGTATTCTGTTTGACGTGGAATACGGGCAGATGAGCGTCGTCGAGACAGCGGTGCTGCGGCGCACATCCACCACATATTGATGCCGTCGCTTTCTCCATCCGCACCCTCCCCCGCCCGCATCGTCGCGTTCGAAATCCTCCGCAAGGTGGAATCCGGCGGCTACGCTTCCGACCTGCTTTTGGAGCGTACCCAAAGCCTCGATTCGCGGGACGCGGGCCTGGCGTCGGCCATTGTGTTCGGCGTGCTTCGCTTTCGCGGCCAACTGGATTTCCTGATCGATCACTACGCCGGACGCCGGGCAAAACTGGACTCGGAAGCGCGCGCCGCTTTGCGGATGGGCGTCTACCAGCTTCGCTACCTGGAGCGTGTTCCCTCTCACGCGGCCGTAGCGGATACGGCTGATGGCCTCGCCGACTTTTCGTAAGAGGGATTTTTCCAGGTCCACTGCTTCGATTATAGTGGGGGCGGCGGCGCCGGGGCACTACTGCTCTCGGGGCCGCTCCGCTTTATCGTTCGCCTGAAACGTGACGTCCGCCTGCGGCGCTCCCTGAGATTCACTTCAACCGGATGGTCAATCCCTTCAGGTTCAGGGTCACCTCGCTGGCCTGGTTCAGAAGGTCGATTCCAACCCTGCCGTAATGCCTCTGGCTAGCCGTCCCGGTAGGCTTTAACAATACGGGCGCGTCGTGCAGCTCCATTGGAAAATCGCCCAGCTTGAATTGCAGCACGGGCGCGACTAACGCCTCCACATCCGAGGAGCCCGTGAAACCAGTCAGCTCCTGGGTAGACTTCTTCCCATCGCGAAGCATCGACTGGAATTGCGCCGCGAATTTCGGCCACATCTCCGAAAGCTCGCTCCCCGTGTCCAGCACGAACTGAAGAGCGTGCGTTTGCACGTCCAGCCGCACCAGCGGTTCGGTTCCGTCGAAGCAGAGATTAGCGGATTGAGTGTCCGTCTTACCCGCCGAAAAGCCGGTGCTCAATTCGCGATTGCGATTCCACCGGAATGTCCGTACCGCCAGCATCACAGGCACACCGAGTATGCCCCGCTCTCCAAGCGGATACTCGGAGAACGGCTCCCGATCGTCGCCGAGGACCATGAAGGGCACATTTCGAATTTCCGTTTTTCCAACCACGAGCCGGTTGGCCAGCGCCATTCGGGCTCCCGCGGCGGACGAACCGGTGACTCCAGTGAACGGAACCTCCGTTGTCTGGATCGTCATGCCCAGACGCTTGGCCTCCAATGCGCTGATGACGGACATGTTGGAATCCGTGTCCAGGGTGAAGCTCGCGGAATGCCCATTTATCGTCACCGGGGCGAACACGTCGCCGCCCTCGGTAGTGTACCGGTCCGTCGCGGCGCCTCGCGACACTACCGCCATATCGGGCAACTTTTCCAGCAAGAACTCCAGGGTCCGTTCGCTCTCCGGCGCCGCACTCCCCGGTCTGGCGGCCCATTTCGCCTTTATTTCCCCGGCGGCCTTCCGGCAGTAGCCGTTACGCGCGTACAGATTGGAAAGCAACTCGTGTGCGGCGTACCAATCGTCGCGGCTGCCGCCGGAGCGGAGCAACCCCCTGAAGCTCCCTTTCGGCATGGCCGAGGTCGTTGAACGCGGCGGCAACGGCCCCTCGGTAAAGAGCCGGCGCCGCAGCCGCGCGGACGGCGTCGCGAAGATCGAACCAGCGATGCGCTTCAAACGCGGACCGCAGCGTGGCGTTATCGCCATCGCCTGCTCCGGCCCAAGAACTGCAAAATAAGAGTATGAGGATCAAGCGTATGTGCATCTCTTGTTTTTCCCCCGAGTTCTACTCGGCCCGCGCCAGCCTCCCAATAGCCGCATCGAGCCCCGCGCACATTAAATCATGCTATCACTGGGGCCCCGCGAGAGACGCGGACCGTGCTTTGATGTAGAGTACAGGCAGCGCGGCCGGGCCCCCGCTATCTCGTTCCGAATTAAGCCCGCTGTCCAGTAAGGCAATCTTTATCCGTGCCCTCTCCCGCCCGCATCGCCGCGTTCGAAATCCTCCGCAAGGTGGAATCCGGCGGCTACGCTTCCGACCTGCTTTTGGAGCGCACCCAAAGCCTCGATTCGCGGGACGCGGGCCTGGCTTCGGCCATCGTGTTCGGCGTGCTTCGCTTTCGCGGCCAACTGGATTTCCTGATCGATCACTACGCCGGACGCCGAGCAAAACTGGACGTGGAAGCGCGCGCCGCTTTGCGGATGGGCGTCTACCAGCTTCGCTACCTGGAGCGTGTTCCCTCTCACGCGGCCGTAGCGGAAGCGGTCGAGCTGGTAAAGCGCGCCGGAAAGCGGTACGCCGCGGGCTTCGTCAACGCGGTCCTGCGAAAGGTCACGCGCGAAGCGGTGGCTTGGCCCAGCAGGGAGATCGAATTGTCTTGCCCCGAGTGGCTTCTGGCCCGTTGGGAAGCGCGGTACGGAGCGGAAAGCGCCGAGGGAATTGCGCGCGCCGCGTTGGTGGAGCCGGAGAAATACGTGCGCGTGGGAACGGCCGGCCCGCGGATCCAGGACATCGGCTCGCAATCCATCGTCCCGTTGCTGCGCCTGGGAGCCGGCCAGCGGTTTCTCGACCTCTGCGCCGCCCCGGGAAACAAAACCGCTCAAGCCCTGGAAGCGGGCGTTCATGCGGTTGCTTGCGATCTGCACCACCATCGCATCGCTCAAATGAAGGGGATGAACGCCGATCTCGTGGTTCTGGACGGGACCCGGCCGCTTCCATTCAACCGCCGGTTCGACCGCATCCTTGTCGACGCGCCGTGTTCCGGGACGGGAACGCTAGGCCGCAACCCGGAAATCAAATGGCGTCTCAAGCCAAGCGACCTCCAGGATCTGCATCGCCGCCAAACCGCGATTCTGGGGAACGCGCTCGAAGCGCTGGCTCCGGGCGGCCTGCTGGTCTACTCGACCTGTTCTATGGAACCCGAAGAGAACGAGGACGTGGTATCCGGCGTCCCGGCGGGCCTGATTCTCGAAACCATGCGCCGGGCGCCGGGCCGCGACGCGGGGGATGGCTTTTTCGCCTCTGTGATAAAATCGGGACATCCCGTAAATGGTTGAAATTGTTCCCTCAATCCTCTCTGCGGACTTTGCCCGCCTAGCCGACGAAATGGCGGCGGTCGAACGCGGAGGAGCTTCCCGAATTCACCTGGACGTGATGGACGGCCACTTCGTGCCTAACCTGACCATCGGCATTCCGGTAGTCGAGTCGCTGCGAAAGGCCACGCGGCTTCAGTTGGACGCCCATTTGATGATCGAGAACCCCGAATTGTACGCCGAGCAGTTCGTCCGAGCGGGCGCGAACTCGGTATCCGTCCATTACGAAGCGTGCCGAAGCCTGGAAACCACGTTAAACAGGATACGCGCGGCAGGGGCACTGGCCGGGATCGTTCTCAACCCGGCGACGCCGGTTTCCGTACTTGAGGACGTGGTGGAGATGGCCGATTACGTGCTGCTCATGAGCGTGAACCCTGGATTCGGCGGGCAGGCGCTCATCCCGTACGTCCTCGAAAAGGCGCGGAAACTGAGAAGGTTGTTGAAGGAAAAGCGCTTGAGCATGCCCGTCGAGATAGACGGCGGCGTGCGCCGGGACAACCTTGCCGAGGTTGTACGGGCCGGGTGTGATTGGATCGTCACAGGGTCGGCGGTGTTTCACGCACCCGACCCGGAGGCAGAGGTTCGCCAGTTCCGGGAGATTGCGGAGACCGCCGAGGCAGTGCGGTGCTGATCCGCGGAGAGGGATGGAGAGTTATGGCGCAGCGTGCAACTAGAATCGTATTGGCGGCGGCCGCGGCGGCGCTGCTGCTCAGTTCGTGCCACAAGAAGTACGAGAACCCCATCGCCAAGGCTACCGAACAGCCGGACAAGATTCTGTTCGACAGGGCCATCGATCAGCTCGAGCACAATCACTTCGAATCCGCGCGGCTGCTGTTGAACACTCTGATCAATACCTACGACACGAGCGAGTTTCTGGCCAAGGCCAAGCTGGCGGTGGCCGACAGCTTTTACCGCGAAGGCGATTCCCACGGCCTGGCGGAGGCGGAAATCGAGTACAAAGACTTCATCCTGTTTTATCCCACGATGGAAGAAGCCGCCGAGGCGCAGGACCGTATCTGCCGGATTCACTACGATCAGATGGACAAGGCCGACCGCGACCCGGTGCACGCGGTTCGCGCGGAAGAAGAGTGCCGCGCCGTTCTCACCCAATATCCGAACAGCAAATTTGCGCCGGAAGCCGAGCAGTTGCTGCGCAATATTCAGGAGAACCGGGCCCAGGCCGAAGCGATGGTCGGCAAGTTTTACATGACGAAGGGGAATTGGGTCGCCGCGGCGAATCGCCTGACCGCCATCCCCGAGCAGTACCCGCTTTTCAGCCAAGCCGACGACGCGGCCTGGCTTTCCTATCAATCCTGGAATCATCTGGGCGACCGGACCGAAAAGCAGCAGATCGACGCGTTGAGCAAACTGGTTCAGCGAGTACCCTCTGAGCGCACACGTCGGACCGGCCAAGGCCAGGCTCGAGGAATTGCACGCGCCGGTTCCCGATGCGGACCCGGAAGCCGAAGCGCGCATGAAATACGAGATGCAGAACCGGGGCCGCATCAGCTTGTGGAGCGCCTTCTGGGGAGGCTTTAGCGGCCACCCGAACCTGGCGATGGCGGCTAAATCGGGCGCGCCGTCGATGCAGGCGTTCCAGCCTACGACGCCGATCAGCGTCAGACCGATGGCTCCCGCGGCGGCTGCCACGGGCGAGGTCACGGTTTCGGCGCCTAGCGCAACGGTTGCTCCGGGCTCCGCGCCTGACGCCGGGGCTACGCCGCCGGGCGGCGCCGCAAGCCCAGCCCCGGCGGGACGGCCGCGGCGGGGACGGCCGCGCCGGGCGCGGCGGCCAGCGGTGCGCCGAGCGCGTCGCCGTCGAATAAGAACATCACTCCGAACCGGCAGAACAATCAGAAGCAAGCCAAACCGGCGAAGGCTCCCAAGCCGCCGAAACCGCCCAAGCCCGCGGCGAAGCCTAAGGCTACCAAGCAACCCCAGCCTGCGACTACCCCCACGACGTCTTCGGCGCCCACCGGCCAGCCAACGGCTCCTTCCACCGCCCCGCCGCCCCAGCAGCCATGAGCCGCATCCTGCTGGTGGACGATAATCCGCATGCGCTCCGCATGGGTGAGCGGATACTGAGTGAGGAAGGTCATGAAGTCGTCGCCCTCGGCAACGCCGAGTCGGCTCTGATTCGCCTGGAAGACGTAGATCCGGATGTTGTCATCGCCGACGCGGAAATGCCTGTCCGCACGGGATATGAAATCTGCCAGTACCTGAAGATGAACCCGAGGCACCGCCACGCGCGCGTGATCCTCACCTGCGGGTCCGTGGAACAGATTGACGGCGAGAGATACCAGCGAGCCGGCGCGGACGGCGAATTGAAAAAGCCGTTCGAGGCCAGCGCGCTGATCGCCGCGGTCCAGCCGCTGGCGGCCGCGGCCGCCGCCGACCGCGCGGAGAGCCGGCCGGGCGCCGTGTCCGCCGCGGGCAGGCCGCCGAGCTCGGCCCCATTCGTGGCGGTGATTGATGCGGCGGAGGTGCGCGCGGCAGTCACGGTCGCCCTGGACGCAGCCATGGAGTCCTTGGCGGAAGAGCTCTCGTCGCGAGTGATCGAAGCGCTACGGAAGCGGCAGCCGGCGACCCCGAGCGCCCCGCCGCAGGAATATCCCAAGGCTCAAACTCCGGCTCCAACGCCACCGCCTGCCGCGGCCCCGGAGATAGCCGCTGAAGAAAAGCGTCCGCGATTTAAACCCTCCTTCGGCAAGCGGACCGGGTCCATACTGGGGTTAAGCCTCGACGCCGAGGAACCGGAAGGGCACGGCGCGGGTCCCGGTTCACACGGCAAGGAAGAATAACACATGCCCGATAACAGCTTTGACGTAGTCTCGAAAGTGGAATTGCCCGAAGCGGGAAATGCCATTCAGCAGGCCCTGAAAGAAATCCACCAGAGGTACGACCTGAAAGACTCGCACTCGACCATCGAGCTGGATGAGAAAGAGAACAAGATTCTTCTGGCCAGCAAGGACGAGTTCAAGCTCAAGGCCGTGGTGGACGTTCTTGAGACCAAGCTCATTAAGCGCCAGGTTCCGCTGAAGGCGTTGACCTTTGGGACGGTTACGCCCGCGGCCGGTTCGACGGTGCGCCAGGAGGTTTCCCTCCAGCAAGGCATACCGATCGAGAAGGCGCGTGAGATCGTCAAGAAGATCAAGGACTCGAAGCTCAAAGTGCAAGCTTCCATCCAGGGCGATTTTGTGCGCGTGGCGGGCCGCGACCGCGACGTTCTGCAACAGGTCATCAAGCTGCTGCGCGACTCCGATTTCGGCATCGACATGCAGTTCACCAATTACCGGACGAACTGAGAGAGCCGTCCGCTATCGGCTTTCAGCGGTCAGCCCTCAGGGCTGGGCTCGCTGTTACTGGCGTCTCGCCTTTCCCGCGACGGACGGAGATTTCATTCTGGACTTCCGTATTCCGCTCGCTGCTTCTGACTCCTGACTCCTGTCTCCCTTCTTCTTCTCTAAAGTTTTCCCCCAATCCGCCGATAGCTGGTCGGAGTAGATCGTCATGCCAGCTTACAAAACGCGGTCCTTGGGGACCATCAGCGTCGAACGGGATTCCCTGATTGAGTTCCCTCGGGGCCTGCCTGGATTCGAGCAGTTGAGGCGGTTCGCGGCGGTGCGGATTCCGCATACGGATCCGTTGATCTACCTGCAGAGCCTTGAGGACCCGGCAGTCTGCTTCCCGACGGCGCCGATCCGGAGCGTGTGCCCGGGCTACGAGCTGGAAATGGACGCCGAGGATCTGGAATTGGTTGGGCTGCCCCGGTCGCGGCGGCCGGCGGTCGGATCGGACGTGTGGTGCCTGGCGGTGCTCTCGGTGCGGGAGAGCGGCGCTTCGGCGAATCTGCGCGCTCCCATCGTGGTAAACATCCACACCTGGAAGGCGGTGCAGGCCATCTCACCACGCGCGGAGTATTCGCACCGGTACGAGTTGGCCCTCGAAGAGGCTGCCGTATGCTCGTGATGTCTCGGCGCGCGGGCGAGGCGATCCTGATCGGCGATGAGATCGAGATCGTCATCGCGCACATCGGACGGACGCGGGTCAAGGTGGGAATTCGCGCTCCGCGCCAAACCCCCGTGATGGCCCGCGAGATGAGGCTGGTGCGTGAGGAGAACCTCGCGGCCGCCAGCTTGCCCCCTGCTCCGCGCGTTGGAATCCCCCAACTGCTCGCCCGGCTGCGCGGCGCTCAAGTTCGACCCCGTCAGGCCGATGAGAACATCGACCGGCAAGACGCCGGAACAAAAAACTGAAAGGAATTCAGCATGTCGTTTTCGATTCAAACCAACGTCAATTCTCTGATCGCGCAGCAGAATCTGACCGTCAACAACGAATTTCAAACTCAGACCATTACGCAACTGACCTCCGGCTACCGCATCAACGAAGCGGGCGACGACGCGGCGGGCTTGGCAGTGGCCAACAAGTTCCGCAACGATACGGCCGAACTTACCCAGGGGGTCGGCAACGGCAACGACGCCGTGGCGCAGCTTCAGATCATGGATGGCGGAATGAGCAACATTTCGCAGATCCTGGACCGGCTGAAGACGCTCGCCACCCAATCGGCGTCCGGCACCTTCACCGGCGACCGCAACACCCTGAACAGCGAGTTTCAGGACGATCTGCAGGAAATCGACCGTCAGGCGCAGTCGGTCGGCCTGAATACCGGCGGCACGTTCGCCAAGAATCTTAGCGTTTACCTGGGCGCGGGCAGCGGCAGCCAGAACCTTTCCAACGCCTTGGTCGGCGTAAATCTGGCCAGTTCGACGGTGGATTCGGCGAGCCTGGGCCTGAAGGGGATGCAGGTGGTGGCGACCTCGGGAGCCGATGTCACCGCCGCGCTCGCTTCCACCACGAACAGCAACTCCGAAGCGGCCGCTGGATATACGAATTTCTATTTCTCCGGCCCCGGGTTCTCCGACGGCAGCAAAGTCAAGGTGGCGGTCAATCTCCAGAACGTCAACAACCTGAACACCCTGGTGACGGCCGTCAACACCGCGATCCAGTCCGCCAGCCAAGGCACGGGCTCGGCGACTACGGCGTTCGCCAACGCCGGAATTGTGGCTTCCGCGGTCACCAATTCCGACGGCAGCCAGTCGTTGGCTTTCACGTCGGCCAACTCCGCGTTTCAGGTGCAAGCCGGAGATCGCATGGCCAACGCCTTCCTGGGCAACCAGACCAGCAACGTCGGCACTGCGATCAGCCAGACGGTTACCGGCGCCTCGACCAGCGCCGGGAGCGGCTTCAACGCCACCAACGTCACGGTGCGGCTCACCGGCGGAGGCTTGGCCAGCCCGGTGGATATCAGCCTGGGCGACTTGGGCGCCACCACCACTCAAGCCGCTATTGACGCGCTCTCCTCGCGAGCGGCGGCCAACACCTCGCTTGCCGCCGCCGGCATCAGCGTTAACGACCCGACCGTCGGCAGCGCGCTGGTGTTTACCAGCGCCCGGGGCGACAAATTGAGCGTGCAGGTGACCGGCGACGCCAGCGGCCAGCTCGGCTTCGGGACGTTTCAATCCAACACCGGCGGGGCGGTCGACTACACAAGCCTCACGGGCGGGACTTACACCAATTCGGCCGCCGGGCTTGGCACCGCGGACCTGGAGTTCTCCTTGAATGGCGGAGCATCCAGCGCGAACAACGTGAGCGTCAACCTGACCGCCGGCGACGCGACCTACGCGAGGGGCACGGCCGGCGGGACTGCGGACGTGCATGGCGCCGCCATCGACATCAACGTCGATGGGACGGACCATAATATGACGTTCGCGGGCGGCAGCACTACCGCGATTACGGAGGCTGCCGATATCAACGCCAACTCCGGCGCCCCGGTGACGGCCAGCGTCAATTCCGCCGGACACCTGGTGATCACGGCGAACAACGCTGGGGCCCATGTCGTGACGATATCCGGCGCCGCGGCCGTCTCCCTGGGGATGAACGGCACGTACACGGGCAACGCCCGCAGCGGCCAGAGCATCGCCGATACCTTGAACACCCAGTTCAACGCCAACGCGACGCTGGCGGCCGCCGGCATGAAGGCGTCGTGGAACAGCGGCACGAGCCAGTTGACGCTTTCTTCGGACAACAACACCTATTTCCGGGTCAACACCGGCGGCACTACCTCGACCGCGAACGTCGGATTCGGAACCACGGGAGCCTCGGGTTACGCCGGACCAACCATTACCAGCGCGGCCAACGCTGTTGCCGACGCGCAGGGCACCTCGGCGACGGGCGCGCTGGCGTTCAGCCCGCTGCTCTACGGGGGCGACGCCCAGGCGATCACCGTTTCGGCCAACGACTCGAGCGGGAACATGCAATCGACCACCATCACGCTACAGAACGTGGGCGGAACCGGCGCGACCCGCACCGGCAGCTCGATCGACCAGGCTATCGGGTACATCAACCAGCAGTTGCAGGCGAGCAATAACTCCACGCTGCAGCAGATCGTGGCGGTGAAAGAGGATGTGAGCGGTGTGCAGAAGATCAACTTCGTCAGCGCGCTGCCTTCGTTCTCCGTGGGCGTCGCGGCCACCTCGAACAGCGACGGAATCAACAGCGGCTCGGCGAGAACTTTCAGCTCCAGTCTGGTCGGCACGGCCGGCAACCTGGCCATCGCCTCCCAGTCCGGCGCGGAATCGGCGATCACCGCCATATCGAACGCCGTGGAGACGCTCGGCGCGGCTCAGGCCAACGTCGGCATTGGCGAGAATCAGTTGAACTACGCCATCAACCTGGCGCAGTCGCAGATTACCAACTTCTCCTCCGCCGAGTCGCAAATCCGCGACGCCAACGTCGCGCAACAGGCGGCCAACCTTACCAAGGCCCAGGTCTTGCAGCAAGCTTCCATTGCCGCCATGGCCCAGGCCAATACCGCGCCCCAGGCAGTGTTGACGCTGCTGAGGGCGTAACCGCAACCGTAGTACCAGCCCGCGGGGCCGTCTGACCGGCGGCCCCGCATCCGTACTTTATGGGAACCACATCCAGCGCGATCTTCACCGGAAGCAGCCAGTTCGCGTCCGATTTTCAGAACGTCATCACGCGGGCGGTTTCGATCGCTTCTCAGCCCATCACCCAACTCACCAGCGAGAAGACGACCCTTACCAATGAGAGCAACGAAGTCACCACTCTGAACACCGACTTCACCGCCTTGCAAACCGCCGTTCAGGGAATCGATACGGCCGTCAACTCGTCGTTCAGCGCGGACATCTCAGACCCGTCGGTGGTGAGCGCCAACCTCGGTTCCGGCGCGGTCGAAGGCAATTACGCGATCCAGGTGAATGACATCGGAGCCTATTCCACGATGATGACCAATACATGGAATGGCCCGTCCGGCGCCGCCCAAACCTATCAGCTCTACATCGGCAGCCAGGAGTATGACGTCAAGGGGGCCGACAACAGCGCTCAATCGGTCGCCGCCGCCATCAATTCGCAGTACGGCAGTATGGTAAACGCCACCGCGGTCAATGTCGGATCCGGCAGCTCGCCCGATTACCGTATCGCCCTGGAAAGCACGGCGCTGTCCAGCGACGCGATCGATCTTCAATCGGGCGGCGCCAGCCTCGCGGCCTTCCAGAACAACGGGCGGCCGGCGCAATACGAGATTGACCAGTCCGGGAATGTGGTCTCCAGCGACTCGCGAAACGTCACCATCGCGAACGGCATCACGCTCACGTTGCTCGATACCAGCCAGGACCCCGTCAACGTGACCGTGACCGGCTCCACGTCCGCGCTGAGCGGCGCGCTCTCTTCTTTCGTCACAGCCTACAATCAGGCCGTGACCGACGTGGGTTCCCAGCGAGGCCAGTCCGGCGGCCCGCTGCAAGGCCAATCCCTGGTTACCGAATTGGCTTCCGCCCTGGGAAACATCGGCGCGTACACCACCAGTGGCGCATTCACCGGGCTCGCCGATCTCGGCTTGACGCTCGGTGACAACGGCCAACTGACTTTCGACTCCTTCCAGCTCGACGCGGCCGATCTCTCCAACTCCGCCGGCGTAACCGCCTTCTTCGGCTCGGCCACGGGGTCCGGATTTCTAAAATCGGCCACCGACGCGCTCAATAGCGTCGAGGATCCGACCACCGGCCTGCTTCCGACAGCCCAGAACGATTTCCAGTCGCAAATCACGAACCTCACCAATCAGATCTCCGACAAACAAACGCAGGTAAACGATCTGCAAACGCAGTTGCAAACCCAGATGTCCAAAGCCGACGCCACGATCGCCTCCATGGAACAGCAGTACACCTATCTGAGCGACGTGTTCGCGGCCGAGCAAACGGCGGACAATCAGATGGCCGGTGCTGGGCTATGACGCAATCGCCGGACGAAATCCGCCGAGCCGTGGCCTCGGGCGAGTTCGCCAAGGCGGGCAAGCTGTGGGACGTCTACGCGGAGAGACTTCGCGCCGCCATACTCGACCGCACGGCGACCGCGGCGAACCTGGAAGAGGCTGGGCAAGTGGTGTGGTGGGCTCGAACCCTGGTGAAGTGCTTTCGAGCCCGCGCCAACGCTCGCATTGCCCAAGCCAAGGGAAGAGCCGCTTACGTCGGCGCGTTCAAGCCCGAACCGCGCGTCCGCGCTACTCTTTGACGCAGCGCGCGCCCGGCGGCGGCTTCTCCGCCGCCGAGACCGGCGAGGCGAAGGACGGCCCGCCGCGATGCAGCCCCGGGGTGCGAACCGCGGCTCCGGCTGTAGAGACTCATGAAATGGCTTCTCCAGGCGACAAATAGCGAGAATCGTACCGCGCGCCGGTCTCGGTTTTCGATTCCGACGCCGTTTCACGGGTTGGCCGCTACCTTTCCGCCGCCGCCCCGGCATCTCTGCCCAGTCGTGCGGCGGTCTCCAGGTCGGCGCGAGCGGACGAATCGCGCCCCAGAAGCGTGAAAACGTGGCTGCGTAAGATATAGAGGTGTGGCTCCTCGGGCGCCAGCCGAATCGCCTCCGTGAAATCCTGGAGCGCGGATGCGGCCTCATCCGGTTTTCCGAGGCGGACCTGGCCGCTATACTGCCGCGCTTGCCACAGCCGGGGGCTCAGCTTAAGTGCTTCATCCAGCAGTACGAGCGCCCGGTCGGTCTCCCCCGAGCCCGCCAGCCGGATGGCCTCGTCGAGGAAGGCGGCCGAATCGGGGATAGGGGGACGGAGCCTCCGCTCGGCAAAGCAGAGATACCCGGCCGCAACCAGGCACAGGCACGCCATTGCCGGCGCGCCGTCGAATCCCCAATCGCCCAGAAATAGCTTGCCCGCCAGCGGCAGGCTGGCGAAGAGAAGAGCCAGCGCCAGCGCCGCCCGGCGACATTGGCGAACCCGCGAAGCCCCCGCCTTCGCGCGTGTTTCCACATCCTCATCATCGCCGGGGGCGGGCATGTTCTCACCATACCCCTTCCCGCGATTTGGCGTGACAGGCTATCGCACGGGCCGCTCAGTCGCAGGATCGTTCGGAAGCCGTCATGGTCGAAAGCTTTCCTTGGGCCTGCGGCGCCAACCGAGGTCCGAGGAAGCCGTCGCCAAAGCGAACGTAGTCCACTCGTCGTCTCATGAGACGAAGATCCGCAAAATAGTGTCAAGTTCCGGATGCGGCGCGGCAGGCCGCAAGCTTGTTTCACAGCGGTGAAATACACTGGAATTGGCATCGAGGGCCGCTCTCCGGATTCGCCGTGCATCCCACCGTCTACAACCTGGAGGATCAGGCGCGGATGTCCGCGGCGCGGAACTACCACGCGTGGATCCGCCGGATGGTCGCTCCGGCGCTGGGGCGCCGCGTTCTTGAAGCCGGCGCCGGTATCGGGAACTTCACGCGGTTCCTGCTGGACCGCGAGGCGGTCATCGCCGTGGATTCCGAACCCGCATGCATCGAAGAGCTGAAGCGCCGGTTCCCGGGCGCCAGGAACCTCGACGCCGTCGTGTCCGATATTTCGGCCCCCGAGTTTCGCGGTCTCTCCCGTTTCCATCCGGATTCCTGCGTCTGCCTGAATGTTCTGGAACACATCCGCGACGACCGCGCGGCGCTAGAAAACATGGCGGCGGTGATTCCTCCTCGAGGCGCGATCGCCCTGCTCCTGCCGGCGTTCCAGTCGCTCTACGGGCCGATCGACCGCAACCTGGGCCACTACCGCCGGTACACGCGCAAGTCCATCGCGCGGCTCGCGAAGGAGTGCGGCTTGGAAGTCGGGCGGCTGCGCTACTCAAACGCGGCCGGCTTCGCAGGCTGGTGGATCAACGCGCGCGTCTTGAAACGGCAGTCGCAATCGGAAGCGCAGATCGCGGCGTTCGATTGGATAGCGCCGGCGCTCGAAGCCCTGGAGCGCGCCATTCCGCCGCCGTTCGGCCTTTCGACGCTGGCGCTATTGCGGAAGCCATGAAGGTTTCCATTCTCATCCCGGTCTACAACGAGTTCCGCACGTTTCGCGAGGTCGCTCGAGCGCGTGAAGCGCGCGCCGCTTCCGGAAGGCTGCGAAAAAGAGATCGTGGTCATCGACGACGGTTCGACGGACGGAACCTCCGCGCTGATTCGCGAATGCGCTGGCGTTGGCGTCGTCACCGGCCACTCGGCCGCCAACCGCGGGAAAGGCGCCGCTATCCGGACGGGCATCGCGCTGGCGACGGGCGATATCCTGCTGATCCAGGACGGCGATCTGGAATACGACCCCAACGATTACGACGCGCTGGTGGGCCCCATTTTGCGGGGCGAAGCCGCGATCGTCTACGGCTCTCGCTTCCTCGGCAAACCCGAAGGCATGGCCTGGAAGAACCGCCTCGCCAACCGGATCCTCGCCGCCGCCGTGAATCTGCTTTACGGGGCGCGGATCACGGACGAAGCCACGGCGTACAAAGCGTTCCAAGCGCCAGCGCTACGGAGCATTCGCCTGGGATGCCGGCGATTCGAATTCTGCCCTGAGGTCACCGCCAAGGCGCTGCGGCTTGGTTTCTCGATTCGGGAAGTTCCGATCCGATACAACGCGCGCGGGATTGCCGAGGGGAAAAAGGTTCGCGCGCGCGACGGTTTCGCCGCGCTGTGGATGCTCGTGAAGTGCCGGTTCCTGCCCAGGAATTCGCCGACCGTCCGCGCAAGCCGCGCGCCGGGAGAATAAACCTGCTACAACATTCTGTGGACTACGGAGGCCTTATGAAATCGATTCGCTTGTTGACGCTTCTGGCGGGTGTTGCCGCTGTTGGCGGCGCGCAGAACCTGACTGGACGCTGGGAGGCGCCGGTGGGGCAAGAAGACGAAGCCAGGAAATCCATCCTGGCAATCGGCGTGACGGACGGCAAAGTCACCGGGTATTTCCAAAGGCAGCAAAGCGCGCAGCCGAATCCCATCGTGGAAGGCTCGGTCAGCGGAAATCAACTTACGTTCGTTATCGAGCAGCCTGGATTCGCGGGCCGCGGACCGGCGCCGGCGCCTCCGGCCGCTCCCACTGCCCCGGCGCCCGCGGGTCAGGCGCCAACAGCGCCCGCGGTTCCTCCCGCGGCTCCGGCCGGCGGCCGCGGCCCCGCGACGCCCGTGCGGACTACCTACGCCGCGGTCCTGCAAGGAGACAAACTGACGATGACGATGCCGCCCGGACGCGGCGGCCAGCCGCAGACGCGCGAGTTCACGCGCGTCTCGACGGCGCCTCCGGGGCCCATTCCCGCCCCACCCGTGAAAGTCGCGAGCACGAGCTACTGGCCGGTAGCGGACAACGGCTTGGCCAAGGCGCCGCCCATGGGCTGGAACAGTTGGAACAAGTTCGCTGGACGGGTGACCGACAAGGATGTCCGCGGAATGGCCGACGCCATGGTCACGAGCGGAATGAAGGCGGCAGGCTACATCTACGTCAATATCGACGACACATGGGAACTCGACCGCGACGCCAAAGGCAACATCCGCACGAACTCGAAGTTCCCGGACATGAAGGCGCTGGCGGATTATGTCCATGCCAAGGGGCTGAAACTCGGCATCTACTCTTCGCCGGGACCTTATACCTGCGCGGGTTATGAGGCCAGCTTCGGACACGAGGTGCAGGATGCCAAGCAGTTCGCCGCCTGGGGCATCGATTATTTGAAGTACGACTGGTGCAGCGCGGGAAGCGTCTATGACGGCACGCCAGAGCTAGGGCGCGCCGTCATGGAAGCCGCTTACGCCAGGATGGGCGAGGCCTTGCTGCACAGTGGAAGGCAGATTGTCTATAGCCTCTGCCAATATGGGCTGAACGACGTGGGCGCGTGGGGAGCGAAAGTGGGCGGCAACCTCTGGCGCACCACGGGCGACATCAGCGACCGCTGGCAGTCCATGGTCGGCAACGGCTTCCAACAGCAGGTGGGACGCGAGAAATTCGCCGGCCCCGGCCATTGGAACGACCCCGACATGCTGGAGGTCGGCAACGGCGGCATGACGGACACAGAATACACGACTCACATGAGCCTGTGGTGCCTGCTGGCTTCGCCGTTGCTTGCCGGCAACGATCTGCGCACGATGACGCCGTCAATCAAGGACATCCTGACCAATAAGGAAGTCATTGCCGTCGATCAGGACGCTCTCGGTAAGCAGGCCGTGCGCGTCTTCCCGCCGGCGCCGCCCGAAGAGTCGGCGAGCATCAGCGTAAAGGAAGGGCGCAGCCAGACCGGCGGAGATTTCCAGGTGTTCTCGCGCCCGCTGGCCGACGGCGGCCACGCCGTGGGCCTGTTCAATCTGAGCGCCGCGACGGCCAAGGTGACCGCCAAGTGGGGCGACATCGGAATCACCGGCTCGCACAAAGTGCGCGACCTGTGGGCGCACTCCGACCTGGGCTCGTTCGACAACGAGTTCGGCGCCGACGTTCCGTCGCACGGCGTGGTTATGATCCGGATCGCGAAGTAACCGGTGGGGCAGGCGCTGCGGGATTCGAGGCCCGAGCGCCGAGACGAATCTCGGCGCTGCAAGCCAAAGGTTTGCGCCACGGCCATGGCGCGGGTAGACTGCGCTGCCGTCTCGGCATTCGCGCCGAGATTCTTGGCATCGATAACATAGGAGAAAACCCGGTACGCAAGTGGCATTGGGCGCTTCTGCCTGCCTCGCGCCGAAGGCGCGCTCGGAGGGCGTCTAAATGCCGTGTTCATGCCTCCGGTCCCACCCTCCTCCGCCGAACCGCCGCCAGCCCTGATGATCGGCATAGAAACTTTCGATTGCGGCCTGTTCTTCGGCAACGATAGCCTGGAAGTATGGCCACCGCAGCACGGGCAGAGGAGTCCGGATCCCACATAGCGATCCTCCACCGCACCAGCAATATCGTCAGCTCCAATCTCTCCGTGGATGAAATGCTCGGTGAAGTCATTGGCCTCGCGGTACAGGCTACGCAGTGCGACGCTTGCTTGGTCTACCTGCTGGACCATGCAAGCGAGGAACTAGTGCTGCGCGCCTCGCTCACGCCCCATGCCGGCGACCTTGGTTCACTTCGCATGAAGATCGGCGAAGGCATCACCGGGTGGGTAGTGGCGAATAAGTCGGTAGTCGCGCTCAGTTCCAACGCCGGCTCCGATCCCCGGTTCAAGCGGTTCCGAGAACTCGTCGAGGATACCTACGAAGCGTTCCTCTCCGTTCCTCTGGTTCAGCCGCGGCGAGGTGATTGGCGTGGTCAACGCCCATCACCGCGAGTCGCACGATCACAATTCCGAAGAGATCGCCACGTTGGTCTTCATCGGCGAGCAACTCGGCGTCGCCATCTCGCGGTCATTGCTGGAGGAAGAGAAAGCCCGGCTCGTCGAAGAGACCCTGGAGATGAAACGCGAGCTCGAGACTCGCAAAGTCGTCGAGCGCGCCAAGGGTATCCTCCAGCAGAAGCACGGCGTCACCGAAGAGGAGGCCTACCTCCGCCTTCGCAATCAAAGCCGCCGTCTGCGCCGGCCCATGAAGGAACTCGCCGAAGCCATCATCCTAGCCGACGACATGGGTCGCGGCGCCGAATAGGCCCTGGCGGGCCAGGTTTCTTGCAATCCCGCGGTGATCGCCATGTAACCGTGGGGCAGGTTGAAAACCTGCGGCGGGTTGCAAACCCGCCTTCCCGCGCCGTTCCCTAGGCCGCCAGCGCCAGCAGCCCCAACGCCTGCGGCCGAAGGCCGCGCCCTAGCCCCCAACCCCCAGCCCCTACTTCTCCCCCACCGCCAGAAGCGTCTCGAAATGCGGCGCTTCGGCTTCCCGATGCACAACCGCCGTCTCGATGTTCTTGAATCCCGCGGCCTTCAAAAAGCCTTCGATTTCCAGTTCCGTGAAACCGAGCCAGAGGTCGGCGTACATCTCGCGCGCCTCTTCCAGATGATGGCGGTTCAGGTCGAGAACCGCGATTCGCCCGCCGGGCTTCAGAATACGCCATGCCTCCGCGATGGCCTTCTCCGGATGCCCCGCGTGGTGCAGCGCCTGGCTGAGGAACGCCAGATCCACCGAGCCCGATTGAATCGGCACGTCTTCCAGATCGCCGATGCGGTATTCCAGGTTGCGAATCCCGTGCTTTCGCGCCAGATCGGAGCCGAAGGCCGCCATCCTCTTTGAGCTATCGACGGCGATCACTTTCTTGGCGCGCTGCGACATGAGTTGCGAAAGCGTTCCTTCGCCCGCGCCCAGATCCGCGATCACCAGCGGCGGCATGAGTTTCAGCAGCGCCTCCGCCACTCCCTTCCACGAACGCCCGGGCACGTACTGGCGGCCGAATTTGCCCGCCAGTTCGTCGAAGTATCGCCGCATGCGGTCCTGCCGTTTTCGCAGCGCCAGGGCCAGAGCGCGCCGGTCCCGCTCGGCCTCCGGAATCTCGCGCGCCGCCTGGCGCAAAAGATCCATCAACGCGGCCGGCGCGGTGAGGCGGTAGAAGGAGTTCTTTCCCGTCCGGCGGTCGCGCGCCAGGCCCGCCGCCTTCAGTTGAGCCAGATGCGTGGAGACCTGGCTCTGGCCTTTGCCCAGGATCTCCTGCAATTCGGCCACCGAGAGTTCTTCCCGCTCCAGAAGCAGGAGCAGCCGCAAACGGCTGGGATCGGCCGCCAGCCGCAGCGATTTCAGGATTGACGCCATCGGAGTTTTATTATAATATCAACATATCAAGATTTCCAGATATGAGAAAGGAAGTTTTATGGGCGCCGCAACGCTGAACACCACGGATTACAAGGTCGCCGATCTCTCCTTGGCCGAATTCGGCCGCAAGGAGATCTCCATCGCCGAACACGAAATGCCGGGACTCATGTCCATCCGGCGCAAGTACGCCGCCGAAAAGCCGCTGGCCGGCGCGCGCATCACCGGCTCGCTGCACATGACCATTCAAACCGCCGTCGCTCATCGAAACGCTCAAGGATCTCGGCGCGTCGGTTCGCTGGGCAAGCTGCAATATTTTCTCCACGCAGGATCACGCCGCGGCGGCCATCGCCCGGAGCGGCGTTCCCGTGTTCGCGTGGAAAGGCGAGTCGCTCGAAGACTACTGGTGGTGTACGTATCGAGCCATCGTGCATCCCGGCGACAAAGGGCCGAACCTGATCGTGGACGATGGCGGCGACGCCACCCTCCTCATCCACAAAGGCTATGAACTCGAGCACGGCTCCGACTGGGTCCGCACGCCTTCGGAAAGCCACGAAGAGAAGGTCATCAAGGACCTGCTCACGCGCATCTACGCCGAAAACCCGTCCCGCTGGCGCGACATCGTGAAGGAATGGAGCGGCGTCTCGGAAGAGACCACCACCGGCGTTCATCGCCTCTACAAGATGCAGGAGACGGGCTCGCTGCTCGTGCCCGCCATCAACGTCAACGATTCGGTCACCAAATCGAAGTTCGATAATCTCTACGGTTGCCGCGAATCGCTGGCCGATGGCATCAAGCGCGCCACGGACGTCATGGTCGCGGGTAAAGTGGCTGTCGTTTGCGGCTACGGCGACGTAGGCAAGGGTTGCGCGCACTCGCTCCGCGGTATGGGCGCGCGCGTGGTCGTAACCGAAATCGATCCCATCAACGCCCTACAGGCCGCCATGGAAGGCTTTGAAGTGACCACGGTGGAAGACACGCTCGGCCGCGGAGACATCTACGTCACCTGCACCGGCAATTGCGAAGTCATCACGCTGGAGCACATGCTCAAGATGAAAGACCAGGCCATCGTCTGCAACATCGGCCACTTCGATAACGAGATCCAGGTGGACCGCCTGAATGCTTCCGGCGCGATGAAGAACAACATCAAGCCGCAAGTGGACGTCTACACGTTCCCGGGCGGCCCGTCGATCTTCCTCCTCGCGGAAGGCCGCCTGGTGAATCTGGGCTGCGCGACCGGCCATCCCAGCTTCGTGATGAGCAACAGCTTCTCCAATCAGACTCTGGCCCAGCTCGATCTCTGGCGCAACCGCGATACCTACAAGCCCGGCGTCTACACGCTTCCCAAGAAACTCGACGAAGAAGTAGCCCGCCTGCACCTGGAAAAGATCGGCGTGAAACTCACCACGCTGACCGCCAAGCAAGCCGCCTATCTCGGCATCGCGGTCGAAGGCCCCTACAAGGCCGATCACTACCGCTACTAATCCAGTGGGGCAGGTCTCCAGACCTGCCCAAATCGTTTCCGCGCCGCGAACGACAGTGAGCGGTCAACCAGGCCCCGCCGTGTACCAGCCGGCCTTTCGATTCCGCGATGAGGCCTACCCCGGAGCCGGTATCCCTTACACCCGTCCCCGGCGGTGGCATCGAGTCCATCTGAATTTGCAACAAGTAATCTCAGGGCTTGACAACGTAACCACAAATGGTTACCGTTGGGTTGTGAAAGCCGAGCGAGCTCAAGCGGTGGCTTCGCAAGCGAGGATGCGTCCTCATCGAGGAATCGCGTCACACTCGAATCGTGCTGGGTTCGCGAATTTCGCGAATGCCGCGCCACCCGGCCAAAGAGATCAAGACGGGGACGTTGCGTAGCATCTTGAGCGACCTTGACTTGAAGCTGTGAGGGCACCCATGGACCGTTATTTAGCATTGTTCGAGCCGGATTTGGAAGCCGGCGGCTATACCGTCACCTTCCCCGATTTTGGCTACGGCGTCACGCAGGGTGAATCCGATGAAGAAGCCATGGAGATGGCTCAGGATCTACTGATGCTGACCATTGGCGACTTCATTCGCGCGGGCGAGCCGCTACCCGCGCCGGCGCGCCATCGCGGTTCGAAGTATCGCGCCGTGGAGCTTCCGGTTTTGCAGCGCGCGAAAGTCGATCTATACATGGCGTTCCTGGACTCCGGCTTGACGAAGGCCGAGTTCGCCCGCCGCATCGGAATTCCCAAGACTCACATCGAGCGCTTGTTTTCGCTTCGCCACCGCTCGCGCCTCGAGCAGATCGAGGCCGCGCTGGCCGCGCTTTCCAAGCGCCTCTACCTCGAAGTCCGCAGCTCGGCGTAGCCGAACGCTGCCAGTTTGGGATGCCCCGTCGCTCGGAGGCAGGAGCCCCTGTCTCCTTACTCCCGTCTCCCGACTTCTCAGCCGCCGCTCAGATCGATCTTACCGGCATCGCCACGATATCGTCCACCTGCATGGCTTCCTTCACCACGAACGGTTCGCCGTACTTCACGCCGATCTGGTGGCCATAGAACCGCGCGACGGAGGCGAGCTTGTCGCGAAGTTCCGCCTCATTCGGAAATAAATGGCTGCTCTCGTTGCCGTCTCCGTACTGGGACGCGTAGCTCATCAGCGCCGCCATGCGCCGCTCGAACTGCGCGCCGATGTCCACGATGAAGGACGGCCTCACGTCCGCGTACACGCTGGCGTAGAGAATCTTCGACGGCCGGTGCGGCTCGGTTTCCGGGTCCAGTTTCTTGAGCCCCGCCAGAAAGCAGGCCTCGTAGCCCATCTCGCAAGCGCGGTAATGGTCGGGATGCCGCGCCTGCCAATACGGCAGAATCACCACACGGGGCCGCAGCTCCCGGATCTTCATCGCCAGCGTCATGCGCGCCGCGATATTGTTTTCCAGGCGCGCGTCCGGCATCCGCAGGTTGCCGCGCCAGCTCAGCAACAAGTGCTTAGCCGCCGCTTCCGCTTCGGCGATGCGCAGCTCCGGCGTCCCCCGCGTTCCCATGTCTCCGGCCGTGAGTTCGAGCGCGCCCGTCCGGTAACCCGCCTCCGCGGCGCGAATCATCGCGCCCGCGCAGGTCTGCTCGATATCGTCCGGATGAGCCGCAATGGAGAGTACGTCAAGCGCCATGTCGATTACCAGTACAAATCCCGCCGGCGGGAGAATCGCTCGCGCGTTCCCATCAGGTAGACCAGCGCAATCCCCGCCACGAACCCGCCCACGTGCGCGAAAAACGCCACGCCGCCTTGCGCCGCCTCCGCCATCCCGCTCACGCTCCCCAGCACCTGCAATGCGAACCAGTAGAGGAGCATGACCCACGCCGGCACGGAGAAGTGAAAGAAAAAGATGGCCCAAAAAACCATCTCCACGCGCGAGCGCGGGAACTTCACGAGGTAAGCCCCCATGACCCCCGCGATGGCGCCGCTGGCCCCCACCATGGGCACGCGCGAATACGGGCTGGCCGCAATCTGCGCCACCGCCGCCGCGACTCCGCACAACAAATAGAAACCGAGGAACTTCCCGTGGCCCAGTATGTCTTCCACGTTTTCGCCGAACACCCACAGGAACAGCATGTTTCCGATCAAGTGAACCCACCCCGCGTGCAGGAACATGTGCGTAACCAAGTTCGCGAGACGAAAATGATCGGGGTGAAGGGCGTAGAGGTCCAGAAAGTAATTCTGAGAGAAGCGGTCGAAGTAAATCTCCTGCAGAAACACGAAGACATTCGCGACAATGAGCGCGACCGTCACCACCGGCCAGGAATAGCTGCGCTGGCTGACTCGAACCGGGATCGGGATCATTGGCTCACCGCGGCCGCTCCAGCCGCGAACTCGGGGCGCGATCGCCGCGGCGTCGAAGTCATGAACGCACGGATTTCGCCAAGGCCGCGCAGATTCCCTCGCGCCCCAAACGCCATGCAATTCAGGGCCGCCATGGCGTTGGAAAACTCGAGGGCCTCCAGCATCGGTATGCCTTCCAAAACAGCATAACAGAAGGCCCCGTGAAACACGTCTCCGGCGCCCGTCGTGTCCGTCGTTTTCACTTCAAAGGCGGGCGCGTAGAAAAAACGGCCTTCCGATCGGAGCAGGCTTCCGTTCGCGCCGAGCGTCATGCCCGCGGCCTTCATCCCGTATTCGTTTTGAATTCTCTCGAGCGCCGCCAACGGATCGGCGATGCCCGTCCACTTCTCCGGGAATTCCAGGCTTGCCAGCAAGTAGTCGACGTTCGGAAGTACGCGCTCCAGGCCGGCGTAGATGGTGTCCACATCCGCGGTGACGGGCATGCCGTGCGCGCGCGCGATGGCCGCGGCGCGCGCCACCGCCGGCGTATCGTGGCCGTCGATATGAAGCAGCCGGGCGCAGACAATGTCCTCCTCGGCGATTTCCTCCGGATCGATCCGCAAGCTGTCGTCGCGCTTCCAGAGCACGGTCCGCTCGCCCGTGGAAGCGTCTACGACGATGTAGCCAAGCTGCGTCGCGCGTCCGGGGCGGACCTTGACGCCCGAAGCGTCAACGCCCGCCGCCGCCAGGCTCTCCATCTGGATTCGCCCCCGCTCGTCATCGCCCAAGGCTCCGATGTACTTCGTCCGCAGGCCCAGGCGCGCACACGCCGCCAGAGCGCTGGACACCTGGCCTCCCGGCGCCACCATCTCATCCAGAATCCGCGCCTTCCCGGCGTATGCGGGGAAGCGCGCCACGACGGCGATAGTATCCGTCGCGTTCAACCCTACTCCGACTACATCGAATGCAGGCATCGGGGAGCGATTATTCCGGCGCAGGCTTTCGCCGCTTCATTTGGGATATACGCGGAAATCGTCAAAATAGGTCACTGAATCTCCGTCCGCCAGAAGCCCTACTTTGCCGGGGCCGCTCGATACATTGTCGAACGCATCGACGATGCGGCGGTGATCCAGGTAAACCTGTATGTGATTTCCGCGCGCGGAGACTTTGAGTATCCGCCAGTCGTTCGCCGGCAGCGCGTGCCTGGCCGCATGTCCCATCTGAATGCGACTGCCGTTTTGAATCTTGAATAGCGCGACGGTCTGCGCGGCGGCGTCCGCTTGCGCGAAGTAATAGTTGTTCGCGTCGCGGTAGCGGAACACCACGCCGCCCGAACGGTCGCGGCTTCCCGCCACGGATTTCACCCGCACGCTGATATCGCCATCGCGCGTACTCACGCTATTGAAGATGGCCAGCGCGGGCCGGGCCGCGGCCGGATTGCCCGAGAGGCGCGCCAGCACGTAGGGTTGCGTCGCCGCGGTCCGGTCCTTCAGCACTTCCCACCCCGCGGCCGCTCCGCCGTCAACTCCTACGACCGTCCAGCCCGGCGGGACTTTGCCGATTGCGTCGGTATCGAAGTTGACAATTCTGCCCGGCGCGGCAATGAACCCGAACACCAGCGCCAGCGCTATCGGCTTCATACAAGGAAGGCCAGGGACTCTCCACAGCGTCCCATCCGTATCTAATTATACCAACGCACACTCATCGAACTTCGTTTCACCGCGCCGTGGGCGCATCAGGAGCCAATTCGCACGACAGTCGTGGGTCCGAGACCGTAGTACCCGGCCCCCGGCCCTCGATTTCACCCGCGCCGTTTCGGAGCGTCGCGGTGACTTACCTTCGCTTTGAAACCGGCCTCCACCAGGTTCTTGCGGATCTGGTCGGCTATCATCACCGAGCGATGCTGTCCGCCCGTACATCCGAAGGCGATCGTCAGATAGCTCTTGCCCTCGCGGATGTAATGCGGCAGCAGGTAAATCAGCAACTCGGAAATGCGCTCGATAAATTCCACCGTTTGGGGAAAGGACCGAATGTAGCGCGCAACCGCCGGGTCCCGCCCCGTGAGGCGCTTGAAGCGCGGAATGTAATTGGGATTCGGCAGGAAGCGGACGTCGAATACCAGATCGCTCTCCGGCGGTACCCCGATTCTTGAATCCGAAACTGGTCACGTAGACCAGAATCTTCGATTCCTCCTTGCGGCCGCGGAACTGTTCGCCGATGTACTCGCGCAGTTCGTGCACGGTGAACTTGGAGGTATTGATGATCAGGTCGGCCATCGAACGGATGGCCGCCAGGTGCTCCTTTTCGGCGCGAATGCTGCCAACGATCGTGCGGTCCGCGCCCAGCGGATGCGGGCGGCGCGTCTCGCTGAAGCGCCGCACCAGCGCGCCCTCGTCGGCTTCCAGAAAGATCAGCCTGGCGGACACCGACTTCCGGATGGACGCCAGCGTCGAAGGAAACTGCTTGAGACCCTCGCCTTCCCGGATATCCACGACCAGCGCGGCGGCGCCGATGCTCGGGTTGTCGCGCGTCAGCTCGGCGAACTTGGGGATCAGCTCCACGGGCAAATTGTCCACGGAGTAGAAGCCCAGGTCTTCCAGGGATTTCAGCACCGAGCCTTTACCGGAACCGCTCAGGCCGGTGATGATTACGAGCTCCGGCTTGGCGGCCGGCGATTTCTTCGTGCGCGCCATGGGCGGCGTCAGCCTTCCACAAGATCGAAATGTCCGTCGCGGCGGCGGAGCAGGACGGAGACGCGGTCGGTTTGGGCGTCCAGGTAGACCAGGTAGTCGCGGTCCTTTTCCATTTCGAGAAGCGCTTCGTCCAGCGTCATGGGTTTGCGCTTCCGATGATGGTTGACGCGATTGACGTGGGGCGCCGGCTCGGCCGTATCGGCCGCGGCCGGGGCCGCCGCTTCCGTTTCCTCGGTTATGTCGCGGGGCGCGCGCTTGGCGTCGCGCCACTTCGCACGGGCCTTGATAGCCTGCTTTTCCAGTTTTTCCGCGGCGGAGTGGATCGCAGTGAACAGATCCGCGCTGGACCCGATTCCTACAAGCTGCCTTCCGAAATAATTGACGGTCGCTTCCGCCTGCTGCGTGCGGCGCTCGAGCGAGAGAATCACGTGCGCTTCGCATTCCCTGCGGCCATCCAGCAACTTTCCGATCTTGGCGAAGCGCGCTTCGAGCTTCTTCAACTGAGCGGGAGCCAACTCGACTTTTCTTCCCGTGTACGCGATCTTCATGCTGTCCCCCTATCGGAATGACGTGATCCGGATTTCATCTGCTTCTTTCGTTATACCGCGCGCAAGAGGGGACGGGCTTAACTTCGCTGGCGGCGCTGGTGGGTGGATGGGATGCGCATGTCCTCGCGGTATTTGGCCACCGTCCGCCGCGTAACCACGATCCCCTGCTGTTGCAGCATGTGCGTGATCTGCTCGTCGGTCAGGGGCTTCGCGCGGTCCTCCTCGTCGATCATCTTCTTGACCTTGCGCTTGAGGAGAAGCAGGGGCGTCGCGCCGCCCATCGGACCTTGCACGGCCTCGGAGAAGAAGTAGCGGAGCTCGAAGACGCCTTGCGGCGTGTGGGCATATTTGCCCGCCACCGCGCGGCTGACGGTGGACGGATGCACGCCGACTTCCTCCGCCACGTCCTTGATCATCATCGGCTTGAGCCGGTCGAGCCCGGAATTCAGAAAATCAATCTGCCTCCGTACGATGGCCTGAACCACCTTCAGGATCGTCTGCTTCCGCTGCTCGATGTTCTTCATGAGCTGAATAGCGGAAGCATAGCGCTCGCGCACGTAATCGCGGACTTCCTTGGTGGCTCCCTGCTCCCGGTCCAGCATGCGCCGGTACTGCGGATTCAGGCGAAGCTGCGGCACGTCTTCGTCGTTGGTCTGGATGAGAAAATCCTCGCCGTCTTTGACGATGTAGACGTCCGGCTCCACGGCGCGCGCGCCCGCGCCGGAATACCGCAGGCCGGGCCGCGGGTTCAAATGCCGAATCACGCTCAGCGCAATTTCGATATGCTCGATCGGACGGCCCAAGACCTTGGCCAGTTCCTTGGCCTGGTGCGCCTCGAGCAGCCGCATGTGATCGGCGACAATCTGCCAGGCCACGCCGCCCTTGCCGTTCGCGCTTTCAATCTGCAGCAGCATGCACTCGCGGAGATCGCGGGCGGCGACTCCCGCGGGATCGAGCGACTGCACCGCGCGCAGCGCCTCTTCCACATCCTCCGGCTGGTGGCCGCCGGCCCCGGCGATTTCTTCGAGCGACGCCGTCAGGTATCCGTCTTCATTCAGGTTCCCGACGATGGACTCGGCGGCGTCCCTCACTTCTTCGGAGAGCACGATCAGGCTCAACTGCGAATGCAAGTAATCCGCGAGCGTCACCGGCGCCGAAAGGAACGTTTCAAACGACGGCTTCTCCACCGATTCGGAGGCGGGGCTCTTGTAGCCGGGATCGAGATAGTCGTTAAAGAACGAGCCGAAGTCGATCTCGTCGAACGGATCGGTGGCCGCGGGCGTTTCCGGCGTCTCACCGGATACTACCGGCTCCGGAGCCGCCGCGGCGGTTTCTTCGGCGTCCGCGAAAACAGTCCCGTTGATAGCTACGTCGGCCGCCGCGCCATCCAAGGCGCTGGCTTCGTTCGGCACGGCCAACGCCAGAATTTCCTGATCGGCTGGATGGGTCACCCGCTCCTGTTCCTGCTCCAGCAGCGGCTGCAGTTCCTCGGGAGTGATCTCTTCTCCAGGCTCCTCGGTGGCTTCTTCCAGGACCGGATTCTTCACGATCTCCTGGGTGATCATTTCCTTCAACTCCAGCCGGTTGAGCTGGAGGACGGTGACCATCTGCACCAGGCCCGGGGTCAGAATCTGCTTCTGCGCGACCCTAAGCTGCAATCTGGGCGACAGTAAGCTCATCTGCCCACCATGATATCACCGGAATAATGCAGGGCCGCTGTCGAGTGGGCATCGGCCGTGGGCCGCGGCCCGGTCTATGCGCCACCCTGCCCTACCAGTTCACGACGGTGATACCTGTTACGGCGGCGAAATGCTTATCGCGAGTTAACAGCGGCCAGCGATGCTCGCGGCAGAGCGCGGCAATCCAGAGGTCATTGCCGGGAATCGGCCGGCCTATGGCCTTCAGTTCGGACCGAATCTCGGCGTAAGGGGAGGCCGTGGAAGCGCGCACATCGAGGATACGGAAGTAAGGAGGATCTCCCCGCAGAAGCTGCTCGTACCGGTGGCGATTGCGGGAACTCCGTAATTCCGAAAAGAAACTCGCCCAGGACAACCGAAGGAACGGCCAACTCCTTCTCGTCCTTGACGATTTCGAGAGAAGCGCGGGGTCGGCGTCGGCGAAGCAGACAGCGCATTCGTATCGAGTATCAGCGCCATTCTTCTTCGTCGATCGTCTCGAACTCAGCTTCGATCAAACGCTCGATTCGCTTAGTCTCCTCGTGCAGATCCTTGAGCATGCCGAACGCCGGCTCCCAGGGCTTTCGGCCGTTCAAAGGCGCGGGCTTCCGGAGCCGGTCTTCGACCGCTTCGGTAAAGAACTGCTTCAGGCTTTGCCCTCGGGCCGCCGCGGCGGCTTTAGCCTGGCGGAAGACCGGGTCAGGAATTTCAATCGTGGTCTTCACGAACCCATTTTCCCATGAATATGGGTGGCGCCGGCCTGGCCGCGGTCAGACGTACACGCGGCGTACGCGGGGGCTGATGCCGCAGAGGATGTTGTAGGAGATGGTGCCGGCCAGGCGCGCTATCTGTTGCGCGTCGAGGCGCGCATCGCCTTCGGCGCCGAGCAGCGTCACTTCGTCGCCGGGGCCGAGCGATGGAGACTGGCTCAGGTCGATCGTGATGAGGTCCATGGAAACGGCTCCGAGGAAGGGTACGATCTTCCCGGCGGCGATGGCCTTCCCTTTGTTGGAGAGGCGGTGGAACACGCCATCGGCGTAGCCCGCGCCCACAATGCCGATGCGCATGGGACGGGGCGCGCGGAACGAAGCGCCGTAGCCCACCGGAGCGCCTTCGGGCAGGTCTTTTACGGCCAGCAGGTGCGCCTTCCACTGCAAGGCAGGCTGCACGTCGAGTAACTGCGGCGGGGCTTCGCCTCGCGCGGGGGAAACATAGCCGTAAAGCGCATGTCCCGCGCGCACCAGATTGTGCCAGCCTTCGCGCCTTCCGTAGCCGATGGCATTGGTTCCCGAGGTGTGAACGTATTTGGGTTCGACTCCGCCCGCGCGAAGCTCGCTCGCCATGGCGTCGAAATAGGCGATCTGATCGCCGGTCTGCGGCGTCGTGTAATCCGCGGCCGAGGCGAAATGCGTCATAAGCCCTTCGAGCCTGGCATCCGGACACGCGGCGATAGTCTCCAGAATCTCTTTTGCGGTAGCGCGCACGCCGAGCCGGCCCATGCCCGAATCGATTTTCAGATGATAGGAGAGGCGCGATCCGAACGCCCGCGCCAGACGGTCGATTTCCCGAATCTGTTCGAGCGAATGCGCCACCGGCGTGAGATCCCGCTCGACCAGAGCCTGGCCTTCGAACGAGAGGAAGCCTCCCATCACGAGGATGCGCGCCTGCCGGATGCCTCCCTCGCGCAACCGCGCGCCTTCATCGACGGAGCTGACGGCGAGCCAGCGCGCGCCCTCGGCCTCCAGGATGCGCGAGACCTCGATGGCGCCGTGCCCGTAGGCATCGGCCTTCACCACGCCGGCGACTTCGACGCCGGGCCCGACTACCGAACGCACATTCCGATAATTCGAGGCAATCTGTTGGCGGGAGATGAGAACGTAAGAGCGGTATGGAGCGGACACTAATTCCATATTAGCTGTCAGCTATCGGCGGCCGGCTTGCGCAGCGCTTCGCCACGGTGACGCGCCTCAGCGCGGCCCTTCGCTGCGCCGGCGACGGTACGCCGCGGGGCAGGATTCCGTCCTGCCCTGGCGCGCAACGCGCGCCTGCGGCGCGTGGGCAGGAAGGGATACTGCCCCACCGGGCCAGGTGACTTCGTCAGTCCTGGCGGCGCGCGGCCAGACGCGTTAGCAGCTTTTCGTACGCATCGGTCACCGAGTCCCAGGAGTAGCGCTCGCGGACGCGCGCGACGGCGGCCTGGCGCAACGCTTCGCGTTCCGCTTCCGGCATGGCGAGAGCGAGCTCGATTCTTGCGGCCAGCTCCGAGGGTTGAAACGGGATGCCGGCGCCGGAAGCCACTTCGGAATTCTCGGGCGTATCGCGATACAGAACCAGCGCGCCGCGGCCCATGGCCTCGATGAGCGCGGGATGCGTGCCGCCGACCTCCGTGGCATGGATGTACGCGAAGCAGTGCGAGCCCAACTCGCGATATCCCTCTCCGTAAATGGCGCCGGGTATGACGATGCGTTCGTCGCGCGTATCGCGGACGGAGCGAATGTAGTCGTGGGCATAGGGAGCGTCTCCGATCAGAGCCAGCTTCATAGGAGTGCGCACGCTCTCGAAGGCCTGGCGAACTTCAAGCGGACGATTCTCCGGCTCCATGCGGCTGACGTATAAGAAGTAGCGGCCGCGTTCGAGGCCGAGATGGGCGAGCGTAGCGGTTCCTTCCACCTTACCCGTCTCCGCGCCGTAGGGAATGAATACGCTTTCCTTCCCCCAGCGCTCGCGATAGTAAGTCTGAATGGCGGCGGCGTCCGTGACCACCGCGGAAGGGCAGAACGTGGCCAGCCACTCCGAAATCAGATACCAGGCCTTGGCCAGACGGTTCCACTTCTTGCGCTTGCGCTCGATGCCGTCCACGTTGAGCGCCACGGGAACGCCGGCCGCGCGCGGAAAGATAGTGAACAGTGCGTTCGCGCCGTTGCAGTAAAGCGCGGCATCCACGCGATGCGTCATCAGGTGCAGCGTGGAGACGAAGGCGTGCGCCAGCGTATCGAAATACTTGCCGTGAATAGTCGGCAGATGAACGAGGCGCACGCCGCGGTAGGAAGGCTCGCCGGATCGCGACCGGCAATAGACCGCCACATCGTGACCGCGCGCGGCCAGCCTTGTAGAGAGTTCCTCGGCGAAGGTTTCGAAGCCGCCGTACGCCGCCGGAATACCGCGCGTGCCCAGAACGGCGATGCGCATGGGGCGCTACGTTCGGGCCGTGGCGGAGCGCGAGAGCGTGCGGATCATTTTCTTGGGGGCGCGCTCGCTGACCGGCGCGTACTTGAACCAGGCCGCCATGTACTCGTCGCTCACGCGCTTGCGCTCTTGCACGATGCGGCGCTTCGAGATCACGCTCTTCAGATTTCGCGCCAGCAGCCAGAAGGCCTTCAGCGAACTGTGCTCCCACAACAGGCAGCACATCACCACCAGGAAATCGCGCGCGGTGATGGAGAACAGGTTGCGCAGGTAAAGATGCGGGGTGATGTTCTTGATCCGCATCAGGAACCGGTTCTTCACCGAGTGCATGTTGATCTCGGGCGGCAGAGCGCGCCGGTTTCCGGGCAGCGCCTTGCGCACGTGATAGCCGCGGGCGTACGGCACGTACAGGCACTTCCAGCCCAGCAACTGCGCCCGCCAGGCCACGTCGGCGTCCTCGCGGTAGACGAAGAAATCGGTATCGAAGAATTCGCCTCCGACGGAGACGTCGTCGATCATCGCGCGGCGATAGAGCGCGGCCGCGGCCGTGGCGCCGAACACGAATTCATATTGCAGGAAGTGGCCGTTATCCACTTCCTGGCTGCCCCGGTCCAGGTGCCGGAGCATGGGGTTGAAATAGATGCCGGTGGAATCCACCACGGGGTTGTCCGGAATTTCGAAATGCGCCGACATGGTCAGCAGCTTTCCGCAAACGGACCCAATAGCGGAATCGAACTGGCCGGCGTCCACCATGGCTTGAATGAAGTTCGGGAGCAGGAGAACGTCGGGATTCAGGGTGAGAACCCAATCGCCGTTCGAAAGCTTGATGGCCTGATTCTGCGCGGCGGCGAAGCCGACGTTTTCCTCGTTGTAATAGATCTGGCAGCGGCCTTCGAACTGTTCGAGGATGTCGATGGTGCCGTCGGTGGAAGCGTTATCGACGACGATGACTTCCTTTAGCGGGTACCGCTGCTCCAGCACCGATTCCAGGCAGCGCTTGATGAAGCGGCCGCTGTCGTAGGTGACGATGGTTACCGAGACGAATTCGTTCCGTGCCATGAATCAGAACTCAGCTACGCTTTTCCCCGCACCGCCGAACCGCGCCAACCCATCAAGAAGCAACCTGCGGCCAACCGCGCCACCTTGCCGAACCCCGCCGCGCCCCCTTTGAGGAACACGGCGGCGGCCGCACGAAGCGCGGCTCCGGCCAGAACGGCTAAACAAACGGTCCGGAACATGATGGGCCTAAAGTGTTTAGCCGCGTAGTGGATCATTCCAGAGTACCAACTTACGCGGCGCGTCTCCAACTCCATCCGGGAGATGGAGCGCGCCCCCGCGTGAACGGCCACGGCCTCCGGTTCGTAATAAAACACGTATCCCCGTTCGACAGCGCGGCGGCAAAAATCCACGTCCTCGAACCAGAGAGGGTAGAAGCTCTCGTCGAGCCCGCCCAACTCCCGCCACACCTCGCGGCGGATCATCAGGAATGCCCCCGCCGGCTGCTCCACGGCAATTCGCATGGAGTAATCCAGCGCCAATCCCCGATACCGCCGATTGACCGGGTTTCCCGGCCACAGCCGGTTTAGCAATCCAAGTTCCATAATTAAGGTGATCGCCGTAGGCAGGGCGCGGACCATGAAACCCGCCTGTGGACGTCCGTCCGCCCCGAGCAACATCCCCCCTGCTCCGGCCGCGTGCGGGAGGTCGCAGGCCGCGCGCAGGGAAGCGAGGCCGCGCTGGATGCGCGCGTCCGGGTTCAGCAGCAGGACATAGGGAGTTTTCAACAGGCTAACGCCTTGATTTACCGCTGCCGCGAATCCGCGGTTCTCCGCGTTGGCGATTACTCGCACGCCGCGCGCGGCGGCTTCGGCAGCGGTGCCATCGCCGGAGGCATTATCGACAACCACGATTTCGGCGCCGGTGGCAATGGCAGCGTCCAGACAGGGGCCGATTTCGGCTTTCGAGAACCACGTGACGATGACGATGCCGACTTCAGCCATGTGTCACTTTGCCCCACCGGGGGTCAGAAAAAAGTACATCTTCCAATACCAATCGAACCCGGTGATGCGTTGCGCCACTCGGATGGCGCGTTCGTTTTCGGCGAGCAGGTTTTCGAGCGCCCGCTCGTCCCAAGGTAGCCGGCCGGCGCGGGCGGCGGCGGCTCCGAGCCGGCCTTCCCTCACGCCGCGAAGCCAGGCGAGCGGCGCGCCGTGGCGCAGCGCGAGCGCGCCCCACAGTACGTGAGCACAGAAGATGGGCCAGCGATTGCGGGTCAAAAGCGCTTCGGGAAAGTGCCGCGCCACAAGCCACGTCCGATTGCGAGCGATGAGCCGCACGGTATCTGCGCTCCATCGGCCACCCGTGGCGCTGCCCACGTGCCAGGCGACGGCCGCAGGTTCATACACGCCGGCGAGACCGAGGCGCGCGCAACGCAGACCGAAATCGGCGTCTTCCAAATACGATTCGAAGCTCTCTTCGAGAAGGCCCACGCGCTCGAATAGCTCGGCGCGAAACAAGGCCGCCGTCCACGGCGCGGACCAAATCTTCCGGCGTTTGTCGAACGGCGGTCCGAAGGCCCGGCCGCTCGCTGCGCGCCAGGCCGATCCGCCGCGGCACACCAGATCGTAGGCGCCATCCATCGGACCTTGCCATGCGGAGGCGTCCTCCCCGCATCGACCTGCCATAAGGCGGCCCGTGGCGAACCAGGCGTTTTCGGCTTCGGCGGCGGCGAGAAGCGTGGCGAAGTAATCCGGCGCCAATTCGACATCGCTGTTCAGCACGGCGATCCACTCGCCGTGGCTTTCACGGATGCCGCGGTTCACGGCGGGCGCGAAGCCGGCGTTGCGGCCCATGGCGATGACGCGGGCGCCACGGGCGCGGGCGAACTCGGGAGCGCCATCCGTCGAGCCGTTGTTGACGACCAGAATCCCGGCGGCAGGCTGCGTCTGGGCTTCGAGCGTGGGGAACAAACGGCGCAACAATTCCAGGCCGTTAAAAAGCGGAATGACGGCGGTGATGCTCATGGGTTCGACTTTTTTGGGGCCGGACTGCGTCATTATATCGGAACGTCCATTGATATAACGTCCATTGATATCATGAAGCCCATGAAGCAGTTTGTGTTTGTGCTTGGCTGTTTCCTAGCGGGGGCGGCGGGCCATCTGAGAGGAGCGGATCTGGCGGGCGTGCATTCGGTCTACGTGATGCCGATGGCGCGCGGGTTCGACCAGTTCCTGGCGAACCGGTTGACCAACGACCATGTCGTGCAGGTTGTGGTGGACGCCAAACTGGCTGACGCCATACTGACGGACAAACTCGGCGACGCGCTGGCGGACAAACTGGACGAGATCTCGCCGGCCGGCGCGGCGAGCGCAACGGCCGCTAAAAGCGATAAAACGAAGGACGCGGACGAGGCTAAGAAGCAGCCGGATTCCCAAACCAGGCTGGATAATCCAGCCGCCGTCTCCGCGCTGGGGCGTTCGAAGGGAACGCTGTTCCTGGTGGACGCGAAATCGCGGCAAGTGGTGTGGTCCACGTTTCAGGTTCCCAAGAATGGCGAAGCGGGCCAACTGGACCGGACAGCCACGGACATTGTCACGCGGCTGAAGCGCGACTTAAAGCGGTAGCAAGGCGCAGACAGGAAGGCGGAAGGGGATCGGGGCGCGATCAGTTTCCAGATGCCTCCGTCAGGCCTGTTTTGTGCAAGCGTGCACGGGTTTTCGGGATAGTTTTGTTGAAAACAAAGGACTTATTGAATCAAATTTGTGCACGTTTGCACAAAACCCTCGTTCTCGCTCACAAATCCCGTCCACGAGACCCGAAATCGGAGTCGCGCTACCCCTTCTGACTTCCATATACCATACCGGGGCCAAACGGGACGGTCGCGAGGGCCGGTGAAAAGAGGGCAACCGTCGCCGATTCAGCGAATTAGAGCGAGTTTGCAGGGCGTGTGAACGCGAATTGCCGGATTAAGCCGTCCTTGCGATTCCGCATCAGTCAGGCTGGAAGGTGCGGGCACGCCCAAGCTCGACCGGATTCACTCCGTCGCCCATTGTTTGCGGCGATGCCCCGTGCTACGTTCGGATTCGGACCTAAGCATCCACAAACCGAGGACACATTGATGAACCGCAACGCATACATCTATTGCTTGATCGCGCTGGCGCTGGTCATACTGGCCGGTTGTTCCAGCACGCCCGCGGCAAACGAATCGAAAAAGGCGGCGGCCGCGCTGGAGACCATTCAAGGCAAGGCCCAGGTAATCGAGGGAGAAAGCGAAGGCGATTCCGCGCTGAACCTGGGCGGATCGCCGATCTATCTTTGGGTGGGCACGCATCGCTATCGCCTGTTCCTGCGGAAAGCGGCCGAGGTGGTGCATGGGAAAGACTACGTCGTCGAGGGCATCGACGCGCAGAAGGCCATCGACAAGATTGGCGATCCGGATAATGGCAAGAACGGATATCCGCTTCCGGATAGCTGCTCGCAGGTGGTAAAGATGGCATGGGGCGCGCTGGCGTTCGATGACGCCGACGCGCAAGCTTCTTTGCTGCGCGGCCGCATCGCGCGTTATCCCGCAAGGACCGTTTTCCTGGTGACAAGAATCACGCCGGCGGAGAGCGCCACCCCGGATGCGAAGGAAGCCGAGAAAGGCATTCCGGGAATTGAGGCGCCCGCCGAAAAGCAGCAGGCTCTGCTGGCCGAGGGCTCGACGGTTCTTCCCGCGCCTCTGTGGCAACCCGACGGGGGAAAAGCAAGCTGCAAAGTGGAGATCGATTCGAAGGGAAAGGTGGACACGCTGAATTCCGGATCGCAACTTTGCGAGGCCGTGCCGTGGGAGACGCTCCGCTATCAGCCCACGATGCAGGGGGGCAAACCCGTGCGGGTGAAGACCGACGTGGAAGTGAGGTTCGACGCGAAGAAGTAGGGGGCAGCCGCGGGCCAGTTTCGTCCGACAGCCGCCGACTGGAATCGATACCTTGTATCAGGGCGCGGCTTGAGCCGTGCCGGACCACGGCAGTTTTATGGGCCCCTGCATCGACGGGGTTTCGGCGAGGGGTTCTTCCACATCTGCGAGTAGGCAGGGGTTAAAACCCTTGAGTTTTGCGTCCGTATCGGCACGGCTCAAGCCGTGCCCCGATACAAGGCGTTTCCCGTCGGAATCCAGATTCGCTTGGATTGAATCTCCAGGGCTAGCGTTTCGGTAAGCCTCCGGGGATCCGGCAGTGGCTTGGCGCACGTGCACCACAGTGGTGCAGGTGATATGATGCGTGTGTGAGAAACAGGCAAAAGGCTCGCACTCGGACAGCGCCTTCCGTCCGGCAAAGCGTCACGATTCCCGCGCGATTGGCGGCGGACGTCGAGCGAGTAGCCAGAAAAGAACATCTCACCATGAGCCGCGCTCTGGTCATGCTTGTACAGCGCGGAGTAGATGCCGAAGCGGCGGCGCGCGCGAGTCTCAATGCGGCATATCGGCGATTCATGTCGGAGGGCGATCCCGGACGCAAGGAAGAAGCCGGGAAGGATTTGATGCGGGCAATCTTCGGGAAGGACGCCATTGCCGAAGATTCGATTCTCTAGCCTCCCACGCCCCCTCTGGCAGCATCTTCTTGCGCGTGTAGCGGAGCGTCAGATCTCCCGGCAAGATCTTCGCCGGTTGCAGGAGTGGGTAAATACCGGCCCGTGGGCGCCTGACGGGGATTGGTACAAGGATTTCGGGTCGTTTACCATCTGCGGATCGGGCGAGTTTCCGAAGACAGTGCTGATGCGGGGCATGGCGCCCTACGGCGCTCCAATCGATTAGGTTGCGGAAAAGAGACCGGGAAACCGCGGGCGCAAGGAGGCTCACCGGCTCGAGGCACGGGGGCGAAACCTACCCTTTGTGAGACGGCCCGCAGTTCAGAAGATCGGCTTCAGGACCATCCGGCCATATGCGATGAACGCCATGAGAAGGCCCAGCGCGGCGCTTAAGACGATGGGCGCGATCTCGCGGTACTTGGCGTGCACCCAGACGAAGACAAGGCTCTCGATCAACAGGACCGTGGCGGCTACCACCGTGAGCGCCGGCTGCCAGTGGAAGGCGGCGGGGACGATGAGCCCGACAGTGCAGACGAGCTCTAGGATGCCAAGGATCATCCAGGCTTTCCGTGGCAAGGCGCCAAAAGACGGGACATCCTGGCTTACCTTGTCGAACATGAAGACCTTCATGACGCCCGAAGCTCCGTACAGGAGCGCGGCGAGGACCTGCAGGACCCACAACAGGATGTTCAGCGCGTGCCTCCTCCCGGTTTCCGCGTCGGCGCGCGCAGGGCGGTTTCTCCCCGCGCGATCCACGTTCAGAGCCCGGATCTAGACCATAGATATCCTTATTATAATTCCCCTTCGTGGTACGCAGAGGGCCTTTTTTGAAACAGGTGGAGCGCCGGTGGATCGAGGAGATCGGACCCAAGAATTTCAGGCGAGCCGGATGCCCGGAATCCGTTCGCACTGACGGCGGTTTCGGGTAAACAGCGTGCCTCCATTGCGGGGCTTAGCTCTCCCACGGATTGAAGACTGAAACCCGCGTTTTGTCGAAATCGCTGCGATCACGTGTTACGACTGTCAGCCCGTGGTGAACTGCGGTCGCTGCAATGATGAGATCGGGCCGCGAGAAGGTATGGCCGGTCTTGCGGCCTTCTTCCAGAAGAACTCTCCACCGGAAAATGATGTCTTCGGTCACCGGCAACACACGCCGCTCGAACATCGGACGTATCGTTCGCGTGAGCCAATGATCCAATTCGGCGCGGCGGGCGCTTCCTACGCTCAACAGCTCGATACCAAAGCGAAGCTCGGCCAGCGTCACCGAGCTGACATAAAGCTCCTCCAGTGGATTGCCGGAAACAAACGCGAGTACCTTTGGTTCTGGCTTTAAGCGCCGAATTTCAGAAAGAATATTCGTATCGAGAAGCCACGCCATCAGAGCACGACATCCCGTACTGTCGTCAGACGCACCTTAGGCGGCTCGATGTCCAATTCCCGGTAAGGCGAAGCTTGCAGAGCCGCGATCAGGTCGGCTCCCGTCCGTCCGTCCGGAAATGTTCCGGAGCGTTCCGCGGGCGACGCCGGCGCGGGCACTTCTTCCTCTAGCGCATCAAGGGCTTTTCCGATCAGCTCGTCCGCATCATGGAAATGGCCGCTCTGAATCTGCGCGTTCACGCGCCGGACCAGCTCAGGGTTATGGATTTCGACATTCATGCTGCGGCCCCCTGTTCAATGTTACCGTGCCGCCGCACTATACGCCGCTTCGCTGCTTCCGTCATTCTTCGGGTTCGGCTACCTTGAGCTGCCGCACGCCTGCCACGTGGCGAACGCTGGGGGAGCGAGGGCAGAAGCTCCGCATTCCACAAGTTTCCCCGGGGGTAGTCGATGAGCGAATCCGTATCGGCGATGGTCATCGCCAGTTCGCCCGGATTCTTCGGGTTCGAGCCGACAGACCTTCGGAGTCCTTCTCGCTCATGGAGCCCTTCAGCGCGAGAGCGCTCCGAATCGCCTTTGTGCGGCCGCTTTGAGCTTGGAGATAGCCTTCGAGCGCTTCGGCAACCACGGACGAGAAACCCTTATCGCCTCTCTTCGCGGCCAATTGGACGATGCGCGCGTGATGCTCGGGCTTCATCTCAATGGTGGTTCTCGTGATCGGATTATGACATGCGTGCACATGCACATCGGGGGAAGGGCCAGGTTTGGGGCTTGCCGGGCGATGTTGTGCGAATGCGAGGCTCCGCTCCCTTACGGTCGCGGCTCGGCTCGCGGCCTCTGACCGAGCCCGGCGCCCTGTAAGGGATCGGTTTCCGAATCGCACCGAGCCAAGAGGTCATTGTAGTAGCCCATTGCAGCCGTTGGCGTCTGTCGCATAGAATGAGCCGTAGCAACGTCTTGGTGGACGACTCCAAGGAGGAGATTGGCATGAACCGCGTTCGAAACGTCTTCATTATTGTTATCGCCGTGGCGAGCATTGCGCTTGCGCAGGTTCCCGTGGGGGCGCCGGGAGGGAACGCTCCTGGCATGGCCGCTCCCGGCAGGGGAGGGCCCGGCGGCCGCGGAGGCTTCGCTCCCATTCCCATCGGACCGCCCGCTCCCGTACCGCCCGAGGTTGCCATTCCGCAGCCGACTCCGGCGGAAATCGCCCAGGTGAACCAGTTGGTGCAGAAGTGGATCGATTCGGCAAGCGCATCGGACAAGGCTCTCCTCAAGAAGGTTCAACCGCTCCTGACGATTCATCCCACGCGGTTCAATGTGTCGGCCACTTACACGCAGAGCAATGTGCGGACGGCGCAACGCCACGATCCCTTCGTCGAGCAGGCGAAAAAGGGAGACATCGATCTGCTGCTCGATGGCGACTCGATCACCGACTGGTGGACGCAGACCCCGGAAAAGAAGGCGATGTACGACAAGTACTTCGGCGCCTACAAGACCGCCAACTTCGCGGTCGCCGGCGATACCACGCAGGGGGTTCTGTGGGGCTTGCACAATGGCGAGGGACAGGGCTTTCAGCCGAAGGCCATCATGCTGATGATCGGAACGAATAACACCGGCGGGAACAACAATGCCGGCACGGCGACGGCCGCCGAGATTGCCGAGGGCATCGGCGCGGACGTTCTGGAGATGCGCAACGACTTTCCGAATGCCAAGATTCTGCTGCTGGCCGTCTTCCCGCGCGGCTTGCCGGGCGATTCGGCGCGCGACAAGATCGACGAAATGAATCGTCTGATCTCCAAGCTGGACGACCAGAAGCACATCTTCTACCTGGACATCGGCTCCAAGTTTCTGGACAGTACCGGCACATTTCTGCCGGATTCGTTCCAGACAGACAACCTGCACCCAACCGCCAAGGGCTACGACATTTGGGGCGCGGCGGTGAGGGACAAGATCGCGGAGTTGATGAAGCAGGCTACGCTTCCGCAATAGCGTCGCGGGATGGACAGTGGCCCGCGCTAAACGCCGAGGCGAATCTCGGCGCGGCAAGCTGAAGCTCGCGCCACGTCGGCAGCCGCGTGGAATCAATGAGATCCGCGCGGTCCGAGAAACTAAGTGGCTTTGAGAAAGGCCAACGCAGGCGGACCCAGAGCGTAACCCGGCCCGGGCCACTGGGCGGACGGTCCTAACGATATCGAATTCGACCTCCGTGCTAACGTGGACTTTCGGGCATGAAGATATTGTTCATCGGCGATATCTACGCCAGCGCGGGCAGACGAATTCTGGCCGATCATCTCCGCGACATCAAGGAGACCAACCGCATCGACCTGGCCATCGCCAACGCGGAAAACGCCGCCGGCGGCTTCGGCGTCACCGGCGCCGTCGCGGAGGAACTGTTCAAGATGGGGCTGGATGTTCTGACCACCGGCAACCACGTCTGGGACAAGCGCGAACTCTACACATACCTGGACCGCCAGCCGCGTCTGATCCGCCCCGCGAATTATCCCGACGCTCCGGGGCGCGGCGTGGTCACGGTGCGGACGTCGAGCGGAATCGAGTGCGCGGTCATCAATCTCCAGGGCCGCGTGTACATGCCCCACACGGATTGCCCGTTTCGCACGGCGGATCGCATTCTGGCGGAGTTGGACCCATCGATCAAGGTCCGCTTCGTGGATTTCCACGCCGAGGTCACCAGCGAAAAAATCGCCTTGGGCTGGTACCTCGACGGGCGCGTATCCGCGGTGATCGGCACGCACACGCACGTGGCCACGGCCGATACGCGCGTGCTTCCCGGCGGGACCGCCTACCAAACCGATTGCGGCATGACGGGACCTTACGATTCCGTCATCGGCGTGGAGACGGCCAGCATCATTCGCCGCTTCCTGACCTCGATGCCCGTCAAGATGGAGGCTTCGACGAAGCGTCCGGAGCTTCACGCCGTGATCGTGGACGTGGACGAGAGCACGGGACTCGCTCGAAGCGCGAGGCGGCACGCGGTCGGAGGAGACTGACCGCATGGATCCGGCGATCTCCGGAGCGGCGCTCGCCGCGCTTTCGACGCAGGAATTCGCGGCCGCTTTGTGCGGGCTGGCGTTTCTGTTCCTGTGGCGCCAGTCGCGCATTGTCTACTTCGGATTGTGGTCCACGGCGTGGGCCGTACGCGCGGCGTCGGCGTTCGTCGCGTTCGAGTCGCTCCGCGCGGATCGCGCGGGGTGGCTGGCGCTCTACGCGGTGCTGGAATTCGCGTTCGTCATCCTGCTGGTGGCGAGCGCGCGCGCCGGCTTCGCCTCTTCGTTCAAGGAATGGCGCCCGGTCTTGCGTTTGATCCTGGCCCTTCCGCTGGTGATCGGTCTGGCGCTGGCGTTCGGACGCCGCGCCCCCACGGAAGCGCTCCAGATTTCGCACGCGCTGGCGCTCGGCTTCGTGTACGCCTATAATTTCGCGGCGTTACGGCGCAACCGGGGCCTTGGGGCCAGGATCTTCCGCTATGCGCTGCTTGTCATGGCGGTGCTTTTCCTGGAACACGCGGGGCTTGTCGCGGGCCTCAGTCACGCGGGATTCGGAGCGGTCTGGCTCCCCTATATGACCTATCAGACCTGCCTGGATGCCGCTCTCAATTGCGTGCTGGCCTTCGCCGCCATGGCCATGTGGAGCGAAAACCAGGTGGAACGCATGGGCGAACTGAACGCCGAGATGGATCGCGTCCGCCGCGAAAGCGCGCGAAGCCTGGACCTGGACCGCCTGACCGGCCTGCTCAATCAAACCGCGCTGGCGCGGCGCGTGGAAGAGGCCTCCGGGTTCACCGGCGTCGCCGCGGTCTGCGACATGGATTCGTTCAAAGATATCAACGACCGCTACGGGCATCTGGTCGGCGACGAAGTTCTGCGCAGCATCGGACACCTTCTTAGATCCTCGATCCGCCATGGGGACGAAGCCTTCCGCTGGGGCGGCGACGAGTTTGTCATCCTGTTTCACGGCCAGCCGGGGGCGGTGGCGCAACGGCGCATGGCCGATATCGAAGCGCGCATGAAGGACTTCCGCCAGCGCGGCCTGGGCGCATTGCCGGTCTCGTTCAGTTGGGGAACGGCGGACGCGGCCGGGCGGCCGCTACGCGCGGTCCTGGACGAGGCCGACCGAGCCATGTATTCCCGCAAGCGGGCGCGGCCCCCGCAGACCGGCCACGGCGCGCGGCCGGCGGGCTGAGCCTGAATTACGAAGTTGGACTTGAGTTGGGCGGACGCCCCAGTCCGGGCCAAAGGGCACCACGACGCCCTCATCGGCCTTCGGCCGAGGGCCGGTCTGGGGACCGGCCGCGGACGGGGGCGTCCGCCCCACGCACGCTTCGCGGCTTCAGGGTCTTTGGCGGGCCGCCGCGGCGCATGAGCGCTTACTGCTTCGTGTAGATGATGACGTAGTACACGTAGGGATTGACCGCCGGCAAGCTGTTCAGAGTAATTTGCAGATCGGTCTGGTTGCCGGTCAGGGGAGAGAAGGTACCCTGGCTCGTATTCTGCGGTATGAATACGTCGATCTGCCATACGCCAATCAGGCCGGGAGCCAGCCCAGAGTAGTAAATGTGATTGATGTTGGGCTCTTTAGTCTGAGCCGGGTCGTCTACGTTATTTCCGTTGATATAAACTACCGGCCGCTGGACGGTGGGAGTGAGTCCGACCGCTTCAGCCCCGTCCGCCGGGGCGTTCGGAACCAAGCCCTGCCCCGTACCGTAGATCTCGATCCAATGCCCCACTTGCGCAGGGTGAGACGGGCCGTTGACCGTACCGTCATCGTGGTTGATGACCGCCGCCTGGCGCGCCGTGCCCGTTTGCGTGGATGGGCTCAGCAGAATCGCGGGGGAAACGGCATTCATCGAGACCGTGCCCGCGCCGTACACCTGTCCCGTGGTAGCGTCGGAGATCAGCAGATCCGACGTACCGCTGGTGGGCGCTTCCCAGGGCACCTGAAAATTGATCTGTGTGGGCGAAACCATCAACAGAGGAGCGGGCTGGCCATTAAACAGCAACTGGACGTTCCCAAGGGTGGTCGGCAACGGGACCTGCGTTCCGAAGTTGGCCGTGTTGGTTCCAAAAGGAACGGTCGAGTTCACCGGCAAGGCTTCGGCCAGCAATCCTGGAGCGAGGGCCACATTCAGGCCATTGCCCAGATTCCCCGCTGCCGCTCCGGGATAGTAGAAGGCCACGCGGTTGCTTGCGTCCGCGCCAACCAAAGCGCCAAACTGATCCTGCACTACGGCGAGAGCGTAGGAGGGCGCAGTGATACTCGCGGCTGTCGCAGCGCCCGTAACCAGGCTGGAGTAGTTGGAGTATCTGACAAAAGTGCTCGACCCCGTCACGGCCACCCAAATTTCTCCGGTCGTCGGGTTGACATAGATACCTTCGGGCGAACTCAGGCTCCCCACCGAGAAGGTGGCCAACGCGCCCGAAGACGGAAACTGCGCGCCGTCGAGGTTATCGAAGACCTCCACGCGGCCATTGCCGGTGTCGGCTACGTACAGCAGGCCGGAGGCATCGACGGCAATATGGTGCGGGGCGGATAGCGACGCCAGACCAGTCCCGCTTGCAGTGGATTGCATGGTGCTTTGGCCGATTACCTTCGAAGCGGCCTGGCCGCTCGTGAAAGATCCTCCGCTGGGCGTGAAGACCAGGACGCGGTTCTGCGCCTGGTCGGAAACCGCAAGAGCCCCCCCGGGGGTCATAGCCAAACCATATGGAAAAGCCATATTCACGGAGGATGGATCGGTCACCCTCGGCGTGGTCAGGCTCTTCTGGCCCAAAACAATGTCCGCCACGGGCTGTCCCGTCTGTGAGAACGGGGCCGGAAACCGCACCACGCGGCCGTTCCCGCGGTCGGCCACCCACAGATTTCCCTTCGAATCCACGAGCAGCCCGGCGGGCCAGTAAAGCCCGCTGGCCGTCGGCAAATTCGGATTACCGCTCGGGTAATTGAGCAGCGAGGTCTGTCCGTTCGCCTGGCCGATCACGAGGTCCGCGGCCACCCCCGCCGATACCTTCCGGATGTCCTTGTACGCCAGGATGCGGTTATTGTACGTGTCAGCCACATACAGATGCGGAGTAGAACCCGTGTTATCGATCGCAAGGCCCGCATCGACGCCGCCGCTTGAGCTCTCACTGCCAAATTGGAATTCGCGGCCTTCAATCAGATTGATGGAACCCGTATCCATGCGGTCCTGGCCGAGCACGCGGGTAGCCAGCCCGGCGATGGTTCCGGTAAGCGGCATGACGATGATGCGGCTATTGAGAGTGTCGGCCACGTACAGTTCGGTTCCGGCCACCGCCGCGGCCATTGGCTGGTAGAGGACTCCTGCATTCGGAGGGGCGATGAACGTAGCGCCGGAAGTGGTATGGTTCGGGTAGAAATCCGTAAAATCGCCGTTCTGCCCGATGACCGACGAGGCTTGAGGCGAAAACTGAGTGCTCGCGCTCGGCCAATTCTCGAACACCGGAAACACCAGGATCCGGCTATACCCGGAGTTGACGACCCCAATGGCCAGGTAGTTCGGAAAGAAGAAGATGGCGGTCGGGCTGTCCATGACCGTCGCGTCGGTCTGCGTGGTGGACTGGCCGCTGGTGGGGACGCCCATAATGCGAGTGGCCGCCATGCCGTTGGTAAAGGGCGGGGCAAAAACCATCACGCGGCTGAAGGTCGAGGGAGTGGTGGCATCCGTGTCGCTGACATATAAACGGCCTGTCGGATCGAACGCGAGGCTCTGCGGCGAATCAAGTTGATAATTGATGGTAAGGCTGGATTTCGCATTGAGCGTACTGGACTGCGATGTGAAGTCCACCTGTCCGATCACCTGGATGGCGGTCGGCCCCGTCACTCCGCTGGGCGCAATATCCGCCGCGGCGAATTCCAGAACGCGGCGGTTGCCGGGATCGGCGATCCACAGGTCGCCGCTGCCGTCGAACGCGATCCCGGCCGATGCGGCGCTGGAGAGCGAGATGCCTTGGGCGCTCACCTGGCCCCCATAGTTGGCCGAGGCCGAGCTGAAACTGGGCTGCCCGACGACCAGATTCGGGTACTGCACCGAATTCGAGAAGGGGATGGGGAAGCGCAGAACCCGGTTATTGCCCATGTCCGCCACGTACAAGTCGCTCTTATAGACGGCCAAACCCGTGGGGCTGGTCAAACCGGATTGCATAGGCGTTCCCGCTCCCGGCGCGCGGGGAGCAGTCGCAGGCCCCTCCGGCCATGTGGTGAAGAAATCGCTTTGGCCGATGACGATATCGGCGGGCTGGCCGTTCTTAAAACCCGTAGCGTTCCGCCAGCCCAGCACGCGGTTGTTTCCCGTGTCGCTCACATACACGGCGGGAGGCGACAGGGATGTATCGACGGCGATGCCTTCCGGCCAGAACAATTCGCGCCCTTCCACCAGATTCGGGCTGGTCGAATAGAGCGACTTCTGTTCGATCACGGGCGTCTTTGGATGGCCCACGGTGCGTGAGGGGACCCCACTCAAGTAGAGTTGAGCGAAGCCGGCGGTGGAGCCGATCGCAACCGCCGCAAGAAGAGCCGGTATCCGCGTATTCATAGTTGTTCTACATGATCGCGCCGCGAGGCGCTGTTTGGGAGCATTTTCGAAGGCCGAGGCCGCTCGGAGCGCGATCCAACCCCGGTCGCCCGAGCGGCAAGAAGCGTTCGACAAACTCCTAGACGAAGGATACCAGATGAGTCCCTGAGGCGAACGCTACGGAGTACTACACCGGGAGGCCGGCGAATGCCCTCTGTTACACTGTGCTTTGATTTCCGCGGCAAGGCCCAAGCCGCGCGTCTGCGCGGTCAGTTATCTCAATACCGTCCCGCTGGTCTGGGGCATGCTCCACGGTCCTCAGCGCGGCATGTTCGACCTGGAATTCCAGATTCCGGCCGAGTGCGCCGACCGGCTGGCCACGGGCCGCGCCGACCTGGGAGTCGTACCGGCTTTCGAACTGGTCCGCCAGGATCTGGAAGTCCTGCCCGGAGCCGGAATCGCTTCCCACGGACCGGTTCGCAGCATCGTTCTGGCTTCCTCTCGCCCCTTGACCGAGGTCCGGACTCTGGCGGCGGATTCCAGTTCACGTACTTCCGTGCAACTGGCGCGCATCATTCTGGAACGCCGCTACGGGGTCTCGCCCGCCATCCGCATGTTGCCGCCGGATCTCGACACCATGCTCCACAACGCCGATGCGGCGCTGCTGATCGGCGACCCGGCGCTGCGCGTCAATTTGGCGCGCCATTCCGAGTGCCTGTACGATCTTGGCGAGGAATGGCTGGAAATGACCGGCCTGCCCATGGTCTTTGCGGTCTGGGCGGGGCGGCGCGGCGTGGCGACGCCGGAGATCGCCGCGGCATTCCGCGATTCCTGCCGCTACGGGCGGGAGAATATGGAAGAGATTGTGCGGCTGGAATCGGAGCGCCGCGGTTTCCCGGCCGAAGTTGTGCGGGAGTATCTCACGCAAAACATCGTGCACGAGCTCGGTCCGCGAGACTACCAAGGCATGGACCTGTTCCTTCAATACGCGCGCGCGGTGACGGGCGCGCCTGCCGTGGCGGCGCGCGGTTGATTCGGCCGCGGCGATCCGAGAGCCGGCCTTTTGTTCCCCTCTGGTAAGATCGGTGGTCGGATAGACCATCATGCTTCGCCGTTACGCGCCGGCTTTGCTCTGCGCCCTGGCGCTGGCCGGCTTATCCCACACCTCGGGAATAACCGTGGCGCGGGCGTCCACGCCTGCCGTGTCGAGAGTCATCTCGACATTCTCCCGGGGCAACGGCGCACTGTCGTCGAGCAACGCCGGCACGACTGCCGGCGCGGCAGGCAAGAATGCCCGCGCCACCGCGGCTTCGCCCGCCGAATACCGCCAGCGCGTCGGCGTCTACGTTTGGGGGAAACTCGCAGGCGATTTGAGCGCCGCGCTTACGGATGTGCAGCGCCTGGGAGCTACGGGCGCCGCGCGGATCGCTATCTCCCCAACTTGGGATCCATCCGGCAAAACCGACGCCGCCCCGTTGGACGCGAAGCTGCGGCGCGCCGATTACCGCGCGTTCCTTTCCGCGTTTCCGGTGGTTATGCTGACGGCCTACGACGCGGCGTCCAACGAGCGCTATAAGTGGGGACGCCTGGATGCCCAGCATCTGGCCGCCACGCGCGATGAGTTTCGCCGCTTCACTCTGGAGCTGGCCAAGACGGCGGGACGCAAGATCGTATCCAACTGGGAATTCGAAAACGATTGCCCCGGAAACCAATGGCCGTCGTGCATCGAGTACTACCAGGCGCGCCTGGATGGAATCGCCGAGGGACGCAGGCAGGCGAAGGCGCAGGCCCTTCCCGGCGAGGTTCTCTCGGCGTTCGAATTCACCATCGTTCCGGGCTTCCAGGGGCGGGCGTCCGGCTTGGCTGACGCGGCGACCAAGCTGAAGGGCATCGACTTCATCTCGTATAGTTGCTGGTGGTCGATCGGCTACGACGCGGACGCCGCGAAGGTCTCCAAGGACTTCGAGTACGCCGTGCGCATGCTGCGCGATTTCGCCGCAGGCAAGAAGCTCACCACGCGGATCGTCATCGGCGAATTCGGAGAATACTGGAACGAACACCCCACTTCCGAGCGGATGAAGGCGCTGGCGGACGCCTGTTTGGCCAACGGGGTCGAGTACCTGTTCGACTGGGTGCTGTACGATCAGCCCGGCAACAAGGACGATCACGGCCGCGACGCCTCCCACTTCGGCAAGTACACGCCGGCGCGCACGCTCACTCCCCAAGGCAAGGAGTTCCAGCGCTGGTTCAGCGGGCGGTAATCCGTCCGTAAGGGAAAACCCAGCTTCACCACGGAGGCGCGGAGACGCCAGAACAAACATATTAGAATCCCTTCGCGGCCTCTGCCGGCTCTGCGCGCGTCCGGGGGAATCACAAGCCACCACAAACGTGCAAGACCTTTCTGAAGCATCTAATCGCCCCGTAGGTGCGCCAGCCGAGGGAGCGGAGATCGCGGAGAACTCAAGAAAACTCGGCGTCTCTGCGACTCAGCGGTGGTGTTCATGTGGCGCTATTGACGGATTAGGGGCGGGGCGTGAACCGGTTGGGGAAAGCCTCTCGCGCTACTATGAAGGCAGCGCCCCGGCCGGCCGTTCGCTCACCGGCTATCGCTTCCGGGTCATCATGCACACGAACCGTCTCGCCAGCGAGAAGAGTCCGTACCTTCTCCAGCACGCTCACAACCCCGTGAATTGGTATCCCTGGGGACCAGAGGCGTTTGAAACCGCGCGCCGCGAGAACAAGCCCATCTTTCTTTCCGTGGGCTACTCCACGTGCCATTGGTGCCACGTGATGGAGCGCGAGTCGTTTGAAAACCAAGCGGTGGCCGAGATCCTCAATCTCCATTTCGTCCCCATCAAAGTGGATCGAGAGGAGCGGCCGGATGTCGATCGAATCTACATGACCTTCGTCCAGGCCAGCACCGGGAGCGGCGGGTGGCCCATGTCGGTATGGCTCACTCCCGACCTCAAGCCGTTTTTCGGCGGCACGTACTTTCCGCCCGATTCGCGCTTCGGCCGCCCGGGTTTCGCCTCTCTGCTGACTCAGATCGCCGACGCGTGGGCCGCGGACTCCGCGCGCATAGCCGAAGCGGCGGGCGGCGTCGTGGAGCAACTGCGCGGCAGCGCAAGAGTGGCCGCCGAATCCGCGGGCCGCGCGCCCATTGACGCCGGCCTCATGGACAACGCCTTCAACGCCTTTCGCCGCATGTTCGATCCGCGCCTGGGCGGTTTCGGCGAAGCGCCCAAGTTCCCGCGCCCATCGGCGTTCAACTTCCTGCTCCGTCACTACGCCCGAACGAAAAGTCGGGACGCGCTCGAAATGGTTTTGCTCACGCTGCGCGAGATGGCCAAAGGCGGGATGAACGATCAGCTTGGCGGCGGCTTCCATCGCTACTCGGTGGACGAGCGCTGGTTCGTTCCGCATTTCGAGAAAATGCTTTACGACCAGGCGCAACTGGCCATCTCCTATCTCGAAGCGTTCCAAATCACCGGCGACGCGGCCTTCGCCGAAACCGCGCGCCGCACGCTCGATTACGTTCTGCGCGATCTTTCGGGTGAAGGCGCGTTCTACTCCGCGGAGGACGCCGATAGCGCCGCGGACGCCGCGCATCCGGAACAAAAAGGCGAGGGCGCGTTTTATATCTGGACCGCCGATGAAATCGCCGCCGCCGCGGGACCGGCCGCCGAGTGGGTCCGCTTCCGCTACGGCGTGGAGCAAGACGGGAATGTCTCGCACGATCCGCACGGCGAATTCGGCGGCCGCAACATTCTCTATCGGGCGCACACTCGCGGAGAAACGGCCCGCCACTTTGAACGGACGCTCGAAGAGATCCGCCTGGGCCTGGCCGGCGCGGAGCGGAATTTGCTCGAAGCCCGCTCCATGCGCCCGCGCCCGCATCTCGACGATAAGATTCTCACGGCCTGGAACGGACTGACGATCTCGGCCTTCGCTCTGGGCGGCGCGGTTCTCGAAGAGCCGCGCTACGCCGAAGCCGCCCGCACCGCCGCCGATTTCATCCTCGCGCGTCTCTACAACCCCGTGACCGGAGAACTGCTGCGCCGCTATCGCGCGGGTGAATCCGCCGTGCCCGGTTTCCTTTCCGACTACGCTTTCTTCGTTCAGGCGCTCCTCGATCTCTACGAGACGCAGTTCGATCTGCGCCATCTCGATCTGGCCATTCAACTCGCGGATAAGCAATCCGCGTTGTTCGAAGACCGCGAGTCCGGCGGGTTTTTCGAGGCCGCCGAAGACCCCGATCTTGTTCTTCGCATGAAGGAAGACTACGATGGCGCCGAGCCTTCCGGCAACTCCGTCGCCGTCATGAATCTTTTGCGCCTCGCGCGTCTGGCGAATCGCGCGGATTTCGCCGCTTCGGCCGATCGGGCGCTCGCCGCGTTCTATTCGCGCTTGAATCTCGCGCCGGCCGCGATTCCGCAAATGCTCGCGGCGTGCGAATTCGTACTCGGAGATCCGTGCGAAGTGGTGCTGGTGGCGGAGCGCGGCGCGCCGTCAACCGATGCTCTCATCCGTGTTCTCCACTCGCGCTTCGCGCCTTTCCGCGTCGCTCTTTTCGCCGGTTCCGCGGCGGAGCAAACCGCGCTGGCCGCGCGCATTTCCGCCATTGGGTTCATGCGCGCCGGCGCCTACGTCTGCCGCGACTACGCCTGCCAGGCTCCCGTTTTCGAGCCGGAAAAGCTGGCCGAATTGCTACAATGAGAACGTCTTTCGGGAGTGTGTTTCGCGCTAGGACCACTCACCGACCCGCGGCTGGAGCCGAGCCGGGCCCAGAGGGCGCCCCGTAAGGGAGCGGAGGGGCGAGCCGCAGCACACAGCGCGATGAACAAGGAGAAGCAATGGAAAGACCCGGAGCGACTACCCTGAAAGGTTCGCCGTTGACGCTGCTCGGCCCTGAGTTGAAGGCCGGCGACGCGGCTCCCGATTTTACCCTGGTGGACAAGGGCCTTAAGCCCGTGACGCTCGCCGATACGGGCTCGAACGTCCGCATCGTCAGCGTTGTGCCGTCGCTCGATACGCCCGTGTGCGACGCGCAGACCAAGAAGTTCAATGAAGCCGTCGCCAAGATGGCCGGCGTGGATATCATCACCGTGAGCGTGGACCTTCCCTTCGCGCAGACCCGCTGGTGCGGCGCCTTCGGGATCGACCGCGTGCGCATGTTGTCGGATTACATGGCGGGCTCCTTCGGTTCGGCCTATGGCACGCTCATCAAGGAACTGCGTATCGAGTGCCGGGCCGTCTTCGTGATCGACAAGCAGAACAAGATCGGCTACGCGCAGTACGTCAGGGAAGTCTCGGATCCTCCGGATTTCGACGCCGCCCTGGCCGCCGCCCGTAGCGCTTTGGCCGCTTGAGGTAACCTCTGGGCCCCCCCGATGTAGCACCCGGATCGGCCCCCGGGCGCTTTCTGTCGCGCGCCGCCGGCAGCCCTTTGGTGCGGGGCGGAGTGGCTCTCGCCGCGGGCGTGCTGACGGGCAATGTGCTCGGGTTCGCCCGCGTCGCCGTCACCGCTTACCTTCTCGGCACGCATAGCCGCGCCGATTCGCTGGCCGTCGCCATTGGACCCGTGGACACTCTGAACTCGGTGCTGTTCAACGGCATCCTGTTCGCGTTCGTCCCCATGCTGACCGGGCTCTCGGGCGGCGAGCGCACGGCTCTCTTCATCAAACTGAACCGTTGTTTCGCCGCGGCGCTGGCCGCCGTGAGCGCCGCGCTGTTTCTGGCCGCATCGCCGCTCATGCGCTTACTCGCCCCGGGCCTCGACGCGCAGTATTTCCCCGTGGCTGTCAACATCCTGCGGATCGCGCTTCTCGCCACGCCGGCCGCGGGAGCGCTGGCCGTGCATTGCGCGCTGCTCTACACGGATCGCCGTTTCGGACCGTCCGCGTTTTACCAGGCCACTATCAATTTCGTAACGGTCGCCGCCGCGCTGGGCTTTTGGCGCTGGATCGGCGTGTACGGATTCGCGATCGGGTTTACGGCGGGCACCTGGATTCAGTTCGGCGTCGCCTGGCTGGCGGCCCGCAAGGGCTTGAACGCCGCCGCCGCTCCGCGATGCTCCGTGAGCGTTTCGGGAATTCTTCTGAAGCCCGGCTTCTTCGTGGTCTACGCGGCGGGAATCGGCCTGAATATCATCTTCACGCGCGCGTGGGTCACGCACCTCGGCCCGGGCATGGCGGCGGCGTTGGATTACTGCATGAGGGGCGTGAGCGTTCCGCTAGCCATTCTGGTGACGCCGATCTCCAATTCCCTGCTGCCGGAAATATCGCGCCTGCGCAGTCTCGCCCGCATACGCGAAGCATTTCGCCTGGTAGACCGCACGCTTGCGCTGACGGCGCTCGCGGCTGTCTGCGCCACGGCTTTCGCACTGACATTCCGCCAGCCCGCCATCGCGCTGCTATTCCAGCGCGGAAGCTTCACGACCGATTCCACGCGCCTGGTCTCCACCGTGTTCCTGAGCCTCGGCCCTGCCTTGATTGGATGGAGCCTCATGGAGATCTTCTCGCGGTCGCTGTTCGCGATGGACCACCGCTGGCCCCAGGTGATCGCCGCCTCAATTCCAGTTCTCGTGAATGTAATGTTGACGCTTCGGTTGAATTCGCCTAAGCCGGAGCTGATCGGGCTGGGCGCTTCCTCCGGCTTCCTGGTGGGCTTCGTGGTACTCTTCGTGACCGCCCACGCAAGCCGCAGGCGCTGGGCCCGCCCGGCGTAAAATCCGAATTTGGACTGGGTGGGGCGGACGCCCCCGTCCGCGGCCGGTCCCCGGACCGGCCTTCGGCCGGAGGCCGTCGCCCAGAGGGCCCCCGGCGTCGGCCGCGGACCAGGGGGTCCGCCCCACAATTATGGCTGCGCTCAGCCTGCGAATTTGTCGGCCGCCGCCACCAGGGCGCGGCTGTTCGGCGGGTCGAATGCGCTGTGGCCGCAATCCGGGGTGACGATGAGTTCGGCCTCGGGCCAGGCCCGATGGAGCGCCCATGCGCTCTCCATGGGGCAAACCACGTCGTAGCGGCCCTGCACGATCACGCCCGGGATGTGGCGGATGCGCGGAACGTTGCGCAGCAACTGGTCGTCGGTTTCGAAGAAACGCCTTGTTGTAAAAGTAGTGGACCTCGATGCGCGCGAAGGCCAGGGCGAATTCGTCTTCTTCGTAGTGGCCCGCGAAATCGGCGTCGGGCATAAGTTTGGAAGTGGCGCCTTCCCATCCGCTCCAGATTTTCGCGGCCTGGAGCTGCACGGCGCGATCGTCGCTGGTCAGGCGGCGGTAGTAGGCCGTGAGCAAATCGCCGCGCTCGGCCTCCGGGATGTGAGCGAGGTACGGCTCCCACGCGTCGGGAAATAGTACGGATGCGCCGCGCTGGTAGAACCAGTCGATCTCCTGCTTGCGGATGAGGAACACGCCGCGGAGGACGATTTCGGTGACGCGCTCAGGATGCGTTTGGGCATAGGCGAGAGCCAGCGTGGAGCCCCACGAGCCGCCGAACACCTGCCAGCGCTCGATGCCCAGATGCTCGCGGACCTTCTCGATATCGGCGACCAAGTCCCAAGTGGTGTTGGCTTCGAGCGATGCGTAGGGCGTGCTCTTGCCGCAGCCTCGCTGATCGAAATTCACGATGCGGTACTTTTCCGGGTGGAAGAATCGCCGCTGCTTAGGATCGGACCCGCCGCCGGGTCCGCCGTGCAAGAAGATCACCGGCTTGCCGGACGGGTTGCCGCTCTCCTCGAAATAGATCTCGTGAACCGGTGAGACTTTAAGCCGACCAGTGTTGTAAGGCTCGATAGGGGGGTAGAGCCAGGTGACCGGGTCCTTTATAGGCGCCGCGGGCAGAGTGTGAGTGGGCATCGCTCGCAGTATATCGTGTTGTTTGGAGCGCGCGTGAGATGGCTAACCGCGACCTCCGCCTTGGCCCTGAGGCGCATGGGACCAGGCGGGCGAATCAATAGTGAACTTTTGATGCGGGGCCAACGGCAGCAATCATCCTGCGCACGGCGGGGCTTGCATCAATCACCATGCAGTCGACATCCCCGTGCGCGGTTGTCCAGACCCTGAAGATCTCGTCCGCAAAAGCCTGGCCGATCATCTCGATACCAGCGAAATCGAAAACGACGCTCTTGAACTTCTCAACCCTTGCGAGCGCCCTTTTGGCCTGTGATCGAGAGATCAGTTTCTCCTCCCCGAGCCTAGCTAATCGCAGGGGGACGACTGTTTTGGAGAGGTCGTAATTGTCGCCGGAAGAGTACTGATCGAAGACGCCCTTGAGCGTTCGATCCGTGCTGTTTTCCAACTCCATAGTCACCATTGTACTGGAGTTCGGGTCTTCGACATCGAGAACCCAGTCGCGCGGATGTACAGCCTTGTGGGAGAAGAACGCCCCGCGCGAGAGGATCGAGAACTCATCGAGCATTCGGGACGTGAAGAAGATGCCCTGGCCGCTGTGCCGAACGGGGTCCGTCGTCAACTTCCCCTTCGATAGCTCCAGAATCGCCTGCGTCTCGTCTTCGAGGTTGAGTGCGGCCCTGATTTTTCTGAATATGCCGATCCCGTCGTCAATCACCTGAACCCGCATGATGGAAGGCCGCATCCCCACCACCGTAACGTTCGAACCCTCGGAATGGTCGATTGCATTATTGACGGTTTCGGTCAGGCAGTAATGCCAGATGTCAATAATATTCTCGGGAAGCCCGGACAAAAAGGGGCAACAACGTTGCGCGCCAAACCTGATCCTCATCGAGCCCGGGCTCTATGGTGAAGGAGAACCCAAGCTCATCGCCTTTCGTGAATCTAATGGGTTCCGTCATTTCGACCTTCGACTTTGCATCGTGCCGCTCTCGCAACCCACGTTATCGATGATAGCCGGTTCAGCCCTCGCGACTTACTCCGCTCCTCGACTGGCGCTGGCTGGTTCCATCTCCGCCAGAATCCGCAGGGCGGCTTGCTTGGATTTTTCGCCGGTTTCTCCGGGGGGGCCGACGCAGGAGGGGCATCCGGCGTCGCAGGGACAGGCGGCGATCAACTCGGTGGTCTGCTTGAGCAGTTGCGGCGCGAGGCGGAACAGCGGCGCGCTTTGGCCTGCGCCGCCGGAGTAGTTGTCATACAAGTAGAGGTTCGGCTCGAACGTCTCAAGGCCGCTATCGATTTTCTCGCTGAGAGCTACGCCGAGGTCGCGCGGGTCGCACATCAGGAGCAACGCCGCAACAGTTCGCAGCGCGTTGCCTAGCGCGGAGACGCCGCTCTGACGTTCGGTGGGAGTGAACTCGGTGAGGCGTTCCAGGAACGCGGCCGGGAAATGCAGCCAGAAGGCGGTGGTGTGCATTTCCTGCTCCGGCATTTCGAGTTTCCCGGCGCCGACATTCTCCATGGTGTAAAACTTGATTTTCTTGAAGCCGACGATTTGGGTTGTCACGCGGACGTCGCCGTGGGAGATGGTGGGGTGGGGGCTTTGCTCATTAGCGGCGGGAGGGCAGGCGGAAGCGCCTGCCCCACTCTGGGAGATGGTGGGGTGGGCGTTCTGGCTTGGGCCGGCTGGCTGCGCAGCCGGCAGGGGCAGGTCGGGAACCTGCCCCACTGCGCAGGCGGAAGCGCCCGCTCCACTTTGAGCAGGTCTGGAGACCTGCTCCACTTCGAACTCCTCAAGAGTCTTGACTTGCGTGTAGTCGATGGCGTCTGTGTAGTAATCGCAATCCACGCGCTTCACGTAGGCCTTTCTTTCGGCATAATCGAAGCGTTCCACGTGATACTGCCGCGCTTCGTGGAGGTAAATCGCTTTTTCGTGGAGCGTGGTGAGCGCGGAGGTGAAGGCGACATCGGCGATCACTTTCGGTTCGCCGGTGATATCGACCACCACGAAGTTATCGCTAGTAACGGAGCGAAGGCTGGTGGCATCGGCCGGGTAGCTTTCCGACGTCCAGTGCCACGCGCCCGCGGAGTGATGCAGGAAGCCGGCTTCCTCCAGAAACTGGCACAGCGCCGTGGTATCGCGCGCGCCGAATTTCTCGCCGTCGCGAATGGGCAACTCGAACGCCGCGCATTTCAGGTGGGCCGCGAGAATTTCTAAATTCTCCGCGTTGATGTAGGCGTGCTCGGGAGAGCGGTCGAAGAAGTAGTCCGGGTGTTCCACCATGTATTGATCGAGCGGCGCGCTGGAGGCAACCATCACGGCCACGGACGTTCCTTGCCGCCTGCCGGCGCGGCCGGCGCGCTGCCAGGTGGAGGCAACGGTCCCCGGATAACCGGCCATCACGACGCTATCGAGAGAGCCGATATCGATGCCGAGCTCCAATGCGTTCGTCGCGACGACGGCGCGCAGACGGCCGTCGCGCAAATCGCGCTCGATCGCGCGCCGCTCTTTGGGCAGGTAGCCGCCGCGGTACCCGCGGACCGTCTCGACGGGCATTGGGCCGCGCTCAAACGCATCCTTCAGATACGTCACCAGCACTTCGGTTGCGAGGCGGCTGTTCGCGAACACCAAGGTTTGCAGATTGCGCGTGATGAACTCCATGGCCACGCGGCGCGTTTCGTGGATGTAACTGCGGCGGATGCCGAGCTGGCGGTTGACCACGGGCGGATTGTAGAAGACGAAGTACTTCTCGGCCCGCGGCGCGCCGTTCAGTTCCACCAGTTCGAAGGGCTGCTCCACCAGGGCTTCCGCCAGCTCGCGCGGGTTGGCGATGGTGGCCGAGGAGCAGATGAATTGCGGTTTGGAGTTATAAAAAGCGCAAATACGTTTCAGCCTACGTATAAGGTTAGCTAAATGGCTTCCATACACGCCGCGGTAGGAGTGCAACTCGTCGATGACGATGTAGCGGAGGTTCTCGAAGTAGCGCGCCCAGCGCGTGTGGTGCGGCAGAATGCCGGCGTGCAGCATGTCCGGGTTGGTGAGAACCACGTTGGCGCGGGAGCGGATGGCTTTTCGCGCGTCCTGGGGCGTGTCGCCATCGTAGGTGAATGCGCGCAGATCCGAAGCCATCTCTTCCACTAGCGAGTGGAACTCGTGAAGCTGGTCTTCCGCGAGCGCTTTGGTGGGGAACAGGTACATGGCGCGGGCTTCCGGATCGGAAAGCAGCAGATTGAGAACCGGCAGGTTGTAGCAGAGCGTTTTGCCGCTGGCGGTGGGAGTGACTACGGCCACATTTTTACCCGACTGGACGGCGTCGAACGCGTCGGCTTGGTGGGAATAGAGGCGATGAACGCCTCTGTGCGCGAGAGCCACGCATAGACGTGGATCCACGGTGGAGGGGATATCCGCGTACACGCCTTCGACCGCCGGTTGGTGGCGAACCGCGCGGACGGGCGACTCGGGCTCTTCATGCGCCGACTGGAAGCGTGCGATGACGGCTTCCAGCGACGGGTTGGGAGCGACAGTCAGATCCAGGGAGAGTTCGGGGAAGCTTTCGGACATTGGGGTTTCGCCTTTTCTTTGCTACGGTACTACGGGGACGGAGGAGGAAGCAAGGGGATGGGTCTGGGCGGATGGGGACGGCCTTCGGGCGGGGTCCGGCTGACCTCTCATTATCATTCGCGACACGGAAACGCGGCGGGGGACGCTGGGGCAAGAATGGCGCGCTACGCGCGCTTGGCAGACGCCCAGAGGGCACCCGGCGCCTGCCCCACCTTGCTGGAGCGCCGTGTCGAGAGAGAACAGCGCCAAGGTCCGGAGGCGGGTTAGCAACCCGCCGCAGGCTGCCAGCCTGCCCCACTCGTGAAAAGGGGCTTGACACAGTTGTGATATAGCGATATATATCACTATATGCAGTTGATCGTGAATCCGTCCGACGATGCGCCGATTTACCGGCAGATCGTCCGGCAGGTTGTCGAGGCAATTGCAGACGGGCGGTTGAAGGGCGGCGACAAGCTGCCGTCGCACCGCGATCTGGGCGAGCAGATTGTCGTGGCGCCGCTGACGGTGAAGCGCGCTTACGACGAGTTGGAGACGCTGGGGTACATCGAGACGCGGCGCGGGCGGGGCACGTTTGTGTGCGAGAACCCGCCGCGAGTCGATCGCAAGGAACAGATCGAGCGAATTCAACTGGAAGCCCGCAGGCTGCTCTCGCAGGCGTCGTTGGCCGGCTTGCAGCTTTCCGAAGTGGTCGAAATTCTGAAGGACGCCGGCAGCGAGGCAGACGCCGCCCGGCGGGAAATCGAGAAATCATGAATCCCGTAGTGGAGTTTTCCGAAATTCGAAGGTCGTTCAAAGCGGGCGTGTTCGTTTTGGATGGCGTCACCTTTTCCATGCAACCGGGAGAGGTGGTGGGGCTGCTCGGGCGGAACGGCGCCGGCAAGACCACGCTCATCCACATCGCCATGGGACTGCTGACGCCGGATAGCGGGCAAACGCGCGTGTTCGGCATCTCGCCGCTCGAAGATCCGGTGGCCATCAAGCGGCGGATCGGATTTGTTTCGGAAGAGCAGGTGTTCCCGGCATGGTCGAAGGTCGGGGATTTGATCGCGTTCCATAAGTATCTCTTCAAGCGCTGGGACGACGGACTGGAACAGCAGTTGATGGAGCGGTTCGCAATCTCTCCCTCGTCCCGAATCGGGAAACTGAGCAAGGGCCAGGCGCGGCAGGTGGCGCTGCTATGCGCCGTGTGTCACCGGCCGGAATTGCTGCTGCTCGACGAGCCGGCGGGCGGACTAGACCCAGTGGCGCGGCGCGAGTTTCTGGAAACAGCGATTCAACTGCTGAACCGCGAAGGCACGGCGATTCTGTTTTCGTCGCACCAGATGGCGGATGTGGAGCGGATCGGCGGGCGCGTGGTGCTGCTCGATCAAGGCAAGGTGTGGATCGACCGCGACTTGAACCGCATCCGCGAAGAGATTTCGGTGGCGATGATTCCGCGCGCATCCTTCGCGGACGCCGCCGCGATTGAGCGCATTCCGGGCTGCTTGCGCGTGCGCGCGGTGTACGACGACTGGCACGCGGTGGTGGAAGGCCAACCGGAAGAGGTAAGCGCGCGCGTGGCGCAGGCGCTGGGAGCGGATGGCGTGCGATGCGTGCAGGTCCCGCTGGAAGAGCTGTTCATTGAGTTGGTGGGTGGGGCACGGTAAAGGGCGCTGTGATCTGGCAACTTCTGAAACGCGATTCCCGATGGCAGGCGGCGCCGTCCTTCGCGCTTGCACTCGCGGCCAGCTACCCCTGGACCATCCGCCATCAGGAAATCATTCCATCCGGTTGCATGGGATTAGTTCTCCTCTACCTCGGCCTGATTGGCCGGAGGGCCACCCGCCTCGAAGCTGGGCTTCCAATCGCTGGCCGCGACCTTGTTGCTGCGAGGATACTGGCGACTCTGGCCGTCCTCTGGCTGCCCATTTTGGCTTTCGCCGGCGTCACGCTGGCGGCCACGGGCGCCTTAAGTGCGGGTCCTCTCCCGCTGATAGCTCTGATAGCCACTCTGTGCTCGCTGACAGCGCTTTGGGCGCTGAATCTCAAGATTCAAGAGATCGAAGCGCCACGCGGGCCAACGCTGACGGGGATGATGTTCCCGGTTGCCGGCTGGTTTGTCGTGGATCTCAGATCGAGCCCGGCTTTCCTCATCTGTCTCGCGGCGCTGCTTGCAGGCGTCGTCGTCTTGGATGTGCTGGCGAATGGCGAACCGGTCTGGGTGGTCTCGTTCGCGGCCTCCATGGTTTGGATCGGGTGGGCAGCGCGGTCGCTGCCCTGCGCCGTGTTTGGGGCCATTTGCGTATTCCTGGCGACCGCTCTGTTCTGGCGCATTTGGCGGGCAACCCCTCGGTCGTTCCAGTTGGCGCCGGCGAGTTCCGGCGGCGGGGTCAAGGCGCCGGGGCTTTCGGTGACTCGCGCGGGGGCAGGGCAAGGCGCAGCGAGTTCGCGGGCGTGGTTGCCGGTGGCCGGCTCGGTGTGGTCGTGGCAGTATCTGATTTGGCTGCCGTTCCTGTGTATTGAGGCCACGACCGCGGTGGGTATCTTTGGAGTTGTATTCATGGCCTTCATGTGGCTGATCGTCCGGACGCGGACCCGATGGCTGGCGACGCTCCCAATTAACCGCAGCGTTTTGCTGGCCGCGTTCGTAGCGCCGGCCGTTCTCGTTCAGATTGGCGGCTATCTCGTCGGGCCCATTGAACCGTACCCACCGCCTCGCGCGCCGTTTCAAGTGCAGGTCATCGAAATTGCATCCCTAGCCGCCGCGACGCTGATCCTCACCTTACTGTGCGCGTTGTTCGACTGGCGGCGGATGCCTCGCGTGTGGTTTCGCGTGCGCAACCGTTGGTTCATGGGACTGCTCCTTTTTGGGTTCTGGGTCGGCTTTATGAAGTTCGGAATCACAGGGCTACTGGGATTCACCGAAATGCTCCGGCGCTTCGCCTTGTCGCTGCCGAATGGCTTGGATGCGGCGGGTCTTGGGGCGGCTGCGTTGGTTCTGTTGTGGTTGGCCGCCGATAAAGTCAACCGGGAGCCGGAGTATGCAGACAGGCCGCGGGCGGCGCGAGGCGGGATCTTTAGCGGAGGCTCGGCGTGAACTACGCGTTGGTCTGGCGACTCGTGAAGCAGGATCGCGTCTGGCGCAGCGCACCGTATTGGACGGCGATGTGCGCAACGGGCGCGGCTCTGATGGCCCGCTCGAACTGGTTCGCGGTGGTTTTGTGCTGCCTGCCGCCGATGATCGTTCTGGCCGAGAGCCACAGGCGCGCCACGCGGTTTCAGGCAGCGCTGCCGATTTCGGGCCGCGAGTTGATTGCGGCACGCATTCTCACTTTGCTGGGGGTGTGGGCGATAGTGTCGCTCGCCAGCGGCGTGTCGGTCGTGGCGTTCGGCGGTACAGGGCGGGGAATCGCACTGCCCATCCTGACCAATTTCGTTATGGTCTGGGCGGCTGGCATGGTAGTTTTGCAGGCAGTCCGGATTCAGGAGACGCACGGCCCGCCGTGGCTGATCGGGGTCGTCTATCTGCTGTTCTGCGCCGGCATTAGCGGTTGCCTGTTTCCTGTGAAGTATTTTGCGGCCGGGACGGCGTGCATTGTGGCGCTCGCGGCGGCGAAACGCCGGGGGATCAGGGACGCGCGACTCCCCGCGTGGTTTCCCGTCGCGCTGCTGTTGCCGCCATGGCTCGGCTGGGCGATCGTGAAGGCGCCGGTCTCAGTAGTCGCCGGCGCGTGCGGGGCCCTCGCATTAGCGGCAATTCGACGGATCTGGCTGGCCGCTCCCCGTTCGTTCCAGTTGGCTCCGGCGGCTTACAGAACAGACTCCGACGGGGCGGAGGCTATCGAGAATACGCGGCGGGGGCGAAGGGGCGTTGAGTACCACTGGTGGCGTCCGGTCCTGAAGAGCCTGTTCTTACCCCAGGGCGTGATGTGGCTGTGCTGCGTCTGGATGCTCGTCTCGCCTTCGCTCCCATTCTGGCTGATGTCCGGAACGGCCGCCGCGATCCTTTGGCAGGGCGCCCGCTACCAGACCCGCTGGTTTGCGGCTTTGCCCGTGGACCGGCGCACTCTGATGAACGCCGTTGTTGCGCTTATGCTGATGTTGCAGGCGGCCGGATATTACCTGGCGTCCTCGAGCATAAAGCGGCATCCGCTTCCCTGGGCCGAGCCCAAAGCGCAGATTCTCGGCCTTGCCGCGCTCAGCGCGTGGGTTCTTCTGGGGGCGTTGGCCGGCGCGCTCAGCGAGTGGAAGAGACTGAGGCGGCTGCCGCTGATGGTTCGCAAGGGGCCTGCTATGGTTCTCTCGGTAGTACTCATCGCGCAATGTTTCATGACGTTGCAGCCCCCCAGGACGACGGTGCGGAGCGGGCAGGCCAGCGGGACGGGCGGGACCGCCCTGGTTGTGGACGTGGGGCGCCCTTTGGACGCGCGATGGTTTCGGAAGACCGCCGGCGGGTTCGCGCAGTCTCTACCGAACTGGTTCTGCGCGGCGCTTATCGGCGCGGGGGTTCTGATTCCCCTGGCGCTTGCGTTGGACAAGGTGCATCGAGAAGCCGAGTATCGGGGCAGGCTGAGCGCGACGGTGGACGATTCCTTGGAGTGGAGGGCTGGTTGAGGGGCTAGCGGGACTTTATTAAAACCCCGATTCCGGCGCCAGCCAAGTCCTTATCGCACAAGGGATTTGGAGGCCCAGGTCCGTATATACCTAATTGTCAGGCTTGGTTCCTGAGCCGATCCCAACGAAAATTGGCATTGACGCATGCGCTATCTTGGTGTATATACCTAATTAATGGCCTCGCTCCAAGCCTACGACTCCCACGGGCACCGCTACTACCGCATCGTCGAATCCTTTCGCCAGGACGGTAAACCTCGCATCCGCGTGGTCGCCCATCTCGGCCGCGTCGAAGACATCCTGCGTTTGACTCGCGAGGAGCGCGCCGATATCAAGATCTCCTCGGTCACCTCCGGCGCCGTCACCGCCTTACATCGCCTGGCGCAAGAGTTGGATATTGTCGGTAAGATCGACCGGGCCCTGGAGAACTCCGGCGGGCGGGTGCAAAAGCGCGACGGCCTGAGCGTGGGAGAGTCCTTGTTGGCAGGCATGATCAGCCGCGCTTGTGCACCGCGTAGCAAACGCGCTTTCGCGGCGTGGGCCGAGGCGACCGCCCTGCCCGAGTTGATGGGCTTTGCCGCAACGGATCTGGACAGCCAACATTTCTGGGACCAAATGCACGCCCTGCCGGTGAAGTTGCTGGGCGACATCGAGCAGGCGATTGTGCGCGAGGTCATCGGTATCGAACAATTACAACCGCGCGCATTGGCCTACGACACGACCAACTTCTACACCCATATCGCCAGCACGAACACGAGACCTGAGTTGCCACAGCGTGGACACAACAAGCAGGGACGCCACGATCTGCGGCAATTGGGACTGGCTCTGGTGGTGGACCAGGACACGCAATTGCCTTTAGCGCACCTGGTCTACGAAGGAGCGCGTTCGGACATGCGCACCTTCGCGGAATTTCTGAAGCCGGTGCGCGAACGCCTGCGCGCACTTACCTCCGAGCCCCGACAGTTGACTTTGGTGTTTGACGCGGGAGCCTCCTCCAAAGCCAACCTGCAGAAACTGGAAACGGGCAGCGACCACTATGTAACCGCCGTTCGCCCCTCCTACCAGCAAGCCCTGCTGGCCGAAGCCGCCGACCATCTGGAAGAGGTCCCGTTGTCTACCGGAGCGGTGGTGCGAGCCTGGCGAACGCAGCGTATGATCGCCGGCAAGCAACGGGATGCCGTGGTCGTCTTCAGTCCACAACTGTACGAAGGGCAAGTGCGCGGACTCCACCAATACATGGCACGTTGCGGGGAGCAATTGCAGGAACTCGGCGCCGCGCCACGCGGCGCACCGGAAGCGGCGCGTCGGAAACTGGCACAAATCTGCGGCCGCGAATACCTGCGCACCTTGGTCCGCTACGAAGTCCGGAGCAACGAACAAGGCTGCACGCAGGTGCGCAGTTGGAGCGATCTGGAAGAGTACCGGCGGCTCCTCCACCACTATTTTGGATTACGCGTGTTGATCACCGACCGCAGCGAATGGACCACCGCACAGATTGTGGAAGCCTATCGTGGACAGTCTCGCGTGGAGGCCGCCTTTCGCGATCTCAAAGACCCCGCTATGCTGTCCACACGTCCGCAATTTCACTGGACCGATCAGAAACTGCATGTGCACGCATTCATGTGCGTCACTGCGTACTTGCTCGTGCGCTTGTTATGGTGGCGAGCGCATCGCGACGCCGGATTTGCCGGCGGCGCCCGGAATCTGCTCGCGCAGTTGGCGCGGATTCGCCAGTGCCGCATTGTCGAACATACCGGCCGCGCGGGACGGCCGCGGGTCCGCGAACAGACGGAGGAAATCGATCCGGCTCTGGAAAACTTGGGACAGACGCTGGGCGCTCTTCGGCCGCAGATTTAGAGTTCCGTCGTATATACGGAAAGAGGCACCTACGTTATTGATTCAAAATGGCCTACCTACCCCTCGGCGCCCCGCCTTAATAAACCCCCGCTAGGTGCGGCGGTGAAGAATGAGAGCGCGTGCGTCGGCTGGTAGGGTCCGGCAAGGACGAAGAGCGCCTGCGGCGCTTGGCAGACGGAAGCGTCTGCCCCACCTTTTCGGCGGTCGCGGCAGCAGGGCCGGATTCTGCTGCAGAATCGTGCTTGACAGAATATGGTTTGTATTGCAAACTAAATTCCATGGTAGACAAGACTGTTGAGCCATCTAGCCCGGGACGGCGCGCGGCAGCTTATTGGTTCATCGACGGTTTGCCGCAGATTGTACTGGGGCTTGCCATTCTGTTTTCCGCGTTCCTGGGCATTCTGGTCCGGGTCCTGCTGGCCTCGGAGCCTCAGTTCTTTCACGTCTTGATCACCGCGTCTGGATTTCAGCTCTATGCCTCGTTCGGCCGAAGGACGATCGAGGGAATCAAGGCTCGCGTGACGTATCCGCGCACGGGCTACGCGGAGGCTCCGGAGGAGGTTCCGGGGAAGGAGTCGATAGGGTTGACCTCGCTCAACCTGAACCCGCACTTGAGAACCCGCGAGAATGTCACGTCGTTCCTGACGCGGACGGGGCTGGTGATCCTCTTCGCCTTGTGGATGCCATTTGGCGGAGCGCCTCGGTGTTTTGTTCCGGCATTGCTGGCGGCGCTCGCGGCGGTGCTGTACTTCTTCAACGGGAAGACAGTGCATCCGTACACGTGGCGGGCCGTCGTGGCTTTGCCGGCGATCAGCGCGCCGTTCTTCTTCATGGACGCGCCGCCGCCGGTTCAGGAATGGCTTCCGCTCTTGCTGACTGGGTTATGGCTGACAGCGCTGGGAGCCCTCCAACTCATTCGCTACCTTCGCGCAAATTCTATTGCGGATTCCACTGAGAGGCACGCGTGAACGGGCGCTTCCAGGATATTTCGCAGATCGACCGGCTGATTCACGAACCGGCGCGCCTGGCGGTGCTCTCGATTCTCAAGGGAACGGGTGAGGCCGACTTCCTGTACTTGCAGAGAGAGTGTGGGCTGACGCAGGGGAACCTTTCGAGTCACCTGGCGAAGCTGGAGGAAGCCGGGTACATCGAGGTCGAGAAAAAGTTCAAAGGCAAGTTTCCGCTGACCATCTGCCGAATTAGCGGGAAAGGCGAAGCTGCGCTGGCGGCTTATACCCAGCAGATGATGGGGATTTTGCGGGAGGGGGTTGGGGGTTAGGGGCTGGGGGTTAGGGGCGGGGGATTTCGCGGATTTGGATGGCTCGGGTGACACCGGGCCGGTTTTTTGGGCGACCGTTCACAGCTAATTATTTGGAGGTAATGCAATGAAACGTTCGATTGGGGTGAAGATCAGCGCCGTCGTAACGATTTTGGGCTCGCTTGGGGCGCTGTCGTTCGCGGGATTTCTGGCATTTGGCGGGGCGATGTACCGCAAGACGAATCCGAGCCCGCCCGCCGTGCCTTGGTGGGGGTTTCTCATCATGCTGATCCCACTCGCGGGCCTCGCGGTTTGGGGCTTTATCACCGCTGTGGGGTTGTTCCGGCTGAAGGCGTGGTCGCGTTGGTCGATCTTGACGTTCAGCGCCTTGCTGGCAATATTCGGCAGTCTTACGTGCGTGATGGCGACGATCATGCCGCTGCCCGCCGTCCCGAATGCTCCGGCGGGCGCCATGAGCGCGATGCGTTGGGGAATCGCCGGCTTCTATGGCGCCATGGTCTTGATCGGCGCATGGTGGCTTTGGCTGTTCAATACGAGCAGGGTGAAAGCGGAGTTCGCCGCCGGCCTCGGCGCGGAAAGCGCGGGAGCGCGGCCGGTCAGCGTCACGGTGATTGCGGTGTATCTCATGATTGGAGCGCTGTTCTGCCTGGCCGCGGGGTTGTTCCCGGTTCCCGCCATGATTCTCGGCGCGATGCTGACGGGCTTCGCGGCGCACGTCACTTATCTGGCGTTTTGCGCTGCCCAGGTCTGGGCGGCCGCGGGCCTTTGGCGACTGAAACCCGCGAGCCTGTTCGTAGCGATCGGATACTTTGTGTTCGGGGCGCTGAACGGCCTGCTATTCACGGTTCTGCCGCACTTTCAAGACCGGTTAGCGGCGGCGATGGGCATGTGGTCTTCCCGGATGCAGATGCCTCCCGGTTTTGACCCTACGAACATGATTATTGCCACCACGATTATCTCCGCGGTGATGTGCGTGGTCCCGATCTGGTTCCTGATGCGCTCGCGGGCGGCGTTCGGCGGACAGAAGGCACAGGCATGATGGTCAATGCCACTTGAATAAGTGCCCGTCTCTGGAACTGTCTGGTTCGAAGAATCTCGACATGAATGTCGAGACGGCACTCTGGGAGCGCGCGCCACGGTTCCTGGCTCGGACCGGCGGCAAACAGCGTCGGGACTGGTCCCAACGTCTCGAGCGGCAAGGCGTAGCCGACGGGGGATTCACAATTACATAAGTGGCATTGGGCGGAAGCGCCTGCCTCACCTCACCTGCAAGTGCTTTGGATTGAGATGCGGGTTGGCGCAATAGGGGGTAGCGGCGGAAGATCCACCCAAGCCCGTTTGGTCCAGGATTCCATTCCTTTTTCGGCCAGTTGGACGCCTTTGGCGCCTTCCAACAAGTCCCACGGGAACGGGCCTCCTTTGACGACGTGCAAAAGGAACAGCTCCCACTGACGCTTAAATGCGTTGTCGTAGGTGGTCTGCTCGGGCATCTTGTGCCAGTCGTCGAAATAGTCGAGAGGGGATTCGATGTCCGGGTTCCAGATGGGGCGCGGCGTGGCGCCGTAGGGCTGAATCCAGCAATGGCGAAGGCCGGCCACGGCGCTGCCTTTCGCGCCGTCCACCTGAAGAGTTAGCAAGTCATCGCGGCGCACTCGGACGCACCAGGAGGAATTGATATGCGCGACGGCGCCGCCTTCCAACTCGAACGTGGCATAGGCGGAGTCATCGGCGGTGACGGCATAAGGCCGCCCGGATTCGTCCCATCGCTCGGGAACGTGCGTGGCGCCGAGACAACTCACGGCCTTCACAGCGCCGAACAGGTTGTCCAGCACATAGCGCCAATGGCAGAGCATATCGAGGATAATGCTTCCGCCGTCCTCCTTGCGGTAGTTCCAAGAAGGTCGCTGAGCGGGGACGACATCGCCTTCAAAAACCCAGTAGCCGAATTCCCCGCGGACCGAGAGGATCTTACCGAAGAAGCCGGAATCGCGGAGGGCCTTGAGCTTGAGGAGACCGGGCAGCCAGAGCTTATCCTGCACGACGCCGTGCTTGACGCCGGCTTGTTGCGCGTCCCGATAGATGCCGTAGGCGGATTCCAGGGAATCCGCGGAGGGCTTTTCGCAATAGACGTGCTTGCCGGCGCGAATGGCCTTGCGGACGCAGGCGGCGCGCTGGTCCGTAGTCTGCGCATCGAAATAGACCGGGTAAGACGGATCGGAGAGGGCGGAATCGAGGTCGGTGGTGAAGGGAAGGCCGCCCGATTCGCGCGAGATCCGTTCCAATTTGGCGGCGTTGCGGCCGACCAGCAGCGGGCGCGGCATAATGACCTCATCCGCCGAAATGCGAAGACCGCCGGCCTCCATGATGGCTTGAACCGAGCGCCGAAGATGCTGATTGAGACCCATGCGGCCGGTGACGCCGTTCATGATGATGCCGAGTGAGTGGGTGACGCCGGGGGCTGGGGAATGGAGAGTTTTCATAGGCGCTCCGGTTTTTCGGTGCATTGCGGGCGGGCGCCTTCCGGGAGGGGCGGCGCTTCATGACCGGCGCGGGGAAGCGTGCCATCGAGTTCCTGGCGCCAGTGGGCTACATCGCCGGCGGGTCCGTAGCAGTAAATCATACGACAGGGAGCCGGCCCGATGTTCGTGAGTTGGTGGAAGACGCCGCTCGGAATGTAGACGGTCTGGCCGGTTTCCAGGACTTTGCGTTCGGAGCCGAGACACATCTCCGCCACGCCTTCGACGATGAAATAGATCTCTTCCTGCTCCTGGTTGTGCCACGGCACCTGGCCGCCATCCGGTTCCAGAGTGACATGGCCCATGGAGAAGTTCGTGGCCTGGATGGGGCTCGCGCCGCCCACCAGGTTCCTCGTCCGGCGGCGCGCCGGATAAGTGCGGCCCGCAATCTTACTGAAATCGGCTACGATCATTTCGATTGCTCCAAAAAGTCAGATAGGGTTTGCCTTCAATCAGACGCAAGAGATAGAGAGCGACTTCCCGCGCGTGATAATCGCCCCACATGGAGGACTCGCCGCAGGGGACGCGGCGGCCAGGCGGGATGTAATCCCAGCCATTCGGCCGGTGATATACGGAATGCAGGATCAGGCCGTGATGGGCGGGGTCCGCGCTCAGGTAGGGCGCCGAGAAGAGCGTGCGGCAGACAGTCAGACCGGCCTGCCAGTAACGGGCGCTATTCAGCTTCCGGCCGAGGCGCAGAAGACCTTGCGCGGCGATGGCCGCGGCGGAGCTATCGACGGGCTCCCAATCGTTGAACGGTTCGGCCGGCCGCGCGCGCCAATCGCCCAGCTTCGGGAGGTTCGGAGCGCCGGTATCCCAGTAGGGGAGGCCATCGGCGGCGGTGTTCTCGATGTAGAAATCGCAGACGGCTTCGGCCGCCCGGCGCATCGGGACGGCTACGGAGTCGCGGCCGTCGAATGGAGACAGATCTTCTTCGGGAAGCGCGTCGAGGAATTCGAGCAGCTCGGCAAAGCCGCACATGGCCCAGGCGAGACCGCGCGTCCAGGTGGAGAACGGCGAGTAACCCTGCTGCGTCGAGGGACAACGGTAATTGCCGTCGTTGGGATTGAAGAGGCTCTCGTGAGCCACGCGTCCGCGGACGTCGTAAGCGTCGCGGCCTTCGCCGTAGTAGACGGAGTAACGCGCGGTGGCTCGGGCATGATGGATGGCGCGGGCGAGCAGCGAGATGCGCGCGTCATTTTCGCCGAGCAGGACATGGCCGAGAATGTGGCTGACGGCAAGAGCCCGGAGCGTGCGGATGGTATCGACAAAGAGCGAGTGCGGGCCGTTGAAGGAGTAGATGAATCCGCCGCCTCCTGCGATGGGCGACCAGCGGACGGCCTGCACGGCGCCGGAACATTTTAGCGCCAGCTCGTAGAAACGGCGTTCGCCGGCGTCCTCCGGAATGCGGCCTTCGTTCATCAGACGGAGCAGGTTTCCGTACGTACTGGCATTGTTGAAGCCGTGGTCGTGGACGCCGGTGTGGGTGATATGCGGCGCCATGAACTCTTCGGTGCGCGCGCGCGCGAGGTCGAGAAAACCGGCGTCGCCCGTGGCGTCAAACTGGAGCGCGGCAGAGCCGTATTGGAAGCCTTGGGTCCATTCGGTCCAGCCCAGCGCGGCGTACTTACCGGCGACCGTGAAGACGGGCGAGCCGCGGGAGGGCGGCCAGTCGCGTTCGATGGCGCGGATTTTGCCGGCCGAGAGATCGAACAACCGGCGGATGGAAGGATCGAGGTCCGCGAGCGCGATGGCTGGATCGACAATCATGGCCGGAAGCGAACGCCGGGCGCAAGGCCAGCTTCAGCGATCGCCATAAGTGAACATAGCATTCCGACCGGAGGGAGCGGAGGGCGGCCCGTAATCCGTCCGTAAGAGAAATGCCAGCTTCACCGCGGAGACGCCCCGAACGAACAAATCAAGAACCCTTCATGGAGGATTTGGTAAAAGAGGAGTGACATGACGACATATCGTATAGCCGTTATTCCGGGCGACGGCATAGGCAAGGAGACCGTCCCCGAAGGCGTGCGAGTGCTGGATGCGGCGGCGCGCCGGTTTTCGATTGACATGCGCTGGGAATGGTTCGATTTCGCGAGTTGCGAGTACTACGCCAAACACGGCAAGATGCTGCCGGACGACTGGTTCGCTACTCTCGCTGGATTCGATGCGATCTTCTTCGGCGCGGTTGGCTGGCCGGCGACGGTTCCGGACCACATTTCCCTGTGGGGCTCGCTGCTCGAATTCAGGCGCGCCTTCGACCAGTACGTGAATTTGCGGCCAGTTCGCCTCATGCCCGGCATCCGTTGCCCATTGAAGGACCGCCAGCCGGGCGACATCGACTTCTATGTGGTTCGCGAAAACACCGAAGGCGAATACTCGAAGATCGGCGGCCGCATATTCGAAGGAACCGACCGGGAAGTCGTCGTGCAGGAGACCGTGATGACGCGGACCGGCGTCGACCGGGTTCTCAAGTACGCGTTCGAATTAGCCCGGAAGCGGCCCAAGCGGCATCTGACCTCCGCGACGAAGTCCAACGGAATCTCGATCACAATGCCCTTCTGGGACGAGCGCGTCGCCGCGATGGCGAAGAATTTTCCGGAGGTGCGCGTGGACAAGTTCCACATCGATATTCTGACCGCGCAGTTCGTGCAGCACCCCGATTGGTTCGACGTGGTGGTGGCGAGCAATCTATTTGGCGACATCCTCACGGATCTCGGGCCGGCCTGCGCGGGCACCATTGGCATCGCTCCCTCGGCGAACATCAATCCGGAGCGAGCCTATCCGAGTCTGTTCGAGCCGGTCCACGGGTCCGCGCCGGATATCGCAGGCAAAGGCGTGGCCAATCCCGTCGGCCAAATCTGGTGCGGCGCCATGATGCTCGAGCACTTGGGCCAACCGGAAGCGGGCGCGGCGATCCTGAATGCCATCGAAAGAGTCCTTGCGGCGGGGCCCGATCGTGCGCCATTTACTCCGGATATCGGCGGAGCGGCGGGCACCGTGGAACTCGCGCAGGCGATCGCCGATGCGCTGTGAGTTTCCCATTGGGTACGCGTGATATCGTGAGCACTGATCCCACACCAATAAGCCGGGAGAGAGGCCATGCTACGCTCGCTTCAAACTTCGTTCGCTTGCCTGCTGATTGCGGCCGGGCTTCATGCGCAGACCATGAAGGCGCCGGACATTACCAGGGAACCGACGCTTTACGTCGTGCCGTACGCGCACCTCGATACGCAATGGCGCTGGGAGTTTCCCCAAACCATCGGCGAGTATTTGCTGAAGACCCTGCGGGTGAACTTTTTCCTGATGGACAAGTACCCGCACTACGTCTTTAATTGGACCGGCTCCAACCGCTACCGCCTCATGAAGGAGTACTTCCCCGCGGACTACGCGAAGATCAAGCACTACGTAGATGCGGGACAGTGGTATCCCGCGGGATCGTCGGTGGAAGAAGGCGACGTCAACCTGCCCAGCGCGGAAGCCATCATCCGCCAGGTTCTCTACGGCAACAACTATTTCCGGAAAGAATTCGGCAAGGCCAGCGCGGAATATATGCTGCCGGACTGCTTCGGGTTTCCGGCTTCGCTGCCCAGCATCCTGGCGCACGCGGGCGTGAAGGGCTTTTCCACGCAGAAGCTATCGTCCGGCTGGCAGCCCGCGCCTAAGGTGGGGGGGCCGGATTCACCGGAACAGACGCCCGAAGGCATCCCCTTCAACGTGGGCATCTGGGAAGGGCCGGATGGAAAAACGATCGTCGCGGCGCTGAATCCCGGCGGATACGGAAGCGGCATTCGCACGGACCTGAGTAAGGAACCGGCGCCCGGCGGCCGGGGCGAGCAGGACTGGGTGTCGCGCATCGCCCTCGACGGCAAAGTGACCGGAGTATTCGCCGATTACCACTACATCGGAACGGGCGACATCGGCGGGTCGGTGGATGAGGCGTCGGTGAAGCTGCTGGAAGCCATGGTCACCAAGGGTAAAGCGTCGCTGCCGCCGGCCGGCGGGCGTGGCGGACGCGGCGCGCAGGATCAGCCTCCACCCGCGCCCAACCCGGAGATCCAGATGGGCGACGGCCCGGTACACGTGATCTCCGCCGCCGCCGACCAGATGTTCCTGGACATCAAGCCGGACATGACTTCGAAGATGCCGCGCTACAAGGGCGATCTGGAGCTCATCAACCATTCGGCCGGGTCGTTGACCTCGGAGGCCTACCACAAGCGTTGGAACCGCAAGAACGAAATCCTGGCCGATGCCGCCGAGAAGGCCTCGGTGGCGGCGCAGTGGCTGGGCGGGCGCCCGTATCCGCAGCAGCGCCTGAACGATGCCTGGACGCTGGTGATGGGCGGCCAGTTCCACGACACCGGCGCGGGTACGGCGACGCCGCGTTCCTACGAGTTCGCGTGGAACGACGACGTGATCGCGATGAATCAGTTCGCCGGCGCGCTGACGAGCGCTACCGAAGCCGTGGCTTCCGGCATGAATACCCAGACCGAGGGCATTCCGGTAGTAGTCTACAACTCGCTGAATACCGCGCGCGAAGACGTAGTGGAAGCCGCGGTTGCGCTGCCGGCGGGCACGGCGGCGGTGCGGGTCACCGGCCCCGACGGCAAGGAAGTTCCCGCGCAGTGGCAAGACGGGAAAGTGGTCTTCGTGGCCAAGGCGCCATCGGTCGGGTACGCGGTTTACGACGTGGCGCCCGCCTCCGCGCCGGCTTCTTCCACTCTGAAAGTGACGTTCCCGCAGGGCGGCGGGCGCGGGCGGCGCGGGCGGCGGCGCGAGATCGCTCGAAAACGCGCGCTACAAAGTCACCCTGAATGGCTCGGGAGACGTTTCGAGCATCTATGACAAGTCGCTCGACAAGGAACTGCTCTCGGGGCCCATTCGCCTGGCGATCTCCAGCGACCATCCCTCGCAGTGGCCGGCCTGGAACATGGATTTCGAACAGGAACAAGCGCCGCCGCGCGCTTACGTGCGGGGCGGCCAGGTGCGGATCAAAGAGAATGGACCGGCGCGCGTTTCGTTCGAGGTGACCCGATCGACCGAGGGGTCGAGATTCACTCAGACCGTCAGTCTCTCGGCCGGCGACGCCGGCAACCGCGTGGAGTTCGGCGCGGTGATCGACTGGTCCACGCTGTACGCCAATTTGAAGGCCAGCTTTCCATTGAGCGCGTCCAACCCCAACGCGACTTACAACTGGGAGGTAGGAACGGTCCAGCGGCCGAATGCCAGCGAGCGCCAGTTCGAGGTGGCTTCCCACCATTGGATCGATCTCACGGATAAAAGCGGCGCTTACGGCGCCACCATTCTGACCGATTGCAAGAACGGTTCCGACAAACCGAACGACAACACCATCCGCCTGACCTTGGTGCGGTCGCCGGGCGCCGATTCTTCCTACACCGACCAGGCCAACCAGGATTGGGGCCATCACGAGATCGTGTTCGGCATCGCCGGACACAAGGGCGACTGGCGCGAAGGGCAGACCGACTGGCAAGCGTATCGCTTGAGCGCTCCGCTCGCGGCTTTCGAAACCGCGAAGCACGCCGGGGCGCTGGGCAAGGAGTTTTCGTTGATGAAGATCGACAACCCGCGCATCCGGGTGATGGCGCTCAAGAAGGCCGAACTGAGCGACGAGACGATTCTGCGCATGGTGGAAGTCGACGGCCAGCCCGCGCCGGGCGTGCGCGTGACGTTCGCCGGTCCCATCGCCGCGGCTCGCGAGGTGAACGGGCAGGAGATGCCCGTGGGCGCGGCCACGGTGTCTAATGGAGCGCTGGTGACATCGTTTACGGCCTACCAGCCGCGCACTTTCGCGCTGCGTCTGGGTGCGGCGCCGGGCAAGACGCCGGCGGTCCAATCGCAGCCTGTCGCTTTGGCTTACGACCTCGCGGTGGCTAGCAACGACGACAGCCCGTCCACCGCTGGCTTCGATGGCAAGGGCAACTCGCTGCCTGCCGAGATGCTGCCGCAGGAACTGACCTTAGATGGCGTGCAATTCAGGTTGGCGCCCGCGGGTTCCGGCAAGCAGAACGCCGTGGTCGCCAAGGGACAGACCATCACACTGCCCGCCGGTGATTTCAACCGTGTGTACCTGCTGGCGGCCGCATCGGATGGGGACGTGAAAGCTTCTTTCCAGGTGGGCGACCGGAAGGCCGATCTCAATATCCAGGACTGGGGCGGGTTTATCGGCCAGTGGGACACCCGGATTTGGAGAAACAGTCCGTTCACCGACAAGGACTGGGCGGTCTCGGCGAATCACGCGGTGTGGGATCCCGATCCAGCCAAACAGCAATCGCAAGGGCATCGGGACTGGTCGCCGCGGTATCCCGAAGACTATGCGGGCCTGCGGCCGGGCTACATCAAGCGCGCCGACGTGGCCTGGTATTGCTCGCACCACCATACGGCGGAGGGGTTGAACCAGCCCTACGCATACTCGTACCTGTTCGCGTACCCAATCGAGCTGCCGGCGGGAGCGCGGACGCTGACGCTGCCGAATAACGACCGGATCAAGGTGCTGGCGGTCTCCGTGGCCCAAGCGGGGCCGGAGGTGAAGCCAGCGCGCCCGCTCTACGATACGCTTGGCGGTGAGGAGCCGCGCGCCATCGCGCCGTTGCCCTGATTCGTGCAGGCTCGTCCATAATTTCAGCGCCGCCGACGGGGCGATGCGCGAGGCTTTTCAGATCGGGAGCGCAGCAGTGAGTCAGCAGATGGCGGGCGTGCGACATAGAAGTGGAGCTTGGAGGCTCGCTTTGTATCAGGGCACGGCTTGAGCCGTGCCGCAGCGTTTGAAGCCAAAGGCTTTAGCCACTGCGGCTTTCCTGGGTTCGCAGGGGCTGAAGCCCAAGATTTCTTCGCGATTCGACGGCACGGCTAAAGCCATGCCCTGATACAAGGCCAAGAGCAATTCCTTGCGTACCGATACGCTCGGTTTCACGCGAGTTCCTTCGGAATGGAGGGTTTCATCACTCTTGTGTCGCACACCCGCAGATGGCATCCCGATTCGCGAAAAGCGTAGGCGGTGCTATTCTGGAGAACTGTGCCTGGATATCCCGCTTCGAGGCTTCCCAACCAAATTGCAATTCCGATAGCCGCACTGTTCAGATGACCCGTTTGCCGCGATCCGCTTGGATTTGGGCTGCTAGCGCAGCTCTCGTTCTGCTTTGGGCGCCACTTCTAGCCACTATCAGGCTATTTGATCGTGAGCCGCGCCGACTGCGAACCGCACGATGGTTCCGCAGGCTTGGGGTGGCCCTCGCGAGAGTCAACCCCTGGCGAATTCACATTTCTGGTGGCGAAAACCTTGACGCCAACCAGGTGTACGTCGTCGTTAGCAATCATCAGTCCTTGGCCGACATCCCGGTAATTTCGCACTTGAAGCTGGACACGAAATGGCTCGCCAAGGCCGAGTTGTTCCGGTTGCCTTTCGTGGGCTGGATGCTCCGCATGGCAGGAGACGTGCCGATCGACCGATCCGACCGGCGCAAGGGTGCGCAAGCAATGTTGCGGTGCGCGCGCTATCTACGCCAGCGCTGTTCCGTCGTCTTCTTCCCCGAAGGAACCCGGTCGCCCGACAGGCATGTCCTGCCTTTCAACCTGGGTCCATTCCAGTTGGCCATTCGTGAGCAAATCTCCATACTGCCGCTTGTGGTGGAAGGCTCCGGGGCCGCTCTCCCGCCACACTCCTGGATGTTCGGAAAGACTCAGGACGTCCATCTTCGGATCTTGGAAGCGGTCTCGGTTGACGGCTGGAACATCAAACAGGCGCTGGCGCTTCGAGACGAAGTTCGGCAGCGAATTGTGGATGAGTTGGATCGGCTTCGGGGAACCGGGAAGTGGGCCGCCGGGATCCAGGAGTGACACGCGCGGCGAACTGCGCAAGCGCAACGCTTCCCGGCGAAACGGGCTCTTAGGATGAAGCCGCGATCGAACTTCTCAATCCGGGATTCCGGTGACCGCCCCAGTGAACGGCGATAACAGATCTGTTCACTATAGAGGCTCGCATATTACGAAGCCGATTTTCTATGGACGGGCCACCGCTCCCTAACCCGGCGTAGCCGGAACCAAAACGGACGGGATTCAACTCGGCAGGTACTAACGGGGCGCAAACAATAACGTCGCCCTGTTTAGCTGGCGCCACGAGGGATTTCGCGACAGGAATCCAGGCGCCGCCAGGATTGGCGCGTCCCGGAACTTTACTTTGGATTTGCAATAATTTGGTTTATGATGTATTTTGTCATTCATCGAATGAGGTCTTGCGCATGAAACGAGCGGTCCTTCTCATAGCGATTGTGGCGGTCGCCGGGGCGATCTGGTGGGCGGAACGTCCGCGCCCGCAGACGCTCGCGCTGACGGGCACCGTGGACGGCAACGAAGTGGTGGTGAGCAGTAAAATCACCGGCCGCATCGTGAGCCTGGCGGTAGACGACGGCCAATGGGTCAACGCCGGCGACTTGATCGCCGTGCTGGATCAGGACGAGTTGCGCGCGGACCGGGGCGCCGCCGGACACGCGATCGCGCAAGCTCGCGCCAGCGCGCGGCAGTCTGTGGCGCAAACCGAGCTGCTGCAGAATACGCTGCCCGCCAAAGTCCGTCAGGCGGAGGCGCAGGCGGCGCAAACCCAAGCGCAATTGCAGCAGGCGCAGGCGCAAGCGGCGCAATCCCAAGCCCAACTGCGGCAGGCGCAGGCGCAGGTCGCGCAAACACAGGCGGCGGTGGCCAAGGCGCAGGACAATTTCAACCGCATCCGGCCGCTCGTGGAAAGGGACATCAACCCGCCGCAGGACCTGGTCACGGCGCAAACCGATCTCGATTCCGCCAAGGCTAGCCAACAAGCGGCCGAAGCCGGCGTGGAAGCGACGCGTCGAGCCGTGGCCGCGGCCGAAGCCGCGGTGGAGGCGATAGGGCGCGCCGTGACGGCGGCCCAGGCTTCGCTGGCGGACGCCCAGCAGCAGGAAAGGCAAGTCCCCGTGCAGCAGCGGCAGACCGATGCGCTGCGGGCCGCCGAGGCGCAGGCCGAGGCCAATGCCGAGGCCGCCGCGGCGCGCTTCGGCCAGACCCGGATTCTCGCGCCGGCCAGCGGAATTGTGACGCTGCGCGCGGCGCGCCAAGGCGAGGTGATCAGTCCGGGCAGTCCGATCGTCACGCTTTTCGATTTGAGCTCGACCTGGGTGGATGCCGACGTCGAGGAAACTTATGCGGATCTCATCGCGATGGGGCAGACCCTGCGGGTGCGCCTGCCATCGGGCGCCGAGACCTCCGGCCCGGTGATCTACAAAGCGGTGGAAGCGGATTTCGCCACGCAGCGCGACGTGAGCCGCACCAAGCGCGACATCAAGACGGTGGCCATACGCGTGCGCGTTTCCAATCCCGACGGCAAGCTCCCGCTGGGCATGACCGCCTGGGTGATGTTGCCGGCGCCGGTGTTGCCGCCGCGTCCGCAGGATAACGGCGTGAAGGACTAGCCGCATGGAAGCGCAAAGCCAATCGCAAAACGGCGTCACTATCGCGGTAGAAGGGATCGGCAAGCGCTTTGGCGCGCTGCTGGCGGTAGATAACGTCAGCTTCACGGTGACGGAAGGCGAGATCTTCGGTCTGCTGGGGCCTAATGGCGCGGGCAAGAGCACGCTCATCCGCATGTTGACCACGCTGGCGCCGCCCACCAGCGGCACGGCGGTGGTGGCGGGACACGATATCGTTCGCGACCCCAACGCCGTGCGCGCCAGCATTGGAGTCATTCCGCAGAACATGACCAGCGATCCCGAGCTCACCTGCGCCGAGAATATAGGCATTCACGCGCGGCTATACGGCATCACCGGGGCGCGGCGCCGGGAGCGCACGGCGGAGCTTCTCAAGTCCTTCAACCTGGCCAACCGCGCCAACGCTCTCGTCGCCACTCTGTCGGGAGGTATGCGGCGGCGGCTGGAGATTGCGCGCGGCCTGGTGCACGACCCGGAAGTTCTGTTTCTGGACGAGCCCACCACCGGCCTCGACCCGGCTTCGCGCATATCGGTATGGGATATAATCTCGCACCTGCGCGCCCAGCACGGCCACACGCTCTTGCTCACCACGCATTACATGGACGAGGCCGACCGTCTGTGCGACCGCGTGGCCATCATCGACAGCGGCCGCGTCGTGGCGCTGGACACGCCGGTGGCGCTCAAAGCCTCGGTGCCCGGAGCCAGCCGGATCGAACTGCAGTTCGAGCCCGATCTGCCGAACGGCGCCGCCGACCTGGAGGCGTTGCCGGCGGTCCAGTCGGTGCGCGCGCTGGGCTCCGCCACGTATCGCGTTTCGAGCGACCGCGGCCCGGCTACGGCGCAGGAACTGGTGGAACTGGCGCGCGAACGCAAGCTCGAGCTGAAGAGCTTGTCGGTGCAGTCCACCAGTCTGGACGACGTATTCCTGCACTACACCGGCCACGGGCTGGCGGAGGCCGAAGCCGCCGCCGCGCCCGCCGGCCGAAGAAAGAAAGGCGGTCCCCGATGATGCGAGCCTTGGGCCTGGTGGAACGCGATATGCGCAAGTTTCGCCGCAGCCCGGCATTGCTGGTCTCCTCGCTGGCGCTGCCGCTCTTGCAGTTGGTGATCCTGGGCAACGCCTTCGGCGGCAATATCAAGAACGTCATCCTGGGCGTGGTCAATCTGGATCGGGGACCGGAATCGGTGGATGTGCTGGAGCGCGTCCGCGCGGTGGGGGCGAACGCGCGCACCTTCCTGCCGACCGATTACGGCGACCAGGGCGCCGCTATCCAGGACCTGCGCAAGGGCGTGCTGGGCGCGGTTCTGATCATTCCCCAGCACTATTCCCGCGATCTGCTGGAACGTCACCAGCCGCACCTGGCGCTGATTACCGACAACACGGATCGCTCGGTGGCGGGAGCGGTCGGCGCACAGATGTCCGATCTGGTGGCTTCCATCAACGCGCCTCAGGTCCCGCCGCGCGAACCTCCCCAAGCCGCGCTCGACGTGGTCGAGGTCTACCCCTACATCGAGTACATGAAGTATTTGCTGCCCGGTTCCGTGGCGCTGGCCATATTCATGACCGCCATGATCGGCGGGGGCCTGCTGTTCATCGACGACAAGGCGCGCGGCCTGCACGAAGGCTACATGGTGACGCCCATCACCAAATGGGAGATGATACTCGGCTTCAACCTGTCGGGCGTGATCAAGGCCATGCTGGCGGGAGAGACCATCCTGGTGCTGGGCGCAATCGTGGCGGGGGTCCCCCACTTCTTCCAGCCGGTGCGCGTGCTGGAGCTGACCCTGATGGTGGGGCTCACTTCCGTGGCGCTGATCGGCATGATGTTCTTCATCATGGCGCGCATCAACGACCCGCTGGCGCCGCGGGCCATCTTCGGCGTGCTGAACACGCTGCTCTTCTTTCCCAGCGGAGCCATCTATCCCATCGCCGGCTTCCCCCGCTGGCTGCGGGTGTTGTCGGCGTGCGATCCGTTTACGTACGCCGTGCACGGCTTCCGCACGCTGCTGCTCAAGGACGTCGGCATTACCGCGGTCACCCACGATATCTTCGCTCTGACGCTGACCTCGGCGCTGGTACTGACGGGCGCAACGCTGCTATTCCGGCGGACCTTGTAACCATGCCGCGCGCCGCCGCCAAGAAGACCGCAACGAAAGTGATGCCCGCGTGGCAGCCGGATGCGCCTGGATTGTGGTTTTGCAACTGGAAGATCTGGCTGGAGGCGCGCCGGCGCCTGGATCGCGCCCTGGCGCCGTTGGAACTGCGCACGAGAGAGTTCTGGCTGCTGGCCAGAGCCGGAACCGGCGACGTACCGGAGCACGAAATGGCCGAGTTGTGCGGCCTCGACCCCAGCTCCCTGGTGGCGGTGCTGGATGGTTTGGAGCGCCGGGGCTGGTTGCGCCGCGAGCGAAACCCGCGCGACCGCCGCGTGCAATGGGTGCAGCGCACGAAGGCCGGCGACCGCTTGTTCGCCCGCGCGCTGCCACGCGCGCAACGCGCCGAGGCGCGCCAGTTGGCGCCGCTATCGGCGGCGGAACAGCGCCAGTTGGTGGCCGCCATGCGGAAGTTGGTAGCGATATCGAAATGACGAGAGATGCCATGAAATCATTGGGCCGCATTGCGCTTTTGACGTTCCTGACGGGCGTAGGCAGCGCTTTCGCACAAACTTCGTCCGGCGGGGGATCGCCGGCGGCGGTGTTGCCGGCCTCGGGGCGCAACTCCCAGGGCGGTTCGGCCAGCGCGGTAGAACAGCCCGTCGCGGGGACCACGGCCAGCGTCAACGCCCTGAACCCCAGCGTGCAGATTTCCGGGCCTTATAGCGGCAGCGCGCGCAGCACGCCGTGCTATTCCTTTTTCCGGCAAGCTGTCGCTCGAGGAGGCGCTGCGGCGCGGCCTGGCCTACAACCTGGGCGCGGTAGGGATGGCGCAGGCGGTCCGTCAAACCGGAGCGCAGGTGACGGTGGCGCGCAGCGCCCTCTTGCCGAACATCAACGGCAGTTTGAGCGAAACCGTGGAGCAAACCGACCTGGCGGCGATGGGACTGCGCATCGCCCTGCCCGTGCCCGGCTTCCACTTTCCCATGATCGTGGGCCCGTTCAACTACTTCGCTCTTCAGGCGAGCCTCAGCCAAAGCGTGGCGAACCTGACCGCGCTTAACAACTACCGCGCCGCCAAAGCGACCTCCCACGCCAGCCAATACAGCCTGGAGGATGCCCGCGACCTGATCGCTCTGGCGGTAGGCGGCGCATATTTGCAGGCGCTGGCAGCGCAAGCCCGCGTGGACGCCGCGCAAGCCCAGCTCGACACCGCCAATGCGCTCTTTCATCAATCCACCGAACAACACGGCGAGGGCGTGCTGGGGCGGCTCAACGTCGACCAGAGCCAGGTGCGAACGCTCACCCAGCAACAGCGGGTCATTACCCTGCGCAACGATCTCGCCAAGCAGAAGATCAATCTGGCGCGGCTCACCGGCCTCCCGCCCAATGACGGCTATCGGCTAACGGACCGTTTCCCGTTCAGCCCGGCGCCGCTCCAGAGCGTGGAGGCCGCCGTGGCCCAGGCCGAACAGCGGCGCGCCGATCTCAAAGCCGCGCAATCCCAGGTGGAGGCGGCCGCGAAGGCTCTGTCGGCTGCGCGGGCCGAGCGGCTGCCGTCGGTTGCGGTGAGTGGCTACTACGAAGCGATCGGCGTCAACCCGGCGCAATCGCACGGAGCTTTCGCGGTGGCCGGCACGGTCAGTATTCCGGTGTGGCAAGGCGGGCGCGCGGCGGGCGACGTGGCGCAGGCCGAAGCGACGCTGACGCAGCGCCAGGCCGAATTGGAAGACGCTCGCGGGCAGATCGAAGCCGAAGTCCGCCAGGCCTGCCTCGATCTGGAAGCGGCGGCCGGACAAGTCGAGGTCGCGCGCAAGAATCTACAGGTTGCCCAGGAGACGCTGGAGATGGCCCGCGCGCGCATGGAAGCCGGCGTGATCAACACGGTCGAGGTGGTACAAGCGCAAGAAACGGTGGCCAGCGCGCAGTTGGACTTGATCGATAGCGTGTTCGCCCACAATCTGGGCAAATTGAGTCTGGCCCGTGCGCTGGGCCACGCAGGCGAACAGATTCCCAGCCTGCTCCCATCTCAAACGGCAACAATGCCATGACCGCGCAAAGGGGCGCCTGGCATGCTGCCGGCCCCGGCGCGCCAGACTCCCGCCACGGTTGGGAGGGAAACTCCCTATGCACTCGTGTTTTCAGTGCGTCCTCGCCGCCTTAGCCGCCTGAAATGGGTTGTTCCACCGCTTAAGCCACCCTTGTGACGCCTGTGAGGGACGCCAGCCCTAGCGCCCGAACGATTAAGCTGGTACGTTTGTTTCTTGGTGCGGGAGACGCAGTGCCTCTCAGCGAAGCCGATACCAGAGCCAAACTCATCGATCCGGCGTTACATGGCCGCGGGTGGACCGAAGACCTGATCCGCCGCGAGGAGACGGCCGGGACCATCGACATTATCGATGGCAGCGAGCGCGTCGTCGTAACCCACCGGGTCCCGGCGCTCCGCCTGCTTGGTAGTTCCTGGCAAGGCCTCCATTTGTCCGATCACCACGATGGGCGCTGTCACGTCCCCAGCAGCGTCAGGTTCGTACTCACCCAGACACCAGCGAGGTTCCGCCGCTCGCGACCTTCATCTCCTCTTCGGTGAGCCCGTAAAGCTCAAACACTAATCGATCAATCTCCGCATCGGCAGCGGCTATCTGGCGCTCGATTGGGGTCCTGGCCGGCGGGCTGTTGGCGTCACCGAGCTGTCGGTTCAACGCGAGCATTCTCCGAACAAGCGCCACCAGGCGGTCATGAGCGCGCCGGTCATCGGAACTTTCGGCGTTAATCGTACGAATGGGCGCCTTCGCCATGTACTGGTAGATGAGCCTGTAGCGGAATTCACCTGCCCGAGTACCAAAGGGAATGCTCAGTTTGCCAATCACGAACCAGAAGAGCTTGCTATTGAGAATGCCCAAGAGATAGGGGTCGTCGCTGCCCAGGCAATATGCGGTATTGGAGATGAACGTCCCTGCGGTGTCAAGGTAGAAGCGGGGCCCTTTCGCAATATCGGGGTATACAATCTTGGCTCGGCTCAGCACATCGTAGTAGTCGCAGGGACGCAGTTCCCACCAGAACTCACCCTTGTCCTGCCTCTTTCTCAAGGCGTCCGAGAATGATTCCAGATGGCGCGCCATCGCTGAATGCGATTTGGTGAGCCAGATCCAGGCTTCACGCTCCGAACGCGCGGAGCCTCCCATCTGCTGCCGGGTCCACCCGGAAGGAATAACGATCAGAAAGCGGCCCGTGTCACGAATGGCGTAGCGCCGAATGTCCTGGCCGCCAAGGAACGGCTTGATTAGATCCGCGCAACCGGGAGCCTCCCGGGTCAAACGCTTTCGCTCGGCGCCGGTGATCTCGAAGGCTTCATTAAGCCCAGTTTTGATCCCGTAGAAAATGCGCGCCGCGACATACTTCTCGAGTGGCACGCCAGCCTTGGCAATTTTTCTGAATACCGCGCGCTCGCGTTCCGGCTCAAGGGACCAAGCCCCCGATACCAGCCGGGCCGCCGGAATAGCATATTCTTGCTTGGGCACATAGGTTCGAAGGTCAACGTGGTCCACCGATTCCACCTGGCACACAGACACCTTGTCGGGCTGAGCTGCCTTTCGCAGCAGAGGGATGCTGACGTAGACGTCCTTGGCCTTTGCAAACAACGATAGACCGCCGAAATCCACAATCCTGATCACCGCGGCATTCTGACTCATGAACTCGCGAAGACGGCCGGCATATGCGGTCTTCAGGAAGCTGCTCGACACGATGAAACTGAACGATCCGCCCTTGCGGAGAAGCCTCAGCGCCTTCTCCATGAAATAAACGTACAGGTCCGCAGTGCTCTGGTAGGACTTGTAGTGGGCCTGCATGTAGTCTTTGACTTCGGAGAGAGACTCCTGACGGACATAGGGTGGGTTTCCGATCACAACGTCGAACCCGCCCCCGCGCATAATGTCGGGGAAGCCGTCCTCGCCAGCCCAGTCGAAGGCGTTAATCCGATACATCGCGTCTTCATCAAGTAGGCCCATCTGCTGGCCAAGTGGATAGTCGGACCCCACAAGCGAGTTTCCGCATTTGATATTGCTGCCCAAGTCGGGCAAAGCCCTCTCGTGGAACATGCGAAGCTGCGCCGAAAGACTCTGCTCCGTTTCGCCCTCCAGGACCTTCAGGAGGAGCGACAGCTTGGTCACTTCAACGGCCTGATTGTCGATATCGACGCCGAAAATGCCGTTGAGCAGAATACGCCTTCGCTCCGAGGCGGTCAGGCGCCAGGCTCCCCCCGGCCCTTGATATAGGACTTTCTTGTGCTTTTCGGGGTCGTCTTTCTCGTATTGCTGCCGGTGCCAATCGATAAGGTACTGGTAGGCCCCCAAGAGAAAGGACCCGGACCCGCATGCCGGGTCCACGATCTTGACCTTGGAGGCTTCCTTGATGCTCTTGCCTTCCAGCAGCCCACCAACGGTCTGGTCAACGATGAAATCGACAACATAGGTGGGCGTGTAGTAGACCCCGCCGGCTTTCTTAACCTCCGGTTTGTCCTCAATCCTGGCTTGGTGGCCGGCGGTCAGCCGGATCACTTTTCCTAAGAACTGCTCGTACACCTGACCGAGAATGTCCGCGGGAAGAACCGCGAATTCATACGGACTGTCCGGATAGTACAGATTTCGAATGATTTCCGCGAGGGCTTGATCGTCCACTCGCAATTTCAGCGAGACGCTATCGGGCGTTTCCAAGCGCTCCGGATCCGGATAGAAGTGAAACAGACCCGAGTTGTACCGTTCGTCGGCTTCCTTGAAGAGCACGCAAAGCTTCTCATAGACGCGGTTCTGCGAAGCCAAGCCCTTGAGCCGCTCGTAGGGCTCGATGCCACGGTCCTCGCAGATTCTCAAGAAGATGATTCGGTCGATCAGTCGTTGGACCGCGAAGTTGGTATCTCGGGAATCGAGTCTCGCGTTGCGCAACGCGATGTTGCGTGCAAGCGCTTCTCTCCAAGATTCAATCTCGCCCAAGAAGGCGTCATCGACCTCCGCAGTCCCCCTCTTTCCACGGGTAGCCTCAATATGCTTGTCGAAGAATCCCTTGTAAACAGCGTCTTTGGAAAAGACTCCGGCGATCTCCGCCCACTTCGGCACGTAGTCGGTGAACGGCGAGTAAAGAATTCTACCTGTCGCCGCGGGATCGTGCTGGTCCGGCCGTATCCGACAGTCATAGACCGCAAACTCGCGGAAATTGGTCAGTACACTCAGAGGCAGCTTGGAGGACCAAGCGTAGCGCCGGAGTTGAAACGCGGAGGCGGAATCCTGCTTTACGTTGACAGCGGGTCTCTTGGCTTCGACGAAGAACTTGCGCGTGCCCCCGACACGGAAGCAGTAGTCAGGCGCCTTTGTTGCACCTCCGACCTTGATGGAATCCTCATGGATCACATCCTTGTAGGCTTCCGCGGCCCCCGATTGGTTGTCTACGTCCCATCCAAGCGCGCTGAAGAACGGATCGATGAACTCGCGGCGGACCCTCGTTTCGTTGTAGGCGTCGGATCGGTACGCGCCCTGATTTCGATCAAATCGCTCGACAAGATCGACAACCTCCTGGGGAGCGGTTGGCTGAGGCATATTAATGAGAAGACTGAGAATATCACTTATCCGTCTGGGGCGGGCTGCGGTCCACGGAGATTATCTTGCAGATCGGCATCCAGCCGAGGGTGAGTCCAAACGGCCATTCGGAGTATTACACCCGGGAACGGCCATCACGCCATGGGAGATGCTACCCAGGCACACGGCCGCTTGGCGGGTAGAGGCTCCCTAACCCATGCGTGTCGAAAGGCTGGCAATCATGCGCGTCTCAATTGACGCCGCTGGCTCCATCGTGCGGCCCCCTGCTCGACGTGCTCGACAAAGTTCACGAAATCAGCAATGAAAGCGTCGACCCCACGCACGTCTTCACGCTCTCGCAGGTGTACGAGGGCCTACTGCTGAAGATGGGCGAGAAGGGCAACGACGGCGGGCAGTTCTTCACGCCGCGCGAGATCATCCGGGCTATGGTCCGCGTGGTGGACCCCTCCGCGGGGGAGACGGTCTACGACCCCGGCTGCGGCACGGGCGGTTTTCTGGCGCAGAGCTTCGAACACATGCGAAGCAAGCTGGGCGACGACGCCACCGGCGACCAACTCGAACTGCTCCGCGAGCGCACGTTCTACGGCCGGGAGAAAGAGAACCTGGTTTACCCCATCGCGCTGGCCAACCTGGTGCTGCACGGCATCGACCAACCAAACCTGTGGCACGGCAACACGCTCACCGGGCAGGAACTGTACGGCGGCCTGTTTCAGGACGCGCCGCCGCTTTACGACGTGGCCTTGACCAATCCGCCCTTCGGAGGCAAAGAAGGCAAAGACGCGCAGACGCGGTTCGCGTACAAAACCGGGGCCACACAGGTGCTCTTTTTGCAGCACGTTATCGACAGCCTGAAGCCCGGCGGCCGGTGCGGAATCGTGCTCGATGAAGGCGTGCTGTTCCGAACCAACGAGACGGCCTTCGCCCAAACTAAGAAGAAGCTGCTGAACGATTGCGACCTGTGGTGCATCGTGTCCATGCCCGGAGGCGTGTTCACGGCCGCCGGCGCCGGAGTGAAGACCAACCTGCTGTTCTTCACCCGAGGCGGCCCGACCGAGAAAGTCTGGTACTACGACCTGTCCGATATCAAAGTCGGCAAGAAGACGCCGTTCCTGCTGGAGCGGTTCGACGACTTCTTCCGCCGCCTGCCCGATCGCGAAGACAGCGAGAGAAGCTGGACCGTCACCCGCGACCAGATCGAAGGCCGGAACTTCGACCTGAAAGCCGTAAACCCGAACGCCAAATCGGTAGAAGACACGCGCACACCCACCGAACTGCTGGACATCATCGAAGCGAAGCAGAAGGAGATCGCGGCGCTGGTGGCGGAGCTTCGGAAGTAGCTGGCTGCGATCCGGGTAGTCTGCTTGGGATCAATAAGCCGATGGCAATTGGCCCAAACGAGGAGAGCGGGATTCCGCACATCAGACCAGCCGAGGGTCCCTAAAAGGGAAACGCCCCCGTTGCCGAGGGCGTCTGGCCGCGGATGCGATCCGCGGGGCTGTTCGAGATGTTAGTATGACACTTCCACCGAGGATTTTCAAGCCAGAGGCTAAAGTTTTCATATGGAACGGGTTATAGCTTACGTGGACGGCTTTAACCTGTACTTTGGCTTGAAAAGCGCTGCCCTCGAGCGGTACTTATGGCTCGACGTCCCCGCCTTGGCGTCGGGCATCGTCAATCCGCGGACCCAGACTTTGACCAGAACGAACTACTTCACCTCTCGCGTCTCCGATCCCCCCGACAAAGTAGCGCGTCAAACGGCCTACTTGGAGGCGCTCCAGGCGCATCGCCCCGATCTGCGCATTCACTATGGACACTACTAGCGCAGCGCCAGGACATGCAGGGCGTGCGGGCACGAGTATTCCTCGCATAGCGAGAAGATGACCGACGTCAACATCGCCTGCGAGTTGCTGGTTGACGCATTCCACGACGACTTCGATGTGGCCTTGCTGATCTCCGCCGACAGCGATCTGGCGGCTCCGGTTTCAAAGGCTGCGGTTCTATTCCCGAGGAAACGCGTGTTGGTGGCTTTTCCCCCGAACAGGAAATCCAAACTACTCAGGCAGTTGGCGCACGGTGTTATCGACATTAAGAAGTCGAGCTTGGCTTCTTCCCATATGCCCGAGACAGTTCGGCGGGGAGATGGGTTTGTTCTGCGGCGTCCATCGACCTGGTGCTGAGAGAGTGTGGCATTGAATGGTGGGCGGTCGCGGGCTCGAACCGCGGACCTCCTGCTTGTAAGGCAGGCGCTCTAACCGGCTGAGCTAACCGCCCGATCCTGTGTGGGGCTTCCGATGCTGCGGCTGAAGGGCCGGGCGCGCTACGCACTGTTGAGTCGGACAGAACGTACCGCGCGCCTTCGCTTCCCTGACTTTAGCATGATCGGAGGCTGGTCTTACGCTGATGGCGGGGCTGGTACGGCCTCACATATTGCTTTCGTTTGACGGAACGCCGCCGCGCTGGGCGGCCCTCCGCTCCCTGACGGTCGCGGCTCGGATCGGGGCGGCGCCGGAAGTGCGGCTTACTCCCAACCGGCGTAAAGGCCCTCCGCTCTCACGGTCGCGGCTCGGATCGTCGCCGCCGCCTGGGAGCGGGCGTTACTCCCGCCCGGCGTACAGCTCTTCGATGTGGGCTTTGAAGTTCTCGAGCGCGCGCGAACGGCGCACTTTCATGGTGGCCGTGAGCTCGCCTTCACCAATGGAAAACTCGCGCGGGAGAATGCGGAATCGCCGTACCTGCTCGAAGGGAGCCAGGTACCGGTTGGCGCGCGCCACCGCCTTACGGATTTCCGCAAACACCGGCGGCGCCTTGGCGATTTCCGCCCCCGGCTTTCCTTTCCACTCGTCCATCCCCTTCAGCGCTTCGGCCGTAGCGGTGTTTACGGTAAAGAGCGCGGTCAGATAGGGACGGCCGTCGCCCACGAGCAGCGCCTGGCTGATGAGCGGCTCCATCTTGAACAGGTTTTCCACGCGCGCGGGGTGAATCTTCTTCCCGGTGGACGAAACGATCAGCTCTTTCTTTCTGCCGGTGATGGTGACGAAGCCATCAGGGTCAATAGTGGCGAAATCGCCGGTATGCAGCCATCCGTCGCGCAGAACCTCGGCGGTGGCCTGCGGGTCGTTCCAGTACCCGGAGAACAGGGTTGCGCCGCGAATGAGGAGTTCGCCTTCGGAAGAGAGGCGCAGTTCGACGCCCGGGAGCGGCTTGCCGATGCTGCCGGGGCGGGGAGCGTCAATGGGATTGAGCGTGGCCACGCCCCCTTCGGTTAGCCCGTATCCTTCGACGAGCGGCATGCCGATGGCTTCGTAGAACTCGGCCAGATTCTTGGCGAGCGGCGCCGCGCCGGAAGCGGCTACCCGGATTCGGCCGCCGAACCGGGCGCGCACCTTACGGAAGAGAATCATGTCCGCGAGCTTCAGAGGCGCGCGAAGCCGCCACGGGACCGACCGTCCTTCGCGGCGGTAGTTCGCGGCGGCCAGCGCCATGCCGAGCGCGCCGTAAAACGCCTGGCGCACGGCCGCCGGACGTTTGTTGATCTCCGTACAAATCGTCGAGTAGATGCGCTCCCATAAGCGCGGCGGGGCCAGCAGAATCGTCGGCCGGGTCTGGCGGATTTCCTGCGGCAACTGGAGCAGGCTGGCGGCGAAGGTGACGGGCATGCCGCAGCGGATGGCCAGATATTCCATCACCACGCGCTGGGCGATGTGCGCCGAGGGAAGGAACGCCACGCTGGCGTCGTGCGGACCGAGCGGGAGAACGGCCGGGCCCATGTCGATGTTGGAGACGATGGCGTGGTGAGTTACGAGCGCCAGCTTGGGTTCGCCAGTAGCCCCGGACGTAAGATAAAGGACCGCGGGATCGGACGGTTGCGTTTCCGCGTTCAGCTTCGAGGCCAAGCCCGGATCCCGAACCAACGCTTCGCGGCCCAGCGCGCGTAACTCGTCCAGAGTCTTCGCGCCTTCGGCCCGGCCGGTGAGGAGTATCCAGTGTTGGACCGGTGCGGACCGCAAGGCCTCCAACTGGGACGGTTCTTCGACAAAGGCTGCCTTGGCGCCCGCCGACTCCATCATGCGGACCAAATCCGGCGCCGGGTAGCTGGGATAGAGCGCCATGGCGATGCATCCGGCCGTGAGCGCGCCCAGGTTGGCTAAATAGAACTCCATGCGGGTTTCGGAGTTCAGCGCGGCGACATCGCCCCTGGCGAGGCCCAGCGCGCGCAAGCCAGCAGCTATTTCCGTGGCCGCGGCGAGGTATTGTTTCCAGGAAAGCGTTTCGTAACCCCCCGCCCCCGGGCGGGGCTGGCGCAGGGCCACGGCGTCGCCGAAACGCGCCGCCGTTTCGGCCAATACTTGGGGGAGAGTACGATTCACTTTCTGCAATGTAACACGTTCTTGCGCGGCGTCTGAAATCGCGTTGAAAGAAACGGAATCCGGAAGTCCAGGGCGGCGCCGTCCGTCCTCAGACGCTCACGACGGGACACGGCGACTGCCGTATGATGGCGTAGGCATTGGTCCTCAACCGTCCGAAGACTCCCGAAGCGGAGCCGCGGCCGATCACGAGCGCGTCGGCTTTGAGCCGTTCGGCGGCCGAACAAAGCGCCGCGGCCGGTTCGCCCGGCGCGACGATCGAGTCACCCTCTACGCCGGCGGCGCGCTGGAGGCGGGCCAGTTCGCGTTCGGCCGCTTCGCCGATTCCGCCGCGCCGTTCGCCCGAAGCGCCACCGGCGGGCTCGGGGATGGCCCCGACTGCGTGCACGATGGTGAGCTTGGCGCCGAACTCGCGCGCCAACATGGCCGCCCAGGCGAGCGTCTTTTCACTCTGCGGCCCAAGATCGACGCCGCAGAGGATGCTCCGGAACGGGGTCTGCGAAGCGTCCGGCCGAGGCGCGGCCGCCGGCGCCGGCGCCTGCTCCATATGGACGCCCGTCCACACCGGACAATCGGCGTCGTGGAGCACCTTGGCGGTGTTCGAACCGAGGATGAAGCGCCGGAAGCGCCCGTAGCCGTGCGTCGGCATGATGATCAGGTCGGAGTGTTCGAATTGGGCGGTCGAGACGATGCGGGCGGCGGGATCGCCTTCCAGGACGAGCCGCCGCGCGCGAATGCCCTCAAGACCGGACTTCATGAATTCGTCCAGATCGGCCTCCGCCTGCGCGGCGCGGCCGCGGTACAACTCCGCCAGCATGGCGCCGCTGATTTCGAGAGCCCCTACCTCGAGCGCGGGCGGCGTGAGCACGTGCAGAACGGTCACCTCCGAGCCGAAGCGGGCAGCCAGCGACCGCGCACACTGGGCAGCGCCCACCGAGCGTTCGGAGAAATCCACGGGCAGCAGAATCTTTGCGGGGGTCGGCATGTCGGCTCCTTCCGCCGGTCTCAGTGGCGGACTAGCCAATAGGATAAACCTATTTCCGGTTCGTGAATGCGCCTGCCGCCCCTAATCCTTCCGTGGCGTTCCACACCGCGGAGACACGGAGAACGCTGAGATTGCGCGGAGCATAACGAGAACTGCGCGCTCCGCTGGCTCCGCGATCGCCTGCGCGGACTGGCGAAACCGGAAGGGCCAGGAAGCTCTTCGACCCGCGGGGCGAACGTTCGGGGAAGCGGAGGTCGCAAAGAATCGCTTCATCTCTGCGTCCCTCCGCGTGATCTCCGCGCCTCCGCGGTTGGGACTGCGCTATTGGACGGATCAGGGGCCGGCGGCGCCGACCGGCCGGGGGTCAGGCGCCTGAACCGGGAACGGCTCGCTCGTCCGCGCTGCGGCTCAAGTAGAGGATCGCCTGACGGGCAAGTTCCGGGATGCTTGGGTCCGGGTGGCGCAGGAGCTCGATCAGGGACCGAATCCATCGCAACTCCGCCGGCTCGATTCCGATCACGGAAACCGTTTTTACCATTTGGGATTCCCTGCCTAGCTTTTCGGCCGGCTGGAATGGAGCGCGAAACGGGAGCGTGCGGCGGCGCACAGTTGGCGGCGCAGGTTTCCGAGCGGCTCATAATTCGGCCCGTCTGTCCGATGAGAATATCGGACGGAGTTCGGGCGACTGGCGGCGCCATTGGGCCGCCAGGGATCGCTCCGGACTCGCGGAGGAGCCGTTATGGATATATCCGCTGTCAGCCGGACACCAGGCGCCGGAAGCCCTCAGGGCGCGGCGGCGCCAGTGGCCTCCGTGGAGATGCCCGCGGAGAACCGCGAAGTGGTCAAAGCGGTCAAAGCGATCAACGCATCGGAGATGTTGGGCCAGGACGAATTAGTCTTTCAACGGGATCAGCGCTCGCAACGCATGCTGATCCAGGTGGTAGACCGTAAGACGCGCGAGGTGGTGTCGCAAGTTCCGGCGGAGTACGTGTTGCGTCTGGCCGAGGACTTGAAGAAGTAGCCGCCGGGAAGAAATTCCTTTCGCGGCCGATAAGTGTCTGGGAGGATTTATGTACGCCAGCGCCAGCCAAGCGTATCTGGAGTCTCGCATTCTGTCGGCCGATCCGGTCGAACTGGTGCGGATGCTGTATCAAGGGGCGATCGCGCGAGTCCGCGACGCCCGTCATCACCTTGCCGCGGGTGACATCGCAGCGCGCTCCCGGGCGATCTCGAAGGCGATAGAAGTCCTGAGCGAGCTCACGTCGTCGCTCGATCACGAGCGCGGAGGCGAGATCGCCGCGCGCCTCTCGCAACTCTACGACTACATGCAACGCCGCCTCCTGGAAGCCAACTTCCAGCAGGCGGATGCTCCGCTGGCCGACGTACTCGGCTTGCTGATGACCCTCGCGGAGGGATGGGAAGGCGTATCCCAAAGCCACGAGCCCGCTCCGGCTCGAGTCAGCCCATGGGCGGCGAACCAGACGTCGGAGGGCGCCGAGAGCTACTTCCCGCAAAGCTGGGCCGCGTAGGGCGTTCGACATCCGGGCGCGGGGGGCGCCGGCGCGCTGTCCCGCGACCGGAGAGGACCGCAAGGCTCGGGCTCCGGAGCCAAAAGCCACAGAACGACAAGAAGGCCGCGCCCCCGGGTTCGGGAACGCGGCCTTTTGACTTTCTACCGTTCGGGCTAGCCCTCGAATCTCCGCGTCAGCCGGCGAATGGATCGCCGATGGCGGAAGTCCGAGCGCTCCCTAGTGCTCTGACCGGTAGATTCGGCGCTATCGGGTCACCGCTCCATGACTGTCGCGGCTCGGATTGGAGCCGCGACAGAGCGGCTTCTCGCAAGAGCACTCCATCACGCGGTCACAGCGCTTTAGTAATCCATCTCACCGCCGCCGTGCGGGGCGGGAGAGGCCGGCTTTTTCTCGGGGATGTCCGCCACCATGCACTCGGTGGTCAGCATCAAGGATGCGATGGAAGCCGCGTTCTGCAAAGCGGTGCGGGTAACCTTGGTCGGGTCGATGACGCCGGCTTCGACCAGGTCTTCGTACTTATCGGTATCCGCGTTGAAGCCGAAGTTCGGATTCTTGCTCTCGCGGATCTTCTCGACGACAATCGCGCCCTCGGTACCCGAGTTGATGACGATCTGGCGCAGCGGATCCTGGCAGGCTCGCAGGACGATGTCAATGCCGATCTGAGCGTCGCCTTCCAGCTTGATGTCCTTCAAAGCGGCCGAGGCGCGGAGCAGCGCCACGCCGCCGCCGGGAACGATGCCTTCCTCGACGGCCGCGCGAGTGGCGTGCATGGCGTCCTCGACGCGGGCCTTCTTCTCCTTCATTTCGGTCTCGGTAGCGGCGCCCACGCGAATCACGGCAACGCCGCCGGCCAGCTTGGCGAGGCGTTCCTGCAACTTCTCGCGGTCGTAGTCCGAGGTGGTCTCGTCGATCTGGGCGCGGAGCTGCTTGATGCGGCCCTCGATGGCCTTCTGAGCGCCGCCGCCATCCACGATGGTCGTGTTGTCCTTATCGATGGTGACGCGCTTGGCTCGCCCGAGGTCATCCAGGCGGACGCCTTCCAGCTTGATGCCGGTTTCTTCCATGATGGCCTTGCCGCCGGTGAGAATGGCGATGTCTTCCAGCATGGCCTTGCGGCGATCGCCGAAGCCCGGGGCCTTCACCGCGCACGCGTTCAGCGTGCCGCGCAGCTTGTTGACCACCAGGGTGGCCAGCGCTTCGCCTTCCACTTCCTCGGCGATGATCAGGAGCGGCTTGCCGGAACGGGCGATCTGCTCGAGCAGCGGCAGCAGGTCCTTCATGTTCGAGATCTTTTTCTCGTGGATGAGAATGAGTGGTTCGTCGAGAACCGCTTCCATCCGCTCGGCGTCCGTCACGAAGTAGGGGGACAGATAGCCGCGGTCGAACTGCATGCCGTCGACGGTGACCAGTTCCGTGGTCATGGTCTTGGACTCTTCAACCGTGATGACGCCGTCCTTGCCGACCTTCTTCATCGCGTCGGCGATGATGTTGCCGATGGTGGGATCGTTGTTGGCGGAGATAGTGCCGACCTGAGCGATCATGTCGCCGGAAACGGGCTTCGAGAGCTTCTTCACTTCTTCGGTGGCCACTTCGACGGCCTTCTCGATGCCTTTCTTCAAGGCCATTGGGTTGGCGCCGGCGGCAACCGCCTTCACGCCTTCGCGGAAGATGGACTGGGCCAGAATGGTGGCGGTGGTAGTGCCGTCGCCGGCCACGTCGCTGGTCTTGGAGGCGACTTCACGCACCATCTGCGCGCCCATGTTTTCCAGCGGATCCTTTAATTCGACTTCTTTGGCGACCGTGACGCCGTCCTTGGTGATACTGGGGCCGCCGAACTTCTTCTCCAACACGACATTGCGGCCCTTGGGGCCCAGCGTGACCTTCACCGCTTCGGCGAGCTGATTCACGCCGCGGAGAATGGCCTGACGCGCAGTTTCGGAATAGATAATTTGTTTCGCCATCGTTCTTCTCTCCTGTTATTTCTGGTCAACCAAAATGCCGAGGACCTCATCCTCGCGCATGATCAGGTACTCTTCGTCCACGATCTTGATGTCGCTTCCCGAGTACTTGCCGAAGAGAATGCGGTCGCCGGCCTTCACTTCGAGGGGGACCAGTTTGCCGTCCTCCAGTCGCTTGCCATGCCCAACCGCCACTACTTCGCCTTCCTGCGGCTTTTCTTTGGCTGTGTCGGGGATGTACAGGCCACCCTGCATCTGCTCTTTCTGCTCAACCCGTTTGACCACGATCCGGTCATAAAGCGGACGAATGTTCATAGATCAGGAACCTCCCAGTCTTTAGTGTTGATAACGCGATTCAAAGTTTCGAGCCCAACGAGGAAATACCGTGGGCTTCACTATCTATTATTAGCACACTCAACCAGAGAGTGACAAAAAAATATTGTAAATTGTTGATTTTGTTACAAATAAATATCTTGCGCGGAGTGTGCGTACTTGAGCGTTCCCTTATAAGGTCTCTTGCGCGTCCTCGAATATGCCCTGCTTCCGGTTCTTCCGGACCGACCGCCACGGGAAATGCCGCCCGTTCATGGCCACGTACACGCCGTGAGGCAACGATTGGACGAACGCCAGCGCCGTACCGAGGTTGAAGAGTCCATCCGAGCTGCCAAACGTGTAAGGCACCATGGCCCCGGTGAGCACCACTGTTTTCTTCTTAACGTGCTTGCCCAGCACGACCGCGGTCTGCTCCATGGAGTCGGTTCCATGGGTCACGACGATGCGTTCCTCTTCGGCGCGAAGGCAATGGTCCAGCACGAGCTGGCGATCGGCATCGGTCATGCGCAGGCTGTCGATCATCATCAGCGTGCTGACGCGAACATCCAGACGGCAGCGGCCCAGGCGCAACATGTCGCCGACGTGAGTGCTCTTGAAGTAAAGCTCGCCCGAGATCTCGTCGTATTCCTTGTCGAAAGTCCCGCCGGTCACGAGGATTCGGATTGGCAGGGTCATGGCTGTCCGCTGTCAGCTCTCCGCTTACCGCCTTCAGGTTATCAGCTTTCGCGCGGAGTTCCGTGACGCGCGGACAGCTCCCGATCCGTCAATAGCGCCACAAGAAACCCCCCGCCGAGTCGCGGAGACGCGGAGTTTTCTTGAGTTCTCCGCGATCTCCGCTCCCTCGGCTGGCGCACCCACGGGGTGAGAAGATACTGCGGAATGGTCTTGCGCGTTTGGGGCGGCTTGTGACGCTCCCGGACGCGCGCAGAGCCGGAAGAGGCCGCGAAAGGTTCCTGATTTGCTTGTTTTCGGCGTCTCCGCGCATTCGCGGTGAAGCTGGGTTTTCCTTAACGGGCGGATTGCGAGACAGCGGAAGGCGGATTGCTATAGTGGAATTGTCCAAATGAGAGGCGCGCGGTGGATTCTGCTGGTCGTGATCGCCGCGATGCTCGGCGGGGTCGGCGTGACCTATGTTGCGCGCAAGAAGGCCCTGCGCGCGCAGTCGCCGGCTAAACCGCGTCCGCTGCCTCCCGAGCTCAGTTTGTCGGCCAAGGAAGGTTACGAAGCTCACGCGCACGGTCGGCGGTCACCTCGCGTGGCGCCTGAAAGCAAAGGAGTTCAGACAGTCCAAAGACTCTCTGACGGTGGACCTGAAAGAAGTCAAACTGCAGCTCTACAACAAAGACGACAGCGCCTACGACCTTGTGACGAGCGCCGCGGCGACGCTAACCACCAACGATAACCGCCTGTATTCGGATGGCGACGTCGAGATCACGCTCGGGGAGCCGGCTAATGGCGAGCCGAAGCACACGCTGGTATCGATCGTCTCTTCGGGAATCGCCGTCGACCAGGATTCCGGACGGGCCGAGACTGATCGCCCCACGACGTTCACTTTCCAAAACGGAGTGGGAAGATCGACCGGCGCAACCTACGATCCGAATACGCGCGAATTGTTCATGAAACAGGACGCAGTCCTGAACCTGCAGCCCAAGAGCCCCAAGGCCAAGCCGACAAAAATCGAAGCCGGCAGCCTCAACTATTTTGAGGCCAAGTCCGAGGTATGGCTCAAGCCGTGGGGCAAGCTCACGCGCGGGGACGCGGTGGTGGAAGGCCAGGACTGCGTGATCCATTTTCGCGAGGTGGAGCAGGACGACGGGACCCGCGACGCGATTCTGCACGATGTCGATGCCAGTCACGCGCACGGAACGGACGTCTTACTCGACGCGAAACTCCAGCCGGACAGGAAGCTACAGTACGCCGGAGATCGGGTTCACGTGGATTTCGACGACGACGGCGTGGTTTCGAAAATCACGGCGCGTACAAATGCTCAGGTGACATCGCTTTCCACCACGGCCGAGACCAGTCTGAAAGCCGACTACACGGAAATGCACTTCGCCAACGCAAGCGGCGAAAGCGTGCTGGACAGGGTGGACGCCCAGGGCCACGCGGTGGCCTCGTCGAAACCCGTGGCCGCTCCTGGCCGCCCAGCCGGAGAGACCAATATTCTGCGGGCGGATTCGCTCGAAATCGACATGCGTTTCGGGGGCCGCGAGATCGACCGCATGATGACGCACTCCACCGGTTCGCTGGAATTCGTTCCCAACCAGCCAACGCAGCGTCACCGGACGCTCGACGCGTTCCGGATCGCGATCCAGTACGGCGCCCGAAACGAAATCGAAACCTTTCGCGCCGACGACGTGAAGACGCGAACCGAGCCGACCGCCGACGAGATCAAGCGCAACAGGACGATCGCCACCACTTCCAGCAAGACTCTGACGGCGCGCTTCGATCCGAAGACGGGACATGTGGCCACCATCGAGCAGGCGGGCGACTTCGTCTACGACGAAGGCGACCGGCACGCGCGGGCGGCTTCCGCCGAGCAGAACGAGGACCAGGAAACCGTCGTGCTCCGGAACGGAGCGCGCGTCTGGGACCCGACCGGCTCCACGTCCGCCGCCACCATTCATCTGAACCAGCGCACGGGCGATTACTCGGCCGATGGCGGAGTGTCATCGAGCCGGATGCCGGATCAGGATCGGAAAAAGAACCCGGAGATGTTGTCCGGCGATCAGCCGGTCCAGGCGCAGGCTGCGCGGATGTCGTCTTCCAACCGCGGCCGCCTGGCGCGCTATGAAGGCGGTGCGCTCATGTGGCAAGGCGCCAACCGCATTCAGGCGGACGCGATTCAGTTGGACAAAGACAAGCACACGCTGGTAGCCGATGGCAAGGTGGTGACCAGCCTTTGGGATCAGCCGAAAGACAACGCGGCCCCGGCCGCGCAGTCGAAGAACGCCGCGCCAGCTACTGACGGTAGAAAGAACGCAGCCGGCGGCTCTCCGCCGGCCGCGCCGATTCTTACCGTGACGCGTGCGGCGCACATGACGTATTCGGACGCGGACCGCATCGCCGATTACACAGGCGGCGTGACACTCGAGAGGGCCGGCCTGAGGGTGAAATCCAGCAAGCTTCAGGCTTTTCTTGCGTCGGGCGGGGATTCGCGGCTCGAGAAAGCCTACGCGGATGGCTCCGTGGAGATCGTAGAAACCACGCCCGGAAAGGCGCCGCGCACCGGGACGGGCGATCATGCGGAGTATTACGAGAGCGAGCAGAAAGTGATTCTCGACGGAAAGCCCGCGCACATGGTGGATGGCGAGGGTACGAGCACAGGACTGGAATTGACCTACTGGACCAACGATGCTAGGCTGCTGATTACCGGCACGCCGAAAGAGCCCGTGCAGACGCGCATCATGCGCGACAGCAAGAAAACTCCATGAGCGTCCTCGAAACCGACCACATCTTCAAGGCGTATGGCGGGCGGCCCGTGGTGCGCGACGTTTCCGTGCATGTGGAGCAGGGCAAGGTGGTCGGGTTGCTCGGTCCCAACGGCGCCGGAAAGACCACGTCGTTCTACATGATCGTCGGCCTCATCAGTCCCGATTCGGGCCGGATCCTCTTGGATAACGTAGATATTACGCGGCTTCCCATGTACCAGCGCGCGCGGCGCGGCGTCAGCTATCTCCCCCAGGAAGCTTCGGTTTTCCGCAAGCTCACGGTGGAAGAGAACCTGATGGCCATCCTCGAGACCATGCCGCTGCGGTCGCGGCAGCGCCTCGAGCGAAGGGACCGGCTGATCGATCAACTCGGGCTGGAGAAAGTGCGCCGCAGCCGCGGCTACACGCTATCGGGCGGCGAGCGGCGAAGGGTCGAGATCGCGCGGTCGCTGGTGATCGAGCCGCGCTTTCTGCTGCTGGACGAACCGTTTTCCGGCATCGATCCGATCCAGGTGCTGGAATTGCAGCGCATCATCTTCGATCTGAAGCGCCAGGATATCGGTATCCTGGTGACCGATCACAATGTCAGCGAAACGCTCGCCGTGACCGACCGCGCCTACATCATCAACAACGGCGAAATCTTCCGTGCAGGCGCGCCCGAAGCCCTGGCGCGCGACCCCGAGGTGCGCCGCGTGTACCTGGGAGATACTTTCACGCTACGGGTGTGATGGCGGCGGGTTCGGCGCTGAAATCCGGGCAGGCCGGGATCTCGGCGAAACGGGTTTCGCCGAGAATTTGCTCCAGCATTTCCGGGATTTCAAACACCGCGAAATTCCGGATCCGTTCGGTCGCCTCTTTGTAAGCGCGATATCGCTCCGGCCGCAATAGCTCCCCCACCGCGCGAGGGAGTTGAGTGAAGCTATCGAGCGCAATGCCAGCGCCGCATTCGACTATCCAATCGGCGTTGTACCGCTCGTGCGCGAGCGTCCACGCGTTCTTTTCCACGATAACGGGAAGACTCATCGCCAGAGCTTCGCTGATGCATCCCGGCCCGGGCTTGCCGATGAAGTAATCGGCCAGAGCCATGTAGTACGGAACCTGCCTGGTGAATCCCTCCACCACCATTGGCATGCGCCCGCCCAGATTACGGATCTGCCGGGCCGCTTCCGCGTGCCGGCCGCAGAGCAGGATCAATTGCGTGGGCAGGCCGGAGGCTTCCAGCGTCCGGGCCACTCTCACCAGATCCATGGACCCTTCGCCGCCGAAGAGCGCGATGCCTGTGAGCCGGTCCGGGGCCAAGCCGAGGCGGATGCGCTCCGCGCGACGGTCCACCCGAACAGGATCGTAGAACCGAGGGTGGAGAATCATGCCCGACGTCCGGAAGATCCGCAGCGGCGAAAGGCCTAGCGCCAGCGCCTGCTCCACGGCTTTGTCCGATCCGCAGATGACATACTGATCCTGCCGCTCGATCCAGAAGTGCGGCGGATAATCGGCGATGTCGGTGAGGACGGTCACCAGCGGGGCCGCGGGACAAGCGCGCTCCAACGCGCGTTTGAAGGCGCGGTTGAAGTGCGGCATTAGGGAGACCACCATGTCCGGCTGCGAGGGAGCCCAGTGGCGCTCGAGCGCTTCGACCTGCGCTCCGTGAAGCGAACGGATGATCGCGTGCATTACCGGGATCAGCCGCGCGGCGCCTAGCGTCCATCCGCGCCGCAGCATGATGTTGTAAACGTCGTGAAACGGGATGCCCGTTAGCCGGCGGACGGGATCGAAGGACCCGAACAAATCCTGGATGCACACCAGGCGCACGTCCCATGGTCGGTCCTGGCTGCGAATCGCTTCCGCGAGCGCATTCGCCGCGGCCCTGTGGCCGCCCCCTGCGTCAATGTAGAGAAGCTCGATCTTGCGTTTCATGCCGGGAAGTCGCGGAGCCTGCGCAGATACTTAGTTAGCACCCGCAGCGCTTCGATTTGGTTACACTCCGGCTAAATCTAGGTTTCGGAGTTCCGACTCGCGTTTTTGGGCTTGGCACAAGAAACGCAACGAGACGGGGGCGGCCCTCTCCGATCTAGCGGCTTGAGTGCGGTGACGGACTTTCCCGAAGAGAAGTTCGTGGGGCCCTTCAAGAACTTCTAACCTCGAATTCACCGTCTAGTAACGGTTCCACCCGTAAAACGGAAGCAGGGGGAATTGTCACATGGTGGAAGCGCGACCCGGAGGGACCGCGGTAGCGAGGTCCTGGGATGACCCCCACTTCCACAGGCGCCTCGGAGATTGAGGAGGGATTGTGAACCGATATCTGTTACGCATGCTGGTTTTCGGAGCCATCGCGGGCTTCCTGAGCGTCCCGCTGGAAATGCTGCGACGGATCATGCCCGCCGGACACACATCCGGGCCTCCGGCCGCTCCGGCCACCACCGTGGGGCGCAGTTAGCATCTCCGGCGCGCTCCGCGCCGTTGGAAACCGTCTGGCCGCATTACTCGTATGATTGAGTTATGCGAGCATGGGCATTACTCCTACTTTGCGCCGGCACGTCCGCCGCCGGGCCTTTTAACTTTGGCGTCAAAGGCGGCATCCCGCTTACGGATTTCTTCTCCGCGGTGAGCAGCCAGAGTTTCAGCTTTAGCTCGGATGCGAAACACTACATCGTGGGGCCATCCCTGGAACTCAAACTCCCCGTGGGTCTAAGCGTCGAACTGGACGCCCTGTACCGCCGCATGAGTTACGGCGGGAGTTCGACCTCGTCCGTCGGTCAGAGCGTCACCGCCAACGGGTTCGAATTCCCACTGATGCTGAAGTACAAGTTCCCCGGAGCGGTGGCGCGGCCCTATCTGGATGCCGGCTACGCCTTCGATACTCTAAGCGGGCTCACCCAAACAATTACCAGCAAGGTGGGGCTATCCAACTCGGCTCCAAGCGGCCAATCCACTAAGGGATTTGTGATGGGCGGCGGGTTGGACGTGAATCTCCATGTTTTCCACCTGGCGCCGGAGATCCGGTACACGCACTGGGGTTCGTCACGGCTGGTAGATCCGCTCAGCCTGGTCAAGGGAAACCAGAATCAGGCGGAGTTGTTGGTGGGGATTACGTTCTGAAAGTGGGGCAGACGATCGGTTTTCGTCGTCTTTCGGCGGGCGTGGGTGCTGCCGAGGGCGTGCCTGCTGGTGGGCTCGACAGGCCACACAAAGCGATGGCCTGTCCTACTCAGTCGAAGTTCATCCCGCACATGCCGGGCTGGCAGCATCCGCCATTCGCGCAAGGCGGAGCGGCGGCGGGTTTGGAAATACCGTTCGCGCGTGGCGCGAAGGTGGAGAACTCCTGCTTCAGATGGGTCTCGCCGCAGGAAGGGCACGCAAGCTCCGGAGCGTCCGGCGCGTTGCGCACCAGGCGCTCGAATTTCGCTCCGCAGTCTTCACACGAGTATTCGAAAATAGGCATTTCTGTTTGGCTGGACCCCTACTCTACCATTAGAGTACAAATGCGGTCCATTATGCTACGGATGGCGGACACCGGGGCGGCGTAATTGTTTACGAGAACGGAGAATGCGATCATGCCGCCGCCCGGACGCCGCGCGTAGCCGGAGATCGCGCTCGCATGCGTGAGAGTCCCGGTCTTGGCGAAAATCCGCCCCGCGGCCGCGCTGTCCTTGAACCGGCCGATCAAGGTGCCGTCCTGCGCTCCGATTGGGAGCAGGGAAATCCAGTCGTCGCGCGCGGGTGACCGGTACATGTAGCGCAACAGCCCAACCACGGCGGAAGGGCTGACCAGGTTGAGCCGCGCGAGGCCCGATCCGTCGTAGAGTTCGACGGCGTCTTTCCCGATACCGGCTTCCCCGAGAAACGCGCCCATCTCCTCCAATCCGGCCTCACGGCTCCCTATGCCCCGCCGGGCGCGGCCCACCGCCCGCAGCGCCATCTCCGCGTGGAGATTGAGGCTTTCCTTCAGCGCCGCACGCAAATCTTCCACCAGAGGAGCGGAAGTGCGCCTCCCAAGCTCGATTCGGGACGGCTCCGCAGCCGGCTGGGCTTGCTTCAGATCCGTGACTTCATTCGGATACAGATGGCGAGCCAGCGCTTCGCCCACGACACGGACGCCGCGCGCCATTAAGGCCTCACGCAATGCCATTGCCGCGAACCGCGCCGGGTCCTCGACGCCTAGCGCCATCGAATGGCCGCCATCAGTCAGCGGGATGGTTCCCCAAAGGCGGAGCTGCAGGCTTCCGGGTTCCCGATCGAACGAGATTCGGCTCGGGCCCCCGGCCGCGGCGGTAAGTACGCGGTTCTCGACCGTGTAGTATTCCAGCGCCGGGTCAAGGACGATCTGAGCCAAATCGCCCGCGCGAGCGCCGGGGCGCGCGGTCAGCGTGACGGTGTTGTCGTTCACGGAAAGAGCCGAGACCGGGGCGCCATAGTCGTACTGCGGGTCGTCTATGGCCCAGCCCTCCGCATAAGGTTCCCAGACGTACCAGGTATCGTCTCCGATGACGTCGCCATCGATTTCTTTCACGCCGCGCGCGGCGATTTGCGCGGCCAGACTCCTCAATGGCAGCCAGCGAATTGCCGGGCGGCGAGTTGGCCTTGTACGGAAGTGTCCGGCCGGAGAGATTTGGGTCGCCGCCGCCGGCAAGGATCAGCGGACCGTGGATGCGCCCATCGGCATCCGGCGCGGCGCCGGCCAGAATACGAGTCTGAAACGTGAAGCCGCCGCCCAGGCGCGTGAGCGCCAGTGCGCCGGTAAACAACTTGGTATTCGAAGCGGGCACAAACAACTTGCCGGGATTCAGTTCGTAGAGCGTCCGGCCGTTCGATAGATCGACGATCTGGATTCCCCAGAACGCCGCTTTCGCGGGAGCCGATGCGGACAGGATGCGCGGGATCTCCCGGGGAAGATCGGCGGCGCGGGCCTCGCGCGCCGGGATCAGCGCGCAGGCCAAGACGGCCCCTAGAGCAACGGCGCGCCGAGTCATCTTCCGGTCGCCTTCGCCTCGATCCAAATCGAGAGAATCAGGAGCATCACTATACAACTCCCTATCAAAGGAATCGTGATCACGACGCCGATGTTCGAATGCACCGCGGCGGCGTAGCCAAGCGTGGCCGGCGCCAGCAGCGCCCCGAGAATAGCTAGGGAGAAAATACCGTTGAAGACTCCGGGGTGGTAGTAGTGAAAGCGTCGGCCGATCGCCTCGGTCAGAAGCGGATAAATACTGGCGTAGCCGGCGCCCAGGAAGAACGCCCCGGACACCGCGCCGAAACCGGTCTTTGTAAAGTACAGGATGAGGCAGCCGAAAATCGCCAGGACGACGCTGCCGAGCAAGAGCCGGCCGTGCCTGAAGCGGGGGAGGATCGCGATGCCGATCAGCCGCCCGGTCATCAGGAACAGCCAGTAGAGCCCCAGAACGATGAGCGCATCAAACGGCGACATGCCCACGCGGTGAATCAGAAACAGCGGAAGCCAGCCTGCCACGGCCCATTCATTACCGAACTGGAAAAAAAGGGCCAGGGCGAACAGTATGGCGCCGGGGCTGCGGAAGTCCTCCAGAGACTGGCGTAACGTCGGCTGGGCGGCGCGGCGGACCGGGCCGAAAGATATCCGGGAGTACAGGACCGCGAAGAGCGCCGGCGCCGCAGCCATCGAAGCCACCGTCACCGTGACGTTGGCCAGGGAACCAAGCGCGACTACCGTGACGACCAGGCAACCCAATCCGTACCACATGCCGCCGCGGATGATCGTGCCGGATGCGTCGGCCTGGTAGCAGGCGTCGATTGCGTGGAATAGACCGGTATTCACGAGCCCGGCTCCCAGCCCCATGACGGCCAAGCCGAGAGCGCGCATCCAATCCGAAGCCGGAGGCGAAAACCAAGCCAGCCAGAGCAAGGCCGCGCAGGATAGGCCGCAGCCGGTCACCAGGAGGAACGGAACTCCCTTCTTCCCGATCAGAATGCGCGCGGGCTTATATGCGGCCACCAAGCCGACCGCCAAACACAGAAAGTAGCTGCCGACGACCGAGAAATCCTGCTGGTCGCGGTATGCACCCCATGCCGGCAAGATGGCGCCCGGGAAAGCGAGCAGGAAACCCGAGAGCATGAAACCGGCCAGGGCGCAGTTCGACCTCTCGCCTTCCGATGGCTGGCCGACGGTTCCTGCAGGACCGGGGATCACGAGTCGATTGTAACCTGCCGTGACTCCGCCGGTGGCCATGCTTCCAGTTTGCGTATCGGCGGCTACGAAAAACCGGAGCGACCGCCGGCCCCGTGTTTTGTTTTCAGTGTGTTGAGTCTGGAACTTGATGTGCCATGGCCTATGAAGGGGGACGGTTACGTTTCGTTTTCGGCGGGTCGCCTCCCGATCGGCCATCGGTCCCGCTTCGGTCCACCCACCGGCGCGGGACATTTTCTTTTTCGATAGACTGGAATCCTGGTCCCAGTGACGGTTGTTTTAGCGCAGGCCCTTCCCTCCAATGCCAGGACTTTACGCCCGATGGATTGACAGATGGGAGCGAGATCTCGCTTCACGCGATAAGAACCGGATTGTGAGGCCCTTCGAGTGGGGCGTTGACTGGCTCAAGCGGATTCCATTCCCGAAGGTTCCGGCGGAGCCGTCGGGGGACGAACGCCGCGTTGTCTCCGCCTTCGCTTCGGAAGCGCTGGCCGACTCCGACAGGTTTTTTGCCTATGACCCGGTGGCGGACTATGCCTTGGATCAAAACCATCTGAAGTTTCAAAGCGCCGCTCCGTCCGGAATCCCCGAGAACGATTCGGTTCACGCGGCCTGGTCTCCTGCCCCGGACGACCGTGGACGCGCCCTGGTGGTTCTGCCCCAATGGAACGCCGGGCCGGATGGCCACCTGGCCCTCGCCCGATTACTGAATCGATTTGGAATCAGCGCATTGCGAATGACCATGCCGTATCATGCCGAACGCATGCCGCCGGAATTGCAGCGCGCCGATTATCAAGTCTCGAGCAATGTCGGCCGGACCGTCCATGCCTGCCGCCAGTCGGTGATCGATGTCCGAGCCTGCCTGGACTGGTTGGAGCGGCGCGGTTACCGCCGGCTGGGGATTCTGGGGACCAGCCTCGGTTCGTGCGTGGCTTTTATCGCGGCGGCGCATGACCGGCGGGTCAGGGTTGGCATCTTCAACCACGTTTCCATGTACTTTTCCGACGTGGTCTGGACGGGCATGGCGACCCAACACGTGCGGCATGGCCTGGAGACGGGCGTCACGCAGGACGAGCTGCGCGCCTATTGGTCCGTGATCAGTCCGGCATCCTATTTGAAACGGATACCCGGGTCGGAACTCCGCAGTCTGCTGGTCTGGGCTAGGTACGATACCAGTTTTCTTCCCGAGTACTCCCGGCAGGTGGTTGGCAGTTTCCGCCGGCTGGGGTTGCCGCATCGGACCTTGACCCTTCCCTGCGCGCACTACACCACCGGGCAATTTCCTTTCAACCTGTTGGATGGATTGGCGATGTGCCTGTTTGCGCGAGGCTCTCTGTAGCTGCGCGGGCGAGCAGGCCGTTCCAGAGGCCCCAGCCGGGCCCGAGGTCCTGTTTCTGGCGCCAAAGTCCCGTTACTGGGCTGGTACCCACCCTCCCTAGCCATGGTAGCCGGAGAGTGCTGGAATGAGGGCATGGATGCAGCCACCGCGTTGATTCTCGCCGTCCTGGCGCTCGGAGACATAATCGTGATCGCTCTCGTCCGCCGGATCAAGGGCCGCCTGGACAAGGCGAACCGGATCACGCACAGTCTGAGGTTCGCCTTGAGGTCCGGCGTCTTGGCTCACGCCGAGGCTTCTCGATAACGCCGTTTGCTCAGGCCGGGCATACTGGCCAAGGGGGCGGGTGGAGCAAGGCTGCCCCCGTCAATTCCGCCACCTTTGACCCCGCCCAAATGCGGGGATCCAGATTCAATCGGCGGGGGCACACCTGTGGCCCCGGTTCACGGATTGACCCACCCGGCTGAGCGGCATACAATGGTTAACAGCACATCGATTCCGAATAGGGGAGCCGCGAGCCGTATGCGCGTCCTACGATTTCCGGTCTTTTACGTGGCGGCGATGGCGTTGTGCGCCTTCTTGACAGGCCAGCAGAACCCCGTCGACCAGCAGCAGCCTCAAGAAACCATTTCCAGGCCACTTACCGAAAAACAGAAGAAGAAACAGGAAGAGCGAGCCCGCAAGGAACTCGAGACTCCTTACAGGAAGTGGCTTACCGAGGACGTTAAGTACATCATTACCGACGAGGAGCGCACCGCGTTCACCAAGCTTCAGACCGACGAAGAACGCGAGGAGTTCATCGAGCAATTCTGGCTGCGCCGGGATCCTACCCCGGACACCGTCGAGAACGAATACAAAGAAGAGCACTACCGCCGGATCGCTTACGCCAACGAGCATTATGCTTCGGGCATCGAGGGCTGGAGAACCGACCGCGGGATGATCTACATCAAGTACGGGCCACCGGACGAAATCGAGGACCATTCCTCGGGCGGCACCTACCAACGTCCCCGCGAAGAGGGCGGCGGCGAAACCTCGACGTATCCGTTCCAGCAGTGGCGCTATCGCTATATCGACGGAATCGGCACCAACATCATCATCGAGTTCGTCGACACGACGATGACCGGCGAGTTCCACATGACTATGGACCCGTCGGAAAAAGATGCTCTCCTCTACGTGCCGAACGCCGGTCTGACGGACTACGAGCAGATGGGTCAGATGACCAAGGACCAGCGCTTTACTCGGACCGACGGAACGAACCTGGGCGTGCCCGTTGACGAGATGACGCAGTCCATGAATCCGTTCAACCGGTTGGATCAGTTCACCAAGCTGCAAATGGCCCCGCAGATCAAATTCAAGGATCTGGACGCCATGGTCAACTCCCACATCACCTATAACGTCTTGCCGATGGATGTCCGCGTGGACTACTTCCCCGTGACGGAAGCGTCGGTGATGACGAACATCACTCTACAGTTCCAGAACAAGAACTTGCAGTTTGAGTCCAAGGATGGCGTGCAAAGGGCGGTCATAGACCTGCTCGGCCGCGTTACGTCCGTGGGCCGGCGGCGAGAAGGCAATTTTGAGGACACGGTTACGATAAACTCGCCCCCGGAGATGCTCCAGGAGTACGCCAAGCAGCGTTCGCTGTATCAGGCTGTTATGCCGTTGAAGCCTGGCCAGCACCGTTTGAATGTGGTAGCGAAGGATATAGTCGCCGGGACGGTCGCCAACTACCAGATGGCGCTGAACGTCCCGCAACTGGATCCCGACAAGCTCTCCTCCAGCACGCTCGTGCTCGCCGATCAAATCGAAGCGGTTCCCATGAAGAACATCGGGACCGGCGCGTCTGCTAAGTTCGTGATCGGCAGTTCCAAGGTGCGGCCGAGGGTGGGCGAGACGTTCAAGAAGGAAGAGAAGCTCGGCATCTATATGAAGGTGTACAACTTCGGGCAGGACGATCTCACGCACAAGCCTTCCGGGGAAGTCCTTTACGAGGTGCTGAAGAATGGCTCCAACGAAAAGGTGATATCGTATACCGAGGATTTGTCGCAGATTCCAAACATTTCGGCGGCGCAGGTCACGGTGCAGAAGTTGCTGCCTCTGAGCACCTTCTCCCCTGGCCAATACACGATCCGGCTGACGGTGACCGACAAGATTTCAAACCAGAAGGTCACCCAATCGGCTCCGTTTACGGTAACCTAACAGACGGTGGGCAACGGAACGCCTTTGGGCGCGGCCCGCTTAGGGTTGGACGTTGCGGATGTTCGCAAGGACGCAGAGAAGAGCGGCGATTGTGGTGGCGGCTCTGGCCAGCGCAGTCGTTCCTTGTACCGCAGTAGCCGCCGATCCAGTTCAACTTTCGGGAGTCATAGCTGGAAAGGTGACAGGCAGCGGCGGCGTGCCGCAGATGGGCGCCGCGATTGTCCTCTTCGACCAGCAGCAGCACCCCGTAGGCCGAACGCTCTCTAACGAGCGCGGCGAATTCCGGTTCTTCGGCCTGTTTCCCAGCCTGTATTCCGTGCGAGTGACGCTGGCGGCATTTGTCCCGGCGATCCGCAGGGACATTATGGTGCAGCCCGGGATGCGGAGCTTGCTCGCAGTCAACCTGAGCGCGTTGTTCAGCTCCATTCAACTCGGCTACCCCACCGTCGAAAATGGGAGCCTGATGACCGAGGACTGGAAGTGGGGGCTGCGGGGCGATCCCGCTACGCGGCCCATTCTCCGTTTTCTTGACGGCGCCGCATCCAAGCCGGCGCCTCCCAGCCACTCCTCCGTATTCACCGACACGCGCGGAATCCTCAGAGTTTCAGGCGGGGACGCCCCCGTCTCCATGGCGGCGAACGACGCCGATCTGGGCGCGGCTTTCGCCCTGGCGACATCCATTTTCGGCAACAATACGCTGGAGGTTAGCGGGAATCTGGCATTGGGCGCACAACCCGGCATCCCGGCCTCGGCCTTCCGCACGGAGTACCGGCGGAACGCGTCTGGCGACGGTCTCAGGGTGTCACTGACGGTGCGCCAGTTGGATATGCCTGGCAGGATGGCGCAAGGCTCCGAAGAAGCGGCGCTTCTGCCGATGCTCCGGGCCATGTCCACGAGTTTCGATGACCGGCTGGAGGTAGCCCGAGGCGTAAGTGTCCAGTACGGGCTCACTGCCGATTCAGTATCCTTCGTCAATCGCCTGACGTATTTCAGCCCGTATGCCCGGATCGAATACTCGCCGGACGCCAACACCAATATTGCGTTCGCCTTTACGTCCGGCAACCCGCGGACCGATCTGGCCGGGCCTGCTTCGGGCGATCCGGGGCTTCAGCAGGACTTGAACACGCTGGGCATGTTCCCCCGCATCTCGCTCCGCGATGCGCGAACGAGGATCCAGCGCGGCGAGGAATTCGAGTTGACGGCCAGTCGCAAGCTCGGATCGCGTACCGTGGAAGGTTCCGCGTTCAGCGAGTCCGTCAGTAATGCGGCTCTCACCATGGTGGCTCCGGATGGAATGTACGCAAGCACGGATGTGCTGCCGGATCTGTTCAGCGGCAATTCCATCTTCGACGCGGGGAACTACAGGAGCTTCGGGTATACCGCATCGCTGACCCAGAACGTCGGCCAGAATCTGAGCGGCTCCATCATCTTGGGATCGAGCGGCGCCCTGGCGGTAGACGACCGGGAGTTGATGAGTTCCAGCCCGGATGAGCTTCGCTCGATGATTCAGGCGAGCCGCAAGCGGTCGGCTACGGCGCGGGTCAACGCAACCGCCCCGTGGATCGGGACCCAGGTTACGGCCAGCTACCAGTGGTCCGACAACCGCTGGACCATGGCGGGACAGTTGTACAGTACCCAGCCATTGCGCCCCGTACCCGGCCTCAACGTACATGTCCGCCAGCCGCTGCCAGGGATTTCGGGACGGCCGTGCCGCGTGGAGTTGACCGCCGATTTGCGCAACCTGCTGGCGCAGGGATACTTGCCCCTGTCCGTTGCGGGGGGCCAAAGCGTCCTGTTGGTGGAAATGCCTCGCAGCTTCCGAGGCGGGCTCAATCTGATCTTCTAATAGGCGGCCCGGTTCGCCTCCGCTCCTTATCCATGCCCAAAGTATTCGGTTTTTCCGACGAGGAACTTAAACTTCTCCTGGTGGCCGTCCGCCACATGCGTCGTACCTTCGCCCAGGCGCAAGCGGCCAAGCCCGAGCCGGCGCTGGCCGGTTACTCGGCGTTGTACGACGCGCTTTTCGCAAAGCTTCTGGACATGACCGGCGTCGCTCCGGCCTCCGTGGAGGACCCGCTGAACGGTTAGGCCACTCAGTCCATGGAAAACCTGCTAGACTTGTTTCTGTCTTTGATCGTTTCGCAACGGCCTGGCTGAAATCCAATTCGCCTCGTCTTGCGCCTGAACTGTCAAGAACGAAGGATTTGAGAAGATGAAAAATATTTTCGTAGGCAATTTGGATTTCGGCGCTACGGAATCCGCGATTCGCGCGCTGTTTGAGCAGTTCGGGAACGTGGACCGAGTGAGCCTGATTACCGACCGCGATACGGGCCGGTCGCGCGGATTTGCGTTTGTCGAGATGACCGACGGCGCAGAGGCGGAGCGAGCCATCGCCGGCATGAACGGTTACGACATGAACGGCCGCAGGTTGAACGTCAACGAGGCGCGGCCGAAAGGCGAGGGCGGCGGTGGCGGCGGCGGCGGTTTTCGCAGCGGACCGCGGGGCGGCGGCAGAGGTCCTCGCGGCGGCCGGTAGGCCCCCCGCAAGTTCCTCGATAGTTGCATAAGGCTTTTGGCGCCGCTTCTCGGGCGGACACGTTCTTTGTGTGCGCCGGGAGTTCCCGTATGGAGACTGAGCGTAAGATTGCGCGCTCGGAGAAGCCGAAACGCAGCCCGGCCCGAGGCATCGGGATGCTGAAATCCGCGGCGCGCGTGTTCGGCCTGAGTTCCGAAATCGGAGTCGGCGAGACCGGATCTTGCACGTGGAATCTGCTTCGGATCAATGCCTTGTTTCAGGGCACGAATTCAGTCGTGTTCCCTGGCCGCCGCTGTTGGCCAACGATTGTAATGAAAACACAGGGCTTACAGAATCCGACTCGTGTGTTTTCGAGGGTGGAATAGCGGCGCCGGGCACTCCTCCGTCAAAGAAAACGCAGGGGTTAAAACCTTCAAGTTTTTTGCTGCTTTTGGCACGCCGCCCAGAGGGCGCCCGGCCGTGCCCTGATACAAACCATCCAACTTCGGATTTCAGGTTCGGCGGCTCACGCCGGGTCTCCCCGTCCGATCTGAAGCGGTCATGAGCGACGGTACGTTTGCCTTTTGCGACGTGAGCGTTCCCGCTCCCGTCGACCGGCCGTTCACTTACTCACTTCCGGAGACCTTGCGCCACAGGGCGCTTCCGGGGTGCCGCGTCGCGGCGCCATTCGGCCCGCGGGTACTGACTGGCGTCATCCTCAGAGTCCACAACGAACAGCCCAAGACAGCGGTTCGCGAGGTCCTGCGCCTGATCGATTCCTCTCCGGCCCTGGATGCGGAACTGCTGGAACTGGGCCGCTGGATTGCGAGCTATTACTGTGCGCCGCTCGGCGAGACGCTACGGTGCATGCTCCCTCCTCCGGAACTTGTGCGGCGTGGCAAGGTCTGGACGCTAACCGATTCGGGACTGGATGCGACCCGGCAGTTGCGGTTGGACGCGGAATCGGATGACGATGCGACGCGCATCCTGCGGCTGCTGGAAAAACGCCCGCTTTCGTCTTCGTATCTCGCCAAGGCCCTGCCGCTCGCGGACCGGACCTTGCGATCGCTCGAACGCCGCGGTTTCGTCGTCGCCGAACAAGTCACCTCCGAACGCGACCCGTACCGCGCTCCATCCCGTTCTCTGCGCGTGGGACTGACCGCGGAATCGGATGAGAAGCGCGCGGCCCCAAAGCTCACCAAGCCCGAGCGCGAGCTGCGCGCCTTCCTGGAACTGCATCCCGGTTCCCACAACCTTAGGGATCTCGAAACGCAGGTGAAAAGCGCAGGCACGGCGGCGCGGGCGATGGCGCGCAAGGGTCTCGTCTGGATGAGGACGGAGACCACTCCGATTACTGGCGCGCCGGAGCGGCCGCCGCACGTCCTGAACCCGGCTCAGCGGGCGGCGTTCGATAGCATTCGTACGGCGGTCGAACGGGGCGGCTTTGAGGCGTTCCTGTTGCGCGGCGTAACCGGCTCGGGAAAAACGGAGGTTTATCTCAACGCCATCGAAGCCGCGGCGGCGCAGGGGCGCGGCGCTCTGATGCTGGTGCCGGAGATCGCCTTGACGCCGGCGGTGGCCGGCCAGTTCTACGCGCGCTTCGGCGACCGCGTGGCGATTCTGCACAGCGCGTTTTCCGGCGCGGAGCGCTCCGAACAGTGGCGGCGGATCCGCGCGGGTGAATCCACGGTGGTGGTGGGCACGCGGTCGAGCGTCTTCGCACCCGTGGCGCGGCTCGGGCTGATCGTTGTCGACGAAGAGCACGACGGCAGCTACAAGCAGGAGGAAACGCCGCGTTACAACGGCCGGGATGTGGCTGTCGTGCGGGCGCGGGCCGCTGGGGCGTGCGTCGTTCTGGGGTCCGCCACGCCGAGCCTGGAGAGCCGGTACAACGCCGAACGCGGCAAATACCGGCTGCTGGAGTTGCCGGGCCGCATTGAGGAACGCCCTATGCCGACGGTGGAACTTGTGGATATGCGGCAGGAGTTCCTCGAGACCCGCAAGCAATCGCCGTTTTCACGCAAGTTGCTGGATGCCGTCGGGCAGCGCCTGGAAAACGGCGAGCAGACCATCGTTCTCCTGAACCGCCGAGGCTTCTCCAGCTTCGTGGCGTGCCGCTCCTGCGGCCACCGGGTGGAGTGCGTGAACTGCTCGCTGACTCTGACGTTTCACAAGCGCGACCGCCGCCTGCTGTGCCACTACTGCGGCTACGCCGAGCGAGTGCCCACCTGCTGTCCGAAATGCGCGAGCGAGCATATTTACTTCCTTGGGCTCGGGTCCGAGCGAGTGGAAGAGGACCTGCATCATGCCTTCCCCGCGGCCCGCATTACGCGCCTGGATCGCGACGCCGTGAGCGGCAAGCAGCGCTATGAGAGCATTCTGCGGGAGTTTCGGGAGGGCCGCTACGACATTCTGGTGGGCACGCAGATGATCGCCAAGGGACACGATATTCCCAACGTGACGCTGGTCGGCGTCGTGTCGGCGGACGTGGGCTTGGGAATGCCCGATTTTCGCGCGGCCGAGCGCACGTTCCAGTTGCTTACGCAAGTGGCGGGGCGCGCCGGCCGCGGGAGCACGCCTGGGATCGTGCTGATTCAAACCGTGAATCCCGACCATTACGCGGTGCGCATGGCGGCGGCGCAGGATTACCAGGCTTTCTACGAGAAGGAATTAAACTTCCGCCGTTTGATGGCCTATCCGCCTTTCAGCGCCATGGCTAATGCGCTGGTTCGCAGCGAAAGGAAGGAACTGGCGCTGCGCATGAGCTCGGAGTTGAGCCTGCTGCTGACTCCGCCTCCGGAAAAGATGAAAATACTGGGGCCGGCTGAAGCCCCCGTTCCGCGGCTGAAGAAGGAATACCGCTATCAGTTGCTGATCAAATCGGCCAGCCGAAAGGCTCTCGGAGAGACGCTGCATCGGATCCAAGGCTTTGCTCTGGAACGGAAGTGGCCCGCCACTGCGCTAGCCATCGATGTAGATCCTCTGACGCTGATGTGAACCGTAGCGGGGCGGCTTACTCACGGAAATAGTCCTGGGCGCGCGCCAGCGTGCGAGAAGACGGCTCGCCGGCCTCGCGCTCCACCACTCCGACGGTGACGGACAGGTTGGGATGCACTAGTTTATCGCCGAGGAGACAGGAGTAAGCGCCGGACAGGTTAGCCGCGATCCGCTGCGCCGCGACGATGGAGTAGCGTTTCGGGAATTCCACCATCGCAGTGTATTTTTCGTCGCTCCAGTTGCCGACAGTGGCCCCGGGCGGCAAGCAATTCCGCAAACGCTTTCCCAAGGCGGCGGCCAGCTCGGCGGCGACCTTTTCTCCGAATTTCCGCTCGGCCGCTTGAATGCCTTGCGCCCGGAAAAGCAGAAGAGAAAACTCCTGGTGGGAAACCTGGATTCTCGATTCCATTTCGTGACGGTTGAGCAGCTTGCTCATGGCGTCGAGCGCCGCATTGCGCTCCAGGGTATCGATCCGCTGGTGCAGCATTCGTACCTCTACCTGGAACTGCGAGACGGTGAGCTTGTGCTGTTTCTGCATCTGCTCGACGGTACGCTCGACGCTATCCGCCACTCTCAAAATCGCCGCCCCCGCCCTGCCGATTTCCGGTGAAGCCGATATCTCGCGCAGTTGATGCATGGAAGTGCGCAGGCTGGCTTCGTGATCGCCGTCGGAGTGGGCCAGGCCCTCCATGATCCGTTCGAGAGCGTCGGCGGTGTGTTCCAGTTCGTTTCGCAGGCCCGTGATGAACTCCAGGGCCTTCTCGCGGTAAGCGCGCAGATAAGCGCGGAGCCGGCCGTGGCTTTCCTTCAGGGTATCCGGGTGATCGCCGGCAACCTCATCCGCAAGGGACTCCAGGTCGCGCCGATGCGACGCAGTCGCCTCGGTTTCAAATTCAATCGCGTATTGCGCGGCGCTCCGAATCGCCGTGAAGTAGCACTCGAGCGTGGTGAGTCGTAGCCGTTCGGAGCGCTCCAGCTCGGCCACGGACTCGCGAATGGAAATCATGGGCGCCAGCCTCATCAGATGTCATATCGGCCGAATGCCCGATTCGCCTTAGCCCTTGATTTTCCCTTTTTATTCGCCCACAATGGAATTGAGGACGCCTATGGCTCTGACCCGAAGGCAGAAACAGGTATTGGATCTCATCTCGAAGTTCCAGGACGACAATGGCTATTGCCCGAGCTACGAAGAAATTGCCCGGGGCCTGGATCTAGCCTCGCTGGCGACGGTCCACAAGCATATCTCCGCCCTGGAGACCAAGCACTACCTGAAGCGCGACGCCAATCGCAGCCGTTCTCTGGAACTGACGACGCGGTACATGCAGGAACAGCGCCGTCCGCGCATGGCTCCGCTGGAATTCCCGCTCATGGGGCGCATCGCGGCGGGCGCGCCGCTCGAAGCCATCGAGCAGCGCGAGACGCTGGCGTTCTCCGACTTCGCGGGCGATCCGAATGTGTTCGCCTTGGAAGTCCGGGGCGATTCGATGATCGACGACCACATTTGCAGCGGCGATTTTGTCTTGTGCCAGCGCCTTTCCGAAGCGCCGCGCGACGGAGAAATCGTGGTCGCGCTGGTAAGGGACACGGAGGCCACGCTGAAGCGGTTCTACAGGGAACCCGGCGGGATGGTGCGCTTGCAACCGGCGAACTCCGCAATGCAACCGTTTCTGGTTCCTGCCGGCGATGTGCAGGTCCAGGGCCGGCTTCTGGCCGTGCTGCGAAAGTACAGTTGAGCGCAAGACCCTTCACTTTGGTGGGACAGGCCATCGTTTTACGTGGCCTGTCACTCCGAAGCGTATGGCAGACGATACAAGTCGATCATCCGCCCCACTGGCGGCTTGCAAAGGGAACAGTACCACAGTACCGCAGCTAAGCGGACACGCGGCGTCGCCGTGACTCTTCGGCTACGCGCTGAGGCGGCTCGACAATTCGCGTTCAGCGCGGAACCAATCGTCCTCGGCCGAACCGGGAGCGCCGCCACGTGCTTGCCAGTAAGCGTACGCCAGGCGGGCGGTTTCATCCCGATTTGGAACATAGACCGGAGCGCCTGGCGCGGCGGCCGGGGCCGGAGCGGGGATCGCTTCGGGCTGGGCCGGCTTCGCGGCCGGGCTGTGCTTCGCGCGCCGAACCGGACTCCGGCGGGACGGAGCGACAGTGTGGGCAGACTCTTCGGGTACTCGTTTTCTAGCCATTATTTATGGGATTCTCCCGTTAGATAATTACTGATTCCATTGTATCCAATCGCCTGTTACAGCCGCATGAAGTAATTCTTATGGGGCCAATAAGCATTTGAATTATGCGGGCCGGCAATCGACGCGCGCGGGAGCTCGCGCCACGCGCGGTGACGCGAAGCGCACACCGACGTAACGCAGCGATCATGAACGATTCTCCGCTTTCGGCGTCTCGGCGCTAAATTCTGTTCCGGACGAATTGTCGGCGAATTCAGGAACAAGCCCGGATCCTGGCGCGTCTTGACGCTTGAGTGTATAGTGAGGTTAGATTGCGAAAAAGCGCGCTAGTGGCAATGGTGGCCGCGCTCGCGGCGCAAGCGGGGAACTCTCCGGCGCGGGCCGCCGAAAAGGCCGTCGCCGTGGATGTGGATGGGATGGTGCATCCCATCACCACGGAGATCGTCAAGAACGCCATCGCCTTCGCCAAAGAGCAGGGCGCGTCGATTCTAATCGTGCGCCTGAACACTCCGGGCGGATTGATGGACGCCATGCGCGAGACCATCGAGGAGATGCTCGCCTCGCCGGTTCCCGTCGTGACCTACGTCGAGCCGAGCGGCGGGCGTTCCGCATCGGCGGGTTTCTTCCTTCTTGAAGCCGGAGACGTGGCGGTCATGGCGCCGGGAACCAACACGGGGGCGGCCCATCCCGTAGCCATGGGAACCGAAATGGACGCGGTGATGAAGCAGAAGGTGGAGAACGACGCCGCGGCCTACCTGCGGAGCATCTGCGTCAAACGCGGGAGAAACAGCGAGCTGGCGCAGACGGCCGTACTGGAAAGCAAGTCCTTCACCGAGCGCGAGGCGCTTGACCAGCACCTCATCGACCTGATTGTTCCCGACGAACGCGCGCTGCTGGCGGCGCTGGACGGACGCCAGATCGTGCGCTTCAGCGGCCAGACTCAGACGCTGCACACGGCGGGAGCGGAAGTGGTTGCATACGAGCAGTCGCTTCGCGAGCGGATGATATCGGCCGTGGCGGATCCGAACATCGCGCTGATTTTGCTGGTTACCGGCGCGCTTCTCATTTACGTGGAGTTCACGCACCCCGGCCTGATTGCGCCGGGTGTGATTGGAGCGATTCTCGTGCTGATCGGGCTGGCTGCGATTTCCGTGTTGCCCATTAATTGGCTGGGCGCGGGGCTGATGGTGGTGGCGCTCACGTTGTTTGCGCTGGAAGCCAAATTCACTTCGCACGGCATACTGGCGGCGGGCGGCGCGGCGGCCATGATCCTGGGCGCGGTGATGCTCGATCGATAGCCCGGTCCCGGAGATGCGCATCCACTGGAGCACGGCGGTGGCGCTGGCGCTTCCGTTCTCCGCAATCACCGTACTGCTGTTGACCCTGGTGATGCGCGCACGGCGGGCCAAGGTGGAGACGGGGGCCGAGGCCATGATCGGCGAGGTGGGATCGGCCGTGACGGTCCTGGCTCCGGAAGGCAAGGTTTTCGTACACGGCGAATATTGGGATGCGGCCAGCGTGCGCCCGGCATCGGCCGGCGCGCGCGTCCGCGTGACGGCCATCGACAAGTTGAAGCTGACCGTGGAACCGGTTTCTGAAAAACAGGAGGCTGAGATGGTGGATTCAAGTATGGTTCTGCTGGTGGTATGTAGCGATCGTCATCATTTACCTGCTGAACTCGATCAAGATCCTGCGCGAGTATGAGCGCGGCGTCATCTTCCGGCTGGGCCGCGTGCTGCCGCAGCCCAAAGGGCCCGGCATCATTCTCGTTTTCGCGCCGATCGACCGCATTGTGCGGGTTTCGCTGCGCGATCGACACGCTGGAAGTGCCGTCGCAGGATGTGGTGACGCGCGACAACGTGACGGTGAAGGTGAACGCGGTGATCTACTTCCGCGTGCTCGATCCGCGCCTGGCCGTGCTGGAGGTTTCGAATTTCCTCTACGCCACGTCGCAACTGGCCCAGACCACGCTGCGCAGCGTGCTGGGCGAAGTGGAACTCGACGACGCTGCTGAGCCAGCGCGAAATGCTCAACGTGCGGCTGCAATCCATTCTGGATCAGCACACCTCGCCGTGGGGCGTGAAGGTGACCATGGTCGAAGTCAAGCAGGTGGATCTGGCCGAGCAGATGATCCGCGTGATCGCGCGGCAGGCCGAGGCGGAGCGCGAGCGGCGCGCCAAGATCATCCACGCCGAAGGCGAGTACACGGCCGCCGAGAAGCTGGCCATGGCGGCGGAAGTGATCCAGAAGCAGCCGGCGGCGATTCAATTGCGATATCTGCAAACGCTGGTGGAGATCGGCGCGGAGAAGAACACGACCATTGTGTTCCCGTTGCCGCTGGATATACTGGCGACTCTGAACCGCGCCCTGGAGCGGGTGGCCAATCCGAGCAATTCGTAAATCATGAAAAACAGCGAAACGGGCGAATACGAGCTGGTCATAGGCAACAAGCAGGTGCTGAGCGCGTTCTTCATCGTCGCGCTGTTGTGCGGCGTGTTTTTCGTGCTGGGATACGTGGTGGGCGCGAACTTGCCGCGAGGCGGCAAGACGCAGACGGAAGCCGCGGCTCCGCTGGCGGGGCCTCCGTGCGACCGGGGATACGCATCCTGCCGCAGTGACAATCCCGCAAGGATCGTCGCCGGCCTCTCAGCCCAGCCGACGCCGCGACGCAATCGCAAGCGGACAATGCGGAAAAGGCGCCGCGCGCCCGAACCGCCGCCCCAACCTACGACCCAGGCCGCTCGCGAATCGCCTCAGCCGCCTCCGGCGGTGGCCGACGCGCCAGGGTCGTATTGGCAGGTGTTTGCCACCCGGCAAGCGGCGGACGCGCAGCCTCTGCTCCAAACCCTGAAAGACGGAGGCATGCCGGCCAGCCTGAAGACCGGCGCGGATGGCTGGTCGCGGATTATGGTGGGACCGTACTCCGACGCAGCGTCTCTGAGCAAAGCCCGGAACGACCTGGAGAGCCGCTTCGGCATCAAGAACCCGATTCACAAGTAGCGTGAGCGGCTCATTCGTACAGATCGAAGGCGGGAGCGTGGTTCAGCCTGCCCTTTCCGCTGCCGGGCCAGCCCATGGCGGGCGCCAAGGAGCGCGGCCCCGGCTGCCCGAGTGGGCGCGGAAGAGCGCCGTTCATTTCGAATCGCTGCACCACCTGAAGAGCGGCCTGCGGGCACTGAACCTGCACACGGTCTGTGAGTCGGCGCGGTGCCCCAATATCCACGAGTGTTTCCACCGCGGCGCCGCGACGTTCATGATCCTGGGAAACTACTGCACCCGCGGATGCGGCTTCTGCTCGGTGCCCAAAGGAAATCCGGCGCGGCGGGATATGCGGCTCGATCCCGGTGAGCCGGCCAACGTGGCGCGCATGGCCGCCGGGATGAATTTGCGGTACGTCGTGATCACGAGCGTGAACCGCGACGATCTGGAGGATGGCGGTTCGCGCCATTTCGCGGAGACCATCCGCGAGACCCGTAGCGCGCTGCCTTCGGCGCGCGTGGAAGCGCTGACCCCCGATTTTTGCGGTGACCTGGACGCAGTGGCTTCGGTGCTGGAAGCGGGGCCGCACGTGTTCAATCACAATATGGAGACTGTCGCCCGCCTCTACAGCCGGGTGCGCCCGCAGGCGGAGTACAAGCGATCGCTCGATGTTCTCGCGTTCGCGCGGCGCCATGGGCCGGCGGAATCGCTCACCAAGTCCGGATTCATGGCCGGGCTGGGAGAGACGCCGGAAGAAGTCCGCGAGTTGCTCCGCGATCTTCGCGATTCGGGAACGGACGTCGTCACCATCGGCCAATATTTGCGCCCCACGCGGCGCAATCTCCCGGTGGCCGAGTACATCGAGCCGAGGCAGTTCGACGAGTACCGCGACTACGGCCTCTCGCTGGGATTCCGCATGGTGTTCAGCGGCCCGCTGGTGCGCAGTTCGTACATGGCCGAGAACGTCAACGAAGAAGCGCGGCGGGCGGCGTGCTGAACCTGGCGCTTTCGCTCCTTTCCGCGGCGCTGCTAGTGCTTGCGTATCCCCGTTTTGAGTTTTCCTGGCTTGCGCCGGTGGCCCTCGCGCCCCTGCTTTTCGCCATGGCGCTCGAGGAAAGTCCGGGAAGACGGTTCCTGTACGGTTGGGCGGCGGGCATTGTTTATTGGTTCGGGGTCTGCTACTGGATACAGTTCGTGCTGGCGTTTCACGGCGGCCTCGGGCCGGCGGCCGGCTGGGCGGTGTTCACGCTGTTTGCGCTGGCCAAGGCTCTGCACATGGGAGTTTTCGCCATGTTCGCCGGCGTCCTGATGCGGCGTTGGTGGGCGGTTCCAACAGTGGCGGCGTTGTGGGTGGGAGTGGAAGCGACGCACGGGTCGCTGGGATTCGCATGGCTTACGCTTGGCAACGCGGGCCTGGCGATGGATGCTCCCATGCGGTTGGCTCCGGTCACCGGCGTTTGGGGTTTGTCGTTCGTATTCGCGGCCACGGCGGCCGCCCTGGCGCTGGCCATTCTGCGGCGGCCGCGCGTAGAACTGGCCTGGCTGCTGGCTCTCCCGATGCTGTATCTGCTGCCGCCTCTCGCGGCCGCGCGGCAAGGCCACGAGACCGCGCTGCTCTCGCAACCCAACATCTCCGAGACCGAGGAATGGACTCGCGCCTCGCTGGAGCGGAGCGTTCGCGCGCAGGCGGATCTGACGCTACGCGGAGCCTTGCGCGAGAACAAGGAGCCGCCCTCGATTGTGGTGTGGCCCGAGGTTCCGCAGCCGCTCTACTACGAGGACGATCCCGACTTCCGGGACGCGGCCGACAGCCTCGCCCGCGCTACCCACGCTTATCTTCTGCTCGGAGTCGTGGCGCACAATTCCAAGGGAGAGCCGCTGAACTCGGCGGTGATCGTCGGCCCTCAAGGCGGACTGGTGAGCCGCTACGACAAGGTCAACCTGGTCCCGTTCGGTGAATTCGTGCCGTGGCCGTTGGGCTTCGCCAACAAAATCTCGACGGAAACGGGCGATTTCGCGGCCGGCAATCGCGTGGTGGTTTCCGCGGTGGGCGGCGGCCACAAGATCGGCGCATTCATTTGCTACGAATCGGTCTTTCCGAATTTCGTGCGTCAATTCGCCGCGGGCGGCGCCGAGGCGCTCTTCAACATCTCCAACGACGGCTGGTTCGGCGAGAGCGCCGCGCGCTGGCAGCACCTGGAAATCGTGCGCATGCGGGCGGCCGAGAACCGGCGGTGGATACTGCGGGCCACCAATAACGGCGTCACCGCTACCATCGACCCCGCGGGCCGGGTGCGCGGCTTCGTCCCGCCCTACGCGCAGTTGACCTCCTACACCGGCTTCGACTACATCCACGAAACCACTTTTTACACGCGCCACGGCGACTGGTTCGCCTGGACGTGCGGCGCGCTGGCGGCGCTGTGTTTGGGCCTCGAGGAAGCGGTTCGCAGGAGACGAGCCCGCTGCAATACTGCTCGTACCTCAAACGACTAGCTGCGCGGTTGGCGATCAATGCGCTTACGCCACGCGGCGCTTGGGCCGTTTGCGCTCTACGGACTGGACGGCCAGGCGAAGATCCAAGCAGTTGAGCACCGTCGAGAGGCTCTCCAGGGATGGATTCCCGCTCTCGGAAAGCATCCGGTAGAGATTCTCGCGATTCAGCTTCGCAGCCCCGGACAGCGCCCGAATCCCCCCCCCGTGCGTCGGCGACGTCGCGCAGCGCCAGCAGGAAAACGCGCGAATCCGCGTCCTCCAGGCAAGCGTTCAGATAGTGAGCGGCCTGCTCCGGATCCTGCAATGCTTCAAGCAGGCTTTCGCGATAGGATTCAGTCTTGTGCGCCACTCTCGCCATGCAAATGCTCCTTCCAGTAAGCCTGGGCGGTAAGGATGTCCTTGGCCTGAGTACTCTTGGCGCAGCCGCAAAGCAAGATTACAACCGTGGAACCCTCGCGGCCATAGTAGAGACGGTAGCCGGGACCGAAATCGATACGAAGTTCCTGGACGCCACCGGCCTCCGGTCCCCGAAATTGCCAAGACGGACACGGTTCAGACGGGCGCGGATAATGCCCACCGTCCGGCCATCTTGAATTCGTCCCAGCCAATCCAGGAACGGAACCCGTGCGCCCTTGCGGAACAGCCGGATCTCGATTTCCTGGAGCAAGCTTCATAGTAGCTTATACGCTACTGCTCGGCAACCCCAGTCTCGATCCGGATTTCGCATTCCCCCCGCAATGCGTTATAGTGAAGCGCCATGTTTGCCAGCGTCGATATCGGCGGGAATATTACTCTCTGCGGAGTCGCGACCGGCGCCGGACAGATGCTCGCCGAACGGACCATCGCCACGCAGGCGCACGAAGGCGCGGACGCGGTCCTGATCCGGATTGCCGCCACCGTGAATGAGCTTGCGGCATCGGCGGGCCAGCGCCTCCTTGCCATGGGCGTGGGCGTGCCCGGCGTGGTGGACTTCCATCATGGCAGGACGCTATTTCTCCCGAACCTGCCTAGCGGATGGCGCGATCTGCCTGTAGCCGAGAGGCTGGCCGCGGCGGTGAATTGCCCGGTGTTCCTTCTCAACGATGCGCGGATGGCGGCGCTCGGAGAGTTGTATTTTGGCCGGGGGCGCGCCGCGAGAACCATGGTGGTGATTACGCTCGGCACGGGGATCGGCGGCGGGGTCGTGATTGACAGGCGGCTGCGCCTTGGGCCGATCGGATCGGCCGGTGAGATTGGCCACCAGACCATCCTGCCCGACGGACCGTTGTGCGGCTGCGGAAATCGCGGCTGCCTGGAGACGCTGGCGAGCGGCCCGGCGCTCATGGGCGAAGGCGTGCGCCTGATGCGCAGCGGCCACGCTCCGCGGCTCTACGATTTGGTGGAAGGTTCGGCAGACCGCGTCACACCGCGGCTCATGGCTCAAGCCGCGGGGGCCGGCGATTCATCGGTGCGCGAGGCCATCGCCCGCGCCGCGCGAATGGTCGGCATCGGAGTTTCCAACGTGGTCACGATCCTCAACCCGGAACTGGTGGTGCTGGGCGGCGATGTGACCGGCGCGCTCGGCCCTCTGTTGATCGAAAATGTCCGGCGGGAAGTCCGCGAGCGCGTGCGCCTTTTCCCTGCCGACAAAGTACGGATCGAGCCTTCGGAGTTGGAAGAGAAAGCCGGCCTTTGGGGCGGAGTGGCCCTGGCGCTGGCGCGAATCAAGCCCGCGGCTGGGCAGCCCGTGGCGGAAGCGATCTAAGTGGAGACAGCCCTCGGGCTGCCGCACGGTTACTTCTTTGCCGCTTTGGCCGCCTGAATCACCGCGTCGAAAGCCGGTTTTGGCTTGTTGTCCCGATCGAACAGCAACGGATAGTTAGTCCGGCCGCGAACCGGAAAGTCGTTCTTCCAGGAGCCGCCGTCGTTCACTCCCCAGAATGTCACCCGGCTCATCGTGTCGTGGTACTTGAGGAAAACACCGAACAGATCGGCGTACCGCCTGGCTAGCGCCTGCTGCACGGAATCCGGCAGGCCCACCGTGTAGGGGTTTGAATTCGCGTTGCCCTGTGCGGTAGCGGAAATATCCGCCGTGGGCTGGCGGTTGGCGGCCGGCAGCACGTCAATATCGAACTCGGAAATGCTGACCTTAACGCCCAGCGCCTTGAAGGCGAGGATGGCGGCATCCTGCTGCGCGACGGTGGGCCAATCCAGGTTGTCGTGACCTTGCAGCCCGACGGCCGTGATATGCACACCCGCCGCTTTCAACTTACTCACTAACGCCACGGCGCCTTTGAGCTTCGCATCGTTTTCCAGGTTGTAATCGTTGTAGTAGAGTTCAGCTTGCGGATCGGCTTCGTGCGCGTACTCGAAGGCTTTCTGAATGAAATCGTCGCCGATGATTTGCAGCCACTGCGACCGGCGAAGCGTTCCATCTTCATTCAGCGCTTCGTTCACCACGTCCCACCCGTTAACGCGTCCCTTGTAACGGCCGACGACCGTGGCGATGTGGTCGTGCATGCGCTTGAGCAGCACGTCGCGCGTCACCGGCTGGCCCTTGTCGTCCTGAAACACCGTGCGCGGAACCTGGCTGTGCCACACCAGGCAGTGGCCCACGATGAACATATGGTTCTTCTCGCCGAACTGCACGTACTGGTCGGCCGCCGTGAAGTTGTACGTATCCAATTGCGGGTGGACGCTCTCCCACTTCAGATCGTTCTCCGGCGAGATCTGGTTGAACTGAGCCGCCACCAGCGCCGCGCCCGCGGCGTCCCGCCCGGTGAAGTATTTCGGACTGATGGCCACGCCGACGCGGAACAATCCCTGGTAAGCATCCTTAATCGTGGACTGCGCGGGCGCCGGGGCGGCCAGCGCGGCCGCGCCCGCGGCGACTATGAGAAGCGATCGAAAACGAATCATGACTTGTAACTCCTTTTACTTAATTAGCTGGCGAAGCCCTTGCGCCGCTCAATCAGCTCGTCGGCGATTTCCTGATTCTTCGCCCGCGTGATCGGATAGAAGATCAGGCAGATGGCGGTGGCGAAGAAGGCCAGCCCGGCATAAACGCTCGCGACCATGCGAATGCCCGATGAGCGAGGTCGCGGTCTGCGTGGCGTTCGCCACGTAGCCGTAAGAGTCGAAGAGCTTTCCGGTGATCCAGCCGCCGAGCGCGAGCCCGGCCCATAGCGCGAAGACCACCGCCGCGGTCACGGTGGCCGTGGCGCGCCGGCCCGATTTCCACTCGCCGTAATCCGCCACGTCGCCCATCATCGCCCACAGCACCGGGCAGGAAATGCCGAAGGACAACTGGCGCAGGACCTCCGACGCAATGATGAGGTGGGAGGCGTTAGCCGGCAGGACGTACAGGGCCATGGTGAATCCCGTCGTCAGCAACATGCTCACAGTGAACAGGTTGCGCTTGCCGAAACGCGCGGAAAGCTTGGTGGAAAACGCAACGCCGACCAGCAGCGAGGCCAGGCCGAAGCCGTTGAACCAACTGAAGAGGTTCTGGTCCCCTGCGTTGTACTTGAAGAACGGCAGCATCACGCCGCCGCGCATGGCCACCGCGATGAAGTAAAACAGGGTCGCCAGGAACAGCGCGATCCACGGACCGTTCTTCATCAGCTCGCCCAAGTCCCGCACCAGCGAGGACTCCTGCTTCGGGTCCGGCTGAATCCGCTCCTTGGTGGAGGCGAAGGAGACTACGAACAGCACGGCGCCGAGGACGCAGAACAGCCCCATGGTCAACTGGTAGCCCTTGGCCGAGCTGCCGTGGCCAAGCAAACCCACCAGGGGAATAGCCAGGCTCTGCACGATGAACCCGGCCGAGTTGGCGAAGATCTGGCGCCAGGAAGCGATGTTCGTGCGCTCGTCCGGGTCGCTGGTCATGACGCCGGTTAACGCCGCATAGGGCACGTTATTCACCAGATAGACCAGGCGCAACAGACTGTAAGTAATGTAGGCGTAGACCAGCTTTCCGCCGATACTCATGTCGGGCGTAGTGAAGGTGAGGACGCCGATGACGCCGAAAGGAAGCGCGGTCCAGAGCAGCCACGGGCGGAATTTGCCCCAGCGCGTGTTGGTACGGTCGGCGATGACGCCCATCACCGGGTTGAACACCGCCGCGCAGAGCCCAACCACCAGGAACATCGTCCCGGACTGAGCCGCCGTCAGGCCGAACGTATCGGTGTAGTAATTCAGTTGCAGCGCCAGCATCGCCTGGAAGACGAAGTTGGCGGCCATGTCGCCAAGGCCGTAACCGATCTTCTCGGAGAGCGCGAGTTTCTGCGTCATAAGTACCCCGTTTCTTTTCGGCCCGGCAGCGGGCTTACTTCGTGACCGTCAGCGTCACTTTCTGGAGGTCCGCATCGCGCGAGGAGTTGCCGACCATGATCGTGAATTCGCCGGGTTCGACGACGTATTTCATGTCGATGTCGTAGAACGCCAACGACTCCGGCGTTATCTCAAAGCAAACCGCCGCAGTCTCTCCCGGCTTCAGGAAGACCCGCTTGAAACCTTTCAGCTCTTTGACGGGGCGAGTGACCGAGCCGAAGCAATCGCGAATGTACATCTGCGCCACTTCGCTGCCTTCGCGATCGCCCGTATTCGTCACGTTGACGGATACGCACGTCGAGCCGTTCTTCGCGATGCGCTTCTTCGCCAGCCGAGGTTCGCTAATCGTGAACGTCGTGTAACTCAGCCCGTACCCAAAGGCGAACAGCGGGCTCACGTCGTCGAACAAATAGCCGCGCCGGGCCATGGGCTTGTGGTTGTAGAAAGCCGGCACATGGCCAGCGGAACGCGGAATCGTAATGGGCAGCTTGCCGCCGGGGTTGTAATCGCCGAACAGGACATCCGCCACCGCCCGGCCCGTCTCCTGGCCCAAATAAAAACACTCGATGATCGTCGGGACGTTCTGCGCGACGTAGTTAATGGAAATCGGTCGGCCGTTGAACAACAGCGCGATTACCGGCTTGCCCGTCGCCAGCACGGCGCGCACGAGTTCCTCCTGCCTTCCCACCAGATCCAGGCTCGCGCGGTCGCCCAGGTGCGTAAAGCTCCAGGCTTCGCGGGAAGTCTGCTCGTTGCCGCCTATGGCAAGCACCACTACATCGGCCTTGCGCGCCACCTTCACCGCCTCGGCGATGGCCTTGCGGTCCTCCTCGGGGTTGCTCGCGACCACCTCGTCCTGCACCCACGATCCGCCGATGGTGATCTTGCACCCTTCGCTGTACAGCACCTTCGCCCGCTTGCCCACCTTCGCCTTGATGCCATCCAGCACGGTGATCTCGTGCTTGGGAACGCTGCTGTACCCGCCCAGCAGCGTGCGATGGGCGTTGGGTCCGATGACGGCGATAGTCTTGATCTTTTCCAGATCGAGCGGCGCGAGGCCGCCTTCGTTTTTCAGCAGGGTGATGGATTCGCGGGCCGCAGTGTACGCCATTTCGGCATGGGCCTCGCAACCCACAACCTTTTCCGCTTCGTCCGGATCGGTATAGGGATCTTCGAACAAACCCATCTGGAACTTCCACCGCAGCATGGGAAGAACCAGATTGTCGAGTTCCTTTTCCTTCAGGACGCCTTTCTTCACCAGCTCGACCAGGTGTTTATTGCAGTCCGGATCGGGCAGCTCTATGTTCACGCCGGCGCGGACCGCGGTGGCGCACGCCTCCTTGCCGTCCGCCGCCAGGCGGTGGCCGCCGACATCGGCCCGCACGTTCATTTCGCGGATTGCAAAGTAATCCGATACCACGAAGCCCTGAAAGCCCCACTCGCCGCGCAGCACGTCGCGAAGGAGCCAGCGGTTGGCGTGCGACGGAACGCCATCGATTTCGTTGTAGGAGGCCATCACGCTTAGGGCGCCGCCCTTCTTGATCGCCTCCTTGAACGTGAACAGGAACGTCTCGCGTAGCAGGCGCTCGGAAACATTGACGGGCGAGCAGTTGATTCCGGATTCCGGCTGTCCGTGCGCCGCAAAATGCTTGAGCGTTGCGATGACGCGCGTCTTGTCGCGGAACTTGCCATCGCCCTGGAATCCCCGAACGGCGGCGATGCCCATTCGCGAGACCAGATAAGGATCTTCGCCGTAGGTTTCTTCCACGCGCCCCCAGCGCGGCTCGCGCGCCACGTTCAACCACCGGCGTGAGCGCCTGGGTAGTTCCGCGCAGGCGCGCTTCGAGCGCGGTCATAGTGAAAAGCGACTCCACCAGTTCCGGATTGAAAGTGGCGCCGAGAGCAATGGGCTGCTGGAAGCTGGTTCCATCGGGGGCCGCATGACCGTGCAGACATTCTTCGTGGAAAATGACCGGAATTCCGAGGCGGCTGTTTTCAATAAAGAACTTCTGGATGGCGTTCGTCAGCTCGGCCATGGCGCGCGCCTTCAAGCCTGGGCCCGCGTCACTGGGCCGCCCCACTTGTCCTATACCGTGCCCGCGGCGAAACGCTTTTTTGGCCTTCTTCGGGTCGAACGCTCCGTCGGCGTCGATGAGCGTATTCGCCTTCTCCCGCCACACGCACATCATCTGCGCGGCCTTCTCTTCGAGCGTCATTCGCGAGAGCAGGTCCGCGGCGCGCACTTCGGCCGACAGCGCCGGATTCTTGTACTTGGGCGCTTTAGCGGCGCTCGCTTCGCCCTTGATGGTACGGGAAGTTTCTTCCATTTCGCAGTCCTTTCCGATCCTCTCGCCTTGCGGCGTCCCCACAACGCATGTGCCGGTGATGCGCGCCCGGAACAGGCTTCGAACCTTCGGCCGGCGTCGATTCGGGTGTGCGCGGTTGTGGAACCAAACTATATCCGGCTTAAGGTACTGAAAGCAAGCGGTTGAACAAGCGGACCCTATGCACGCGATTTGGCCGAAGGCTCGCGCGTGGCACAGCCCGCGCTTAGCGCCCTCGAAACCCAAAGTCCGCCGGTGTGGGCCTGGGCAAACTGAAGCGGTCGAGAGTTCTTGTATAGGTTGGCCCGCCCATGCGGCCGACGGCGCGAAGCTTGTCCGGATCGATTCGGAAGTCGTCGAACAACTCGTCCGCGATGTGGAAGCGGAGGACCCGCCCAATCACCAGGGTCGCGCCGAGCGGCTGGTCGCAGATCTCCACGGTTTGCAAGAGTCTGCACTCCATTTGGATGGGCGATTCGCCGACGCGGGGCGGCTTTACCAGGTCGCTCGGAACGGATGTCAGACCGGCGATCTCGAATTCGTCGATCTCCGGCTCGAAATCCGCGGCGCACATGTTCATCTGCGCGGCGATTTCCTCGGACACGACGTTCACGACGAACTCGCCTGTCTCCAGGACGTTGCGAAGCGTGTCCTTCCGCGCGCCGTCGCTCTCGCGCCGAGCCGGACAAAAGCAGACGGCCGGAGGGTTCGAGCCAACGCCCGTGAAGAAACTGAACGGCGCGAGATTTCGAACGCCGGCGGCGCTGATTGTGGAAACAAAGGCGATCGGCCGTGGCACGATCGCGCCGATCATCAGCTTGTAAATGTCCTTAGGAAGGTGCTCATCCGGGTTCACGATCATGTACTTATTTCTCCTTTTTGCCGGTGATGTCGCCGGCTGCGGCCTTGGCCGGAGGAATCGCTTCACCGAGACGCCGGATGCGAGCCTCGACGCGCACGGCATCGGCCGTGCGGTTGAGCTTGCGCAGGAGGTCGTCGTAGTCGGTGAGCATCTCCAATAGCGCCTTCGGATCGCTGTTCTGAGGCTCGTCGAGCATACTGGTTGCGCGCCGGTAGAGCGGTTCCGCATCGGCGTAATGCTCTTGCGCGGCGCGGGCTACGGCCAGATTGCGGAGGTTGGCGATGTCGTCGGAATCGCGCAGCTTCAAAGCTTGAAGATAGAGCCGCTCCGCTTCGGCGTACTTGCCGATCTGCGCGTTGGCGAACGCCAGGCGGTCCAGGTTGAGGGCCAGCGATGTATCGGTGGGCTCCAGCAGCTTGCTCCAGATGTCGAGCGCTCGCTGATACACGGGGACGGCGTCATTGAAGCGCTTCTGCGCGAACAAAGCGTCGCCCAGTTGATCCAGCGTGCGGCCCACCTCCGCGTTGAAGCCTCCGCGGTTGATTTCGCGGATGCCAAGCGCGCGCCGCAGGGTCTGTTCGGCCCCCGTGAATTCCTTCGTGGCCATCCGCAAGGCGGCGATGTTGTCCAAGTCCGTCGCCAGCCTGAGATCGTCGATACCGTAAGCGGCCTCATGCACGAACACGACGCGCTCCCACGTAGCGATGGCCTCCGGGAACTTTTTTTCGATCTGTTGCAAGCGGGCTAGCACGCCGAGATCGGCCGATAATTCCTGCGGCGGCGCCTTTCCCGGCTCTCCCCGCAGAGTAATGGCCATGTTGGCGGCCTGCTCCGCCGGCCCGAACTGGGATTCCAGTGCCAGGACTTGCGCGAGATGCTGGAGGGTCGCTATGGAATTGCGAGGGTCTTCGCCGCTACGGCCGTGCAAATCGAGCGAACGCCGGTAAAGCGCCTCGGCCTGGTCGAGTTGTCCCAAGGCAGTATCTACTCCCGCGAGTTCCTCGACGCTGGCGACGCTCTCTTCCAACGCGACGGCGCGTCCCAGCAATGGGCGCGCGGCCTCCAGGCGGCCCGTCGCGCGATAGACGGTAGCCAGGCCGCGTAGCGCCGCGGCCGTTTCGCCTTGTTGGAGAGCCCTTTGCAGCAAGGGTTCGGCTTGATCCCACTTATGATCCGCGAGGCTTTGCCTCCACGGCTCGGGAGTCTGCGCGATTGCCGCGCCAAGCAAAAGAACCGTCAGAACAGGCGCGTGTCTCATGGCTTTGATAGTACGACGAAAACCGCTCAGCCTGATCTGCGCGATTTTTCCTAAGGTTCCCCCGGCCTGCCGCCGATCTCTCCACATATGCCACGCCGTGATCGCTGCATCCTCCCGGGCGTCCCTTGCCATGTCACCCAGCGCGGGGTAGACCGCCGGCTCACCTTCTCCGACGATACCGACCGCATAACCTATCTCCGCCTGCTCCGCGGCAATCTTCAAGACGTCGAGGCTTCGCTCCTCGGCTGGTGTCTCATGACCAACCACGTGCATCTTGTCGTCCTGCCCGCCCGCGAGGACTCGCTGGCGGTCCTGCTTCGCCGCGTGCATGGCCGCTATGCCCAGTACTTCAACGCACGACACGACCGCAGCGGCCACCTCTGGCAGAACCGCTTCTTCGCCTGCGCGCTCGGCCGCTCCCACGTCTGGAGCGCACTCGCATACGTGGATAACAACCCCGTCCGCGCCGGCATGGCGCCAGCCGCGGCGGACTACCTTTGGTCGAGCGCCGCGGCGCATCTCGGCGGTCCGGACCCGAGCCTGGCTACAGACTTGGCGTGGTGGCGCCTCGAATCGGAGGGTATGGACTGGTCGGCGATCCTCGCCGCCGAAAGCGAAGCACCCGCGAGCCGATTGCGGCAGTGCACGTACGCGGGCCGTCCCTTTGGCGATGACGGATTCGTCCGCACGTTCTCCGAGCACTTCGGCCGCCACTGGCTCCCTGGGCGGCCCCCGAAGCGACCCATATGGGCGCTCAGCGAGCTTCAACGTCAGCCCCAGCTCGCCTTCATCGCCAATCAGGCCGCCGCCTGAGTTGTGCGCGAATAATAGCGCAGATCAGGCTGAGCGAGTTACCTAACCCTCGAACCTGTAGCCGATATCGCGGATGGTTTGGATATAGCGCGGCCTTCGCGCATCGCGCTCAATCTTACTGCGGAGCGTGGCCACGCAGCGATCGATGCTCCTCGGGGTGACGGCTACGGTACGGCCCCACACGGCATCCAGGATTTGATCGCGCGTGAGCGCGCCGCCCCGCCGATCGAGCAAGAAGGCAAGCAGCCCGAACTCCTTGGTTGTCAGCTCAATCTCCCGCCCGGCTCTGAACAGCCTGCGCGAAGTCAGGTTCAGTTCGAAGTCGTCGAAGGTTACGACGCTCTTCTTGAACTTGCTCCTCCTGAGAAATGCGTCCACCCGCGCGATGAGTTCGCCTCTGCGGAACGGCTTGGTGATGTAATCGTCCGCCCCCAGGTTCAGCCCGAGCACGATATCTTCCTCCTGGCCCTTCGCGGTGAGCATCAGGATCGGCATTTCCAATTCGCGCGCGCGGACATCGCGGCAGATTTCGTAGCCGTTGACGCGCGGCAGCATGATATCCAGCAGGATCAGATCGACCGACGCGCTCATGGCTAACTCGCGGCCGGTCGCGCCATCGGCGGCGGTCAGCACCTCGAACCCGCGGGTTTCGAAAGTGTCTTTCAACCCGCGCAGCATCGCGGGCTCATCCTCGACAACTAGGATTCGCAGACGCCTTGGATTGCCGCTCGTATCAGCCCTCATAGGGAATCGCCACCCGAAACGTGCTGCCCGCGCCGGGCCGGCTTTCCACCGCCACCGACCCGCCGTGCGCGCGCACGATAAAGTCCACGATGCTCAGGCCCAATCCGCAGCCGCCGGTCTCCCGCGCCAACCGCCGATCCACGCGGTAGAAGCTTCGGAAAATCCGCTTCTGGTCCCGCTTTGCGATGCCAATACCGTTGTCCTGTACCGAGAACACCACGCATCCATTTTCCCGGAACGCGCGAAGGGAAATCCGTTTCTCCCGCCCGGTATATTTGTGAGCGTTATCCAAGAGATTCAACAGAACCGTGACTATTGCGTCGCGGTTGGCCCACAGCGGCGGCAGGCCGGCGGTCACATCCACTTCCACGTGCGTATCCGGGGCGCGGAAGCGCTCGCGCATCGCGAACATCGCCGGTTGGACGACGTCTTCCGCGTGCGTTTCCGCGAAATCGAACTTCTGGCGACTGCGCTCCATGCGCGAGAAGGCCAGGAAGTTATCGATCAGGCGGCCGAGGCGCAGGTTCTCGCCGGCGATTAATTCGAGATACTCGCGAGCCGCTTTTTCGTTCTGGAAACCATCTTCGATGAGAGTTTCAAGCAACAGGCGCATCGAGGCCAGGGGCGTCTTCAACTCGTGGGAAACCGCCGCGACCAGGTCCGTCCGCAGCCGCGCCAGCCGGGCCTGTCGCCGCAAGGCCGCGATTGCCAGGAAGCCGGCGAGGGCGATGGCCGCGGCCGCCAGGTATCCCGCCCAAATGTAAACAGCGCGCCTGCCGCGGGCAGCAACGTCGAAGTCGCGCGCGTTCGCAAGCGACAGCGAGACCTCCCAACCCGGCAACATCTCGCCGGCGGGAATCGCATCGAACTGGACCTGACCCGGCCGCCCTTCCCGCGCTGTTTGACCGGGCGCTTTCAGGGAGAAAACGGCGTTGCCGCCGTTTCCCTGCGTCAAAACGCTTTTCGCCGACCGAACCACGGATTCAACGCGATACAAGGCGATCGCTCTTCCACCCGCCACCGGCAGTTTCCACACGTGGCGCATCTGGCAGGCCTGTAAGCCGACGCCGTTCGAGCGACCGGACTCGGTGGCCTCGAAGTCCGCAGCCAGGCGTTCCGCCGCAAACGTTCGCAACTCGAGCCGGACGGGGGATAACGAGGCCAACTCGGTCATCAGGAAGAGCCGCTGCGCCGATGGAATCGGCAATGAATAATCGCTCAGCCAAATCGAGAGGAGCCGAAGCGCCGCTACAAACCGCGGGTCGGAGGGCTTGAGTAAATGGACGGCGAGCAACTGCTCCTCCGCCGGCAGGAATCCGCCCAAAGCGTCAAACTGAGGCGAGGGAGAGGAGAACTTGTCCAGAATGACCGCTAGGGCAGCTTGCTTTTGCCCGCTCTGTACCAGGCACCTCGCCTGGGCCTGCGCGGCGAGCGAGGCCAGGTTCGGAGCCTGGCTTCCGACTGTCAGCTTTCCGAACTCTGCGGCGGCCTCTGTGAACTGACGCTGGCGTTCCAGGAAGAGCGCGTGGTCCCAGCCTGCATTTTCATTGGGCGAAAAAGACACGGGCGCCCCGCCCGGCCAGCGGACGGAGGCGCCCGTTTTATCGAGGAGGATTACTGAATCGGCCCCGCTCGCATCCAGCACGCGAGGGAAATCGGAAGGGTTCCAGTCTCCGGACGGAGGCGGAACCGCATTCGCGCGAGCCCGCCAGAGACCATCGAGGCTGTCGCGAACCAGGCGCAACTGTCCGCGATACGCCTCCGCCACGCTCTGCCGCGCCGTCTCCGCCTGGCTGCCGGCCGCGGCATTCATGAACCAAAGCACGCAACCGGTGGGCAGCAGTACGCCGACGAACAGGAATAGCGTCAACACCCAGAGGCTGCGGTCCTGCCCGAGTTTGGCGCCGAGGGCCATGCTTTTTATGGGACAGTGGTGTCGGTAGCCAGAACCGAAAGCGCGTCCTGTGCCGATAGGAGCTGAGCGGCCGGACACCTAGCCCGGAAGAAAACCAGGTTGGTAGGTGTGCGAACCCAAATATCGTACTCGACATTTTCAAAATCCTTGCCGTATTCGAAGACGACCGCGAGGCCTTTGCCCTTGCCGTCCCTGGTGTTCCACCTGTACGGGCTGACGCTCTCCTTGATCCGGAAGTTAGCTAGGGCGCCGGCGCCCTGGGTTTCGTGGATCCTGAACTGCTCGTCCTGTTGTAGTGCCACGTCGATGTCCGCCTGAGGGTCGTTGCGCAGCCACATGTAGTAGCTGCCGCCGCCGTAGCTGAACGTCGCGGAGTCGCCGCCGCCTCCTGCAGCGGCATCGCCGGTGAATGTCCAACCATCCCTGAGATGAACCTCGACGCCGGTGGCCGTGTGATGGTAGACCCCGTTTTGAAGCGTTCCAAGCGTCGGTTGTGCTGGCGGCTGCGGCGCCTGTGCGCTTGCCGTCCGCAAGGTCGCGATAGCCCGCATCAGCGAGCTCGTCGAGGACATGAGGTCCTTCTGGTCCGAATAATTCGCGGTAAACATGCTGAATTCCCGCGCGGCGCCCGAGAAATCGCCCTTCTGGATCATGGCGCTGACAATCATCATTTGCGCGCGCGCGGCCACGGCGCGGTCCGTTCCCGCGGCGGTTATGGCCTGGCGGTAGATGTCGATCGAATCGTCCACCTTGCCCGCGGTCTGCTGGGTGTAGATTCCCTTCTGCAATAGTTCGGCGGCCGTCTGTGCGGGCGCGATGCCCGCCAGAAGCAGAATGGACGCCGCCAAAACTGTGAACCTGAGTTTCATGCCTGCTTCTCCTTTCAAGAAGGAGTGTACAGGGCTCATGTTACCCGATTGTTACCTCCGTATCCTTTTTGGGTCGCACGAAAAACCGCTCAGCCTGATCTGCGCAATTATCCAGTCAACCGCGAAAACGGGCGGATCAAGCTTGACAGCCTATGGCAGCACTCAGAAGTTCACAGAACGCCGCTCGGAACTCGTTGATCCCATTAGGTCGCCTGTCGGTATTCCGCAATTTGGCACACTTCCGCCACAGGCTGTTAGCGGTTTTGGCAAATTCGCCCTCTTCAACGGGCAGGCCGGCGCGTAGAGAGTCTGCGAATAATCGCGCAGATCAGGCTGAGCGGTTTTAGGGCAAGTCGGAAACACTTACTCGGAACTTGAGCGTCAGCGGCTTCCCGGGATCGAGCGTGTAGTGATCCACTGTATCGCTGCGGCCGGGGAACGATGCCCCGACGAAGCCGTAATTCCGAAGGCACCACTGGTGGGGAGCGCCGGGGTTCTTCTCATCCGGAGTGATCCGTAGCACGGCCCTCTTTCCGCCGTAAACGCCCTCGAGTTCGGCCCATTTTCGAGGAGTGCGGTCTTCGTCTTGAGCGATCATCTGGCCGTCCGCGCGGACGATCGTATCGGTGCGCGGCGCAAACCGGGCGCTGACTCCGCCGTAGCTCTTACCGGCTTCGGTGGACCCTTCAAGCGTCACGGGCGCTCCCATGGCTTCCCAGGTGAGTTCCAAATCCAGGTCCCGAGTGGCGCCGTGGACCGGCAGCGCGCGCATCACCACATGCTCTTTGACAATGTCTTTGCCATCCGCCTCCCAGAAGTTGTCCGCCGTCAGCGTGGCCTCCCTTGCGTTTGCTGTTACCGCCGGCATTTTGGATTGACGGGGCCGGGCGGTGAAGTTCATCCAGATATCGTACGTAGCGCCGCCGGTCTTGACGACGGGCCAGGACCAGAACAACCCGCGGTGGTGAAAGTGATCCTGCGGGAAGTCGTCCAGCAACGAGACGCCCGCGGGAGTGTAGACCGGGAAGAAGTAACAGCAGCGGCGTTTGCTCTCGGGAACGCCTTCCTTCAGTTGCGGGCCATAGTCGTAAACCAGCGCGGGCTTTCCGCCCTCCCGCAACTCCAGGTGGCCGTTGCCGGTGTCTTTCCAAGCGAACGGACCCTGAGTGAACGCGGGCAGCGCCAGCGCTACCGTCGGCCACAGAAGCCTATGTACTCGCAGCATCGAATCTTTCCTTTCGTGTCAGCCGTCAATGACCGCGGCTCAACTCCACACCCTTGGTGCAAACGAAATACTTGGCGAGCATTTCGGCCTTCTCCCAATGAGGAAGACTCTTGGGATCCTTCAAATAGCCCAGGAAGGCCTTCGCCACCTGCGCGAAATGTTCTTCATGACTGACTCGGAACCGATCGGGAATCACCAGCCGCGCTTCGTTCCCCTGGATCGAGACGTCGACTCCGGGATAGTCTTGTCCCAGTGACAAGAGCTTCGCTCGAAGCGCGGCGAACACGCTGTCTTGAATCGCCGGAAATCCTCGGACGACGTATAGCTCCGGCCTGAAACCTTCCGGCTTCGCTTGCCGGA
>CAWAOP010000048.1:0-180994 GCA_963783505.1 Terriglobia bacterium | reverse complement strand
GTGCGAATGAAGATATCGGATGCGGGATCGTATGCGCCGGAGTACGAAGACTGCCGCAAGCTGGCGCAAAGTTCCGGCGTGCCGCTGAAGCATGTCATCGCCGAAGCCAATCACGCATACCTGAAAAAACGAAATGAAATACTACCTCACCACGCCGCTCTATTACGTGAATGCCGCGCCGCACATCGGGCACACTTATACCACCATGGCCGCCGAGACCATCGCGCGCTTCAAGCGCATGCAGGGCTACGACGCCGTGATGTTCACCGGCACCGACGAGCACGGCCAGAAGGTGGAGCGCTCCGCCCAGGCCGCCGGCAAAATCGCCGCAGGAATTCACCGACGCCAGTCTCCGCCGAGTTCCGCAGCAGTGGGAGAAGCTCAACATCCGCGTGGACCGCACTATCCGCACCACCGACCCGCGGCATCACGAGACGGTGCAGTGGCTGTTCCAGCGCTGCCTGGACAATGGCTTCATCTACAAGGGCAGTTACACCGGCCAGTACTGCGTCTTCGACGAGCTTGTACGTCAACGACGCCAAGCCCGGCGATCCGTGCCCGGATTGCGGCCGGCCCACCGAAACCGTCACCGAAGAGAACTACTTCTTCAAGCTCTCGGCGTTCACGCGAAAGCTGCTGGAACTTTACGAGCGCAGCCCGATTTCATCCAGCCCGAATCGCGGCGCAACGAAGTGATCGCCTTCGTGCGCCAGGGCCTGAACGATCTCTCGATCAGCCGCACCACCATCAAATGGGGCATCCCGCTGCCGGTCGAAGGCCAGCATGTCTTCTACGTTGGTTCGACGCGCTGATCGGCTACATGAGCGCGGTGGACGGCGAAGACCTGTGGCCCGCCGACCTGCACCTGATCGGCAAGGAGATCGTCCGCTTCCACGCCGTCTTCTGGCCGGCGTTTCTGATGGCGGCCGATCTGCCGCTGCCGAAACGCATCTTCGCGCACGGCTGGCTGCTGTTCGAGAACGACAAGATGAGCAAGTCGCGCGGCAACATCGTGCGCGCCGAACCCATCCGCCAGGTGATGGGCGCCGACGCGCTGCGCTACTTCCTGCTGCGCGAAATCGTGTTCGGGCAGGACGGCAGTTTCAGTTACGACGCGCTGGTCGGCCGCTACAACTCCGACCTGGCCAACGGCCTGGGCAATCTGGCCAGCCGCACGCTGACCATGATCGGGCAGTATCGCGGCGGCGCGATTCCCGACGGCCGAATTCGAAGCGGAGATCGCCGCGCTAGCCATCGACACTGATCGGCGGTCCGCGGCCTTCGACCCCTTCGAATTCTCAAGGGCCTGGAAGCCATCTGGGCGCTGATGTCGGCGGTGGATAAATTCATCGTCGAGCGGCGCCGTGGAAACTCGCGCGCCAACCGACGAGGATCGCAACGCCAACTGAACATGACGCTGTACACCTGCCGCCGAGGCGCTGCGCATCGCCGACCGCGCTGCTCGCTCCGGTGCTTCCGCGAATCGCGCCGAAATCTGGGCGCAGCTCGGCATGACGGAACCGCTCGAATCCGTGCGTTCGAGACGCTCGTATGGGGCCACTTGAAGGCCGGCCAGACGATCGGCGAGTTGCGGCGGTCTTCCCGCGCATCGAGGCGAAAAGGCCATCGACCAATGCGGGCACTCGAAGAGCAAGTAACCGCCGAGCAGGCCGTGTTGCTGGGCAAGAAGGCGGAGGCCGCCGCCGAAGCCGCGCCGCGAGCCGAAGATCGCCATCGACGACTTCGCCAAGGTGGATCTGCGCGTCGGCCTAGTCCTTTCCGCCGAACGCGTCAAAGGCGCGGACAAGCTGCTTGCATATGAAAGTCGATATCGGCGAAGCCCGAACCGCGCACCATCGTGGCGGGCATCGCCGAAGCCTACACGCCGGAAGAGCTGATCGGCCGCAAAGTAGTCATCGTCGCCAATCTGCAACCGCGCAAACTGCGCGGCATCGAATCTAACGGCATGATCGTGGCGGCATCGCTCGAAGGCGGCAAGCCCGTGCTGGCGGGATTCCTCGAAGACGTTCCCGTGGGGGCGCGCCTGAAGTGATGCTGGGCAGGCGCTTCCGCCTACCTCGCGCCGAAGGCGCGCTGCGCGCACTTGGCAGACAAAGCGCCTCCACTTGAATGATCTGGTCGATTCCCATTGCCATTTGGACGACGAGCGATTCGACCCCGATCGCGAAGAAGCCATCGAGCGCGCCGCGGCCGCCGGTGTGACCGCATGATGGCCATTGGCACGGGCATGGCCCTCCGGACTTGGAAGCGGGCATGCGTCTGGCCGAGCGGCACGCATTCATCTACGCCACCGTCGGCGTGCATCCGCACGACGCGTCCAAAGCCGCGCGGAGACCTTCGCGAAGCTGCGGAACTGGCGGCCGATCCCAAGGTGCTGGCCATCGGCGAAATCGGGCTCGACTACCACTACGATTTTTCGCCGCGCGAGGTGCAGCGGCGACGTTTTCGTGGACAGTTGAAGCTGGCGGCCGAGCGGAAAGCCCATCGTGATCCATACGCGCGAAGCCTGGGACGATACGCTGGCCTGCTGCGAGCACCGCGGGCAGCCCGGCATCATGCACTGCTTTAGCGGCGGCCCGGCGGAAGCGCGCCAGGCTCTGGACCTGGGTTTCTATCTGAGTTTCGGCGGCGTGGTCACTTTCTCGAAGGCGGAGCCCTGCGCGACGCGGCCCGGATCGCGCCGGAGGACCGGCTGCTGCTCGAGACCGACGCCCGTATCTGGCTCCCGTCCCGCACCGCGGCAAACGCAACGAGCCGGCCTTTGTAGTGGAGACGGCCGGCGCCTGGCCGAGGTACGCGGCGATCGCTGGAGCACATCGCCGAGCCGCCACGCCGGAATTTCGAACGCCTCTGTTTGCGGGGCCGGGCAGGTAACGGGTAAACTGGTTTCCCATGAATTTGGGAAGCTGGGGCAAGCGGTCACAGCGCGGGAGATTTTCGACCTGATCCACGAGGATCTGCGCCGGGTCGAAGGCAGATCCGCGTGGAATCCGTCGCGTCGGTCGAGGCCGTCACGGCCATCGGCCAGTACCTGCAAGCGGCCGGCGGCAAACGGCTGCGGCCAGCGCTGCTGCTGCTCTCCGCCAAACTGTGACGGCGACGCCGGCGACGACGGCGCCATCCATCTGGGCGCCGTGGTGGAGATGATCCACGCCGCCACGCTGGTGCACGACGATGTGATCGACGCCGCGGAGACGCGCCGCGGCCGGCCTTCGACCAACGTGCAGTGGGGCAATCACACCTGCGTGCTGGCCGGCGACTGGCTCTACATGCAGGCCTTCCAGGTCGCGCTGCGCGAGCGCAATTTCCAGTACCTCGACCTGCTGATCGGGCTGACGCAGATGATGGTCGAGGGCGAGTTGCTGCAACTCGACCGCATCGGCCGCATCGATATCACGAAGCCGATTGCATGGAACTGGTGGACCGCAAAACCGCCTGCCTGTTCTCCGTTTGCGCCGCCTTGGCGCCATGGCCGGACGCGGAAGCCGCGCCGCCCAGGAAAAGCTCGGCGAATACGCATGGAATCTGGGCATGGCGTTCCAGCTTGTGGACGACGTCCTGGATTTCACCGCGCGCGAGAAAACCCTCGGCAAGCCCGTGGGCGGCGATCTGCGCGAAGGCAAGGTCACGCTTCCCGTGGTCTACGCGCTGGAAAACGCAACCGCGGAGGAACGCAAGGCCATCGGGACCGTGCTGCGCCAGCGCAGCTACGAATCCGTGCCGTTCGCGAGCGTGCTGCGCTTCCTCGAAAAGCACCGCGGCATCGAGCGCGCGCAAGAGCGAGCCGCTGGGTTTGCGGACAGAGCCAGGCAGATCGTTTCCGAATTCGCCGATTCGCCCTACCAGCGCGCCCTGCTGGCCGTTCCGGATCTGGTGACGGACAGGGACCACTGAGCGCTGACCGCTATCCGCTGTCCGCTACGACGGTCGTTTCCGTGCCGCGAGTGGCAACGAGAGGTCATCTGTTCATTGGCGCCAGATGCCGCGGCGGCGCTTTCGCTTGAACTCTGGCATCCCGCTGACCGCCCACGACGTTCGCGGTGCGGACACGCAGACATTAGCGGACAGCGGATAGCGCTCACCCGCACGCGGCGATTAGCTTTTCCTCCAGCCTGGCTTCCATGTCCGGAGTCAGCTTCTTGCCTTCGCTGGTGACGTAGAACACGTCGATGGCGCGATGACCTTTCGTGTCGATCAACACCACGTCGATGTTGCATCCGCTCGCGGAAAACGCCGAGGCCAGGCTATAAAGCAACCCCAGCCGGTCCTCCGCGATAATCTCCACCAGCGTCGCCGTGTCGCACGCTTGCGAATCGAAGCGGACCAGCGGAGCCGTGAGGCGCTTTTTCGGGTCGGGCGCGATCCTGTCGCGCAGCAGCCGGCGCGCGTCGGTCTTGCCGAGAGCCACGCGGCGGATCAGGTCCCGCAGCCGGTCCAATTCCTGCGGGTTCAGCTCGAGCGTGCGCTTGGGATCGAGAAAAACGAAGGTATCGAGAATGACTCCCTTGGCGTTGGAAAACGCTTCCGCCTTGAGAATGTCCAGGCCGAAACTGGAAATCGCTCCGGCGAGCGACGCGAACAAACCCGGCATGTCGCGCGCCACCACGGTGAGCTTCCAAGCTCCTTCGACGCGCTCCAGTTCGAGCGCCGCGCCCGTAGGGCGGCTCTGCTCGTACAGCCGAACGTGCTCGGCGATTTCGCGGAAACGCGCGCGCAAATAGCGCGTCGGGAAACCCTTGACGAACTCGGCGGCGCCGGCCAAATCGGGCGGAGCCTCGAGAATTCTGTCGGTTTCGAGCTCGCGTGTCAATTCCGCGATCGCGGCGGTGTACGAGCGCCAAAGCTGTTCGAGCCGCCAAGCCGTAGCCGGACCGGGATCGGCGGACGCCAGATCGGCGTAGGACAGCGCGGCCAGGAGCTTCAGCCGTTCCACCGTTCCAATGCGGTCCGCGAGCTGGCGCGCCGCGGTGGGATCGTCCAGGTCCCGGCCGCTAGTGGCTTCCGAGAGTTCGCGTTGCCGGTCGATCAGGAACGCGAGCGTGGCGCGCTCCTCGTCGGACATGCGCATACGGTCGGCGGCCTGAAGCGCCAGCGCGGCCGCCCTCGCAGAGGATTCCGCCGCTCCGGGAGCCCGGCCCATGCCGTGATACAAAATCGCCAGAATCAGCAACGCGGGGCCGTCGATCTCGGAAAGCAAACCCGCGAAGCGCTTCTGGCCTCCCTCGCCGGCGGAGCGCAAGGCCGCCAGGCGCTCCACGGCGATCAGCGTCTGCTCATCCACAGAATAGCGGCTCTCCGGACGGTCCATCACTGCGAGGTCCGCTATTTCGCCCCACTCCGGGAACAGCGCGGGCATGAGACCAGCGTCATCCAGAGAGCGCAATGCCAGGTGAGCGTGCGGCCCGGAGAGGATCGTCTTGAGTGCGTTCCATTCCGGCGGGATCTGAGCGTACCAAACCAACAGCGCCCCGCGCGCGGCTTCGAGACGCCGCTCGGTCTCCGCCGCGGGGGGAGTTCCGTGGCGCGAGACGAACTCGGCGAGGCGCATCAGCGTGGCTGGATCGGACTCGAGTTGGGACGGATTCTTGATGTAAATCCGCTCGCGAACCACGCTGAATTCGGCGTTGGAGAGTTGAGAGCGGCGGTCGCGAAAGCGGTCCAGCAGAGACGTCCCTAGCCGCTCGGACGTTTCCAGTGCGCGGCGAGCCTCCGACCAAATGGCGCGCGAGTGAGCGTAATAAGTGCGCATCCAGTCCGCGGGCGTGGCGGCGCGGGCATAGGGCTGGCGGACGACGCTTTCCAGCGCATCCGCGGTCATCGTGTTGCGGTTGGCGCCGGAACGATAATGCAAAAAGCAGCGCGCGGAGGCCAGGAACGACTCGGCCGCGTCCAGCGCGCCGGCGTCATGGACGTCGCCCGGGCGAAGCCGCGTCAGATACTTTACCAGCCGCGCGTCGAGCAATCCTCCGGGGCCTTCCAGAACATCCGGCTCCAAATGGTGGATAGCGTTGCCGAACTTCGTGTGGCGCGTCCGCGCCTGCTCTCCCAGCCGATCGCACAACTTCCGGCCGTGCCGCGAAAGAAAGCCCGGCAGACGCGATTCAAATTGTTCGAGCAACGCGGCGTCGCCGGCCACCAGGCGGTGGTCGAGCAAAGCCAGGGCCAGATCGGCGTCGGACTCGCGATATTCGAGGCACTCGGCGATCGACCGCGGCGAACAACTCAGCGCCACGTCCGCTTCCCACAAAGACCGCGCGAACCGCGCCACTTCGTCGCGGGATTCGCGCATCGGCTCGCTCTCGAAGATCACCGCGACTTCGACGGAGGAATAGGGATACAACTCGCGGCGCCCGAATTCGCCGACGGCGAGCACGGCGGCCGCCTGAGGCAACGCGGGTTCAATGGTCTCGCGGAAGAAACCCGCTACCAGCGATTCCGCGGCCGCGGACAAGCCGCCGTGAACCTCATGCGCCGAGCCGGTGCGCTCGAACTCGCCGGCGATTTTCCCCGAATCCTTGCCGGAACGCAACTTGTCCGTGATCGACAGAGGCCGCTGGCCGCCTGCTTGCATCCAACTCTCCCCAAGGCACAGTATGGCGCACCGAAGTGCAACCCGGAAGTCCCGAATCCGTTATGCGGCCCATCCAAATTATCTATTTCCAATGACAGCCAGCGCCTTGTACAATCGCAAATATCAGCGGTGGGCTTCCCATGTTGCGCCCAACGGACCGAGCGGTCTACGCTTCTATCCGAAGTCAATTTCCAACAATCTGGAATTGTAAAAGGGGGTAACTTGAATACACCGAAGATCCTCTCTCTATCCGCGCTGGCCTGTTTCATCGCGGGGTCATGCCTGGCGCAAGGGCCAACTGCTTCAGCTACCACGCCTGCTACCACGCCGGCCATCGCGCCGGGAGGAGCGGCCGCGGCGCCGGCTACGCCGCCACCCGCGGCTCCGGCGGCGCTTCCAACTCCCTCCATTACCGGTCCTCTGTCGGGGCTTCCGCCGGCGGAGTTCGACGCAGGGCCTTTCGGCAAGATCGCCGTGAACGGAATCGTTCACGGCTTTGGAATCGGGACCGGAAATCATGTTTCCGGAGACACCGACAAGCAAGCCGACCTTGCCAACGGGCAGGTCTGGATTCAGAAGACCGACGGGTGGTTTCAGTTCTATGTGCAAGCCGGCGGTTATAATATCGCGTCTCTCGGTACTCCGTACCTTTCCACCAAAGACACGGTGACCAACCTCTACGGACCGGTGCCGGTCGCCTTTCTCAAGCTCCAGCCGGGAAAGAACACCTCTTTCCTGGTTGGCTCGCTGCCCACGCTGATCGGCGCCGAATACACTTTCACATTCGAGAACATGAACGTTCTCCGCGGCTTGCTCTGGAATCAGGAAAACGCAGTCACTCGCGGAATCCAGATGAATCAGACCATGGGCAAAGTCACGGCTTCGCTGGCCTGGACCGACGGTTTCTATTCCAGCCGTTACTCCTGGATGACCGGCTCTCTGACATACGCGAGCGGGCCCCACACACTGGCGTTCGTGGGTGGCGGAAACATGAGCCAGACGAAATTCCAGACCTACGCCACGCCGTTGCAGAATAACGGCGGCATTTACAACGTGATTTACACCTTCAATAAGGGATCGTGGATTCTCCAGCCCTACTGGCAGTACACGCAGGTGCCGGCCAACGCCAGGATCGGCGTAGCCAAGACCACGTCCACCGACGGCTTCGCCATTCTCGTCAATCACACCTTCGATCATGGCTTCTCTCTGCCTGTCCGCTATGAGTACATCGCCAGCTCCGGCACGGCGAAAGACGGCTCGGTCAACCTGATGTATGGCCCGGGCAGCGCGGGCACTTCGTTCACGGCGACGCCGACCTTCCAATACGGCGGTTTCTTTTTCCGGGGGGATCTATCCTTTACGCACTTGGGCGGCATCGCGCAAGGTTCGGGGTTCGGGCCGACCGGCGCGCTCAGAAACCAGCCCCGCGCAATGGCTGAAATCGGATTCATCTTCGGCGACAACCTGAAGAAAAAATAGGCGAGATCGAGCGAACGGCGCAGCGGCTGCCAATCAGGGCGAGGAGGTCTGCCTCGCGGTTGGCGACCCGTGTAATTGACTCTCAACGAGGAGACATCTATGGCTGAAAACGAAGCACCAAGAATGCAGGCCACGTTAGGCCTGACGGGACTCACCATGAACGCCATGGCGCTCATCGCGCCTGGAGCGTTTTTGTGGCTGACCTTCTTTATCCAGGCGACCACGGGCTCGACTGCGCCATCGATGTGGCTGGGCATCGTGGTGGCGCTGTTGCTTTGCCTGGCGACGGCCGTGGCTTACGCCGAAATGGCAAAACTGTACCCTGGTACGGGAAGTTCCTATTACTTCGCGGAACAGGCGTTTCTAAACCACGATCGGGCGTGGCGCTGGGCGCGGCTCTCCAAATTCATCGTGGGATGGGGCTCGCATCTGTACTACTGGGTGTATCCGGGCGTGATGGTTGGCGTTATGGGCATCCTGTGCGGCTACCTGGCCGGCACACTATGGCCGAATTTCATGAACGCCTCCAACCCGGGAATCCTGTTCATGATGGCCGTGGCCGTCGTGTTCTCGTTCGGCGTCGCGTATATCGCGTCACGCGGCGTCAACGGTTCCACGTCGGTCAACATCGCCATCAATGTGATTCAGATCAGCGCGCTGATTGTATTTTCGGTGATGGCTCTCGGCTACCGTATGAATCATCCGCCGGGGAGCGTCGCCTACCAGTTCGATTCGAATTCCGGCGATGCGTACTCGTATGAGTTTCAGACTCAGTCGAAGACGGTCAACGGACAGACTACCGACGATATTGTCCGCGACGCCAACGGCGTTCCGAAGCCGAAGCTCGACGCGGCCGGAAAGCCCGTTCCGTTCAAGATCGCGTACCCGGAAAAAGACGACAAGGGCAATTTCCTTTCGCATGGCAGCGCGGGGTCGGTGACCGGCGCTCATAACTGGGGCTTTGTGTTCGTACAGGCCACCGTGGCCATTCTGATTCTGGTCGGATTCGAGTCGGTCACGGCTATGGGAGGCGAAGCCAAGAACGCCAAACGGGACGTGCCCATCGCCGTGATTACTTCGCTGCTGGTGCAGGGCGCGTTCTGTTACCTGTTCGAGTACTTCGCCGCGAACTACTTCTTAAACAGCGGGTACACCATGCAGAGCGCCTCGGGCTCGGCCGCGCCCATCGGAGATATGATGATCGTCGTCGGCAACGCCATCCTGGGTCCCGGCAACGGACGCATTTTCATGCTGGTGGAAGCCTTCACGGTGTTCCTGGCACTCATCGGCACCACGCTATCGTGCATGAACACGGGCGCGCGCGTCACCTACGCCATGGGCAAGGATCAGGAAGTGCCGGAACACTTCGGCCTGTTGCACTCGAAGAACCTCACGCCGCACCGGGCCATCTGGACGCTGGCCACCATCTCGGCCGTGATCGGATGCATCTCCGTCGCCATCGCCTTCGGCGACGCCGGCGCTCCGGCGGACGCCGCTATCAAGACCCTGCCGCAAGGCGTCTTTTCGAGCTTCGGATATACGACGCACGACGCCATGGCGGCCCTGCCGAATACGCTCTTGACTCTCACCTTGGTTTCCAACTTCGGGACCTTCCTGCTGTACATGCTGAGTTGCTTCACCTGCATGGTGGCTTATCACGGGCATCCGAAGTTCAATGCGCTGCGGCACCTGTTCATTCCGGCGTTCGGGCTGGTCGCTAATCTGGCTTGCATGGCGTTCTACCTGATCGGACCGTTCATGGGGTTCGGCACCAAAATGGAACCGCTGCTCGCTCTCGGAGTCGCGGCCGTCTGGGCCATCTACGGCGGCGTCTATTTCGTGAAGTCCAGCAAGACCTCGGGGCGCACAACCATGGTCACATCCCGGGCTTAAGCAGAGCGCGGAGAGGGGATAGGCGGGCGGACGTAGGGGCGTTCGCCCGTCACGGTAAGCTTGAAGATAATCTTGGGGGGCGGGCGGAGTTGGGTCTCCGCCCGTCTTCGCACGTATAACTATTCGAATGACAGACGCACCCTCGTCCTGGAGCCGGGCCGCCGCGGCGCCGGCGCGTTCGGCTCTTGAGATCGATTTCACGGAACTGTCCGATGTGGGCCGCGTGCGCGGCCACAACGAAGATTATATTGGTCATGCCGAGCCCGAAACGGCAGCGCGGGCTCGCTCTCATGGGTGGCTTTTCGCCCTGGCCGATGGCGTGGGCGGGCACGATTTCGGCGAGGTCGCATCGAAGGAAGCGATCGAGCAAATGATCGCGGGCTTCCGTACCGCGCCCGCTTCGGAGCCTCTGGCGGCGCTGCTGGTCCGTTGTGCGCAGAAGGCCAATGAGCGCATTTACGAATTGGGGAAGTCAGCCCGCCCGGGCGGCGCTCCCATGGCCACTACGCTTGTGGCCTGCGCGTTGCGGCATCAGAGCGCCGTGGTGGCGCACGTGGGAGATTCCCGCTGCTATCTGATTCGCGGCGGCGAAGCCCGTATTTTGACGCGCGATCACACCGTGGCGGGCGAGCAGGTTCGCATGGGCCTGGCAGCGGCGGCCGAGACGGAGAAGACCGCCACTCGCTACCTATTGAGCCGCTCTCTGGGAATCGAAATGTTCGTCAACGTCGATACTAGCGAGCATCGGTTACAGCCCGGCGATGCGCTGGCGCTGTGCTCGGACGGCCTGCATCACTCGGTCGAACCCGCCGATTTTGCCCGCATCGTAAGCGCGGGTGACGATTTACCAAGCGCGGCCCGGCAATTAGTGCGCCTTGCGTACACCCGCGACGGCAGTGATAACATAAGCGTACAACTGATTCGGATTCGAAGCGTCGAACGTGTCGGACTCTACCGAGGCAGGCCCTATGCGCTGCGATAATCGCTCCCGCCGCAATGCGCCGACGCGCTCATGAGTTCCCTTCACGCGGGCGATCCGCTCGATCATTACCGGATTGAGTCCATGGTCGCGCGCAGCGGCATGGCCTCCATTTACCGCGCCACCGACATGCGCAACGGCCGCCAGGTGGCGCTCAAGATTCCGCACCCGGAGATGGAAGCCGATCCAGCGCTCTACGACCGCTTCAAGCGCGAGGGCGAAATCGGCGAGAAGCTGGACCATCCGGGCGTGATGAAGGTCTTTCCGGAACCCGAGCGAAGCCGCGTGTACATGGTGATGGAGTGGGTGGAGGGCCGCCTGCTGCGAGTGATTCTGAGCGAGCGGAAGAAGCTGCCGCGCGAGCGCGCCCTCCACATCGCCATTGAAATTTGCGACGCGCTCGATTACATCCACCGCAACGGCGTCGTGCACCGCGACCTGAAGCCCGAGAACATCATGGTTGACGATGAGGACCGCGTCAAACTCATCGATTTCGGCATCGCGGGACAGGAAGGCGCGCGGCGCATCACCTTCGCCAAACTCTCTCAGGTGATGGGTACGCCCGATTATATTTCGCCGGAACAGGTGAAAGGCAAACGCGGCGACGGCCGCAGCGATATTTACGCGCTCGGCGTCATGCTCTACGAGATGCTAACGGGAAAAACGCCGTTCCAGGGACCAAACGCGTTCGCCATCATGAACGACCGGCTTATCAACAACCCGATTCCGCCGACCGTGGCCGATCCGTCGATCTCTCCCGAGCTTCAGGAAGTGATCTATCGCGCATTGGAACGCGATCCGCGCAATCGTTACTCGACCGCCAACGAATTCGCCTGGGACCTGGAGAACCTCGATCAAGTTGGCGTAGCCGAGCGCCCGGAGTTGAAAGACTGGAAAAGGCGCAAATCCTCGTGGATCAAGAAAGCTCTGTTTTACGTCGGAATGGCGCTGATCCCGATTGTGATCTTCGGGCTTCTATTATTGGTAGCGAAGAAGAGCGGATAGCGTTTAGCTACTGCCTTTCGGCTTGAAGCGAGAAGAAGCTGCTCACGTTTTCCCAAAGCAACTGCGGGAAACTCTTGTCGAGATACGAACGGATGGAAACGTAGCATTCGTCGCACTTGTTAGTGCGCGTGAACTCGCCGATCATGCGGCCGCGTTCCTCGAGCGCATAGCGGTGGAACTGCATGGAGCATGGCTGTAACGCGCCGTCCGCCGTTACCACCAGAAACCGCAGACCGGCCTTGCAGCCCGCGAGGCCGGCGTCCGCAAAGTAGCGCCGCGTGGCCGCCAGCGTGCTCGGCGAGTTGACGATCCAGTTGGTCGAGTCGCGGAGTTTTTCCACTCGGAGCAGCCGGGCGCCGATCTCGGCGACCTGCGCCGGTGCCACCGGGAAGAAATCGCGGCAGCCGGTTCTGCGTGGCGAGTAGGCGCTGTAACAGAGATTTGCTCCCCACTCCCGCGCTTTGTCCGCGATGGCTTCGATTTCGCCCATGTTCTCCGTGGTGATGCAGCTATTCAGGACGATATCGTCGTGCCCCAGTTTGGCGAGGCGCGGAATCAGGCTCTCGAGATGGCGGTAAAGACCCGGAAGGACGCGGAAATTGTCATGGCGCTCGTCGGGAAAATCCAGGCTTACGGAGAATTGGTCGATCCCGGCGTCGCGTAGCGCCAGGTAGCGCTCCTCGGTCATCAGCGACCAGTTGGAGACCAGGATGGCGTAGGGCAGATCCGACCCGTTCTTGATCGTGCGGACGATATCGACCAGATCGTCCCGCATGAGCGGCTCTCCCCCCGAAACCTGCACGACGCAGGGGCGCAGGGCCTCCATGTAACGGCGGTAATCGGAGGGTTTCAGGTCGCGGGATGTGTCCTTCGGGCCGCCGTGGTCGCAGTGCTTGCACCAACAGGTGCAGGAATCCGTGACTTCAAAAGAGACCACGATGGGCCGTTCGGCCACCCAGTTCAGGGTGCCTCTTCCAATGACTTCGAGCGATTGGGAAAAAGACGCCTTACGCAACGATATTCCTCTGAAAACACTGATGTTAACACGGCAGAGCAGGGAAACGGACGCGCGGCGCCGGGCACGTACTACCTCTTCCCGAGCTTCAGGCGGCGGCCGATGATCATCTTGACCAACAGGTGATCGGTGCTGCCGGTCATGCCGACGCCGGCCGCTAAATTGAACTCCCAGTTGGGGCCGAGGTTCAAATCGATAGCGGGCATGAGAGCGTGTACCTGATCTCTTACGGCGTCGAAGCCGAGAAGCGGGCCGGCCGAGCCGTAGTACTCGAGTCCCAATGTGACCCGCTTCGTGACGTCATAACTGGTCTTGAGCGCCGGCGCAAACACGACGCCGTTGCTTACGCCCGAGCCGTGAAACGAGCGTTCCAGGGCGGGATTGACGCCGATATAGAATTTGTCTACCTGCTTATCGAGGATAGGGCGAATCTCCCAAGTCCAGGTGTCCGGGGAATAGCTGCGCCGCTGGTAGCCGACTTCGGTAGAGAGGCTCACTGATACGGGCCAATGCCAAGCCTCGGGAATGCGCACGCGGGGGCGGATGTGGTCTCCCACCCACTGGTAGCCTTCGCCGGCGCGATAGCTCGTGAAAATGTAAACCCCGGTTTCGAACCAGCTCGTAAAGCCCTGCGTAATCTCGACAGTCTCGTGCTCTGCGTGGTCGTCGGGACGGACGCCATCCTCCATGCTCTTGGAGCCCTGAAAGGTGAAGTTGGAGTGCAGTTCGACCATGGTCCGCCCGGGCGGAACCATTTCGCTTCCGTACACCTGGACTTCGTAATTGCCCTGGGCAAGCATGGGAAGGGAAGCAAACAGCAACGCCAAGGGCAGCGCAGTTCGGCTAAAGAAGCGTGTCATTCAATTTATTTGGGAGCGAGAACTTCTTAATCGATGATTCTACTGCCGTTGAGGATGCGATGGCCGGACCGGCGCCGAAAGGAGTTACCTGATTTCACCGATTACAGGAGTAATCCGGATCTAAGCCGGAGGGCGTCAGAGAATAGCCCACGGTGCAAGCCGTGGGAATCGAATGCAGTCCTTCCCAGCCCCAGAACGGGGCGAAAGAACTCCGGCGGGGATCTTACGCCCCGTTCCGGGGCTGGCTTATCCTGCTTCGTATTCCCAACGGCTCACGCCGTGGGCTACTGTCTTGCGCTCCTTCGGAGCTTGGCCTGACGATCTCGTGACGATCTCGGGGACCGTGACGAACTGGCCTGATATTATAAGAACCAGCAGGAGATTCCAGCCGTGCAGAACGTCTCGATTCAAAAGGCCAGCGAGTTGCCCTTACCGTTGAAGTCCGCGGTGGAGCAGCTCCTGGGCCGGTCGATTGCACCAGACGAGGAGATTAGCGTCACGGCCGTTCCTCCTCAACGGATTCCACCTTCCGGAAGCCGTGCGGCAGTGGCGCGGAAACTGGAAGCGTTCCTCAATCGTCGTGAGAACAACGTTCGCGGCCTGCCGGAAGAAGAGATTGATGCGGCGGTCGATGAAGCCCTTCACCTTGTTCGCCGCAAGCGAACATGAGGGTCGTCCTCGACACGAATATCCTCGTCCGAGCAAATGCCAGGGCCAAGGGGCCGGCAAGGGAACTTCTCCATCTCATCGTCGAATCACCGGAGCACGTTCTGCTCCTTTCTCCATATATCCTGAACGAGCTTGAACGTGTTTTCGAGTACCGCCGCGTTCGCGCCGCAACACGGTTGACCGATGAGGAGGTGGCGGAGTACCTCAGCTATATCGGGGCCAAGGCAGTTTCGGAGGCCGTTTTTCCAGGACCGGCGCCTCGCGTCGTTCCGTCGGATCCGGACGACGATCCAATCGTCCATACCGCCGTGGTCGGCCGCGCCGACATACTATGTACGCTGAACCGTCACTTCTACCACGCGAAGGTTCTCAAATACTGCACGGATCGCGGTGTTCTGGTCGGGAGCGATGTAGCTATCCTCGATCTCCTACGCGCACGGAGATAGACCGGCGCCAATTCCGCCCGGGCACATCGCCGCCGTCGAATCCGCTCTCTACTTCTTCGGCGCCCAAATGCGGAACTCGCCGCTCGAGTGCAGGAAGCCCATGATGTACCACATGCCGTCGTAGTAACGCCACAAGCCGGATGGAATCGGGGCGTTCCACAGCGCCTCGGTGAACTTCTTGGCGCGGGCCGGATCGGTGGCCGCCAGGCCCGCAACTGCGTTCGTCGCCACCAGCGCGGTGTCGTGCGGATTGTTCGTCGGAGCGCCCGTCGGCGTGCCTTCGAGCGTATAGCGCGTCGTGTAGTTGTCGTCCTTCGCGGCGAAGAAGGCTTGAATCCGGTCGCTCAATTGCCGCTCGCGTGGATCGGCGGCCCACCACGACCAATCCACCGACCAGTTCGCGGCCGTGCGCCAGGCGTCGTCGGCGAACGGGCTTCCACGGCCGCCGAAGCCCGAAGGCGTGCCATCGAAATTGGCTTGGTTCGGGGCGAGGCCGGTCGTCGGACCGGTGACCTTCCAGAAGAAATCGCGGCTGGCTTGCGCAGCGGCCTTCCAGAACGGCCGGTCTTTTTCGGGTCCCCACCGCGCCCACAATTCGTAAAACGCAGGCAGATGATAGGACGGGTCGGTGAAATCTTGCCGCCGGTTGTTCGGCGTGAAGCGAACCATCTTGTACTCCGCGTTGAACTCGGCGCCATCCGTCTCATCGCCGCGCAACGTTTTTCCGGTGATCACTTCCCGGTTCTTCATGGCGTCGAGTAACTGGTCGGCTTCGGCTTTGTAGTTATAAATGCCCTTGCCGCTGCCCCAACGATTAGCCGCGAAATACAAGGCCATGGTCCAATATTCTTCGCCATCGGGCGCGGGCGAGTTATCGCGCGCCGTGCCGTTGGTGTTCATGGACCACGAGAAAAACTTGTAGCCGGGCTCCTCGGGCTTGGCGTGATACATATACGTCTTGGCCCAGTTCCAGAGGGCGTCGTACTCCACTTTCTTGTTCATCTGGACGCAGATCATCATGCCGTACGACATGCCTTCGGAACGCACGTCATGATTGCGGAAGTCGGTGAGATACGCGAGCGGGCCGTTTTCGTTCTGGCCGGCTGCGTAATAGACCGGTTGGTCCTCCTTCTCGCCGTGGAATAACTGCTGGAACGCGGCGTTGATTTTCGCGTCGATTTCCTTCTGCGTGTGGCCGGCTTCGAGAAACAGGTTCCGGTACTTACCGGTAGTGAACGCCCCCTTGGGAGCCGCGCCGCTCTTCTTGGCGGCGCCCTTCGGATTGGCCTGCGCCGCAAGCAGCGCCACGGAAAGCCCAGCTCCCAGCGCCAGTCTGAGCGCAGTCCGGATACGCATCATCATAATGTTCGCCCCTTGAAACCTGTTGAAACTCCAGGTCAACAAAGCGCGGAGTCAAAGTCAAGAAAATGGCTCGCGGCGGCAGGCCAAAAGGCCTGACCCCGCGGTTCTGCCGTGCATTCTGCTCAGCGTTGCGCGCGGCGCAAAACGATGGGCTGCGGTGTCGCGGGCCCCCCGCGGCCGCCGCCAGGGCCTCCGGCGCCGGCGCGGCCCACAATGGAGAGGACGGTTCCCATGTTGGACGGATCGGACCCGTCGGGCGGTGGTCCGATGGCCGGACGCGAGCCGGCCGGCGCGGGTTGCTGCTGGCCCCGGCCACCGGCGCCACCGCGTCCCGCCGCGGCCGGCCGCTCGATCTCGATCGCATCGCCCTTGATCGTGCCGGTGTAATTCACGCCGCCGGCCGTGAAGGAGATGCTGGCGCCATCCACCTTTCCGTTCTCGATAGCGATGCCCGCGTCTCCACCTCCGCCGCGCCCGCCTGCGCCTTCGATCGTGCCAGTGAGTGCGGCGCCGTTCTGCCGAAGCGTGTAGATGCCGCCTCCGCCTCCGAAGCCTCCCCGTCCCGCCGCAGCCGCAACCGGCTCCGGCCTCCACAAGCCCGTGATGCCCTGTCCGGTGGGGATTTCGCGCTGCCATACCGCTGCCTGCGGACGAAGCTGCACGGCTTTTGAAGAGATGGTGACGCTTGAAGAGGTCAAGCCGGGCGACGTGGCTTCCACGGTAATGTTGCCGGCCTGCTTGGTGGATTGCACGAGCGCCATCGAAAGGCCGTTGAACGCTTTGCGTACGCTGCCGCGGTCGGACTCGTGGTTGGTGGGATCGCCGTTGCCCGTGCCGATCGCCTTGCCTTGGCCGGAGACGCGGAACGTCACCTCGTTATCGGCCAGCGGATGGTAGCGGCCCTGCGCGTCCTGCACTTCGACTGCGATCATGGCCACGTCTTCGCCATTGGCGTCGATCTCGCGGCGGTCCGCAGTGAGCGCCAGTTTCGCGGGCGCGCCGACGGTGTCGCGGCGTTCCGTCATCACCTGCCTGCCATCCTTGAAGCCGCGCGCTTCGATATAGCCGGGCGCATACGTCGCGTTCCACGCGAGGTGCCCGTCCTTCTTGACGTCCTTCGCGCCGAGGCTTTGGCCGTTCGCGAAGAGCTCCACTCGGTCGAGATTGGTATGTACCCAGACGGCGATCTCTTTGCCTTCGAGGCCGGGCCAGTTCCAATGCGGAAATACGTGCAGAACGTTCTTCTTGGTCCACCACGCCTGGAAATAGAAGAAGCTGTCCTTGGGGAATCCGCAGGTATCGATGATGCCGTATTGCGAGCTGATATTGGGCCAGCCGTAGGGTGACGGCTCGCCTCGATAATCGAAACCGGTCCAGATATACCCGCCTGCGAGCCATGGCCGTGCGTCGCAGAAAGTCCACCAGCCTTCGCAGGAAGCGCGGCCGGAGTTCGTCATCGGGTCGTAGGAACTCACGTAGCCGTGGTCGGGGTCCATGATGTAGATTCCGCGCGTGGCCACTGCGCTGACTTGCTCGGTGCCCATGACAGGAATCTTGGGGTTGGCCTTGTGGTACGCATCGGCAGTGGGGTCGGCGTAGTTATAGCCCTGCACATCGAGGGCGGCGTAGCCGAATTGGCCCATGAGGTTGGCGGCATTGTTGGCGATGGAGACCGGGCGCGTATCGTCATGCCGGTGGACCAGGGCTTTCATGGCGGAGAGGATCAGGAAGCCCTTGTCGGTTCCCGCCTGGCCCTCTTCGTTGCCGAGAGACCAGATGAAGACGCTGGGATGATTGCGATCGCGGCGCACCAGGTTCTCGAGCTGCGCGAGGCCTTCCGGATTGGAGGACATCATGCGCGTCTCGTCGAACACCATCATGCCGAGTTCGTCGGCGGCGTTGAGCAGTTCCGTGGTGGGCGGGTTGTGCGAAGTGCGCAGCGCGTTGCAGCCCATCTCCTGGAGCTTGCGGATGCGGTAATACTGCACGGAATCCGGTAAGGCCGCTCCCACGCCGGCGTGATCCTGGTGGTTGCACGTGCCCTTCAGCTTCACGGACTTGCCGTTCACAAAGAAGCCCTTCTCCGCGTCGAACGTGCAAGTGCGAACGCCGAAGGCGGTTTCGTAACGGTCAATCGCGGCGCCGCCGGTATCGATTTCCGTAACCAGCTTGTACAGGTTCCGATTCTCGAGCGACCACAACGCGGGCGATTTCACCGCAATCTGCTGCTCGTATGTACGCTCGCCAACCTCCCCGATTGAGGCGGGCGGAGTTGCGGATTTCGCGACTACCTTGCCCGCGGGATCGAGAATGGTGGAAGTGACGCGCGTGTTCTGCGCGCCCTTGCCGTGGTTCTCTACTTCGGTGCGGATCTTCAGCGTGGCATCGCCCGCGGCAACCTGCGAGCGCACGAACGTCCCCCACTTCTTCACGTGAACGGGACGCGGTCTTCACCAGCCATACATGGCGGTAGAGACCCGCGCCTTCGTAGAACCAGCCGTCGCTTTGCGTAGCGTCCACGCGAACAAGCAGCACGTTGCGCGCGCCGGGCGTGACGAAATCGGTGACGTCAAAGCTAAACGGATCGTAGCCGCCGATGTGGCGGCCGATATAAAAGCCGTTCAGAATGACGCAGGCTTCACGATACGCGGCGTCGAACTCGATGGAGATGCGCCGGCCGGCGTCGGAAGCCGGCAACTCGAAAACGCGGCGGTACCAGCCAATGCTGGTGGCGGGATACGCGCGGCCCAGCGGATAAAAACCCTTGCTGGAGAGCGACGAGTCGTTGGTAAACGGCAAGTCGATGGCCCAATCGTGCGGCAGATCGACGGCCTTCCAATCGTTATCGTTGAACAGCAGTGTGGAGACGGCGCCGAAGTTGCCGGTCTTGGAGAAGTTGCCGCGGAAATCGAAGTCCTGCGCCGGGTCGGTGGCGTGGCCCAGATGGAAGCGCCAGCCGAAATCGAGCAGCAGTTTCTCGCGGCCCCCGGCCGCGGGCGGGGCGTTGGGCGCGGCTCCCGGAGCCGTGGCTTGTTCAGCGCCGATGGATTCAACGGAGGCGGCGGCTAATGCTGGAGCAGCCAGCGTGGTCTTGAACAGATCGCGTCGAGTTAATTCGGACATTGGACTTCCTTTCATCGTGCTTCCGAGAGTTCACAGGATATCAGGGCTTGCGGAGGAATGGGGCGGCGCTACCATCGGCGTTGTCCACCCCTGAAGCACGGCAAACGCCAGCGGGACCGTCGAGGGAGACTCCGGGATTCCGCGACCGATGCGCTGGAAGCCACACCGCTCATTCAACGCCGTGGCGCCGGCTGCCAAGCCGGGGGCCCTATGGGCGCAGCCGAGATCGTCTCGGCTTTTCTTCCGCCGCATCGCCGCAAAACGGGGACTGGCTCGAATTTCGCGCTCTTTGCGAAACTTCGTGCCTGTACCCGGTTTGCCCTTACGCGGAACTTACCCTGCATTATCTACGACGCACTACGCTAGAAGAACCTCAGCGCGCTCATCGGATAATGCTTCCGGTTGCGCGTCCAGAGCGTGGCCTCGCATGCGACGGCGCTCGCGGCAATCAGCGCATCCCCAAGTTCGACGCCATGGCTCTTCCTATACCGTCTGAGATACTCACCGGCTTGGCGGCCGGTCTCCGAGTCGATGGGTGCTGCGGTCAAAGCCTGAAATAAGTTTTCCAGCTTCTCCTGTTCCGACGGCCGCGCCCCTGCCCAAAGTTCCGCCGCGCTCACCGGCGAATAGAGAACATCGGAGTCCGACCCACCCAATTCGATCCATCGATCGATGAGGCCGGCGTCCCGCCCGCGGGACACTTCGATGAGGATATCGGAATCCACCAGCACCCGCATTACGCCCGGAGCCTCTCGATGCGCTGCCCGCGTCTGAGATCGCGCACCGCCGCGACCGCATCCTGCTCACCCGGCTCCACCCTTCGAGAGCCGACGAACGCCCGCATGGCGCTCACCCGGTCCGCCGGCTGACCGACGTACCGCTCCCGGACAGCCTCGCGAACCAGCGCGGAAACGGTAGTCTGCTTCGCCCGCGCATGCGCATGAAGCGCATGCCAAAGGCGGTCATCGAGATAGAGTTGAGTGCGCCGCACGATGTATAGTATACATCATCATTCATACGGCATACAACGAAAGGGTCGAGCGGACGTTCGGGAGGCCCTGGTCGCCGTTGAAATCGCGCCCGCCTCGGACTATGATGCTCGAAGGTGGCTTACCATGCCGCACATCCCCAGACGTACTCTTCTGAAAACCGCCGCCGGCGCGCCGCTGTTTTCCGCCGCCGGCTGGTCCGGGATGGCCGCCCAGACGCCGTCGCCTGCTCAGAGTCCCGCCGCGCTCAATATACTCGGAGCTTACGGCCACTGGGCCGCGGACAACATGCAGGACCCGCCCCGCCTGTCTTTCCGGCAGCCGATGTTCACCGATCCCGCCGCCTGGCGGCCTATGGCGCGCGCCCAATTCCGTGAACGGATCATGCAGCCGGGCGGCGCGGCGACGCCGGTCGCGGCCGTCGTCGAAAAGGTGGAGTTCGACGGCCTCGCCATCGAGCGTCTTCAGTGGCAATTGCCGTACGGGCCTCCCAGCGAAGCCCTGTTCCTCAAGCCAGCCGGAGCCAGTGGAAAACTGCCGGGCGTTGTGGCGCTACACTGCCACGGCGGCCAGAAGTTCTTTGGCTATCAAAAGATCACGCGCACGTCCAGCACGGAGCATCCGGTTGTCCAGCAGGTTCAGGATGAGCTTTACGGCGGCGCGGCGTGGTGCAACGAGCTGGCCAAGCGCGGGTACGCCGTTCTCGCGCCCGACGCGCTGATGTTCGGAAGCCGCCGCATGAGAGTGGCGGATGCGCCGCCGGGCAATCGCGGCAACGGAGTCGATCCGGATCCCGACTCCCCTTCCGCGAGCGACATCCAGCGCTACAACACCTTTGCCGGCAACTACGAGCAGTTGATCGCTAAGAGCCTGTTCTGCGCCGGGCTGACGTGGCCCGGCCTTTTCATCTATGACGATCGGCGCGCCCTCGACTACCTGGCCTCGCGCTCCGACGTGGACGCCACCCGGCTGGGCTGCTGCGGCCTCTCGGGCGGCGGCCTGCGAACGGTCATGCTCACCGGCGCCGACGAGCGCATCCGCTGCTCCTGCTGCGCGGGGATGATGACCACGTGGAGGGACTACATGCTGAACAAGTCCAGCAGCCACACGTGGATGGTTTATGTTCCCGGCCTTCCGCGCGATTTGGATTATCCCGAGGTGCTGGGATCTCGGTCCCCAATCCCGCGCTGGTTCTGAACAACCGCCAGGACGCGTTGTTCACGATGCCCGAGATGCAGCGCGCCGAGCGAATCCTCGCCGAGGTCTACAAAAAGGCCGGCGCGGCCGACCGTTTCCGCGCGAATTACTACGACGGCCCGCACAAGTTCGATCGCGACATGCAGAAGGACGCCTTCGCCTGGTTCGAACGGTGGCTGAAGGGGTAAATCGTCGTCCGTTGTTTCGGGGACAGGCTACAAAACCACTGAACTCCAGCAACCGATTTATTGGGAGTTTCGTAGCCTGTCCCCGAAATTAATCATCGTGGCGTGATGCGGAGGTTTGCGAAGTAGCCGTCCGTGCCGGGACCTACCCAAAGGCCCACGGCGCCTGCCGCGGGAGCGAGTTTCAGGTCGTTCACTATCAGGCAGGGCTGTTCGGAGCCGCCGACGTAGAGTTGAGCCTTGGCGCCGGATACCACGATTCTTACCTTGGTCCAAGCGCCGGGTTGCAGGTCCGTGTAGGACTCATAGAGGCCCGGCGTCTCTTGCCGCGCGCGCTGCCAGGGCCAATCGGGGAAAGAGACGTACTGCGTGGAGTGGTTGCGGCGGAGTTGGTCTTCGGCGCGGCCGTTGGTGGGGCGAATGTAGAACAACTCGTACCTGGAAGCGTTGGGCTGAACCCGAAAGGCGATCCCGATAAAGCCGCGCGCGTCCCCAAAGGCTCCGGGGGCGGGCGCGCCGGCAAGGTCCGCTTCAATCACGCCATCCCGCAGTGCGGAGCTGGTGAAGATGGCGAGGGTGTCTTCTCCTTCGGCGCCGGGCGCTTGGGTGACGTGGGTGGCTTTCAACCCGCGATACTCGGCGGCCACGGCTTGCACCTTGTGAGGCTGAAGCTGGTCAAGCGATTGGCCGGCGACTCGGGATGGGCCAAGCAGGGCTAGCAGCAAGCCGGCCGCCGGAAGGATTGCGTGCTTCATGCTGGGGATATACGGCCCCCTGCGGCCAGAGGTTCCCGGCGGGGAAGGCCGTTCGTCGTTCGGCGTCGTTGATCGCCGTCCATCGTCCGCGGGCTGGTGCACTTGCCTGGAGGGAAGGTTCGCGGCCCGGTACGAGCGTCTGGGCCGGTTGGTAACCGACCGCAGGCTTCCAGCCTGCCCCTCGGATCCGGTACGTGATTTTGTAATGGACTGAATCTAAGCAACTTATGTTTGACAAACCAAAATACATCATAAAGCTGAGATAAACGTACACAAAAACACTTAAAAAGACTTGACAACAATACACTAATATTTTATGATCGTAATCAAGTGATGCCAATACAGGCCACAAAAAATTCTGAAACAAGGAGAATCTCAACCATGTCTGCTTTGAGCGTTTTCGAACCGTTCGCCCATCTTCGTCAATTCGAGGATTCGTTTGCCAGGCTGCTTTCCGAGCCCCAGGCTAACCGCCCCTGGTCCCCGTCCGTCGATATCTACGAGACCGACGACGAGCTGGTGCTGAAGAGCGACCTGCCGGGCGTCGAGCTGAAAGATATCGATGTCCGCGTGGAGAACCAGACCCTCACCATCGCCGGCGAGCGCGACTTTGAGAAGAAGGACACCGCCAAGGGCTATCACCGCATCGAGCGCAGCTACGGCAGCTTCCTGCGCAGCTTCGCGGTGCCCAGCGCCTTCGATACCGAAAAGGTCGGCGCCGAGTTCAAGAACGGCGTGCTGACCGTGACGCTCCCCAAGAAGGAAGCCGCCAAACCGCGCCAGATCAAAGTCGCCGTCCAGTAAGTAGTAAGCAACTGCCGCTGTGTGTTGCCCGCCGTCCGTCGTCCGCGAATGCAAAATCGCGGATGGCGGACGGCGAAGCTGTCTAAAACGGGACAGGCCGGAAACCTGCCCCACAGGCGCGCGGCAGGCTCCAGAAAGCCTGCCCGTTCCCCCCGTCTTATCATGAGGAATAGGCGATGTTCCGACCCGACAAGCTAACCCAAAAAGCGCAGGAAGCCTTACAGCAATCCCAAGGCGTAGCCGAGAAGAACCAAAGCCAGGTGATGTTTCCCATCCATCTCCTCATCGCTTTGGCCGAGGAAAAAGAGGGCATCGTGCGGCCCGTGCTCGAAAAATGCGGCGCGCACCCGGACGCGATCCTGGCGGACGCCCACCGCATGGCCGCGGGACTTCCGAAAACCTCGGGCCCGCAACCGGGCTTCTACGCTTCCCAGCCTCTCAACGAGGTTTTGGAAAAAGCCTTCAGCGAGGCCGAGCGCTTCAAGGATGAGTTTGTCTCCACGGAGCACTTGCTGCTGGCTCTCGCCGAACAGCGCAGCGACCCAGCGGGCCGGCTGCTCGACCGCGCCGGAGCCACGCACGACGCCATTCTGAAGGCGCTGGTCTCCGTCCGCGGAAGCCAGCGCATCACGGACCAGAATCCGGAGACGAAGTACCAGGCGCTGGAACGCTACGCGCACGATCTTACGGCTTCGGCCCGCGCCGGGAAGCTCGACCCGGTCATCGGGCGCGAAGAAGAAATCCGGCGCGTGATGCAGGTGCTCAGCCGCCGCAACAAGAACAATCCGGTGCTCATCGGCGAACCCGGCGTGGGGAAAACCGCCATTGTGGAAGGCCTCGCGCAACGCATCGTCGCAGGCGACGTTCCCGATCAGCTCCAGAACAAGCGGTTAGCGGCGATCGATCTCGGCTCGATGATCGCCGGCACGAAATTCCGCGGCGAGTTCGAGGACCGGTTGAAGGCCGTGGTGAAGGAGATCATCGATTCGAACGGCGAGATCGTCTGCTTCATCGACGAGTTGCACACGCTGGTGGGAGCCGGCGGCGCGGAGGGCGCCATTGACGCGGCCAACCTGCTCAAGCCCGCGCTGGCTCGCGGCGATCTGCGCTGCATCGGCGCCACCACGATCAAGGAATACAAGCGTCACGTGGAGAAGGACGCCGCGCTGGCCCGCCGCTTTCAGACCGTCATGGTTGGCGAGCCGAGCGTGGACGACGCCATCGCCATTCTGCGCGGGCTCAAAGAGAAATTCGAAATCCATCACGGCGTGCGCATCAAGGATTCGGCCATCATCGCCGCCGCAATGCTCTCGCAGCGTTACATCGCGGATCGCTTTTTGCCCGATAAAGCCATCGATCTGATCGACGAAGCCGGAGCCGCGCTGCGCCTGCAGATCGGCTCGATGCCCATCGAGATCGACGACCTGGACCGCCGCATCTCGCACCTCGAAATCGAACGCCAGGCGATCACCAAGGAAAGTTCGCCGGGCTCCACGGAGCGATTGCGGCAGGTGGAAAGCGAGTTGGAACGCAAGCGCGGCGAAGCGGCCGTGTTGAAAGGGCGCTGGAACCGGGAGAAGGGCGCCATCCAACGCGTACGCCGGCTCAAGGAAGAGCAGGATACGACAAGGCAGGCGGAGCAGAAGGCCAGCCGTGAAGGCGAGTGGGAGAAGGCCGCCGAACTGCGCTACGGCCGTCTCTCGCAGATCGAAAAGGACATAGAGGCGGCCGAGCAGGAACTCGAAGCCGTGAAGGGCGATGCGTTGCTCAAGGAAGAAGTGGGAGAAGACGAGATCGCCCGCATCGTGGCCAAATCCACGGGCATTCCGGTGACGCGAATGCTGGAAGGCGAGATTCAAAAGCTGGTGCAGATGCCCGAGCGGCTGAAGGACCGCGTGGTGGGCCAGGAAGAGGCCGTGCGGCTGGTTTCGAACGCCATTGTCCGCAACCGCGCCGGATTGAGCGATCCCCACCGTCCCATCGGCAGCTTCATATTTCTCGGCCCCACAGGCGTGGGCAAGACCGAGCTGGTGCGCGCGCTGGCCGAATATCTGTTCGACGACGATAAGGCGTTCATCCGCGTGGATATGAGCGAGTACATGGAGAAGCACGCCGTGGCGCGCATGATCGGCTCGCCGCCCGGATACGTGGGTTACGAAGAGGGCGGCCAACTCACCGAGCAAGTGCGCCGGCATCCTTATTCCGTGGTTCTGTTCGACGAAGTCGAGAAGGCCCATTCGGACGTTTTCAATGCGCTCCTTCAGATTCTGGACGAGGGCAGGCTTACCGATGGCCAGGGCCGCACGGTGAGCTTTAAGAACACGGTGATCGTGATGACGTCCAACATCGGCACGGGGATGGTGGACAGAAACGCCTTCGGTTTCTCCGTACACGCCAGAGACAAGCGTAGCGAGGATACGCGGAAACGGCTCATGGACGCTCTCAAAGCGGCGTTCCGGCCGGAGTTCCTGAACCGCGTGGACGATATCATCGTATTCAATACTCTGAGCCGCGAGCACTTGGGCGCAATTGTGGAAATTCAGCTTGGCCGCGTGAACGAACTTCTCAAAGACCGCAACGTGAAGCTGGAAGCGACGGCGGCCGCCAAGGAACGGATCGTCGCCGAGGGCTACGATCCGCAGTATGGCGCGCGGCCCATGAAGCGGGCCATCCAGCGTTTGATTCAGGACCCGCTGGCGGCCAAGCTCATCGCCGGCGAATTTGCGAGCGGCGATTCGATTGTCGCCGATGTGAAGGAAGGAAAAACGGAACTGGAGTTTTCGAGACTCGCGCCCGTGGGCGTGGGGTAAGGCGCTGTTAGCTATCCGCTCTCCGCTGTCCGCTCAAAGCGGGTTTGCGGAAAGCGGACGGCGGATAGCGGAAAGCTTGGAGCAATGAACACTCTCAAAACCGCAGTGCTACTTGGCCTGCTGAGCGCCGTGCTGCTGGTGGGCGGCGAAGCGATCGCCGGCCGCCAGGGGCTTTACTACGGCCTCGCGATCGCGGGCGTCATGAATTTCGTCAGCTACTTTTTCTCGGACAAGATCGCGCTTGCGACGTACAGGGCGCAGCGCGTAAGCGAAACCGAGAACGCGGAGATCTACCACCGCGTCGGGCCGATCGTGGGCAACTTGTGCCGCCGCATGGGTCTTCCCATGCCCAAGCTGTATGTGATCGACGAAGATTCGCCCAACGCGTTCGCCACGGGGCGCAATCCGACGCACGCTTCGGTGGCGTTCACCAGCGGCATTCTACGGCTGATGAACGATAACGAAATCGAAGGCGTGGTGGCGCACGAACTGGGCCACGTGCTGCATCGCGACATTCTGATCAGCTCCGTGGCCGCTACGATGGCCGCGGCCATCACTTTCGTGGCGCGCATGGCGTTCTGGTTCGGCGGCTCGCGCGACGACAGAGACAGGGACGGAGGCGGCGGTATGGCGGCCATCTTCATGATGATCCTGGCCCCGCTCGCGGCCATGCTGATCCAAATGGCGATTTCGCGCTCGCGCGAATACGATGCGGACGCCGCGTCGGCCAAGTACGTAGGCTCGCCCTATCCGCTCATCAATGGTTTGCAAAAGCTCGAAGGCTGGTCGAAGCGTATTCCGATGAACGCCACGCCGGCCACCGCGCACATGTTCATCATCAAGCCCTTTACGGGCCGTAGCATGATGCGGATGTTCTCGACGCACCCCTCCACCGAAGACCGCGTCGCGCGGCTGCAGGCGATGCGCTAGTGGGGCAGGTCTCCAGACCTGCCCAGAGCCCCCCAATGAATGAAGTCCGCGTCAATCGCAAAGCGGCCGACCGCATCTCCTCGGGGCACCCGTGGATCTTCTCGAGCGACATCGCCGATCGCGACGGCGCGCAGCCTGGCGAGGCCGTCCGCGTAGCCGATTTCCGCGGGCCGGCCGCTGGGCACGGCGCATTACAGCGCGGCCTCCGAAATCACCCTGCGATTGCTGTCGCGGAAGGTCGAAGAAGCGGGGCGCGAGTTCTACCTGGGGCGCCTGCGAGCCGCCGAGGCGTTTCGCCGCACGGTGGTGCGCGATACGGACGCCTACCGCGTCGTGCACGGCGAAGCCGATCTGCTGCCGGCTCTGGTGGTGGACCGGTACGCGGATTATCTGGTAGTGCAGACGCTCGATCAGGGAATGGATGCGGCCAAGCCCCTGATTGTCTCCTGCCTCGAAGAGATTTTCCAACCGCGCGGAATCGTCGCGCGTAACGACGCGCGCGTGCGCCTCAAGGAACAACTGCCACTCGAGTGCGCGATGTTGGCGGGCGAAGCGCCGGACTCCGTCGAGGTTTGTGTGAACGGGTTTTCCATGCGGGCGGACTTGCTGCGCGGTCAGAAGACAGGCATCTTCCTCGATCAGCGAGAGAACTACCGGGCGGCCGCGCGTTACGCTCGCGGCGGCAAGGCGCTCGATTGCTTTACCTCTACCGGCGGCTTCGCCCTGCATCTGGCCAAGCATTGTGAGTCGGTGGAAGCTATCGATAGCTCACAGCCTGCGTTAACCATCGCGCGCGAAAACGCTCAATCCAACGGCGTCGCCAACATTGACTTCCAGGCGGCCGATGTCTTCGAGCGCCTGGCAAGCTATTCATCGGCGCGGCGCCGTTTCTCGATGGTTGTGCTCGACCCGCCGGCGTTTGCCAAATCGCGGAAGGACTTGCGGGCGGCGGCCACGGGCTACAAGGAGATCAATTTCCGCGCGCTGCGCCTGCTGGCGCACGGCGGCATCCTGGTGACGTGCTCCTGTTCGCAACACGTGAGCGAAGCCATGCTGCTGGAGTTGATTGCGGAAGCCTCGCTCGACGCCGGCTGTTCGCTCCGCGTGCTGGAACGCCGGACCCAGAGCCAGGACCACCCGATCCTGCTCACCGTCCCGGAAACGCACTATCTGAAGTGCTTGATTTTGGAAGTGGTGTGAAGTTCGCGATGTAAGAGCTATCGAAGTACACGGGGCGCTACCGGTCCCGATCTTCTTCAATGATCGCCCCGCTGTCGCCAAATTGGGGCATGCGGGCCCAGAGCTTTTCCATGGAGGCAAAGATCCTTGCTTTCGTGCGGGGATCGATGCCAGGCGAAGCTCCGATCGGCCGTAACTCCGCGACCGGTTCGCCGCGCCGCTCGATCACGATTACATCCCCGCCCGCGGCCTCGCGGACCAACCGTGAGGTGTGGAGATGCAACTCGCGGACCGAGGTTCTCGCTGTGTGCCACGTTGTAGCACATCAGCGATCGGCCTATTTCGGCGCGGTGGCCGCGAGCAAGAGGAATACCACCGAGGCGGCGGCGATAAGGGCCCCGTGCGGGAGGCCGACGGCTTTGGGACTCTTCACATCCAGCTCTTCTTTGCCCAGGTAGGCCGGACGGCCGCTCTTGAGCTCGCTCAGAATGAAGCCCACATTCCAGAGGGTCTTTCCGAGGCGTTTCCGGGACAGCGCCAGGCCGATGGCGGCAACGCCGCCGATCAACGCGGTGAGGATGAAGACGGCAATCCAGTCACGCCACCCGACGATCGCGCCGACTGCGGCCATCAGCTTGACGTCGCCAGCTCCCATGGCGCGGATCGCATAGAGCAGGAAGTAAACGCAGAAGCCCAGCGCGAGTCCCTTCAGGCTGAACCACAGCCCGAATCCGTTGCCCGCGCCGAGAAATGCGTTCAGCGCGACGCCGAGAACGAGTCCGATGCCGCACAGCCAGTTGGGGATACGGCGATACCGGATGTCGAACGCCGCCGCGACCAGCACGATGGCGAGCAGCAGAACCTGCGCGCCGGGCGGAGGAATGACGAGGAGCGAGTTCACAGATGCACAAGTATAACCTTGCGTGTTTGCGGGTTCACTGCTAACTTCCGTGAACCTATGCGGCCGCTGGAAGCATTCGAAAAGCGGCCGCGGCGATGCGGTTAAGCGGTTCGACGCGCTCCACGGCGCCGGCCTGGATGGCTTCGCGCGGCATGCCGAAGACCACGCAAGTGGCTTCGTCCTGGGCGAGGGTGCGCGCGCCGGCCCGGCGCATCTTGAGCATGCCGGCGGCGCCATCCTCGCCCATGCCCGTCAGGATGATGCCGAGCGCGCCCGCTCCGGCCTCCTGGGCGACGCTGGAAAACAGCACATCCACCGAGGGCCGCTGATAGCACACGCGCGGGCCGTCGCGCACGGTCACCGCGAAACCGCCGTTGCGGCGGCGCAACATCATGTGCAAACCCCCGGGCGCCACCAGGGCGCGGCCCGGGCGGACCTCGTCGCCGTCCTCGGCTTCCTTGACTTCCAGGCGGCAGGCTTTGTTGAGACGTTCGGCAAAGGCTTTGGTGAAACCGGGCGGCATGTGCTGGGTGATCACCACGCCCGGCGAGTTGGCAGGGAAGGCCTCGAGTACGGTGCGAATCGCCTGCGTTCCGCCCGTCGATGCGCCGATCGCGACGATCGCCGGCATTCGCCGGAGCGGGGAAGCGGCCACGACGGGTTCGGTTTTCGGCCGCGGCGCCGTTTCGCGCGAGGGCTCCGGAAGCTCCGTCGCGGGCTCGGAATCGTGTCGGCGCCGGGCGTACGATGCGCGCCGCGGCCGCCGAGCGGATTTTGTTCGCGAGCGCCCATCGCAGGTCGCCCACGGAAAACGGACCGGCGGGTTTGGGGAGCACCTCGGCCGCGCCTTCCGCCAGCGCATCCAGCGCCGTGCGGCAGGAGGCCTGCGCCACGGAGCTGATAACCAGCACGGGCATCGGACGCGTTTTCATGAGCTGTCGGAGGAACGTCAGCCCGTCCATGCGCGGCATTTCGATATCGAGCGTGAGGACGTCGGGAGAGAGCTTCTCGATGAGCTCCTGGGCCGCAAAGGCGTCGGCGGCCGAGCCCACCACTTCGAGGTCGCTTTCGCGGGCGAGCGTCTCGGCCAGGATTCGGCGCACCACGAGCGAATCGTCCACGATCAGCACGCGGATCTTTCGTGCGGGGGCTCCGGCCATATCAATCCAACTCCATCCCGACGATGAGCGCCCCTTCGTCCAACTCGAAGCAGCGGCTGACGGGCACGGCCTGGAGCAGCGCGGCGGCCTCCGCGCCGCGGCACACCTCCGGTTCGGCGATGGAGAACCGGCCTTCCGGTTCCAGACGGCCGAGCGCGGCGCCGCACAGCACGTTAGCCAGCTCGCCCAACGTGGCGCGCGTCTGCGCTTCCGCCGCCTCGTCGTCGCCCAGGAAGCTCGATGCCAGCTTCGTGACGGTTCGCTCGGAAGCAGCCGCGGCGAGCGCGCCTTCCCGGCTCCCTGAGAAGCGTACAAGGGCGGCCAGCTCCGGAGCGGGCGGACGCTCGGGGGCCTGCCCGATCACGGCCGAGAAAAACATGCCTTCGAGCACTTCTTCAACCGCCAAATCCAGCGGGCCGGTAACGTCAGTCATCGGGCAGCTCCAGTATCCGGGCCACTTCGCTCCGCAGGGTCTCCGGCGAAAACGGCTTGGCAATGAATCCGCGCGCGCCGAGCGCCATCACGCGAGTGGCTTTGTCGTGAGTGTGGTCGCTCGAAATCATCAGCACGGGAATGTGGCAGAAGTCGGGGTTGCGCGCAAGGCAGCGGAGGAGGGCTTCGCCGTCGAGACCGTGCATGTTGACGTCGCTGATTACCAGATCCACGGAGTCGCGCGCGAGCGAGGCCAGGGCTTCGGCGCCGTGCCGGGCGAAGTACACCTCGCCCAGATCGAGGCCGGAGATCTGAAGCATTCGCCGGACCACGGCCCGCATGGCCGGCGAATCGTCAACAATCAGGACAGACAACGCCATGGGGCTTGCCCTCCAACAAACGCTCGGCTCCGGCCGCCGTGCGAACGAAAAACCGGCCCGTATCGACCTCCAGCCGCACCGAGCGCGATTCGCGCCCTCCCACCGCTTCGCCGTGTACTATAACGCCCTCGCGCCACAGAAGCTTCCGGGCCGCCAGGTGGTTCCGCTTGCCGATGTTGAATATGCCCTGGTCCTCGATGACTTGAGCGCCTCCGGCCAGGTACACTACCAGCCGCCGCTTCGACGCGCCCGCCGCGCAGGCCTCCCGTAGCAGCGCGGGCACGCCCGTATCGGCGAACCGGCCGGGACTTTCCTGGGCTTTCGACGGATCCACCGACGATTCCGGAAGCATGAGATGCAGCAACCCCGCGACCTTCGCCAGCGGATCGTGAACCGCGATCGCAATGCACGATCCCAAGGCGTAGGTAACGAGCGAGATCCCCGGCACGTTCGCGCTCCGCACTTCGCCCGTACCTACCACTAGAAGCCGCGGGGATTCCGCCACGACTCGCCTTTCCCGGGCTTCCTATAGACGGCCGGCCGCACGTACTCGATCGCGTGCTCGCCGGCCAGGCATTCGGCATGCCCGACAAACAAATACCCGCCCGGCTCCAGCTTGGAGAGCAGACGGTTGACCACATTGCGCTGGGTGGGTTTGTCGAAGTAAATCATCGCGTTGCGGCAGAAGATCACCGGAAACGTCTGCGCGGGCATCTCGCCCGAAATCAGGTTGACGCGCGCGCACCGCACCATGGCGCGGTACTCCGGCTTCACCTGCCACAGCCCCGCCGTCCGCGCGGACGGCCGATTGAAGAACCTGCTCAGCCATTGCGGCGGCAGCGTTTCCAGGCGCTTCGACTCGTACGCGCCTTCCTCGACTGCCCGGAGCGCGCGCGTCGAAAGATCCGTAGCCGTCACGCGCACTCTGGTAAACTCCCCCAGCTTGTCCAGCAGAGTGAACAGAATCGAGTAGGGTTCCTCTCCCGTAGAACAGGCGGCGCTCCAGATTTCGATCGCGCCCGCGCGCAGATTCGGCGCCAGCGTGTCGCGCAGGAAATCGAAATGGGCCGTTTCTCTGAGGAAGTTCGTGTGATTGGTGGTGAGCGCGTCGATCAGCTCGACCAACGTGTTTCCCGTGCGGTCTTCGGCGACCAGATCGAGATACTGGCGGTACGAGGGCAGTCCCGAACGGCGCAGCAGCTTGCCCATGCGGGCCTCCACCATGGCGCGCTTGCCTTCATTCAGATCGAGCCCGAACGTCTGGCGCGCCAGGCGCCGGACGCGCTCGAAATCCGCGGGCCGTAACGACGGAGACGCCGCCTGCCCGGGCAGGGTTTGAACGGTATCAGACACCCTCCGCTCCCGAAAGCAACGACCCGGTGTCCAGAATGAGCCCCACCCTGCCGTCGCCCAGAATGGCTCCGCCGGCGATTCCCGCGACGCGCTTCAACAAATCTCCCAGGCTCTTGATCACCACCTCCTGCTTGCCGATGAGCGTGTCCACCATCAGGCAGTACTCCTTGCCCTGGCTTTCGGTGACCACCAGCAGGCAGTCCTCGGGACGCTCGGAGCGCGGGGTAATGCCGAATACCCGCGAGAGCCGGCGCACGGGCAAAACGCGTTCCCGCACGACGGCGAATTCGCAGCGGTTTTCGATAGTAAAAACGACGCCGGGCGCCGGCCGGAGCATCTCCCTCACCGCGAATAGAGGCAGGATGTAGCGCTCCTCGCCTACGCCAACCACGAGGCCGTCGATGATGGCGAGCGTGAGCGGCAGCTTGAGGCGAAACGTCGAGCCGCGGCCGGTAACGCTAGAGACTTCAATGCGCCCGCGCAACTTCTCCACGTGGCGGCGAACGACGTCCATGCCCACGCCGCGGCCGGAAACATCGGTCACCCGCTCGGCGGTGGAAAAGCCGGGTTCGAAAATCAGGCCGAAGATTTCCGCGTCGCTCAGATCGGCTCCGGAATCGAGCATCCCTTTTTCGCGCGCTTTGCGCAGAATCGCCTCGCGGTTCATGCCGCGCCCGTCGTCGGCGATTTCAATGATGATGTAACCCGCCTGGTGCGCCGCGCGCAATTCCACGCGGGCCGTGGGGTTCTTGCCGGCCTCGGCGCGCCGCTCGGGAGGCTCGACGCCATGATCGATGGCGTTGCGCACCATGTGCATGAGCGGGTCGGCCAACTGCTCGACGATAGTGCGGTCGAGCTCGGTATCCTCGCCAGCGGTCGCCAACTCGGCTTGTTTGCCGGATTTGCGGCAAAGGTCGCGGACCAGCCGGTCCATTTTGCGGAACAGACCGCGAATGGGAACCATGCGCATGGCCATAGCCGTGCGCTGCACCTCGCCGGTGATGCGCGAAAGCTGCGCGATCTGGCGTTGGAGAGCCGCGTTGCGCGCCGAAGAAACATCGGGGCTGTGCCGAACCAGCGATTGGGCGATCACCATTTCGCCCACCATGTCGATCAAATAGTCCAGCTTCGTCGTGTCCACCTTCACCGAGGCCGCGGCTCCCTGCGAAGCGGCGGAAGCCCGCGGTTCGGCCGGCGCCTGCGCCTCGGCGCGGGCGGGCGAAGGCGATTCGGAGGGCTTCGGCGCGGCCTGCGGGTTCAGGTTCCGGGGAGATCTCGGGCGCGGGGACCTCGGGCGGCGCGCAGCCTACCGCTTCCGAGAGGGCGGCCAAATCGGCCGGGCTCTCCGCGGGCTGGGCGGTTTCGAGCGCTGCCTGAATTCGCGCGAGGAGGCCAGCCGTAGCGGCGGGCGGCGCCACGGCGCGCGACGAGATGCGTTGGATCTCTCCCCGCACGTAGTCCGCGGCGGTCAGGATCAGATCGATCGTACCGCTGGTAATCGCGAGCCTTCCGCTGCGGGCTTCATCGAGCAGAGTCTCGGTTTCGTGCGCTACGTCGCGGATCTCTTGAAATTCCAGGAAACCGGCGAGCCCCTTGATGGTGTGGAAGGCGCGGAAGATGGCGTGGATGGGGTCCGCGGCGGCCGGGTCCTTTTCGACCGCCAAAACGTTTTGCTCGATGGATTCCAGATACTCGGCGGCCTCGGTCAGGAAGTCCGCCAAGAGTTCGGGATCGGCCGCGAGGGAAGCCGCCCGGCTCCGCGGCTCCGAAGCATCCGGCCCCGGTTCGGCCAGGAGCTCCTGCATTTCGCGAATTCCTCTTTGCGCCGCTTCCGTGAAACCCGACGCGTCCGTGCCTGCCAGCCGAGTTCCGAGCGACTGCGCGGCTTCCGCGAGAGGAGCGAGACCATCCGCCAGAGCCGCGGACTGAAGGCGGGCGAGGTCCGCGAGCCAGTTCGAATCGGAATTCCCCGGCTCGGCGGCCGATGCCATTACGGCGCGTATGGCCAGATCGTCGAGCAGGCGTACGGCCGCCCGCGAGCTTGAAGACGCGCTCATCTCAGTTCACGCCCGTTGGCAACGCCTGCAGTTCTCCGGCGGTCAGCGCCTTGTCGATATCGAGCAGGATTTTGACCTTGCCTTTGCTCTTGGCGATGCCCAATATGTAGGGCAGCGTCACGCCTTCGCCGAAATCGGGCGTGTTCTCCACCTCCGAGGCCGAGACGTTCAACACGTCCGACACCGCGTCCACTACCACTCCTACTTGCATCCGTACGCCTTCCCCGGCGACATCCACCACCACGATGCACGTACGCTGCGTATACTCGGCCGCCGGCATGCCGAACTTCAAGCGGAGGTCCACCACCGGCACCACTTTCCCGCGTAGATTGATGATTCCTTTCACGTGAGGCGGAGTGTGCGGCACCGCGGTGATATCCAGCATGCCGATAATTTCGCGCACGCTGAGAACGCCGATGGCGAATTCCTCCGCGCCCAGGCAAAAGGACAGGTATTTTTCGGCGCCGCGATCGCCCCGCGACGCCCTGCCGCTCGTATTGCCGCCAGTTGCGGTCTGCATTCGGTTCGCTCCTGTTTGCGTGGCCGGCCTACGGGGAGACGGGTGAGGCCGTGAGAACGGCGCCGTACCGCCGGGCGACGTCGGCCGCCTCCGTACGCGCTTGATCGCCTATTCTTCCGCCGGTTCGGAATTCATGGCGCCGGACTTGGATCACCACTAATCTCCCCGCCACGCGCACGATCTTCCCTTCCACCGACAACTGCAGGAGGCAACCTCCGCCCAGCGTGACCGGCCAAGTCACCGAGGCCTGGATACCTAAGCCGTGAGCGAGTTCTACGTCGCTCCGGAACGCCACCCCTTGACTGCTGATATCGACTACTCTTCCAGTGCCTTGATTCGGGTGGCGTCCCCGGCCGGTTAGCCGGAAACGCAACGGCAGGTCTAACGGGAATCTTTGCCTGGTTCTCCGTTCCTGGGTCAAGGTCGCCTCCTGCGCCATCGCATTTCTTATCGGCGAAGCCTGCCGGAACTTGCAAAGAGGGCGGGGCGAGCGACCGGCGGCCTGCTGAAAAATGGTGCAAACCGACGCCCATAGCGGTTTGAGCGGGGATCGGGCTGCATCCGTGGGAGCCAGGCGGAGTTTTTCCACAGGTTCTGTGGAAAAAAGGACGGGGTGACGAGCCGGGACCGGCCTGGACGCCCGCGACACTGGGCCCCGCGCTGTTTCTGAAACCGGTACCGTCTGGTACACTGCTTTCTCGGGCATTCCGCCGAGCCATCTCATGAACTCCGATCCAGCAGACTCCCGCCCGGCAAGGTTCGTCGCCGGTTTCGCGGGCAAGCGAATCCTGGTCATCGGCGACCTGATGCTCGACGAATTCATCTGGGGCAAGGTTTCGCGCATTTCGCCGGAAGCGCCGGTCCCGGTGGTGGATGTGAACCGGGAGTCCAGTTATCCGGGCGGGGCGGCCAACGTGGCGCGCAACGTTCGGGAATTCACCAGCGGAACGGCGGTGATGGGACGGGTCGGAGACGACCCGGCTGGGCGAAAACTGCTCGGCCTGCTGGCGGAACGCGGAATCGAGGCGTCCGCGACCATGGTGGAAGCTTCGTACCGGACCGCGGTCAAGACGCGCATCGTAGCCCGTGCCCAACAAGTCGTTCGAGTGGACAGGGAATCCACCGCGCCGCTCTCCGAGGGACAGACGTCCGAAGCCATGCGGCTGGTGGACGCCGCCATGCCCGCGGTGGACGCCGTCATCGTTGCCGATTACGGCAAGGGCCTTCTGAGCCAAGCTTTGGCCGAACACATCTGCCGGGCGGCCCGCGCGCACCGCAAGATCCTGACCGTGGACCCGCACCCGCGCACATCGCTTGTCTGGCGTGGAGTCACCGCGATCAAGCCCAACCGGGCGGAAGCCTTCCAGGCGGCGGGGTTCCCCGTCTGCGAAACGGTCGACCCGCCTTTGGCGGACCTCGAATTACTCGCGGCAGGGAAGCGGCTTATGGATCTTTGGGAGACGGGCAGCCTGCTGATCACTTTAGGCGAGCAAGGAATGCTGCTGCTTTCGGCTGCCCGGCCGCCGTTGCACATACCTGGGCGCGCCAGGGAAGTGTTCGACGTATCGGGCGCGGGCGATACGGCCATCGCAGTGTTCACTCTGGGGCTGGCGGCTGGGGCGACACCCGAGGAAGCCGCGGAGTTGGCCAATCTCGCCAGCGGAATCGTAGTTGGGAAGGTTGGGACCGCGACAGTGACTCCCGCCGAACTGGAAGCGGCCTGCGCCAGACTATGAGCGGCAAGCCGGCGGTGTTTCTCGATCGCGACGGAACGCTCATGGAGGACGCGCACTACTGCGGCGATACCGCTCTCGTACGCGTCTACCCCGGCGTCTCCGAAGCGTTGCGGAAAATCAAGGAAGCCGGCTACCTGGCAATCGTCGTCACCAATCAGAGCGGTATCGGACGCGGGTTGATCACCGAAGCGCAATACCACGCGGTTCAGAATGAGATGCTTCGGCAGATAGGCCCCGGGCTGATCTATGCCAGCTATTTTTGCCCCGACGTCCCCGGAACGCCGGGAAGCCGGCGAAAACCTTCGCCATCGATGGTGCTGGAAGCGGCCGAGGCGCATGGCATTCAGTTGGAGCGGTCGTTTTTCATTGGGGACAAAGCGGACGATGTCGAGTGCGGAAGGCGCGCCGGGGTGCGGACGATTCGGGTGCTCACGGGTTACGGCGCGGAGCAGAACTGCGAAGCGGATTTTGTGGTGAAGGATCTGGCCGGGGCGGCGGAGATCGTCCTGCGGCCGGCTAATCGCTGATTTCGATTTCGGGAGCTGAGGAGGCTGCCGCTTCGGCGCGCGAGACCACGTTGCGGGCCAGTTCGAGAAATGGATCTCCGGGGCCTTTTCGCAAGGCGACGGGCGATCCGGAATCGCCGCCGGCGCGCACATCCGGATCGAGCGGCAACTCAGCCAGGAAATGGACCTGCATTTCCTCGGCGGTGCGGCGGCCGCCGCCGTAGCTGAACACGTCGATGCGCTCGTGACAGTGCGGGCAATTCATGTAGCACATGTTCTCGATCAGGCCGAGGATGGGGACGCGCACCTGCTCGAACATGTGAATGGCTTTTCGCGCGTCTTCGAGCGAAACATCGGATGGAGTGGTTACGATGATGGCTCCGGTGATGGGCGCCGTTTGAATGAGCGAAAGCTGCACGTCCCCGGTTCCCGGCGGCAGGTCGATGATTAGATAATCGAGTTCGCCCCAGTCCACGCCGCGGAGGAACTGCTGCATCACGCTGTGCAGCATGGGGCCGCGCCAGATGAGCGGCTTATCGCCAGGGTTCAGGAAACCCATGGACATGAGCCTCACGCCGATATTGTTCGAGCGGCTGGATGCGCTCTCCGTAAGCCATGGGCGTGCGGTTGATCCCCATCATGAGCGGGACGTTGGGGCCGTAAACGTCGGCGTCCATGAGTCCGACCTTGTGCCCGAGGGAGGCCAAGGCCACGGCCAGATTCACGGAAACGGTGGTCTTGCCCACGCCGCCTTTGCCGGAACCGACGGCGATGAGATTCTTCACGCCCGGGATCGGCGTTTTGGGGGGTATGCCAGGTTGTGATGGACCCATTAAATCCATCGTATCAGGGGGAGAAGCCGGGAGTCACGAGAAAGGAGTCAGGAGTCAGACCGTCGGCGACGGCAATAGTCCCACGCTGCCGGGCGCTTCAGCCGCAGTCGAAACGAAGGCCAAAGCACAAGGCACAACAGCGATAGACCGATGGTCACATATCCCACCTTGCCTATCCACCTCTCGATTGGCCGCTGTAGCCCAAATAGCGGCAAGAGCGTAAGCAGGCCCAACAGAATGTGGAACAGCGTCCTCGGCGGCGGCAGTTCCAACCTGGCGCGGCAGGCCGGGCAAACGATGTTCGACGCCCGAAAGAAGACCTTGCGCCAGCCGATCTCCCTGTTGCACTGCGGGCAGGTGGCCATCTTTGAGCTCCGAAAAATATCTTACACCCGCCACGCCCGCGTGGGGCAACCAATATTGGCTGCCGCTTGCTATCAGCGGGCGTACGGCGCTACGCGCCGTAGTCGCCTGATAGGCGACTGCAGACATGATCGTCCGCCCCACAACGAGCGTGCCTTCCCTGAATTGCTCCTTTACTTTGCTGGGCCTGCAATGCTAGGCTAAGTGTCTGATAATGCGAACAGTTGACTTGATTTTGCGGAAGCGTGACGGTGACGAGCTCGCGCCCGAGGAAATTGAATACCTGGTAGAGGGCTACACCCGGGGCGAGATTCCGGATTACCAGATGGCGGCGTTCCTCATGGCCGTCCATTTCAACGGTATGTCGGATCGCGAGGTCAGCCGGCTCACCGAATGCATGTTGCGTTCGGGCGACACGGTGGATCTCTCGGCCGTACCCGGCGTAAAGGTGGACAAGCACTCGACGGGCGGGGTGGGTGACAAAACCAGCCTCGTCTCGGCGCCTCTCGCCGCCGCGGCGGGAGTCGTAGTGCCGATGATGTCGGGGCGCGGGCTGGGCCACACCGGCGGAACCCTCGACAAGTTGGAGTCCATCCCTGGATTTCGAACCAATCTTTCGCAGGACGAGTTCCAGCGGCAGCTTGCGGAGATAGGCCTGTGCTTCATCGGGCAAAGCGGGGAGCTTGCGCCGGCCGACGGAAAGCTGTACGCGTTGCGCGATGTTACGGGCACGGTGGATTCCGCGCCGCTGATCGCTTCATCGATCATGTCGAAGAAGCTGGCGGAAGGCGTGGACGCTCTAGTGCTGGACGTGAAAGTCGGCAGCGGCGCATTCATGAAAAAGCAGGTGGATGCGCGGCGTCTCGCCCAGATGATGGTGGGCATTGGACGCCGGATGGATAAGAAAGTCCAGGCCCTCATCACGGATATGAGCCAGCCGCTTGGATTCGCCATAGGGAACGCGCTGGAGGTGATGGAAGCCTCGCAGACGCTGCAAAACGCGGGTCCGACGGATCTCACCAAGCTCTGCATCGAACTGGCCGCGCGCATGATCTTCCTGGGCAAGAAAGCCGCCACTCTCGAAGAGGCGCGTCGAACGGCCGAGGCGAGGCTGGTGGATGGCTCGGGCTTCGAGAAGTTGAGACAGGCGGTGGCTGCCCAAGGCGGCAACCCACAGGCTCTGGACAAATTCGAATTGCTGCCGAACGCTACCGGAGCGCGCGAGGTCACTTCGCCGCGCGGCGGGTACGTGAGTTCGATCGACGCCGAGGGAATCGGCCTCGCTTCGAACATGATCGGCGCCGGCCGCGAACGCAAGGAAGATGCCATCGATCCGGCCGTGGGCATCATCCTCGAGGTTAAGGTCGGCGAAAAAGTGGAAGCCGGCTCGGTGCTGTGCCGCCTCTACTACACGCGGGAAGACGCCGTGGAAGAAGCCGCCGGAATCGTCGAGGACGCTTTCCGGATTTCCGCTCAGAAGCCGGATGAGCGCGAGCTGATTCTGGAAGTCGTAGGCTGATGGGCCGCTTCACCGGCCTGCTCGGCCTGGTGGTGATCTTGTGCGCCGCCTGGCTCTGCTCGACCAACCGGCGCGCGGTGAAACCGCGGCTGTTGGCCTGGGGGCTCGGCCTTCAGTTCGCGTTCGCGGTACTAGTCCTCAAGACCGGTTTCGGTAAGGTGTTCCAGACTATCGGCGCGGGCGTGAGCGCTATGCTCGGGTACACCACGGCGGGCAGCCGTTTTGTGTTCGGCGACGCTTTGGGCGCCAACACCACCGCGCAATTTGGCGTAGTCTTCGCGTTTCAGGTCCTTCCGATCATCATCTTCATCGCCTCGTTCTTCTCGATTCTGTACTACCTCGGGGTGATGCAGTGGGTGGTGCGATGGATGGCGATCGGGATGCAAAAAGTGATGGGTGTGAGCGGCGCCGAGTCGCTCGACGTTGCGGCCAGCATTTTCATGGGGCAGACCGAAGCCCCGCTGACGATCAAGCCGTTCCTCGCGGGCTTGACCGAATCCGAGCTGTTCGTCGTGATGACGGCGGGAATGGCGCACGTTTCGGGCAGCGTGATGGCGGCGTACGTTCTGATCGCGCACGTGGAAATCACGCACCTGCTGACGGCGGTGATCATGACCGCGCCGGCCACCATCATGCTGGCGAAGATCTTCATTCCCGAGACGGGGAAGCCGGTGACGGCGGGCCGGGTGGAAATCAAGATCGAGAAGACGGCCGTGAACGTGATCGACGCGGCTGCGCAGGGAGCCGGCGACGGGCTGCACCTGGCGCTGAACGTGGGCGGAATGCTGATTGCGTTTCTGGCGCTCATCGCGATGCTGAATGGGATTATGGGCGGGCTGCACGGGATGGCCTGGTTCCGCTGGCTGCCCGCGACGCTTCAGGACCTGTTCGGGATCGTCTTCTCTCCGCTCGCCTGGGTGATGGGCGTGCCGTGGAGCGACGCGCACGCGATTGGAAATCTGCTGGGCACGCGGTTGGTGACGAACGAGTTCGTGGCGTTCACGCAGTTGGGTCCGATGAAACAGGCGCTCAATCCGCGCTCGTTCATCATCGCCACGTACGCGCTGTGCGGGTTCGCGAATTTCAGCTCGATCGCGATTCAGATCGGCGGCATCGGCGCGCTGGCTCCGACGCGCAAGTCGGATCTGGCGCGATTGGGACTGCGAGCGGTGGCGGCCGGCTCGCTGGCCAATTTCATGTCGGCGTGCATCGCCGGAATGCTGTTGTGATCGACGAAGCCAAGGCGTACATCGAAAGCCGCGCGGCGGTATGGCCTTCCATCGCCGTGGCGCTCGGAAGCGGACTGGGCGCATTTGCGGACGAGTTGAACGGGCGAACCGAGATCCGCTACTCCGACATCCCCGGCTGGCCTGTTTCGACCGCCGCGGGACACGCCGGCAAGCTGATCCTGGGGCGGCTGGGCGATTTGAGCGTCGCCGTGATGAGCGGCCGCGCGCATCTCTACGAAGGCAATACTCCTTGGCAGTCTACGTTCGGCGTGCGCGTGCTCAGGAAGCTCGGCGCGCGCTCCATCGTCTTGACGAATGCGGCCGGCGGCATCAATCTGGCCCTGCAACGCGGCGCCCTGGTGCTGATTTCCGATCACATCAATCTGCAAGGATCGAATCCGCTGGTGGGACCGAACGACGATTCGCTGGGGCCGCGTTTCCCGGATATGTCGGATGCGTATTCGCGCGAGTTTCGCGAGATTGCCAAGCGCGTGGCGGCGAAACTGGGAATCGCGGTAGCCGAGGGAGTCTATGCGGCGATGCTGGGACCGAGCTACGAGACGCCCGCGGAGATCCGGTTCCTGCGAACGATCGGCGCGGATGTGGTAGGCATGTCCACGGCGGCGGAAGCCATCGTGGCCAATCACATGGGCATGAAGGTTCTGGGGATTTCCTGCGTGACGAACATGGCCGCGGGAGTCCTGCCGCAGAAGATCCATCACGAGGAAGTGCTCGAGACCGGCGCCATGGTGCGCGATTCGCTGGTCCTCTATCTCAAGGCTCTGCTGCCGAAACTGGCGGAGGCGGCGTGAAGAGGGGCCGGGCGGACTCGCTACGCTCGCCGGGGTTCGGGGGCCGGGGTTCGGGGGCAGGGGGAGGCTCGCTGCGCTCGCCCCGGGGCGGGGACCCGCTGGTGGCGGTGGCTGTACGCGCCCGCGAACACGCTCACGCTGCGTTTTCCAAGTTCAAAGTGGGGGCGGCTCTGTTGGATTCGGAAGGGCGTATCCACACCGGTTGCAACGTTGAGAACGCCACGTATGGCTTGACCGAGTGCGCGGAGCGCGTGGCGGTGTTCAAGGCCATTTCCGAGGGCGTACGGAAATTCGTGCGCGTGGCGATTGTCTGCGATACGGATGTCCTCACGCCGCCGTGCGGAGCATGCCGGCAGATCCTGTGGGAGTTCTGCGGGGACATCGAAATTGTGCTCGCGAACCTTCACGGCAAGACCGAAACCTATCAGTTGAAGGACCTGTTTCCGAAGCCTTTCGATGCGTCGTATTTGTAGTTTTTTTCTTTTTGCGCTGTTTCTACGCGCCGCGCCCGCGGGCTCTCCGGCCGACTGGATTTGGAGCGCCCGGTGGGTCATCACCGAAGACGCGGGGCATCGAGTGATCGAAAACGGCGCGGTGGCCATTCGAGGAGACCGCATCGCCGGCGTCGGGACCAAGGCGGAAATCGACGCGCGCTTCGAGGCCAGGCAGCGCCTGGACCGGCCGGATGCGATTTTGGCGCCGGGACTGATCGACACGCACACGCACGCCGCAATGTCGCTGTTCCGCGGCATCGCGGACGACAAGAACCTTCAAGACTGGCTGAACAAGTTCATCTTTCCGGCCGAGTCGAAGAACGTTTCCGCCGACTTCGTCCGCTGGGGCACGCGCCTGGGTTGCCTGGAAATGCTGCTCGGCGGGACTACCACGTTCACGGACATGTACTATTTCGAGGACGTGGTGGCCGAAACCGCCAAGGAAGCCGGGATGCGCGGCGTGCTGGGCGAGACGATCATCGGCTTTCCGGTAGCCGATGCCAAGACGCCCGAGGATGCGCTGAAGTTCACCGACGGTTATTTGCAGCGATTCCGCAACGACCCGCTCATTGTCCCGGCTGTGGCGCCCCACGCGCTCTACACCAATTCCGACGAGACGCTGAAGGCCGCGCGCGCGCTTGCCAACAGGTACGGCGCTCCTCTGGTGATCCATCTTTCCGAAACGAAGAAAGAGAACGACGACGAACAGGCGAAGCGCCACACCAGTCCGACGCAGACGCTCGATTCGCTGGGCGTTCTCACTGGCCGCACGGTCGCCGCGCATTGCGTGTGGATGAGCGACGGAGATCTCTCGATTCTGAAAGCGCGCGGCGTGGGAGTGGCGCACTGCCCTTCGAGCAACATGAAACTGGCGAGCGGAGCGGCGCCGGTGGTGAAGATGCTGGCGATGGGGCTTGCGGTGGGCCTGGGCCCCGACGGGCCGGCCGGCAGCAACAACGATTTCAACATGTTCGAAGAGATGGACCTGGCCGCCAAGCTCCAGAAGGTGACCACGCTCGATCCGCAAGCGCTGCCCGCGACGGCTGCGCTCGATATGGCGACTATCGGCGGCGCCCGCGTGTTGGGAATGGAAAAGGAGATCGGATCTCTCGAAGAAGGAAAGCGTGCCGATCTCATCACCGTCCGGCTGGATCGCCCCAACGCCGTTCCGCTATTCGACGCAGTTTCGCAAATGGTGTACGCGCTCAAAGCGGAAGACGTGCGCGACGTGATGGTGAACGGAAAGCCAGTGGTGCGGGACGCGAAAATCCTGACGCTGAACGAAAGTCGGATTCTGCAAAAAGCGGTGGAGTACGGGGTGAAGGTTGCGGCGTCGTTAAAGCAGTAGCGGTCGCGCACGTGAGCGGGCCGGTTCTGTCGGAGAATGTAGATATGGTCACGCTGAGTCAACTTCGCGCTGAACGGCGGGAGGAGATTCTGACTCTCGCCAGCCGCCGGGGTGCGCGAGACATCCGAGTATTCGGTTCCGTTGCGCGTGGGGCAGCGACGGAAGCCAGCGACTTGGATCTCTTGGTCGCCTGGGAGCCGGGAAGGAGTCTGCGGGATCATTCCGGGCTGGTCCAGGATCTTCAGGAATTGCTCGGGGTCAAGGTCCATATTGGGACGGATAAGTCCCTCCACTGGTATGTGCGGGATAGAATCCTCGGCGAGGCCAAGCCCTTGTGAAGGACGACCGCCTGTATTTGGAGCGACATCCGGGAGCGTTGCGAACGCATTTCACGTTTTATCGAGCCAGGCAGAGACCTGTTCATGGCCTCGGAGGAAGCGCAGGACGCGGTCATCCGGAACATCGAGGTCCTCGGGAAGCGGCGAAGCGGATTTCCAAGGAGACGCGGGATCGCATGGCCGGTCTTGACTGGAAGGCTATCTGCGGCATGCGGGACGTACTGATTCACGACTACATTGGAGTTGATCTGGACGAGGTATGAAACGTGGCAGTCTCTCAGATTCCTGCGCTCAAATCTGCGGTAGAGAAGTTTCTGGCCCGAGAGTCAGCTAGCGGCTCGTCCGTCGACTAAGCCCATCTCCTCGGCCTTCGAGTCCGGGTCTCGCTCAACAGACGCAAATTCGGCGTTTATTCGCATGCTCCGAGTGCGGACGCGTCGAGAGGCCGCTGCTATTCGTTTAGCGATAGAGGCGCGAGGGTTTCGACGGCGCTGCCCGCCTTCGCCTACAGGCTTGCCATGCTCGTTCAATCGTGTCTGTTTCATGAATATCTCTGCCGATCATTCTCCCGAGATGTCCGGAGCCGCGCCTTTATTCTATTATTCATCTGGCTCCGGGCAGGTCTGGAGACCCGCCCCACTGGGCATTACACTAAAGGGGATTATGAAGTACCGCAAACTCGGAAGGACTGGCTTCGAGATCGGCGACATCGGCTTTGGCGCTTGGGGCATCGGCGGAATTCAGTGGCTCGGTGGCGAAGATAAAGAAGCGCTGGCCGCGCTGCGGCGCGCCATCGAGCTCGGCATGAACTTCATCGACACCGCGCTCGCTTACGGCGACGGGCATAGCGAACAGCTTGTGGGACAGGTGGTCCGCGAAACCGGCCGCCAGGTCTACATCGCCACAAAGGCGCCGCCCAAGAACCGCATCTGGCCCGCGAAGCGCGGCGTTTCCATTTCAGACGTCTTCCCGTACGAGTACATCATGCAGTCGGCCGAAGAGAGCCTGCGCAACATGAAGGTTGACGCCATCGACCTCCTGCAGCTTCACGTATGGACTTCCGACTGGGCGGATCGCGACGAATGGAAGCGCGCGTTCGAGGACTTGAAGCGTCAAGGAAAGGCGCGTGCGGTCGGGATCTCCCTCAGCGAGCACGATCCGGATTCCGGGCTGACGGCGATTGAGACGGGACTCATTGACGCCGTGCAGGTGATTCACAACATCTTCGATCGGACTCCGGAAACGAACCTCTACCCGCTGTGCCTCGAAAAGAGCGTCGGCGTGCTGGCGCGCGTGCCGCTGGATGAGGGCGGACTTACCGGGACCATCACCGAGAAGACCGTATTTGCGAAAGAGGATTTCCGGGAGTGGTATTTCAGGGGTGATCGCAAGAAGCAGGTGGTGGAACACGTGGACGCGTTGCGGCGCGATTTGGGCGAGGGCGTCAATCTTCCGGAGACCGCCCTCCGCTTCTGCCTTTCGCATCCCGCGGTTTCAACCGTGATTCCGGGCATGAGAACCGTTCGGCACGCGGAAGCTAACGCGGCGCTTTCGGATCGAGGCGCGCTGCCCGAGGAGACGATAGCTATTCTGCGCCGTCATGCGTGGGATAGGAACTTCTACGAATAGCGGCGCGGAGAAGGGCAGAGGAAGGAGTCGTGCGGCCCCGCGGGGTTGGCTGCCGATCTTCTTCGGAAACCTCTGGCTTTGTCCGACGCCGCGTCGGGATACGCTTCCTTCAGTCGCGGTTGTGTGGGGCGGACAATATTGTCTGCCGCCGGCTCTCAGCCGGTGTCGGCCCCTCACGCCGCCTAATAGGCAGCGGCAGACAATATTGTCCGCCCCACACGGACGGGCTATCTTCATCTCCATTGGTTGCCCGCAGGGCATGGGCACTCCTGATCCGCGAGGGCTGACGCCGCAGGTTGCCAATTCGCGCACCCTCGGGGCTTACTGGCGTTGCCGTCATCGCGACAGATCCGCTATTCCGGCGCGTATTCAAGGATGAGTAGCGTGATGTCGTCGGCTTGCGGGGCTCCGGTGGTGAACGTTTCCAAGGCTTCCTGGATGGCTTTGCGGATCGACTCGCACGACTCGGAGGCATGTGCGACGGCGATCTGCTTCAAACGCTTTCTCCCGAAGAACTCGCCATCTTCGCAGCGCGCCTCGGTCACGCCGTCGGTGTAGCAGACGATCTTGTCCCCCGCGGTCAGGCGCGCCTCGGCGACGGCGAATTCCGCGTCCTCTATGAGACCGATTGGCGGACCGCTCGCTTCCAAAGCGGAGCACGATCCGTCGGCGTGGAGCAACAGCGGCGGGCATTGCGCGGCGTTCACGTAGCGCATAGTCCCGTCGCTGTGGATCATGCAGGAGAACGCCGTGGCGTACTTTTCACCCGCGGTCCGATCGAGAAGGAAGCGGTTCATGCGCGCAACGCGGCCGGCCGGCGATGCGTCCGTATCGACCACCGCAACAAACGCGCCTTGCAGCAGCGACGCCAGCAGAGCCGCTCCCACGCCCTTTCCCGACACATCCGCAATGACGGCGGCCCAGGAGCCCGGGTTGATTTCAACCAGGTCGTAGTAGTCTCCGCCTACTGCATGAGAAGGCACGGCGCTTGCGGCGGCGCGCAACCACCCCGTGCGGGGCAGGTCTCGCGGAAGCAGACTGCGCTGGATGTTGCGAGCGAAGTCGAGCTCTTCTTCCATGCGCAGCTTGGCGCGCTCTTCTTCCAGGAGCCGGGCGTTCTCCAGCACGGTGGATGCTTCGATGGCGAGGGTCTGGAGAAGTTCGCGCCCGCCGCCGGCGAGATCGGCGGTGATGCTCCTGGAATCCATGTACAGCGCGCCTGCGGTTTCGGCTCCGGCGTCGAGCACGCTCGTTGCGTCGGCTTGGCCGGCGCGAATGCGGACGAGGGGAACACAGACTGCGCTTCGCAGGCGGAGATCCATCACTGTTTGCCCGGTCAGCGGCGCATTGCCGCCGAGAGTGTCGAAGCTGACAGTCAGCAAATCGCGGCGGTTTTCGAGCGCCGAGTTCAGTACCTTCCGCGGGACGCGCAATTCGGAAGGCTCCAGACGCCGGCCGCCGCGCCCTCGGGCTACGCGGATTTCCAGCTCGCCGGCCGTGCGCAGCAGGAGGAATCCTCGCTCGGCTCCAGTCACGGCCATGGCTGCGTCCACCAGGGAGGCCAGAATGTCGTCGATAGAGAGCGAGCTTTCGATGACGCGGGCCATCTCGAGGATGGCCTTCAGCCTGGCCAGGCCGCCGGGCGCCTCCCGTGCTCGATCGGAGGCGCCCGGCGCGAGAGCGGCCCCATCCAGCAAGCGCCGCAGCCGGGCGGCGTTCAATATGAAAGTGAGACTGTAGGAATCGTCGGCGCCGAAACCGATGCGGTCGCCGTCCTGGAGCGCGAGCCGCTCGATGCGCCGGCCGTTAACAAACGTGCCGCGCGTGCTGCGGCGATCCTCAATGACGTAGACGCTGCCTTTTTGAGAGATGATCGCGTGCCAGCGCGAAACCCGGCTGTCGCGCAGAACAAGCTCGTTTTCGGGCGCACGGCCAATGCGGAAAGGCAGCGGGTCGAGGGCGACTCGCGAAGGGCGGCCGCCAGGGTCGGTGACTTCGAGCGATGCGTCCCCCGCGCCGGGATTGTGGTTCGGCGGTTCCATTCGCGAACCCTCAGCGTGGACCGCGGCGCGCGTTAGCCGAGGCGCCGCCAGCTCCGGCAGGCGGCGTGGCCGCCTGCAATCGCAGTTGTTCGAGTTCACGCGCGCGGAGCGCCTGGCAATTGGCGCAGTAACCGCCGATCTCCGTACGCGCGATCAGCACCTGAAACCCCAGGTTCGTCTCCACTTGCCTCCGGAGCCGCTGCAGCGGCTCGCCGAAAAACTCCTCGACCTTGCCGCAGCGCAGGCAGATAGCGTGCGCGTGCTCCTGTTTCTGGCGCGTCTCGTAGAAGTGCTGGTCGCCTTCCTGGTGCATCAGGTCCAGCTCATCCACCAAGCCACCCGTCTTGAGCATCTTGAGCGTGCGGTAGACCGTGACCCGGTTCATTTTCGGATCGCGTTCCTTGGCGAGAGCGTAGAGACGCTCGGCGTCCAGGTGCGCGCCGGAACGGTCGATGAGTTCAAGCAGGATCTGGCGCTGGCGGGTCAATCGGACGCCGCGCTTCTTGAGGCAATCGCGAATGGAATCCGGCGCCATGGCGACTTCCCAATTCTACCAGCGGGGGCGGGGAGGTAGGACGGGGCGGCGAAACGTCCGAAATCCGTCCGTAAGGCAAGACATCGCTCACCGCTGAGACGCCGAGACGCCGAGACGCAGAGAAAGGGCAAATTAGAAAGCCTTTGCGCCCTCTGCAGGCTCTGCGCTCGTACCCGGGGGGGTGCCACAGGCCGCGAAAAACGTGCAGGACTTTTTGGTGATTTCCCGTCGCCACGCGGGTCCGCCAGCGGAGGGCGCAGAGATCGCGGAGAACGCATTTAAACTTTGCGTCTCCGCGTCTCAGCGGTGGAGTTCTAGTGGAGCTACGGACGGATCAACGGTGGGATCGTGGGGTCCGCCAGTTCAGCCGATAGGATTGCGGCCGAGCGGCGCGCCGTCGAAGCCCGTTACACTTGTCGATGGATGCGCGCATTGATTCCGGTTCTGGCGGCGGCGATGGCGTTGATCGGGTGCGGCTACATGGCCAATCCCCGGCCTCCTTTGGCCAACGTGCCGGGGGCCATTCAATCGATGACTGTCGAGCAGCGGGGAGCGGTGATTCTGGTCGATTTCCCCGTTCCGGATCGCACTACGGAAGACAGGCCTATCCCCATGCCAAGGAAACTCGACTTTCGCATCGGAACCTACGGGACGCCATTCAACGCGGAAGGCTGGGCGGCGCAGGCCACGAAAGTCGCGCCGGCGAAGATCGGGCCCGATTCGGCGCATTTCGAGATCCCCGCGGCGGATTGGATTGGCAAGGAAGCGATCCTATCGGCGCGAATTATCGGCGGAAATGGAAAGGCGTCGCACTGGTCGAACTTCGCAGTGGTTCCGGTTGTTCCGGCGCCGGAAAAGCCAGAGGGCGTCCGCGCGGAGAATACGCCGCAAGGAGTACGCCTCTCATGGACGGCGCGCGGCGCGTCATTCCGAGTGTTCCGGCGCATGGGAGAGGAAGCGGCTTTCAAGGCCATGGGGAACTCCGAGAAGCCCGAGTGGCTGGACACAAGCGCGGAGATCGGAAAGCAGTACGTGTATCGGGTTCAGACCATCGCCAAGGCCGGGACGGAGCGGGAGGCGACGAGCGATCCATCCGCAGAGATCGCAATTACGCCGAAGGACGAATTCCCTCCGGCGGTTCCCTTGGGATTGCGAGCGATCGCGGCCTTGCAAACCATCGAGCTGAACTGGGAGCCGAACACGGAAGCCTTCCTGGGCGGCTACCGCATTTACCGTGCGACCGGAAGCGGCGCGTTTGAAAAGCTGGCGGACGCAGGCATGACGCCGACTTACTCGGACCACGCTGTCGAGGCACGGAAGACCTACCGGTACGCCGTGACAGCCGTCAGCAAGGCCGGAAATGAAAGCCCGCGCTCCGAGGCGGCCGAGGCGGGGCTGCCGTAGGGCTATAGGCGTTAAGATAAGGCCGATCTCGGCCCGTGGCGCAAGGCGCCAGGCTTGCAGAGCCGGCTGTCGAGCCGACTTTCTGAAGGTCGAGATGACTCTCGACCGCGCCCAGAGGGCCCCCGCCGTGGACGCCCGCGCCACGGGATTGTCGGAAATTGACCTTATCTTGACGCTTATGGCCCCGTGGATGCCGGACCCGAGAAATGTCGTTTTCCATGAGCCTCACTTCAAGACCGCGTAGTTCCAAGGCAAGGCATCAAAGCGGGACGCGCTCATTCCACCATTTTGGTGCATAATGGTGGAATGAGGACGGCAAACAAGACGATTCGCCAGAGTATCAGTCTTCCCACCGGCGTTGCCGCGCAGGTTCGTTCGATGGCGAGGACCCGGCGGCTCAGCGCAAACCGGATGTTGGTGGAACTCATCGAGGACGGAATGGAGTCGCAGAAGCGAAAGCAGCGGCAGTTCTTCGAACTGGCCGAACGCTTTCGCGGCGCGAGCGACCCGGAAGAAGCGAAGCGTTTGGGGGACGAGCTCGGGCGCATGGTATTCGGCGGCTGATGCCCAAGATTGAGACGTGGGACTGTCTACCTATTGCGGTACGCCAGCATCTCGTGGAACGGATGCGCGACCGGTCGATCGGCATAGCGGACCTCAACCGGCTTCGACTTTGAATCGAGTCCTCGCCGGACGTTCCGGATGGCGATTGGTACAAGGACTTCGGCTCCTTCAAGATCTGCGGCCGAGGGCCGTATCCCTAGACATTCCTCGTTCGCGGAGAGGCTGCGAAGGGGTCGGCGATATGAAGTGTGGCCGGTAGGCCCCCTCCAACTGCGTGCGTGCTATTCCCGCCGTCACCGGGAAGAGGTTCCCACTTACAGGGACGTGGGTGCAGAATACCTGCTGAGCGCCTATAGGTTTCTGCGAGAATTGGCTTATGCGGTTCATGCTCGGCACTATACTGGCAGTCACTCGGCTCCTTGGCTGCGACTGCAGCATCGAGCCGAGGCCGTGTTATGCCGTGGGGTCGGTTGATACGGTATTTGTCGGAACAGTGCTCGACATTAATACCTCGCCCCTGCTCTCGCCTCCGCGAGTTATTCGGATGCGAGTTGAGGAGTCGTTCACCGGCCTTGGCCCTGGGCGGAATCAGGTCGAGATAGGAACCGGCATGGGCGGCGGTGACTGCGGATATCCCTTCATCGCAGGGGGGCGCTATGTCGTTTATGCTTTCCGAGGTCGGGACGGCCGTCTTTCTACGAGCACATGCACTCGCACGCGACCGTTTGATGAGGCGGCCGAGGACCTCCAGTATTTCCGCACAATGGCCAACGCACCCAGCACACTTCGGGTTCGCATCGCGAATCCGGCTACGACCAGACTGCAGGTCTCGGCCGAGCGGAACGGGGCGAGCGTTACCTCGACGACAAATGCAACGGGCGAAGCCGTATTCGTGGGCTTGCCGCCAGGCAGCTACAAGATACACGCCGAACCGGATGGCGATCTGCCAACTGACCCCAGGGTCCAGGTACACGAGAAAGGGTGTCTGGACCTCATCTTGGCGCCCGTAGTTCGGATAACCGGGCGTGTGGTGACTAGAGACGGTGCGCCCGCATCGGGGGTCCGAGTCGATCTGCGATCTGCGTTCACTCCAGATGCGGAAGTGTATTTCCGCGCCATGGACTTGAATGAGAACGTCGAGCCGGCGAGCGCCACGACTGGCCGGGATGGCCGCTACGAATTACTCTTCCGATGGCAGGCAAACAAGTTTTATTTGGGCATCAATCTGAACTCATTCTCCGCGGAAGCGGCTCCCCATTTACGTTGGTTCTATCCCGGCACCGAAGATCCGGCATCCGCTACGGTGATCGACTTCTCGGCGCTTCCATTCGTTCGGACCTATGACATTACACTGCCGGACTACTAGCCCGGACGAATAATCGTGCCGCAGCGACCGCAGAGTTATCTGCGCTGCATTCGCGAGCGAAACGTGATGGTGGACAGACGAGATTCCTTGCCTTCGAGCCTGCCGGGCGCGCGTCTGGCAACCTCCGTTCTCCACATGAGCGCGTAGTCCCCAACCCGCCGCGGCGCGTCGGCTGGCAGACTCCTCCGTGGGGTTCGCCTTGGCGCAGGCAAGACTCCGCGTCCGATGTTGCGGGGCTCGCTGGTCCAGTCAGCCCCGGTTTGTGAACGCTACCTCGGGGCCGTGGTGAGCACAACCTTGCCGGCGGAGCCGGCGGCTACGGCTTGATAGGCTGCTGAGGCTTGGGAGAGCGGGTAGGTCGCGGATACGACGGGCGGCGCAATTGCGCCGGAATCGAACAGCGGGGCCAGTGCGTCGAGGATTTTCGCGCAGGCAGCGGCGTTCAGGTCCGCGGTGTTATCGCTAAGCAGCGACAACCACCTGCGATGGATGAGGGGTCCGGCCGTTCGCCCGCCCTACTTCTTCGGTTGCGACGGCCGGATTTCCACCTGGCTTATCATGGTGCGCGCCGGGATCTTCAAAACCATCGCCACCACTTCGGCGACGTCCTCGGGAGCGATCATCCAGCTTGCGCCGCCTTTGCGGTGAAAATCGGTATCCACGCTGCCGGGCATGATGGAGGAGACGCGAACGTTGTCGTAGCGATGGTCCAGCATCAGGGCTTCGGTGAAGCCGTTCAGCCCGAATTTTGAGGCGTTATAGCCGGCGCCGCCGCTGAAAGGGTTCTTGGCCGCGAGGCTCGATATGTTGACGATGAACCCGCCGCCGCGTTGGGCGAAGCGGGGCAGCGCCTCGCGGGAACAATAGAACGGGCCGTTGAGGTTCAGGTCGATGTTGCGATGCCAGTCCTCGGGCTGCATCTCACCCACCTTGCGGAAGACGCCTTCGCCGGCGTTATTCACCAGAATATCGAGGCCGCCGAAGCGCTCGTCGATGGCCAGGAAGAATTTTCTTACATCCTCGATGCGCCGCACGTCGGCGGCGACGCCGAAAACCGGGCCAGCGCAGGCCATGTCCGAGACGGCGCGTTCCACGGCCTCCTGAGTGCGGCCGCAGATGGCGACCGACGCGCCTTCGCGCAACAAACGTTCCGCGATAGCGCGGCCGATGCCGCGAGTGCCGCCGGTGACGGCGGCGATTTTACCTTTGAGCGATTCCATGAGAGAAGCTTTCCGCTATTCGCTAATTGCCGTCCTCGCCCGGATGGCGGACGGCTTGTCAGTTTAGTAGAACATCCGGGCAGGCGGAAGCGCCTGCCCCACTTCTTCCGCTACAGATTCAGATATCGCGATGGAGCGGAACGATTCGTCCAGATAGTTATTATGCGCGCGCGGGTTTCGGTTCGATTTGGCTTTTATTCCGGCGCGGGGTAGACTTCCTGAATGCCCGCGCCTCATCGGGGGATCGGACGAAGGAGAGAATGGGACGAATGAAACGGATGTTGTTTGTATGCGTACTGGCGGCGGCAGCGATTCCCGCCTTCGCACAGGTGAAAACGGACGCGCCAAAAACGGGGGGCGCTTCCGTCGAGCAGAGCCTGCAACAGATGGAGCGCGACTGGGCCAAAGCCGGCCAGACCAAAGACGCGGCGACCATGGATCGAATCATGGCCGACGATTGGGCCGGCATCGATTATGAAGGGAAGACTTGGACCAAGGCCATGGAACTGGCCGATTTGAAGTCCGCCAATTCCTCGCTCACCAGCATCGAGTTGGGCGACATGAAGGTGCGGGTATTCGGCAACACGGCCGTGGTGACCGGGTCCGACACCGAGAAGAGCGCCAGCCAAGGGAAGGATACGAGCGGCAAGTACGTGTGGACGGACGTATTTGCGAACCGCAACGGCAAGTGGCAGGCGGTAGCTTCGCAATCGACCAAGGTAGGGAAGTAAGGGCGGGCCGGCGTTGCGGCCGTGACGGAAACGTAGCGAGGTTTTCGACCTCGCGGCAAAGCGGGTACAGGCACGGAGTTTCGCAGAAGGCGCGAAATCCGAGCCCATCCCCGTTTTGCAGTTACCCTGAATCGGCCAAACAGGGTACAATGTATTTTGAGGCGTCGAGCCGTGTGAGTGGGCGAAAGCCCACTTTTTTGTTGGCTTGGCGTATTTCGCAATGTCGCGGGATCAAGTGGCGTCCAAAGTCGAAGAAATCGCCCGGCGGGTGGCGGGGTCCGAAGGCCTTGAAATCGTTGAAGTTCAGGTCAAGGGGACCGGCAGCGTGCAACTGGTGCGCATCTTTATCGATAAGCCCGCGGGCGTGACGCACGCCGATTGCGAGACGGTCTCGCAAAACGTGGGGGCAATTCTGGACGTCGAGGACGTAGTGCCGGGAGGGAGTTATACGCTCGAGGTGAGCTCGCCCGGGGTGGAACGGAAGCTTGTCACTCCCAACGACTATGTGCGATTCCAGGGCAAGAAAGCCAGCATCGTCCTTACCCAACCGCTCCACGGCCGCGCCTCCTGGGAAGGCGCTCTGGCCGGGTTTGAAGAGGGCGTCATCGCCCTGGAGACCGCTCCGGGGACCGTCGTTCGCCTGCCGTTCGAGCTGGTGCGCAAAGCGCATCTCAAGTTCGAGTGGTAAGCCCGCCCAAGGATAAACGGAACCGGAAATATCACCAGCGCAACGAGGAAATCTTGGAAACGATCTTTCAGTCAATCGAGATCCTAAGCAAGGAAAAAGGCATCGACCCGCAAATCGTTCTGGACGCGGTAAAAGACGCCATGCTGATCGCGGCGAAGAAGCATTACCGCACCACCGAGGATTACGTGGCCGATATGGACTCCAAAACGGGGGCCATCAAGCTTTACGCCGTCAGGAAAGTCGTGGAAGAGGTCGCCGACCCTTTTCACGAAATGACTCTCGGCGAGGCCATGCGAATCGATCCGAACGCCGCGATGGGATCGGAAATCCGCATCGCAAAGAACACGGACGCGCTCGGCCGGATCTCCGCGCAGACAGCCAAGCAGGTGATTCTGCAAAAGGTCCGCGAGGCGGAACGCGAAACGGTGTTCAACGAGTACTCGGGGCGCACGGGCGAACTGGTGAACTGCGCCATCAAGCGCGTGGAAGGCCCGGACTACATCGTGGATCTGGGCAAGACCGAAGCGAAGCTGCCCAAGAAGGAGCAGTCGCGCCTGGAAAGCTATAGCGTCGGCGACCGCATTCGCTGCGTCATCCGCATTGTGGACAAGTCGGGAAAGGGCCCGGGCGTTGTGGTATCGCGGGCCGCGCCGGAACTGGTGATGCGCCTGTTCGAGCAGGAGGTTCCGGAAATCTATGACGGTACGGTGGCTATTAAGGGTTGCGCGCGCGAAGCCGGCGAGCGGACCAAGATCGCCGTCCAGAGCCGCGACCGCGATGTCGATAGCGTAGGCGCCTGCGTGGGAATGAAGGGAATGCGGGTACAGTCGATCATCCGCGAGTTGCGCGGCGAAAAGATCGACATTATCGAATACTCCGACGACGCTGTCACGTTCGCCACGCACGCGCTGAGCCCCGCCAAAGTGAGCCGGATCACGATTCTCGACGCAGCCGAGAAGCACATGGAAGTCATCGTCAACGATTCGCAGCTTTCGCTGGCGATCGGCAAGAAGGGTCAGAATGTCAGGCTGGCGGCGAAGTTGCTGGGCTGGAACATCGATATTAAGAGCGAGGAAGAGAAGCGGCAGGAAGTGGAGTCTCAACTCGCGGTGGTAGCTCCGGGCGCGCCGGTTTCCGCGCTGGTGGATTATGGCGTCGAGGAAGCTACCGCGGCGAAACTGGTCGAAGCCGGGATCGCGACCATCGAGGCGCTCGGCTCCATGACGCCGGAACAACTCGAAGAAATCCCCGGAATCGAAGTCGAATCCGTCGAGCGGATCCAGGCGGCCGTGAACGCTTATTACGGCCAGTTCGAAGAACCGGCTCAACCGGTGGATCAAACGCTCGAGCAGATCGAGGCAATCGTCGAGGAGGCTGCGGAGGAACTCGCGGTCCCGGAAGCGGAAGCCGCGCCGGAGCCGGGAATCGCAGAACCCGCGGAGGATTCTGCTACGATGGAAGGCGCGGGTTCCCCCTCTCAATATCACCCGGAATCGGCGGAGCCAGAGGATCGGGCGCCCTCGGGGCGTGGCAAGTAACGAGGTCTCCGCAAAAAGAACGCGACCGCTTTGTCTATGAAGAAGATTCGCATCAACGAGCTGGCGCGTGAGCTGGAAGTCAAAGCCCACGAGATCCTGGATCGACTGCCCGAGCTCGGCGTCGCCGAGAAAAAGACGCACTCCAGCTCGATCGACGAAGATGTGGCGATCAAGCTGCGCCGGCTTTATGGCTTTGCAGTTCCCGATGAGGCTGAGCCCGACGAGGAGCCGTCCGCGGCGGAAGAGGCCACGCCCGTTCCGGCTGCGCCTGCGGCCGCGCCAACTCCCGAAGCCGTAGCGACTCAGCCCGCGGCCGCGGCCGAGGTTGCGCCCGATCCGAAGATCGAGGAACATCGTCCGGCGGCGCCGATTCGTCCGCCGCTAGGGGGACGGCCCCTGCATCCCCCGGTGGGCGCCGTTCGGCCCGCGGCGCCGGAAGTTCCAAAGCCGCCGGCTCCGGAGGTTCCAAGGCCGCCGGCTTTGCCTGCTCCGCCCGCGGCGGTCGTCGCTCCGGGGCGGCCTGCGCCAACCGCTTTGAGACCGGCGGCGCCGGCGCCGAGGCCGGGTCAGATACTTTCGGGGCCGCGCCAGCCCATACCCGAATCTCCATCCGAACCGCATCGCCCGGCCGCGAGGATGCGGCCCGAGCTTCCGTCGGAACCCGGCAGACCCGAAGCGCCGCGCGCTCCGGGATCGGTCCTTACGAGCCCGGTTCAGCCGATGGGTATCCGTCCGCTTGCGGGGCAGCCGACGGCTCGGCCGGTCGTTCCGCCGAGGCAGGATCTGGTGGCGAAGCTGGCAGGCCTGAGCCCCGCTCATCGGGTTCCCGGCGCTCCGGCGATGCCCGCGCAACCCGCCGCTCCGCGTCCTGGAATTCCGAGGCCCGGCGCTTCGCCTCAGCCCGGCCAACCGATTTACCGCGGGCCGATTCGTCCAGGGCAACCTTTGGTGGCGCGGCCAGGCGTGCGTCCCGGGGCTCCGGGCGTCCGTCCGGCCGGACCCAGGCCTCAGCACCCGACGTCGCCTCGCGGCGGCGTGCGGATCGAGCCGGGTCTCGCGCCGCCTCCCGCGGGTCAGCCGCGCGGAAGGGCCGGGGACAAGCGTGGCGGCGCGCGCCAGCCCCGCGAGCGCATCGAGGAAGAGAAGATCCTGCGGCCGTCGCGCCGGCACGTGGAAGCCGGTCCGCCGCCGATCAACCGCGAGATCACGATTTCGGAAGGCATCACAGTTAAGGAACTTTCCGAAAAGCTCGAAGTGAAGGCCGCGCTGCTGATGAAGAAGCTGATGGACCGCGGCATTTACGTGGCAATCAACCAGACGCTGGACGGAAAGCTGGCTTCGGACATGGCCCGCGAATTCGGCGCTTCGACCGCGACCATCACTTACGAAGCGGAAGCTATGCAGGCCGTCGAAATTGCGGAGGATAGCAAGGATCTGAAGAAGCGCGCACCCGTCGTGACCGTCATGGGCCACGTCGATCACGGAAAGACGTCGCTGCTGGACGCCATCCGCGAAGCCAATGTGGCCGCGCGGGAAGCGGGCGGCATTACGCAGCACATCGGCGCCTATCACGTCGAGATGAACGGTCGCAAGATCGTCTTCATCGATACGCCCGGCCACGAAGCGTTCACCCGCATGCGCGCGCGCGGCGCAAAAGTCACTGACATTGTGGTTCTTGTGGTCGCGGCCGATGACGGCGTGATGCCTCAGACGCTTGAGGCCATCGATCACGCCCGCGCCGCCGGCGTCCCCATCGTGGTCGCCATCAACAAGATCGATAAGCCGGACGCTCAGCCGGAACGAATCAAACAGCAGCTTTCCGATCGCAACCTGCTGGCCGAGGACTGGGGCGGCGACGTCGTCATGGTGCCCGTTTCGGCCAAGACCGGGCAGAACGTCGATCTGTTGCTCGAAATGATTCTGCTGGTGGCCGATATGCAGGATCTGAAGGCCAACCCCAGCCGTCCCGCCATGGGCTCGGTGCTGGAAGCGGAATTGGATCGCGGACGCGGTCCGGTGGCCACCGTTCTGGTGCGCAACGGTACGCTGCACGTTGGCGATTACTTTATATGCGGTTCGGTGTTCGGCAAGGTGCGCGCCATGCTGAACGACCGCGGCACGCAGGTGCGCAAAGCCGAGCCCTCGATGCCCGTCGAGGTGCTGGGCTTGGAATCGCTCCCCGAAGCCGGGGACGATTTCCAGGTGGTCACGGACACCGCCAAGGCCAAGCAGATCGTCAATTTCCGCGATCAGAAAGCGCGCGAGGCGTCGCTTGCCAAATCGAGCCGCCTGACGCTCGAACACTTTCACAAGCAGATGCAGGCCGGAGACGTCAAGGAGCTGCCCATCATCATCAAGACGGACGTGGGCGGATCGGCCGAGGTGCTTACCGAGACGCTGCAGAAGCTCTCCAACGAGAAGGTCAAGGTCCGCGTGATTCACTCGGGCGTCGGCGCCATCAACGAATCCGACGTGCTGCTGGCTTCGGCTTCCAACGCCGTCATCATCGGCTTCAACGTGCGGCCGGAACGTAAAGCGGAGAGTGTGGCCGAGCAGGAGAAGGTCGATATCCGCCTGCACACCATCATTTACAACCTGGTGGATGAAATCAAGAAAGCGATGACCGGATTGCTCGCGCCCGTCTTCCGCGAGGTATTCAAAGGCAAGGCCGAGGTTCGCGAGACGTTTCGTATCAGCAAAGTGGGCGCCGTGGCCGGCTGCTCGGTGCGGGAAGGCGTGATCACGCGGGACAGCGAAGTCCGCCTGCTGCGAGACAATGCGGTTGTGTATACCGGGCGGATCAGCTCGTTGCACCGGTTCAAGGACGACGTGAGCGAGGTCAAGAACGGAATGGAATGCGGCATTTCGCTCGACAATTACTCCGACGTGAAGCAGGGCGACGTGATCGAAGCCTTCGTGACCGAGCGTGTTGCCACTGAAGTGTTCGCCTGATTCAGACGCTTCCCGCCGTCCGCTATCCGCTGACCGCAAGGAGCGCCGAGCGCGGCGGGGTGTAGAGCGGAAAACGGACAGCGAAAAGCGGAGAGCGATCTTCCATGGCATCGGTTGGAGTCCTTACTCTTGAGCTGAGGCTGGAGGACGCCCACTCCTTGAAGGACAAGCGCCACGTGGTCCAGAGCCTTAAAGACCGCCTGCGGCACAAGTTCAACGTAGCGGTGGCGGAGATTGACTACCAGGAATCGTGGCAGCGCTCGGTAGTGGCGGCGGTAACGGTTTCGCCGGATCGGGTATACGCCGAAGGTTTGTTGCGGGCGGTGGAGGACGAAGCCGCCGCGCTTCTAGGTAAAGACTTGGCCAGCGCGGAAGTGGAGTGGCTGGCGTGAAGAAGCAGGGGCCGGGGATCGGGGGCCAGGGGCCGGGGGCGGAGGGGCGAAGAACAACGCATCCGGTTTCACCGCTTGCCGCTTTCCACTTTGCGCACCGCGTCGACTTGTAAACTTCTGCCGCAGCCGATCCCCTGCCCCGGCCCCCGGCCCCCAGCCCCCAGTTTTATGGATGAGCATCGAACACAGCGGGTATCGGAAGCCATTCGGGAGGAGCTTGCCGAATTGGTGTCCTTTGAGCTGGACGATCCACGGTTGGCGGATGTCGAGGTAACGGACGCCCACGTGACTCCCGACGGCCGCCATGCCCGCGTCCGCATCGGAGTTCGAGGAGAAGTCCGCGCACAGGAACAGGCGATGGCCGCTCTGGCGCACGCCATGAACTACCTCCGGCGCGAACTGGCTGCACGGCTAAGCCTCAGGCATGTTCCCGAGTTGCACTTCGAGTTGGACAAGAACCCCGATGTGGAGAGCCGCATCGATTTTCTTCTGAGGCGCGCGCGGAAGTCCCTTCGGACGGATAGGTGAGTAGGTATTCAGACCCGCCGGGAAATGCTTTCGCTTAATATTCGCCACATCGCTCCAGTGGTCGAGTTAGTGGAGAGAAGAGGTCGATAAAGCGCAAGTCCTTTGTCTTTCGAGCCATCCGTGCTAACCTGAGCGCTTGGGGCGGTTCAAACGGAAGGCGCTGGTTTTGTTTTCGCTGGCGGCTGCGGTCCTATGGGCGACCGGGCGCCCTGGAAGCGCTCCGGAGATTCTGCGTCTCCAGAAAAGCGCCGACGCGATGGCGACCACGTATTCCGTTGATTTGTATGGAGTTGATCGGGTCGAGATGGAAGCGGCCGCGGATGCCGCTCTGGATGTAGCGCAGGAGTTGGACGAACTGCTTTCCAATTACCGGCCCGATAGCCAATGGAGCGAAGTGAATCGAAATGCCGCCAAAGGCCCGGTGAAGGTTTCGCCGGAGTTGTTTCATTTGCTGCAGGCGTGCGTGGAGTACAGCAAGGCGAGTGAGGGCGCTTTCGATATTAGCGTCGGGCCCCTCATGAAGGTCTGGGGATTCTACAAAGGAACCGGTCATTTCCGCATCGGGCGGACGTCGAGACGGCGCTCGTGAGCGTGGGCTACCGGCATCTGAAGCTGGATGCCGCGGCGCAGACGGTTGCCTTCGACCGGCCCGGCGTGGAACTCGATCCAGGGGGGATCGGCAAAGGCTACGCCGTCGACCGCATGGTGGAAGTATTGAGAAATAAAGGTATTCAGACAGCTTTTGTGGCGGGATCGGTGAGCAGCCTCTATGGGATAGGGGCTCCTCCGAACGAACCCAGAGGATGGCGAGTGGATATCAAGGACCCGCACAACCCCAGGAAGACCTTGACCGAGGTGTTCCTGAAAGACATGTCGCTATCTACGTCCGGAAGCTACGAGAAGTTCTTCGTTGCCGACGGACGTACGTATTCCCACATTATGGACCCCCGAACGGGTTTTCCCGCCCAGGGGACCGCTTCCGTTTCCGTGATTGCTCCGCGTACTATTGACAGCGAGGCGTGGGCTAAGCCATATTTCGTGAACGGCCGTCAATGGACGGCGAAGCATAAGCCAAAGGATTTTCAAGTGTATTTTTGCGAAGACAGGACGGATCAGCCATGCGCATGGCTCCCATGACCAGCCGATTCCTGGACGCGTGCCGCCGCCGGACCACCGATGTCCGGCCGGTGTGGTTCATGCGGCAGGCGGGACGATATTTGAAACAATACCGGCAGATCCGGGAGAAGAACGGTCTTCTGGAAATCTGCAGGCGGCCGGATCTGGCCGCCACGGTAACCTTGCAACCGGTCGAGATTCTGGACGTGGACGCGGCCATCATCTTCGCCGATCTGCTGCTACCAGTAATCCCCATGGGCCTCAAGCTGCGCTACGCCGCCCGCGAGGGGCCGGTGATCGACAATCCCGTACGCACGTCGGAGGATGTCGATTCGCTTTCCACGACCAATACGGACGACTTGGGTTACGTGGGCCAGAGCATCCAGCAGGTGGTGCGCGCGCTGGGCGGCAGGGCGCCGGTGATTGGGTTCGTCGGCGCGCCGTTCACCATGGCGGCCTACATGATCGAAGGCGGCGCGTCGCGCAGTTTCATTCGCACCAAGAAACTGATGTACGCGGACGAGACGCTTGTGGCGCCGGCTGATGGGGAAGATTGTGGACGTGCTGGCTCCGTTCGCCCAATTGCAGGTGACGGCGGGCGCGCGCGCCATTCAAGTGTTCGATAGCTGGGTGGGAGCGCTCGGCTCGGACGACTACGTGCGCTATGCGGCGCCATATTCGCGCGCGCTGATCGAGCGTATCCGCTCGACGGGCGTACCCGTAATCCACTTCGGCACCGGCGCGGCCGGCTTCATCAAAGAACTGCACGCGGCCGGCGGCGACGTGCTGGGGATGGACTGGCGCTCGAACATCGACCAGGCCTGGATGGACATCAACTATCGCGCGGGCGTGCAGGGCAACCTGGACCCCGTGGCGCTGTTCGCTCCGCTTCCGGAGTTGAAAGCCAAAGTCCTCGAGATCCTCAAGCGCACCGGCACGCGGCCCGGCCATATATTCAATCTCGGTCACGGCATTCTACCGGAAACGCCGGTGGAGAACGTCCGCGCCGTCGTGGACATCGTTCACGAACACAAGCTCTGAGTTCATGCCGGGCGAACGGTTCGACGCGCCCGGTCCGCCTCCGATGCGGCGGTCGGTTTCACTCCATGGCTGACCCGCATTTCTCATCGGTCTTTTGCCGAGGCGCTATGGGTTGTATCAGGGCACGGCTTCAGCCGTGCCGCAGAGGACGGAATAGACAGGGCTTTAGCCCCTGGCTCGTTGCGGAAGGCGGGCGAGCTCGCCGCAGCGAGCCGGGGGCTAAAGCCCACACGTTGTCATGTCGAACGGCACGACTCAAGTCGTGCCCTGATGCGAAGCCAAACAGGACTTCCCACGGTGTAGCGGCACCCCCTCGGGTGAGGGCTGTGAGATATGTGGACTAAGGCTCCGGCGAACCAGCCGGCCGCGATTTTGCTGCTGGCCCATGGCGCGCCCGAACGCCTGGAAGACGTTCCCAGCTATCTCTCGTTCGTCCGCGGCGGGCGGCCCGCATCCCCGAAGATCATCGAAGAAGTCGCCAGCCGCTATCGCGAGATAGGCGGCGCTTCGCCGTTGCTGCGCTGGACGCGCGCTCAGGCCGAAGCGCTGGAACGGCTGACGGGCCTGCCCGTTTTTATCGGGATGCGCAATTGGCATCCGTTCATTCGCGAGGCGATGGAGAGCGTAAAAGCGGCCGGCGTAAAGCGGCTGGCGGCCATAGCCCTGGCGCCGCAATATTCCAGCGCCAGCGTAGGGCTTTACGTACGGCGGACAGAAGAGGCCGCGCGAGACGCTTGCGTTGCGGCGGAGATCGTCTGGGCCAAGAGCTACCACGACGAGCCGCTCCTCATCGAAGCGTTCGCCGAGCGGTTGCGGCCGCTTCTTCTGGAACAGCCCCCGCGCCGCCGCTTTCTATTCACGGCGCACAGCGTGCCTGAGAAGACCATCGCCGCGGGAGATTCGTATGACCGGCAAGTCCGCGAAACGGCCGCCGCGGTTGCGGCGAGGGCGGGCGTTGCGGCTTACGACTTCGCTTATCAGAGCCAGGGCTTCACCGAGGATCGCTGGCTCGGCCCCACCGTGGAGTCTTGCCTGGATCGCTACGCCGCCGAGGGAGTGCGCGAAGTGGTGTTGCACACCATCGGTTTCGTCTGCGATCACGTGGAGATCCTGTACGACATCGATGTGCTGTTCCGGCGTTATGCGGCAGAGCGGGGGATCGAGCTACGGAGGCCCGAATCGTTAAACGATTCGCCCACGTTCACGGCCGCGCTCGCGGAGGTGGCCCAGCGGTGCCTTTAATGGGGGCTAGGGGCTGGGGGCTAGGGGCTGGGGGCCGGGGCGGCTCGCTTCGCTCGCCGGGGGCCGGGGGCCGGGGGCCGGGGGCATGCGCCCCGATCAAGGCTCAAGAACAGACCCTAGGCTGAACGCTTCATCCCCGGCCCCCGGCCCCCGACCCCCGGCCCCTTGTTTTGCGGCCGATCAAGGCTCAAGAACAGACCCTAGGCTGAACGCTTTATCCCCGGCCCCCAGCCCCCAGACCCCCGGCCCCCAATGACTGACTCTCTCATCATCGGCGGCGGAATTTCCGGGCTCTCGGCTGCGTATTATCTCGCCAAGGGCGGCGCGGAGGCGACGATTGTCGAATCGCGCGCGCGGCTGGGCGGCGTCATCCTAACCGAATACGTCGATGGCTGCACGCTGGAGCAGGGGCCGGACAGTTTTCTTTCCATCAAACCCGCGGCGGTGGAACTGATTCGCGAGTTGGGCCTGGGCGACGAGATCATTGGCTCGAACGATCATCTGCGGAAGACGTACGTTCAACGTAGCGGCCGTCTGCTTCCCCTGCCCGACGGCCTCATGCTGATGGTGCCCACGAAGATTCTTCCGTTGCTGGGCACGCGGCTGCTTGGCTGGGGCACGAAGTTCCGCATGGGCGCGGAGCTGCTGCGCGCGCCGAAGCTTAGATCGGGCGATGTATCGGTGGCCGAGTTCATCTCCGAGCACTATGGCGCCGAGGCAGTGGAGTATCTCGCCGAGCCGCTGCTCTCGGGCGTATACGGCGGCGATCCGCGCAAGCTCAGCGTGAGCGCCGTGCTGCCGCGTTTCGTCGAACTGGCGGCCAAGTACGGAAGCCTGACGCGCGGCGTTCTGGCCGAGCGCGCCAAGGCCGCGGCTGCGCACGCGCACCGCGGAAAAGCGCCAACGCCGCCCCCGCTGTTCCGAACGCTGAAGGGCGGCCTGGGACAGATGGTGGATGCCATCGTCGCGCGAATCGCGGGAAAGACTACGGTGGTCAACGGACGCGCGGAAACCATCGAACGCACCGCCGGCGGTTTCCGCATTCGCGTGGATGGCTCCTGGCTCGATGCAAAACGCCTTGTGGTCGCGTGTGAAGCGCACAGCGGCGCGGCGTTGCTCGGCGGAGTGGATGGGCGGCTCGCGGAGTTGCTCGGCGAAGTGCAGTACAGTTCCTCGATGACGGTCGCGCTTGGATATGACGAGGCGGAGTTCCGAAATCCCTCGGGCGGCCCATCCCCCAAAGGGTACGCGGGTTTCGGATTCCTGGTTCCCAAGAAGGAGCGCCGGCGCCTGATCGCCTGCACGTGGGTGGGAACCAAGTTCTCCGATCGCGTTCCCGAAGGCAAAGTAGTTGCACGGTGCTTCCTGGGCGGAGCGGAGGACGCGGCGGTTCTGAGCGAGCCCGATGACGCGATCATCGAGTCGGTTCAGGATGAGCTGAGCCGCATCGCCGGAGTGACAGCGAAGCCGCGCTTCTGGCGAATTGCGCGCTGGCCGCGCTCGATGGCGCAGTATACCGTTGGGCATCCGCGGCGGCTCGCGGAGATCGAAGCGCGCACAGTGGCCATTCCAGGCCTCCATCTGGCAGGCAACGCCTATACCGGCATCGGAGTCCCCGATTGCATTCGCATGGGCCGAGCGGCGGCGGAAAAAATTCTTCAGCAACCGCAAGCCTGAAAGCCCCTCGACTACCGCTCCAAACCTGCCGCTGCGGGCGCATCGAGCGGAATTTCCCGGTTTTCATCCAACCCGCTCGCCGAAACGCCGAAGAATCTCAGCTTCCCGGCCACGCCGGCAGGCGCAACGACGTACCCTAACAGCGCCTTTTCTCCGGCGCGAACGCTCACGCCGTTAAGCCATGCAACTACCACGACGCCCGTCTGACCGGTCTCGACAAGCGAAGGCGGCGCGGTTTCCGACGCTGTGAATCTGAACTGCGACTGTTGGTCGCCCACGGCCGCCGTCAGGGCCACGCGCGTCAAGTCGCGCCGGCCCTCCAGGTACACCGGTATGCGCTCCTCGGAGTCTCCCAAAAGCTCCGCCGCTCCCAGCGTCAGCGCGCCCTCCGATGGCCCTCGCGGGCGGACTGGCTGGCTCCGCCGGGCCGCGTCCAGTTGACTGGCGGCCGCTGCGTACGAGGTTGGGCAAACCCCGCCCAGGGACATGCGCATGGGCCGGTCCGTGTCCAGGTTGTTGACGCGGAAAAGTTCGAGGATCAGGTCCCGGACATCGAGAACTCCGTCCCCGCCTCTGGTTGTGGCGGTGTCGGGCGGGTAGACGTCCATGGCATCGAAGCGATCCGAACACGCGGCCGGACGATAACCCGGCACGTTATTGACCGCGAACAGAACCTGAATCAGGTCGAGGATACTGAGCGAGCCGCTCCCGAAATTAGGGGCCGTGTCGCCGGTAGATGGAGCTACCGCGCCGACCAGATACATGAGGTCCACGGCAAGGGCGCCGTTTGCAAGCCCGGGGCGCGCATCGGGTCCGCCCCCCAGGTTCGCGCTAGCCCCGGTCACCGCGACAGTGTAATTCTGCCCTACCGTCGCGCTCGCGGGTATCGTCCCGCTAACGGTTCCCAGCGTCCTCGTTCCGGAAAGCGGTGGGCTGAGCGGATACAGGATAACGCCGACGGAGTTCGATGTGCCTCCGGTGTCCGGGTACACCGGACCGATGACCGACGGGTCCTCGGTGAAAGTCAGATGGCCTGTTAGCGCCGGAGCGCCTCCACTCGGCGTAATTTGCACGCCGAAATTCACCGAGTCCACGGAGACTCCGCTGGTCAAGAAGAGAGTAACCGGGACGCTGAACTGGCCGCCAGGCGCCACCGGCGCCGCGGCGGCCGCGATTGTATTCGCCGTGGCCGCGACCGCGCTGGCCGTGAAGTTGACGGTTTGGCTCGCGATCAAGTCGCTGAGAGAAGCGCTGCCCGGGCTGAAGCTGTAGCCGGCCTTCCAGAGGCTGACTGTGTAGCTTCCTGCCCCAGGGAGCGATGCGAAACTGTAAACGCCCGAAGAGTCTGTCGTCGCGGTTGCGCGCTGCGTCCCAATCAGATTCAAGGTCACGCCGGCGAGCCCGCTCCCGGAGAAAGTTACCCGGCCGGAAATGCTCACGGGCTGGTACTGAATCGGTGTTACGGGACTGACCGTGCCTATACTCAGCGCACCTCCGCCCGATACGCTTATGGAGTTCACTACGGAAGAAGGCGCGCCCGGGGCTACGCTGACGGTGATGGTAATAACCGGGTAAGACGCGCCCGGCGCGAGCGTATCGCTACGCGTGCAGGCATTCCCACCCACCGGGCATGTCCAGCCCGTCCCGGCCATCGAGACCAGAGTTTCCCCGTATAGCGGGACCGTCTCAGTCACGGTGACCTCGCCGCTGGTCGCCGCGCTGCCGGCGTAGTCCGTCACCTGCACCGAGAACGTTCCGTTCTGCCCGTTTACGAAGCTTCCGCTCGGATAAATCGATATGTTGAACTCAGGCGCCGGGTTCAGGACGCGAATCCGGTCGTTGCCGCCATCGGCCACATAGACGTTTCCGGCCGAGTCCAATCCGAGTCCCCAGGGCTGCCAAAACGAAGCGGTGACGGCCGGGCCGTTATCGCCGCCAGAGCCCGGAGTTCCGTTCCCCGCAATCGTGTCGATGTACCCTTGAACCACCTTTCGGATGCGGTTATTCACCGTGTCGGCGATGTAGAGATTGCCCGACGAATCGACGGCGACTCCAACCGGATTATAGAGCGCCGCCGATGTGGCCAGGCCGTTATCGCCGCCGAATCCCCATGCTCCGTTGCCCGCGACGGTAATGATGATCCCGCTGGAGACTTTTCGGATGCGTTGGTTGAACGAATCGACGATGTATAGGTTACCCGACGTATCCGGAGCTACGCCCCTAGGGTTATTCAACTGGGCGCTGGCGGCAGGGCCGTTATCGCCCCCGTAGCCTGCCGTTCCGGTTCCTGCTACCGTCGAAATGACCCCGTTCGAAACCTCCCGGATGCAGTTGTTGTCACGGTTGGCGATGTACAGGTTTCCGGCGCTGTCGATGGCTACGCTGTATGGCGTCTTCAACTGCGCGCCGGTAGGCGGCCCGCCATCGCCGCTGTAACCCCCGGTCCCGTTACCCGCTACGGTGGTGATGATCCCGCCCGAAACCTTGCGGACTACGTTGTTGCTGGTATCGGCGATGTACAAGTTCCCGCTCGCATCGAGAGCGACGCTCACGGGGTATCTGAGGGAGGCGTTGGTGGCCGGCCCGTTGTCGCCGGAGTAACCATCCGTCCCGTTCCCCGCGACAGTGGTAATCACGCCGTTCGAAATCTTACGGACTACTGAGTTACTCTGATCGGCCACGTAAATCGCGCCGTTCGAGTCCGCCGCTACACCCGACGGCATGAACATTTGGGCGCTCGTGGCCGGTCCGCCATCGCCACTGAACCCCGCCGTTCCGTTTCCGGCCACGGTGGCGATGGTCCCGTTCGTCACCTTTCGTACCCGGCAGTTTCCGTTGTCGGCGATGTAGACTCCGTTGGCTGCATCGACGGCGACGCCCATCGGGGAGTAAAGCTCGGCGCCGGTGGCCGCGCCTCCGTCGCCGCTATAACCTGCCGCTCCGTTACCCGCGACCGTCGTGATCAAGCCGGCGGCGATCTTGCGAATGCGGTAGCTCCAAGAGTCCGCCACGTATACTCCGCCGGACGAATCCACCGCGACGCCCCACGGCGCATTCAATCTCGCGCTTAAAGCGGAAATGCCGTCAGCCAGGGAACTTCCGCCCCCGGCCACGCTCGTGATCGTGCCGCCAGTGACGGCGCGCACGCGGTAGTTGCCTGTGTCGGCGATGTACAGTGTCCCGGATGCAATCGCCAGGCCGGCGGGCATATTCAATTGCGCGCTCGTTGCCGCGCCGCCGTCGCCGCTCAGACCGGACGTTCCGCTTCCCGCAACCGTGGTGATTACGCCGTTCGAGACTTCGCGGATGCGATTGTTGTAAGTATCGGCGATGTACAAATTGCCGGCTGAATCCACCGCGACGCCTTCGGGTGAGTTCAGAAAGCCGCTTGTCGCCGGCCCGTTGTCTCCACCGAAAATCGCGGCCAGCGAACTTCCAGCCACGGTTGTGATCACGCCGCCCGAAACCTTGCGGACGCGGTTGTTTCCCGAATCGGCGATGTACAGGTTGCCCGAGGAGTCCACGGCAACGCCGTATGGCTTATACAACTGAGCGCCGGTGGCCGGGCCGTTATCGCCGCTGAATCCAGGGGTTCCGTTACCGGCTGCGACCGTCAGGATTCCCGTCGCCGCATCGAGCCGGTACACCACGTGATTCGCAGCCGCGAAATAAACGTTCCGGGATGCATCCGCGGCCACCGAGAGCGGGCCTCGTACGCTGGCCGCGACGCCCGGGATGTTCGTGGGCAGTCCGCCTCCGGCGAAAGTCTGAATTCTGTAGACAGTGGGGGCAATGGCCGTTTGCGCCTGTCCGACGGCGCACACTCCCACGAGGGCAGTGAGAACCGAAGCCGACAGGGCACGCATGTAAAACCTCCGGAATCGGGGGCGCGCCCAACGGATGAGCGCAGTCCGCGGCCGGGGCGCGCCAGAGAGTCCAGTGAAATTATGACGCCAGATAAAGGCCCGTATATACGTATATCGGTTTTGTTGAGTCAATTCTTTAGACGGTCCCCTTCACTCCGGAACACCGCGAGAGATCGAGATTCCGGGAGGATGATCGAGAGCAGCCTGCCGGAATGGCCGGCGATTCGGCGCTCGACACGCCGGGCCGTGGTCATCTTCCCCGGACGCATTAAAATGGGCAACCATTGATTTCCCGGCGCGTCGTACGCGATGCGGATATTCTCGCAATGAGCGGAGGCCTGACTATAGGCAGGCGGAAGCCTCCAAGGCCGCTTAAGTACCGGGTTATCTCCTATGTTATTGATGCCAAGAATCTCGGCATGAATGCCGAGACGGCAGCCATGAATGGCCGCGCCACGGGGGGTGGCGCAAGCCTTTTCAGACGCACCGTCGAATGTAGTTATGAGATCTGAAACACCGATTGTGACGGACCATCCCGCTGGTGTATAACGGAAATGAGTTCCCCAGGAGGTCTTATGCGCGTTTACGAGGCGTTCGTTTTCGCCGCCTTTTGGGCCGTGTCCGTTTCCGCGCAGACGCTATCGAGTTCCATCGCGGGTCAGGTGGTGGACGCAAGGACCGGCGCGCCGGTGAAGGGGGCGACGGTTTCCGGGACCGGCCCGTTTACGCTCGCCGTCATCGGCCCGCACGATCACCCGGCCATGCCGCCGGCTATTCGGGTAGATGCCGGCGATCGCGGCGTCTTCTCGTTCAGCGGCCTGTCCGCGGGCAGCTATCTTCTGACCCCGCGCGCCGATGGGTACTACCCGTTCCGCGGGGACGGGACGCTGGTGGCGCCCGATCTCACCCCCATCGGTGAGGGCGAACAGATCAAAGGCGTCGTGTTGAGGATGGAGCGCCTGGGAACCATCGCGGGGAAGGTGACCGACGAAAAGGGCGCGCCATTACAGAATGCGCGCATCGCCGTCTATCGATATCTTTGGGGTAACTGGACCCCGCCGGCCTCAATTGGCGAAACGGGGGAGGCGTTTCTCTATACGAATGACCGTGGCGAGTATCGCGCGTTCGGTCTGGTTCCGGGTCCGCTCTTTGTCAGCGCGTCGTATCCTTACCGGGAAGCCCTGGCCGAGGCGGCCGCGGCGCCGGGAATGGGCCACCCGACCCGTTATTTCGGAGGCGCGTTCACTCCGGCAAAAGCAACCGCGGTGATGGTCGAGAGCGGACAGGTCGCGCGCGCGGATATTCAGCTTACCCGGTCGGCGGCGTACCGTATTACCGGATACCTAACCGATTCGAATGGGGCGCTTCCGGCCAGGGCATGCGTGGGCATAGCCCCGGCGGGATCGCTCCCCTCGACGCATCTGTTGCTGGGAAGCGTCAGCACTCCGGCTGAGGGCGGAGCGTTCGCCATGGACGCAATTCCGCCCGGCGAGTACATGCTGGCGGCGACGAACTGCGAAGGAGGGCCGGCCAACTCGCGACTGGGCTTCCGGCAAATCGAGGTCAATGGCAACATGGATGGCGCCGCCATCCGCCTTCAACCGGTGAGCCGGGTCACGGGGATGGTATCGAGCGAGGGCTGCGGAAACCTCTCCGGCTTTCAGTTATTCCTGTATTCATTGCCTCCCTCGGTGGGCGGCGCGCGCGGGCAGAAAGTTGCGGAGAATGGCGCGGTGGCATTCGACAACGTGCGAACGCTGCCCTTCCAGGTTCAATTCCGCGAGCTGCCGCCCGGCTGCTTCGTAAAGTCCGCGCAGTATGGCGGCCAGGACCTTCCGTGGCTTGGGATCGAGCCGCGCGCCGGAGCCGCGTTGCAAGTGGTCGTGAGCAACCGCGATGGAGCCCGATTGACCGGCACGGTGACCGGCGCCGCGGGGCGTCCCGTGAAACACCCGCTGGTGACCGCGATCCCGTCCGACGGCGGTCCGCTTGCGGCATCGCAATACGAAATGGGCGATACGGAGGGCGCGTTCGAATTCAAGGCGCTTCGCCCCGGCGAATACAAGGTGGCTGCCTGGGCGGAGAATCCCGGTACGATTTACCTGGAGACCGTGGACTACAGGCTGCTTAGATTGCACGACGCGCGCGCCCGTGTGGTCAAGGCGGCTCCGGGTTCACAGCAATCCGTTCGGCTCACGCTGATTACCCTGGATGAAATGCATCAAGCAATGGCCAAACCCTGATGCTCGCAGAGGTGTTTCCCGATGAGACTGGTTTCATTAGCGGCGAGTTTACTGGCTGCCGGTCCGCTGTTGTCCGGACAGACCGCCACTGGATCTTCCATCGCGGGTCAGGTGGTGGACGCACGGACCGGCGCGCCGGTGAAGGGCGCAGGCGTCTCATTACACGGCCCCTTCACGATTCCGGCCATCGGGCCTCACGATCACGTCACGATTCCGCCCGGTGTTCGGGCGACGGCCGATGACCGCGGGAGCTTCTCCTTTAGCGGGCTCGCGGCGGGTTTTTACTTCATTAACCCGAGCGCTGACGGCTACGCATGGTTCGACGGCGAAGAGACTCGTGTGACTCACGAACATACCCGGGTCGGAGAAGGGGAGCAGGTCAAGGGCGTCCTCGTGAAGATGGAGCGCCTTGGAACCATTGCCGGCAGAATCACCGGAGAAAACGGAGCGCCCATCCAAGGCGCCCGCATCGCGGTCTATCGGTACGCGAATGGAAACTGGAGCCGGTCGAGTTCGACCGGCCAAACCGGGCAGGGCTTCTTCTATGCGGACGATCGCGGCGAGTATCGCGTTTTTGGGGTGGCGCCCGGCCCCTACGTGGTAAGCGCCTCCTACCCTTATTCCCAGGCTCTGGGAGATGCGGCCGCGACGCCGGGGATGGGTTACCCGACTAGATTCTCCGGCGGCGCGATCGCTCCCGATAAAGCCGCCGCCGTGATGGTGGCGACGGGCGAGATGGCGCGCGCCGATATTCGGCTCACCCGGTCGGCGGCGTACCGCGTATCGGGCGTTGTGCAGGATTCCAATGGGCCGCTCGCCGGCCAGGCGTGCGTCGGAATCTCCCCCGCCGGGTCGCCGCCCAGTTCGCTTCTCTTAGTCGGCAGCATCGGAAGGCAGGACCAAGGCGGAGGCTTCACCATCGACGCGCTTGCGCCAGGGCGCTATACGCTGGCCGCTTCCAACTGTCCGGATCAGCCCCGTAAATTGGGACTGCGCGAAATCAACGTCAGCGGCAACATGGAAGGCGTCACCGTCCGCCTGCTCCCGCCGAACCGGCTGGTCGGTTCGGTGGAGAGCGATGGCTGCGGGAGCCTCTCCGGCATCCGGCTGAATTTGCGCCCGCTGCCCTTTTTTGCGGGGGGGCCGCTGCTGGCGGTCCTGACGAGCGGCGGCGAGGCCGTCTTCGAGAATGAGTTGCCGTTGCCCTTTCACGTGGAATTCAGCGAACTACCCGCTGGATGCTATGTGAAGTCAGTGCAATATGGCGGCCAGGATTTTCCCGTGGCCGGCGCGGAGGCGCGCGGCGGAGCGGCCATTCAGATCGTGGTGAGCAACCATGACGCCGCGCAATTGACCGGAACCGTGATCAATGCCGCCGGCCATCCCGTGAAGTTCGCGTTTGTCGCGGCGATCGCGTCGGATGGCGGCCCGCTGGCCGCGTCGCGGGTGGAAATGGCCGACGCCGCGGGCGCGTACCGTTTCAGCGCGCTTCGGCCCGGCGAATATAAGCTGACGGCTTGGGCGGAGGGTGTCATTAACCCAGTCACCCTGCAGGCAGCGAGCCCCAGGCTGCTCAGGTTGCATGACGCGAAGGCCGTCACGGTCAAAGCCGCGGCGGGCTCGCCCCAATCCACTCAACTCAGACTCATCACTCTGGATGAAATCGATCAGGCTATCGCGAAGCCGTAAGTTCTTAGAGGTGGCGTATGAAACTAGTCTCACTCGTGGCAAGTTTACTGGCAGTCAGTCCGCTGTTGCTCGGACAGGCTGCGAATGGATCTTCAATCGATGGTCAAGTCGTGAACGTGAAGACAGGCGCCGCGGTACGCAGAGCGTCCGTGAACCTGCGGTTCATTCAGAACGGGCGCGGGACGCGTCCGGGCGAACCGCCCGTGTCGCGGAACGCTTCATACGACGCGGTAAGCGATGACGAAGGCCGTTTTAGCTTCCGCGACCTGGAAGCGGGAAGCTACCAGCTCATGATTCAGCGGCAGGGATTCACGGGCACGAATTCGGGCGCCAACTCGATGGCGACTTCGACCGTCTACCTGGGCGAAGGCCAGCGGCTCACGGGCTATATGGCGCGCCTCATGCCCCAATCGGTTATCGCAGGCAAGGTATTGGACGCCTATGGCGACCCGGTGCAGAACGCGCAAGTCGCCGCGCTGCGCGCCGCGCCGGCGGGCCGGGGTTCCGCGTCGTCGCGTGCGGCCAGCGCGCAGACGAACGATCTGGGCGAGTTCCGTTTGGCCAGCCTGAGTCCGGGCGAGTACATCATAGCGGCGACCCCTCCATCCAACATGGGCCGCGTGGCTTATTCACCGCCTCCGACGGATCAGCCGGGGCCAGCCAGGCCGGAACAGGTGAGCGTAACGACATACTATCCGGGCGCCACGGAAGCCACCGCAGCTAAGCCTGTTACGGTCGAAAGCGGGGCCGAGGTTCCGGGGATCGACATTACGCTGGCCCGCGTGAACGCGATGACCATACGCGGCACGGTCGTCGATGAGTCCGGGTCGACAGTCGGAAACTCCATCTCGGTGCAGACCCGGGCAAACGCCGGGATGGGCGTGTCGACGGTCGGGACGGGGAGCGTGAACTCCGATGGGACATTCCTGGTTCGCGCCGTGCCGCCCGGCTCCTATAACGTCGTGGCGCAGCGATTCGGGAGCCCTCCGTCGGGCGGGCCTTCGGCGATCGGCATCGCGCCGGTCGATGTCGCCGACAAGAGCGCGGACGGCGTGACCGTTCGGCTGAGGTCTGTTGCCGAGTTACAGGGGACAGTAAAGGCCGATGCGGCAGGCCAATGCAGCGTTCACGGCTCCAGCGTAAGGCTGTCACCGGCGGATGGTATCTATTACGGCGCGAACCCGCAGCCGGCGGTCATCGGCGACGACAATAAGTTCACTTTGCACGGCGTAGGTCCCGTGACGTATACGGTCAGTCTCAATCCCATGATGGGAAACTGTTACGTCAAGTCGGTGACCTACGAAGGGCGGGACTATCCGGACACGTTCCCGGTGAACGGGAACGGGTCAGTACAGATTACGCTCGGCTCGCAGATGGGGTCGGTGGACGTAACGGTGGTCGATCGCGATGGCAAGCCGGCGGCAAGCGGCACGGTCACCTTCGAACCCGTCGTGGGCCAGCCATCCACGCGGTCGATGGGGTTCAGTAGCAGTTCGGGCCGCGTCACGATGGCCAGCCTAAGACCGGGCGACTACTGGGTGTTCGCCTTTGAACGGGCGGGCTCCGTGCAGCCTCCCTACAACGACCTGGCGCGTCAGTTCCAGAGCAGCGCCAAAGCGGTCACCGTGCCTGAGAACGGGCGGGTTTCCGTGCAGGTGACGCTGATTCCCGCTTCGGAGTACGGCGGAGGGCAGGCGGCGCCGGCGCCGATCCCGGCGATGAACGGCAGCCTGGCTGGGCAGGTGGTTCATGCCGTGACGGGCGCTCCGATCGCCGGCGTCAACGTCACGGTTCGCGGTGGAGTGACGGCGGGCGCGGCTTCGTCCCCGCTGGCCGCGCGCACGGACGATCAGGGGCGCTTCGCGTTTCGCGATCTGGCGCCGGGGTTCTATCAACCCGTGGCGCAATCGGAGGGATTCCTGCAATCGCTGACGCCCCTTGCGAGCGGCGCGGAGATTTATTCCGCTCAGATCATCGTCGGCGAGGGACAGAACGTTACCGGCGTGGTTCTTAAGCTTACTCCTCAAGCGGTCATTTCGGGCAAGGTAACGGATGAATCGGGAGAGCCCGTAGTGCGGGCGCAGGTCGCCGCCTACCGCTATGTGACGTCGCTTGGTCAGCGCCGCCTGGCCATGGGCCGGACCGCCGAGACCGATGACTTGGGCATGTACCGTATCCTCAACTTGCCGGCCGGAGAGTACTACGTCGAGGCGTACCGGCGAGACTTAGCCCCGCCATCGCGCGCCGCGCTGGATCAGCCCCTGCCAACCGCGGCCGAAACCGGATTCGGGAGGGTGTGGTATCCCAAGGGGACCGATGTGAACGGCGCGGCCCCGGTTCGAGTCAATCCCGGGAGTGACGCCGCGAACACGAATCTGACGTTGCCGAAAGTGCGGGTTGCACGGATCCGCGGAACGGTGACCGATGCCGCGGGCCCCGTGACCGCGGCGCCCTATGTATCACTCTCGCTCAAAGACACGGCAATGACAAACATGCCCGTGGGCTCCCTTCAGACTTTGCCGGACGGCCGTTTCGAGATTTCCGGGGTTCCAGCGGGGTCCTACTGGTTGACCGCCCGCCCGGGCGCGGCCGGCCGCGGAGGCGCCCTCGCGACTGGTAGCCAAACTGGAGCGATGGTGATCCAGAGCGCCGGTCGTGGTGGGCCGAATATGACCATGGCCGTGGCGCCGATCGACGTCAAGGACCAGAACATCGACGGGCTGAAGTTGGAAATGACCGCGGGCCGCGAAGTCCCAGTCTCGGTCAAGATGGAAAACGGAAACGTGGTGGGGCAATGCATTTCCATGACGCTGGTCCCCTCCGTAGGCACAGCCTTGCCATCGGGAATGAACTGCCAGGCAGGTAAGTTCACTTTGAGGAACGTCTGGCCGATGGTCTACACCCCGGAGCCGAATAGCCTGAACCTGCCGGCGAACTACTACGTGAAGGCCGTCCGCTATGCGGGAAAGGACATTCCACGGACCGGCATGGATTTTTCGGGACCCGGCGAGATTGAGGTAATCGTCGGAACGACGGCCGCTACGATTGAAGGCACGGTGCAGGACCGCCAAGGCAAGCCGGCGGGCGGCGCGGCCCTGATTGTCGCGCCCTCGGATGGCTCCGAACTACGGACTGGAAACGCCAACGAACGCGGCGAGTTCTATTTCGCCAACCTGGTCCCCGGCGAGTACCGCGTCTATGCCTGGGCGGGCCAAGCTCCCGAAACCGTGATGGACCTCGCCTCGCTCAGGCCTTTCGCAAGCTCGGCGAGAACCCTGACCGTGGGCAACAACGCGCGCGAAGAAGGTGCAGATAACCGCGATGGCGCCTTGAGCGAGAGCTGCCCGAGACGCCGGGCTAAAGCCTGCAAGCCGCGCCGCCGATGTAAGGTTTGTGGAGCGCAGGCGCGAACCCAGGTTTGCGGTGGATCATGCGGGCGTAGTGGTCTTCCCGAGCGGAGACGGACGAAGGCGTCACGCGCGGGTGCGGAATGTATCGCGCTCGGGGCTCCTGCTGGAAACGGATTGCGCAACGGAGGCCGGCGCGCGGTTGCGGATTGAATTCGAAGGTTACGCGCATTGGGGACGCGTCGCATATTGCAGGCGATCGTCGGATTGCTGGTATGTGGGTGTGGCCTTGGAGCGGGCGCTCGAAGGATTTGAAGCGGAGCGTTCGATTTGCCCTGCCTAGCAGCGCGCCGAAAATGAGCTGCCGTTAGGCCGGAGATGGGCATTTGCCCATTTGAGCTTCATTTTTGCATTTGTTTTCAATAACTTAGGAAGGTCAAGATGGGCATTTGCCCATCTCGGCTTCACATCGGCTTACTTTTCAGTACCCTGCTCGACCTACAGGATTTGGACGGAGACCGAGCCAGGCGCAAGCGCTCAATGCCGCTGAAACGAGCCTCGTGGGTGACTCGCCGCGAGTATTACACCTCTCCGAATTCTCCGCGGCTTGCGAAGAGTCCGGAGGTAAATCACGCCTGCCGTGTGGCGTGCGCTTCAGCGCGCCGCCGTGGGCTTCAGCCCACGGTCCGGACGGCGAACTGAAGTTCACCGCAGTGCGCTGAAGCGCGCGCCACTTAGTTTTCCCATAATCGAGAATCGGTCGAAATTGTGTTGCGGTTCGTATCAGGGCACGACTTGAGTCGTGCCGAATTCGCTTGGAATACAAGGGCTTTAGCCCCTGATCGTCCGCAACTCGTTCAAGACCAGGGGCTAAAGCCCCTTCACATCTGCTCTCTCTCGGCACGACTCAAGTCGTGCCCTGATACAAAGCATTTTCTTGCGCTGCACCGCGAGCGTGTGATCCAATTTACATAGAATAACCGGATTTGGGAAAACTAAGTGGCATTACGCTGAAGCGTGCGCCACGCGGGGTTGGCGCCCGGCCGCCGCTATTGCGGCATCGCGGGAATTCGGAAGTGGCATTGGGCGAAAGCGGCCGTGCCAGTTGGCTCTACAGTTACTTCCGCCGCCGGAGGATGCGGTATGCTGTGAGTTCCGATGAGCCGAAAAGCCGTAGTTGTGGGGAACGCCGGCCAGCTTGGAGTCGAACTGGTGCGCGAACTGGAGTTCCGCGGATACGAAGTGGCCGGTTCCGACCGCGCGGAAGTAGACATTACCGACCCAGCCGCGGTGGAACGCGAACTGGCGCGCAACGCGCCGGATATCGTTTACAACACGGCCGCCTATAACCAGGTGGACGTCGCCGAGCAGGAGCCGGAAGCGGCGTTCGTGGTGAATGCGCTGGCTGTGCGCAATCTTGCGGTGGTCTGCCGGCAAATGGACGTGCCTCTGGTCCACTATTCCACCGACTACGTGTTTGACGGTTTCGCCACTGAGCCGTACACCGAAGAATCGCCCACGCACCCGCTCGGAGCCTATGGCGTATCGAAGCTAGCTGGGGAACTGTACGCGCAGGCCTATCTCGACCGCGTGCTGATTGTGCGCACCTCGGGCGTGTTTGGGGTCGGCGCTCTGAACACGGCGCGCGGCAACTTCGTCGAGACTATGCTGCGGCTGGCGAATTCCGGCCAGCCGATCCGCGTAGTTGCGGACAATTACGCTTCTCCGGCATATGCGCCAGCGTTGGCCTCACGCACGGTGGATCTGGTGGAAGGCGGGCATTACGGCGTATTCAACGTTGGGTTGGGGGCGCCGGTCTCCTGGTTTGAATTCGCTCGCGAGATATTCGCAGCCGCGGGATTGAATCCGGTTCTTCAGCCGACCGACGCGCGGCAATACCGCACGCCTGCCCGGCGGCCGAGGTTCTCCGCTCTCTCGAACGCGAAGATGGAAAGCGTTGGAGTAAAGCCGATGCCGATGCTCAAGGAAGCGCTAAAGCAGTACTTCGAGCAAAGGGCAAAGTGGGGATGAAGAATGCGACTGTGACCCTGGCCAAAGCCTCACCGTCACCGCGAGCCCGGTTTGATGGCGTAGTAACCCTTGCGGGCCTGCACCTTCATGCTCTTATCCGTCGTCTTGATATCCAGCTTGCGGTAGCTGCCGTCCTTGGTGGAATTCGTGGGCGTATAGCCGATGGCGTACTGGCTGCGCATCTCGTCCTGAATCTCGCGGAAGATGGCGTCGAGCGAGTGCGTGCGGTCCACGCGGAAAACCTGGCCGCCCGTCTCGGTCGACATCCTGCGCAAGTAGCCTTCGCCGCCGCCGCCGATCATCATGCCGAATCCGCGATAAAACGCGGGATCCTCGTAATCGATGCTGTAGATCACGGCGTCGGCCTTCTGTGCGCCCTCAATCGCTTTATCAATGCTGTACTTGCTGCCTTCATCGACGCCATCGGTGATGACGACGATCACTTTGCGGCCCACTTCGCTTGAGAGCTTATCGGCGGAGGCGACGAATATAGCGTCGTAGAGAACGGTGCCGCGCGGCTGCCCCTGGGTTGGGACGGGGCCCGGGCCAATGCCGCCGACACCGGAACTGACGCGAAGTCCGCGCAATCCCTCGGTCAACAAGCGCGGAGAATTCGTGTAGTCCTGAAGCAGCTCGGAATCCTCGCCAAAGCCGATCAGGAATGCCTCGTCCTTGGGGCGCAGTACCTTGGCGAAGAACTGGGACGCGGCCGAGCGCTCCTCATCGATCAGGTTCTCCTGGCTGCGGCTCACATCCACCAGCAGGCCGATGGTGAGCGGGACATCGGTCTCACGGGTGAAGTACTTGATCTGCTGCTGCTTGCCGTCCTCGAGGACGACGAAGTCGTTCTTTTCGAGGTTTCCCACCAGGCCGTTGTGCCTGTCGCGCACCGTCGCAAGAACGTTGACGACATCGACATCCACCGAGATGGTGGGAATCTGATCGTTCTGGGGCGGCCGCGGCGGATTCTGCGCGGCCAGCGCCCCCCCCAGAGCCAACACGAAAAAAACACGCATACCGATACAATAAAGAGGACGCTCTCGCCGTATTGACCGTTTCACCATGAAGGAAGCCATTGTACACCTGAAGCGCGCCAACCCGGTCATCGCCGGCATTATCGAACGGGTAGGCGACTACCGCATTGAATTCCGCGAGCCGAATTACGAGACGCTCGTTAAATCCATTGTCTACCAACAGCTCAGCGGCCGGGTGGCCAGCGTGATTTTCGGGCGGCTTGTGAACGCGGCCGGAGGCGCCATTACTCCCGAGACGATTCTGAAAATGCGTCCCGCGCGCATGCGCTCGTTGGGGCTTTCCGCGCGCAAAACGGAGTACATTCGCGATCTGGCGCGCCATGCCCGTTCCGGTGAGGTGGTGTTCGACGAACTCCTGGCGCTTGGCGACGATGCAGTGATCGAGCGGCTCACCCAAGTGCGCGGCATCGGGGAGTGGACCGTGCACATGTTCCTCATCTTCGCGATGCGGCGCTTGGACGTGCTGCCGGCGGGCGATCTGGGAATCCGCGCAGCCATTCGAAAAGCCTACGAGATGCCCGATTTGCCGACACCCGCGCATGTGGAGGATCTGGGCGCCCGCTGGAAGCCGTACCGCACGGTGGCGAGCTGGTATTTGTGGCGCAGCCTGGAGCCGAACGCCAACCTGTAACGAGAAATACATCGCAAGAATCCACCGTCCGTAGCGTTTTCCAGCAGGGTTAAGGAACTTTTAGGAGAATTCTCGAATCACTTCGTCTATAATGCGTCAAGGAGATTAGGACCTTCGGGCGCGGTTCACCGGAGAGTTCGAAGTCCATTCTAGAGAGAGAGTAGGATACATGAAGACACTCAAAGTTGTACTCCCCGCGGCGATCCTGGCGGCTGGCTTCCTGGTCTGCACTACGTCATCGTACGGCAAGCCCGAGTATGCGAAGAAAGAAAGCAAGCCGTGCGGCTATTGTCATGCCGTAAAGGGCATCCCGACCAAAGATACGGCTAAGGACTTCACGGACGCCGGCAAGTGCTACGCCAAAAACGACCACTCGCTGGCCAAGTGCGCCGCGCCCGCGGAGAAGAAATAGAAGTAGCAGTCCCGCGGCAAACAGTCTGGCGGCTGGCTGCGTGATCTCGCGGCCTCGACGGGATCTCGAAGCCAGCCGGTGGATTGCCCCGCAGAGCCGATCCATCTATTCGTCCCACGTAGCGCTCCCAGGTTTATTGACGGCATCGGCAGACCGCCCACTATGTTCGCGGCACGGAAATGGGCTCCGCGCAATGCGGCTATCTCGCCTTGAAGACCGTCCAGGGACGGGCGTCCATGTCGTGAAGTATGTCCTTCATCCAGGCGAAATCGGAGTGTTCCCGCAGATGCGGGGCCGCCTTGAAGTTCAATCCACAAGCATGTCCGAGGGCCGCGGTGAATGACATCCTGGCCGCGCCCGCGGCATCCGTCACTTTGTTCTGCACCGCGCCCGCCGGAGCGAACGCGGATTGCCACGCGCCCATGCCGCGCGGCGAAAGCTCGATGTGCCCGCAGAGAGAGCGCTCGCTCGGATTCGCTTTGCCCTCGAAGGAATCGAAATGGTCGGCCAGAAAACGCTGGCCGGCCGCCACGTCGATCTTCCCCTTGTTCTCCGCCATCAAGGCCAGCCAGCGCTCCCGCCGCGCGTTCGCGCTTGCGGAGCGGTCGGCCGGATCGAAGGTGGTTTCCTCCTTGATGAGCTTGGGGTCCGCCGGGAAGTTAGAGCCGATAAAGTAGCCGTCCGAACTTCGCAGCAGCGTCACGTTCTTCAAGCCGAGTTCCAGGCTTCCGATCTCGTTCTTGCGCATATCGGCAACCAGCCACGTGTTGGCGTAGCCGCCGTTATTGCCGTCTTTCATGATGCGGGCGAAATCGTCGATGGAAGCGGAATACTGCATGGCTTTTCGGGCGCGCGCGAACTCGGGAATGGCGGAGGCGTCGAAGCCGTTGAACGCGGTGATGGTGGTTTCGGTGATGACAATTCCAGCGGCGTTGACGCCGAAATCGTCGCCGCTGTGAATCAGGCCCGCCATGCCATCCATGAGAATGCGCTGGCCGCGCTGCGGAACGATATCGAAGACGATGTTCCAGCGCTCGCCGGAAGAATAGCTGGTCCAGTTATTGTGGCCGATCACCGGACGGCCATCCTTGGTGTAGCTGCCGGTGGCGACGAACGCGCTACAGTGCTCGGCTGCAACGCCTGTTTTCTCGCCGTCCACTACCTTGTCGTAATAGGGAAGCTCAGCCCAGGCGTTCAGCGCGACAACGTCCCAAATGTCGAGCTTGGCCCCGCGCGCCTTCAAGCCCTCGACGATCCCCTTCAACTCGTCCTGATACTCCCGCTCGACATGGGGCCAGAAGACATTCTCGGCCGCGCGGCGGAAGAAGGCCCAGTCGCGCTTCTCGTCGTGGACGGTTTCGGCGGAGACGTCGCGAAACGTGTCCTGGATTTCCGGAGCCAGCAGATAGCCGTGCTGGAAGCCGATCTCGGAAGGCGACCCTTCCAGATGAACAAAGATCCAACCGTTACGCGCCGGATCGCGGAATGCCTTCTTCAGGCGAGGATCGGTTTGCGGTCCGGCGGAGACCAGCGTAAACGCAGCGCTCAGAACGAGCGCGCCCAGAACAAGAGAAGTGCTACGCATCCCCAGTTATTATATAAGGGTCGATGAGCGAAGGAGATCGGATTCGCAAACTGACGGCGCACGTGAAAGCGGCGGGTTGAGCGGCCAAGCTGAGTCCAAAGTTGTTGGACAAGGCGCTGGCCAGCCTTCCGCGCTGGGCCGACGAGAACGTGCTGATCGGGTTTGACACCGCCGACGACGCCGGCGTGTACAAGCTGACGGCGGAGCTCGCCCTTGTGCAGACGGTGGATTTCTTTACGCCGATTGTGGACGATCCGTACACGTTCGGCGCCATCGCGGCGGCCAATTCGTTGAGCGATGTCTACGCCATGGGCGGGCGGCCTATGACCGCGCTCTCCATTGTGGCCTTTCCGGCGAAGGGTGAGCCGGCCGATCTCGAAGAGATCATGCGCGGCGGCGCCGAGAAAATGCACGAGGCGGGCTGCTCGATTCTGGGCGGGCACAGCATCGCCGATGACGAAATGAAATTCGGATACGCCGTCACGGGCGCCGTTCATCCCGAGCGCATCAAGGCCAACTCGGGAGCGCGGCCGGGAGACGCGCTGGTGTTTACGAAACGCCTGGGCACCGGCGTCATCGCGACGGCCTTGAAGCGCGGGCTTGCGGCGCCGGAGCATGTGGAGGAATCGGTGCGCTCCATGCTCGAGCTGAACCGGGTGGCGTGCGAAGCGATGCTTCGGTTCGATACGCACGGCTGCACGGATGTGACGGGGTTCGGGCTGATCGGCCACGCGCGCGAGATGGCGCTTGCGAGCGGCGCGACGCTCGAAATCGAAGTAGGCCGGCTGCGCTTCTTGCCCGGCGCTGTAGAGTATGCGCGCGGGGGAGCGATTCCCGGCGGGCTCAAGAACAACCGGGAGTTCGCGTCTTGCGTAGTGGAATCGACACGGGAGATTCCGCGCGAAATCGAAGATCTGATGTACGATCCACAGACGTCGGGCGGCTTGCTGATTTCCATCGCCGAATGCGATGCCGCGAAGTTTGAAAACGCGCTGGCCGGCGCGTATCGAATTGGGCGGGTGGCGGAGCGCGGGGAGAAGGCGATCCGGCTGGTGTGAGACGCGGAATACGGGCTGTTAATATTTGATACTGGGCAGGTCTGGAGACCTGCCCCACTGGGATATGACTGGGAATCCGATCATTGTTGCGCTGGATGTGGAGTCCGCCGAAGAGGCTCGATCCTTGGTTGCGGGTCTGGGAGAATCGATCGACTTTTATAAAGTCGGGCTGGAGTTGTACGCCGCGGCGGGGATGGATTTCGTGCGCGAGCTTCTGGGGGCAGGGAAGGACGTGTTCCTTGACCTCAAGCTCTACGACATCCCGGAGACCGTAAAGCGAGCGACCGCTCAAGTTGCGCGTACCGGAGTGCGTTTCCTCACCGTGCATGCCCAGGGCTCGTTGGTTCGCGCGGCGGTTGAAGGCAAGGGCGATTCCGGGCTCAAACTGCTCGCCGTAACCGCGCTCACCAGTTTCGGCAAGCAGGATCTGGAGGCCGATGGCTATCCGTGCGAGGTTGCGGACCTGGTGGAACTCCGTGCCCGAAACGCAGTGGCCGCGGGCGCCGATGGAATCGTCGCGTCGCCTCTGGAAGCCGCGAGGGTGCGGCGAATTGCCGGGCCCGATAAAGTTCTAGTGACTCCCGGCGTGCGGTCGCGCGGAGCGGCCACCGGCGATCAAAAGCGCGTGGCGACGCCCGCGGAGGCTCTGAGGTCCGGCGCGGACTACCTGGTAATGGGCCGCCAGATCACGCGGGCCGAAGACCCGGAAGCGGAAGTGGCGCGAATCCTGGAAGAAATTGCGGGGCGTACTGACGGTGGGGCGGACCTCCCGGTCTGCCTTTTTCTGCCATCTTCTTGGTTTTGAGCGCGGCCCCAAAAACTAAGAAGGCAGGGCCCACACACCGTGGGCCCCAGGCCCGCCCCACTTCAGTCCCGCGCGTTGATTTTGACAACGCTGTGGTCTACCAGAACCGTGTCCGTGGGGCGAAGTTTGCCGTATGACTTCCCGTTCACCACAAGTTCTTCGTCGCGGATCAATACATCGGCGTCCCGGCACGGGGTGAAACGCCACGCCGGACGTCCCCGATCCTGGGTTTGCTCGGGCGGCGGAACGCTGGTTCGGTAACAATCGGTCACCACAACGTCATGGCTCCCGACGGTCGCCTCCACCCGGCCCAGCAACAGATTGTTGGATTTGCCGCAAGCGGCGAGCCACAAAGCGCAGAGGGAAACGCGCCCCCGCAAATATAAGGCGATCGGATGACGGTCATGTTCTCTCAATCATAATGTACTTTGCATAAAAAAGTCAATAGTCTTCGATGCCTGCCCCGTTGGGACTGCGCCGTTGTAAATGTACATGCTGTGCTCACCAGCCGTTCATGAAATGTCTGCCGCGCATCTGCCTCGATCGTCTTCGAGTCGATCCAAATCATTGAAACGGTGGATGCTTGCCCGATTAGCGCCTAGCGGCGCTTCGCGTGCATTTAGGAGCCGCGCGAACCGGAACGATTCCGGTTGCGGTTAAAAGGAGACGGAATCATGAAGTGGAAACCTCTGCCACGGATTCTGGCGATCGCCGGCCTTGCTGGCATGCTGCTCGGCGCGCTCGATCCGATGGAAGGTAGCGTAGTCATCCTAGGCGGAGCGGTCTTGGCCGCAGCGGGCGCGTTTCTCGGTCACGCGCGCATGCGCAAGCTGATGTACTGGGCGCTCGCGCTGATAGCGCTGGGCGTCGCCGCCATGTTCGTTCTGACATGGTGTGGCGGGGTAGGCGGAAACAGCGGTCACTCGAAATGGTGGGCGTTGACTATTCTGCCTTACCCAATCGGGTGGATTCTGGGCCTGATCGCAGCAATCGCCATGATCCGCGAGTTCTTCAAGCGGCCTACGTAGCTCCAACCGATATGAGAAACCTCGTCAAGCGCCGGACTTCTTTGTCGGCCTCCCGGAACGCCGCGCGGCTTCGACCAGCGAGAATTGCAGTTTTCTTTCGTTTGCATCCACGCGATCAAGCGACACGCGCACACTATCGCCTATGGAAAATTCCCGGCGAGTTCGCTTGCCGACGACTTTGCGCACGTTTTCCTGATACGTGAACTCGTCGCCGGGGAGCGTGTCAATGGGGACGAGGCCTTCGATGAAGAGGTTGGCAAGCTCAACGAACAGGCCGTATTTGGCCGTGCCGATGATCAGCGCATCGAATTCCTCGCCGATGCGCTCCGCCATGAAACGGACCTTTTTCCATTCCACCAGTTCGCGCTCCGCATCGGCCGCACGGCGCTCCGATTGCGAGCACTCGTCTGCGAGCGCCGCGAGCGCGGGCTCGCCAGGGAGAGCAGCGGCCTGACCAGTCAGCAATCCGCGAAGCAGGCGGTGCACCAAAAGGTCCGGATACCGGCGAATAGGCGACGTGAAATGCGTGTACGTGGACGCGGCCAAGGCAAAGTGGCCTGCGTTCTCGGCGCTGTAGCGCGCCTGCTTGAGAGAGCGCAGCATCAGGTAGCTCAGGATGCGCTCCTCGGGCTTGCCTTCGATCTTCTGCGTAAGCCGCTGGTAATTGCGCGACGCGATAGCGAGGCTCGCGTCGGGAAGTTCGATTTCGCGCCGCCGCTTGGTCCCATCGCGATGGCGATCGGTCATGCCAAATCTCTTCACCGGTATTGCGCCCACTCCCAGCGAGTAGCCGAAATGAGCCGCGGCCTGCTCGAACTCCAGCACGCGGCGCGGGTCAGGCTTCTCGTGAATGCGGTAAATGGATGGGATCCCGGAGTTCTCCAGATGCGCGGCGACGGCCTCATTGGCGGCCAGCATGAACTCTTCGACGATGCGATGCGCGATGTTGCGCGGCGCCCGTTTGACGCCAATCATCTCGCCCCACTCGTCAAACTCGATGAGCGGCTCGGGGAGATCGAAGTCGATGGAACCGCGCCGCACGCGCTTGCGATTCAGAATGAGCGCCAGCTCCCGCATCAGCTCGAACCGTCCCACGAGAGGACCGTAGCGGTCGCGTTGCTCCGCATCGCCTTCCAGCAACAGATGGACGTTCGTATAGGTCATGCGCTCCGCGCTGCGGATCACACCCGGAGTGAACTCCTGCGCGACGACTCCGCCCTGATGATCGATGGTCAGCAGCGCGGACAACACGAGCCGGTCCACCTGGGGATTGAGCGAGCAGATGCCCGTGGAAAGCTCGTAGGGGAGCATCGGGACGGCGCGGTCGGGGAAGTAGACGCTGGTTCCGCGCAGGCGGGCCTCGGCGTCGATGGGCGTTCCCGGGCGCACGTAGTGGCTCACGTCGGCTATGTGAACGTGGAGCGCGAAATCGCCGCCCGGCAGACGGTCCACACACACGGCGTCGTCGAAATCGCGGGCGGTTTCGCCATCGATGGTCACAATGTCCATCGCGCGAAAGTCGCGGCGGCCATCGAGTTCATGCGCGGTGATGGTGGCGGGTATCGATTCCGCCTGCTCGATGGCTTCGGCGGGAAAGCGGTTCGGCAGGTGGTGCTTGCGGATGACGATTTCCACGTTGACCCCGAAGTCATCCGGGTGGCCCAGGATTTCGATGACGCGCCCGACGGGCCTTGCGCCGCCTGCCGGAAACTCCAGCAACTCCACGTTCACCACCAGGCCGTCGAGTTCCTGGGGCGTACTCGCGGTGATGGGCGCGACGCCGATGCGGTCGATTACCGGGCCGGCCGCGGGAATCTCCAGTCCTTCGGGAATCTCGATCCACTGCTGGATCCGCTCGTCGTGGGGTTTCACAAACTGGCCCGCCCGCCCCAGACGAAATTCACCCACCACAGTGGGGTGCGCGCGTTTCAGTACCTTGACGATGACTCCGTCGGCTCGGCCATCGGCCGCGACGCGGCCAATGCGCGCCACCACGCGATCCCCGTGCATGGCGTTTTCCGCCGACTTGCGCGGAATGAAAACGTCGCCGGCAACGCCCGGAAGCGGAGAGTCGGGAATGAGGAAAGCGTAGCCCTCGCGATGCACGCTCAGCCTTCCTGCGACGAACTCGCGGTTATAAGCCGTGGCGACGAAATGTCCGGGGCGGAACTCGAAAAGCTCGCCGCGCGCGGCGAGACGCGCCAGCGCGGCTTCCAGCCCCTCGCGGCTTGCGCCCTTGGCGCCCAGTTCGCGGACCAGGTGCTTGAATGTGGCGCGAGCGTGAGGCAGGCGGGCGATGCGCTCCACGAGCGCGCGATCGGTCATATCCCGATGGTACACAGGGGCTGGGGGCTTGGGGTTGGGGTGGCTCGCTCCGCTCGCGGGGGCCGGGGACCGGGGGCCGGGGGCCGGGGAAAACCGAGTGGGCACTGTTCCTTGCGAGGAATGTCGAACTTGTCTCGTTCTCGGAGCGGACCGTGAGGGAAACTGATTGAGGCCCGGCCTGTTTCTAGATCGAGCGGCGCGAAGCGCAGCTCGCCGATCTTCCCCGGCCCCCGGCCCCTGACCCCCGGCCCCCGGCCCCCGCTTCTTCCCCGTTGACTTTCGCGCGCTTCGGGTTATCATTTCTAGGTACTCCCCCGATCGACATCCGAGGCGCCTTGCAACTCAATAATCAATCCATTCTTCTCGACACCGAGATTCCCGGCCTCCCTCGCCATGCGCGCGGCAAGGTGCGGGACGTATACGACTTCGGCGACCGGCTGCTGATTGTCGCCACCGACCGCATTTCGGCGTTTGATTACATTCTGGCCACCGGGATTCCCGATAAAGGCCGGGTGCTGACGCAGCTCTCGCTCTTCTGGTTCGACTTCTTCCGCGACGTGACGCCGACGCATTTGCTTTCGGCGCAGGTCGCCGATTTCCCCGAGCCGCTACCTCAGTATGCGGACCAGCTCGAAGGACGGTCGATGCTGGTGAAGCGCGCGCAAATGGTGGAAGTGGAATGCGTGGCTCGCGGTTACCTCTCGGGCTCCGGCTGGAAGGAATATGCGAGCCAGGGAACGGTTTGCGGCATCGCGCTTCCCAAGGGCCTGCGGGAAAGCGACCGGCTGCCCGAGCCCATTTTTACTCCGGCCACCAAAGCCCAGACCGGTCACGACGAAAACATTTCCTTCGAGCGGTGTTGCGAGTTGATCGGTGCGGACCTCTCGGCGCGGCTTCGCGATTTGACGCTGACGCTGTATTCGCGCGCCGCGCAATACGCCGAAACGAGAGGCATCGTCATCGCCGATACGAAATTCGAGTTCGGATTCATCGGCGGCGCGCTTACGCTCTGCGATGAGGCGCTCACGCCGGATTCGTCGCGCTTCTGGCCGGCCGAATCCTACGCTCCGGGCGGGCCGCAGCAGTCGTACGACAAACAATACGTGCGGGACTACCTGGAATCCATCCGCTGGAATAAGCAGCCGCCGGCTCCCGGGCTACCCGCCGAGGTAGCGGCCAGGACCGGCGAGAAATACCGCCAGGCGTACCTGGCGCTGACCGGCCACGAATTATGAACTGGCTGGATTTCGCGCTGCTGGCGATCCTGGCATGGAACATCGTCGCGAGCTTCCGGCGGGGCCTCACGCGGGAGATCGTCGGTCTGATCTCCGTAGTCGCCGCGCTGCTGCTCGCAATTTGGTTCTACGGGTCGGCGGGCGCGTTGCTCGCTCCGTACGTCAGTTCGCGCTCGCTGGCTAATCTATTGGGTTTCTTCCTTGTGTTTGCCGGAGTATGGCTTTTGGGCGGGCTGGTCAGTTTCATGATCGGCAAAATGCTGAAGGTCACGGGATTGTCCATTGTGGATCACGCGCTCGGGGCGGCGTTCGGAGCCTTGAAAGGAATGCTGATTTCGATCGCTCTGGTGATGGGCATCATGGCATTTTCGCAAGGCGACCGGCCCCCTGGATCCATCGTGAACTCGCGGGTAGCGCCGTATGTGACCGGCGCGGCGCGAGCGGTTTCATCGCTCGCTCCCTACGAGTTGAAAGAAGGATTTCGAAAGACTTATGGCCAGGTTCGGGACGCCTGGGGAAAAGCTTTGGGAAAGGTGACTGCGCTCGCGCCGGGTGCGCGGCAGGAATGAAATGAAAGAGAGTTTAGAAGGTTTGGCGCAGCGAATGTTGGGCGGCAACGTGCGCCTGGATGAGGCCATCGAAATCCTGGAGCGAAGCATGATCGAAGGCGCGCTCCGCCTATCGAAGAACAATCAGTCGGCCGCCGCCAAGCGCCTGGGAATCCACCGCAATACGCTGCTCCGCAAGATGACGGAGTATGAAATCGGAAACGGGCGCGTACGCCGCAAGCCCATGGTCCGCGCGGTGAAGAACGTGAAACGCGGCGTTAGCGCCGCGTGATGCGCCTAACGATTGAGAGAAACGAGGCCACTGACTCTGAACCAGCGGCTAAAGCCGTTCGGTTGGTTAGCTTTTACGGCACGCCTAAAGGCATGCCCTGATACAAGGCTTTCCCAACTTCGGGATTCAGGTTAAACGGTTTGCGCGCCAGCCTGCCGCGGGCGCATTCGCTCCGCGTCGCGCCGGACAAAAAAGAAAATTCCCGCCAAAAGGAAAGCTCCACCAACCGCATAAGCCAGAGCCGCCGCCGCGATCGCCAGGCCCAGGCTCGTCTTCCACGCGATGTAGCCCACCACTAAGGGCGCGGCCCCTCCTCCAATCCAGCCCACCATGTTCATGAAGCCCGCCGCGCGCCCGCGCGCCTCGGGGCGGATCACATCGAAGAGAGAGGCGAATATGTTCGCGTCGTAGAGCCCCTTGCACAGCCCCCACGCCGTGAGCGCCGCGACGAGGGATGTCACGGAACGGGTGAGCCCGCACCAGATTACGAACGGCGCGCCGGCGATTACGCCTATGGCCTGCACGATCATCCGGCCGGCCGGAGTTCGTTTTCGCAACGCATCCGCGAGCCAGCCGCCGAGCGGCGCCGCCGTCATGCTGGCCAACTGGACGAACGCCGTCGCCGCAAGCCCGGAGGCCGCCAGGCTCATGTGGAAGCCGTCGTGGAGGTATTTCGGCATCCAGGAGAGCAGCGTCACCGCCACGAAATTCGCGCAGATGAAAGGCGGCCAATAACGTGATCGCCGGTCGGCGTCCGGGCGATCATTCTTAGAAACTCGGTAGTCGTGATCTCCTCTGCCTTTCGGCCCGCCTCCAAATCGGATGCGCCTCGGGGCGGCTCGATCAGAAACGATCGAAGCGCCAGCCCCAGCGCGATTCCCAGCGCGCCGAAGACGACAAACGACCAGCGCCATCCATACCGCTCCCCGATCAAGCCCGCGAACGCCCCACCGGCGATGGTTCCCACGTAGACGCTGGTCTGATGGAAACTCAACGCGCGGGAACGCGTCTCGGGCTTGTGATAGTCGCCGATCAGGGAGACCGACGCCGGAAAGTAGAACGCCTCGCCCATCCCTTCCGCCGCGCGGAACATCAGCAGCGCGCCGAAACCGCGGGCCGCCGCCGTGGCCATGCAGATGACGCTCCACAGATGCAGGCCGCCCAGGATGGCCGTCTTGCGGCGGATGCGGTCGACAATTGCGCCGGCCACCGGCGAGCAGAGACCGTAAATCCAGGCGAACGACGAGCCGAGCAGGCCAAGCTCGACGGCGGAGAGGTGCATCTCCTTTTCAAGCAGAGGAAACACCGAGAAGATCGCCTGGCGGTCCGCGTAGTTGAAGAACGCGATCCACCACAGCATGGCGACGACGCGCCATTTGTACCGCGGATTCATCGGGCGGAACGGTCGGAGAGGCCCGCAAGCTCGAAGTAACGCTTGGCGCCGGAGGCGATGTGATTCAACTCGGACGGGCCCGTCAGAAACTGGAATCCCTCTTCGATGTAGCCCGGAATTCGCGATGCGTCGAACGCCGTCCGGCCGATGTACTTGCCGTGGCGCTTGCCCGCCGCAATAACCTTCGCGACGGCTTCGAGGACGCGTGGGTGATCCTGATCGCCGCGCAGACCGAGCGAAAAGGAAAGATCGCTGGTTCCGATGAAGAGAACGTCGATGCCGGGCGTGGCTGCGATTTCCTCGATTTGCTCGACTGCGTTCGCCTCCTCGATCATCGCGATCACGATGACATTCTCGTCCGCGGAGTCGTAATAGCGCTGCGGATCGGGCCAGGCCGCCTTGGCCAGGTCCGCTCCGGAACCGCGGCGTCCGAGCGGCGGATAGCGGCACGCGGCAGCCGCCTGTCGCGCCAGCTCCGGCGTACTGGTGAACGGAAACACGACGCCGCTCACGCCGGCATCGAGCACTCGCTTCGCCATCCAAATCTCGTTCACGGGCACGCGCGCAAAGGGCAGGGCCGGGAGCCCGCGCGTGGCGAGGACGATGGTCCGCAAGGTTTCGAGCGAAATCGGCGAATGCTCCATTTCGACCCAGAGGAAATCGAAACCGAGCTTGGCAATGTGCGCGGCGGTTTCCGCGCTGCTCACGGCGAGAAGCGAGCCGATGACCGGCTTGCCCTCGCGAAGCTTCTTCTTGACTTGGACTTTCCCAATGCTCCTCGATTCATAATGTGGTCACGCTCGCGCCTCATTGATTATAGGAGGAACGCCGGAGCAGCGATGGGAACAGCCGCCCTCTGAGTTCGGCGGCACCCCGAGGTCAACCGCAACACGCCGCTCCGAAGAGCGGCGGCAGGGCTGAAGCCCAATAAGCGTTAACCTATCTCAACAAGCACGAGGTCAATCATCCAACCTTACGGACCTTCCTTTTTTTCGGCCAAACTAACTGAGCAGCCGAGGCTCCCACGGTCAATGGGTCTCATTTGCCCAGTGGAGGCACTCTTTAATCTCAACCTCTCTGCCGTTCCCATGGGAATCGATGAGCGACCATTTGCGGGCTTGCATTACGCGGGCCCGGCCGTGAGAATCGATGAGCCAGCGGGCTTGCATTACGCAGGCCCGGCCGTTTACGAAGGGATAGGCATCATCAAACTTATACGCGATCACCATTTGACCGTCTTTCGATATGTAGCCCCACTCTCCACCACCGTGTAGGCCACCGCGATTCACCGCCGCGAGCCCCTCGGAAAATCGTTTCGCGTCGTCGAACTGAGGCTTTATGGCCCAGTCGCCCTTCGTGTCGACGTAGCCGACTCTCTGGCTACGCCCGCCTAAAAACGCCCCGGGCCTGACAGCCGCAAGGCTTTCGGAGAACCCGTTGACGTGTTCAGCCATAAACGGTGGCCTGACCTCCCGTCCGGAGTGATCGATGAAAGTGAACCGAGCCCATAACAGGACTCCGGCCTCGCCAGTGCCAAAGAGGTTAAGGGGCTTTTTCGTCATTACCCACGCGAAGCCCCCACTAAACTGGTGGGCCGAAGGGTACTTCGGTTGGATCGCGATACTCCCGTCCATAGCGATGTATCCGAATAGGCCGCCTTTCTCCACGGATGCCAGTCCTTCGGAGAAGGGGCCTGCCCAGTCGAATTGCGGCGGGATTACGAACTTCAAAGACGAATCGACGTAGCCCCACAGGCCGTTCTCCTGCATAGGCAGGGGCGTAGGACTTACGAACCCTTTGGGAGGCGGAGGATAGGGGAGGGGATGGGCGATCCGAGTCGTCGAGCAGGCAGCGAGACCGAGCAGGACGAATAACCCAAAACCCGCCGCCTCCATGAGTTCGACCGTGGTCTGACCCCATCGCTCTGTTCGAAATGCACGGTGGCGAAGGTGGAACATCATATTCCGGGTTTCCAGGAAATTCAGATCCGGTTCCCGTTCGGATCAATTGTATATCGCAGTGGATGAGATGGGGTTATCGGAGAAGTGGCCCGCCGGGCGCCCCAGGTCCCCAGGCGGCGTTCCAAACGATCACTCCCCTGAAGTCCTCATCACATCAGCGGGACGAGACCCCGTGACCCGAAGCCCCAGCATCCGAGACGGCAGCGCTGTGTGTTACATTTCCAACAGATGGGTAACACAATCACCGTGCGACTGCCGGATGAACTTGCCGAGTGGCTTCGCGCGGCTGCCGAAACATCGGGTGTGCCGCGCGGCAGAATCGTTCGCGAAGAGTTGGAAAGAGCCCGGCGTACACGGAAGCGGCCGTTCATGCAGTTGGCCGGAACCGTTTCCGGACCGTCGAACCTCTCCACACGGAAGGGATTCGCCAAGCGGTGAAGGCTATCGCGGACACCGGCTTTCTCGTAGCCTTCGGGAACCGCAACGATCAACATCATGCGTGGGCGCTCGAAATCGCCGCGCGGGTTACGGAACCACTGCTGACATGCGATGCGGTGCTGGCGGAGACTGCGTTTCACCTGGGCAGCAGCGCACTGGTTCTGGAATTCGTCGAGCAGGGCTTGGTTCGGCTGGCGTTCGAACTCGGGCCGCATTTGCCACGGTTGAAGGAACTGGCTGCCCGGTACGCGGATCGGAAGCCGGACCTCGCGGACCTGTGTCTGATCCGAATGAGCGAACTGCATCCCGGCTATCCAATGATCACCACGGACGTGCGGGATTTCAGGGTTTACCGGACTGGCCGGCGGCAGGTCATCCCGTTGATTTGTCCGCGCGGGTGACGCGTGCGGTTGGATCGCGCAGGCAACGGCAGGCCTGGAGGCCTGCCCCACCGGCTCACTTCTTGATCAACCATACTTCCGCCACCTGGCAGCCGCGGCCGTTTCCTCCCAGGCCCTGCTCGCCGGTCCAGGTCAATTCGAGTGTGCCTGTGGCCGTGGCCTGTCTGGGAATTTCGAACTCGAGCGGCGCGGGCGGGCGCGGCTTGGCGATCAAAGGGTTAATCTCGATGCCGCCACCGGCCGTCAGGCGGATCTTCGCGTTCGGACTATCGCCGGCGTAAACCACTCGAAGCTTGTATTGGGCGTTGCGGTCCAGGTTCTCGTAGCGCATGAGCAATGGGCTGTCCCAGAGCGACTCCGCGTAGGTCCTCCAGGACGCCCGCATGTTGGCTCCGCCGGAGTAACTGGAGAGCGGGGAATCCCTGAAGTCGGGGTCTGTCTCGTAAGCCGCGCTTCGCACCAGATGCGGCTGGCGCCCCGGCTTGCCGAGATCGTCGTAGAAGCCGCCGGGGCCAGGGTCGGTCCAGTTGACAATCTCATCGAGCGCGCGCAGACGTGCGGCCTCATCCGTGAGGCGGCGGATTTCCACAAACCGCTGCTTCAGCCACGCGAGATCGGTGATCGGAGCGTCAATGGTGTCCAGGTTCGCTCCCCGGTCCGATGAGATGGCCTGATAGCGCGAGACGCTGAGCTGCATGCGGATGCTCTGGAACAGCGCCTCTCCCAATTCGAAAATGCGCGCGCGCCATCCGGTGGCCGAAGTGTCTTGCGGCGGGTGATCCAGCGCGTCTTCTGCGGTCGTCATCGCAGCGAGCGACCCAGCGGTTTTCGCTTTGCCGAGTTCGGCCATCGCGCGTTCGATCGCCTGCGTCTCCGATATCAATCGCCAGCGCGTGTAGGCGTCGTAATAGGCGCGATAGAGCGCTTGCTGAAAACGCCAATTGGCGCGAACCTGCGGCGTGGCTTGGCGTTCCATGGCCATGAAATGATCGAGGGTCACGTGGACGTCCGTATTTGGAATGAGCGACCCGCGCCAGTTCCGCTCCAGCGCCAGCAGTCCGTTAGCAAACAATTCGGCGTAATTCTCACCGATAAAGTAGCGGCTGAAGTCGCGCAGAATGTCCATCACGTCCGCATCGGGATTCCATCCAAGAGCGCTCCAGATGGCCTTATTCACGTCGTCGTTCGAGCCTTCGGAGTATGTGATAAAGCCGACGGTGTACGGCTGCATGGCCCGGAAAATTGCGGCCTCATCAATCGGGCGCGGATTGATGGTTTCGCGGGCTTCGGTGGCCGCGAACGCCGGGTCCCAGTCCGGAACCGGAAACTGCGCCTGGCGGCTGTGCGTGATATCGGGATAGTTGCGGATCGGGTAGCGTTGCGGAACGCGCCGCCTAAGCTCCGGGAGGCTCATGCGAATCTGCGGGCCGTAAACGACTCCGGCTAGCCAGTTGGGCTGTTGGTTGTTCAGAATGCCGAGGAACTCTTCCATCCAGTCGCGGTTGAAGCTCTGCGGCGACACCCACATCTGTGCTTTGGGATGGTAGCGGCGCAGTTCCGTAGTTTGCTTTTCGAGCAGGGCCATTAGAAACTTCGGCTGGGTATGGCCTGGGTCGCCGCCGGGCACAAACACGGCGTCCACTCGCGGCAACTGGCGGAATACATCGCCCCATTCCTTCACGGCCGCTTCGACCGTCCCGGGGTCCGAGTAATCCGTATCCATGGCCGGATACCAGATCCAAACGTCCAGGCCATAGGAAGCCGCAAGCCGCGACATCTCGATCATCATTCGCATCTGCGGCAGAGGAAAGTGAGGGCTGTCGGGCTGATCGTCCGAACGCGGCGGGATCAACTCGATGGCGTTCGAGCCGAAGACGGCCAAGTCGCGAATATACTGCTCCCACTGTGTGACGTCCCAGCCATCGTACGTATTGGATTTCGGACGATAGCCGAGCTGATGGCCGCGCAGCGCATACTTGGGCGCGGTAGCTATGGCGAGATTGTCAGGCGCTTCCAATGCATCGCGCGTCATGCGCAAGTGGCGCAGCAGGCCGCCCACGCCGAACAGCGTCCCGCGCGCGTCGTTTCCCACGACCAGCACGTTGCCATCGATCGCCTGGAGCCGGAACCCCTCCGCCCCGTGCGCTTCGGGCAGCAGGCGCGGCGCGAGGCCGGGCGCGACGAGCCGCAATTCCGGCTCCCGGCATACGAAGATCGCTGGCCCCGATGCGGGTCTTTGTTCGCTGACGATCGGGCGAAGCCGTGTGCGCTTCTCGACCTCGTCGGCGAGCATGGCGACGGCTTTCTTCTCCGGCGGGGTCAGGCTCGCCGGCGCCACGATGACTGCCGAACGCAGATCGACAGCGGAGGCCCAAGGGAGTGGGAGGATGGCGGCAACGAGCCCTGCGACAGCGAATGTACGGATCGCCATGAGGACTATTGTAGGCGGGGGTGGGTTCGGAAGCGCAGGGCTGACAGACGAGGGCAGGGAAGGCGGCTTCGGCACATATGGTGTTTATTGAAAAGCAAAACGGCAGGCGGACTGCCGCCCTGGGCCCGAATTCCATAGTTGAACTCGAAGGCGTTCAGCCTGCGCGTCACAGAGTTAAGCCGTGGGTTGTATCAGGGCATGGCTTCAGCCGTGCCGCAGAGCGCCGACAACCGTCAGGGCTTTAGCCCCTGCATGCTGCGAGCCAGGGGCTGAAGCCCATTCTTTTCTGCAACTGTTCGGCACGCCTAAAGGCATGCCCTGATACAAAGCCTTCCCGAATTCGGGATTCGGGCTGAATTGCAACCGCCTATCCTCGAATGAATGCTCTAGCGCCAAACTCCGGGGATAAACACGGTCGTCCACGAGCCGCGGCGGGTGTCGCGCCGGAGAACACGGAACTGGACGGAGTCTCCGGGCCTGAGCCCGCTCTGGATGTGCTGCACGTCGGCGGTGCTAGCCACCGGTTGGCGGTTGATGGACACAATCAAGTCGTTGGCCTGAAGACCGATGTCCTCCGCGAATGAGTTCGGTTCGACCGAGCTGATCTCCACGCCGCCCGTTCCCGGAACGCCGAGATTCTGGCGGCGCTGGTCGGTGAGCGGTTGAATATTGATGCCGAACTTGGAAGACGGCGAGCCTTGAGTCGTGGGACTAGCCTCTCCACCGAAGTTCTCGGCCCACACCTGCGTGATGTCGGCTACTTCGACCTTGAAATCGCGGCGCTTGCCATCGCGCACTACACCGACCGTAACGGTGTCGCCGACCGGAATCGCAATCACGGAGCTGATGAGATCGTTGCCCGAATGCACCGGCTTGCCGTTCAGCGAAACGATGGCGTCGCCGGCTTCAATTCCGGCCTTCTCGGCGGGTCCGCCTTCCTTGACGCTGTTGACAAAGGCGCCTTCGGGAACTCCCGCAACCTTCAGGTTGTTCTTCTCGCGCTCGCTGCCGGACGGATCGATGCTTACGCCAATGGAACCGCGCGTAACCTTGCCGGTCTTAATGATCTGGTTGTACACCTGAGCCGCGGTGTTCACAGGCAGGGCGAATCCGACGCCCTGGTATCCGCGCGAATTGGTGGCGATGGCGGTGTTGATGCCGATCAGTTCGCCGCGAATGTTCAGCAGCGGTCCGCCGCTGTTGCCGGGGTTGATGGCCGCGTCGGTCTGCAGGAAGCGCTGATACTGCGTCGTCTCGCCTTCGATTTCCCGCTCCTTGGCGCTGATGATGCCGGCCGTGACGGTAGCTTCAAAGCCAAATGGCGAGCCAATAGCGATGGCCCAATCGCCTACTTGAACGGCGTCGGAGTTGCCGAGCTTCAAGGGAACCAGGTCGGATTTGCCTTCCACGCGGATGACGGCCAAGTCGGTCTGATCGTCGGTTCCAATCAGCTTGGCGTCGTACTGAGACGGATCGTTGCTGAACTTCACCTGAATGCGGTTGGCTTTATCGACGACGTGATTATTGGTGAGGATATAGCCGGCCTTATCCACCACCACGCCCGAGCCTTCGGCCTCGCTTGGTTGCATCTGCATCTGCGGCGCGCCTCCGCCGCCGAACGGGTTGCCGAAGTACTGGAAGAACTGCTGGATCCCGCCGCTATCGCCCTGGTCGCTATCCGGGTTTTGTTGCTGGCGGCCGCCGCGGTTGCGCGTCTGTGCGGGCGGCTGATACTTTACCGTGATATTTACGACGGAGGGCGCCACCTGTTTGGCGATCTGCGAAAAAACGGTCGAAAGCTCGACGGGATTGGGAATTACGAGAGGCGTTGCGCCGGGCGCCACCTGGCCGCCCTTGGCTGCCTTGACCCCCCAGTTGACGTTGATCACCGTACCAATCACCACGCCGACGCACAATGTCAGCACGACGAGCGTGAACGAAAGGAATCTCTCTTTGCGTAATCTCTCGAAAGCGCTCATGAATTTGTTGCTCCTTCTCGCCGCCTGTCTCTAGCAGGCGGCCGATCGAATCTAATTTTCCGTTTCGCTACTCAGATGGATGTGGCCGCCTATTCAGCGGTTTCACTTCCACCATCACGACGCCTCCCAAAATCAGCACGGCGCCCGCGGCGGCGCGCCCCGAGAGGCCAACACCCGCGACCACGAACGACGTGATCCAGGCGAATACAGGCTCCAGGGCATAGATCAGACCCGTCCGAGTGGAGGTCGTGTAGCGTTGCGCCCACGCCTGAATCGTAAACGCGAGCGCAGTGGCCAGCAGGCCTGTTACCAGTATGGCGCAAACCACCGAAAGGCTCCATTGGACGCGGGGCCGTTCGGCCCAGCCTAATGAGATCAGCGATAACAGCGCGGCGGATGCCAATTGCGAAACGGACAAAACCTGCAAACTCATGCTCTCCGAATAATGTCCCAGCGCCACAATATGTGCGGCGAACCCCACGGCGCAGAAAAACGTCAGTACGTCGCCGGGGTTGAGGCCGCCCCCTATATCGCGGAGCGTCATCAGGGCCAGACCGGCGGTGGCGGCCATCAAACCAACCACCTCGGAAATCTGGGGCCTAATCCGATAGACGAGCGCGCCGAGCAAAGGTACCATCACAGAGCTCAAACCGGTAATGAAAGCGGATTTCGGCGCGGAGGTGAGGCGTAAGCCTAGTGTTTGGAATACATAGCCAGAAAAGAGGAAAACTCCCACAAGGGCGCCGGCGGCCGCCGGCCGCCACGCCCAGCGGATCTTCCGGCCCATCACGGCCACCAGGACGAGGGTCGCCAGGGAAAAGCGCAGGGACAGGAACAACATCGGCGAGATCTGGGTCAGCGCGGATTTCACCACCACGAAAGTCGCGCCCCAAACCACCGTATTCCAGACGAGCGCGGCCTCGGCTCTAGCCTGCAATTCTCACACTCCTTCTACTGCGGCGCGCGATAAGGCCGCGTCTACTTCGTTGCGCTCGCTCACCGTGCTCGACATACTGTTCAAGTATGCCTGCGCGCGCTGAGCGTCGCGCGCCTTGTATCCACGACCTTCTCACGTGCCTCGCTACGAACGAGTGTGAGAAATGCAGGCTAGCCCGGCTCACCGCGATTCCCCGAGGGAGGCCTTAGGACCCGGATCGCGCATCATCAGCAGCAACAGAAGGAAGATCCGCTTGAGCCCGAGGTCGCGCCCGTCGGGCAGATACCATTCCTGCGCTGTATGAGCGCCGCCGCCGATTCCGCCGCCGCCGATGGCGATGGCGGGCACGCCGAGGGAAAGCGGGATATTGGCGTCCGTCGAAGAGCAGCGCACGGCGGAGCGGATACCCAGATGAGCGTCGACGGCCATCAAATGCCGGAGGATGGCCGCGTTCTCCGGAAGCGCGGCAGCGGGACGGGAGCCGATCTCCTTGAGCTTGGCCGAGACTTTGCCGGCGGTGGCTCGCTGATTCTCGATCTCTCGCGCGCGGTCGACAGCCGCGGAAAGCGCGCGCACCAGTTCGTCCATCTTCTCGTTGCTCTCCGAGCGGATATCGACCTTCGCGCGCGCCGAATTGGGGATCGCGTTGACGCTGGCGCCGCCCTCGATCAGGCCGACGTTGAAAGACGACTTCGGAGCGCCTTCCAGACGAGTCTCCGTGAAAAGCGACACGGCGCGGCACAAGGCGTGGAGCGGGTTCCCGACGCCATAGTCGCTCCAGCTATGCCCGCCCGGCCCGGTGAAAGCCACCTCGAACCGGCGGCTGCCTAACGCCCGCGTCGTTACGTGGTCGACGTTCGCTCCATCCACTACCACGTAGCCCTCGATCGCGGAAGCCAGGGGCGATTCCACGGCCAGCCTCTTCATCCCCGCCAGGTTGCCTTCGCCCTCCTCGCACGTGTTGGCTGCCAGAACCAGGCCGCAGCGCAACTCGGGCAAGTCCTTCGAGATCTTCCAGGCGCGCGCGACGGCGACGAGCGTTGCCAGGCCCGCTCCGTTATCGGCGACTCCCGGACCGCACAAACGGCCGCCGGGTTCGATGACAATGTCCTCGGGGCCGCGCGGGGCGATTACGGTATCCAGGTGCGCGGTCAGGGCGATATACGGCGGTCCGCCCTCGACGGCGATCACGCTGCCGGCGCGATCGAGCGAGGCGTCCCATCCCAGATCGCGGAACTGGCGCAAGAACCAGGCGGCGCGTTCGCCTTCGAGAAACGTCGGCGAAGGAATGCGGCAGATCTGTGCATGGATTTCATTGAACCACCGCTTCTCGCGCGTGAACCATTGCAGCGCCTCGCGCACGGCGGCGAGCGATAGCAGTCCGCCTAGATCGTTCGACGCCGGAGTGGTTGGGGCGGCCATGTTCCCTGAGTGTAGCAAGGGGGGAACCCTTAGCTCCGCGTAACCGCGAGGCGCGCCTCCGCGGGACAAGCTGGAGCGGAGCGGGCGGGCGGACAAGCCGCCTGCCCGCCGATCTCGGAATCGATTTCTAGAACGTAAGGTGCGTCGAGAACTGGAGGAAGCGAGGGCTTCCCAGGGTACCCGTGATCAGCCCGAACGTGCTTGAGGGAGCGAAGACTTTCGGAACGCCGCTCGATACGCTGTATTGGCTCAGGCTCACGTTGGGGACATCGAATACCGGGTGGTTGAAGATGTTGTAGAACTGGGCGCTGAACTGAAGGCTGGTGCGCTCGCTCAGCTTGGTGTCCTTGATGAGCGCCAAATCGAAGCGCTCCTGGAACGGGCCGCGCCAGATGTTGCGCGAACCGTTGCTGAAGCCGGTTTCGAAGGTGTCGCAAACCTGCGCGCCGGCGGAATTCACGGTACAGGCCGGAACGCCAAGCTGGCCGGGCGCGATGGTCGGGATATAGATCTTGCTGCTATCGACGGACGGCGCACTGGGGTGAATTCCCGTTGTGCCCTGGAGGCGAGCCTGGGCGGGAGTGGTTCCGGGCTGCAGGCCGATGACGGGATCGAGAACGTTGATGGTGTTGGCGTAATACAGGCCGGCCGCGGCGCCGGAATAATCGTAGGGATTGTAAGGCTGGCCGCTTTGCAGGACGGTCACGCCGCTGATGGCCCAGCCGTTGAGCAGCCGGGCCGGCAGCGCGTCTCCGGGAATCGCCTTGGGGAGCTGGTAGAGATAGCTGGCGATGAAGACGTGCGTGCGATCGAACGTGGCCGTGCCGTAGGACTGGCGCGGGACGAGCGGATTGTTGCCGTTGTAAAAGAGGCCGAGGCCGCTCTGCTCATCGAGAGCGTGAGACCAGGTATAGGCGGCGGTGACCTGAAGACCGTGGCTGAAGTGCTTCTGGATGCCGGCCTGGAGGGCGTTGTAGGACGATTCGCCCTCGGCTTCCCAGAACATGGCGTTGGTGCTGAAGCCGAGGAAGGGAACCCGCAAATCGGTATTACCGCCTTCGTAGGTCTTCAGCGTCTCGGTGGGGACCACGTTGAAGCCGTAAGAGGAGGTCTGCCCGTTGATGGGGCTGGAAGCAGTTGCGATTCCGGGCTGGTTGAAGTCGATGGGCAACATCAGATGGCGGCCGCGATTGCCAACGAAGCCGAGCGTGGCGACGATGGTATTGGTGGGCTGCCACTGCATATCGAAGGACCAATTCTCGGTGTATGGCAGGGTGTTGGCGGGATCGTACGCACTGAACAAATACGGGGCCGTGCCTTTGGCGATGGCGGCCGAGTTGGGCAGCAACTGGGTGATGGCGTTAGCGTTGGTGGGAGCGGGCTGTGGAACGGCGCCGAACGGTTGGGCCAACGTGCTCGTAGAGGTACTGCTGACCTGAGCGGTAAACGGAAGCTGGAGGGTGACGCCGAAGGGGCCGCTGAAGCCGCGTCCCGCGCCCGGCGAGAAATCGGTGAAGAACTCGCCGCGGTCGGTGTACATGCCGACGCCAGCGCGGAACACCAGGTTCTTGACGAAGGCGGGGCTCCAGGCGAGGCCGAGGCGGGGGCCGAAGGCCCACTGGCGACCGGTGAGCGTGGAGTCGCTGATACCGGACGTGCCCATGGCCGGGTTATTGCCCGCGATGACGATGCCGCTGTTCAGGACGGTATCGGACGATGCGTTGTACTGGTAATTGTTCGGATTGAAATTGGCGAGCAGGCCGCTCTTTTCGGTGAGCGGGCCGTCCCAATCCCAGCGCAAGCCGGCGCTCAGGCTGAGCGTGGGAGACAGGCGGATTTTGTCCTGGACGAAGAGGCCCAACTGGTTGGCGCGGTAGTAGCGATTGCTGGAACCGGTGAAGTAATAGGTGTAGGGAGCGTAGAGATTCGTGCCCTTGAGGAAGTCGGTCCAAGTGGTTGAGGAGTCGAACTCGAGGTCCGCCACCTGGTTGTTCTTATTGATGATGTTGAGTTGGGTGTGATCGAAATCGGCGCCGAAGGAGAGGAAGTGCCGGCCGACGGACCAGCTCACCGTGGCGCCGCCCTGGTAGCGGTTCTGGAACGATCCCGCGTTGGAGAAGTTGCTGTTGGGGCCAATGATGAGGTTGCTGGTGCTGACCGCGGTGTTGGGGCGGTACAAGTATATGCCGGGAAACGTCGAGAGGCCAAACAGGTTCATTCCGACCGCGGAGGGGCTCAGGCCATCGGGCTGTCCCATGGTGGCGTAGGCGCGCTCCCGAATCCATCCGGCGTGAAGGTCGAGAGTCACGCTGGGCTTTAGAGTCCACGTATCCTGAACCGCCGCCATGCCGCTGCCCGCTTGCAATTGCTCGGGGAATCCATCCACGGAACTCAACCCGAACGGGGCCGCGGTCGGGGTGTCCTGATACATGTAGCGGAAGCTGAGGCGGTTCAGGCTGCTGATGTTGTAATCGAGATCGGCCAGGCCGAGGTTTTCCGTGAATACCGTGGGCGGGCCGCTGACCAACGAGTTGTAGCCCAAACTCTTGGCGGCGACGGGATCGGTAACGGTGGGGCTCGGCACAATGTACTTACCGTTCGCCAACTTGAAATTGAGGATGGCGAGCGATGCCGGGCTGATGGAACTGGCGGGGACGCCGAATACCGTGGCGAGGGCGCCGGCGCTGCGGTCGTCGGTCAACTGGGAGGGGACCGTGAGCTTCGAGGTGGAAGCCAAAGCGTCGTGATTCCGAATGCCCTGGTAGTTCACAAAGAAGAAGAACTTATCTTTGACGATGGGGCCGCCCAGGGTGGCGCCGAAGCGGTTGTAATGCAGCGGCGGGACCTTCGACGAGGCGGGGATGGTGGCATCCGCGTTGCGGAAAAACGTGGCGGCGTTCGTATCGTTGTTCTGGAAATACTCGTAGCCGCTACCGTGGAGCGCGTTGGATCCGGAGCGCGTAACGACCTCGATATGTGCGCCGCTATTGGGGCTCTGCGTGGCGTCGTATTGCGACGCGTTGACGCGCAGTTCCTGAGTAGCTTCCTGGGGCGGCGTGGGAAGAGACTGGCCGATGGCATCGTAGACGGAGGTGTTGGTACGCGTATCGCCATCGCCGAGGCTAGTCTGGCCCGTGTTCGAGAGGAAGCGGCTGGAAGCCACCTGGCTGGACGTCTTGCCGTTGAAAATGTTGTTGGCGGAGAGGCCGTTGATGGAGATGCTGTTGCTGGTATCGCGCTGCCCGTTGGCCCAGATGGACTGATTGCCGAGGCCGGTGTTGGAGTTGGAACCGGCCAGGACGTCGGCGTTCACCCCGGGGCTCAGAATCGCCAACTGCGTGAAACTGCCGGTGCCGAGCGGAGCGGCCTCGATGGTTCTCTTATCGAGCACGTAGCCGACGGTGGCATCGGTTTGATTCAGCATCGGCGTGGCCACGACCTCGACGCTCGTGGAGACCATTCCGACTTCGAGCTTCCCGTCAACCGTAGTCGTGCGGTTTCCCTCAACTACAATCGCCGTGTGGGCCTCGGTTTTGAAGCCGTCCTTGGTAAAGGTCACGGTGTAGTCGCCAATGGGCAGGCTGGCGATCTGATATCCTCCGTTGACTTGGGTGGTCGTTTTGACCTCCAAGTTCGTGCCTGGGTTCTTGACGGCGACCGTAACGCCCGGAACCGCGGCCCCGCTGGCATCGGTGACAACGCCGGTCACGCCGCCAAGTACGCTTTGGCCGGCGAGCGGCGTAAGACAAAGTACGCACGTAAACACGAGTAGCGACAATAGCCTCATAGGTATCCCCTCCCAAAAGGTAGAAGAAAATAATATCAGAATCCGCGTTACAACTGAATGTCTAAAATGCGTGACGCGCGCAAAATTCCGTGAGCGCCGGATCAGCCGTAAAGTTATGGAATAATGGAACATGCCAGCGGTGAAATCCGGTTTCACGGAGCGGCTTCGGGCGGTGAGGGAACGAATCGCCAGGGCAGCCTCGCGCGCGCGGCGCGACCCGGCGGGAATCACGCTGGTGGCGGTTTCCAAGACATTTCCCGCCGCGGCGATTCACGAAGCCTATAGCCTGGGGCTGCGCGAGTTCGGTGAGAATTATATTCAGGAATTCGAGGCTAAGTTCCCGGAGCTAGGGACCTTAGCCGGCGCCCGATTCCACTTCATCGGGCATCTGCAATCGAACAAGGCCAAGCGAGCGTCGGAACTTTTCCAGGTGGTCGAAACCATCGACTCCGCGAAGCTTGCCCGGCGTCTGAACGAGACCGGCGCGGCACTGGAAGTGATGTTGGAAGTGAAGCTTTCCGAGGAAGCGTCCAAGAGCGGAACGGGCGCGGAAGGCATCGGCGATCTGGTCGATGCCGTTCGCTCCTATGAAAATCTGAAGCTTCGCGGGCTGATGACCATGCCGCCGTGGTCGGATGACCCGGAGGCGTCGCGTCCCTACTTCGAGCGATTGCGCGCACTGGCCGCGCGCCACGGCTTGAAGGATCTCTCCATGGGGATGTCTCACGATCTGGAAGTCGCTATCGAAGAAGGGGCCACTCTGGTGCGGGTGGGAACCGCGCTCTTTGGCGAGCGGACGAAGGCCCCGGCGAACGAGAGCCTCGTGTGACAGTCGGTTTCTATTCGCCCCTGCCGCCGGCGCGGACCGGCGTGGCGGATTACGCCGCCGCTTTGTTGGGAGAGCTGAGGCGTCACGGCGCCGTCGAGGCCGCGCCCGCAGAGTGCGAAGCCGCTCTGTACCACCTCGGCAATAATCCTCTCCACGCGGAAGTCTATCGCCGGGCTCTCGCGAAGCCCGGCGTGGTGGTTCTGCACGACGCAACGCTTCACCACTTTCTGCTCGGGCAGTTCAACGAGCGGGACTATATTGAAGAGTTCGCGTACAACTACGGCGAGTGGAGCCGGCCGCTCGCCCGTGAGATGTGGAGCGGACGCGCGGCGGCCGGCGCCGATAGCCGCTACTTCGAGCGGCCTATGCTCAGACGGGTGGTCGAGCGGGCGAAAGCCGTGGTGGTCCACAACGCGGAGGCGGCGCGGATTGCGCGGGATCACGGGGCGGCGCGCGTTTTCGAGATTCCACATTTCTTCCAGCCGCCCGTGCCGGAGCCGGCGGCTCCCGATGCGCTCCGCTTTCGCCAAGGGACCGGATTGGACCCCCGGGCCATGCTTCTCGGCGTGTTCGGGTACTTGCGCGAGTCCAAGCGGTTGATGCCGATCCTCCAGGTTTTCGAGGAGTTGCGCCGGGAGCATCCGCGGCTGGCGCTGCTGGTGGCGGGCGATTTCGTCTCCGTGGATCTGGAGCGCGCTGCCGCGCCGCTGCTCTCTCAGCCGGGCGTGATCCGTATGCCGTTCCTGCCGGAAACGGACTTCCGGACGGCGGCCGCGGCGGTGGATGCGTGCATCAATCTGCGCGACCCTTCGGCCGGCGAGACCTCGGGCGTCACGATTCGGTTGATGGGGATGGGCAAGCCCGTGCTTGTGACGGATTCGCCAGCCACGGCGGGCTTCCCGGATGACGCCTGCGTTCGCGTCGAGCGCGGAATCGCCGAGCGGGAGAGCCTGCGTCAAAACCTCAAACTGTTAACATTGGTTTCGGACGCCGCCGAGTCCATCGGCCGGCGCGGCGCGGCGTTCATCCGTCAAAGCCATACTTTGGAGCGAGCGGGAGAGCTCTACTGGAACCTGTTGTGCGAGTGTCGTTCCTAGTTGCGTTAGCGTACGCCGGCTTGGCTCCTCCCACCGGCGCCGCTCCCGTGGTGAAGCTGCTTCACGTGAGAGTCCCGATGCGGGACGGCGTGCGTCTCGCCGCGAACATCTTCCTCCCGGGCCAAGGCAGCCACTATCCAGCCTTGCTGGAGCGAACGCCCTACGGCAAGGGAGCGGACATAACTCCGAACTACCAGGCGTTCGTGGATCGCGGCTACGCGGTAGTAGCGCAAGACGTTCGCGGCCGTTACGAATCGGAAGGCGTGTTCGAACCGCTCACCGAGGAATCGGACGACGGCGACGACACGCTGAACTGGATCGCGCGGCAGGCGTGGTCGAACGGCAAGATCGGAATGATGGGCGGATCCTACCGCGGCATCGTTCAATGGAAGGCCGCGCTCGGCGGCAACCCGCACCTGAAAGCCATCTTCCCGGTGGTCTCGGGATGGGACGACTACATCGATCGTTTCTATTCCACGGGCGGCGCCATGAAGCTTGGCAATCGCCTGGAATGGCTGGCCGAGAACCTGAAGCTGCCGGATTACAAACCCGATTTTGCGAGTTACGTGCTCCATTTGCCCGTGCGCGCCGCGGACGCCGCGGCCACCGGCCGAAGCGTGAAGATGTTCCAGCAGGCCGTCGAGCACCCCGCGTACGATTCTTATTGGCGCTCCATCAGCACGCGCGAGCGCATTCGGGACGTGCGCGTACCGGTTTTCTCCGTGGGCGGGTGGTATGACAACTTCGCCGAGAGCGATCTGGAGGCGTCCGCGGCCGTGCGCTCCGAAGGGCGGCCTGGCCGCATCCTGATCGGCCCGTGGCCGCACAACATGTCCTACAAGTTTAAGGATGTGGATTTCGGCGCGGATTCGCAGATTCCCATTCACGCCTTGCAACTCGCGTGGTTCGACCGCTGGCTGAAGGGCATCGATTCGCCCGACCTTCACAGGCCGCCGGTGAAGATCTTTGTCATGGGCTTGAACGCGTGGCGGGAGGATCGCTCGTGGCCGCCCCCCGCCGCGCGCCGGCGCTCGTTCTATCTCACGAGCGGAGGCCGAGCGAATTCACTCAACGGCGATGGCAGGCTCTCCGAGGCTCCGCCGCAAGTATCCGCCACAGATCGATTCGCGTTCGATCCATCCGATCCGACGCCCACAATGGGAGGGCCGGTCTGCTGCAATCCGAACGTCTTCCCATGGGGACCGATGGATCAGCGCCCGGTGGAATCGCGAAAAGACGTTCTGGTTTACACCACCGAGCCGCTTTCCGAAGACCTGGAGGCGATAGGGCCTGTGACGGTAACACTGTACGCGGCGTCGAGCGCGAAGGACGCCGATTTCACCGCCAAACTGGTGGACGTATGGCCGAACGGCTATGCGCGGAATCTGACTGACGGCGTCCTGCGCTTGCGTTACCGCGATTCGCTGGAGAAGCCGGAAGCGGCCACACCGGGGGCGGTCTATCGCATTGTGATCGACGCCGGCGTGACGGCCAACGCGTTCCTGAAAGGCCATCGCGTGCGCCTGGAAATCGCCGGCGGCAGCTTCCCGCGCTTCGATCGCAACTCGGGCACGGGCGGGCGGAATGCTTACGAAACGAAATTGCAACGATCCAGCCAAACGGTGTATCACGACCGCGACCATCCCTCGGAGCTGACGCTGATGGCGGTTCCCGCTCCGAAAGAGCAGCCGGCTTCAACCGCCAGGGGCGGCGTCCCGAAGCAGGCTGGCTCGGGTTTTCGGCCCAGGTGACGCGACCTTCAGGCGCGGTCCGCGCAAAGAGATAAACTCATCTCAATATGGCATCGTTTCGGGCGAGATCCCGAGGGCCGCTATGACGAAAGGACGTCGTGTGGCCTTTCTGGTGGCGCTGTGCGCGCCATGGCTTGCCGGCGTTCAGGCCTACGGCCAGGATCGCGGCGCGCCGGTCGTCATCGGCCAAACGATCGAGTTGCGATCGAACGTCTTGAAGGAAACCAGGTCCCTGCTCATTTCAAAACCGCCCGGATATGACGACGGAGCGGACCGATACCCGGTGCTCTATCTGCTGGACGCTGAAGAGCACTTCCAATACGCGAGTGGAATAGCCGCTTTTCTGGCGCAGAGCGACCGAATGCCGCCGATGCTCGTGATCGGAATCGCCAGCGGCGACCAAGCTGGCCGCACGCGCGACCTGACGCCGCCCTCAACAGCCGAGAGCGACAAACGTTTTTCGCCGGGCAACGGCGGCGCGGACGCCTTTATGGCTTTTGTCGCGGAAGAATTGATTCCATTCGTGGACAAGACGTATCGCACGCGGCCTTACAGGCTTATCGTGGGCCATTCGTTCGGCGGACTCTTCGGGCTGTATGCGCTGGCCAGGAAACCGGCGCTCTTCAACGGCTACATTCTGGCCGACCCAACCATTTCCTGGAACAATGAGGCGGTTGCAGCTCAAGCGGAATCGTTACTTGGAAACGCCAAGTCGCTTCAAGCGGATTTCTACCTGACGGCCTGCGACCTCGGCGGCCAGGTTCCCGGTGAGTATTCGAGGTTGATCGCCGCGCTTGCCAAATCGGCGCCGGCGGGGTTCCGATGGAACTTCGAGTTCATGAAGCAAGAGGACCATCTCTCGATTCCGCTTCCGAGCATCTACCACGGGCTTGAGACGATCTTCGCGGACTGGCGTCTGGGCGATCCGATAGCGCTGTTTGACAGCGGCGGCATCGAAGCCATTCACAAACGCTTCAGGGAAGCCGGACAAAGGTTCGGCTACCCCGAGAGGACCACGCCGCCATTCACTGTTTCGCTGGTGGTTGCGGCTTTGATCCGGACGGGGCGGCTCGATGACGCTTCCAAAGTTCTTCTGCACGAGCCGGAGGCGTACCCGCCGCCCTGGAATCAACTGGACGCGCTCGCCCGCGCATACGAAAGCCGCGGCGACGCCGCGCAGGCGGCCCGCCACTACCAGCTTTCCCTGAAACAGAATCCGCAAAACGAATTCGCGAGGAAGAAGCTTGTCGAGATGGGCGTCAAGGTTCAGGATCGACCGTAGCCAGTGTGGGCGCACTGGGCCCGTTCAGGCTTGCTCCGAATTGACTTGCCGCCTTTGGACGCGCTATTTTGCAGATAGAGCCTTCCTTCGGGGCGCGGTAGCCAAGTGGTAAGGCCAAGGTCTGCAAAACCTTTATACATCGGTTCGACTCCGATCCGCGCCTCCAACGAGCCTGCAATGGAGCAAGTTACGATATCGCCCGAAGGCCAAGTTTCCATTCCGCCCGACGTGCGCGCAGCGCTGAACCTGTCCCCAGGCTCCAAGCTCACGGTCGAAGTCCGGGGCCGGGAGATAGTGATGTCGCAAGAACCCGCATGGAAGAAATTGCAAGGAGCCGCCGCGGGCAGCGACTTGATCGACGCGTTCGCCGCCGAAAAGAAACGGGAGCGCCAACCTGAAGACATGCGTCCTTGACTCCTGGGCAGTCAGAGACCTTACCGAGGGCTTTCAAGCAGAGCGGCGACTTGGAGCGAAAGGGCGGCATACGTTCCCTCGTCGAATTCCCCGCTATGGCGCCACCGCACGATGCCGCCCTGGTCCATGAGAATCAGGTAGGCTGCGTCCGGAGATTGGAAGCCGAGACGCTGTTTCCATGGCTCCGTGCCGCCGTAAACCGTGATCACGTTCTCGTGGTCCTTTTTGGGAGTGCCCCGGCGCATCCCGCTATCGATGAACCACTTTCCCAACTGGGCCATGCCGCCGATCATGGGGATTTCGTAGAAAGTCACTTTGGGACTATCGCCGAGGTCCTTACGGAAGCGGCCAATCCATGCCTCGACGGCGAATCGCGAATTGTAGGTAAAGCCGATCGCGAGCAGGCCGATGCGGCCGGAAGCGGCATCCGGCAGAACGGCGGGCCGGCCGCTCAGGAACGCGCCTTTCAAAACCGGCAGACGTTCGCCGGACGAAAGAGCGGCAATCAAGGAAGTTGCCATCAGTATTATCGGTATCATCTTTCGGAAATCCAGTTCTTGCCGCCGAGGAAGATCCCACCAAACAGTGACCTCAGGAACATTTTCATTGGGGAACCTGCTGGGAATGCTTGACCTTCAATCTAGCTAGATGGCGCTCGAAGTCGGGGAGATCTTCAAGCGTGAAGACTCTGCCAGGCGCCACGCCGTCAACCGCCTCGGGCGCCCCGCTTCCCCCGACCCACAACTCGGCGCCGGCGGGAAGCTCGGAGGCTAGCTGGCCGACATCCTGGCGTACTGAGGACGTTGCGTTGATCTTCATAATCCCCAGCACCACCGCTTGCGGCGCGCACTTCTCGGCCGCAGAGAGAATATCTCGGGCCGGCAGGTTGGGGCCAAGGTAGGCGACCTGAAGCCGATGCGCGACCGCGAGCATCGCCGCCGCAAGGATTCCGAACTCGTGCAGTTCATTGGAGGGCGTCGTCAACAACACCTTGGCGGAGCCGTTGTCCGGCCTTTGCAGACGAACCAGGCCGCCCAGAAGATTGCGCACGCAGGCGGAGAGCATATGTTCCTGCGCAATTTGGAACCTTCCGTTCTCCCAGTTCTCTCCCGCCAGCCGCATCAGGGGCAGGACGACGTTGTGCACCAGCGCCGCGGGGCTCAACAGGACAGCTAGCCTGCTCAGTTCTTGAGTCGTGGATTCGTAGTCAAACGATTCGACCGCGTCCACCAGACGACGCAGTTCAAAAGGAGCGGCTTCCGGAAGGGTCTCCGATCCGTGGGTTACGCCCGCGGGAGACGAAGCTCGGGCCAGATCTTCGAGGTCCGCGTCCGATAGCGAAGCTACCTGCCCAATCGCATGGCCGCCTTCGACCGCGTTTCGAAGCAAGCGAAGACGGCGCACGTCCGCATCGCTGTAGAGCCTTCCCCGCGCCGCTCGATCAGGGGCTACTGCCTGGTATCGCCGCTCCCAGGCTCGTAAGGTATCTACCGTGATCCCGGTGAGTTTGGCGACGGCGCGAATAGGGTATTGGGAAGGCATGATTTCCGATCGGCGTCTCCAAGCATCGCAAATCGAGCCGTGATTGTCAAGCATTTGTCCATGACAAACACTTGACAAACAACAAATGCCTGCGCTAGGCTCGATTTGTGGTCAACAGTGCCCAAAACATGCGCGCCAACAATCGTCCCTTCTCGATGGGAAGATGCCGGCAGGGGCTCTGGTGGTTTGAGAAATGCAGGCAAGAGGTGGAATGATGCGGATCGCAGTCATCGGCAGCGGAGTATCGGGTCTGGCGGCTGCTTACTACCTCAGCCGCAAGCACGAGGTTTTTGTTTTCGAAAAAGAGCCGCGTGTCGGCGGGCACACCCACACTGTCACGGTGGAAAGCAGCCGCGGCCCCATGGCCGTGGATACCGGCTTCATCGTCCACAACGACCGCACATACCCGAACTTCGTGAGCCTGCTGGCCGAACTGGGCGTCGAGACTCAGCCCAGCGATATGTCGTTCGCCGTGACGTGCCGGCGGAGTGGATTCGAGTACTCCAGCCGGGGACTTAACGGGTTCTTTGCCCAACGCGCGAATCTCGCGCGGCCGGCCCAATACCGCCTCTTGCGGGAGATTCTGCGGTTTAACCGCGAGGCCCCGAAGCTGCTGAACAGCGCGGAAGCGGTCACCATGACGCTGGGGGATTTCATTGAGCGGGGCGGCTACGCAGTGGAGTTCGCCGAGCGCTATCTGTTCCCCATGGCGTCGGCGGTCTGGTCCATGTTGACGGACGCTATCCGCGCGTTTCCGGCGCTGACGCTGCTGCGGTTCTTCGACAATCACGGCATGCTGGGCATCGACACACATCCGAAATGGAGAGTAATCCGCGGCGGCAGCGGGAGCTATCTTGGGCCCATCACCGCTCCATATAAGGACCGAATCAGAACCGGCGCGAACATACGCTCTGTCTCTCGCACCGACTCGGGAATCGTATTGCGCTTTATGGATCGCCCGGCGGAGGCTTTCGACCAGGTTGTATTCGCCTGTCACGGAAATCAGATTCTGCCTCTTCTCGAAGCCCCGAGCGATGCCGAGCGGGAACTATTGGGGCGCTTCGCCACGAGCGGGAATGAGGTCTGCCTGCACACCGATTCGTCCTGGTTGCCTAAGCGGCCGCGGGCGCGGGCATCGTGGAACTACAATCTGAACCCGGACCCCGGCGCCGGCGCGACGGTCACGTATCACATGAACCGGCTGCAGTCGCTTGCCGTTCCGGAAGACTATTGCGTGACGTTGAACGCCGGTGGCGGCATCGATCCAGCCAAGATACTGCGCCGGATTGTGTACTACCACCCCCTCTACACGAGCGGCGCGATCCAAGCGCAGGCGCGGTGGGGCGAGATCAGCGGGCGCAGCCGCACCCATTTTTGCGGCGCCTACTGGCTATACGGCTTTCACGAAGACGGGGTTAACTCCGCGCTGAGGGTGGCGCGGGCGCTGGGAGTGAGCTGCTGACGGCATGGAATCCGCAATCTATTCCGGCACGGTGAGGCATCGCAGGTTCGAGCCCGCACGGCACGAGTTCACTTACCCGCTGTTCATGGCCTTTCTGGACGTGGACCGTATTCCGGAGCTGATGAGGGCCTCGCCGTTCTCAAGCTACAACCGCTTCAACTGGGCAGCCTTCCGCGAGCGGGATCACTTCGGCGACCCGGCGCTGACGCTGCGCGAGCGGCTGACGTCGGACGCCGCGAAGCAGGACCTCCGGCTGCCCGAGGGCCCCATCTTCCTGCTGACGCACTTGCGGTATCTGGGATATATCTTCAACCCCATTTCGCTCTTCTACTGTTACAGCCGGGAGGGACGCCTCGATACCATCCTGGCGGAGGTCAACAGCACGTTTGGAGAGACCCATAACTACTGGCTTTCAGCGGGCAATCGGGTAGGTCCTCCGGATTCGCGCATGTATCGCTGCCACAAAGAGATGCACGTTTCGCCTTTCATGCCGATGAAGCTCGACTACCGTTTTGTGCTGCCGCCGCCGGCCGGGGAGCTACTCGCCCACATGACTACTCTCGATGGCGAGCGCGATTCCTTCGACGCTACGCTTCGATTGCAGCGCGAGCCATGGACCGCCGCCGCGCTGCGCCGGGCGTTGCTGCGGTTCCCCTGGGTGACGGCCAAGGTCACGGCCGCCATCCACTGGGAGGCACTGAGACTTTACCTCAAGAAGGCGCCGGTATTCACGCACCCGGCCCGGCGGAAAAGGGTACAACCATGAACATAGTTCCCGCATCGTTCGCTAGAAATATCCTCCTGCGGAGCCTGGCCTCGCTGCGAGGAGGCTCGCTGGAGCTGATTGCGAACGGCGGCGCGTGGGAGTTCGGCGAACCGGGCGCTTCGCTGCGCGCAACCGTTCTGGCGCACAACGACCGCTTCTTCCACCGCGCTCTGTTTGGGGGCAATGTGGCCCTTGGCGAAGCGTGGATGGATGGAGACTGGTCGTCGCCCGACCTGGTTTCCGTGATCCGCCTGGCGGTGCGGAATCTCGCCCGCCTGGATGAGCGGAACGGATTGCCGAGCGCGTTCAGCCGGGGGGTTGACGCGCTACGCCATCGTCTGCGCGCCAACTCGATCTCGGGCAGCCGCCGCAACATCCGGGCGCATTACGACCTGAGCAATGACTTCTTCCGTCTCTTTCTCGACAGGAGCATGATGTACTCCTGTGCGTACTTCAAGACCGAAGACGACTCGCTCGAAACCGCGCAGTTCCAGAAACTGGACCGCATCTGCCGGAAGCTGCGCCTGTGCCCGGAAGACCACGTGCTTGAGATCGGCTCCGGCTGGGGCGGGTTTGCCGAGCACGCCGCCCGGCATTACGGATGCCGCGTGACCACCACGACCATCAGCCGCCGGCAATACGAATACGCGCGGGCGCGTTTCGACTCGATCTCCGAAGGCGAGCGTATCGAGTTGCTGCAAGAGGATTATCGCAACCTCCGCGGCCGGTACGACAAAATCGTCAGCATCGAAATGTTCGAAGCCGTGGGACTGCGCTACTACGACGATTTCTTTCGCGCCTGCGACCGGCTGCTGCGCCCCGATGGCATCATGTTGCTGCAGACTATAACGATCAACGAACAGGCCTTCTCCGCGTACCGCCGCCGGAGCGACTGGATACAGAAGTACATTTTCCCCGGAGCGGAGCTGGCGTCGGCGATCGAGATTCTCCGTTCGCTGGCGAGGGCGACCAGTCTCTCGCTGTATCACGCCGAGGATATCGGGACGCACTATGCGCGCACGCTGGCGGAGTGGAGGAGACGGTTTCACGGCGCCGTTGACGAAGTCCGCGCTCAAGGCTTCGACGAGCGATTTATCCGCATGTGGGACTATTACCTGGCCTACTGCGAGGGGGCGTTTTTGGAGCGCCACATCGGCGATTTCCAACTGCTTTTTACCAAGAACCACAGTCCAAGAACGCTCTTCCATGAGCCTTGGCGCGGCGAGAAGGAACCCGTTGCCGTCTCCCAAGACAGCCGCGGGGCCCGCAAATGAATCGTCCTCGCGCGCGGTCCGATTCGGCGGGCGGGAAACTCTTGTGTTCGATCTGATCCTTCTTGAGATCGCGCTAGCCACACTTTGTGCGAGCTTGTGGTTCCTGCTCGCGTTGAGATTCCGACGCTACGACGTGGCGGATGTCGCATGGGGCGTCGATTTTATTATTCTCGCCTTCGCGGGGCAATTCGCGGCGGGCGCCATTTCGAGCCGCGGAATCATCGTTCTGGCGTTCGTGACCATTTGGGGCTTGCGTCTCTCGTTACACATCGGCCTGCGGAACCGGGGAAAAGCCGAAGATCCGCGATACCGGAAGTGGCGCGCAGAATGGGGGAGCCATGCGGCCGTACGGGCGTATTTCCAGGTGTTCCTGCTCCAAGGTTTCCTGAGCGTCGCCGTTCTCATCCCCGTGACCCATGTCCTGGCTCATTCGAATTCCGATCTCACATGGCTCGACGCTTTCGGCGCCGCTGTCTGGCTGGCGGGCTTTGTATTCGAGGCCGTCGGGGACCTCCAGTTGGTCCGATTCAAGAAGGACACTGGCAACCGCGGACGGGTCGTCACTTCGGGGCTCTGGAAGTACACGCGGCATCCCAACTATTTCGGTGAGGTAACGCTGTGGTGGGGCGTTTGGCTGATTGCCTGCTCGGAGCCTGGAGGTTGGAGAACCGTCCTCGGCCCGGTCACGATTACAGTGCTGATCCTGTTCGCGTCGGGCATCCCGCTCCTTGAGAAGAAATACGAGGGAAACCTGGAGTTTCAGGAGTACCGGCGGCGGACGAGCGCTTTTTTCCCGTTCCCGCCCAAACGATAAAGGAGTTCGATGATGTGGCATTCCGTGAAGGTGTTTTTGTTCCTGCCGCCCCTGTTGTTCGCTCTGGACTTTGTCTGGCTCGGCGTCTTCGCATCGGGCCTGTATAAGAAGGGGCTCGGATCTTTTCTGCGCATGTCGGGGAACGATATGCATCCCATCATTTGGGCTGCTCTGGTGGTCTATCTTGCCATTCCTCTTGGGATCGTCCTCTTCGTCCTGCCCCGGATTTCCGTGGCCAATCTCACTGGCTCCGCGCTCCTCTGGGGAGCCGTCTACGGCATCGTGGTCTATACCGTATACGACATGACCAACTACTCGCTGGTGCGCGATTGGCCCCTGCGCGTATCGCTGATTGACATCTGCTGGGGCGGCGTTCTCAATGCCATCGGAGCGGTGGCCGCGGCCTGGCTGGACCGTTGGCTGAAGTAGCAGTTCTGTTGGGACTGCCTGCTCCGTACTCCCAAGTCCGGCCGCTCCGCGAAAGCGGCGCCGATTGACAGGCGAAGCTGAAGGCCGCCGCCTCTCGGTTACTCTCCCTCTTCCTTCGGGCTCTTCTTGTGCTTCGGCTTCTTGCGCAGTGTCTTAGGTTGTATGGTTTTTGCCGCGGGAATTTCGGCCTACTCTCTCGCGAGCGATAGCCTTCAATTCCTTGCCGAGTTCAAACGCCTTCTTCTTTTTCGCCAAGGAGCCTCCGCACGGCAGCCGCCAGCATCTCGGGTGAGAACGGTTTGGGGATGAACGCAACGCGCCCCGGCGCGGCGGCCTCGACGGCGGCGATATCCAACGGATATCCGCTGGCGACGAGCAACCGCAAATAAGGGCTCGCGGCCAGCAAATCCGCGGCCAGCGCCGAGGGGTCGCTCCCGGCGATGGTTCCGTCAACCACGGCCAGCGCAAACTCCGCCGGATTCTCGCGCAGCCGCCGAAGCGCGGGCTCCGGCGAATCGAGCGATTGGACGGCGAAACCGAAACAGGCCAGGTATACGCGAAGAAGATCGCGGATAGCGGCATCGTCCTCCAGGATCAGGATCTGTACGGGAGCCGTTTCCATAGGCTTGGTTGTATGATCGCGATATGCGATTCCTCACCGAGTATCTGACGTTTAAGACAGCGCAGCACCGCGAATATCATAATATTACGCCGCAGGTGGAGCGAATACTACAAAAAAGCGCGATACAAGAGGGCATGATCCTGGTTTCCGCCATGCACATCACGGCTGGCGTGTGGGTCAACGACGCCGAGGACGGGCTGATCGCCGATATCGACGAATGGCTGGAGAAGCTGGCGCCGTTCCGCCGCGATTACAGGCATCATCAGACCGGGGAATCGAACGGCGATTCGCACCTGAAGAGCCTGCTGGTGCACCACCAGGTGATTGTTCCCGTGACGAAAGGCAAGCTGGATTTTGGGCCGTGGCAGCAGATCTACTACGCCGAGTTCGACGGGCGCCGGGCCAAACGCGTCATAGTTAAAGTGATGGGCGAGTGAGGTGATTATGAAACGCCTTCTGGTTCTAGCGTTGGCAACGGCGGCCGCCTTTGCGGCCGATCTGCCGGTTACCCAAGTGGTGCTCTACAAGCACGGCATCGGATTCTTCGAACGGTCGGGAAAGCTCGCGGCGGGCGAATCCGCGCGGCTGGAGTTCAGCGTCACGGAGATGAACGACGTTCTGAAATCGCTCACCATCGAGGAGCGCGGCGGCGGAAAGATCTCCGGCCTTCGCTACGACGCGCAGGACCCCCTCAGCCACCAGCTTGCCGAGTTTCCGTTTCGGATCGGCGACGCGCAGCCGCTGGTAGTAATGCTCGATCAGTTGAAGGGTGCGCGGATCGAAATCAAGATTGGAAGCGATAACTTAGCGGGGCTGATTGTCACGGGAAGGGAAGTCGAGGCCACCGACAAACAGGCCCAGCGCGAGCAGTTGACGCTGCTTCTGGATAACGGCGAAATGCGGACTGTGGACTTGAGCGCAGCTTCTGGTTTGCGCTTGTCGGACACGACGCTGCAAAAACAGTTCCAGGAGTATCTGGCGGCGGTGGCGGCGGCGCGATCGAAGGAGAAGCGCAGCGTGTACATCGATTCCACCAGCGCACCGGCGCGCGAACTGTTGGCCAGTTACACGATTCCGACCGCGGTCTGGAAATCGAGCTATCGCTTGATCTTCCCGGCGACAGGTCAACCAACGCTTGAAGGCTGGGCCATCGTCGATAACACGACGGGCGAGGATTGGAACAACGTCCAGCTTTCGCTGGTTTCGGGCAGGCCGATTTCATTCGTGAGCCAGCTTTACGCTCCGCGTTACGTGCAGCGCCAGACGGCGGAACTGGCCGAGGATCGCGCGGCGCAGCCGGTGGTGCATGAGGGGGGGTACGACCCCTTTGCGAACGGGATTGTGTCGAACGGCCCGGGGCAGGGCGCGGCGGGCGGAGGCGGTGGCCGCGGCGGAGCCGTCGGAGGGAACTTGCCCATGGCGGCGCGGGCGATGGCTGCTGGGGCGTCTCCGGCTCCAATGGCGCAGATTGGCGGTTTGGCTGACGCGGGCGCCTACCCCAGCCGATGCTTCGCATGTCGGCTCCGGCTGCCGCACCGAGCACCATCGTCTCCTCGGCCGCCGGGCAGGAATTAGGCGAGCTTTTCGAATACCGCATCGCTCAACCGGTCACCATTCGCAAGAGCGAGTCCGCCATGCTGCCGTTCCTGCAACAGCAGCTCGAAGGCCGCAAGCTGCTGATCTATTCCGATCACAGCTCGCAGCATCCCACCGACGCGGCGGAACTCACCAACAACAGCGGCAAGACGCTCGATGGCGGCCCCATCACGGTTTACGACGGCGGCGCCTACGGCGGCGAAGCGCTAATGGAAACCTTGAAGGCCGGCGACAAGCGCCTCATCAGCTACGCCGTGGACCTCGGTACGCGCATCACCGATGCGTTCGGCAGCAAGGCGGCGGTCGTGCGGGAGGTTCACGCAAACCGTGGACTTCTCACCACAAAGATGGCCGCCGAGGAAACGCGCACCTACACGATCCGCAACGTCGATCAAAAGGCCAAGACGCTGATTCTGGAACATCCGTTGCGCGCGGGTTACACATTGCTCAATCAAAAACCCTCGGAGAAGACGGCTTCGGCGTACCGGTTTGAGATCCGCCTGGGCGCGGGCGCCACGGAGGAATTTGCAGTGAGCGAGGAGCGCGTATTCGACCAAAGCTATTCGGTGAGCAACCTCACGCCCGGTACTCTGCTGGAATACGTCAGTAACGCGACCATCAGCCAGGCGGGCCGCGATCGGTTGCAGCGCATCGCAGACCAGAAATCGCGCATCGCCGAAAACGACCGGGCGCTGGCGGACGTCCGCAGCAAGACCGGCGATTTGCTAACGGACGAGGAACACATCCGCCGAAACATCGAAAGCCTCAACAACGTGAGCGGCCAGCAGCAGCAGGTGCAGAACTACGCCAAACAAATCGACGATCACGAACGGCAACTGGCCACGCTGCGCGACCGCCAGGCGGAATTGCAGAAGCAGAAAGACGCGATGGAGGCCGAACTGGCGAAGTTGATCGAAGCCTTGTCGTTCTGATTAGCGGAACCACCCCTGTTTCGTATAAGATAGAGAATTACGGGAATTGTCATGCAGAATGCGTTGTTGACGAAGTTCATTCAGAAGAACAAGCGGGAGCAGGACGCCCCCGTGTTCCGCTCCGGCGATACCATCCGCGTCCACGTGAAGATCAAGGAAGGCGACAAGGAGCGGTTGCAGGCTTTTGAAGGTACCGTCATTGCCCGGAAGAACACGGGCATGGGCGAGACGTTCACAGTCCGCAAGATCAGCTTCGGCCACGGCGTGGAGCGCATCTTCCCGCTGAATGCCAGGGTTATCGACCACATCGATGTCGTGAGAACCGGCCGCGTGCGCCGCGCCAAGCTCTACTATCTGCGCGAGCTCAAGGGCAAGGCCGCTCGCCTCAAAGAGCGCGAATAACCGCCGCCCCTTTTTCCATGCGACCCGACCCGGCGGGCGCCCAGTTCCGATGCGAAGATACGATCGAGCGCGAGTTGCGCGCGCGGGGCTTTGCCTTGGTGGCCGGCGTCGACGAAGCCGGGCGTGGCGCGCTGTTCGGTCCGGTGGTCGCCGGCGCCGTGGCGCTCGATCCCGAACGGCCCATTGACGGCCTGAACGATAGCAAACAGCTCTCGCCGCAGAAGCGGGAGGAACTGGCCGCGCTGATCCTCGAGCGCGCCGCGGCGTTCGCGGTTGCGTCGGTGGATGCGGCCACCATCGACCAGATCAACATCTACCAGGCTTCGCGGCTGGCCATGAAACTGGCTGTCAGCCGGCTAAAGCCCGCGCCGGACTACCTGCTGGTGGATGCGGCCACCATCGATTGTCCGCGGCCGCAATCGGCGCTGATCAAGGGCGATGCGCGGTGCCATGCCATCGCGGCCGCGTCGATTCTGGCCAAGGTTCACAGGGACGAATTGATGCGCGAGTGGGACAAGGCATACCCGGAATACGGTCTCGCCTCGCACAAGGGTTACGGGACGGCGGAACATTTGAAAGCGCTGGACGCCCACGGCATCACGCCGCTGCATCGGTTGAGCTTCGAGCCGGTGCGGGCGCGCGCGCGCTTCCCTCTCGGTTCCGGATCGCAGATGAACCTGTTCCAGCCGGCGGGAGCGCTATGACGCCGGGCGATCCGGAGGCAAACGGGATTCCATCCGGCGCTGGCCAGCCGGCGCTCGGACGGGCTCCCCGCCGCTGGCCCCGCATCCTGGGAACGGCTCTGCTGATCAGCTTCTACCTGGAGGCCGGTTTTTTCCTGGCGCTGTTCCCGTGGACGCACTACGCAAGGGATTTCGCCGCCTTCCGCCCCGCGTGGCAGCCGTACTGGCATAACACGTGTGTCCGCTGGGCCATCAGCGCGCTCGGCGCCGTGAACCTCTACATCGGGTTCGGGGAACTGGCAAAGCTGCAACGGCGCTGAACCTCGCCCGGCCGCGCCGTCGCCGGCGTCTGCGCCCCCCGGCGTCGCGCCAATTTCGGATATTGAAGGTTGCTTCTGGCGCCCCTGCTGCGCTAGAATCATTACGCGGGGTGGAGCAGTCTGGTAGCTCGTTGGGCTCATAACCCAAAGGTCGTAGGTTCAAATCCTACCCCCGCAACCAAACTTCCAAACCCGTACTACCCATCCAGCGATCAAATCCGTCACTCTACTCCGTCCCCTTTTCGTTCAAACTCCTTCACGCCTGGCAGAGCCGGAGCGTCGATCCACCTCAACTTGGCCGGGACTTGGCTCCGATGACGGTGGCCGGCCGATGTGTAAGGAGAGCCTCTTGTGCGGAGAATGGGGCGCCGCCGTTGCGCCGAGCGACATGGCGCGTTGCCGATTGCGCGGTCACACAGTTACACATATACTGTGGTTATGAAGAACATCACGCTCAGCGTAGACGAGAATACCCTGGCTACCGTTCGCCGCTGTGCGGCCGAACGCAACTCCACAGTGAACGCCCTGGTGCGTGAGTACTTGACCCGTCTCGCCGCGCACGAGGATCGGGCTAAGCGCGCACGGGCGCGCTTGCGGCGGTTGAGCGCGCAATCTCAAGGCCGGCTCGGTAGAAAAACGTGGACCCGCGAGGATTTGCATGACCGTTAGGGCGTTCTTCGACACCAATGTCCTCGTCTACGCAGCGATAGGCGCGGGCAAAGACGAACCAAAGAGAGCGCGAGCTTTGGAGCTTGTGGAAACGGTGGACTTCGGAACGTCGGCGCAGGTGTTGCAGGAATTCTTTGTGACCGTAGTAAGGAAGGCGGCGCGCCCGATTTCCGCCGCGCAAGCCCTGGAGTGGATTGAGCAGTGGGCTGCCTTTCCGTGTCAGGCCATTGACCATCGGTTGGTGCGAATCGCGATCGAGCAATCCGAGCGATTCAAGATTTCCTACTGGGACGCGGCGATCCTCGCCGCCGCCGAGGCGCTTGGCGCCGACACAGTCTACTCCGAAGACTTGAGTCACGGGCAGCGGTATGGACGCGTGCGAGTCGTAAACCCCTTCGCTTGACATTTCCCGGCTTTCCTCGCCGCCGGGATGCGCGGCCCCGGCCCCGGAGATGGTACCCGCCGGGCCCGCCAACCGTTCCTGGGCAGCGCCCAACGGCGCACGAGCCAACCCGCGAGGGCGTTATGAATGGCTTCAACGTGCGCCCTCGCAACCAAACTTCCGAACCCGTCCCACCCCTCCAGCGATTAAATCTGTCCCCTTTTCGTTCAGCGTTTTTCGATGGCGAATACCGGCTTTTCGGAATTTTGTTGGGGCAAACCGAACAGGGCGGGTGCAGTGCCGCATGTGCCTACGGAAGTGACGTGTGAATCACGAAGCCAACGACGAGGAGGAACGTGATCCCGAGCGCCTCCCTGCTGTTAATGGCAGTCGGACGGAAGAATCTAGCCATTTCTCCTTCATCGACTTGGCGCATTGTCTCCGCTCGCTTCTCTTCAGGCAGACAAGCCTCAAGCATTGTCATTGCCCTAACCCACAATGGCGTTTCCGCTCTGTCGCTGATCTTTGTCCTCACCACGGCCACAATAAGCAGCAAACCGCACATGTTCCAGTACCCAATGCTCTCGACGTGAAATGCTTGCGTTGCAAACCAGTTCCAGAGCAGTTGAAGAACGAAAGCGGTATACAAGCTCAGTACGACCCCAATAGCTATGCTGCCAACAAACTTCAAGAAGTTTTTCATTTGGCCTCCCTATTTAGCTAACGAAACCGGCGCAGGCTCTTCTCCACGCCTGACCTCCGCATTCTCGAGTTGACCCCCTTCTTGCGATCCACTTTCATCCGAGTCATCCGCACGGTCAATGATCGTTCCCCCGGTTGGGCGTTCCGGCTATACGGACGATGCCAAGCTCCTTTTGGGCGTCTTGGGTAAACTGCCTTATTTTGTGGTGCACGCCTTCTAAACGAGAAGTCCAGCCGGAATCTCGATTGGATGCTTGCAAATTGGCGTCATCTATTAATTGGGCGATGGTTTGGGCTGATTTCCAAAGACCGTCAGACACGGCCAGGGAGGCGGACGCTGTGTTTAGGCTCAGCTCGGTTCGTCTGAGTCGAAATTCGACCCAGGCCTTCTCTGTGTCTTCAACTGCCTGTTGAATTTCGGCTGCACTTGCTCCTGAGTTTTCCAAGTACTCTGGATCAGTTTTAGCATGGCTCCATGCTTCGAGGGCGTGGATGGTTTGGACGAGCGATTGGGTGACCCGAGTGAGGCACGTCTCGCTTTAATCCAAAGCTGTACTCTCGATTGAGCTTCTCCAATTCGAATTTGCGATTCGCTGCGTTCTCGGCAGCATTGTGCTTGTTGCTCAACGCAACCGCGATCAAGGCACCGGAAGCGCCAACGATCCCGGAGAGGAGGATTTCCAATAGCCGCGCCCAAGGGCGCTGCGCTGGCATCTCCAACTTCACGGGTATCGGCGTCTCGACCTTGACGGCGAGGGGTTGCGGCTGTGCTTGGCACCAGGAGACTGCGGTAAATGCGAATGCGAGCTTGATGGATCGGCGCATTGGTGGTAGGCTCCGTTACGGCTTGATTCTACTGCAACGCGTTCGGCTGCGGCAAAGATCGGGGATACCAGGAGGGCAAGTGGGGCGCTGTGTGCGTTGCCGCCGCGGTGGACGCCGTTACCCGACCGGGCGGGTGCGGTTGGAGCCGGGATGCGCTATGTGGGTTCAGCGGCCAAACTGGAGATGATTGCCGCCGCTGTGATGACCGTGACTACAGTGGCGATGTTGAGTATGGGGATTCGACGCTTCGACAGAGATGAAAAGGGCAGGGCGAAAGAGCGTTCTTTCGCCCCGTGCCGGGGCTTGATCGATTTCGCTGCCTTCCCACGGCTCGCGCCGTGGGCTACTTGCTTTCGCTCCTCCGGAGCTTGGAGTTCAGCCACTATCGGGATTCCCGTTTCTGACGCGCTCCCTTGGGCACCCTACCTCTCGGGCACTACTCCGTCACTGTGAGCCGCAGGAAGTCCAGGATGCGGCGCCTGGCTCCGTACTTGAGGATCAACTGTTCGGAATCCACGGCGGCCTCCACGAACGGACCGCCGAAGAGCGGCCAATGCGCGTAATCGAGCGCGGAGCCGTTCACTTGCGGCGTCTGGCCGTAGGTGAACTCCAGCGTCTGGCCGCGAAGCGAACGGAAGCGGACCCACGGCGTGGGCTCCGTTTTGAACTCGAGCGGCAGCGCGAGAATGGCCCGCCGGAAGGCTTCCATATCCGCGAATTCCGAGCGCGCCGCCACTTGCACCACCATTCCATTTTTCAGGTGCGGGCTGAACAGCCGCTTGCCGCCGCCATCGATCGGTTTCCAATTGTACGGCTGGAGCGGGCGGCAGGCAATCAGCGCGTCACCGCCCCGCGCGAAGATCCAGCCCGAAGGGTCTTCCCGCAATTCGGACAGGTCTTTGGAAAAGAACCCGTTAATGTGCGGGAAGCGGGTATCGCGCGGAATATCGTACAGCGCGATCACAGTGTCCTGGTCCTGAAAAATCTTCTCGTACGGCGACCCTCCCACGAACTTGTCCGGCGAATCGTAGCTCTTCTTCGAGCCGACCACGTCCGCCATCCCCACATCGGGCGGAAACACGAAATACGTTTGGAGTTCTTCGAGCGACGAATACGGGTGCAGCGTGAAGAGAGTATTCTCGACGCCGCGCGGGTCGGCCAGATTCCAGGTGACGTCCCAGGAGTGTTCCTGAATGGGTTGCAACGTCCCGCCCTGGTCGGAACTGACGGCGTATTCGCGGCGCACGTAGGTGGTCTTGTACACGGGCCCATGCAATTCGTCGAAGAACCGCCAGCGGTTGCGCGTGCGCTTGAGCTCGTAGTGCGTGTAGGGCTGCGAGCGGTCCGTGGCGATCTGTTTCAGAATGTCCGGCGGCTCCATCGCGCTGGCCACCATATAGAAAAGGAGTGACCCATCGGGGGTGGGCAAATGATGGCCAAGCCCGAACAGCGCCCAGCCGAAGTCACTCGAAGGGTTGTTCCATTTCTCGACCACCTGGCGGTCATACACGCGCGAATGGGCGCCCACGTAAACGCCGTCGAGGGTCTCGGCGGCGTAATCGGCCATCAGGTATTCCAGCATCATCTCCGCGCGTTTCTTCATGGCCGGGTCTTTCGCCCATTCGGCCAGGTAGGACATCGAGAGGAAGTACAGGCCCATGTAGTTGGGGCTGTCGTACTCGCCCTGGCCGCGGCGCGTAGTGAGCCGGACCCACGATTCAATCCAACCGGCAGCTTCGCGCAGGTTTTCTTCCGAGGATTTCCCGGTGTACCACTGGCCGCCCGGCTGGTTCGGCCACAGTTGCGACATGAGATACAGGCTGGTGTAGTACATCACCCAGTGATTCTCCGTATCGCCGCGGTAAGGCATGTAGGTTTGCCAAGCGCGGCGCAGGGCCTGCCGCGCCGAATCCGTCAACTGGCCGCGGTCGAGATAGGCGATGGCGGTCACCGGGTACATCCAGAACATGTCTCCCGTGGGACCGTCGGCGAGAATCTGTTCGAGACGGCGCGAGCACGCCTCGGCGTCTTCCTTCAGCCACAGCTTGGCGGCGATGTTGGCATAGCCCATCGGCGCGTCGCTCTTGGGGTGGGCGTAAGCGTCCACTACGAACCGGACCCGCTCGTTAAACTGCGGGGTTTGGGCTGTAAGCGCCGGGGACAGCAGAAGGCAAAACCACAACAGGCGTTTCATCGGGGCGCCTCCGGGACGAATCTCATGCGGAACACGCGGCTGCCCTCGAGCCCGTCCTTGGCCCAGGTTTTGCCGTAGTCCTCGGATAGGTAGAGGGCCGCTTCGTGAACGCTGGCGTACATGCGGCCGGGCTTTGCGGGATCGAAAGCCACGCTCCACACGGCGTCGGACGGAAGGCCCGCATTGCGCGGCTGCCAGCTCTTACCGCGGTCATCGGAGATGGCGACGCCAACGCCCCACCCCGCCACGGCGATCCGATTCTCCGCGACCGGGTCGAAAGCAATGTCGGATAGGTTCCGCCCCACTCCCAAGTTTCCATTGCCTTCAAATGTCACGCCGCAATCCGTGGATGCGAACAACCCGCCGCCCTGCGTCGCGGCCAGCCAGTAGCATGGGTCGTGGGGCGATTGCTCGAGATGCAGCACCTGGATTCCGGCCGCGCCCGCAAGGCGCCAGGTCTTGCCGCCATCCTCGCTGCGAAACAGGCCCTCCTCGTTGCCAGCCACCAGGACTCCGGTTCGGCGGCGGTCCACACGCAGGGCCTCCACGCACCTCCGGTGCAGGCCGGTAGCGGCGGACTGCCACGTGGCGCCACGGTCGTGCGTCACCTCAATGCCGGCCGTATGGGCGAAGTAGATGGTTCCGGGAGCGTTCGGGTCCACGGCCACATCCCGCAGCTCGGTCACATCGCTGCCCGTTAAAATCCGCCAGCGGGCGCCGCCTTGAGTGACTTCGATCAACCCGTTGCCCGCGGCTGCGTACACGGTGGAGGGTTCGCGCGGATCGAAATCCAGAGCGTTGATGGAGGGGTGATTGAATCCCACGTGCCGCCATTCCCCAGTGGCGGATTTCACGAAGATCCCGCTCGGCGGCAGCTTGGCCCCCACCACGTAACCCTTCGAGGTGACCATCGCGGTGAAAAGCGTGTACTGGCCGTGAGCCAGAAGCGGGAGCAGATACAAAAGAGATAAGAGGCGCATAAGTGAGTCCCCGCGCTACGCGGCTTTCAATTCCGTCTCCACCGCGCGGACGAAGTAATCGATATCGCGGATGGTGGTGTAGACATTGGGAGTAATGCGCAAGCCCGTATACTCGGCGTGGCCCATGAGCGAAACGAAAATGTTGTATTTGGATTCGAGAGCGCGCCCCAGGGCGGCCGGGTCGCCATCGCGGAGCCCGAACATGCCGATCCCGCAGGACATCTCCGGCGCCGGATTGTGCAGAATCCGAATCCGCGGATGAGCGCCGAGCGCCGTGGCCCAGCGGTCCTTCAGGTAGCGCAAGCGCGCGGACTTGCGTTCGATGCCGATGTTCTGGTTGAAGACGAGCGCCTCGCAGATGGCGTCGTAGTTCGCGGCCGGATGCGTGCCGATCTCCTCGAACTTGCGAATATTGTCGTCCTGGGTTTCGCCCGCGGCCATCAAGGCCCATGTGTCCCGGATGAGCGGCTTGCGCACATAAAGGAAGCCCGTGCCGATGGGAGCATAGGTCCACTTGTGCAGGCTCACGCCATAGTAGTCGCATGCCAAATCGGGGATATGGACCGGGAAATGGCTGAATGCGTGCGCGCCGTCGCAGATTACCTTGATGCCGCGCGCGTGCGCCATATCGCAGATGCGGCGCACCGGGAAAATCTGTCCGGTCCGGTTGGTGATGTGGCAGACCAGGATCAATTTCGTGGCGGGCGTGACGGCCGCTTCGAAGCGGCGGTACAGGTCGTCCAGGCTGGGCGTCGGGACGGGGAACGAAATCTGCTTGACGCGAATGCCCTCGCGGCGGGCGCGCTGATCGAACGCGACGAGCATTCGCGGGTAGTCCTGGTTGGTGGTGAGGACCTCGTCGCCGGGGTTGAGTTTGACGCCAAGCTGCGCGATTTCGAGCGCCTCGCTCGAATTACGGGTAACGGCGATCTCCTCGGCGTCGCACCCCGCCGCCTCGGCGATCATGCGCCGCGTCATCTCGATTTTCGGGTCCAACTGCCGGACCATGGTATGGTACGGCCCCATGTCGGTGTACTCGAGATACCGGCGCATGGCGTCCTGCACGGGGCGCGGGGAGGGCGAAACATATCCGTTGTTCAGATTCACTACCAGGCGATCGACGGTGAACTCATTGCGCACGGCGGCCCAGAAATCCTCGTCGGTGGCGATCTCGGCGGGAGACCGGTCGGTGGCCGCGGCGATGACGCGGGCGAAACTCGGAGCCGCGGCTGTGCCGACGGCGAGCTGAAGCAAATGACGTCGATTCACGGGCGTTCCTCCTCGGACGGGAAGATTCTACCACCGCTTCGCGGAGCTCGCTTCACGGAGGAACTTCCTGACCGCCTGGCTGGTGTCCAGCGCGAGGGCCTCGCGAGCCAGTGTTTCGCTCTCCGGCGCCGTCCAGGATGAGATTGCCAGCTTCCAGGCCGGTCCCGCAAGCCGATGACTCGCCGCGGCGGGCAGCGCCTGCAAAACCGCGCGCCTGAGTGTAAGCTGGGTGTTCACTTCCTAAACTCGAAGCTGGACGGCAATGAGTGATAGCGACGAAGTCGTAGTGAGTGGCCCGGCGAGGAAGCCCGGTCCTCCCCGAGCCCGCCTTACGCTCCGCGTCGGCGTGACCGGGCACCGGCCGAACAAACTGGGCCAGGCGCGGCTTGACGTTTTGCGCGCGCGAATCGCCGAGGTTCTCAAGGCGCTGGAAGCTCCCGTGCTATCCCGCTCCGGTGACGCCGCATACGATTCGGCTCCGCCGGTTTTCCGTGTGCTGTCGGCTCTGGCGGAAGGCGCCGACCGCGTCGTCGCCGAGGTCGGTCTGGAGAGCGGCTTCGAACTGCAATGCATTCTTCCGTTCCCGTGCGAGGAGTACGAGCGGGATTTTCAGGGGCCCGAATCCGTCAGTACGTTTCGCGGATTGCTCGGGCGCGCCACCGCCGTCTTCGAATTGAACGGCGCGCGAGCCAACGCGGACCTGGCGTATCTGGCCTCGGGCAGATCGCTGGTGCGGCAGTGCGACGCGCTGATAGCGGTTTGGGATGGAGAGGCGGCCGCGGGATTGGGGGGCGCCGCCGATATCGTCAACGATGCGCTGGACGCGGGAGTACTGGTGATCCGCATCGATTCTCGCGCGCCGCATACCATTAGCGTCTGCGGGGAGCCTGCGACGCTCGAGGAACTTTGCGGACGCCTCCGCCGCAACATTGCGGCGCCCGACAATCCCTTATTGCGCGCATACTTCAACGAGACCTGGCCGAAACGGCAGCACGCATTTTATCGCTGGTTCGAGAAGCTCGTGCTGGCGGGCCGCAAGCGGGCGCCGGCGGGCGAAGTGGAAGCCGTCATCTGGCCCCTGGTCAAGCGGCATTTCGAGTGGGCCGATACGCTGGCCATGGACTACGCCGCCCGCTGTCGCAGCGCCGGCGTCCGCATGCACGTTTGCGCCTGGATGGCGGTAACGGCGGCGCTCGTGCCGATCCTGGTTCCGGGGCATGAAGAGTCCCTCGCGCGCGTCTGCGCAGCAATCGAATTGTTCCTGATTGTCCTGATCGGATGGAGCAGTTTTCGCGCCACCCGCGGCGAATGGCACATGCGCTGGCTTTCCTACCGATCTCTGGCGGAACTTCTGCGCATCCTGGATTTTCTGGCTATGATGGGCCGCACCATTCCGGAGTTCCGTCCGCCGTTGTATCAGCCCAGAGAAGACTCGCAGACGCAATGGGTGGACTGGCAGTTCCGCGCGGTGGTCCGCGAACTCGGCTTGCAGAACGCGCGCGCCGATTCCGGGTTTGTCCTCCGCGCCCGCGAGAGGCTTCGGGACGTGCTGAAGGATCAAGCCGATTTCCATGAAAGAACGGCCGAGCGGTGTCACCTGCTCGAGCATCGGGTCCATCTCACGAGTTCGGTCATCTTCGTCGCGACCGGCTGCTTCTGCCTGGCTCACTTTCTGGTTTCCAGGACGTGGCCCACGTTCGCCACGGCGATGCTGCCCGCGCTGGGCGCCGCGCTGGCGGGCATTTCCGCTCAGGGCGAGTTCCGGGGGCTCAGGATTCGCTCGCTGGGAATGCGGAATGGCCTGCGGGAAATCAGGCAGAGGCTGGAGGCGGCCTCCCGGCCGCTGACTCTGAGCCGGCTGGGGCAGATTGCCGAGGATGCGGCTACGGTTCTGATTTCCGAGGTTCACGATTGGCGCGCGCTGTTCGGCGCCCGGCCCGTGGAACGCCCGGGCTAGCCGGCGAGGGGTTTCTTGAGAGTTCAGGATCGCGCATCCTGAATCGGATCGATCGTCGCGAAAGGAGTGACGCCGCATGTCAAGAATCACATGCTTCATGAACTCGCGGAGCTCGGATTGTTTGCGGGCGGCCGCAAGCGTGGCCGCGCTACTGCTGCTGGCGCCGCTCATCTGCGGCACGCTGAATGCCGGTTCGCCGCCGGATTTCGGCCCCAACGTCCTGGTCTTCAATCCATCGCTTCCCGCGGCGGCTATGCAGGAGCGAATCAACAAGGTTTGGGACGAACAGGGAAACAGCCAGTTCGGGAACGCGCGCTACGCGTTCCTGTTCCTGCCGGGGACTTATAAGCTGGATGTTCCCATCGGGTTCTACACCCAGGTGCTCGGCCTCGGGGCGTCGCCGGACGCGGTGCAGATCTCCGGCAACGTTCACGCAGGCCCCGCGCGAGGCAACAGCGCGCTGGTAACTTTCTGGCGGGCGGCCGAAGGCTTTTCCGTCACGCCCGCGGGCGGGCTCATGCAATGGGCCGTCTCGCAGGCCGACCCGTTCCGCCGCATGCACATCAAGGGCGACTTGGCTCTTCACCAGGGCGGCTCGGCCAGCGGCGGATGGATGGCCGACGACCTGATCGATGGCAAGGTGAACTCGGGTCCGCAGCAGCAGTGGATCGCTCGCAACACGGAGTGGTCCAGTTGGAACGGCGCGAACTGGAACATGGTTTTTGTGGGGAATGTGAATCCGCCGGAAGGCTCGTGGCCGGCTCCGCCCATCACGAAGATCGCCCAAACCCCGATCGTGCGCGAGAAGCCATTCCTTCAGGCGGATTCCGCGGGGAATTACAGCGTTCGCGTTCCGTCGCTGCGGGCAAACAGCGCGGGCATCACCTGGCGCGCGGGCTCTACGCCGGGGAAGAACATCCCCATCGGCCAGTTCTACATCGCGAGGCCCGACAAAGACACGGCGGCCACCATCAACGCTCAGTTGGCGAAGGGCAAGCATCTGCTGCTCACTCCCGGCATCTACCACCTCACCGAGACCATCAAGGTGACCAAAGCCAACACGGTTGTATTAGGGCTGGGCTTCGCTACGCTGCTTCCCGATAACGGCGTGCCTGCCATGACCACGGCGGATGCGGACGGCATCATCATCGCGGGCATCCTCTTCGACGCGGGAGCCGTGAATTCGCCCGTCATGCTCGAAGTGGGGCCGACGCGCGGCAAGCCGCGCCACTCGGCGAACCCCATTTCGCTTCACGACGTTTTCTTCCGCATCGGCGGCGCCGCGCCGGGGCGCGCATCCGTCAACCTGAGGATCAACAGCAACGACGTGATCCTCGATCACACCTGGATCTGGCGCGCGGACCACGGCCAGAATCAGAGCGTCGGCTGGACCATCAACACGAGCGCGAACGGGTTAATCGTGAACGGCGATAACGTCACGGTCTACGGGCTGTTCGTGGAGCACCTTCAGGAATATCAAGTGCTGTGGAACGGCAACGGCGGACGCGTTTACTTTTACCAATCCGAAATCCCCTACGACCCGCCCGATCAGCCCAGCTACACCAGCGCGCCCGGCGTGAACGGCTGGGCGTCTTATAAGGTCGCCGGTAACGTCACCAGCCATGAAGCCTGGGGGCTCGGCGTGTACAGCGTCTTCCGAAGGCCCAATGTAGTCCTTACCCGGGCGTTCGAAGTCCCCAAGAACCCCAACGTCAAATTCCACGACATGGTTACGATCGCGCTGGCGCAGCTCGGCGCCATCACCCACATCATCAACGACGCGGGCGAAACCGCGCTGCCCTCGCATGTACGCGATGCGCCGAGATTGACGAATTATCCATAGCAGGTGGACGCATTTGCGGGCACCCGAACTAACTCATCTGTTTCACGATTATTAGACTCATTTTATCCTATTTGCCGTCAAAAAAAGTGCGAAGCACCACCTTCCGGTGGAAACATATTCGCCCGTCGGAGCGTCTCTACTATGGAACGAAACTCCGGCGTCTATTGGCCGAGGGAATTGGTCCAATGGAGAACGTCAAACCATGAAAATCAGAGCCTTATTGTGCGCGGGCGTCCTGGCCTTGGCCGGACTATCCTTCGCAAGCACGAAGTACATTCACATTTCCCTTTCTGCCCCCACCGTTGTTGGTCAGACCCAGCTCAAGCCGGGCGCCTACATGGTGTCCGTGAAGGGCTCGAACGCCGTATTCGAGCGCGAGGAGGGTTCCAAGCCCGTATCCGTCCCTGTCAAGGTGGAATCCACCAACTCGAAGTTCAGCGACACGAAGATCAGGACAGTCACGGAAGGCGACACCCTTCGCCTGAAGGTGATCGACGTCGGCGGATCGGACACCGAACTCGAGTTCTGACAGCCTCAGGACCCGCGGCCGGCGGCCAGCGCGCAACGGATGCGCATTGGCCGCCGGACCCGCCCGTAATGGACTGTCCGCTTTCCGTCTCAGACGCCCAAGGACCGGCAGATCCATCTGGGGCAGGCCAGACGGAACGTCGAGATGAATCTCGACGCTGTCGGCCAAAGGCCCGAGCCACTATTTCCAGGCTCGCTTCCGCCGCAATGCGATCCTGAATAGAGATGGCCATTGTTCTCAGCGTCTCGGGGCTTTCGAAAACGCATGGCGTGCGGGCGCTTTTCGAGGACCTGGCGCTAGGGATCGCGGATGGGGATCGCGTCGGCGTGATCGGGCCGAATGGCAGCGGGAAGACCACACTGCTCGAAATCCTCGCGGGCAAGGAGCCGCCGGACGCGGGGGCGCGGGCGTTGCGCAAGCAGGCGCGGCTGGCTTACGTGCCGCAGGATTCGCTGTTCGCCGAGGACGATACCGTCGGCAGCGTGCTGGCCGCGGCGATGGCGGATGCGCGCACCGGCGAGGACGACAAGACGCTCCGCATGCAGATGATGCTGGGTCGCGCGGGGTTCGATTCGCTCTCAACGCCCGCCTCGGCGCTTTCGGGCGGGTGGAAGAAGCGGCTCGCCATCGCCGCGGCGTCGATCGCGGAGCCCGATATCCTGCTGCTCGACGAGCCCACCAATCACCTGGATGTAGAAGGAATCCTGTGGCTGGAACAGGCGCTCGCGTCCGTCAACGCCAGCATGGTGGTGACGCACGACCGGTACTTTCTGGAGCGCGTGGCCACACGCATGGTGGAGGTGAACCCGGTCTACCCGCAGAGCGCGTTCCAGGTGAACGGAAACTACAGCGAGTTTCTGGAGCGGCGCGAGGAGTTTCTGGAAGCGCAGCAGAAACAGCAGACGTCGCTGGCGACAAAGGTGCGGCGCGAAATCGAATGGTTGCGGCGCGGCCCCAAGGCGCGCGCCGGCAAGAGCAAGGCGCGGATTGACGCCGCGGGCGAACTGATCGAGGAACTGGCGGCCGCCACGGCGCGCGCACGCACGGCTACGGCCGCAATTGACTTCACGGACACCGACCGCAAGACCAAACGCCTGATTGAGGCCGAGGGCATTGGAAAATCGCTCGGCGGGAAGCGGCTGTTCGGGAGCCTGAACGTGACGCTTTCGCCTGGCATGCGCATCGGCCTGCTGGGCGCGAACGGCAGCGGCAAGACCACGCTGCTGAAGACTCTCGAAGGAACGCTCGCGCCGGACGAAGGCACGATCCGCCGCGCGGACCTGTTGCGCGTGGTGAGCTTCGCGCAGGACCGCGGCGCGCATCTCGACCCCGAAATCAGCCTGCGCCGCGCGCTGTGCCCGGAGGGAGATTCGGTAATCTACCGCGGCCGTCCGATCCACGTCTTCGGCTGGGCCAAGCGGTTTCTGTTCCGCGACGAGCAGATGGAAATGCCGGTCGCGCGCCTCTCCGGCGGCGAGAAAGCGCGCGTGATGATCGCCCGCCTGATGCTGGCTCCGGCCGACGTTCTGCTGCTCGACGAGCCAACCAACGACTTGGATATCCCCACTCTCGAAGCGCTCGAAGAAAGCCTGCTCGATTTCCCCGGAGCGATGGTGCTGGTGAGTCACGACCGCTACTTGCTGGACCGCGTCTCCACCGCCGTCATCGCGCTCGAAGACGGCGCCGCGAGAACCTTCGCCGACTACTCCCAATGGGAAGCTTGGCGCGCGGAACCAGACGCGCCCAAGACAGCCGCTGCCGCCGAACTGCAAGCGCACAAGCGCGAGACTGCCAAGACGAAGCTGTCTTACCTGGAGCAGCGCGAGTGGGACGGCATGCAGGATAAGATCCTCGAAGCCGAAGAGGAGTTGGCCGCGCGCGAACGCGAGCTGCCAGGAAGACGCGGCCGAAGGCAAGCGTCTGGAAGAAGCCTACGAAAAGGTGCAAGAAGCGCACCGGCGCGTGGACGCGCTCTACGCGCGCTGGGCGGAGTTGGAGACAAAGGTGGCGAGGTAGGCGGACAGAGGAATTGAGTCGTAGCGTTGAGGGCGATTGGAGTAGGCGCCTGTACTTGGAATGTCGAGAAGAATCTCGACACGGCAGGCGTGGACGCCCGCGCCACGACTGGCTCGCGCACGCGGGGCTTGCCCTGGAATTCCTGGCAGGTCTGGAGACCTGCCCCACTTACATCTCCACGACGAACAGATAGACGCCCTGGCGGGGCAGCGTGAACGTTAGCGTTGCGGCGCCGCCTTTGACTGTTATGGGGATTGCGGGCTCGGAAGCGAGCTGGCCGGCTTTTACCAACTGGGCGTATTGCGAATTGTTCGGAGACGTGGGCGAGCCCATGCCTTGCCAGGCCGTGAAGGCGTTGCTGTGGGTCTTGTCGATAAGGTACTTCGTCATGTGCGCCTCGCCATCGGCGAGCGGCAGATGGCGGAGCGTCAGTTCGACGGCTGCGTCGGGACCGGCTAGGTCGTCGTCGTGGTAATACCAGGCGATCACCGCGAGCTTTCGGCCATCGATGCTGGCCTGCGCGGCGATATCCGCCTTGCCGCGCACGCCGTGTTGCAGGATGTCGTCGAGCGGGACCTCCTCCGAGCTGCGCGCCTCGATGCGGCGGCCGCTCATCTTGCCGAACATGCGGAAGACGTTCAGCACGGGCAGATCGATGCCGGCGGTGGCGAGAGTGCGCTGGCCGGCGAAGAACGGCTGGTCTTCGAATTCGAAGGCCCAGGTGAGCGCGGAATCCAGGTTGACGCCGTGGCGCGCCGCGAGGTCGCGCTTGCGCGCGAAGACAGCGGCGGTATAGCTGGAATACATGGTGGTGTTGCGGTAGCCGAGCTGGGGGCCCTGGCAGGCGGCGCAACCGTCGGGATCGGATTCGCCGATCACGATGGGCTTGTTCTTCAGCTCGGGGACGGCGGCGATCATCGCGAAACCGCGATTGATGTCGTTGAGTTGCGCCGAGATGCCGAGCCGCACGTGGCCCTCCACGAAGCTGGGGCTGCCTTTGGCGTGGAATGAAACGAAGTCGGTGGGCGTGCCGGTCTTGCCAGTCGCGTAATTCGTCCCGCTCGCCACATGTTTCAGGAAATTCTGGAAGTAGGCGCTGCCGCCGCCGGCCGCGTCCATGCCGCCCACGCGCGCCGCCGGCAGGGCGCGGCGGACGGCGTCGATGGCGTAGTCGTGGAGCTTGAAAAAGTCCTCGGCGGAGCCGTGCCAATAGGTATTGAGATTGGCCTCGTTCCACGTCTCGAAGTACCAGTGTTCCACCTCGGCCCGGCCGTAGCGGTCAATGCAGTGCTTCACCCATTGGTAAACCAATTCGGCGAACTTGCCGTAGTCCTTGGGCGGATAGGCCCAGCCGGTGTCGAGCTTGCCGGAGCCGGGGCGCCAATCGTGCTGATAGGGCTCGGGGTTGGCCGAAAGCGCCTCCGGCATGAAGCCGAGTTCCACATAGGGCCGCACGTGGCGCTCGCGATACGTATCGAAGATGTGGTCGATGATGGTCCAGTTGTAGACGGGCTTACCGTCTTTATCTTCCGAGTAGATGCCCGTGCTGCCCCATTTGTAGGCGGGCGCACCGTCTCCGGAGCAGAAAAGATTGTGGGCGCGGAAGAAGACGTCGTCGGGGCGAAGCTCGCCGAGTTCGGCGATGAGCTTTCGGCCGTCCTTCATGGTGGCGTAGTTGGGCTCGTCGGCGCCGAACATTCGCCACATCGGCTTGAGCTCGCCGAGGTCATTCGCGGCGTCCACGGTGATAGTGACCGGAATCGCCGCCGCGCTCTGGGCCGCGGGCGGTGTTACTTGGGCGCCCGCGGGAGCCGTGGACGCGGCGGTGAACGCCGCCAGTAATGAGAAAAGAACGGTGAGCCTCATGGAAGTCCCTTCGCGAGGTCCTGAAATCGGACCGTCGAATATGCCGATTCATCCATCCTAAAGCCTTTGCGACTTCGTCCGCGCGCCGTTGAATGGCCGGCAAATAAGACGGCTCGCTTAAAGGCCAGTTAGAACGACAGCCGGAGGGCCAACTGGATTTGCCGCGGGGGCGTGACGGTGGTTGTGATCAGACCCGCCGAAGGATTCACGCTGGACCCGCTAAACACGATTGGGTTCGGAGTTCCGAAGTTGGCGCGGTTCAACAGATTGAAAACCTCCGCGCGAAATTGGAGGTTCTTACCTTCCGCCAAGGCCGTTGTTTTGACTAACGAGAGATCCACCTGCGCCAAACCCGGACCTTCGAAAACTCCGCGGCCGAGGTCTCCGTAGGTTCCGACGGCGGGCAAGAGAAACGCGTTCGGATTGAACCACTGATTGGGCTGGCCGAGAATAATCGGTCCCCTGAACGTGGGATCCAGCGACGGCCTGTCCGGATTTCTGGTATCGCCGTCGCCCGAACGGTTGGAGCCGATCTGAGGCGTGAATGGGAATCCGCTCAGCAGCGTCGTAATCGCATTCACCTGCCAGTGGCCGGCAAGTTTGCCTACAGCCCCGCTTTGGGCGCCAAGCCAGCGCCGGCCTGGTCCGAAGGGGAGGTCGTACTGCTCGGAGAATTCGGCCTGCTGCTTGACGTTGAACGCCGACGGTCCCCAATCGCGGCGCAAATCGGCGCGGTCGAGAATCATCTGCGCCTGATTGCTAGCCTGCGCGCCCGTAAGAGCGGAGTTCATGTCGAGGTTTTTCGACCAGGTGTAATTGGCGCGGAACTGAAGCCCGCGGCTCAATCGCCGGCTCAAATCGAGCATCAGCGCGTTGTAGCTGCTGTTCCCTTCGGTAAGCCAGAAGAATCCCGACGACAGATTGGGATTGGGCCGCGAGCCGACGGGCACGTATCGATCGCCTGGAGCGACGAGGCCGCGGCTTGTGGAGACGCCGCCCGAAACGCAACCTGCCGGACTGGCGCAGGTCTGTGGCGCGATCGTGTTGGGATCGACGCTGAGCAAGCCGTGATAGCCGAATGCCCCCGCGTAGCTCACGCGCAACACCGTGTTGGCAGTCAGTCCCCTTTCGACGGAAAGGTTCCATTCCGAAACGGCCGGCGTCCTCGCGTCGCTCTCGACGCCTTGCGGCGCGTAGCTCCAGGAAGCCGGCACGGGCGCGCCCGGCGTCAGCGGAATGATCGAGAGCAGAGAAACGCCGCCGGATGGCGCCGCAGCCGACCCGTTGGAAGGCGGTTGCGAATTCAACTGGTACGCAAGCGCATCGAGCAATGAGTAATAGATTCCATAGCCGGCGCGTATGGACGTGTTTCCCTTCGATCCCGGCGCCCAGGCAAGGCCTATCCGCGGGCCGAGCAGCCGCTTCGCGCGATTCGCGGTGAAGGCCGAGTTCGCCACGCGCGGGCTTGTCATCAGTACGCCGCCCGGGCCCGGCAACCAGTTGCCGGCTCGTCCGTCCGCTTCGTTCCAGCCGGTTGTGAATTCGTCTCGCAGCCCGGCTCTCAACTCCAGATTCGGGCGCAGCCGGACATCGTCATCGATGTACCAGGCTCCCAACAAGCTTCGCCATCCCAGTTCAGCGGTCGGCAGGACGGCGGTCTGAAAGGCAGACGCCGTGCCCTGGAGGAATGTCGTCAACGTCGAGAAGGTCGCCACGCCGTACCTGCGGGAATTGCTGTCGTCGTTATCCTGCACTCGCTGGAACCAGAGTCCGAACCTCACCCGGTGATTTCCGCGATCAAGCTCCACATTGTCAGCGTAGGTGTAGAGGTTCCGGCGATTCCAGACTCCGGCCGCATTACCCGGGCCGGCTGTCGTGATCGCAGCCGCGCCCGTGGTGGTGGTTCCGCCGCCGATCACAATTCCACCGGGAGGAGCGCCGGCGACAAACGAGAGGCTGGGGGGCAACCCAACGGTCGGATAGGAGGCGTAGTTGTACGCGCTTCGGGAGAAACCGGCAATGAAGGTATTCAGCGTCCGCGGAGAGAGGATGTGCGTCTCCTGCGCCGTCGCATGATGACTCTGCAAATGCGTCAACGAACCGAAGAGCGGGTCGGAAAGAGGCAGGAAGTTGTCGCCGTCGGTGGTTGTATAGGTAGCCGACAAGGAGTCCGCGGCGCGAATGGCGTAGTCGGCCCGCAGGATTCCGAAATCTTCGCGGATCGCCTGCGCGGGGTTGCCGTAAGAACGGGCAATGCCGGTTGGCAGCCCGTTCACCAGCAATTCCGCTCCGTTCGGCTGAGGCCACGTCGCCATGAACGGGAGCATCTTCGTGTTCAGGTTCGCGACCGGCGCATATTGACCCGCGGCGTTCGGCATCAAGCCTTGCCGAGCCTCAAGATCGGGAACCACCGCGACATTGGCCGCGGCGAGTCTCTGCCGGAATCCCTCGTAGTTCCCGAACAGGAAGAGCCGGTTGCGGCGGACCGGGCCGGAAAGCGAGGCGCCGAACTGGTTCCGTTTGAATGGCGCGACGGCGCCGCTGTCGAAATAGCCGGGCGAATCCAGCGCGCCGTTGCGCAGGAACTCAAACAGAGATCCGTGCAGAGCGTTGCTTCCCGACCGCGTGGCGACGGTGACTTGCGCGCCGGGCCGCTTTCCGTACTCCGCCGGATATGCGCCGCTCAAGACGTTGAACTCGCGCACCGCGTCTACGCCCAGAAGAAAGCCGCTGACTCCTCCCGGCGTGACGGCGAGCTGGCTCGATCCGGCGTATTCCACACCGTTGAGCAACATGACGTTCTCGTACGGGCGGCGTCCGGCGACCGAAAACGTGTTGCCATTGCTGGTGCTGGTCTGCTGGCTCTTCAGGCCGAAGTCGATGGTTCCGGGGTTGAGCGTCAACAGGTTGTCGAAGCTGCGGCCGTTCAGCGGCAAGTCCAGCACTTCCCGCTCGGCCACCAATCCGGAAAGCGAGGACGTGGTTGCGTTCACCACGGGCGCGTCGGAAACCACTTCAAGCGCTTGCGGCAGCGCGCCGATTTCGAGGGTGAGTTCAATCTCGGCTTCCTGGCCCACGGCGAGCTGGATGCCCGAACGGACCGCCGGTCTGAAACCCTGCTTTTCCGCTTTGACGGTCTGCAAACCAAGCGGCAGCATAGGGACCGTGAACGCCCCGGCGTCGCTTGTGGCGGCTGTGCGGGTGGCTCCGGTTTCGAGGCTTGTGACCGTAACGGACGCGCCTTCGACTCCCGCGCCGGTGGCGTCAAGCACTCGCCCCGAAATGGTAGCCGAAACCTGCGCGTGAAGGCTTGAAACACAGAGGCCGGCGACGGCCAAAATCAAACTCGGGAACCGCGAAACCTGCAACGTGACCCAACTCTCCTCGTTCAAAATCCGCCATCGGTTCATGCGGAACGCATCCGAATCGATGGAGCGGCGACAGCCAATCACCTGATGGGAATCTTATCACGCCCTGGATGGCGCTTGACATCGGGCCTGCGCTCGGCCATCGTAAACGTTCCGGGATCCAAAGAGCGTCTAATCAAGCCCGGCTACTGGAGCGAAACATGAAGGTTCACCTCTATCTCTTGACCATGTTAGTGGGAGTGGTGCTGGCGGTCCACTTGGCCATGAACGGCAAAGTGGGCGCTGCGTTGAACAACGCCCGCGTAGGCAATGCGCTGTTCTGGTGCATCGGCGCCGTGGGAGCCCTGGTCATAGGTTTGACCGGATGGCAAAGCGGGGCGCTGCAGCCGCTCAAACAAGTGCATCCCGCGTTGCTCACCGCGGGGCTTCTGGGGGCCGGCCTGGTCTTCGCTATCGCCTGGATGATGCCGAGAGTCGGCGCCGGCCCGGTAATGATCGTTATGCTCTCCGGCCAGGTTATCGGCGGCCTCGTCATGTCGCATTTCGGGTGGCTGGGCTCTCCCGTACAACCGATCACATGGACCAAGGTGGCCGGGGTTGCGGTGATGATCGGAGGCGTGACGCTGGCCACCTACGGCGGCTAACGGCAGCTTCCGATTCCCGACAGCTTGCGAAAGCCGAATTCCTGCCGTCGGCGCGGGCCCGCTGAAGCCGACGGACCGGCGCTTTCCGTAGCATTCAGCCTGAATGTGAAGTGTGCGAATGTGTCGCCAAGAGACAACCAGGCGCGGCTAATCTCTGCTCCTTGGCAGTTGCTATTCTTGGGTGTCATCACGCCGGCTTCAGGCCGGACCGGATCATGGAGACGAAGGTCATGAAGCGTGAAAGCTTGCTCGCCGAGTGTCTTGGGGAATTCCTCGGGACGATGGTCCTGATTCTGTTCGGCTGTGGCGTCTGCGCCATGACGGTTCTTTTCGGGACGGGCGTTCCAGGCGAGATCGTGAAAGGCGGCTATACGAACGTCACCATTGGATGGGGCTTGGGAGTAACCATGGGGATATATGTCGCCGGCCGGGTAAGCGGGGCGCATCTGAATCCGGCGGTCACGCTGGCCTTTGCGGTGTACCGCGGGTTTCCATGGCGCAAGGTCGTCCCGTATTCGCTGGCGCAAACGGCCGGAGCATTGGCAGGCGCGGCGCTGGTTTTTGCGAACTACCATATTGCGTTTTTGAAGGCCGATCCGCTCTTGGAGAAGACGGCGGGCGTGTTCACTACCTTCCCCGCATTTCCCAATTCGCCCATGACAGGCTTATTCGATCAGGTGTTGGGAACCGCACTCCTCCTGCTCTTGATTTTCGCAATTGTCGACGATCGCAACATTCCCTCGACGGATCTCTGGCCCGTGATCGTCGGGCTCGTAGTTGTCGCCATCGGCATGTCGTTCGGCGCTCTGCACGGATATGCCATCAACCCGGCGCGCGATTTTGGCCCCCGTTGCCTGGCGGCGCTGGCAGGATTCAAAAACAACGGTTTGACCGACGGCTCAGGCGTGTTTTGGGTCCCAATCATCGGCCCGCCGATTGGCGGCGTCATCGGCGCAGGCGTCTACGAATTCGGCGTCCGGCGCTTTCTGAAAGGCCCGGTGTCCGCATAGGATTTTGAGCCGCACGCGGCGCAATCGGTCCTTGCGTGGCGCCGCGGAGCCGCGATCCCCTCGAATCCTAGCTTTGGAAACTGCGGTCCAGTACTAGCGCTCGAAACCCAGCGTTTGCGTGGGCTTGCCACGGAGCGCTCGCTCCGCTCAGTTGCGCCCACACAAACTAGTGGCGCAGCACCAACTGCAAGCACACGGTTTCGCAAAGTAAACCGACTTCCTCGCGCCCCGACCGGCCATCGCCCGTCCGCTTTCCTCTATGCCTGGAAGGCGCTTTGCGCCCTGATTCAAAAGCCTGAACGCCTTCGTAATTGCTAGAAGTACCGGTACTGTTTCCCACAATCCAACCAGTTAGTAAGTAAGGGTTTATACATACACTAGTATCTTGAAGCTGGCGTATAGCGTTTGACATACAGGGGCGTCTCATAACATCCCATGCGCTAAAGCAAGTAGGATAAGTGGGTCTAAAAGGGCGGTAGCCTGTCCGGGCGCTTGTTACTCGCAGTTCTTTTCATCCCATGCCAAATCCCGATCGCCGAACCAAGATGATTAGTCTCCGTCTTTCCCAAACGGAATACGACGTTCTCAAGAGACGCTATCGCGCGTACGGCGTCAGGAATGTCTCCGACCTGGCGCGGCTAGCCCTCCAGCGAATCATTACGGCGCCGCCCGAGCCTCCCGACATCGTCGTCGCGAAACTCGCGGACCTGGACGGCAGGCTTAGCGCTATCGAGTCTCATTTCAATGCGCCAAACGCCGTATTCGGAACTTCCCCAATTCTAGGGGACGGGGATCGGGCTTGAGCTCGATGCCGATGGATAGCGGTCTGTCGAAAGCCGGCTTCGCCGCCATCTTGTACCGCCGCAAAGGGACGGTTCTGGCCGTCTTCGTTCTTGTCTTCGCGACCGTCGCCGCCGGCACGTTCCTTCTGCCCAAGCAGTATGAAACGCGGATCAAGATACTAGTTAAGAACGTTCGTGAAGACAACATCGTCTCAGCCGCCGATAGACCGCCCGCCAGTTATCGGCCCGAAGTGAGCGATGTGCAGATTAACTCGGAGATCGAGTTACTCACGAGTAACAATCTGCTTCAGAAAGTCGTTTCGAGCTGCGGCCTGGACCGGAGTTACCTTAAGCCCGGAGAGGAGCAAGGCCAGCATGCCGTGGCCGCCGAGAAGGCTCTCCGGCGGCTTCAACGCGACCTGACCTTCACCGCCGTTCGCCGCGCCGATATCATCACGGTGGAATACGTCGATACCGATCCCCGCCGCGCCGCGGCCGTGCTCTCAGTGCTGGCGGAGCTTTATATGGATGAGCATCTCAAGCTGCATAGCACGCCCGGGAGCTTCGAGTTCTTCCGCGTCCAGGCCGATCGCTTTGACGAAGAACTGCAAAACGCCGAAGAGGATCTGGCCGCCTTTCGCCGCCGCAAGGACGTGGATGTCCTATCGGAGCAGAAAGATATCACGCTTCAGAGAGCCGCCGACGCGCAGGCCCAGTTATACCAGACCGACGCAACAATCCTGGAGTACGAGCGCAAGATCGCCGACACGCGCCGTCAACTGGGCCAGGCGCAGGAACGGATTCTCACCCAGACTCGCACGTTGACGAACGTCTATTCGGTGGAGCGGCTCAACACCATGCTTGCCGAGTTGCGCAATCGCCGCTCGGAACTGCTCGTCAAGTTCCGTTCCGACGACCGTCTGGTGCAGGAACTGGACGAGGAAATCGCCGACACCAGGGCCGCCCTCGAACAAGCTTCGAAAACGAATTCGGTGGAACAGTCTTCCGATGTGAACCCGCTCTATCAAACCTTGCAGTCGGACCTGTCCCGCGACCAAGCCACCCTTGCCGGCGAACAGGCGCGCCGCGATGCTCTGGCTCGTCAGGCCGGCGACTATCACAGCCAACTGCTGCGCCTGGGAGACGCTACCGCCGGTCTCGATGACCTCGTCCGAAAGCAGAAAGAGGCCGAAGACAAGTACCTCTTGTATTCGAAGAAAGCCGAAGAAGCGCGCATCGCCGAATCGCTCGACCAACAGAAGATCTCTAACGTAACGATCGCCGAAACCCCTATCGAGCCCCACTCTCCGTCACGGCCCAACATTCCCCTCAATCTGGCCTTAGGTCTGGTGTTCGCTGGATTCGCCGGCGTCGGCGCAGGCTTCGCCGCCGACAGGCTGAGGGCGGTCGCGGCAAGTTCAAGCGCCTCGCCCATTCGCGCTACAGATGGAGCGGAGGGATGAGGCTACTCTCACTCCGACGTCAGATGAGTAAGTCCATGAGATTCCAAATTACACTGATGTTACTAACTTGCTGCGGCGGGGCCTTGGCTCAGTCGAACGCAGCCCCTCAAAACGACGGCCGCTACCGTCTGCAACCCTCCGACGTACTCGAGGTCCACTACCGCTACACGCCCGAGTTCGACCAGACCGTCAACGTGCAGCCCGATGGGCTCGTCAACCTTCAAATCGTGGGTGATCTCAAGGTAGATGGTATGACGACAGCCGAGGTGAAGGCGGCCATTGTCGAGAAAGCAAGCCTCCGGCTTCGCGACCCGGAAATCACGGTTGTTCTGAAGGAGTTCGAAAAGCCGTATTTCATCGTAGCCGGCCAGGTTGCCAATCCAGGCCGCTTCGATATGCGGGGGTCGCTGACGGCCGTTGAGGCGGTCGCGATGGCGGGCGGCTTCAAGAACGAGACCGCAAAACATTCGCAGGTCATCTTGTATCGTAGGGTCGGGCCGGATCTGGCCCAAGCCGAGCTTCTCAATCTCAAGGCCGCCATGAGCCGAAAGAACACCAAGCCTCTGGCATCTCTGAAACCCGGGGATCTTCTGGTGGTGCCTCAGAGTTTCGTCAGCAAGGTCGAGCGTTTCGTCAAGCTCAGCTTCATCGCTGTTTACTATAATCCCTCGATACCGAAGGTGCCTACGCCGTAAAGGGCCTCGGTTTTCGGCCCCTCCGGAGTCCGCCTCCTATGTTCCGAGCCTCCAAACCGCTGGTCTCCCGCGTGCACGCCGTTGTAAACGGCGCCGTGGCGCTGGCGGTGCTGTTGGCTGTCTTTGTCGCGGCCAACTGGGGCCGGATGCCCGATGGGCTGGGCGGCTTCCTCGCCATTCGCATCACGGTCAAGAACCTGATCGTGGCTGGAGTCTTTCTGCTGGGATTCGCCTGGGCGTTCCTCGCCTTGGGTCTCGCGAAGCCGGCCCGGCGGGGAGAGTTTTGGAAGGAACTGTTGCGGGTCGCCGCGGCCTGCGGCGCGGCCTCCGCGCTTGCCTTGCTGTTCTTTGTGACTTCGAATGGCGGCGTCTTCACCCCCAGGGTGGTGTCGTACTATTTGCCGGTTGCGACCTTCGCCGGTCTGTGCGGGCGGCTGGTGGCGCCGAGTGTAGCCGGAGGGCTGACCCGAGCTCTCCGCGGCCGGCGTGACCTGCTGATTGTGGGAAGCGGTCCGAGAGCGGTCGCCATTCACGACCGGTTGCTGAGCGAGGGCCATGCGCGCATTCTCGGGTTCCTCGATTCGCCCAACGGCCATCCGGTTCCCGGCGTGATTCAGGGCCAATTGCTCGGCAAACTGGACGAACTGGAAACCATCCTCATGCGCCATCCCGTCGATGAAGTGGTGATCGCGTTGCCGGTGAAATCGTGCTACGACCAGATCCAGGCGGCCATCCAAACCTGCGAGCGCGCCGGAGTGGAAGCCAAGTATCTTCCCGATGTTTTTCGACTTTCTCTCGCCCGGCCGAAACTCGAAACGCATGACCTGGCGCCTCTGGTCTCTCTTGAGGTTGTGCGCGACGATTACGGGCTGATTATCAAGCGAGGCATGGATATCGCCGGCGCGCTGGCGGGCATGATTCTGCTTGGCCCGCTCATGCTGATCATAGCCGCGGCGATCCGCCTCACGAGTCACGGCCCCGCGCTCTTCGGCCAGGAGCGCTACGGTCTGCGGAGGCGCCGGTTCCGCATGTACAAGTTTCGAACCATGCGTCCGGACGCCGAGGAGATGCAATCGGGACTCGAAGCCCTGAATGAAGCGGAGGGACCGGTCTTCAAGATCCGAAACGATCCGAGGATCACTCCGGTGGGCCGGATTCTGCGCCGCACGTCGCTCGACGAGCTTCCGCAGCTTTACAACGTGCTCAAGGGCGACATGGCTCTTGTAGGGCCGAGGCCGCTGCCGGAGCGGGATGTCGCCCGCTTCAGCGACTCCTGGCTGATGCGCCGCTTCAGCGTCAGGCCCGGCATCACTTGCCTTTGGCAAATCAGCGGGAGGAGCGACACGCCCTTCGACCGGTGGATCGAACTCGATCTCCAGTACATAGACAATTGGTCGCTCCTGCTGGATTTGTCGATTCTCCTCAGGACCATCCCCGCCATCGTGCGGGGCACCGGCGCAGCTTAACCGCGCATGGGCTCCCCCGCGCGACTCCGTTCCGCGCATCGACGAACCGAGAGGTTCGGGACGCCGACGTGGAAAACCAGGGGATCTTGGAAATCCTAGTTACTCAGCCCGAATTCCGAAGTTCGGATGCCTCGTAACAGGGCTCGCCTTGAGGCGAGCCGATAGGGCCACCCCATCGAACGGCTTAAGCCGCTGCCGGCCTCTCCAGGGGCTAAAGCCTGGAGCTCTCATTCAATCGTACGGCACGCCTCAAGGCGTGCCCTGTTACAAATCCTTCCGCTGCTCCGAGTTCACTTTGGCGATCAAGCTCAGCCGATCCCAACTTCGGCTTTCAGGCTCGGTACAGCTTGGGTTGGTGAGGACTGAATATGCCACTTAGGTGTGCGGATAATCGAAATCCAAAAAGCCGGGCTTCAAATTTCCGCAGGCAAAGGGTCGAGAGTTTTCTAAGACTCATCGCGCAGTGCAAACGTCCGGTTCGCATCCTTGACGTAGGAGGAACGGAGCAGTTTTGGGCCAACACGCTTCCGAGCGACTTTAGCGGCCTGTCAATCACGCTTCTGAATACTCGCAGGGAGGAGACCTCCGGAACGTTGCCGATCGCTTCGGAGGCCGGCGATGGCCGCGACCTGTCGCGGTACGCGACGCACGAGTTTGATTTCTGCTTTTCAAATTCCGTGATTGAGCATCTGGGAACGCTCGCCGATCAATGCAGGATGGCTGCCGAGATCCGTCGCGTCGGAAAAGGCTATTTCGTCCAGACACCTTACCGCTACTTCCCAATTGAGGCCCATTTCCACGTACCGGGCTGGGCGCAAATGCCGCTGAGTATTCGAACGGCTTTGCATCGGCGATTCGATCTGGGGTGGCTGCCGCGCGAGCGTGACTATCTCAAGGCGCGGATCGATATCGAGATGATTCGATTGTTATCGATGAAAGAGTTCAGAGTGTTATTTCCCTATGCGGACATCCGCAGCGAGAAGGTAGGACCATTTATCAAGTCCCTGATCGCCGTAAGAGCGAGTTGACGGACCCCCGAACCGGACGCGCTTCGCATTCCAACGCTTCTTCCACCGAGTGAGAACCGAATGCTCTGGGAAAGACTGAATGCCTGGCTCGCTCGGCGAGCATCCGGTTCAAGCTCCGCGGGACGCAGGCTTGCGGTCTCGGGGTTGTTTTCCATTACAAGCCAGGCGGTTTGGGGAGCGCAGGGTTTCATTACCTTTATCCTGGGCGGCCGGCTCTTGCCCCAAAAGGAATTTGGCTTTGTGGTGGCGGCGAATGCGGTTCTGTTTGGCGGCCAGTGCCTCCTCTTAGGGCCGGTCACTAATCCGACGCTGCGATTGGGAGCACTGTCGGACAAGCCGCTGAAGGTCACCTACTGGATTTACTTTGCAGTGACGGCGGCAGTATGTTCCACCTTCGTTTTTCTAGGAGCTCCGTTAGGCAGATTGGTCTACGCCGACGCCGCGTTCATCGGATTGATCCGTTATCTGTGCATTCCCTTCGCGGCGACCATGTTTTACGCCGTGCAAAAATTGATCCTGTTCGCCAGGATGCGCTATGGAACGGCGCTGGCCATGGATATCGTGTTCATGGTTTCCAACATATCGGCGCTCCTCGTGTTTCACGGCTACGGACTGCTCACCTCCGCGGTGTGGTTCTATTGGGCGCGTAGCGGCGCCGCGTTGCTCGGCTTGATTCCAATCGCGCTCGGCCGTGTCTGGGCGCGGCCGGTCAAGCCTCGCGCCGAACGGCCTTTCAATTACAGTGAGTATTACCCGCACGCCAGGTATTCGTTCTTGGCTATGTTGAGCGGGTTCGGTCAGAGTCAGATGGACGCCCTCGCGGTGGCTCACTACTTGAGTCCGCTGGCGGCGGCCACTTACGGAGCGGCGAAGGTCTTCTTTACCGGGATTGCGCTGGTTACAACGGGACTGACAATGGTGGTCGTCCCCGCCACCTCCCGCGCGGCTGCCGCCGGCGGCAAGGACATTCGTATCGTTTACCGCAAGGCGCTGCTGTTAGCCTACGCAATGCTCATCCCCTGCGGGGCTTTTCTAGCGATTTTCGCGGAGCCAATTCTCCGGATTTCATTCGGAGGCCGCTACCCGGACGCCGTCCCGATAGTGCGCGTCTTCTCGGTCGCCGCATTGGTGATGCCGCTCAGCGCAATCACCGACGCCGTTGCGAACGGAGCGGGCTGGTGGCGAAAGGCTTGCGCCGCCGCCATCTTCGGAGGAGTAGTAGGCAGCGTGGCCTCGCTTCTCCTCGCTCGCTCGCTGGGACTCATCGGCGCCGCGATGGCGCCTGTGCTGGCGCTTGGCGGCGCAGCCGGCGCGCTCCTTTCGTTGATAGGCGGCCGGCTGAAATCAGCCGGCTCCGTTCCATGCGAATCTCCGTTGGCTGGGGCGGGCGGATGCTGATTCCACAGGCGGCAAGTTCCGCTCCGCGCGGAGGCAGCCTCGACTTCGGGCGGATCGCGGGAGCCGCGGCCATCGCGTCGCTGGCCTCCGTCGCGGCGGCCCTGCTTCTTCTTAAGAGCGTCGGCATGGCGCTCGCCGCTTTCGCCGCGGGGCTGTTCCTCGCGTTCCTCGTTATCGCGCCGCCATTCTGGCTGGCTCTCCTGCTGGTGGCGCTGATGCCCTTCAATAGCCTGATTTCGCAATGGCTTGGCGGCGTCGAGTCCAACGCCCGCCAGGCATTCACGCTTTGGAAAGAGGTGTTGCTCGCGGTTGGCATCGTGCGTTCGGCGTACGGCAACCCAAATCTGCGGCGGATCGTCGCCGCCAACCGATGGGTGCTGATCTGGTGCGCCGCGCTGCTGCTCGCGTACCTGGCCGCCTTTCTTACGGCTCCCAGCATTCCCGGCATCTTCGCAATTTCGCTCGATACCAAGCTCATTGTCGTGATGCTCTTTTTCATGTTCCTGGAACTCGATCGGGAACGGATGGTCGTGTTAATGCGTGTGATGGTGGGGAGCGTGGCGCTCATCGCAGTTTACGGCTTGTTCCAACATGAATGGGATTACGAACGACTGATTCCGCTGGTCTATAGCCCCGTTCATCTTTACGCGGAGGATATCGGCCGCCTGTATTCGTATTCGCTAACCCCGCTGGAACCGGCGTTCCTTTGCGAGATCGCCATTCTGATCCTGTTTTCCGGGGCTTGCCGGCTGCGATTACGCGCCGCTTTGCCTTTGTTGGCGCTGCTGATCCCGTCCCTTTTGCTGACGTATACCAGAAGCGCATATACCGGATTGGCGCTCGGCGTCGGGACCGTCTGGCTGGCCGACCGCCCCCGCCGCGCACGCTACGCGGCGGGCGTAGCCATCGCGCTCGCTATCATTTGCGCCGCGTTCCTGTTTGGCGGAGCGGCGATACAAAGATCCAACCTCGCGGACCGATTCGCCTCCATCGTCATCCAGTCCGATCTCTCAAGCACCATCCACAAGGAGCGCATGGCGCGCGCCGTCGATGTCATTTCCAAACATCCGTTTGGCATTGGGTTGGGCGAGTATGGAACCGTTCAGGCGCGGTTCGCCGCCGACGAGAGCGAGATCGATTACAGCGAAAATCAGGTTTTGCAGGTGGTGCTGGAAACAGGCTTCGTCGGAGGCGTTTTCTTCGTAGTTCTGACCGGAGCCGTGTTCTGGGCTCTTCTTGCCGCGCACCGGGCCCGCGCCGAGAACGCACGGCGCCTGGAAGTGTGCGCCCTCGCCGTGTTCGTAGGGCTCAACCTGTCCGCTATGGTGATGCCGGTCTGGGAGGAGTTGGTCGTCCTGGTCTACGCCTGGGCTCTCGTCGGAAGCGTGTTGTCGCGCCGCCGGCCCGGCGCCGGCTCTGCCGATGCGGGAGCGCTACAAGCGGCGGCGGAGCCAAAGGCCGCATGGTAAGAGTTTTCACCGTCGTCTTGAACTGGAACTCCTGGCGGGAGACAGTCGATTGCCTGCGTTCGCTGAAGCGGCTGGATTACGAGCAAACGACGCTTGTGATCGACAATGCTTCGACAAACGATTCGGTGGCCCGCATCCGCGAAGCCTGTCCCGATGTCGAGATCGTCGCGCAGAGCGCGAATCTCGGCTTTGGCGGAGGCTGCAACGTCGGCATCCGCCGCGCTCTCGACCGGGGAGCGGATTTCGTATGGCTTCTCAACAACGATACCGTCGTGGAGCCGGCTTCGTTGCGCGCCATGGTGGAGGTCGCGGCAAGCGACGCCGGAATCGGCGCAACCGGGTCTGTCATTTATTTCATGGACCAGCCCAGCCGTGTGCAGTTCTGGGGCGGCCTTCGCGTCGGGATGATCCGTGGAGAGGTTTCCCCCATCAAACGGCCAAGGCAGGTGAAGCGTCTCGACTACATCTGCGGAGCGAGCTGCCTCCTGAGGGCCGAGGCCATTCGCTCGGCGGGCCTGTTCGACGAAGGATTCTTCATGTACTGGGAGGACGCCGACCTGGGTTTCCGCTTGCGGCGGCACGGATGGAAGTTGGCCGTAGCGGAGCGGTCGAGCGTCTGGCACCACGGGTGCGCATCCCTCGGCAGGCGAAGCGCCAGGCTGGACGCGTGGAACAACATGTCGGCGGTCCGTTTCTTCCGCCGCTACTCCAAGGCGCCCGCCATTCCACTGGCGTTTGGCGCCGCGTATCGAATCGCCAGGAGACTCGCTCTCGGGGACTTCCGGCGTATCGGGGCGGTGGTCAGTGGTTTAAGGCAGGGCCTCGCGCAGCCGGACGCCGAAATATGATTCTCGGATCGCCGGAGAGGCCCCGCACAGGTATAGCCGCGATCGGCCGACAAACAACGTGAAGGTATTCCAGGTTTACAACGAGCAGCGCGGCCGGTTCGGCGGGGAGCCGGCCGTGGTGGATCTCACGATGCGCTTGCTCGGGACGAACGGCCACTTTCCCCGGCTGATCATGAAGTCGAGCCGGGCCTTGGAAGACTCGATCCTCGCGCGCGGGGCCGCCTTCTGGGGCGGCGTGTTTAACGTCCGAGCCTATCGCGAAATGCGCCGCACGATCGAGGACGAGCGGCCCGATCTGGTTCACGTGCACAGCGTATACCCGATGTTCTCTCCGTCGATTCTGGTCGCCTGCCGGCGGGCGGGCATACCCGTCGTGATGACCGTGCACAGCAACAACCTGACTTGCCCAACCTGGTTTCACCTGCACAAAGGGCGCATCTGCGAGGACTGTGTGGGCGGCCGGGAATACCATTGCGTGCTGAAGAACTGCCGCAACAACATTCTGGAGAGCTCGGCCTACGCGCTGCGAAGCGCCTTTGCCAGACGCTTTCGTTTGTTCCATGACAACGTTGACGTGTCGATCGCCTTCACGCCGTTCGGCAAATCGAGACTGATACTAGCGGGTTTTCGCGAAGAGCAAATTGCGGTGATCCCAAACCCGTCCTCGATTCCGCCGGGCTCTATCGAGCCGCTGGCCGGGGAATACATTGCCTATTCCGGACGAATCAGCCCGGAGAAAGGCGTCCATGTGCTCCTCGCCGCCGCCGCGCGAATGCCGGATGTTCCGTTCAAGATCGCGGGCGATGGACCCGTCTATTCGGAACTCAAGGCGAAGGCGGCTCCCAACGTCGAATTCCTGGGGCGGCTCGATTTTGACTCGCTTGTGGCTTTTTACCGAAGGGCGTTGGTCCTGGCTGTCCCCAGCCAATGGTACGAGCCATGCCCGATGGTGGTTATGGACGCCATGTCCTTGGGACTCCCCGTCGTTGCGTCGAGAATCGGCGGGCTTCCTCACCTTGTTGACGATGGCGTCACCGGTTTGTTGTTCGAACCGGACAATCCCGAGGATTTAGCGGTGCGCCTGCGCGAGTTGTGGGAAGACCGCGGCCGTTCGAGCCGGTTCGGGAACGCGGGTCGGGAAAAGGCGTCGCGTGAGTTCGCACAGTCCACGTACTATCGCAGGCTCATGGCGGCATACGAGACGGCAAAGGCGCATTCAATCGCCGGCGGCGGAGCAATACGTCCGTGAAGCCGGAACCCGATGGCGGCCGCGCATCCAAGACGATCCGTTTCCTGGGACTCGACCTGCGCTGCATCTCGTATGCGGAGATGTTCGGCCAGTTCGACGCGTGGATACGCGAGCATGGCGGCAGGGGCCGCAGCGTGGCTCTCATCAACGTCAACTGTTGCGTGTCCGGGTTGCTCGACCGCCGCATCCGCGAAATGTTCCAGCAGGCGGACCTGCTGGGAATAGACAGCATGCCGTTCCTCGCCGTCGCGCGGCTTCTCAAGAACCGGCGCTGCGACCGGCTCTACGCGCCCGACATCATGCTCGAATCCGCTCGCGAGGCTCCCCGGCGCGGCTACCGTTTCTTTCTCTACGGGGGCGCTCCCGGCGCTCCGGAGGCTCTGGCGGCGAGACTGAAAGCCATTTCCCCGGAGTTGACCGTAGCCGGCGTTCTCTCGCCGCCGTTTCGGGATTTGACGCAGGCGGAAGACGAAGCGGATTGCCGGAAAATCGCTGAATCCGGCGCGAACATGGTGTGGGTCGGGTTGGGATCGCCCAAGCAGGATGTTTGGATCGCACGGCGCCGGGAACGGCTGCCGGGCTGCGTACTGATCGCGGCGGGAGCAACGTTCGATTTCTTCTCCGGCCGAGTCCGGCAAGCGCCGAAGTGGGTCCGTTCGATCGGGATGGAATGGCTCTTCCGTCTGTCGCAGGATCCCACGAGGTTATGGAAGCGCTACACGCTCTATAACGTCCTCTTCGCCGGCGCTTTGGCGCTCGAGTTATTGGGCCTGTTGCGCTTGGGTTCCGAGCGCGCCGAGCGAAGGCGCCAGTGCTCTGACCGGTAGATTCGTTGCTATTCGGAAACCGCTCATCAAACGGAGGGAAACTTCCGAGAAGCGGTGCTTCTTCTGACTCTTTGGGGGCGGCAAAGATGGCAGTACTAGATGTAACCGGACTAAGTCCGCGGTACTTGTCCTTGGCGTACTAAAACATATCACTCGATTCTGTGGTACGGGGCGGGCTCCTTAAGTATGGTTTCTCCTCGCTCAGTCAGTCAGACTTGTATTTGGACCATGCCTTCCGAGGCGGAAGATCCAGCATGAGTCAAAGTGGTGAGCGATGGAATCGCGGTTCATGAAATGAGCAGGATGTCGCGTACGGAGTCCCCCTTCTTCGATGTGAGTGGACCCGAGCCAGGCTTGATCGCTGGAATTTCAGCTACGCGCGTCCGGCGCAAGTTAGTGCGGTGGATGAGCATGTTAAGAGTGGTTCTTCTGGCTTTGGTCTGCGCCGGGATGGCTGTGGCGGGTTCCGTCGATTCGCTGATCACATTCGATTCCGCGCCAACGACGCAATCTTTTGCTAACCAGACGAATGTTTGGGCCCCGCTCCCGTCGGACTATTTCGGTTTCGTTTGGACTGGGTGGGAAGTGATGAACGGAACGGCTTACGCCGAAATCTACAACGATTCGACGCAGCCCCCCTACTACCCAATGGGCGTCAACTTTGCCTATCCCAGTACAACGTCGCCCTTGCTCGCAGTCACATCGGGCGCACCGTTCGACTTTCTCTCTGCCTTCATCGGGGCGTGGCCCGACACGTCCGATTCGGACGCGGGTTCCGTTCAGATAGTCGGATTCCTCGATGGCAACGTGGTCGGGGCTGTGACGGAGAACATATATCCCACGGTTTGGACTTATTTCCCTGGGTTTCAAAATCCTGTGGACGCCTTGGTATTCTCCCCGACGGGCGCGTACTTCAAGCTGGACGATATTGACGTCGTGGAGAACGTGGATCCGTCAGGGAATCCCACACCGGAGCCGTTCGACGGCGGTCTTATTCGCTGGGGCCGTGGGTCTTCTTGGACTCTTCCGGCTAGCTGCGGCCAAGCGTAAACCAGTGGCGTCATAAGCCGCGCGACAGTTTCGCTCGGACCTTCGATTCCGGCGCCAAGAGCGCTCTCACACAATAGCTTTCGGAGCGAAGTGGGGAAGGCGTTTCCGCCTGCCCTGGCTGTTTCATCAGCCTGTCGGGCGGTGCGCGCCGGACGCTGTAGGCTGCACGCCTTTGCGCATTGAAAGCCGGTTCCCGATTCCATCCGCTCCCAATAACCTGCCATGCGCCGGCCGGCGCGCCCATTCCGCGTTTCCTGGCGGCTATTTGAAGATGCGCTGGCTAAACAGGTACAGATTGTTGTCCCACTCGAGGTTGTCGTGTTTCCCTCCGTCGATATTGTAGACGTGGGGCACGCCGTTCTCTTTCAGGTACGCGTGAACGCCTTGCGTGATGGTGAGCAGGTTATCCTGCGTGCCGCCAGCGAGCCACACCAGCTTCAACTTCTTCGGAACCGACGGGTCGGGTACGAGCGTGGAGGGAGGCTGCTTGGTGTCCGGAGCCGAGGAGAACCCGCCGACCCAAGAGAACGTCTCGGGGTGAACCAAGCCGATGTTCAAGGTCTGGCCGCCGCCCATCGAGAGGCCGGCCAGGGCGCGATGATCCGGGTCGGTATAGACCGAATAGTGAGAGTCGATGTAGGGGATGATGTCCTTGAGCAAGTCGTTCTCGAAAGGCGTCAGCCAGGCGTCCATTCCGAATCCACCGCGTCCGCCGCCTGCGCCGCGACCGGCTCCCGCGCCGGGAGCTCCAGCAGGCGCTCCAGCGGGTGCGGCTCCGCGGCCTGCCGCTCGGGCAGCGGCAGCGGCCTCGAGGTCGGCTAAGGTCCTGGATGAATTACCGTCGGGGAAGACCATGACCATCGGCACAACCTTGCCGTCTGCGAGCAGGTTGTCTATGACGAGATTCGCGTGGCACGCTTCCGTCCATTCCCTGTCGTCACCGCCTATGCCATGCAGCAGGTAGAGCACCGGGATATTTGCGATTGGTCGAGTAGCCGGGAGGCGTGTAGACGCGCATCCGGCGACGCGTTCCGAGCGACTTGGAGTCGTACTCCACGGGCGTCAGCACGCCGTGAGGCACGTTGTCTCGCTTGTCATAGAATCCGTCGGCCGGGTTGGGGAATGCCGGCTTGTCGTCCGGGCCCAACGTAGGCGAGCCGCCGAATCCGCGGCCACCGCCCCCTCTGCCGGCCTGCGCGGCGGCCGGCGCGCCAGGCGCCGGGGCTTGAGCGGGGGGTTGCTGGGCTAACGGAGCCGGAACGGGGACCTGCGCTACGCTCGCAGCGGCCGTCAGAACGTTCGAAGGGTTATTGGTTTGAGCGAAACAAATTCCAACAGCCAGGATGGCCGTCAGCAAAGCGACAAACAATACTCGTTTCATAGCCTGAAATCTCCCTGAATAGCTTTGTTAACATCTTTCACAAAACGGATTCGGCCCGCACCGTTTTATTGTTCGATGCCAAAACAAAAGCGGCGGGGCCAACGTCGGCTCCGCCGCTATGCGAACTGCTCGCGCGCCAGTCCGGCCCCCGCATCGCCTCCACTGGAGGAATGAACGGGCCGGGCAACTCCTACCGGAACAGGAGAGGAGCAAAAGCGTACAGGCTCCTTCTCCAGGTTTGCCACTCATGCGCGGTGCCGGGGGAGACGTATACGTAAGTATTGGCTATCCCCGCGTCGGCGAGCTGTTTCTGGTGCGTTCGCAAAGAGTCGGGGTTCTCGACCGAACCGCAACTCATAAAGAGGACATGGACTTTCTTGTTGAACTCCGCGGGGACCGCCATCTGACCGTTGTAAATGGTCTTGAGGTCCAGCGGGGCGGGCGCTGCGCCCGCCGGCCGGCTGCTCCCGGAGCGGCGCCAGGAGCGCCGCGTCCCGGACCGCCGCGGCCGGCCGCGGCGCCGCCGCTGAAGAAGCCGATGTAGGAAAACTTGTCGAGGTTGGCCATGGTGACGGTGGCAGTCTGCATGCCGCCCATCGAAAGCCCCGCCATGGCGCGATGATCCTTGTCCGCTATCGTACGGAAGTTCTTATCGACCCACGGAATCAGCTCAGTGGTCATAAACTGGCCGTAGGCTCCGCCTCCCGGTCCGCCCATTCCGGGGAACCCGGCTCCACGGCCCGCGGCTGCGCCCGGGGCAGCGCCAGGCGCCGCGGCTCCGGGTGCGGCGGGAGCGGCTCCGCGGCCCGCGGCAGCTCCTGCGGGAGCGGCAGCTCCAGGGGCCGCTCCGGGGCCACGGCCTGCGCCGCCCCCGCCGCCGGTCGGAGGAGCGGCGGCTATGCCAGGCCTGCCACCACCGGTTTCCGGACCTCCCACTGCGCTCGTTTCCATAACGACGATCATGGGCTTCACCTTGCCTTGGGCAAGCAGGTTATCGAGAATTACGTTCGTCCGGCCCATCTCGAACCACACCCGCTCATCCTCACCGCCGCCGTGTTGTATATAGAAAACGGGGTAGCGGGTCTTCAGATTGGCATCGTACCCCGGCGGCGTGTAAACCAGAATGTGCCGCCAGGCATTGATGGACTTGGCATAGTAGTTTTCGTTTGAAACGTGGCCGTGCGGCACCTCCTTGAGGTCGTACCAGTCCACACCCGGCTCCGGAATCTCAAAGCCGTTGCACATGTGGCCGTATCCGATAAAGGCCTGAGTGTTCGGGTCCAGCACGATCGTGCCATCCACGATCATCCAGTAGTTGTGATATCCCGGCGGCTGCGGCGCGCTGGTGTAAGTCCAAACTCCAGTGGAGTCCTTGACCATGTCGAACGTCTGGCTGACGATGGAGACCTGCACCTTCTGCGCGTTGGGGGCGGTGAAGTGGAAGGTCACCCGATTGTCGGCTTCAATGCGGGGATACTGAATCCCCGCGAAGTTGTAGGGCGAGGGGTGCGCCGGAATCGCCGGCGCGTTCGCGGGGGCGTAGGGAGGCTCGACTAATGCTTGTTTCGCGCCCGGCTTGACGGCCTTTTGCGCCTGCGCTAAGTAAGCGCTTCCGGCCAGGAGGGCGACGAACACTGCAAGGAACAATTTTCGTTTCATATTATGCAATCTCCTGAGTAATCTTCTTAACATCATTCGGCTCATCGTTCAACCCCCGGGAGGCTAAGTGCGCCAAACGGAGCTGAATTCTGCAAGCGTTCTCAGCCTTCGATGCGTCGGCTGTAGTGCGATCCGCTGGTTTTGCTCGGTATCGGGTGGTACGTAGAAACTACGGCCGGTCTGGCCGCGGGAAGCAGCCGGCTATTCCTGCGCTGGATTCCACAGATCCAAGCCCTTCAGAAACTCGCGGGGCTCAAACGCGGCCGCCTCTTCTTTCGAAATCTGGCGCGACCAGGGGCGCCGCGCCGATGCCGCGGCGCCCGGCCCGCTCGATCCGGTTTCGAGGAAGACGGCGGTCTTCTCGTTCTGGGCGTTGCCCCAGTTATCCCAACCTTCCGGGCGGATATGCGAGTCCATCCAGGTATTCAGATAGACCACGCGCGAGCACGGCCGCCAGGGGCGGGCCAGGTAGACTTCCGCCGTCTTGCTCTCCGGGCTCTTCGTGAGCCTGCAATTACGGAACACAAAGCCTGTCGGCGAGTCCGCGACGTCGCGGCTGTCGGCGGCGATGTAGCCCGCCCCTTTGCTTCGAATCTCGCAGTCATCGAAAACAGCCGTGGCATCGCCGAAGATGAAATCGACGTGGCCCTCGATATAGCAATCGCGGTAATACTGCCGTCCCCATGCGGCATACAGCGTGTCCTGCATGCCCAGGAATCGGCATTTCCGAAAAACGGCGCGGTCCGAGTGAACCGATATAGCGACGGCCTGCGAACCTACGCCGAACGTGTTCTCAAACGTGACGTTCTCCGCCTCGAATTCGGTCCCTTCCACGGTCACCGTGGCGGAAAGGAACGTGCCGCCCGCCGCCGCCGCGCTCATGCCGGCGGTGACGATGGTTGTTGCCGCGTCCGCGCCGAGAAATGTTACGCGAGGCCGGCTCTGCGGGATGATGACGCGTTCCTTGTAGATCCCCGGACGAATCTCGATGATGAGGCGCTGCATTGCGCGAGTACGCGGCGCGTGATCGATCGCGTACTGAATGGTCTTGGAGTCTCCGCTGCCGTCCGCCGCGACCACAAACCGCACCGGAGCGTCTTCATCCCGGAAATCCTGCGCTAAAGCCGGCTCAACGCGGACCAGTTCCCGCGCCGCCATGGCGCCGATTTCCATCTGTCCCTGCGGCCCTAGGTGGGTTGTATCGACCGCGCCATCCGCGGTTCGAGCGCCGATGCGGGCGCACCCTTCCGGTCCGAGCTTCTCGGCCTGGGCCACTGTGAGGCTGTACAGATCGATCAGCGGCACGGATTTCTCGCGCGCGATCTTCCGCGCCTCTTCGACGTAAGGCTCGAGCGAGTCCGGGGCGATCTTACCCTCGGGAGTGAAATTGCGGCGAACTATCGAGGTCACGAGCACCGGCACGGCGCCCACGGCCCGGGTCTCTTCGATGTAGCGGACCATATTGTCGCGATAGGTGGTGGCCGGCTCGGTTTCGCGGTCCGGTCCCTTGCCGGGCACGTCGTTATGTCCGAACTGCATGAGGACGTATTGCGGGGCCGGCGTCAACGCCTTTGCCCAAGCGCCTTCGGCGCGAAAGCTCTTGGAACTGCGTCCGTTGAGCGCAAGGTTCGCGACTTCCACTCCCGATCCGAACGAAGCGCGGAAGCCGGGCCCCCAGCCGCCTCCGTCGTTCACCGTGGAATCGCCGATGAGCACGACGCGGATCTTATGGCCCGGCGCGCCGGCTTGGGCTCCGAAGAGGCTCTCCGCGGCGAGTAGAGTCATCGGAAGTGCAACAGCGGCTGAAACGCGCATACCATGTACATTATCGGGTACTGCAGAACGACGGGTCGTAGGCGACGGGTATACCTTGGTGCACCGGGGAAGACGCAATGACTAGATTGATTCACACAAACACGGACAACGAATCGGCGCTTCGCGCGGCGGCGTGCGGCTTGACGGCTGCCGTCATAATGGTTTGCCTTGCGGTTCCGGCGGCTTCGCAGCCCGCCGCGGCGGCGCCCGGCGATCCGGTGCGAATCGACAGCGGGCCGATCTCGGGCAAGCTGGTTTCATCCGACGTCAAGGCGTACCTTGGCGTTCCGTACGCCGCTCCTCCCGTCGGCGCCATTCGCTGGCGCGAGCCGCAGCCCGTGACGCCTTGGAACGACGTCCGCGCCGCCGACCAATACGGCGCCTCTTGCCCGCAACTGGGAGCGGCGCGAGGCGGGCCGGCCTACTCGGAAGATTGCCTTTTCCTGAACGTTTGGGCGCCGGCGAAACCGGCCGCGAAGAAACTGCCGGTCATCGTATACATATACGGAGGCGGCTACACCAGCGGCTCGGCGTCTTCGCCGTCCATATCCGGCGAGGTTCTCGCCAGGAAGGGAGCGGTCTACGTCAACTTCAACTACCGGTTGAGCGTGCTGGGAAGCCTCGGTCTGCCCGAACTGACCGCCGAGACCACGCGCAAAGCGTCGAGCAACTTCGTGCATCTGGACGAGCTAGCCGTACTTCAGTGGGTTCACCGCAACATCGCGAAGTTCGGCGGCGATCCGGGAGATGTCACGCTCATGGGCCAGTCCTCGGGCGCGATCGACGTCTGTTACCTTCAGGCGAGCCCGCTCACCAAGGGGCTGATCCACCGCGTGGTCGCCATGAGCGGGTCCACTTTTCCGGGCGGCCCCTGGGGAGCCCGGCCGCTGAAGGACGTCGAACAGGCGGGACTGAAGTTCGAGCAGAAGATGGGGGCGCTGTCGCTGGCGGAGTTGCGGGCCATTCCCTGGGAAAAACTGCTCGAAAACAGTTGGATCGATATCAACGAACCCGCGGTGGTCGATGGATACGTGTTGACGGAGCCGACGCCGGACATTTTCTTTATCCACAAACAGAACGACGTGCCGGCGATCATGGAGTGGTGCCGCGACGAGAGTTTTGGCGGCTTTTCCAATGTGAGGACGCTCGACGATTACAAAACGGCGTTGCAGCGCGTGGCAGGGGTAAAAGCATACCAGATGTTGAAGCTCTATCCGGCAACGAATGACGAGGAGGCCCGCCAGGCGGCTCGGAAGGCCGGCCTTTCCGGCGCCGTGGCAAAACAGATGATCGGTTGGGCCATCGCTCAAGCGGGCAGTCTGTCGCCGGCGTACGTGTCGGTCTTCTCCTACGGCCAGTCCGCCGGCCACGGCAAGGACGTTGCCTACTGGCACGGAACGGTGGGCCAACAATCGGCCGGGCCGGGCGGGCGCGGAGCGCAGGTCACGCCTCACGACGCCGAGCTTGCCGACCAGATGACCGACGCTCTCATCGCTTTCGCCAAGACGGGCAATCCCAACACCGCCGCGATCAAGTGGCCCAGGTTCGACCCCAAAGACCCGCGGCGGCTGGATTTCGGCGACCGCATCGAAGCCGTGCCCGTAGACAAGGGCGTCTTGTACTACGTCGCGAATCCCGACGTCAAAGTAGATTTCAATTTCGGCGGACGTGGAGCGCCGGGAGCGCCAGGCGCGACGCCGGGACCCGGCAGATAAGGCTCTATTCCGGCGGAGCCGGGCGAATGCTGTGCGGCGTCACTTCAGTGCACTAGTTCGCCGCGCAGGCGTAGGAGCTGGCCGAGCCCGTTGGCCCGCTCGAATACTTCGGGTACTCGGGATAGGAGCACAACGGCTGGCTGCGCTCTCCGGCTGTGACCGTGACTGTCTTGCCGGGCGCTTTGCCGTTTTCCACCCAATCCACAATCATGCCGAGGCGATCGTACGCGCTGGGGATCGGCTGAGCGGCGAGCGGTTTGCCGTCGCCATCAAAGTTATACGTATTGCCGCTGAGCCCGTGGCCGGTTTGCGGCAGTACCCAGAACCGCGCGAAAGAATCCACTGCCGCGCGGCCCATCTTATCGAGGACCGATTGATAGTAAGCAATCTGAGCGCCGGGCGACGCCAGCGTGTCGTTCGTACCGATGACCACAATCAGCTTGCCGCCTCGCTTCTGGTACGCGCTCAGGTCCGGGTTGGTGGAATCGACAATCGCCGAAAGCTCCACTCTCCGCTTGTTGTGCGGCCCGCCTTCGACGTAGTCCAGTGGGTTCGCCGTCAGATCCTTCATCAGGAAGCCCGTCACTCCCAAAACACCTAAATGGCTATGCATCGGCGCGTTCTCCGCCGCGCCTTCCTGGCCGCGGTAGCGAGCGTTGGCAATGAGCCCGCTGCCGGATGGGTCGGTATTCGGAAACCACATACCGAAGCTCTTCACGCCGTTGGCCAGCGGCGTCGAGAACACGTACGGTGAGTAAGTCATCTTCAGCGTGGAGATCTGGCCATCGGTGAGGCAGGCCGCCGCGCTCGTATCCTGCGGGTTCGGGTCTACGTTGTCCGGGCAGCGTTTCGCCGCCCACGGATTGCGATTCGGGGCGCCCTGCTTCACGTCGAAGATGGCGCGGCACGCCATGTAGTTGTCGATCACGCCGTCCACAAGCCCGTCGAGCTTGTCGCATTGGCGCATGAACTCGCCGCGAATGGCGTTCACCTTGGCCGGAGTCACCCAGTTGGCGAGCGGTTTTTCCTGGATGCGGATCAGCTCGGGCGCGAGCATCAGAGTCGAGAAGTTGAGGATGGGGACTTCGGCGGCGATGCCGTCGTAATCGGCGGGATACCGCTCGGCCACGGTGAGCGACTCGCGGCCTCCCTGCGAGCTTCCAATGAAGTAGTTGAAGCGCGGGCGGTCGCCGTAGATGCGCTGCATCAGCACCATCGCCGCATCGTGCGTCTTCTTGAGCTGCATGTAGCCGAGGTTGGCGATGGCCTCGTCATTGAGCGCCCACTGATCCGCGGCCGGATTGGGCGCGCCGAAGCCCGCGGGCATGCCTTGGCCTCGAGCCGGCATGGCAGGCATTCCGCCTCCGGGTGCGCCTGCCGATGGAGCCGCGCCCTGCCCACCGGGCATCGGCACCGCGCCTTGCGGCGTCTGCCCTGGTAATCCTTGAGGAGCTTGCCCCGGAGCGCCCCCGCGCGCTCCGCCGCCAGGCATCCCCATTCCACCACCGGGCATTCCGAAACCGCCCATCTGGTGGCCGGAATCGCTTCCGTAGGTGGCGAAGCCTTGCGCAAGCAGGGATGCGCCTCCGCGTCCCACGCCTCCGGTCAGACCCGGAACCGTCCCGTTCATTCCGCCGCCGCCGAGTTGCGCTCCGCGGAATTTCCACGTCGCCGGTAGGGCCACGCCGAATCGAATGGGCCGGGCAGTAGCGCTCTTGTCCACCGGCGCCATGCTCCCGTCGATGCTGCAATACCCTGGCGCACGGTCGGTGGCCGCGTGCCATTGCGGCGCGTTCAGCGTGACCGCCGAGACCGGCTCGCCGATGGCGCTCACCGGGATTTCGGAGCCGAGTTTCGCGGCCGTGCAGTCCGCTTCCGCAATGGTCTTCTCGGCCGGAGCCGAGGCAGGCCGGTTGGCTTGCCGGCTATAGAGCGCAAACATGGAAGCCAAAACGGCCGCCACGAAAACGAATCTGATGAAGGTTCCGTATCGATTCATAAGAATGACTCCAGTTATTGTACCGAGCGCGTGCCGCGCCTCCGCTCCCTAACGGTCGCGGCTCGGTGAGCGGCATTCAGCCAATAGCCGAGCCGCGACCGTTAGGGAGCGCTCTTCGGTCGCCGCCAGACCTTCAGACCCATCAGTTCTTTCCATCCCCTATTCGCTCCCCACGCCCATCACATCCAGGGACCACTGCGGGCTTCTGTCCCCATCCCTCGGGGAGCCACTGGTAATTCCTATCGCCAAGATAGTTCGGGTCGAAGGCGTCCTTGATCTTGCGCTGGAAATCCAGCACGAACCGCTGCGGCATTTTCGCCAGCGCATCCCAGATGCGTTCGTCGCTCCAGCCGATTTGCAGGTACAACAACTCCTTGCCCGGAGGCACGCCGATCGACGCGGCGTCCTGTGTGGCATCCTCCATGTGCTGGATGCAGGCGTCGATGGAGTCGTTGTCGTTCGGGTCGTAGGAGACGAACTGCTCCAGGCCGGAATATCCGCCTCCCTGCGCCGTGCTGCCGCAGCCCATCATCGCGTCGCCGCCGCATTCCACCAGCTTGTGGCCCTTCTGGTCGCGATAGAAGCCTTCAATCGCCACCGGAACGTATTTCTTCACGTAGTCGGGCGTGCCCGCCTGCATCCAGCTTCCCATGTAACCGCCCGCCCAGATGAAGTTGCAGTGCTTGTGGCCCAGGCGCTGCATGTACATGTTGGTGAACTCGGCCATGTCCGGCTCGCAGAAGCGCTTCACTTTGTAGCAGCCGGTCTCGGCCAGGATGCCATCGAGGATTTTGTCTTGCAGTTGAATCCCTTCGGCCGAGTTCGCCGCCAGAATCAACTGGAACGAGATGCGGGCCTCTTCCGTGATCTTCCGAATCTCGGGGTCTTTCGCCGCGGTCTCTACATCGTTCAGCGTCTTGTGGGGATCGATGTAGGTGAGCCACAGCGCGGGGGCGAGATCGGCGCCGGCCAGGTTGAACTGGCGGTGGAAGATGTAGCCGATCTCGTTATCGTAGATGGCGTAGTAGCAATCCGCCCACGCATCCCAGTTGGGCGCGCCGATGGTGTAGGCGCGCATGTTCTCGGGGATGGGAAGACGATATCCCGGAGGCGGCCCTTCGGGCTCCAGCGTGGGAGGGCCGGGCCAGTGCGCCAGTTTGATGGCGCACTTCGTGTACGTGCCCAGGCCGCCGCGAGAGCCGAGCACTCCGCGAGTGACGCCGCGCAGGCTGGGCCCCGGCCCTTCGGAACAGAACCAGCCGCAGCCGGAACTGAGAGACCCCGTGCGCACGATCTCGCCCCCGGGAGTCACCCACTCCTGGCCCAGCAGGTTATCGGAGTTGTTGCCCAAAGCATAGCTGGACGGCCCGCCCCCGAAATACGCACATGCGCTCGCCACCACCGACGTGGAGCTTCCCGCGCCGATGATGTTGATGTTCAGCCCGCGCTTCATCGTCTCCGCTTGCAGTTGGGCGCAGATCACGTAGGGCTCGACGATGGCGAAGCGGTTCTTCTCGTCGATATCGACGATTCGATTCATGCGCCGCAGATCGAATTGCAGCGTGGGCTCGCCGTCCTTCATCGGCGCGGCCCAGTGATACCAGCCGGTCGAAATCGGCTTGATCTTGACGCCGTACTTGTTGCAGACCCTGGTGACGGCCTGGACCTCGGCGGTCGTGTTGGGCATCGCCACAGCCCAGGGCCGCGGCATGTAGTGGCTGCGGCGCGGACGCACCAGTTCGGCAAGCCACTGGAACGCGTACGAGTCGAGAAACGCGGGATCGTCCGTGATGTACTCCGGCCCGAGAATGTCCTCGATGGCCCGGTATGCGTCTCTTGAAATCTCCATGGCAGCCTCCTTACAATGCCCTCTCCACCAACTGCATCACGTCGAAGACCTTCAACTTCGCGCCGCCGTCTGGCGAGGCGTCCATGAAATTTCGCTCGCACCAAGGGCAGGCCGTGACAATCGCCTCCGCCCCCGTCGCCGCGGCTTCTTCCAGGCGCTCCGTGGCGGTCCAGTTCGAGAAAACGGGATAAGCCTCGCGCGCTCCGCCTCCCGCGCCGCAGCACCACGCAGCCTCTCGGTTGCGTTCCATCTCCACCAACTCCAAGCCCGGAATCGCGCGAAGCACGTTGCGCGGCGGCTCGTAAACTCCGAAGGCCCCGTTATATCTGGGACGCGGCGGATCGTACACCACGGCCTGGCCGAAGATCTTCTTCTCCTTGCCGTTCCAGGGAACGTAGGTCTCGCCCTGCCGTCCGAGATGGCACGGATCGTGATACGTCACCTTCATGGGCACGGGGCGCGTGAACTTCAGCTTGCCTTCGCGGATCAGCGCGTCCACGCACTCCACCATGTGAACCGCCTGTATGGTGGAACCTTCAGGCGGGTACAACCGCTTGAAGGCGTAGTAGCAATCGGAACAGGGCGTGACCACGGTCTTCACGCCCGCGCGTTCCCAGGCTTTCAGGAGCGAATGGGAACGTGTTTCGAAATCCGGAACGTAGCCGAGATCGCGCGCGCGTCCTCCGCAGCAGGTTTCGGCCGCGCCCAGAAGGCCTACGTCCAAACCGGCATTCTGAAGGATGCGAACCGAGGTGCGCGCGATGTCTCCCAGATCGCCATCGAACGAGTAGCGGCAGCCCGCGTGAAAGACCACCTCGGCCTTTTCCGTGGCCAGGTTCTTCACGTTCAGCTCCGCGGCCCAATCTCCACGCTGTTGGCGCGGCGCGCCGAGCATGTTAGCGTCCCGGCGAAGCCCTTCGATCACCGTCTCCACCTGGGGCAGCGTATGCCCTTCGCGCACCAGGTGAGCGCGCAATTCGCGCATACCGGCTAGCGGCTCCATGTCGTAACGGCACATCTTGCACGTCACGTCGCAACTGCCGCACAGATTGCACTTGAAGACGGAGTCCTTCACTTTCTCCGTTACCGTGGAGCGGCCATCCATCAACGACAGCGCCGTGATGAGCCTTCCGCCAGCGGAATAGGAATGGAAGTGGGCGTATTCGATGCTGGGGCATCCTTTGGAAAATCGCCAGCTCTTGATCTTGTCCAGCGGGATCCATTTGCAGTAGGCGCAGCGGGTGCACCTCATTGCGTCCGCGCGGTAGTCTTCGAGGGCCATGGAAAATTCTCCTTCGCGCTAGAAACACAGCTTGCCGGGGTTCAGGACTGTGTTTCGGGTCTACAGATGTTCTTTCACGGTTCCGCAAAACCCGCGTTGCCGTGGCATCCCGGCTGTAGACGAGATCCGCCCAGGGTCCGTATGGCCGCGAAAAATAAGCTCCCTGCGCGATCAGCATCTCGCTGGCGGCGGTGAAGAGCCGCTCCGCAAGCGCCGCGTCCTTCTTGTCCGCGGCATCGTACGGAATCGTGAATTCCACGTGCTGGGATACGCCCTGGTGCTGGGGTTGGATATAGACCCCGATCCGGTCCGGCGGGTATCCCATTTGGCCGGCCAGTTCGAGAACTCTCTCTACGAATCCAGGCGCTTGATCCAGCGTGCAAAGAAAGAAGACGGAGTAATGAGGCGCCGGATCGCCGTCATAGCCATCGAGAAGGGCGGCGATACTCGGATCGGCCTCGCTCAACTCCAGCCCGCATTCATGCGCGACCTCTCGCAGTTCTTTTTCTTGCAGGTCGAGTTTTTCCTCGGGGTACAGCGCGGCGCCGGAAGCGCCCATCAGCACCGACCATGCGGGAAGATCCGGCCTTGCGCCGCCCAAGGCGCCGGCAAGCCGCGCGCGGTTGAGCGTGACGACCTCATCGCCCAGCTTGAGCCGCTCCACCGTTCGACTGAACTCGACAAGCTCCTCCAGCCGCGGCGCGGAGACAACGAAGCGCTTCTTGCGCGGCGGGCAGCAAGTTGGCACTTGATGGACGCCCAGACGACGATTCCCATAGTTCCCTGCGCCCCGGTCAGCAGCCGCATCAGATCGGTCGAGAGCGGCCCCTGCTGGTTGACCTGCGCCAAACCCGCGTTCCACTGCGCTTCGAGCGAAAGAGGCCCCATGCCCGCCTCGCCGGTGAACGAGAGGTCCCCCGTGCCCCACACCACGCCGCAGACCCGTAGTGGTTCCGGCAGCGAGTAATTCAGGCGGGGGATGGTGGTCGGCTGGCGCTCCAAAAGGCTTGCAATTACCGACTTGTTTGGGCGCGGCAGCCAAGGGCGAGGAATCCTCAGCCCCTCCGCCGCCAACGCCGGATCGAGCTCCGTGTACGTCACGCCCGGCTCGATCACCACCATCTTGTTGCGGCGGTCGATCTTCAGAATCGACTTCATTAGGCGCAGATCGACCATGACGGCTTCGGCGACGCTTGGGACCGTGTCGCCATGAAAGTGAGGGTGCCCGGAACTGACCGGAATCAGCGGCGTCGCAGTCCGATTGGCCCATCGGACCAACTCCTGAACCCGCTCGGCGTTCTTCGGCTGGACGATGTAGCGGGGCAGTATCCGTGGAACCGCGCTCTCGTCTCTGGCATACCGCTCCAACTCTTGGAGATCGCCGGATACGCCTTCTTCGCCCACTATCGCCGCAAGCTGTTGCTTCTGGTCGTCCATCGTCAAGGCCCCGGTTCGGCTGAAGCCGATCTCAATATCCTGTTTCACGCAACACTCCACGTTAGCTGATGGACCTCGGAAACGGAAATGCGCAAAACAACAGGCGCAGATTCGTCCTGCGTCATTATTGCGGCGATACCCGCGCGGTCCGTCACTCGGCGGCATGCGACGAAAAAGCGGTGGGGTCTCCAGGTTAGAAGTAGATCGTTAGCATCAAGTAGTAGCCGCTATTCAGCTCTGTTCTCAAGCCCGCCAGGGCGCAAGAAATTAGCCCAGCGCGCGAGCGCTGGGAAAGCCAATAAACCAAGAGAGCCCCGGAACGGGGCGTAAGAGAGTTTTTTCGCCCCGTCCCGGTGCTGAGTCGATTTGGCTCTCTACCCACGGCTTGCGCAAAACAGGCGTTAACCTAAGCCCGGACCGGCGCAGCGCGTATAGGAAGCCTACCCCCAGCAAGCCGAGTTGTGGAGCCCTATTTCCGTGACGGGCGTTTCACGGGAGGAATTGTGTTCTAATCAGCTCCATGGCTGACCAGGATACTGTCGCATCAGCGTCCGGGCGGACTGCTGCGCGACCGCGGACGTGGGCCGCCAGATTCGATCAGTTGACCGAGAACCCGTGGATTCGGCGGTCGCTTAAGGTATGGGCACTTCTGCTGGGAATCTCCGTAGCTGTCAGAGAATTTCCCGGCCTGCTGAAGAATTACGGAACGCTAGGGAATTGGCTGGCGGAGGGTCTTTTCCGTCTCTTCGTGTTCTCCGGGGCCTTCTCTTGTTTTTGGGTGGGCAGCCTTTTCCTTCTGGGCATTCTGGGCATTCTGTTTACTGTGGTCAGGACCTTGCTCTACTCGACCCTCTTGGTCGTCACTTTCGGCCGAATCCGATTTGTGAAGATACCACTTCCTGAGTGGCTGAAGAGCGGGGCTGAGTCGGCTTTCTTTTCGGCTTATTTTGTCTGTTGCACGCTTTTCGCTTTCGTAGCGGCGTGGCGCGCACGGACGTCAACGTGGGCTGGTTCCCTAGCCGGGTACGGGATTCCGATTCTGCTGATCTTGTTCTGGGTATCCCTGCGTGGTTCCTTTCCCACCATTGGCACGTGGCTAGAACTCGTATCTGATCGGTGGAAACAACTCACCGAGACCGTCCGAGGGGCACATCCTTTTGATCAGCTCACGTTCACACTTCTGCCGCCTGCGGCTCTTTTCTCGGCATTCCTTTTAGCATGCGCCGTGTTCGGACCGCTGTACGTGAGTGATTGGCTGAATTTCCTACTCGGCGGAAGCGCAGCGCTCTCGTTTATCGTGATATTTCATCGAGGGATCGCGCGTCCCTTGTCAGCGCGCTTTACATTACCGGAGAAGGACAAGAAAGGTTGGGGGCTCGGGGCCTTGTTCGTCCTTGCTGGGGCCGCGGTCGTTTGGATCCTTGTCGGGAATTCGGAGATTTCACCGGTACCCGCCGAGGCTCGGATGTTATTGTGGCTCTCGTTGTATTCAGATAGGCCTCTGAGCCCCAAAGAGTGGTCTATGCTGCCTTCCGAAACGGAGAGTAGCTTGGATGGTGTGCCGCGTTGGAAAGGGTGGCCCTTCTACTCGCTTTCCAATCGGCCCACCCCTGAGATTCTCGACATGCTCAATCTCGGCGACTTGCGAACGCGCACCGAGCGTCGGGGGATTCCTGCTACCGATTCGGAGAAGCCATTCGATTGGATAACGGTCGAATTCAACCGGTCGTCAATTATTAGCCTGTACTCGGCGAATATGCGGTTCCATCTGCGCCCCCGTGCGCTGGCCTGTTTGGCCAAAAGCGCGCCGTTTTCCGGAACCGTTTTCTGGCGCGCTCCGGAAGATGTATGTAATGCGAGGCGGGCGTGTAACCTGGACGGCGCGGATGCCCTCCTAAGTAGTCCAGTGGTTCAACAGGCGCTCGAAAGCGAAAAGGCCAAGCCAGTGGCTGTGCTGGGGGAGGCTCAGCTAGTTGCCTTCCGACGGAGCGGGATCGGGATCTTCGCTGATGTAGACCGGTTGGCGCGTACCACGGGTCGCGTTCTACTCGTGCAGGGCGGGACTCGCTTTGTTATGACCATCGTTGGGAAGAAGGGCACGATTCCGGGGGCCCCGGAGTAAGCAGCCTTTGGTCCTGCGAAGGGGCGGGCAGTGAAGTTGGCTCTGCTGGAAACCCACCGGCCTGAACGCGAATACTCAGCGCCAACTGGCGCAGGTGGTCGTCGTAGGTCCTTGAATAATCCCGTTGGGAGCCAACAGCACAGTCTGCAAATGACGTTCTCTATGTGCATTGCGCCGTACCTTCGGCTGTTCACAGGCGGATGAAAACATCGCCAGGACTGAAGCACCAAAATCGCGTTCGAGGAGATCACTCCCGTGATGTCCTCGTTACGTCAGCGGGACGAGACCCCCGTGACCCGAGGCCGCAGTATCCGAGACGGCAGCGCGGGTCCGGCCCCAGTTGGCGCTGGGACACACGCCTGCGGCCCGCATAAGGCAGTCCGTGGCCGCACTGTCAGCGGCGCTGCGCAGCGCCAGGGCCATGCGGAACCCCGAAAGGTCCGCTGGCGGTCTAGGTTAACGCTGGGTATTTTTTTCCGCTCCTCCGGAGCTTTGGCTCCAGTCGGTCTTGGATTTCACCTATTTGTCTCACACGCCGTCAGTTGGCGCCAATCGTCCCCGTCAACCGGCAATCCCGCGAAGACGAGCCCACATAAACTGTCCGGCTTCCGGCCGCCAGGGACCACGCGTGGTGTTCGACCGACCAATAGGAGAGTTGCCGGGTGCCAACGTGAAGTTTCAGCTTCATGCTGCGGCCCACATCCAGTTCCACGCGCTGGAATGCGGCGAGCGATTTCGGAACCATGGGCACGGCGGCTCCCTCCGCCGGGCCAAGGTAGATTTGCGGGGTCTCGGCCGCTCTTCTCGCGCCGGCATTGCGCAAAGTGAAGGTCACATCGAAGCCATCCCCCGCGCGAGCGATCTTCAAGTCCGAGTATTCGAACGTCGAGTAGGATAGGCCGTGGCCGAAAGGAAACAAGGGTTCGAGCGACTGCTGGTCATACCACCGGTACCCAACTGCGATGCCCTCGGAAAACGTGACCGGCTGGGCGTCCGGATTCATGCCGCTCATGCCCGGCGCGCTCGGAGGGTCGATGCGCTCCGGATGGCCGGGCGCGCGCGCCGGCGCGTCTTCCAGCCTGGCGGGGAAAGTCACTGGAAGTTTGCCGCCGGGCGACTCGCGGCCTGTCAGCAGATCGGCGGTTGCCCATCCGCCTTCCAGCCCGGGATACCACATCTCCAGAATCGCCTGGACCTTGTCGCGCCATGGCATCAGGACAGGCCCGCCGGTATTCAGGACCACGATGGTCTTGCGGTTGACGGCGGCAATCTTCTCGATCAGTTCGTCCTGAGACTCCGGCAGCGTAATCGAGTAACCTGTCGGCGCCCAGGCGAAGACGACGGCCGTCCGGGCGGCGCGAGCTAGAGCGACGGCTTTCTCGATGCCCGCTTTTCGGAGAGCTGGAGTGATCCAAGCCAGGCGGATGCCGAGCGGCCCCTCGCCTGTCGAGTTGACGCTTATATCAAGCTGGTGCGGCCCGGCGCTCAAACGCACCGTCCCGCGGCCGTTGTCGCGGCCGTCCGTGGTGGGCAGAAGGCTCGACCACTTCCGGGCGCGCCGGCCCGTTCCCCCGAATCCGGGGCCGCCCGTGCGAGCGACCACCGTCCCGTCCACCGCGATGCTCCCGCCTCCCTCCGACCGGTTGTCCAGAACGGGCTGCACCATCAACGTGTAGTCGCCGTCTTCCGGGACGGTCAGCGTGCCTTGCCATGTGAAATCCGAGACAGCGGGCAGAGCGTTCGGCCCCTCGAAATCCAGCGTCAGGTCGACCAGCGGCGGTAACGGCGCTTGGCCGGCTCGCTTTCGAATCAGTCCAGGGACCCCGTCGTGAGAAAACGCCCAGGCCGGGATCGGAACGCCGGTCAGGTCAACCGCCGGAGAATATGCGATTGGGCCTCCCGCGGCGCGTCTGAGCGTATCGAGAGGCGAGATGAGGCGCGATGCAAAGCCGTAGGCGCGTTCGCCCATGAACCCCGCCGCAATCTGGCCGGCCGTCGGTCCGATAAGAACCACGGATTTGAGGTCCCCGGCGGCTAGCGGCAATGCGCCTCCCTCGTTCTTGAGCAGGACGGCCCCCTCCGTGGCGATGCGGCGCGCTACGGCCGCATCGGCGGCCACGTCGATAGGCTTCGGCTGCTTCGGCCGGTTCGCATCGAGAAGGTGGAACCGCTCCATCTGCCCGAGGATCCGGCCGAGCGCGCGATCCAACGCGGCCACCGGAATGGAGCCGTCCTCCACGGCTTTCTTGAGATCCTCGGTGAAATAAGGTCCGGCTCGTCCCGAGAGCGGACGGCCCGGCATCTCCAAATCCAATCCGCTGAGGATCGCGAATGGGGTGTGCACAGCTCCCCAGTCCGATGTCACGAAGCCGCGGAACCCAAACTGACCCCGCAGAATTCCGTCCTGCAACTCGGCGTTCTCGCAGGACCACGGGCCGTTTACGCGGTTGTAGGCGCACATGACCGATGCGACGCCGCTGCGCACGGCGGCCTCGAACGCCGGAAGATAAATCTCATGCAAGGCGCGCTCGTCGATGGAGACGTTTTCCGATCCGTTGTAGCCCGCCAGATGCTTCACCTGCGCCATGACGCCCTGGCTCTGAATGCCCTCTATTTCGGCGGCTGTCAGTTCCGCGGCGAGGAATGGGTCTTCGCTCAATGCAGTGTGATTGCGGCGGAAGAGCGGGTCGCGAACGATGTTCACGTGGGGCGCCAGGAAGACATCCTGCCGCAGGGATTTGCTGTCGCTTCCGGCGGCGGCGCCGTATTGCCGCGCGGCGCCGGGGTCGAAGGTCGCGGCCAGCGCGACGGGCGCGGGGAGCGCCGTGGCATCGACATTTACATGCACGCCGGCTGGGCCGTCCGCCAGCCGCAACGGCGGAATTCCTAATCGCGGCAGACCGGGCCAGTAGCCCGCCTCGCCGAGGTCCATCGGGTCGCGGGCGCCATGCAGCAGGGAAAGCTTTTCCTCCAGCGTCATGCGCCGGAGAAGATCCCGCACCTTGGCGCTTGGCGCATCCTCTCCGGGGGCGGCCACGGAATGGAGCGCGAGGGCGCAAATCGCCGTGCCGACCAGTGCGAAGCGTGCCACAGTTCTACTCTAAATCGGCGGCACGATTGCGGCGAGGGCTCCCCGGGCCCGAGTGCGCCCGAGGAACCTGAGGCGCAATCCTTGCTACTTGAACAGCGACGGCGCAAACTCGTTCAAGTAGATCCGCCAATTAGCCCACGTGTGTCCGCCGCTGCTCTCGGTGTAGTGATAGTTGATGCCGACCTTCGAAAGTTGCGATGCCAGGTTCTGCCCCTGCGCGACGCGCACCACGGGGTCGTCCTTGCCGTGGCCGACGTAATAGAACTTCACGCCGGCGTTCTTCAGCGCTTGAAGCCTGTCGCTCACATCCGCATTGGTCCCCATGCTGAATACGCCCACGTAGCTGAACACGTCCGGATGCGCGTTGGTAGCCGTAAGGGTGTGGCCGCCGCCCATCGAAAGCCCCGCGACTGCGCGGCTATCCTTGTTCGGGATCACGCGGTAGTTCCGCTCGACGTACGGAACGACATCGTTCACCAGGCTTTCGGGGAATGCATTGCCGAATCCGCCACCGCCGCCGCGGCCGGCGTTCGGAGCGGCGGGCGCGCCAGGAGCCGCCTGCGCCCCTCGGCCCGCTTGAGCGGCCGGAGCCGCCGGCGGCGCGGCAGCGTTGGGAGCGGCCGGAGCGGCGCCGCGGCCCGCCGTAAACGCGCCGACAACGCCCACCTCGCCGGGATTCCCGGTGTTGCCAAACGCCTGGCCCGGCACGTCTCCGTAGCCCGGCCCCATCTTCTGATTGGCATTGCCGTTGGTCATGACTACCAGCATCGGAACTGCCTTCCCGGCGGCAATCAGGTTGTCCAGAATCACGCTGGCGCGCCCGAGATTATTCCAGGCGTCCTCATCGCCGCCCGATCCATGCAGCAGGTAGAGCACCGGATACCGCTGCGTTCCCCGGTCGTATCCCGGCGGCGTATAGACGTACATTCGCCGCGGTGAAGCGTTCGCGAGCGTCGGCGAATCGTACCAAACCAAGCTCACATTGCCGTGCGCCACGTTCTTGATGCCGTAATTCTCGGAGAGCGGCCCGTCGATGATAAAGAAGTTGGAGTAGCGCGTTCCATCCCGCAAATGGTTCGCGTTCGCCGTATCCAGGCAGCTCACGCCGTCCACGCTGAAGGTATAGGCCCACAATTCGGGTGTCAGCGGTCCTACCGTCGCGGACCATGTTCCGGCGTCGTCCTTCGCCATCTTGACGCCGCGCCCGTCCGGCCAGTCGCCATTGAGAAGGACTTCAGTCGCGTTGGGTGCTCTGAGCCTGAACGTCACCTTATGGTCAGCCGCGATCTCGGGAGAGCGTAAGGCGGCGCCCCTTCCACCCGCCTGCATCCCTCTTCCCGCGGCTTGCGCGGCGGCGCCGGGGGCCGTGGCCGGGGGCGCCTGTTGAGCGTAAACCGCCAGCGCGAGCGGCAAGAATGCTACGAGAACCTTGTTCATCGAATATCTCCTTTTGGCCTTCGCGTGTCCCGATCCGGGAACACCGGAGTACCTGCCGAGAGCCTCGGCGCAATCGGTCCTCGAAAGGCTCCAAGCGTACCAGTTTATGTTCACCCACTCGCGTTGTCCAATGGCCGCACCGCCCTCAGCGGCCATCGTCGTCATCGTCTCCGCCGTCCAAGGCGGAGGGAAGGAACGCGCCTTGCGCCGTAATGGGGTAGGGCGTGTCCCATCCGCGGATGCTGCCCCAGATGATGCGGTTCAGCTTATCCCAGGGCGCGGCATCGGGAATGCGGAAGTTCATGCGCGCGGAATCCTGCGCGGCTTTGCGCGCCAGGCCGCCGAGTGACGCCGGCTTGGGATTGATGTCGTAGATCGATTGCTTCGGCGTCTCGGCGGTGTAGGGCGTGTAGTCCGGTTCGTCCTGAAAGCTGTTGCGCATGTCGTTGGCGATCAGATCGAACAGTGTCATGGAGGGAAGCCCGAGGATCAACTCGATGGTCTTGTTCATCGAGGTCTGCGCGTAGAACGTCGAATCCACGGCCCCGCGCTTGATGTATGGGCTGACGGCGAGCGCAACCGTGCGGTGGCCATCCACGTGATCGGGACCGGCTTGCGCGTCGTCCTCCACAACCAGGATCAGCATGGTCTTCCAGAATTTCGAGTGAGTCAGCGCCTCGACAATCTGCCCGACCGCGAGGTCGTTATCCGCGAAGCAGGCCTTGGGAGTGGAGTAGTCCGCGCTGGTTCCGTTCGTATGGTCGGAGGGAAGCTGCATCAGGACCAGATTGGGCATGGCGCCGGCCGCCTCCCACTCCTGAATGTGGCGGAGGAAGATGCGGGCGCGAACCACGTCCGGCACTTCCAGCGAGTACGCGGGAAAATCCTTAGCCACATACGGATTCAGCGCGGCGATGGGAGCTACGGTCTTGAAAGTGTCCCGGAAGCCGGCGCCGTTCTTGTAATCATCGAGCAGTTTGGCGCGTTTCATATCCGGCAGCACTCCCACCAGCTCGCCGAAATTCTGGAAGCTTCGCTTATGCAGAAGGGCGTCGTCCCAGAGGAATCCGCTATGGACGAAGGCCAGAGGATCTTCTCCGCTTTTCGGGTAGCTGCGGCCCTCGTAGCCGGGCCAATAGGTGTAGTCGGTCTCGGCGGATTGGGTGACCCACTGGTGGCCGTTGGCGCTCACTTCGCCGTTGGCGTAGAAATTGTCCAGTAGGACGAACTGTTGCGCGAGCTTGCGATGGTTGGGAATGACGTCCTCTCCGACCAGAACCAACGAAGGGTCGCCGTTACCTTTGGCTATATCGCCGAAGTACTGATCGTAGCTGCGGTTTTCCTTGATGATGTAAACGACGTGATCGATGGGTGAAGGCTCGCCCGCGCGCCGCGGCACGGGCATGGGCTTCGCGGAGGACTGCGTCGCCACCGTTCCAGCCGGATCGGGCGCGCTCCCCGCCGGCCTCATGTGGTTGTTCTCGATGACCGCCGTGGTGTAGTTCGCCAGTTGGGCTGCGTCCGGAATCGGAACCACGTGCAGCGTGCCTCGGTTGGCCTTCACCTCGCGGCGGTTCGGGGACTGCCCGTCGCGGCTGCCTGCCCCGACGCCGAGCAAAGTGGATACCGCGAGGTACTTTTCGTCCGGGCTCAGAGCGATGTGGTTCGGATACCAGCCCGTGGGAATAAGCCCTTCGATCCGGTTGGCCAAGCGGCTCACGCTCACTACGGCCACGGCGTTCAAGCCCGAGCACGCCACGTACAACCGGCGGCCATCCTTCGTAAGCGCCAGCGATTCCGGCGAAACGCCCGCCACCTTCCGCGCGAAAGGCTGCACCGGAATGGTCGCCACCACGCCGTTGGTTGCCAGATCGACGACGGAGACGGAATCCGAATTGCTGTTCGCCACGTAAAGCAGGCGCGCGGATTCATCCAGCGCCATTCCGGAAGGATGCAGCCCGACCTCGATGGTCTGGGTGACTTGCAGGGTTTTCAGATCCACGCGGGCGATCGTGCCGCTGGCGGCGATGCCGTACCGGTCTACCACGATGCGGTCCGCGGTCTTGTCGTTCCCGGTGGGCGATGTGCGGTCCTTGGCGGATGGGAAACGCCCGCCCCAGTTGCTGACGAACGCTTCGGTGGCAGCCGCGTTGGCGATGACGCTGAACGGGGCTATGCCGGTCTTGATTTTAGTGGATGCGCCCGTGGCGCGATCCACGATAGCGAGTTCATCCGTGAAGGTGAGCGCGACCAAGGCCCGGGCGCCGTGGTCGATCAGGGCGATGCCTCCGGCTACCGTCGCGCCGACCTCCGGGGCTTCCACGGTGGCGGTTCCTTCGCGAATGCTCACCAGTTGCACAACCGGCCGTGACGCGGGTCTCGCGGCAGGCGGGTTCGATTGCGACGCGGCGGGCCGCTGTTGCGGCTGTGCCGCAGCCGATGCTGTCTGCGCGGAGCGGACGGTGGCGACGCCGGAGATCACCGGCGCGCCGCGGCCGGGGTCGAAGGCAATGGCCTGCATGCCCGGAGTCACGCTCGATCGAACAATCTGTGTCGCGCGGTTGGCGCGCCAGTCGAGTTGATACACCAGCGAGCCGCTGGTTCCCGCGGCCAGGGCATACACGCTATCGCTCGAAGCGCCGAAAGCTACGCCGTATACCTTTCCCGGAAAAACCATCTGGATACCGGCCGGCGTGATGGCCTGGCGCGTGGGGATGATGCCGGGGTCCACGACGCTACGAACCGGCGGTTTGGGCGCTGCCGCCGCTCCGCGGCCGGCTGAAGTTGGCGTCTGGGCTGCACTGGCCCCCTGAGGCTGTGAAGGAGCAGGCGCTCCGCGGCCCGCCGGAGCCTGCGGCGCGGCTGCCGCGTTCCGGTCCAAAGCCTGCCCGCTTGCCCATACCGCAAGCGACGCGGCCACGGCGCAAGATAATAGAAATTTGGCGACGTTCATTTAAGCTGGAATTTCCCTTGCGTGAAAAGGCTGGATGGACGGATATGGCGGGATTGCCGGGCACGACCGAAAACCCGGCCCTTCGCACATGCCTCCGGGGCCTTACAATTTTAATGCTAGCCTAATTTCTCGACGGATTTGAAATGCGCTACCAACATTCTTGTTTGCTCCTGCTCACCACCTGCGCGGCGTTCGTCGCGATCGGTTCCGGGTGCCGTCAGACTGCCCAAAGTCCGGCGGGGCCTCCGCCGCCCACGGAGGTCACCGTAGCGGCCGCCATCCAAAAGGACGTGCCGGTCTCGGGCGAGTGGGTGGCTACGCTCGAAGGCTTTCTGAACGCCGAGATCCGGTCGTACGTGTCCGGGTACGTGGTTCGCCAGAACTATCGCGAGGGCGGACTCGTGCACAAGGACGACGTGCTTTTTGAAATCGATCCGCGGCCCTTCGAGGCTGCCCGCGATCTTGCCCAAGGCCAGCTCGCGCAAGCACGCGGGCAACTCGCGCAAGCCGAAGGGCAACTGGCTCAGGCCACCGCGCAACTGGAATTGACCCAGATCAACGTGCGCCGCGATACGCCCCTCGCCGCGGCCCACGCGATCGCCCAAAGCCAGTTGGACACCGAGTTGCAGGCGCAGAAAACCGCCGAAGCCAACCTCGCCACCGGCAAGGCGGCCATAGTCATCGCGAACGCCTCCATTCAGACCGCCGAGGCGGGCGTGAAAACGGCCGAGCTGAATCTCGAGTTCACCAAAGTCCGCTCCCTGCTGGACGGCATCGCGGGAATCGCCACCGTTCAGATTGGGAACCTGGTAAGCCCGTCCACGGCGCTCGCGACAGTCTCCCAGGTGGATCCGATCCGGGCCTACTTTCCGATTACCGAGCAGGAGTACTTAAAGGTCGCGGGCCTGGCGAGCTCCGGAGGCGACGGCGGGTGGATGAAGGAATCTTCCGCCACGGAGCTGAGGCTGGTTCTGGCGGACGGCTCCGTGTACTCCCATCCGGGAAAGATCTACTTCATCGATCGCGAAGTTGACGAGAAGACGGCTACGCTGCGTGTGGTCGCGACGTTTCCGAACCCCGGCAACATTCTGAGGCCCGGCCAGTTCGGGCGAGTGCGCGCCATCAAAGAAACCCTGCGCGGCGCGGTGTTGATTCCGCAGCGCGCGGTCTCGGAAGTTCAAGGACGCTATCAGATCGCGGTTGTCGGAGCCGACAACCGCGTCTCTCTGCGCAATGTCGAAGTCGGCCAGCGCGTGGATTCCATGTGGGTGATCTCGAGCGGCTTGCAGCCGGGCGAACGCGTGATCACGGAAGGTACCGTGAAGGTGGCCGATGGCTCGGCGGTGGTTCCCAGGGCCGAGCCCGCCGCGAGCGCTCCCGCACCGGCCAAGGGGAAGTGACATGGCGAGATTCTTCATCAACCGCCCCATCGTGGCCATGGTGATCGCCATCCTCACGGTCATCGTCGGGCTGGTAGTCATGCTCCAGCTCCCCATCGCGCAGTTCCCGGAGATCGTGCCTCCCGAAGTAAATATTCGGGCCACCTTCCCGGGCGCGGATTCGCGCACGCTGGAACAATCGGTAGCGACACCGATCGAGGAGCAGGTCATCGGCGTGGACAACATGAACTACATGTATTCCATCAATTCGAACGCCGGCAGCTCGACGATCACGGTAAATTTCGACGTCAAAACCAACCCCAATATCGATCAGGTGCTGACGCAATTGCGCACTTCGCTCGCGGCAGCCGCAATTGCCTCCCGAGGTGAATACGGCGGGACTCGTCGTGCAGAAGTCGCTTTCCTCGCCGCTCGCGATGATCGCCCTGTATTCGCCGAAAGGGACGTACGACAGCCCGTTCATGTCCAACTACGCCTACATCAACCTGGCGGATGAACTATCGCGGCTGCCGGGGATCGGCCGGGTGCAGGTATTCGGCGCGGGCCAGTACGCCATGCGAGTGTGGGTGAAGCCGGACAAACTGGCCAGGCTGGGCGTGACCGTGGCGCAGATCGTCTCGGCCATCCAGCAGCAGAGCACGGTGAATCCGGCCGGACAGATCGGCGGCGAGCCGATTCCCCCCGGCCAGGAATTCACGTACACGGTGCGGACCCAGGGCAGGTTCTCCACTCCGGAGGAGTTCGGCGACATAGTGCTGCGAGCCCAGCCCGATGGTTCCACGCTCCGGCTCAAGGACGTGGCGCGCGTGGAGTTGGGGGCCCAGAATTACAGCGTCGTCAGCCGGTTGAACGGCGAACCCGCGACCGTCATGGCCGTCTATCAGCTACCGGGGTCGAACGCGGTGGACGCCGCGGACGGCGTACGGACCCGCCTCGACGAGTTGAAGAAGCGCTTCCCCAAGGACCTCGATTACAAGATCGCCATCGATACTACCCGAGCGGTCCGCTCCGGCATCAAGGAGATCGAATTCACGCTGGGTATCGCGATGCTCCTGGTCATCCTGGTGGTCTACCTGTTCCTCCAGAACTGGCGCGCCACGATGATCCCTCTGCTGGCGGTTCCGGTGTCGCTCATCGGCGCTTTCGTCACCTTTCCCACGCTGGGGTTTTCCATCAACACGCTCTCGCTGTTCGGCCTGGTGCTGGCCATCGGTCTGGTAGTGGACGACGCCATCGTGGTGGTGGAGGCGGTGGAGCGGCACATCGAAGAAGGAATGGCCCCCCGCGACGCGGCGGTTCAGGCGATGCACGAAGTGTCGGGCCCCGTGGTGGCGATCGCCATTATTCTTGCCGCGGTCTTTGTCCCCACCATTTTCATACCGGGGATTACGGGACGCCTCTACCAGCAGTTCGCGGTGACCATCGCCGTGTCGGTGCTGTTCTCGGCGTTCAACGCTCTGTCGCTCAGTCCGGCGCTAGCGGCTCTCCTGCTGAGACCGCGAACGAAGAGGCGCGGTCCATTGGGGCTGTTTTTTGGATGGTTCAACCGTTTTTATCGACGCGGCGCTTCCACTTATATGGGGATCTCCACCGCCCTGGTTCACAAAGCCGGATTCAGCCTGGTGTTTCTGGCGCTCGTGGCGGTCGCTGCGGTGATGGCCGGAAAGAAGCTGCCTTCGGCCTTTCTGCCCGACGAGGACCAGGGATACGTGCTGGCCTCCCTGCAACTGCCCGACGCTTCTTCGATACAGCGGACCAACGCAGCCTCCGTCAACATCGAGAAGATGCTCATGGGCGCGCCCGGAGTGGATGGCTGCCTCACGGTGATCGGCTACAACCTGCTGAGCGGTGTGGCGAACACTTACAGCGGCTTCTTTTTTATTCCGCTGAAATCCTGGGACGAGCGCACCGGGCCCCAGGAGCAGTACGCCGCCATCCGCCAGCGCATTATGGGGGGACTGGCGAGATTCCGAGAGGGCATGGCATTCTCTTTTGCCCCTCCCGCCATTCCCGGAATCGGCGCTTTTGGCGGCGTGAGTTTCGTCCTGGAGGATCGCAGCGGAGCGGCGCAGGAGTTTCTCACCCGCAATGTCCGCGCCTTCGTTACGGCCGCGAGGAAGCGGCCGGAGCTGGCCAGCGTTACCACCACCTACTTGCCTACGGTGCCGCAGCTCTACGCCGATGTGGACCGCGAGAAAGTGATGCGCCAGGGCATCGACATGCGGGATGTCTATTACACCATGCAGGCCTTCATGGGCGGAGCCCTGGTGAACTACTTCAATCGCTTCGGGCGGCAATGGCAGGTCTATGTGGCGGCCGAAGGAGAGTACCGCCGGAAACCGGAGGATATCGGCCAGTTCTACGTGACCGGTCCATCGGGCGGCATGGTTCCTTTGGGCACGTTAATCAACACTCGGACCATTCTCGCCCCAGAGTTCTCCCTCCGCTACAACGAGTACCAGGCCGCGCAAATCAACGCCACGGCGGCCGCCGGGATACAGCTCGGGGCAAGCCAGGAAGGCCCTTGAAGAAGTATTCGACGCGACCATGCCGCCAGGCATGGGATACGACTACATGGGCATGTCGTTCCAGGAGCAGGAGGCGGAGAAAGGCATCTCGGCGGGAATGGTATTCGGGCTCTCGATGCTGTTCGTGTTTCTGATCCTGGCGGCGCTGTATGAAAGCTGGACGCTCCCTCTGAGCGTGCTGCTGGGGGTTCCGATCGCCGTTTTCGGCGGGTTCATGGCGCTCTATCTCCGCAATTTCGAGAACGACGTTTATACGCAGATCGGCATGATCATGCTGATCGGCCTCTCGGCCAAGAACGCCATCCTGATTGTCGAGTTCGCCAAGACGGAATTCGAGAAAGGCGGCAAGACCGTGGCCGAGGCCGCGCTGGACGGCGCGCGCATCCGGCTTGCGCCCCATCCTGATGACGGCCTTCGCTTTCATCTTCGGATGTATTCCTTTATACGTAGCCGGCGGAGCGGGCGCCGCCTCCCGCCGGATCCTGGGCACGGTGGTAATTGGCGGAATGCTGGCGGCCACCATGATCGCGGTCTTTCTCATCCCGGTGACCTTCGACGTGATCGAATCGCTTTCACTGCGGATGCGGAAGAATCATCCGTTGCCGCCGGGCGGACCTGCTTCGCCGGAAGGGAGGGCCTGATGGCGCGCATCTTGTTCTCGCTCGCGCTCGTTCTGTTGCTCGGCCTCTCGGCGTGCGTCCAAGGCCCGAATTACCAGCGTCCTCAGCTCGACATACCGCCCGCGTACCGAGGACCCGACAACACGGCCACGCCCGGCGCTCCGGAATCTTTGGGGAACGCCGCGTGGTGGACGGTATTCCAGGACCCGGCTCTTGCAGCCCTGGTCAAGACGGCGCTGGCTCAGAATTTAGATCTGCGTATCGCCGCAAACCATGTGTTGCAGGCTCAGGATGCAGTGGTCATAGCTCGGTCGGCCCAATTCCCCACGCTCGCTGGCGGTCTGGAAGTATCCGGCGAGCGGGTTCCGTCCGGCGGCGCTTCCTACGCCGCGTACAACATTCCCGAGATCGGCGTAGCAGGCTCCTGGAGCCCCGATTTCTGGGGCAAATACCGTCGGCTCACCGAAGCGGCGCGAGCGAATCTGGTGGCGAGCGAATGGGCGCGCCGGGCGGTGGTAAGCGACTTGGTCTCGGGCGTGGCGGCAGCCTATTTCGATCTCCGGACACTTGATCGCCAGCTTGCTATCTCGCAGCGCACGCTCGCTTCGCGTCAGGATTCGCTCGGCCTCATCCAGACTTTGGTGAATGGCGGGGGCGCTCCGCTGTCGGATCAACGCCAGGCCGAGCAGTTGGTGGAGACCGCCGCGGCGGCGATTCCGAATCTCGAGCGCGAGATCCAGCAACAGGAGAACGCGATCAACGTACTCCTCGGCACGGAACCCCGGAGCCGCTATCGACCGGGGGGCGGAGATCTCCGAGCAGCCGGCGCTCGAAGCGCCGCCCGCCGGCATTCCTTCGGCCCTGCTCGAACGGCGGCCCGATATCGCGGAAGCCGAGCAGAGCCTGGTTGCCGCCAACGCCCGCATCGGCGCCGCACGGGCGGCGTTTTTCCCCGATATCGAGCTGACCGGGATCGGTGGAATCGCCAGCGCTGCGCTGACCACGCTATTCCGGGGCGCGTCCCGATCCTGGACGTACACCGCTTCCGCCATGGAACCGATCTTTACCAAGGGACGCCTGAACGCGAATCTGAAGCTTGCCGAAGCCCAGCGCGATGAGGCCGTTCTTCGGTATCAGCAGGCCATCCAGCGGGCATTCCGCGAAGT
>CAWAOP010000047.1:0-10304 GCA_963783505.1 Terriglobia bacterium | reverse complement strand
GGCGGCTGGCGCGGGGGGCGACGGGGACGATTCCCGATGACGAGGGTGGCTGACTGACGGGGACGGCGTATCTGAGCTAGCCGCTGCCTCGGGACCGCTTTTTTCAACCGCCCCCACGCCTGGAGGAGCAATTCGGCCCCGCCGGCTGCAAGCAGGAGCAGTATGATGAGTTGGACAAGGATGTCGCGGGCTTCGCCGACAAGAGGGAATTGTGTGGCCGTCATGAGCGCTCTCCTTCGCCTGGTCCGACGGCGCCAAGCGCGCGATTTTATCCGGGCAACAAAACCTGGTTCCGTCCGGGAAGAGGCGCCGCCTCCCCGATGAGAAGGGGATTGAAACGTTGCCCTGCGCATCCTGCTTGCTCCCGGTCTGCCCGAGCGGCTGGGGAGTTTAAGCTTTTTCTATTGCGGAGTGGAAATTCGTGTTAGAATTTGGCGACCGCGCACCGTGGAGGAGTCCCGGATGGATTACACCGAGTTGCGCACGTTCAAGTGGGTTTCGGTGGTCGCCGCCGTGGCCAGCATCGTGGGGGCGGCGGCCCTTCTGGACCCTCGGACACGGGTGGCGTTGCTCGTCGCGGGCGGGGCGTTGTTCGCGGTTGCGCTGTGGTTTGAGCTGAAGCGCGACCGGCTCTCAGCGCTCTTTTCGGGAATCAGCCGCTATTTTGAGCACTTCCCACCGGAAGCCAACAAGGAGATGCTGGCGTCGGTGCGGAAGGACTACTGTTACCTCGGGATTAGCTTCACATCGGTGTTTCCGCAATTCCGGCAGTGGTACGAGGGGAGACCGCCGGCCGGGGCGCGGATCCGAATTCTTTTGACGCACCCGGACGCAAGCGAGGCGCTTGAATTCCAGGCGCGATACCAGTGGGACCTATTTCAAACGGCCGCCGCCGCACGGGACCGCCAACGCATCGCGGATACCGTGGAGGGCGTGCAGCGCGCGATTCGATCCACATGCAGCCTGCTCGCGGCGCTCCCCGACAGCGCCTCCCACATTGAAGTGCGCTTCCACCGCGAGAAACTGCGCAAGTGGATGCATCTTGTGGATGGCGAGTTTCTCTATCTCGGCGTTCTGCACAAGGGCGACAGTGGATTGAACGCCCCCGTAGCGGTGTTTCGCCGCAGACAGGCCAAATGGAGCCTGTTCGACCACTACGCCGAAGAGTGGGACAGCCTGTGGGAGTTGGCGGAGCGGGCCTCCAGCGCGGGGGCGAGCTAGCGAGGGAGGGAGTGCAGAAGCAGCAGCTTCAGGTCCAATCGGTCTCCGTGATCGCGGTCGCGTGTATTGGCGTGGCATCGAGCGCGGCGACGCTCTTGGAGCCTCCGTATGCCGTACGGCTCTGGCTATTGACGCTGGTCGCGATCATCGCGGCGGGCGCTTTCGGGTTGCTCTGGTGGGCGCCGCGCAACTTCAGCCAGCCGGGCGCGCTGCAATCGGTAGCGCAGCACTTGCTCAGACCGCGCGCCGCTTTGTTGGCCGCCTCGGCTCTACGGGCTGCAAAGCGAAGGCGCGAGTTGGCTGAGACTGCCATTCGCGAGGACCGCGAGCCAAGCCCGGAGGAGCGTTACACGAACACGTCGGTTGACCATGTCCTGTGGCTTCTGACACGGAGGCTGAGCGTTTACGAGATCCTTAAGCTGCTTGACCGTGAGGATCTGTCGGACTTTGAAACCGCCACCCTCATTTACGCGGTGACGCGGTTTCAGAAGGAGCGCACACGCCGGAAGCGCTACCAAAGCTGAAGCAACTCCTTGGCGATCCGTCCGAATTGGTCCGCTACGAGAGTGCCGTCGCGTTCAGAGCGGCATTCGGTGAGCTGCGGGACTCAAGCGAAAGTTTTGTCGGCTTGCTGCGCGAGAGGATGCTCGGGGATGCTTGCGTCGGCGTGCGAACCGCGTGCGCGGAAGCCTATGTGGAGTACTTCAATGGCGACGAATATGGGCCCTTTGTTGAGTCGATCCACCGCAGCGAGGCCAACCGGCACGACGATCATACGAGCGTCTGTCTGCGTGCGATAAAGCGCGGCGACTCGGGGGAGAGCACTCTGGCGCTGGTTGCGATCTCCGCCCGCGAACCGAGGCTTCGGCAGGAGTGCTTGGAGGAGCTTTTCCGGCGGCGAGGCAGCTATGAGGCTTTCGGCCGTCTGCTGGAGGCGGTTCGGGATGAGCGTCTAGCAATCGAAAACGGAGAGGATGCGAGGCTCGCGGTTGAAACTTTGGCCAGATGGGACTACCGCCGCGCTGAAAAGCAGCTGCGGGGCGGGGTGTGGCCGAGGAAGATTAACGAATATGTCTACAGCTATTTCGGTCCTGAGGATGCACGTCAGCCTGAAGACCCTGACGCCGCTATGGATGGGTGACATCGACAGAGACAGCGCGGCCGCGAAGGAATCCGGGCTGATCGGCTCGTTGCGTTTCTGGTACGAGGGCATCCTGCGAAGCTACGGCTACTCGGTTTGCGACCCAACGGACCACGAAAGCGAGTGCGGATCCTGCCAGGCTTGCGATCTGTTCGGCTCCACGGGACAGGCGCGAAAGTTCCGGCTCGAGATATCGGGGCTCGGGACGACGCCCGTATTCTTCAAAGCCAGCCGCGGGGTGGCGGTCTCCAGCGGGAACTGGCTTTGGAACATCTTCGGCGGCGAACAGACCGGCGGGCGAAAGGTGAGAGGCCCGCGCGGTGAGGTGAGCTATCAATTCGGCACGCGGGCGCTGTGGAGCGATGCGCCGTTCGATTTGACGGTCTATCCGCGCCGGGAGGGTCGAGGCGAGACCCTGGACTTGCTGGCGCTGACCCTTCGAGAGGCCACCCGTAAGGGGGCGATCGGCGCTAAAACGCAGTACGGGTTCGGCCAGGTTCGCGTAATCTCCACAAATCACGCGGGCGCGCCTGTTTCACTTGAGGACCTGGCGGAGAAAGGACGGGCGCGGCTCGAGCGCACTGCTCCCGGAGTAAGTTCCGGGGACGGCCTGTTCAGCCTCCATCGTGACCGGTTCTTCTCGCACCTCTACGAGCTTCCCGGGCCGGAGAACATGGTCGAAGTCGGAACTCCGCCGCCCCGGTTCAACGGGTGTTACATCCCGTGCGCTTTCGATATCCGGTACAAGTACAGAAGCAGGAATCCGCGCTCGGGACTGGGCTCGGACGCCGGACTGCGCCCGGCGGTGCGCGACCGATTCGGAGCGGGCGAAGCCCGGCGGATATTCGGATGGGTGCGGGGCAACGAAGCGCACGCCAGCAGGGTGCATGTCAGCCATCCATTCCGGGAGGCCGCAGGAGGTCAGTATCATCTCAAGATTTGGGGGGATGTGGATCGAAAGGACGAGATTGAGGGGTTGGTGAAATCGCATATTCTCGGCCGTTTCCCCGCCTCCCGGCTTCTGCGCAGCGAGTGACAACGATGACGCGCCTGGATTATTTCGCATTGGTTGAGGACACTGAAGTTTCCGCTTTGGACGACCTACTCAAGAACGGCCGCGTGGATCTGTACAGCTACCTATTGCTGGCGCACGCCCGCGAGTGCCGCCGCGGGGACGTGGGCGGGCCGGCGGAGCGCGAGGGCAGCAGGGGAGCGCTCGACAAGGTGGCGCACCGGTTCATGACGCATCAAAAGGACCGCACGCGCCAGAACAGCCGCTTCAGCCGCAATCTGCTTACCGATCCGGGGGCGGCGGCGGACTCGATGAAGCGGCTTGGCCTAGTCGGGCTGGGCGAGGGCTTGCTTGGGCGGCTTCCGGAGGGGTCGGTGTTGCTCGAGTTCGCATTCAAACTGGAGAAGCCGTATGTTTCGAGGGACGACGCCGCGTTTTATCCCATCGACAACCCGGTGCGGAAGGAGCGGATATTCAAGGCGCCCTACGTGGCGGGGTCAAGCTGGAAGGGCAGCCTCCGCGCGGCGGCGGTCGAAGGCCTGTTGCTCCGCGAACAGACCGGCGAGGAGCGCGTGGCGGAACGGCTGGACTTGATCGATGTTTTCGGCGACGAAAAGGCGGCGCCTGAATTCGACGAGGAGGTGGACCGGCGCGATACGCTGGCCGGCTACCTGGATAGCGAGTTCAAGCGCCTCGGCGATGCCGACTTGTTCCGGCGGCGCCGGGCCGAGCGCTACGGCCTGAAGGAAGAAGCGGAGGGATACCTGCGCCGGGGCCGGATTCGCTTTCTGCCCTCATACTTCGACGCGATCGAGGTGGACGTGATCAATCCACGAAGCCGCCAGACGCGAGCTGGCACGATGCCGATCGAGATGGAGATCGTCCCGCCGGGCGCACAGGCGCTGTTCTCCGCGGTCTACCTGCCGTTCGACCTGCTTGGGCAGCCGCAGAAGATCGGCGCCCAGTGCCGGCGCGACTGGGAGTTGGCGGGGGAAGCGCTGGTGCGGATGTTCCGTTATATGGGCTTTGGAGCGAAGAAGTCGAACGGCGCCGGGAAGGCGCGCACGGAGATATCCGGCTTCCGGTTCGAATCGGCCTTGCCGGGCTTCGTGAACAAGGGCCTGACGAAGATGGAGGAGCTTGCCAGCCTGCATGAATTCTTCGAGGTGACCCAGTGAATCTGGATAACATCCGCCGCTACCGGACTGAGATCCTCTGGTGGGAGATATGCTCGCTGATGCACGACATCGGCAAGTTGAGCGACTGGTTCCTGTTCTACCGGCAGAACTGGCATAGAACGCCCGGTGGCTATTTCAAGGACCCGCACGATCATGAGTGGCTTGACAAGGATGAACTGCTGGCGTTGACGGAGTTCTCCGGACTGAAGAAGTTCTTCGAGACGGGAATCCAGGTGGGGGAGCCGAGAGTGGGCGGGGAGCTTAGCGTGCGCAACGCGGTTCACAACCACGTGGAACCCACGGAGGGCCTGACCAAACTGCTGAAGGGCGGGGATGCCGCGGATAGCCGCTACGACCGGAACAACCCGCTATTCGGTTGCGAGCAGACTGATCACAGCGATCCGAATAACGCGCCCGAAATGTATCGCAGCAACGTCTTTGGTTACGAATCCCCGAAGACGCGCGTATATCGTGGGCGGTTCAAGCCTGGGGACGGCGTACAGCGGCCCGAGCGACTTCCGGGCGGCGAAGGCATTCTTGACCGGGCCCGGCGCGCAGCTCTACTCGAATTTGCAGCCTGTTTTGGCGCCTTACGGCGGCGGCAAGAGACCCGAGGATCTCTCCTGGGATGAATACAAGGAGATTCGCCGGCTGCTTCGGACGTACTTTGAGCCCGCGATGTCCGATACCACCCGGCCGGGCAACGACACATCGCTTTGGGAGCATGTCTACTCGGTGGCAAGTATCACGAAGGCGCTCCATATTCGCTGTGCGATGGGGGAGGACGTCCTCAAAGAATTGGAAGAAAAGGAATCCTGGTTCCGAATCTGGGGTTTTGGCTGGGACGCGCTGCGATATTTGTCGTTCAGCCACCGGATCGGCGACCTCCTGGGCCGCCGCGCCGTCCTGGAGGACATATTCGACGACGCCGAAGAGACGCTCCAGTTCCGGATTCCGTTCGGGAACGTGGTTTACCGGGATGACGACATGCTCTTCTTCCTGGTTCCCGGCCTTTTGGATGTGAGCGATTGGGCGGCGGAATTGCAAGAACGAGTAACCGCCAGCAGCCTTTCGCTCTCCAAGGGCGAACTCGTTCCGCACTTCACGTACAGTGACCGCGTGCTTTCACTGACCCGGATTGTCGAACAAGTGAAGGCTCTCAGAAAGCGGTTTGCGTTTCCGGTCTCGGGCGAATCGAGGGGCTTGTACGAGGCCTTTGAGGACAACTGGCGGGGCGCCGGCCGAAGGTCCGTGTGCTCGGTTTGCCGCATGCGCCCGGCGACTCGGGAGAATGAAAGCAAAGTGGTGTGCGGAGAGTGCCTGCACCGCCGAAGCGGGCGGACGAAAGGATTCTCGCTCGAGGAAGCCACGACACAAACACCAATGGTGGGTGAGATCGCCGGCGAGGGCCAAGTAGCCTTGATCGTGGCGAAGTTCGAGTTGAGGGAATGGTTGGACGGAACGATGGTGCGGACATGCTTCATCACGGAGCCGGAATCGATCCGCAAGACCATCGAGGCCATCGATACGTTTCCAGATCTCAGGGGCAGCCGGCGGGGGTGGATCCGCCGGGATAATACGTACGATCAGATCGCCGCGGAAGTGGCCGCCTGCCGCAAAGGCGGCGATCCGAATGCGGTGTTCCTGTATGACAGGGCGTTCGCCAGCAACGAGGAGAAATCTCGAATCTGGCTGAATCAAGAGGACCCAAATTGGGGCTCGGTGATCAAGGAGATCCGTAGTGAAAGTCCGGGACCGGGCGGCCTGACGGACAGCGGTCTTCTGGCGAACGCTCTGTGCGCCAAGACCCCGACCCCGTCAACAATTCTGGACGTGTGGGAGACCACGGCTGAATTCCTAAAGGCCGTGGCGGAGCCGCGGCTCTGGTACGGGCAAAGCCCTTCGGACCCCATATTGAAGCCGGAAGCGCGGTTGTTGGATGAACTGCCCGAAGAATTAGGTCTCGGTCCCAAGGGGCGCGCCTACGTGGAGGTGGATAGAGAGCCGGCGGGATTGCACAAGCATGAGTCGTTCGACGACGCCTTGGTTGGCGAGAAGCGGTGCGACGTGGTGTATGAAGGAGCGAACCGCCGGTTCTGGTTGGTGGGCGAAGCCAACGAAGACAAGGGCTGGATCGGGCAGGAATTGAGGCTCACTCGCGACGACGGGAAAGAACACGCGCCGCTCCGGATCGTGGGAGTGGGGTCAAAACCGAAAGCGTATTTTCCATGGCGGATCATATCCCGCTCGCCGCAGATGCTTCTCCTGCTTGTACCCGCGGGAGCGGCCGTCGAAATCACGCGAAGGCTGTACTGCCGCTACCTGAAAGAATTCGGAAAAGTTTACGGCAGGCTGCCGTTGAGTGTCGCGAACATATTCTTCCCAAAGCACCTGCCGATGTTTTCCGTGCTGGACGCCGCGCGCCGCATCGAACGCGCATTCCGCGAGCTGAGCCAGGACGAGCGCGGCTGGATCACGGGAGCCCTGCCGCGCGAACCGCAAGGCCTAGCGCTCACGCTCGGCGGCGGTGAGCGCGATACCCAGCATCCTTATGTTCGGACCGCCGCGGATCAGAAGGCAAGACCGAGTTACTTCGAGACCATCGTTGGGCCGGTTGTTCACATGGACGAGCTTGGGGCCGGCGAGCCGGTCTTATATCGCCCGAACCTGTACCAATGTGAGATGCTGGGCTCCTCGGCGGATCGATTCCAGTTCCATTTCAATTTGGAGAGTCTCAAAGAGCGCCCCAATCCTGAGGATCTCTGGCGGGCGACCCGGCAAGCGGACCGTCCGGAAAGCGGGCCGGTCCTGTTGGACGAATTCGAAAGCCGGATGATGCCTTTGTGGGGGGCGTTGCGGCGTTCCGGGATCGCCGACTCAAGCCTGCGCAACCTGGAGCGGACACTAACCTCGCGGAGACATGCATGGCTTGGGTCCGACCGGCAGAAGGCCCGAGAGGCGCTGGATGCGCTGGCCCAGGCCCTTTGCGCTCACTACTTCGACGAGGGGGAGCGGGCGATTGTACATAACGCGATTCGGGACGGTTTTTTCTTCCGGACGCTAAATCTCTATCTGCGCATTCTCAAGGAAAGAACGGAGAAAGGAGCGAGCGATGGCGACGCCAACGTCCCACAAGCAGCGAATTTACCTTGCTGAGTCCCTGGACCCGATCCACATCGGGACGGGCGAGTTCCGGCTGGGCCGGGTGGACAACACGATTGTCCGCGAGGCGGGCACAAATTTGCCGAAGATACCTGGTTCGAGCATCGGCGGCGTGGCGCGCGCTTACACCGCCATGAAGACAGGGAACTATCTGGACGGCAAACAGAAGAGTTGCGCGGGAAAAGGCGGTAAGGCCGGCGAAGACCACTGCGGCCGGCCGAGCTGCCGGGTCTGCACCACCTACGGGTTCTCGAAGGGACAACTCAGCTTCCAAGGGCTTGCCCAGTTCGGCGATGCCCGGATCCTTTTCTTCCCGGTCTACTCGATCACCGGCCCGGTATGGGTCACGTGTCCGGCGTCGCTGCGAGACGCCGGTTGCCGTCCGCGTGGCGGCGGCGCGTCGGTGTGGGACTCTTGGAACGAGAGACTGACGGGCGCCTCCGCGCCGTCGGTGTACGTGGCGAGCCGCCGCCGGCCTCTACCCAATCCCCTGAACCTTGGCTGGCTCTATCTTCCCCAGTATTCCGGTGGAGAATCGCTTCCGGATCCAAGGGAGTGGGAGATCGGGGACGGTATAAGGTTGCCGGACGTCAACTACCTCCCGGTTTTGCTGGACCGCTTGATTCTGGTGGCGGACGGGCTGTTTTCGACGGTGATCGACGACCAACTCGAGGTCCGGACATCGGTCTCGATTTCCCCGGCGACAGGCGCGGCGGAATCGGGCGCTCTCTTCACCTCGGAGGCCATTCCCCGCGCCTGCTTCCTATTCTTCCCGGTAACGTGCCTGGTGCCTGAGTTCTTTCGGGTTCCGGTGAAGCCCGGCTCGCCGGGGGAGAAGGTCTCCTACAATGGCAGGGATGCCACCATCGAGGATATTCACGAGAACGTCATCGAGGGCCTGCGGATGATGGAGGCCCTGGGAATCGGCGGCGTCAACACGCGCGGCATGGGGCGGCTTAGGGTCATCCCGATTGGAGACTGATTATGGAGTCGCGTAACCTCGATTTAGACTGCGCCTTGGCTGGCGGCCGGATCGGCAGACAATTCCGCAGCGACGTAAAGAAACAGGATTTGGAGGGGCTGTACACGAGCAGCGCGGCCGTACTGGCCGAAAACGGCCCGTACGCGATGTTCCTTTACTTGTGGTCCCGGAGGGATAAAAACAAGGGCATCAGCGAGACATTGCGCGAAGGACTATACCTGCACGTTTGCCAAGCGGTGGGCTGGAATCCGGGCAGCGCCGCCGGGCAGCCGATGCTGGAATCGGTCGCGAGGCTCAGCGAGGATTTCAACCGTCTGCTGCTGGTTCGTAAAGTCCTTGGTCAGACGCTCTCCTATCTGCGTTATCACGCAAAGGCGCTTGCGGCAGAGCCGGACAGGCGTAAGGCGGCCAGGGCATGAGCCAACACTGGGACTGTTACCGCGTTGCCTTCCGCGCGGAGTCGCCAGTCCATATTGGCTGGCACGAGCTGGGATTCGTGCAACGTACGCGCTATTACGTACCGGCCCGCAACATATGGGGCGCGCTGGTAGCAGGCCTCGCCCCGCTACTTCCCGAGCAGCCTTCGGTTGAGGGGCTTTACGCTAAGGCGCAGCAGGAGGTGGGCAGGTTGATACGCGCGACGTATTTTTTCCCGGCGCCGGATCCGGACGGCCAAAGGATGTGGGCGCCGCACTTTGAGGAGGGCGGCCGATGGCTGGGCGATCTCCGGGAGTCGGAGTTCGAGCGGCGTTTCCTGACCTCGCAAGCCGCTACAGCCTTGGACCCGAGCCGCCTGTCGGCGGAGACCGGCGCTTTGCACGAATCCGAGTTTCTTTCCCCACGCGGCCACGACGGTGAGCCGTTGTTCTTCGTCGGGTATCTCTTGGCGCGCGAGACAGCGGACCTGGATCTGTTCCGAAGAGCGCTCGGCAATTGCAGAGTGGGGGCCGAGCGGGGGTATGGGTGGGGGCGGCTCACGCTGTTTCCTGGAGCCTGGAAAGTCTCCGAGACCGTTTTCGGCGTCTTCCGAGTGCATCGCCGGACCGAGGGCGAAGACCCTGCGCTTACGTGCTGCGAGCACCGTGCGGTGCTGCCGGCACACATGCACTATCGGCCGGGGGTTGCGAAATTTGAGGGCGATTTGGAGCCGGTAGCGGGGCGGGAGTGGGAGCCACATCGCGGCAGCGGCCAAGCCATCTCGGAGGCGCGTCTTTGCTGGGTCCCAGGTTGCAGGACCAGGGACGACGCCGACGCCAGGCGGATTGAGTTCAGCATCCTGGAGCGCGGGTTGTGGGACGCGCGCAACGCGTGATCCCCATTTCCGGTGGCGATCTGCTCTCTGCCTGGGAACGCCATCAAGAAGATTAAAGGCATAAAAAGGGACGGACGCATCTTCCGTCTACGGACGGCGTCCCGTCCATCGGGTCCGAGAGCGTGGAGAGCCGCATCCATCCGTAGACGCTGGACGGGCGGGCGGTCACCTCGTGATCAACGCGAATCGGCAACCGATCAGGAAGAATTGCCAGGCCAACGCCGTTCAACCGCAATCAGCCCTCTGGCTTTGCGGCCGCGCGCGTCAATTGTGATGGAGTCCAACAGAGCTCATTG
>CAWAOP010000046.1:0-9347 GCA_963783505.1 Terriglobia bacterium | reverse complement strand
GCCGGTTTGGAACCGGAGATTCAAGACGCTTTGCGCCGTTTTCGGGCGCGCTTCCCGCACGGACAGATTTTCGGCATTGAGTTGGCAGGTCCGAATGAGTTCGGCGCCGTAAACATCGATCATCACCGCTACTCGGACGGCGACCGCTCCGCGCCCCTTTCTTCGCTGGAGCAAACCGCACAGCTTGCTGGGCGCCGGCTTGACCCACCGGCAGCAACTCGTCGCCGCCAACGACCGCGGTTATATCCCCGCCATGCTCGAAGCCGGCGCATCCGAGAGCGAGATTGCCTGCATCCGGTCGCTGGACCGGGCCGCGCAAGGGATCTCCGCCGAAGACGAGCGGCTTGCCGCGGAGGACATCGGCCAGCGGGCCGAGTGGCGCGGCGACCGCGTGATGGTCCGGTGCCTCTTCGCCGTGCCTCGACGGGCTGGGATCGCCTGTACGGCCGGGCGCGGGAAATCCTCTTAGCCGGACCCGCCCAGTGGAGCTACTCGGGCCCGCGGCATCGGAGTCTGGCCGCGATGCCGTTCGGCGAGACGCATTGGTCGGGCGGCGACCCCGCGAACGGCTACTTCGGGATCGCCGGCCCATCGGCGGACGCCCGCGAGCGGATCGCGGCGTTTTTCTGGCAGTGAGCTACGTCCGCGGCGGGCGCAGGCGCGGCGGCTTCGGAATTCTCGCGTCGATCTTCGCTTTATCCGATTTGGCCACCGGCTGGAGGGCGGCTTTCAGTGCGTCGTCTCTCTGCTGATCGTTCGAGGCGAACCACTGGTACAGTTCTTCCTCTCCACGCTGCCCGGCGACCCGTGGGTAGGAAACTTCCACATTCCTCTCGAGCTTCGAGGGGACTTCCAGCTCTTCGATGGCCGCGCGGATCTCGGGGTTCATGCCCGCCCGGAAAGCGTCGCGAAGCCGCCGCCAAGTCGAGCTCTGCCGGTCGATAGCGTTCGCGGGCCCAGCACTAGGCGGAGTAGCGGGACGAGCGGTCCACAAGCCGAACCCGCTCGACGGCCAGGCGGACGCTGCCGAGCCCGATCGGCTTCCCCATCCCGAGCTTGTGCCGGTATTCATCCCGCTGGGGAGAGAGCGTAGAGCAGCATACCCAACTCCAGATCGTCGAGATTGTCGAACCGCACTTCGAAGCGCCATTGGGAGCCCTTAGCCCAAGGTCTCACCTTCACGTGGCGGTCCCGTTCGAACTCTCCCGAATTCCTCCACGGCTCGGCGCGTTCCTCGACGGCTCCCCGGTTGTGGACGTACACTTTGCGGCCCTGCGGCCAGTGCCAGATCGGGCCGCAGATCTTATTTCGCGATGTAAGAATTGACGCCTCCCGGGTGCTTAAAGTACAACGCGGGCGATGGGGGTTTCGGGCAACTCAAACATTAAGTTGCGTCAAGGACAGTTCTTGGACGGGGTTCGAGGCGAGCCCCGGCGAAAACCTCACTCGGCCCTTAAGCTGAATACCGTCTCGCATTTCCCGGCCGTCTTTTTCTTCCACGAACCCGAACACCCGTTCCGCCAACATCAGCTTCCCGCCCTGGATGGAACGGGGTCAGTTGCGGGTCAACGCCCTCGAAAAACGCCCACGCGTTTGCGGCTTGCCCTTCGCGCAATTTCAGCACCAGCACCGAGGGGATTGATGACGAAGGCGATCTCGGTAACCGAGGTCCCTAGGTCGTCCACGGCGAAGAACACCAAGTCGCCTTCCTGAAGCCGCAGTTTGTCTCCCTTGCCGCGGTTCGGCCGCGTGTCTTTCGGTTCATAGGGGCGAGCGGGAAGTGATTTATCGAGTCCCTCGGTCATCTGGTCTGCCAACTGCTCGAAGCGTTCCACCACCACCGGGCTCACCGGCAGCCGCCCGAAGCGCCCGTGGCGATAGGGGAGGAACAGTTCGTGCGTCTTATTGTGGGGGATCTGGCGGGCCGGGTCAAAACAGCCCAGCACGCGAACCAGGCAGTCCTGCGCCGGGGCCGTTCGATCCTCGCGCTGGGCTACGACGGTCGTGGAATGACTGGATGTCTTGGCGTTTAGGTGGCGTAGCGCAGGAGGGCCCAAAGGGTAAAGATCGCGCCAGGCGAGTTGACGGATATTGATGTGGTCAGCGGGCTTGGAAGTTGTGCGCAGAGCCCACTTCTTCTTGTTGGGGTCGATGGGGTCATCCTCGGCGCGGCGTATCGATTCGCGGTCTCCGACGAAGAAGCGGAACACAGGCTGAGCCGCGAACACTCGTTTCCAGCGTTGCATGTCGGGCCTGAGGCGGCCCCGCGAGTCGTATTGGAGGAGCGGCAGGCAGACCGGCTCCAAGAACTGCCACCCTTCCCCGGCTTTCGAGAGCAACCCGATGGCGGTGAGCGGCTGGCGCATGGGCTTCCTGAACGAGTAGCAGGGCTGCCCGAGTACCTTGCGGCTCAGCACGCGCAGCGCGGAGTTACTGGCAGCTTCCGCCAAGGCAGCCACCTGGCCGCGGGCGTCGAAGCGGGCAGGGCCGCCCGTCCAACTTGAATCCAGTCACCTCTTCGCCGGTCTTGCGATGGCCGACGAAGACCGGGCTGACGGCTTCCACCGTACATTCCAAGACTCCCGAATGCGTATCGGGCTGATAACGGTCGTGCCGCACGTTGGGGGAGCGCCGTTCCTTGAAATCCTCACGGGACAGGTCGCCTCTGCGGCCGTCTTTGACTGCCGGAATAAAGTGAAAGGGTAAGTAGAAATCACCCATTGTCGGCTCCTTCCGTTTCCCACGCTCGAATCCAGTCTGCGACCGTTCCGGGAGCCCACCCCGCGAGCTTCCCTTCGATCCATTGCACAGCCGGCGTTCCGTCCGTATCCAACGCAGCCCAGCCGTAACCCTTGGCGCTTCCCAGCCGAACGTCAGATCTCCCTCGGCGGCGTCGCGCAACGTCAGCGCAAGCAGGCCCAATGCCGGCTCGGGCGCGCCGCCCATCTTTCGCAACCGCTCCAGATCCACGGTCAACGCTCCGGCAAGCCACGGTTGCCAGCCGCCTTCCGCGTCGAATTTCCGCTCTTCGGCGCCGCCGCCGGTGAACCGGTCGATCGCCAGGAACTCCTGCTCGTAGGGCGCGTGCGGGAACGTCGTACCCGGTCGGGCCACCTCCACGAAATCCCGGATACCAATTACGCTTTCCAGCCCGCGGCGCCGAACAACCGGGTGAGCGAGTCGCGACGCTCAGGCAGATTACCCGTTTCTCCGCGATTCACCGCCTGCCTTTCGCCGCGTTTGCCGCAGGTCCGGCAGATGCGCGCCGCCTGGTGAGCCAGAACACCTCGGAAGCTCTCCGCCGGGAGGAGCAATCGTCCATCAGGCCGGGAGGGGCGGCGTGCGCGTGTTTGCCCTGGTCCTGCTTCCCGGTCTTAGTCGGGTCGTTGACCAGGAATGGATGGCCGTCGAAGCGTAAGGTGAGATCCAGCCGTTTCCCAATCGCCGGCGCCGCCGCCGCGGCGGGCGCAAGATCGGAGGAGCGGTCGGGGGCCGTTGCCAGCGCCGTATCGAGCGGCACGGGATTCTCCATCCACCGTTTCAGCGCAGGCCGCATCCATGACGCGCACCGCGCGAGCCGCCCACTTCAGATACCCCAGCCGTTCGACTCCCCGGCCCCGAGCCGGATAGTTTCCGTGTTCAACCGTTCAAGACCTCGCAGGATCAATTCGGCGGCATCCTTCCAGCCGGCCGCGAAGAATCCTCGGCCGCGGATGCGCACCTGAAACTTCGTTCCGGCCGGAACCACTTCCGCGTGATACAGAAGGTGACTCTGCGCGGCTCCGGTCACGGCGTTGATCGCCGTACGGCCGAGCGCTAAATCCTTCCAGTGGAGGGGCTGGAACGAAACCGCGTCCAGGAACTGCGCGATTCCGCCGTGCTCTTTCATTCCGAACACTTCGTCAGCGGCGGCATCGCCGACCGGAAAGCCACCACGGACGGCGCCTTTCAGCCCGGAGCCCGGCAGGCGAGCCCGGCGGTCCAGCGTTTTCGCGGCGGTCTGAATCTCCGCAGGCTCCTCGGGACCCTCTTCGGATCGCCGGAATGTACGTACCGCCGCACCGCCATCCCCGATATGTAGCGGCGACAGGGTTTTCCAAAGTCCCTTCCACTTGCGAATCGATTCGATCTTCATAGGTTGCGCTCCCAGTGCCAGGCCAAGTCCACTGCAATTTCCCCAAATCCGTTCTGGGGGATATAAGGGCATTTCCGCCAATCGGAGGCATCGCCGGAAAGGCCGAAACGTCTGCAAACCGATCGAGCCACGGGCAATCCGTCGCGCTCCCAGGCGGCGACGCAGTCTTCGGCGCCGTCCTTGACTTTCTTGAGCACAAAGGTGCTCCCGGTTTGGGTCAGGACATAGGGCGCGTAGCCGGGCCGCGGGGAAAATTGCCTCCAGTAAGTAGCCGCCGCCGGCAAGCTGCTGGGTGGCGTAAAGCGCCTTCATCTCAAGGCGACCTCCAGATACCTCGGTCCAATACTCTCCGTAAACGCCGAAGGCATCGTTGAGCCCCAGGCCAACCGCCCCGATTTCGCAAAGCAGGGCCGGAGTCTGGAGCGTCACTACCCATTCGTCTCCATGCGTTCCCTTGTTTGAGACGCGCTCCACGGCCGAAGTCAGGTCCACGCGGCTGGCGACGCAGCGGGTCTTGAGTTTACCGACGCCGGGAAGGCCGCATACGCGCAGAAGGCCGGCAAGCTGCTCCTGTACCGCGACCCGTTTTTCGGGGGTGACTCCGCGAAAATCGATTTCCGCAAGCCACTCGAATTCCTGGAACGAGCCGTCCGGCTTGCGGGCTCTCGGAGCCAGCATTCGATACGCGAAGAGGTTCGCGTCCAAGGCCCGCCCGGCTTTCGGTTTCGATCTCGGGTCCGCACGCGAAGTTCGCGATGCGGCTCCACGACGCCGAAGCAAGCATCCGCGCGGTGCGGGTCTTTCCAATCCACCTGGAACGCCGGAGGCGTACCCATTCTCCGGCGCCGGGACGCCCGAAAGAGCCGCATCCTTCAGCAACGCCTTCTCACCCGCTTCCACGGCGCTCAGAGGCACGGCGCAGGGCCGCTTGCGGTTCTTCTTCTCTACGGGCTTCGCGTGAATTACTTCGCAGATTCGCGAATTCTTCGCAAAGCTCGCGGTGGGGAGTCGGCGGGCATTCGATCCACCACCGCCGCGGCATCCTGCACTTCCACGCCGTTGAGAGCCAGAATGAGCCGAGCCAGCGCTCCCTTAATGACGCCTCCGGAGATGTCCGGCTGCGATTCGAAAATGTTCTCGGCGAGCCGCCTGCCCGCCAGGCACAGGGGGCCCTCGGGACAAAGCGCCACGCCCCACCGATCGCCAATAGTTCGCTCCCATCCCGGAGCCTTCGGTCCACACGTCCACGCGCGTCACTTCGGCATCGGCGACTACGCCGTAGCCCACTGTCGTCTCTGCGCCGATGGCGGGGACGAAGCGAAACCCCTGAACCAATCGCCGGTCCAGGATAGCGGCTTCCTCCGGAGAGACGACCGCCCAGACACGGCCAGTGAACCAATACGACCCACCGGGGAGGAACGGGGTTTGGATCATGAGGTTCTTGCCGCGCTCGACGGAGCGCGTCACGCGGTCGCGCTCGATCCGGTACGCAACTACGTCTTCGCGAATCGCGTCGCTGCCCTGGTCCTCGAACACGAAATCGGTGAACTGGAGCAGGCCGCGCTCGCTGGTCCAATCCTCCTCGCCCTCTTTGGGAGGTTCCTTTCCGTCCCATCGCTCCCAATCGAGCGCATGGTCGCCGAGGGTATCGGCAAGCTCCTGCCAAGCCTACCTTTTCGATCGCCCCTTGCAGAGGCTTCCCGCCCAGATAGTATTCGCCGGCCTCGTTTCGGGCGAACGGGGCGTCGATGCCGAATCCCGCGGGCGCGCTCGATGTGGTGAGCAGCGGCCCTCGCACACGGAGCCGGACGTTCCAACAGGTCAACCGCGGACTGCCAAGATCGTTCGTCACTCTTCCACCCCCAGGTAGTCCCAGAGTTCCGCCAGGTGAAACCACGAGGCCGGGCCGTCACCAGTCAGCGCGGACCATTGCCCCAGTTCCCTCCGCCATTTCTTCGACGAACGGGAGGACATAGTCGTCAGGAAATCCGTCCCCTTGCCTTGCGCCAGCCCAGCGCCGCCTGGAAGACTTTTCGCCGGGGGAATTCGTTCTTCTTCAGTTCGCCGAGAGCCGCGTCCATTTGTTTCAGCGCGTTCGCCCTCAGGCATCGAGCAGACCATTGCCTTTCGGACGGCGGGATCGGGCCACCGCTTTTCGAGAAACCACTCGAGTTCCTCCCCGACGTGATCGAAGGATTCCAGAACCAGGTAGCTGAGCCGGCTCCGGTCTCGGTCTTTCTTGGATTCCTCCGCAAGATCGTGAGCCAGATCGGTGAGCGCATGGATGGGGGCCTTCTGGTGAGCGAAGATGAGGGCCATGGCGTGCTTAATCGGGGTTGTCTTTCCGCCGATTCGGATCGCCGCGTCCTTCATTACGCCGCAGAACAGTTCGGCGACTTCCCATCCGCACCACGCCGGGACGACCAGCATCATCTCATCGCCGCCCCACAACAGGACTTCGATCCGGCGGGCACCCTCGTTCTGCCAGCGCGGGTCTGAAGTTCGTTCCAGAAGCTGCTTCCGGAATTGGTCCCGTTTGCCCTGGAATTCCTTGTCGAAACTTGCGATCAGATCGGCTTGCTTCCGCTGTTCCACGGCCTTCAGTGCCTGGCGAAGCTGAGATGTGATCCTGTTTTCGTCGCAATAGAAGAGGGCCACCTTGGAATCCAGCGGGTGTCCCGGACGCCCCGCGAGTTCCTGCATCTCCCAGGTGTATTCCCAGTCCACGGAGAGGCCAAGCCCCTCGTGAAGGAAACTCTTCTTCATGTTCCGGCCGTACTCATAGCGAGCCGCCGTCGCCTCGCTCACGAAGGGGCTCTTGTGGGCGCCAATTTTCCGCGCCGCCGGACGGACATGGTCCCACTTGCAGACGTCCGTTCCCTCGGGCTCCGCTAGACCGGCCACCGTAAACGAACGAATTTGTTTGGCCCTGATCCGCGTGGTCAGCTCCGCATCGGCGGTGAAGAAATCGGCATCGTCATTCGGCAGGACTGCGACCGCGATCGTGGCGTGCGGAAATTCTCCCCGGAGCCAACGGTTGGCCGCGTCCTCCAGATCCCCCGGAGATCTCGCGGTTGCCACTTGAAACACGGCTTTCGATGCGCCCTGGGTCAGCGTCTTGACAGGCTGGGCTACGCCATCGAGTCCGTCAAGCCACTTCTTGAAACCCCTGGGAGCCTTCAGAAGCATCAGCCCGCCGCCGCGGATGGCGTTCAGGTTCTGCGCCTCGTGAACGAATCCGTCGATGTTAATCGCCTCAACCTTGATCAACACGTTTGCGCTCCTTTTCCGTCGCGTCCTTTTCTCCGCGCTTGTGACCCCTATAGAATCCGTACAAAACCAGGATGAAGCACGCTATGCCTATAACGCTCCAAACCAAAAGAGGCCACCAGAGCTTGAAGTCGTCCCCGCGCGCCCCCCGGATCCACTTGCCGCTCAAGGTTGCGGCCTTGCGGAATAACTCGGAGTCGAGCGCGCCGACGGCCACCGCAAGCCCGGTCAGCCAGAACAGAAATCGCGTGAGCCACTCGGTTCTTCTCTGCAGGGTCTGAAGTTCGACCTGCTGGAGCTTGAAGTCGCGCTGCCGCGCCTCCTCGCGCTTGCGGCGGTGATGCTGGTCAACGCCGTTTAGAATGCTGTCCGCGGCGGCCACTTCCTTTCCCAGTTTTTCCAGCAGCCCCGGATTGCCCAGTCGTTCGCTCCACCAGCTAAACAGTTCCTTCGCCTGTTCCTGGTTGGAGACCTCGTGAAACCAGTACCGGTTCACAAAGTCGGCGAACTCCCGGCGGACCTCCATCAGCCCTTTCCAGTCTTCGCCCTCGCCTGACGAGCGGGTCGCGGGCCGATTCGCTCAGCGTGCGCGAGTACTTAAGAGCGATGCGCGATGGAAATGGGCGAGGATCCCATCTGAAAGTAATGGTGGCGGAAGTGACTGAGAATGCTACCTGCCCAGTCGCCACTCGGCTTGGTAGCTACGGCGAAGTTATAGCCGCAACATAAATAGCGCGTCCAGCGCCACTCGGCTTCCTTGCGCTTGATGTACTGGTAGCACGAACCCTCGACGGACGGTGGATTCCAGAAACGGTCGTAACAGAAGCGCGATTCGAAATCCGCCAGGAAGCTTTCGGCATACGGCAGCCCGTCTTTCCCGTCCGCTTCGTCGCAGAAGCACATCCGCACGAAGTCCGCGCGGCTCAGCGCGAAGGGGTCATCCACGGCATAGGACGTCATGGTGGGAATAGGGTCATCTTCCAGTTGCTCGACGCCTATGTCCTCGGGACCCCTCTCTTCGGCGCTCTTCAGCGGCGCGATCAGCCATTTCCAGTGCGCCGCGAGGCGCCCGGCGGATTTTCGGTCCTCCACCAGCCGGTACATGGCCGGCGGGTCCTTGAAGTTCGATGCAATGGCGCCCGTCGCGCCGGGAGCTTGCTTTCAGACCACCGAAACCGGGGAATGGCCACCCTGGCCGGAGTCTTTATGGAAGGGCGGGTACGCACGCCGAAACTGGTTGGCGAACTGCTGCGCCGTGGACAATGGAATCGGATTCCGGCTCCCACCTCGACTACGAGCAGCGCGGTTTGGGAGCGGAACAGATAGAGGTGAACTCTGCTTACCGAAAACGACAGGGTCCCGCTCACCCCTTGCAGTTCGACCTCGACGCCCCGAACATCGTCGCGGCTGAGTATCGCCAGCGCGGGTTCCTGCCCAGGCAGGCCGATACAGAATTCTCTGCGCAAACGGATGAAAGTAGACAGACCGAGTAGCGCAGATCGCACTGGGCGTCTCGCCGCGCTGAAGGGGGTCAAGCGCCTTCCAGATCCCCGCTGAGTTTCTGAACTTGCTCCGCCAGACGGGCCGCGAAGGCCGGGGCCTTTGGCTTGTCCTGCGCAGCCGGCGGGAAGTACGAGTTCCAAAGGCCAGATCAGGATTTCATGGAACCGTTCAACCGATGCGGTCATGGTATTTCCATCAGCGCCAGATGACATCTGCACGGCCAGGGGCGTTCTCACGAACTCCACAAAGCGCGCCGCCGCTGGTTTCAGCGTGCGGAACCGGAAGAACTTCGCAGCGCACCCAAGGCACAGGCCAACGAGTTTTGCGGTTTCAGACATTGATGATATCCGCTTATCGGATTATCTGAAAGCCAATTCGTGAGTTCCCGCAGATCTGGCCTGCCTGCAGTGCTCTGTTCAGCGATAAGCGGCGTGGACGG
>CAWAOP010000045.1:0-25605 GCA_963783505.1 Terriglobia bacterium | reverse complement strand
GCGTCGTCGCCCGCGATCCAGATCCGCACGCAGCGGCGAAAAAACGTCCAGCACTTGCGAATCCTCGAGCGACTCCGCCGAATGCGGCTCGTTGGAAGCCAGGACCAGAGTTTCGCCCGCCCGCACCACTTGTTCCCGGCCGCGGACAGAGAACTTCAGCACCGCGTTCCACCGTGCAGATCTGCTCCTGCACGTGGCTGTGCTTGGGAACCGCAGCGCCCTTTCGGAGCGTCATGCGGGCCACGGTCATGGAGCCGGTGTGAATCACCCGCCGCGAGACGAGAGGATTCAAGGGCTCCTCTTCGATCGCGTTCCATTCGTAGAGGGTCATGGGGGGATTATGACCGGCTGACCGCTATCCGCTTTCCGCAATAAGGGGTCCGCGACGCCGGTGGAGTCGTTCGCTGGCTGGACCAGCTTGCGCGCGAACCCGGCCGCCAAGGCACGGATAGCAGATAGCGGACAGCGGATAGCGGATGTCGCCGCTGTTGTACCATAAAACCGTATGAAAGGCATCATGCTCGCGGGGGGCACCGGCAAAACGCCGCTTCCCCTCACCAAGATTACGAACAAGCATCTGCTGCCGATATTTGACCGCCCAATGATTTACTACCCGATCCGCACGCTGGTAGACGCCGGCGTAACGGATATATTGCTCGTAACGGGCGGCCGGAATTCAGCGACTTCCTGCGCCTGCTCGCGAACGGCAAGGAGTTTGGCCTCAAGCACATCAACTATACCTACCAGGAAGGCGAAGGCGGCATCGCCGACGCGCTCGCCCTTGCGGAGCACTTCGCCGACGGGCACAAAATCTGCGTCATTCTGGGCGACAACATCATTGAAAAAGGCATCCGCGAAGCCGCCAACCGGTTCCGCAGCCAGCCTTCCGGAGCGCACATCCTTCTCAAAGAGGTCCCCGACGCCGAACGCTTTGGCGTCGCCGAGGTGGAGGGATCGAGAATCGTCGGCATTCAAGAGAAGCCCGCAGATCCGAAAACCAACTACGCGGTGACCGGCATCTACATGTACGATGCCACGGTGTTCAAGATCCGCACGCTGGTGCCGTCCGGCCGCGGCGAGTTGGAAATTACGGACGTGAATAACGCCTATATCGAGGAAGGGACGATGACGTTCTCCTTCCTGGAGGGCTGGTGGACCGACGCCGGCACTTTCGATTCGCTGCTCCGGGCGGCCAATCTGGTGGCGCGCTCCGCCGGATGGCCGAGCGGATACGCTCGCGGGCAAGGAAGCGGTGCAAATCTGATGGCCGGCCAGAATCCGAGCGCCATGGCGGTTCGCCGGATCGCGTCGTCGGAAGGCCTGGAATTAGCGGTCCCGATATGCGCGAAGGGCCTGGGATCGGTCATAGTGAAGCCCGATTCGGCGGACCTGATCCAGGGTGTCCGCGTCAGGCCGTTCCCCATCTACCCGGATGACCGCGGCTACTTTTTGGAGGTGCAACGCATCGGGGCGGGTCTCGCCGCGGAGTTTCCTCCCGAGACCACCAAGTTTCCAACGAGGCCGTCAGTTTTCCTGGGACGATCAAGGCCTTTCACTACCACTTACGCCAGACGGATTGCTGGGCTCCCGCCGTCGGAATGCTCCAGGTGGCTCTGGTGGACCTCCGGCTGGGCTCGCCAACCTTCGGCCTGCGCAACACGATGTATATTGGCGCATTGCGCCCATGGCAAGTCTTGATACCGCCCGGAGTGGGGCACGGATACAAGGCGATTGGGAATCAAGACTCGGTTCTGGTCTATTTGACCGATCGCTTTTACGACCCGAGCGACGAGGGGCGCATCCCGTCCGATGACGTCTCGATCCATTATGATTGGGACACCCAGCGCAAGTAGTGTAGTGCGGCACAAATAGTGGCTAGTCAAATTCACCCATGGGCAAAGCGGGGACAGGCCCAAATTTCGCAAAGATCGCGAAATTCGAGCAGGGGCCCGTGGGCACCCCCCGTTTTGCAGCGCAGCGCAAGTAGCCGCTTCGACGCAATTTCTCCTTTACTTTTATGAAGATTCTAGTGACCGGTGGCGCCGGCTTCATTGGCTCGGCTTTCATTCGCATGGCAGTCGAGCAAACCGATTGGCGGATCGTCAATCTGGACAAACTGACTTACGCGGGCAACCTGGATAATCTGACGGGAGTGGAGGGCAATCCGCGTTATCGCTTTGTCCGCGTCGATTTATGCGAAGAGGAAGCCGTGCGGCGCGTCTTCGAAGAGGAATGTCCGGACGCCATTGCGCACTTCGCCGCCGAGTCGCACGTAGATCGGACGATTCTCTTCGCCCCGACCGGCGTTCATGTCCAATATTGGCGGAACGATGAAATTGCTGGAGGCGGCGCGAAAGCACGGAATCGGCCGGTTCGTTCAAATTTCGACTGACGAGGTGTACGGCAGCCTGCCCGAGCCGCTGGAGGCCACCGAGGAGTTTCCGGTCCGTTCCAGCAGCCCGTATTCAGCCTCCAAAGCCGCTTCGGACGCTTTGGCAATGTCCTATTTCACGACCTACAAGATTCCGGTCGTGATCACCCGGGCCGCGAACAACTATGGGCCGTACCAATTCCCGGAGAAGCTCATCCCGTTGATGATTGCCAATGCGATCGAAGACCGTCCGCTGCCGGTTTACGGCGATGGCATGCAAGTAAGGGATTGGCTGTACGTGGACGACCACTGCCGAGGGGTCATGGCGGCTCTCGGCAAAGGCCGAGAAGGCGAGATCTATAACATCGGGGGCAATAGGTCGCTTCCCAATCTGGAGGTGGTCACCAAGATCTTAACGATCATGGGCAAGCCCCTATCCCTCATCCAGCATGTGGGAGACCGGCCCGGCCACGACCGGCGATATGCGCTTTCAAGCGCGAAGCTGACGCACGAGACGGGCTGGCGCCCGAAGTGGAATTCGAGGCTGGTTGGCGCGGACCATCGACTGGTATCGTTCCAATCCCAAATGGGTTTCGCGCGTGCGCAGCGGGGAGTACAGGACGTACTACGAACAGAACTATGGCCACCGAGCCACGGTCGGGTGAAAGCAGTTCGGCGGGTGGTGAGTGGGAATCAAGATACGGTTCAGCCACGGAGTCAGCCGCCCACGGCTGAGGGCTGACGGCTGAACGCCATACTATGCGGATCGCCATTGAGGCCGGTTCGCTGGTTCTCTCCAGCGGCGGTCTGGCGCGCTACACTTCCGAACTGAGCCTGGCGCTGGCCCGCTGCTTCCCTGAAGACGAGTTCATTCTGGTATCGGATCAGCCTTTTGACATGCCGGCCGGCGCGCCGCCCAACCTCAAGCGCGGCGGCGGAGCCCGGAACGCGGCCGAGCGCCGCTGGTGGCTGTGGGGGCTTACTCGCGAACTGGACAGGCTGAGCATCGATCTGATTCACGGCCCCGATTTCTCGGTTCCGTACATCGCAAAGCGGCCCAGCGTCTTGACGCTGCACGACCTTTCGCCCTGGATGAACCCCGCATGGCACGCGGGCGCTCATCGTGTAGCCAGCCGGACGCCTGCGCTGTTGGAACTCGGGATCGCCACCATGGTCATCACGCCTGGCGAGGGCGTTCGAAGGGACGCGATCGAACGGTTCCGCCTCAGGCCGGAGCGGGTGGTGGCTATTCCAGAGGCCGCCCCGTCCTGGCTTCGGCCGGCCGGCGCATCATCCGATAGGCCTTACTTTCTCTATCTCGGAACCCTCGAGCCGCGCAAGAACTTACCGGCCTTGGTGGAGGCATGGAGAATCGTGCGGCGCAGGCATGACATCGATTTGATTCTTGCCGGCCGCCGCAGGGAGGATTGCCCGCCCATCCCCTCGGATACAGGCATTCGCCTTTTGGGCGAGCCCGCGGATGAGGATCTGGCCAGCCTGTACAGCGGAGCTTTGGCGTTCGTCTACCCGTCTCTCTACGAGGGGTTTGGCCTGCCGGCGCTGGAAGCCATGCAGTGCGGCGCGTGCGTAATTGCTTCGCGGGCCGTTCGGGAGGCCGCTGGAGACGCGGCGGCGTATGCAGATTCCGTCGAGGATCTCGCGGCTGCCATGAACCGCGCCGCCGAGGACCCGGCTTGGAGAGAGGAACGGCGCGCGAAGTCTCTGGATCGCGCCGCCGTTTTCAGTTGGGAACGCACCGCGCGCAGTACGCGTCGCGTGTATGAGGAGGCGCGCAAGCGGTTTGGGAGCTGAGGGGAAACTACCGGCGTTGATTCTTGCGGCCGAAACCCCGTATCCGATGGCCGGGGGCGGCGCTTTCCGAACCGCATCAATCCTGCACTATCTTGCCAAGGCCGGTCCGGTGGACATGATTGTCTTCCGGCAGCCGGGAGCGCCGGACCCCTCCCTGCAGGTCCCTCCCGGTTTGCTGCGTCGCCTCAGAGTGATCGAACTGCCGGCGCACAGCCGCGGAACCGCTGCCCGTGCGATCCGCAACCTATCGCGGCTGGCGCGCGGCGTCCCGCCCTTGCTGGACCGCTTCGCGGGTTTCGGGCGGAATCTGGAAGAAGCCATCGCGGGCGATCGCTACGGTCTGGCGGTCGTGGAGCATTTCTGGTGCGCTCCATACTGGGAACAAGTCTCCAGGGTCTCGGACCGGACGATCCTCGACCTCCACAACGTCGAGTCCGAACTCCACGCGAAGTGCGCAGCCTCCGAGCCGGGTTTGGCGGGTCTGGCCCACAGGTTATTTCAGGAGCCTTGCAGGAATCTGGAGCGCTCGTGGCTCCCGAGGTATTCGCTGGTGCTGGCGGCTTCCGACGCCGACTCGAAACTGGCCCGCGCCATCGCTCCGCGCGCCAGGGTCGAGACGTACCCGAACGCCATTCCGGCCACGCCAATGCCGCACCGTGCTGGAGACGACGCCATCGCGTTTTCCGGCAATATGGAGTACCACCCAAATATCTCCGCGGTCCGGTTCTTCAGCCGCCAAATCTGGCCGATACTCCGAGAGCGTTGGCCGGGGTTAGTCTGGCGGCTGGTGGGGAAGAACCCCGACAGTGTCAAATCGTACATTTCGGGAGATCCGCGAGTCGAAGCAACCGGTCCTGTAACAAACGCAGTAACCGAGCTGGCGAGGGCCCGTGTGGCCGTGGTTCCCTTGTTAGCGGGTAGCGGCACGCGCATCAAGATTCTCGAAGCTTGGGCCGCCGGCACGCCTGTAGTCTCCACGACGATTGGCGCCGAAGGCCTCCCAGCCAACCCCGGCGAACACATCCTGATTGCCGATTCGGCTAGAGACTTCGCCGAGGCAGTCTCGAAGCTGCTGGCCGAACCCGGATTGGCCGCCAAACTGGGGAATGCCGGCAGATTATTGTTCGAAAAGGAACTTACTTGGGAGTCGGCCTGGAAAAAACTGGATACCTTAGGGTGCGGTGAGGCTGTATGTCCGCTATACTAGTACCGTTCATGCGCTTCGCCGTTGATGCTCATTCGATTGGGCGACACCAGACGGGGAATGAAGTCTACGTACGGAGCTTACTCAACTCTTTTGCCGCGCAGGACCGCAGCGCCGAGTTCGTCGCCTATGTGTCCTCCGAGACCGCGCGCGAAGTAGTTCCGGCCCGTTTCCAGGTTCGCCGGGTTCCGGCCGATCCATATCTCAGGCTGGGCATCAGCATGCCCCGGCGTCTCCGCCAGGATAAACCCGATCTGTTACATGTCCAATACACCGCGCCACTTGCCTGTCCGGTGCCTGTGATCGTAACGGTTCACGACGTGAGTTTTTTGGAGCACCCGGAGTATTTCAAGGGAACGCGGGCCACTCAGTTGCGGTTGACGGTCCGGCGGACCGTGTTCCAGGCCGCCAAAGTTCTTACAGGTTGCGAATTCGCAAAGCGGTCGATCCTGCGGGCCTACCCGAAGCTGGATCCGGAGAAAGTGGTTGTGGTTCCTTACGCCGCCGCTCCCGAGTTCCGTCCGCTCCCACGCGATTCGGCGCGTGCAGCCGTCTGGGCCAGGTTTTCGCTTTCCGGGCCGTTTGTTTTATCGGTTGGCGATTTGCAGCCACGCAAGAATCAGATCGGCCTGATCGAGGCCTTTGGCCGTCTCGTGCGCGCACACCCGCATCTGCCGCACAAGCTGGTCCTCGCCGGAAAAGAAACCTGGTATAGCAGCCGCGTTCATGAAGCCGCTCAGAATTTGGGATTAGCCGACCGGATCACGTTTCTGGGCTACGTGTCCGACCAGGACCTGCTTCAGCTTTACAACGCTTGCGACCTCTTTGTGTTCCCGTCGTTCTACGAGGGGTTCGGGCTTCCGGCATTGGAGGCGATGGCCTGCGGGCGCGCCGTGGCCTGTTCCGACGCCGCCGCCCTGCCTGAGGTTGTCGATAGCGCCGCGATCCTGTTCGATCCGCGGTCCACGGACGAGATTGCAAGGTCGATGGTGGACTTGCTTCTCGATTCGGAACTCAGGACTCGCATGGAGCGCCTGGGTTTGCGCCGGGCGGCCTCCTTTAGCTGGCAGGAAACGGCTCGCAAGACCCTCGATGTCTATCACGCCGTCGCCGAACATGCGCCGGCGGCCGTCGGCGAGCCCGTGCCGGTCGTGGTCCGGCGATGACGCTGGGCGGAGTCGCGCCCGCGCATCTCACCTGATGCATGAGGATCGCGTTCGTTTCGCCACTGCCGCCCGCCCGTAGCGGCATATCCGATTACTCCGCAGCCCTGCTCGAAACGCTCCAGCCTTTAGCCGGCGTGGATGTTTTCTCGGGTCCGGATATTGCCGATCCGCCGGCATCCGACATAGCGCTGTATCAGGTTGGAAATAACGGCTGCCACGGCTTCGTTTATGAGACGGCGCTTCGGCGCCCCGGCGTGGTGGTGATGCACGAGTCCAATCTCCACCACCTGATCGCGGACCTCACCATCAAGCGCGGCGAATGGGATGCATATGTCGCGGAGTGCGAGTACGATGGCGGAGCCGAAGCTCGCGCATACGCGGAACGGGTGCGCCGGCTGGAGACCGGGCCGGATTACGAAGGCGTCCGAATGACGCGCCGTCTGCTGGAGTCCTCTCGCGGAGTGATCGTCCACAGCCGCTTCATGGAAGGGGCAATCCGCGCCGCCGGCTACGCCGGCCCGCTGGCGGTGATTCCCCATGGCGCATGGATACCCGACGCCGACCGCAACGCCTACCGGGGCAAGCTGGGAGTCGACGAATCGGCGCCTCTGGTGGGGATCTTCGGATTCCTGAAGCCGTATAAGCGAATCGCGGAATCGCTGCGCGCGTTTCGCCGTCTGGCGCGGGTAGCTCCGGAAGCGAGGATGGTCCTGGCGGGCGAAAAGCATCCCGACATGCCCATCGCCGCCATGATCGAATCCATGGGCCTGGCCGAGAGGGCGCGCGTTTTGGGCTTCACTCCCCTGGAGGATTTTGAAGGGTATCTGGCGGCCTGCGATATCGTACTCAACCTTCGCTATCCGACGGTCGGGGAAACCTCCGGCACGCTTCTGCGCGCGCTGGGTCTGGGCAAGGCCGTTCTCGTGTCCGATATCGGCGCCTTCCACGAGTTGCCCGAGGATGTTTGCATCAAGATACCCGTGGGCGCGGGTGAAGAAGACGCCATCTTCGAGTATCTGAATCTGCTTGTTTCGCGGCCGGATGTAGCGCGCGAGCTGGGCGGGCGCGCCCGCGATTACGTAACGCGCGAGTGTAACTGGAGCATCGTGGCGCGGCGGTACGTCGACTTCCTGGAAGCGGTTCTGGCGGGGGGCGATCGGAACCCGCCGCCATCCGCCGTTTCGGAAGCGGGCGATCGAACGGACAAATCCGTTTCCGGCGTTGAGCCGGATTCGGCGGACCGCAACGAAAATCCGATCGAGCCTTCGCGTGATGCTTTGGCGGAATACGTAGGCAAATGGGCCGCCGGCGACGGCTCGCGCCGGTACGTCGCCGCCCATGCGACGCGGCTCGTACGAACGCTGGAGATGACGCCGCCCGGAGGACCATCCGATTCCATCCTCGAGATGGGCGCCTACCTGCAAATCACTCCGGCCTTGCGCTTCAAGCTGGGCTACGGAGAAGTCCGCGGCTGTTATTACGGCGAACGGGGCCGCACGGATCGCAAGGAGGTCCGGTTGGCCGATGGCGAGTCCTTCGTTTGCGATATCGACCATTTCGATGCATCGAGGGACCCGTTCCCTTACCCGGGTGAGAGTTTTTCCACGGTGCTGTGCTGCGAAGTGATCGAACACCTGCCCGACGATCCCATGCACCTGATGAGTGAGGCGAATCGCATCCTCCGTCCGGGCGGCCATCTGCTGGTGACGACTCCAAATATCGCTTCCCTGCGGGCGATTGCGGCCGTGCTGCAGGGCCACCACCCGGGGCTGTTCCCCGCGTACATACTTCCGCCTCAGCCCGGCGTCGAAAGCGACGCCCGCCATAATCGGGAGTATGCGCCGCGGGAGATTCGCATGTTGTTCCGCGACGCCGGTTTTGAAGTAGTCCGCCTGGAGACGGGCGAATTCCTGGATCAGCCGCATCCCGAATTCGGGTGGGTGGCGCATTTGCTCTCGCGTTACCGTCTCCCCGAGGATCTCCGCGGCGACGGCATCTACGCCCTTGGCCGCAAGACAGGACCGGTGCGGGACCGCCGGCCGGCATGGCTCTACCAATGAACGTAGCCTTCCTGTCCCACCGGGTAGTCTTCGACGCAGCCTCGCGCACCGCGCACGCCGAGGCGGAGATCCGTAACACGTCCTCCGAGCCTTGGCGGCCCGCGGCCGGCTTCGCCGTAGGCTACCACCTTTTCGATGCCGAGACCGGCACGCTTGTGGTCGATGGCTCGCGCGTCCCTCCGGCGAGGGACGTTGCCCCTGGCGAGCAAATGAAAGCGGCGCTCGAGTTTCAGATCCCGCCCGAAGACGGCCGATACCAGGTGTTTGTTTCTCCGATGCGCGAGGGCGTCTGCTGGTACTACGACCGCGGATGGCCGTTTCTCTTGGCCGAGTTCGAGCTGCAGGGCGGAATCGCCCGGCTGACGCGGGAGCGGATTGCGACCGCCGTGGATTTGCGGCGCGAGCGCGCCGTTCGTTCCATCGGCCGCGCATTCACTTACCCCGTGCTCTCCATTTGGAACAACCGGGGGTTGATCCGCTCCATGGCCGGCCGTGAAATCCTGGGGCGCTACCGGGGCTCGGCCGGCGGCGCGATCTGGGCCATACTCAGCCCGCTGCTGCTGATGCTGACGTACTTTTTCGTCTTCGGTCTGGTGCTGCATTCGAGGCTCCCGGGCGATTCCAGCGCGGCGAGTTTCGCGTTGTACTTTCTGGCCGGCATGTTGCCTTGGCTGGCTTTCAGCGAGGCGCTGGGGCGAGCGCCCGGAGTGATTCTCGAGCACCGCAACTTCGTCAAGAAGCTGGTATTTGCAGTGGAGACTCTGCCCGTGAACCTGGTGGCCGCCGGTCTGGTCACCGAGCTGTTTGCGCTTATCGTGTTCTGCATTTTTCTGCTCGTATTGCGCGGTTCCGTTCCGGCGACCGCGGCCTGGCTTCCGGCGCTGATCATCCCGCAAGCGCTGATGACCGTCGGGCTGTGCTGGTTCCTGGCGGCGCTAGGGGTCTTCCTGCGCGATCTGGGCCAGTTGATCGGTTTCATACTCACCATATGGTTCTTTCTGACGCCCATTTGTTATCCGGACGCCTCGCTCGCCATGCTGCCGCATTTTGCTACGCTGATGCTTGCGAAGAACCCGATGTACGTCCTGGTCCAGGGGTATCGCGCCGTTCTCCTACATGCGGAAGCGCCTTCGCTAGGGTCGCTTTGGAAGCTGTGGTTGCTGTCGGTGGGGATGTTTGTAGCGGGGCACGCATGGTTCTACAAGTTGCGTAAGTCGTTTCCGGATATCATATAGAGGCGGCGCTCCGATCCGCCGGTCGTGGCATGAAGGCGATTCTATATAAGATCTCGGCTGCGCTGGCCGCCTACGGGCCCTGGGGAGTGTTCTTCCTCGGCATCGTCGATTCGTTCGGAGTGCCTTTGCCGGCGGCCATGGATCTGCTCTTGGTCGGGATCGGCGCCGGCAGCGTGTCGCGGCCCCAACGAGCTTTTTTGGCCGCGTTCCTGGCGGTGACGGGTTCGCTGATCGGCAACGTGGGCCTTTTTCTTGCGGCGCGAAGTGGGGCGCGCTGGCTCTCGCGCAGCGAGCCAGTTTCTAGAAAGAACCAGGGCTTCCGCAACTGGTTCCGGCGTTACGGATTGCTCACCGTCTTCGTTCCCGCTCTTACGCCGGCTCCTCCGCTGCCTCTCAAGGTGTTTGTGGTCTCGGCGGGCGCGCTTCGTGCTTCGCTGCCCCGATTCATAGCCGTAGTGGCGCTGGCGCGGGCCGTGCGCTATTTCGGAGAAGTGTACCTCGGGCTGACGCTCGGAAAGGACGCCCCGGGCTTCCTGGCGCGCAATGGTTGGACCCTGGCAGGCCTGGCGTTAGCCCTGAGCCTGGCGCTGTGGGCCGTGATCCGCGCCCTGGCTAATCGCGAGCCCGCGGTTTGATTTCCGAGCGCGATTCTTCGCATGGCTAAACGCATCGCAATCGTCGAAGACGAAGCGGAACTGGCATCGCTCCTCGATTACAACCTGCGCCGGCACGGCTATGAGACTCGGGTGTTCGGCGGCGGGCGCGGTACGTTGAAAGCTCTCGAGCAGTTCAAGCCGGACCTCGCCGTGCTCGACGTCATGCTGCCCGAGGTGGACGGCTTCGAACTGTGCCGCCAGATCCGCAAGTCCGAGGCGATCGCGCGCATTCCGGTCTTGTTCCTGACCGCGCGCTCGGAGGAAGTCGATCGGGTGCTGGGGCTGGAGATTGGCGGCGACGACTACATGACCAAGCCCTTCAGCCCTCGTGAGCTGGTTGCCCGCGTCCGCGCCCACCTGCGGCGGGGGGAAATGGAAAATGAGCCGGCCGCCGTCACCATCGGGCCCTTCCGCCTGGATCGCGCGGCTCGCCGGATTTTCCAGGGCGAACGGGAGATACAGCTTACCTCCACGGAATTTGGGCTCCTGGAGTTCTTCATGACCCATCCTGGCCGCGCTTATAGCCGCGAGCAGCTTCTCGAATCGGTGTGGGGAGAGCAACGCTATGTCACGCCCCGCACGGTGGATGTGCATATCCGCCGGCTGAGGGAGCGCATCGAATCCGAACCGGATAATCCACGATATCTGACCACGGTTCGGGGCTTCGGGTACCGCTTTCAGGACCCGTCTTAACCGCACTACTGTTCACTTGGCTGGCCGCCAGTGGGGCAAACAATCGACTTGTGTCGTCTGCCGTACGCTTCGGAGTGGCAGGCCACGCAAAACGATGGCCTGTCCCACCCATGTGAACGGTATTGGTCTTAACCGCCATTTCACGGCAGGTTAACCAATCGGTAACACTTGCCTTGCTAGGTTGATGCTGATGGCCGCCCGCGCGCCGGCGGCGAATGGGAGCTGTTATCCGGTCATGAAGAAGATACTTCTCATCGAGGACGACGCCGATCTTTTCGCTCTGCTGAAGTACAATCTCGAAAAAGAAGGTTTTGCTTTTATCGGACGCCAGACGGGCGGCGGGGCGATCGAGTTCTGCCGCCGCTCGAAGCCCGATTTGATTTTGTTGGATATCATGCTGCCCGATTGCGACGGGCTCGATATCTGTAAGGCCCTTCGCGCCGATCCGGACCTGGCTTCCGTTCCGGTCATCTTTCTGACTGCCCGCGCCTCGGAGACCGACCGGATCGTCGGCTTGGAACTCGGCGCCAACGATTATGTCGTGAAGCCATTCTTCGTTCGAGAGCTTATCGCTCGCGTCAAACTTCAATTCCGGCAGCAAGCCGCCCCGCCGCGCGTGCTTCAGGGCGGAGGTTTGGAACTGGATCCCTCGATGTGCCAGGCGCGCCTGGAAGGCGAACCGGTGCCGTTGACGGCCACGGAATTCCGCTTGCTTGAGCGCCTCATGAGCCGCCCCGGCGTAGTCCACAGCCGCGAAAAGCTGCTGGACGCCGTATGGGGGCCGGACCGCGCGATTACGGACCGCGCCGTGGATGTTTACATCCTGCGCCTGCGGCAGAAAGTCGAGCGGGATCCGGCGAATCCGTCGCTCATTCATTCGGTTCGCGGGTTCGGATACACGTTTGAGCCCAGGCAGGCCGCGGCGGCGTAGGTCAAGGGCGTCTAAGACCCGCCGCACCGCGCGATCGAGCTGGCGCTATTTTGCCGCGCCCTGCGCCGCGCGGGCTTCGTCTTGTTCGGCCATCTTCCGTACCGCGTCGGTGTTAGCTCCCGCGGGGGCATGACTCAGGTAACTGCGGAACGCGGCGGCGGCCGACTTGAAGTCGCCCTTCGATTCGTCAATTACTCCGATAAGCTGCCACGCCACCGGGACCTCGTTCTCCGCATCGAGCTTCACCGCCTGCTGCGCCCGGTCGAAGGCTTTGTCCTTATCGCCCAAATTGAAGGAGGCTACGGCGCCGTAATAGTATGCCTGCGGATACGCGCTTCCTTCCATTCTGAGCACGGCTTCGGAATTGTCCGCGGCGGTCTTCCAATCCTTTTCGGCCAGCTCGATACGCGCGAGGCTCAGGTACGGCTTGGGGAACCTCGCGTCCGACGAGATGGCTTGTTGAAACGCCGATTTCGCCTCGGCGCCGCGGCTCCGGCCGACCAGGAGCTTCTCCCATTTCCTGCCACGCTTCCGCGTATTTGGGATAGGATTGCACCGCCTTCTTCAAGTCCGCCTCGGCGTCGGTGAAGTCGCGTTTGGAAATCTCCTCGAGGGCTTTATCGAGCGACTTCTTGGCGTCCTTCGGGGCCGCCAGGCTGGTCGAACTCACCACGGCGTCGGCGGTCTTACTCAGGTCGTGCAACAGCAACGTGCCCGCGTCGGTGGTCACGTCGCCCACGGTGACGTGGTCCAGGCTATACGCATCCGACCGGTAGCCGGTGAGCGATGCGCGAATGAAACATCCCATCAGCGACTGAATGCTCGCGCCATCCACCTGCCGGGCGGCGCCCGATCCCGCTGGCGCGCCGGTCGATTCCAAAGCCCCGCCCATCCGCCCGCTCATCGACTGCGACGTAGCACTGGCGTCGCTGTTGCCTTCAAAGCGGTTCATACCCAATTGGACGCTGAATCCGCCCTTGGCGTCGGTCTGGCCTTCGCTTTGCACGTTGGCCTGGCACACCAACTCGATCTTGGCCTTCTGGGGTAACGGCCCTCCGCTAGCCAGAGCTACCGTGCCTCTCACGAAAATCGGCCGGTTGGAACTGCCGCCCGTCGTCATGCCGGTCTGGCCCCACAGCGGCAGAGCCGCCAGACAGACCGCAAATAGAAGTACCGCGATCGACGTGAATCTGCGCACGTGAATCCTCCCCCGTCAATCATAACTCCGGGCCGCCTCGCGGGTGTTTTTCCAGCAATCGACAGGGTTCGCGGCGGCGGGTTATCGGGGGGGCGGTTCCTTACCGCCAACGGAACAGTTTCAGTGCGAGCGTGAAGCAGACCACGAGCCAGGCCGCCAGAATCCCCATCTGCGGCGCGACGCCCGCCAGGCCGGCTCCCTGTAACATGTTTGCCCGCAGCGCGTCGATGGCCGCCGTAAGCGGCAACGCCTTGATGACGGGCTGAAGCGCGTGGGGGAATCGCTCGGCCGAGAAAAACACGCCCGAGACAATCCACATGGGCATCATGGCCGCGTTCATCAGCCCGGACGCCGCTTCGATGGTCCGCGCGCGGGAAGCGATCAGCAAGCCCAATGCGCAGAAAGCCAGGGAGCCCAACACGCACAGCGCCGCCAGCCAAATCAAAGAGCCGCGCAGAGGGACTCCGAACGCAACGACGCCGAATCCCACCAGCGCTCCCACTTCGACCACCAGCAGAGCCAGGCGCGAAAGCAAGTACGAGAGCAGGTAATACTGGCGCGGCATCGGCGTCGCCACCAGGCGCTTGATGAGTTTCTTGCGGCGCGCGTCCACGATGGCGTACCCCATGCCCCAAATGGCGCTGCCCATCAGGTTCATGCCGAGCAGGCCCGGAACGAGGAAATCGATGTAGCGCGCCCCCGGCTCGCGGACCAGCCTGTCGGTCGAGCCCACGGGATCCGCCCGCCCCGCGGCGCGCTGGATAGCGGCATCGGAGAGCATCCGCGCCGCGCGCCCATCGGGGTTGGTGTCGTCGTAACGGTAGATCACTCCCCCGTTTTCCCGTGGGGCGGCCACCAGCGCCACCTTGCCCGTCCGCAGAGCTTCCTCCGCCGCCGCGGGAGAGAGCTCGCGCACCGAGAGCTGCTTGTCTCCGCTTAGCGCCGCGGCCAGTTGGTGATTCACGGCCGCGACCGGCAGCACATCCGCCGGGCGGTTTCGAAACGCGATCCCCAGACCCGCCGCCAGCAGGATGGGGAAAATGAATACCCAGAACAGCGCTTCCGGCTCGCGCAGGAATTCGCGGAATCGCACCAGGGTCAACTGCGCCAGCGGGTGGTCCATCCACCCGCGAGGGCTGCGCCTCCGCTCTGCGTTCGCGGCGCCGCCCGCCAGGATCGCGGTCGGTTCACTCATCGCGGAGATGTCTCCCTGTGAGCGAAACGAACACGTCTTCCAAAGTCGCGGAGTGCGTGCGCAGTTCGGTGAGCGGCGCGCCCTGGCGCTCCAATTCATCCAGCAGCGCCGGCACGGCCTTGTGAAGCTCCGTGGCCTGCATGGTCACCGCGCCGTCTTCGGACTGAATGTTGCGGACGCCTTTCAGTCCGCCGAGAGCGTCGATATCCAGCGGGCGGCCGGGGCCGCCGGCCGAGAACTCCACCACATGCTCCACGCCCATGGATGCGATGAGTTCCCGCGGCGTTCCGAGAGCGATCAGCTTGCCGCGATCCATGATGGCTACGCGGTCGCAGAGTTTCTCCGCTTCGTCCATGTAGTGCGTCGTCATCAGGATGGTACGGCCGGCCGATTTGAAGCGGTCGATCAGATCCCACAGTTGCCGGCGGGCCTGCGGATCGAGACCCGTAGTAGGTTCGTCGAGGAAAATCAGTTCCGGATCGCCTACCAGAGCGCACGCCAGAGCCAGGCGCTGCTTCTGTCCGCCGGAAAGCCCGCCCACTCGCGACCGGCTTTTCTCCTCGAGTTGAACCAGCGCGATCACCTCGTCCACGTCCGGGCCGCCCCGGAAGAAGCTGCGGAACAACCGGATGGTTTCGGAAACGGTCAGCTTTTCGGCGAGCTGCGTTTCCTGGAGCTGAATGCCTAGCCGTTGACGCAACTCCGGAGCGTGCGAGCGCCAGTCCAGGCCGAGGACCTCGACCTGTCCGGAATCGGGCTCCGTAAGGCCTTCGCAGATTTCGATGGTGGTGGTTTTCCCGGCGCCGTTCGGGCCCAGCAGGCCGAAGCATTCTCCGGCGTGGACGTCCAGATCGACGCCATTCACGGCCACGACGTCCGCGTACGTTTTCCGGAGTCCCCTCACACTCAATGCGGCGCGCGCCGCGGCGGAACCCATACAGACAGTATCGCAGGCGGCGCGTGATCCGCTCGGAGCACCGCGAACTGGCGTCAACAGGCCGACTTCCCGTTCCCTATTTTGCAGCGGGCTGGGAAAAACCCAGTGTCCGGATGGGCGACGATTTACTCGGAGCCGGCAGCGCGCCGCTTCAGCGGATAGGGCGTGGCATGGCCAAGTGGAGGATCTCCGAAGAATGTCGATTTCCGTGAACCTTCAAGGCCAATGAGGAGACATACGCGGACTTCGTCGTTTCAGCGACGTCGCGAAGAGAGGCGACTCCATGCGGGTTCGCGGACGTCCGCGGTCCGCTGAGCGTGTTTACTCCTGCGGGGCCGTCCCGCAGGCTGTAGTAACCGCGCGGCGCGGCGCGACCGTCTGGAGATTCTCACCGGGCATTCCCCTGTGAGCAAGTGGTGCGCCTCCAAGAATGGGAGCGAATACAAGGATTCGATTGTTCAGCGAGTCCGACACGTATAAACAGCCTGCTGCGTCCGCCGCCAATGCGGTGGGCTGCCACAGTTGCGCGCTCGGAGCCACCGACCCATCGTCTCCTAGCTTGGCGCTGCCATCTGCGATCTTGGTGAGGGCTCCGCTCGACGCCCCGTAGACTGACCACCCGTCCGCTACGTAGAGGTTGCCACGCCCATCCACCGCGACTTCATTTACGTTGGATAAAGGCCCGGCAACGGTCGTAATCATTCCGTTCGCCACCTTCCGAATGACTCCGTTGTTTCTGTCCGCTATGTACAGGTTGTCGAAGGCATCGACTGCCAGTCCCATGGGAAAGTTCAGTTGGGCGTTTTGTGCGGGGCCGCCATCGCCGCTGTAGCCGGCGATGCCATTACCCACGGCCGTAGTGATTACGCCGTTCGAGAGCTTACGCACCTGGTGATCGGACGCGTCGGTGAAATACAGGTCTCCCGCGCTGGACGCCGCCAGTCCAACAATGCTCCCCGCGCCTCCAATCTTCGGCACGCCATCCCCTGCGGGAGAAGGACCCTCTTCGGCAACGGTGGTGATGATTCCCTGGCTTAACTTTCGGATGTACGCGGCTGTTCCGCCTTGTGCCAGGTAAACATTCCCGGCGCCGTCCGTAGTGACGGCCGATGGATACGCTAGATGAGCATTCGCGGCCGGGACGCTCTGGCCAGCCGTGTCGCTCCCATAATCGCCCGAGCCGGCGGCGGTTGTCAGACTTCCCCCCTTCACCAGGCGGATGCGGTCGTCGGAGCAGTCGGCGATGTAGAGCGCTCCGGAGCGATCGATGGCGATGCCGTCGGGACCGAATAATTGTCCGGCGGTGGCGGGGCCTCCGTCGCCGATATTGGAGCCGCCATCCGCGATTGCGGTGGCTTGTCCATTGACGACGCTGACGATAATTGCTCCATGGATCCCATTCCAGCCGCTGCCGGCGACATAGAACTCGCCGGATGAGTCTACTGCCACGCCGGTTGGAGTGCCAAGCGGGAACTCAAGAGCAGGCGTGCTTCCCACCGGAACACCCGAATTCGGCGAACCCGCGACCGTCGTAATAACGCCGTTCGAGATCTTGCGGACCGCCGACCAATCCACGATGTAGAGCGATCCCGTGGGGTCGGTAGCAATATTGCACAGCACTCCCAGATTCAGTTGGGCTTTCGCCGCCGGCCCGTTATCCCCGGTGTAGCCGCGCGTGCCGCCCCCGGCGACGGTAGTAATCACGCCGCCGGAGATAGCTCGAATCCGGTTGTTTTGGGTGTCCGCGACGTAAACGACTCCGCTTGGCGCAACCGCAACTCCCATCGGATAGTTAAGCTGCGCGGCGGCCGCCGGCCCTCCGTCGCCGCTAAACCCCGCGTTGCCGTTCCCGGCGATCGTGGTGATGAGTCCATCCGAGACCCGCCGGACACGGTTCTCTTGACGCTCCGCGAAATAGAGATTGCCGCTGGAATCCACGGCCACGCCGCCAGGCGTAAAGAGTATAGCCGATGTCGCCGGAACTCCGTCACCCGAAATGGATCCGCCCCCAGCAACCGTGGTAATGACCCCGCCGGCGACCTTGCGGATTCTGTTATTCCGGAACTCGGATATATATAATGCGCCGTCCGGTCCCACCGCGAGCGAGTCCTCGTCCGACAGTTCGGCCTCTCGCGCCGGCCCACCATCGCCCCGGAATCCTACGACCCCGGTGCCGGCCACTCGAGTCAGGGTCCCGCTCGAATCGAGGCGGAACACCGCGGCCATGTCGAGGGGAGCGATATACACGTTGCCCGCGGAATCGGCGGCGAGTCCAGAAACGGGTCCCAGGTCAGCCGAGAGGCCCGGAATGCCGTCGGGCAATGCTCCACCGGCGAACGGCCGAACCAGGTAGTCGCGATTAACCTGCGAGATGGCCATCCCACAGAAGATTATCTGGCATAGCGAAAAGCGAAGAGTGTGCATGGAGGCCTCCCGGCTCTTATGTCCACACCAAGGCGCGAAGGTCGAGCGCGGCGCTCCTACCGGCTTGGGCTAGGCAGCGTCGCGGCGATGCCAAGACGAAATACCTCGACAGAACGCTACGTTAACACCTCGCGGTCGTCCTCCCCGTGTCTTGATCGGAGGCGCAAACGTGAGGGCATGGCATGAGCCGGTAAGCATCGGGGGATAGGTCCATTGAGATTCCTTTCCTTTGACCCCGCCGTGCGGAAAGTGGACACCTTCAGCCTTCCGCTTGAGCGTACCGTCCCCATTCCGGAGAAGTGCGGTTCCAGGCGTACGCGCGACTCGGAAAGAGCCGGGATTCTTGCCTGCCGTGGATTAGGACTGAGACGCCCTTGCAGGAGCTGATCGGAAGCTCTTTGGGTGCATCGTATCCCATACGGAAGTTGGCACGCATAGTGGGTCGGCGCCGATTCGCTTTGGGGATTCTGGTAGGACAAAGAGTTCGAGTCCACCCCCTGGGGCGGCGTTCAACGGGTCCAATCCAAAAGAGCGCATATCAAATGTTCGTAACGAGATCAATCAGATAGCGTGAAGTCGAGAAGTTTCAGACTGGCTCCCTGGTATAGAATCGAGCTGCGATTCACAGCTCCAACGCCCGCTGTCCTACCATTAGCCTGAATTTCGAGGTCGCACTCAATGAAGTAGGACCTTTGTGGCGCACATACAAATGAAAGTTGCATTTGCCCCGCCAGAGTAGTCCAAGTGGGGCGGGCCCCCCTGGTCCGCGGCCGGTCCCCTGACCGGCCTTCGGCCGTAGGCCGACGAGGGCGTCGGCCGCGGACCAGGGGGTCCGCCCCACCGACGGCCAACCTCGGAATTCAGCAACCCTCGGGGGAACCGGGCGGGACTGTTCCTCGCCCCGCCGGGTCGCGCGTCTTCGTCGCGGAGCTTGGCTGAAATCTCCTGAACGAAATGTCCGTCCGCCCGGACTACTTCAGCAATTTGTCCAATTCCAGCAAGTGTTGCGGCGAGTAGGCTTGCCGCGACCACTTCGCTTCGGCGTTGAACTGGATGCCGACGTAGTAGCCGATCTCTCGGTACGTGCAGTATCGAACGCAACCGGAGAAGCTCTGGCCGGGGCAGTCCCAGCGCACCTCGGATCCCACCGGCAAGGGGCGCTCTAACTGGAGGCACGCCCCGGAATGGGATATCTCTTCAAGCACCGCGGGCATAATGTGCGGTTTTCCATTAGCATCGCGCCAATGGACATCCAGCATGTCCGCGCACATACTACGAGGTTCCGAGCGACGCTCCATGCCACACTTATCGGCGGGATTAGCCAACCTCTTTACACCAGCCCCCTTCGGCGCTTCCGTTCTGCACGCGCCTGGCGCCGAGACAGCTTACGTCGCCCCCGCCCAAGTCGCTGGCGTACAGAGTCAGCTCATACGTCATGGGTCTCTTTGCGGAGCCTCTCCAGACGCTGCCGCAGATCGGCCGTTAACGAAGCGTACCGCGCGTCGCCATGCAGGTTGTGAAGCTCTCCCGGGTCCGTTTGCAGATCGTAGACCTCGAATTCCTCCGGCTGTTCGTAATAGTGAATGTATTTGTAGCGGCTGGTGCGCACGCCGCGATGTTTGCGGACGTTGTGCGGTCCGGGATACTCGTAATATTCGTACAGCCAGTCCTCGCGCCACGAATGGGGCCTTTCTCCTCGGAACAGAGGAACCAGACTGCTTCCCTGCATGTGGTCCGGAACTTTGACCCCCGCCAGTTCGAGAAACGTCGGCGCGAGGTCGAGATTCAAGACCATCCGATCGGAGGTCGAACCGGCGCGAATCATGCGCGGGTAGCGCACCAGCATGGGAACTCGAATGGAGGGTTCGTGCATGAAGCGCTTGTCGTACTTGCGCCACTCGCCTAGGAAGAATCCGTGATCGGACGAAAACAGAATCGCTGTGTCGTCGAGTTGTCCGAGGTCCGCGATCGTCTGGAATAACTTGCCGGCGTTTTCGTCGGCCGCCACAATGCCGGCGTAGTAATCCTTGATGGTCTCTTCCAGTGAGCGCGCGCAGTTCGCCGACGTTTTGGAGTCCCGCACATAGGTTCCGATCATGTCGTCGGCTTCGGCGAACGCGCGGGGCTTGCCGGGATAGCCCCTCAAGTCGTCGTCGAACGTGGCCGGCTTCGGAATCGTCACGCCGTTGTAGAGATCGAGATGCCGCCGCGCCCGGAAGAACGGCGCGTGCGGAGATTGAAACCAGAGAATCAGGCAGAACGGTTTATCGCGTTTCTGTTTCACCCAGTCGATGGCCTTTCCCATGACGACGTCTTCGACGTACCCGTCGTAGGTTTGTGGCCGGGAGAGATTCCCGTGAGAGCCTTCGGTGATCACGGGCCAATAATAGTCCGTGGACGCACCCGGATAACCGAAGTAGTAGTCCCAATTTCGATATCCAAGCCTCCCGACATGCGCTTTGCCGAACAACCCGACCTCATAGCCCGCGTCGCGCAGCAGGTCCGTGAAGAGAGGCGTATCGGGAAGAATCTCGCGGTTTCCGTTGTCGATGCACCCGGTATTGTGCGAATGCAGGCCGGTGAGCGCCGTGGCGCGCGATGGGAGACACAGAGCGTTGGTGCAAAAGGAATTGCGGAACTGCACGCCCTCGCGGCCGATCCGGTCGAAGTTCGGGGTGCGGAGGATTCGGTTCCCGTTCAGGCTCAAAGCGTCGGGCCGGTGCCCGTCGGTGGTCATGAACACCAGGTTGGGCCTGCGGGGCGCCGGTTGGCCGTCCGCCTTCTGGCCCGAGCCAAGGGCCATCCCGCCTACCAGTCCTGCGCCGGCCTTGAGCAGCGTTCGGCGCAGAGGTTGATTGTCGGCTTGTTCCATCGGGGACACTCCATCGCATAGTATAGTGCGCCGAGCCTGGCCAGTATCTCTCGAACAGGCGCCCTCCGGCCGAGCCGGCGTCCGGCTCCGGATGCCGGCAGGAAAGCCTGCGTGGCAGGCGTGGACGCCCACTCCACGGCGCGCCGAGTAATTGTTAATCCGGCGTCACGATGAATGGACCACCGATTCGGATTCGGCGGCCGTTCCGGGACCGGCGAAGGTCCCGCGGCGCCGCGCCTCGCCGAGCACTTCCTGTAGCTGCTCGAATGCAAAGGGCTTCGGCAGATAGGTGTCCATGCCCTCTTCGCGGCACAACTGCCGGAATCCTTCAGTCGCGTGAGCGCTCAGACCGCAGATGAAGGGCTGCCGGCCGGAGGCGAGACGGGCGCGGATTTCCTTCGTGGCCGCGATGCCATCCATTTCCGGCATCTCCACGTCCATGAGAACCAGGTCGTAATCGTTATTCAAGGCGGCCGATACAGCCTCTCTTCCATCCGGGGCCACGTCCGCTTCTTGGCCCAGGCGCTGCAACAGCTTTACCACCACTTGCCGATTAATCGGGTTGTCTTCGGCGAGGAGAACGCGCAGAGGGCGCGCCGATCCGGATTCGACGGTATGCCCGTCGGCCAAGGGCATCTGCCGGCCCAGCCGGACGGTGAAGTAAAAGGTCGAGCCAACGCCCGGTTGAGACCGGACTCCAATCGTGCCTCCCATCAGCTCGACAAGGCTCTTGGAAATAGCCAGGCCGAGGCCCGTACCTCCATACCGGCGGCTGATGGAGGAGTCGGCCTGACTAAACGGCGCGAAGAGCGCGGCCCTGCGTTCTTCCGGTATGCCGATGCCGGTGTCGCGAACCTCGATTCTCACTTCGTGGGAAGCCTCATCCTCCGACGCCAGCTCCACAGAGACCGTGATTTCGCCCGCGGCCGTGAATTTGAGCGCATTCGAAACCAGGTTCGTGATCACCTGACGCAAGCGAACCGCGTCGCCATTCACCCAACACGGCAGATCCCGGTCAAGCGAAACCACGAGGCCGATTCCTTTGGCGGCGGCGCTCGCCCGGAACAACCCGACGGACTCCTGGAGACAGTGGCGGAATTGGAACCCAGCCGCCTCCAATTCGAGACGGGCGGCCTCCATCTTCGAGAAATCCAGAACATCGTTGATCACCCGAAGCAACGCATCGCCCGACGAGCGAATCAGGTGAACGGTCTCCCGCATCTCGCCGCGATCCTCGGTCTCCGCAAGCGCCGCGCTCAGGCCCAGGATGCCGTTTAGCGGCGTGCGGATCTCATGGCTCATCGTCGCCAGGAACCGTCCTTTGGCTTCGCTGGCGGCGTCGGCGCGCCGTTTCTCCTCGAGGACCTTAGCGCGCTCGGCCTCGAGTTCGGCCGTACGCCGGCGCACGGCGCGCTCCAGGTGTGCGTTGCGCTGCTCCAGCTTGCTCTGCCGCCAACGAACGCACCCCGCCAGCGATAAAGCGGCGGCCAGGAGTGCGAAGCCGCGAAACCACCAGGATTCCCACCAAAACGCCTCGACGTGGAAGTCCGCGACCGCGGCGGCTTGTGACCATGGGCCGTTGCGAACGCGCGAGCGGATTTCCACGCGATGGCCGCCCGGCGAGATCCCGGCGATGGAAACCGAACGCTCGGCCGTGGCGGCCCACCCTCCATCATCCAGTCGATACTCGAACGCGGCCTCCTGCTCGTAGCGGAAATCGAGCGTGGAGAACGCAATGCGCACCGAGCGAGGCCGCTTGAAAATCTGGATTGAGCTGACGATCGGGTTGGCCTTACGTGGCAACGAGGGGGCCTGGAGCGCGTGGAAATGGGACAGGCCGCCACTCGTGCCGAACCACACGCTGCCATCCGAATCGGCCCAAAAGGCTTCACCATTGCAGTCGTTCCAAACCAGACCGTCTTCGGTCGTGTACTGCGTCCATGTTCCGTTGCGAAGGACGAAGACTCCGCCAGGGGTTCCGCGCCAAAACCCGCCCTGTGCGTCGAAACCGTGAAAGTCGGTGAGGTCCGCCGAATCGGAGCCGGCCCGCTCGATCGGGGTGGCGCGGACCAGTCGATCCCCTTTGAGTTCCAGGCTTTCAATGCCGCCTTCAAACCGGTGACGCAGCCAGACCGAGCCGTTGGGAGCGAAGGCCGCGACATAGGGATCCGCGCCGATCAGTCCCTCGGTCTTTCCGTAGCGCCGCCATCCGGTCGAGCCGAGCCTCCAGAATCCATCCTGGCCCGTGGCGTAAACGGCTCCACTCGCATCCTCGCCGGCCCACCAGGCCCCTTCCGGCAGAACCCCAGTCGGGTTCACCTTTTCGAATCGGGTGGAGGAGGCTGGAGAATCGTCCCGGAACAATCCCGCGCTCGCCGCGATCCACAGGCGGCCGGCGCGGTTGACAAAGCCTCGCTCCGGGTTCGCACGATCTAGGCCGCTGCCGGTTCCCACAAGCTGGACAACGCCGGTCCCGGAGTCGATGCGCGATAGTCCCCCGGGCTTGGCGATCACCCAGATCGCGCCGTCCTGCGTTTCACCGATCCAGCGGACGCCCTCGCCTCCCAGGCCGTCCTTGATGGTCCAGGTTCTAAGCGGCAACTGCCCAGACAGGCGTGTGATGCCGCCGCTTGTCCCCACCCATAGCGATCCTCTCCGGTCCCGCAGGATGCTCCAGACGAGGTTGGAGGGCAAGCCCTGCGCCTGTGTCCAGCTTTCCCACTCGTTCCAACCCAGGCAGCGCGCCAGGCCGCCGCCGGCCATTCCCACCCATAGCGAGCCGTCGCGGTCCACCAGTGCGGAAACCACAAGCGGCGAGCGGAGGCCGGAGGATGGGCCGATCACGCTCCATCGGCCATCCCTGTAGACAGCCAAGCCGCGATCCGTCGGAACCAGCACTCTGCCATCGTTCGCAACGGTAAGCGCGCCCCAGTACATGCTTGGGGCGATATCGAACTCTACGGCAACGAAACGGGCGGCTCCAGGGGCTTTCCGGCGAAGCCTGGTCGAGCTTCGAATCCAGACAGTCCCATCGGGAGTGCGCCCGATTCCTGTCCAGGAATCGGACGGGACCCCCGAATCCTCGCCGAATTCGGTGACCCGTCCGAGTTCCTCCATGCAGAGGCGCTCGCCGCAGCCGTACCAAAGCTCCGGCCCCGCGCGAAACAGTCCACGCGGCCGGGCGCGGCCGGCCCCATAAGGAGCGGCCGCCGGCGCGGAGGCCTCGCCCGCGCCATACAGTTGGAGCAAGCCCTCCCGCGCCCCCACCAGCACGCCGCCGCTTGGGCTATCGGCGAACGCTTGCGCCCCGGCCATCATTTCCGAAACGCCTTTTGCGCCGCTGAAACGCCGGCCATCGAAGCGGAAGACGCGGGAACAGGTGTTCACCCATAGCGCGCCATCGGCGGCGAGATGCAAGGAATGGACCTCCGCGACGCAGGGAAGGCCCTCGGCCGCGCCCATGAGGCGGAAGCTGGTTCCGTCGTAGCGGTACAGGCCGCCCTCCGTGCCGGCCCAGAGGAAGCCCTCGGAATCCTGAGCAATCGAAAGAACGGCCAGGTTGCCGAGGCCCTCGGCCTGTCCGTAATGGCGGAAACTCAGTTGGACCGCCCGGCACGGACTGGCCAGCCAAGCCAGACTAGCAAAGAGGAGCGCACGTGCGGCCTTCCTCTTGGACTTCACATAGGTCTCATCGGCGTGTTTGCGCATTTTCGCAGGCTTTGTCATCATGCAAGGGGATGGCGACGGGCCGCGTCTTGCCGTTTGGCGTTGCGGGTATCGCCGCGCTATGCCAATTGGCGGCGCAGACGGCCACGCCCCCAAAGCCACCATTGGGCTTGCCGCCCGTTCCCTGGCCCGCCGGCAACCCGTATTCGCCGCGGCGGGTCGAACTCGGCCGCTACCTGTTTTTCGACCCCCGATTGTCCAAGAACGGAAGCGTCTCATGCGCCTCCTGCCATCCTCCGGAGCACGCATTCGCCGGCGGCAATCCGCAGCCGGTCGGAGTTACCGGAAAGCCGTTGCGAAGACGCGCGCCGACGCTCGTCAACCGCGCCTACGGCCAGAGCCAGTTCTACGACGGCCGCGCCCCAACGCTCGAAGCGCAGATTCTCGGACCGGTCACTGCCGTGGATGAAATGGGCTCTTCCCCCGAAGCCGCCGCCGGAGCCGTCGCTAGTGTCGCGGGCTACGCGCCCATGTTCACTAGCGCGTTCGGCGACTCGCAGGTCACCTTCGACCGCATCGCCAAAGCCATCGCATCTTTCGAACGCACCATTCTCTCCGGCAATTCGCCGTACGACCGCTACCAGGCCGGCGACAAACGGGCGCTGAGTGACAACGCCATCCGCGGCCTGCGCATTTTCGAGCGCGCCGGAGAATGCAACGAGTGTCACAGCGGCTTCAATTTCACCAACGAGAAATTCGCCGGCCTTGGGATCGGTCCGGACCAGAAGCCCGCCGACATGGGCCTCGGCGAGATCTCCGGCAAGCGCCGCGACGACGGCAAGTTCAAAGTTCCCACGCTGCGCGAAGTGGCTCGCACGGGCCCCTACATGCATGACGCGCGCTTCAAGACGCTCGACGAAACACTGGAGTTCTACCGCAAAGGCGGGCAGCCGGGCCCATCCCTGGATTCGCGCATCGCGCAGTTTTTCCTCGACGCGCCCGCCAAGGCTTATATCACGGCCTTTCTGGAGTCGCTGAGCGGCGAAGGCTGGCAGCAGATCATGCCGCCGGAGAAACTTCGTAGCGCCTGTTAGGAAATAACCATTGCAATTTCGGAGCGCATGGATTGTATCGGGGCATGGCTTTAGCCGTGTCGCAGAGCGTAAACAAACGTGAGGGCTTCAG
>CAWAOP010000044.1:0-35585 GCA_963783505.1 Terriglobia bacterium | reverse complement strand
TAATGCGCTAACATTGCCCGATCGGGTCTTGGATGACTTGCTCTCCATTTTCCTGCGATATGCGCTACATGATCAAACTGCACGAAAGTGGCGGGAAGACGTTCGGATGAAGGAAGTGGCATGGGCATGAATAGCAATACGGGCGGCTTCGGCCGGAGGAAGTTCGTCGCGGGCGGCGCCGGTCTGCTTGCGGCCGCCAAGACCGCATTGGTCAGCAGGGCGCATACGCCGACGGCAATTTTGCCGGCGGCCCGATCACGGGTCCGTTTCGGCCCTATTGGGAATCGCTGAAAGCTTACCGGTTCCCCGACTGGTTTCGCGACGCGAAGTTCGGAATCTGGGCTCATTGGACCCCGCAGTGCGTTCCCGAGCAGGGGGATTGGTACGCCCGCGGCATGTACATGCAGGGCAACGCCCAGTACAACTACCACGTCAAGACCTACGGGCATCCTCGCAATTCGGGTACAAAGACATCTGCCATATCTGGCGGGCGGAGAACTGGAATCCCGAGGAACTGATCCGGCTCTATGCCAAGACCGGCGCCAAGTACTTCGTCGCCATCGCCAACCACCATGACAACTTCGATTGCTGGGACTCGAAGTACCAGCCCTGGAACTGCGTGAATGTCGGGCCGAAAAAGGACATCGTGGGCACGTGGGGAAAGGCCGCCCGCGCGCAGGGGCTCAAGTTCGGAGTCACCTATCATGGCACGCCGGGGCGGGTTTGGAGAGAGTTCATGCCGGTCCGGTACGGCAGCGACGCGACCGGCCCTCTGAAAGGCGTGCCCTACGATGGCGTTCTGACGAAAGCCGATGGCAAGGGCAAGTGGTGGGAGGGCATGGACCCGCGGCAACTCAACGGACGTCCGCACGCGAAAGACGACCCCTGCCCGGAGTTCGTCGAGAACTTCATGTTGCGCGTTCAGGACGTGATCGACAAGTACAACCCGGATCTCTTGTATTTTGACGATAACTGCGATTGGGACTTTGACAGGGGACGGCGGGCGCGTATGGCTCGGCATGCCGGAACTCACACCGCATATCATGGCGTATTACTACAACGCCAACATCCGCCGGAACGGGGGCAAGCTGGATGCGGTATTCAATATCAAGAATGTTCCCGCCGCGGTGCTGAGCACTTTGGTTCGCGACTTCGAAATGAGCCAGGCGGGCGCGATGGAGCCGAATCCATGGCAAACGGACGCCTGCATCGGAGGCTGGCATTACAGCCGGTCGCTCTACGAGAATCACCGTTACCGGACGCCCGAGTCCATGGTTCACCTTCTGGTCGAACGTGGTCAGCAAGAACGGCAATCTGCTGCTGAATATCCCGCTGCCCGGCCATGGCAGGCCCGACGACGATGAGTTCGCGTTCCTCGACAAGTTCGGCGCCTGGATGGCGCTCAACAGCGAGGCGATCTACTCCACGCGGCCCTGGAAGATCGCAGGGGAGGGCCCGACCCAGAGCGCCGCCAGCACGCCATATGGCCCCTACTCCGCGATTTGTCGCGGGCGATATCCGGTTTACGACCAAGGGGGACGCGCTGTACGCCATCGCGCTGGCTGGCCCGCGGACGGAAAGCTGACCATCAAGTCGCTGGCTTCGGGTTCCCCGCATTACCCTGGCGAAATCGCGAAAATCGGACTGCTGGGTTCGGAGTCGAACCTCGTGTGGTCGCGCAACGCGGACGGAGTCACGGTAAACCTGCCGGAAAAGCCGCCTTGCGATTACGCGTACGTATTCAAGATCAATCCCGCGGGAGCGTGACCAGGTAATGACGCGCGACTCGCGGAGCGGCGGCGGCGGCGCTACCATCGGCGTTCATTCCATGCGGCTAAGCGTAATACACGAACAGGAGATTGGACATTGAGAACCCCACTAATCGCTATCGCTTTCCTAACGCTGGGCGGCGCGTCGTTCGGGCAGGCGCCGGCCGACGCTCCGTACATGAACCCGAGCCTGCCTCCCGAGCAGCGCGCGAAGGATCTCGTCTCGCGGATGACGCTGGAGGAGAAGGCGCTGCAGATGCAGAACAGCGCACCCGCGATTCCGCGCCTCGGCGTGGGCGTCTTCAACTATTGGAACGAGGCCCTGCACGGAGTGGCTTCGGGGCGCGCCACGGTGTTTCCAGAGCCTATCGGCATGGGCGCGAGCTTCGACCCTGACATGGTGCATCGCGTGGCGGATGCGATTTCCACGGAGGCGCGGGCCAAGTATCATGAGGCGCAGCGCCGCCCGCCCATTCCTGAAGTGCCGCCGGGCAACTCACCCGGCCGCATCGCATGGCTGACATACTGGTCGCCGAACATCAATATCTTCCGCGATCCACGCTGGGGACGCGGGCAGGAGACCTACGGCGAAGATCCTTACCTCACCAGCCGCATGGGCGTCGCCTTTGTGAAGGGCATGCAGGGCGACGACCCGCATTATTTGAAGGTGGTGGCCACGCCCAAGCACTACGCCGTGCATAGCGGTCCGGAGCCGCTGCGGCACACTTTTGACGCCAAGCCCAGCGAGTACGATCTGGTGAACACCTACCTTCCGGCGTTCAAGGCCGCGGTGACGGAGGGTAAGGCGGATTCGGTGATGTGCGTCTACAACTCGGTGGATGGAGTGCCCGGCTGCGCCAGCACGGACCTGCTCGAAAAGCGTCTGCGGGAACAGTGGGGATTTCAGGGCTTCGTGGTCAGCGACTGCGGCGCGATCGGCGATATCTTTCGGAGCCATAGATTCTCGCCGACGCAAGGCGCGGCGTCGGTGGCGGCCGTCAAGGCGGGCACGGATCTGACGTGCGGCGGCGAGTACGCCACGCTGGCGAACGAAGTGAAGGCGGGCACGATTACGGAGGCCGAGCTTACGCGCTCCACGGAGCGGCTTTTCGTGGCGCGAATCCGGCTGGGCATGTTCGATCCGCCGGAGCGCGTGCCCTACACGAAGATCCCTTACTCGGAAAACGATTCCGCGGCGCATCGCCAACTGGCGCGCCAGGCGGAGCGCGAGTCCATAGTGCTGCTGAAGAATCAGGGCGGTTTCCTGCCGCTGAAATCTTCGATTACCAAGATTGCGGTGGTTGGTCCATCGGCGAACGATCCGATCGGCCTCATGGGCAACTACAACGGCATTTCCTCCAAGCAGGTGACCCCGCTCGAAGGCATCAAGCGGCAGTTCGCCAAGGCCAGGGTGCAGTACGCGCTCGGCGCCACCTATACGGCCTCCACCGCGGCGCTGGTGGACTCGAACGTTCTCGTTCCGCCGGACAGCAAGGGCGAAGGCCTCGAAGCCGAGTACTTCGACAATCCCGATTTCCAGGGCCAGCCGAAACTGCGCCGCGTGGAGCCGCGCATTTACTTCGACGCCAACATGGAAGAACCGGCGGTGGTAGCGGCCGTCAACGGCGACAAGTACTCCATCCGCTGGACCGGCGCGTTCGTTCCTCCGGCTACGGGCGATTACGTAATCTCCGCGCGTACCGGACAGTGGAACCGCGACGGGAAGATCGCGCTGTTCCTCGACGGCAAAGAAGTCAGCCCAAGCGGACCGGCTGGAGCCCGGCCAGCCGGTTTGGGACCGGGCCAGGGGCAAGCCATGGGTCCCGGCCAGGGGGGACGCCGCGGAGGCCCCGCCCCGATGCAACTCGAAGGCGGGCGCAGGTACGCCATCAAGGTGGAGTACACGCAGAATGGCCGCGGAGGCGGGGCCGAATTGAACTGGATTCCGCCGGCGGCCGTAATGCTCGATGAAGCGGAGAGAGCGGTCGGGAATTCCGACGTGGCGCTGGTCTTCGTCGGCCTGAACGGTTCGCAGGAAGGCGAAGGCCATGACCGCAGCGCTATTGACCTGCCGGAGCCGCAGGAGAGCCTGGTGAAGGCCATGATCGCTACCGGCAAGCCGGTGGTGGTGGTTTTGACCAGTGGCAGCGCGGTGGCGATCAATTCCGCCGCCGCCGGCGCCACGGCGGTACTTTCCGCGTGGTACGGCGGCGAGGAAGCCGGTACGGCGATCGCCGACACCTTAGCCGGCGTCAACAACCCGGCGGGCCGCCTCCCGGTGACGTTCTACAAGGGACTGGATCAAGTGCCGGATTTTCAGGACTACTCCATGAAGGGCCGCACGTATCGCTACTTCAAAGGCGAGCCGCTCTATCCGTTCGGCTATGGGCTGAGCTATTCGACCTTCGCTTATTCGGGCCTGAGCGCGAACCGCACCGCAACTGGCGCGGAGATTAGCGCGACGGTCAAGAACAGTTCGTCCCGCGAAGGCGATGAAGTGGTTCAGCTCTATACCGGCGGCGACGCGGATCCAAACGCGCCGATTCGCGATCTGCGCGGGTTCCAGCGGATTCACCTGAAGGCGGGAGAAAGCCGCCGGGTGAAATTCACGGTAGCCTCCGAGGACTTGCCGAAGGCCAAAGTGAACGTGAGCGTGGGCGGCGGCCAGCCGCTGGCCGGCGTCCCGCACGTAGAGGGTGTGTTGTAACGATCACTCTCGCCGCGTCGGATCGCGGCGTATAGAAGCCGGGTGAGAAGAATGGCCTTCGGCTTGGGCCGGGGCGAAAACTCGCCACCGTCCGCCGTGGAAGCGACGATCAAGGCATCCACATTCGGGCCTGCGGCCTCCCGATAGTGTATGACCCGGCGCCGCGCCGGTTCGGGCGAGCGCCCCGCGCGGAAACCTTGCTCCGCCGCGCGCCGGTTGATACCTTAGGCTCCGGCTGGGCGCGCTGAATCATCGTCCCATCCGGACCTTTGCGCGTGCCTGGAGGAGGAATCCGTGACACGGTCTATCGTTCACAGTCTTTCGTTTGCCTTGCCGGCGGCGCTCGGCATAGCTTGCTGCGCGCTGGTTGCGCAGAGCCAGAATGGCGTCCAGAAGCTCGATGCCGCCGCGCTCGTCGCCGCGCCGGCCGTGCCACAGATGATCGTAGATTCCGATGGCACGCTGCACTTCGGGCCGCGCACGGTTCCCCCGGCGGCGCTCGAAAGCGCGGAAGCGCGGCGCTCCTACACGCGGCAGATGATGCAGAAAGCGCAGGCGTCGGCGGCGAAGAGCGGGCTGGCATCGGCGCGCCTGGTGGGAGGAAGCCCGGAACCGCCTCCGCTGGGAGGGAGCAAGGAGACCGCGCTCAAGATCTACGGGGTGACGGAGGAAAGCTCGAAGATCGGCGGGGTCGCCGTTACCATCTATTCGCCCAAGACCATCCCGCCGAAGAATCGCGACAGGGTCGCCATGGAATTCGAGATGGACGCCGAAGCCATCGCCGTCGCCGGCCTGGGCGAAATGAAGGTCGTCAAGGTCAACTACCGAGGCGGAGGACCTTCGATTCCGGGCAATGAAGATATCGTTGCGGTCTACCGTGAACTGCTAAAGACGCACAAGCCGAAGAGCATCGCCATGTTCGGGGCGTCCGGCGGATGCACGCTCGCGCAGACCACTATCCTGTGGCTGCCCGTACAGAAACTGCCGCTGCCGGGCGCGGTGGGGCTGGGCACGTGCTCGGGTGGATCGAACCAGGGCGATGCGCGCTACACCATGAACGGCCTCGATGCCGGGCTCTCCAGCGCCTTCTCGGGTCAGGCGCCGTACCACCCGGGCAATCTGACGCGCAAGCCGGACGAGCCGCCAGCCACGGCGCTCGATGGCGACATCCCCAAAGGCTATCCGCCGGCATTTCTGCTTTCCGGAACGCGCGACATGTGCCTGAGCCAGACCGTGTTGCTGCACCGCAAATTGCGGCGCGCGGGAGTGGAAGCGGATCTGAACGTGTTCGAGGGAATGTGGCACTTCTTCTGGGAAGACCCCAGCTTGCCGGAGTCGCGCGAGGCGATGACCGCGCTGGCCAGTTTCTTCAACCGGCATCTGCAATAGCCGCCGGAGTTGGTCTCCCTGAACCGAACCTCCGGCCCGCATAGCGGACCTTCGGCGGTTCGGGCGTGTCCCATCCGCTTGGCGTTGCGGGGCATCAAGAGGGCAATGTCCGAACGACGGCTCGCGGGCGCGCCCATCCTCCGAGTTGGGGATCCGCTCAAGGCAGCCGTTGGCGGATGCAGGGGCGTTTCTTGTTCCTAATCCCCGATCCTCATCGACCGCGGCCATGATTCGTCGGTGCCGATTTCCGCGATAAAGCGTACAATCGCACTATAGGATCGCGATGCCTTCAAGAAAAACCACTGCGGCAGACCAAGAAGAAGATGTATACCGCGAGCAAGATGCTTCTGCAGAGTCTGAAGACGACATCATCGGCGTAACAGCAAAATCGCTGAGTAATGCGGTCGTCTGGGGAACCGATTGGACGGCTGCGACCGTTGTAGATCAGCTGAGGCGAGGAACGATCTCGCTCGATCCCGCCTTCCAGCGCCGTGACGCCTGGACGGATGATCGGAAGAGCCGATTCATTGAGTCGCTCCTGCTCGGACTTCCAATACCCCAGCTTGTGCTCGCTGAGAGCCAAAAGGCAAAGGGCCGGTTTATTGTGATCGACGGCAAGCAGCGCCTCCTTAGTCTCTCGAGATTCACTGGCGTTGGACTTGCGGAAGATCAAAAGCCTCTCGCTCTCACGGGCCTAAAGGTCCGTACAGATCTGAACAAGCTCACATTTGCGGACATCAAGGCGCAGGTCAAGTACGAAAGCCTCGTATCCGAGTTCGAAAACCAAGCGATCCGAACGGTGGTCATCAGGGGGTGGGGCAGCGAGGAAGTGCTCTACACGATTTTTCACCGGCTCAATACGGGCAGCGTTCCCCTGTCTCCGCAGGAGCTTCGCCAAGCGCTCCACCCTGGCGGGTTCTTGTCGTTTGCGGCGAAGTTCTCGGAGCAAAGCCAGCCTCTGAAAACGCTGCTTGGACTCACCAAACCTGACTTTCGGATGCGCGATGTTGAGCTCGTAGTCCGGTTCTATTCATTCAACCTACGGCTGGGCGAGTATAAGGGCAACCTCAAGAGGTTTCTGGACGATACCTGCGATCAGTTGAATAAGACTTGGACGGCAGAAGAGCAGACCGTTCGCGACACTGCCACTCGGTTCGACGAATCTGTCGAGGCCGCGTTGAAAATCTTCTCAAAGACGAACGTGTTCAGGAAATGGGATGGCGAACGGTTCGAAAAGCCCCTCAATCGGGCGGTTTTTGACGTTGTCGCAAACTCGCTCTTTGATCCGAAAATCCGTGCGGCCGCTCTGAAGGAAAAAGACACCGTTATCGGAGCGTTCAAGACGGTCTGCACCGAGGAGGATTTCCGATCCTCGATCGAATCCACGACCAAGAGCAAGGATGCAGTCAGAACGCGATTCTCAAAATGGTACCGCGCCCTTGGCGATGCCCTGGGAAAGAAGATAGCGGTGCAGCTTCCGGAGTAGCGCTCGCCATGCCGCGAGGGTCAAAGAGATACGTGCAACTCGAATCGCGACTGACCGAACTGCAAAAGAACCTGCTCCCGTTTGTACCGGTACCACCGGCGTATCGCACTACGTACACCGACCAAGAACTCGACGCGACACGGGCGTACATCGTACTGGCGCATGCCGAAATCGAAGCCTTCTGCGAGGACATTGTAAAGGAAAAGGCGAAAACGGCAAAGGACCTGTTCGATTCGCACCAACGGGTAACGCCTGTGCTCCGGCGAATCGTTTCGTACTACGTCGGAAAGAACCGGAAGGCGTGGAGCGAGGTCCGGACCCCATCGGCTGACACCGTCAGGAGCGCCTCGGAATCGCACCTGGCGACAATCCGCGAGAATAACGGCGTCAAGCGGCAAAATCTCGAGAGACTCCTCTATCCCCTTGGCGTTGTTGACGCGCATATGAACGCGACATGGCTGGCCCAAATGGACTCCTTCGGGGCTAAACGCGGCGACATGGCACACAGAAGCGGTGGCGTTGTCACTGCTCCGGACCCGCCTGGTGAGGTAACAACGGTGGGCCGGTTGCTCGTGGGCCTGCTGACCTTGGATCGCGCCCTAGGCGGGTTGCGGTAACCCGATCAGCCGGGCTAGGGAACACGGGGCCGGCGGAACGTTTCCGCTGGAGCAGCTTGACCCGGACCGATTACTCCCGACAAGTCGGCATCGCGCCTTGGACCAGTCGGCGGAGATGGGGCCTTCCGCCGGTTCCAGGCCTGGCGTCTGCTGCGTCTTCTAGAGTGTCGCAGTCAGGTGATACCTCCCAGCAAGTGGCTCCACGACTCTGACTACTCCATGGCCTGGATTTGCTTGTGTTTTTGTTCTGATCAACCCTAGCTTTTCCAGAACCACGATATCCCGGGTAACCGATTTGCGATCGCGCTTGAGCATGGTGGCTAGTTTGGTTACGGTTGGCCTCGAGTTACGTTTGACGACTTGCAGCACCTTGACGCGCTGTGCTGAAAGAGGACGCATAAGGTTGGCGGAGTCCTCGAAAGTGATACGGAGGTCGGTTGGCAATGTTTCTTTGCGGTCTAGTTTGGCGGCACGCTCATGACTTCGTTTAAAAAAGTCCTCTATGCTGCCGCTGCTCACTTTAACGTTGTTCATCTTCCTTCCTCCAAATCTCCATCACTTCTTCCTGGAAGCGAATGGCAAGCGCCTGATAGCTTTCAAATTCAATAGGCTCGGTCGCCCCCATGAAGTGGCGATGGTGATAATCGTGGCTGTTGTCGTATCCCAGAACGCGGCCATTGTCTTTACCGCAGATGCGTGGGTTGATGTACGCAAGGCTGTACTTCACCACTTCGCCATGCGGCGTTTGCCACACCTCCTCTTTCAGCTTGGCGCCTTTTCGCGGCTTCTTTAGGACGATCTCATCATCAACCGTTCTAGCGATGCCTCGCGTTTTTGGCACTACAAGAATTTTAGCACAGGAGGGGCCAAGAATGCCTCTCCTGTTCCACGATTCACGCAGCGAGCATAGCCAACCGCGCATGAAACAACAGGGGAAACGGACCCCGGCGCGGATTAGGACCCGCAAGTCGGCTTGTGCGCGCTAATCGTGTCGCCTCGGAAAGCAACACCCGTTCCGCTAATAAGGCCTTCGCCCCTCTGTCACCAGAGGCCACGTGTCGGTGCGGAATGGGCCGGCGGGCAGGCCGGCTCCGTTGAACAGAGTCGCCAGCGGGTTGCCTTGCCACGCGTAGCGGACCTCCTTGGGGTTGGGTACGGCCGGGGATGAAACCACTACCGTGTCGCCTTCAATGCGCGCGTCGGCCCAAACCCATTTGCGGTCTTCGCCGGCGATGCTGAACTCCCCGAGCTTGTCGCCTTTCACCACCAGCCCGCCATCCGTGTTGGCGAAATGCAGCCGGATCGCGCCCGGCAGCCGCTCCGCGGCGCCGAGGGTCGGGCCCGAGTAGATGGTTTTCACTCCGTAATACTTCGCCAGGGCGCATCGCGCCAGGCGGTCGCCAACGGGAGCTTTCTCGGGAGGGTGAAGGTTGCTCGCGTCGCCCGTGTCGATGGTAATGGCGATGCAGCTATTGGGAATCGCCGCGGCCGCCACCGCCTGCGACTCGCGCACCTCGGCCCACGTATCGTCAACGGGCGTAGCGCTGCGCTGCTTGAACGCCGGCAGGCTCACCGAGAAGAACGGGAACTCGCCCTGGCCGAACAGCTTTCGCCAGTCCGCGACCATCACCGGCAGCAGCCTGCGGTAGGGATAGGCGTATTCGGTATTCTGTTCGCCCTGATACCACAGCGCTCCCGTGATGGAGAACGGAGCCACCGGCGTCAGCATCCCTTCGTAGTGCACGGTCGGCATGGTGGCCCACGTCATGGTCTGGATAGGCATCTGCTCGGGCGTCTTCATCTCCACGCTGATGCGGCCCTTCCACTCGCCAGTCAGCGGGAACGCCGTCTCGCCCAGCGCCAGGCGCGGTTCCGTGTTCCCTCCCCGGCCTGGCCCGCCGCTCTGCGCCTGCATCCGGAGAACACGCGTAGCCACGACGTTCTTGCCGGGCTTTAACAATTCCGCTGGAATCCCGCCGCGCCCGCCAAGCAGCGTCCCGTTGATATAGGTGCTTCCACGCCCCGCGGCGCCCAGGGAGAGCGTAGGCTGCCCTGCGGGAAGCGGATCGGGCAGCGTCACCGTCCGGCGGTACCACGCCAGGGCCGGGTTATCCGGCACGCCCAGCGATTTGAAATCGCCCGGCCCGTCCACCGCTTTCCAGTTCGATTCGTCCAGGTCGAGCGCCGCCCAATTGCCCTTCAGCCCCTGGTCGTTGTCCAGATACCACGCGTCCATGTAGACGCCCGTTTCCGGCGCGCCGATCTCCGCCATGCGCTTCACCAGCGCCAGCGGGACCTCGAAATCGCCCAGCGCGTGGAGCGCCTCCGCGCTGGTCCAGCCCTCGGCCGGCGTGCCGCCCACGTTATCCTGAAGCAGCCCGATGGGAACATGCACGTCCTCGCGGACGCGCAGCGCGAAGTAGTAGCCGACCGCCGAAACCCTGTTCGCCGTTTCCGGCGTGACCACCTTCCACTGTCCCACCGGCGCCTGTTCTCTGTGCGTGTAGACCTTGTTCTCAGCTACCGTGAAATAGCGGATTTCCGGCTGATTGGCCGCTTTGACGTCCTCCGCCCCGTTCTTGGCCTGGCTCAGCCCCACCTCCATATTCGATTGGCCGCCGCACAGCCACACGTCGCCCACCAGCACGTTCTTGATCTCCACGGTCTGGCTGCTACCGGTAATCCTCAGGGTGTACGGTCCTCCAACCGGCGGAGGCTGGATCTTGACCTGCCAGCGGCGGTTCGGCCCCGCCACCGCGGTGGCAGTCTCCTTTTCGAACTGCACTCGGATGGTATCGCCGGGATCGGACCAGCCCCAGATGGCGTCCGGCTTTCCGCGCTGCAGAACCATGTTGTCGCCGAAAAGCGTGCTGACGAACGGGAGCGTCTTAGCCGCCGGCTGCGAGCCCTGCGCAGAAAGCGCGCCCGGCGCGGCGAATAGCATGGCCGCCATTGCGGTGAGTATGGAAGCGGTTTTGGAGAACATTGCCTTAGGAATCATTCTCCCCCTCCTGCCCGGCAGGAACAAGCGGTTTATCGCAGCCCTGGCGCGGCAACCCGCGAATCCGGCTGATATGATGATGGTCGAGTCGGCTCCGCGCGGCGCCTGCACGCCATGACCGTGCGATCCGGTCAAAGAGGATAAGCCTATGCGCATAGCGGTCGCTTTGATCGCGTTGACGGCAGCGCTTGCGGTGCATTCCGGACGCGCGCAGCGCCCTGCCGAAACCGCCGTATCGCCGACCATCGCGGCCAGGAAGCCCGTGTTCGCGGGCGCGTGCAAGGCTTGTCCGTGGGGGATTCTAGCGAAAGTCACGGCCGATGCGCTCAGTTTCTACGGCTACCAGACGACAGTCTGCTGGGTCTGCTGGTCGAGCTTCGGGCCGCGCGAGATGGGAGATAAGACCAAGCCCGTGGTCCCTCCGGGGGCGCTCGACGATCCGGAGTACGTGGAGCCGCCGCCGGACCTTGTGCCGGATATCGGCGCCACCAGCGAATCCAACTTGATCGACGCGTGGAACGGCGCGGGGGCGTATGCGAGCGACCACAAGCCGCGGCATAATTACCGCGTAATCGCCGTGGTGCGCACGTCCACGTACATGCTGGCCGCGGCGAGCAGGAAATCCGGCATCGCGAGTTTGCGGCAGATCAAGGACCGCACGCAGCCGACGTGGATCGTGGGCAACAACCAGATCATCTTCGATTACTACGGCATCAAGGCGGAGGATCTGCGGGCCAAAGGCGGCGGCGTGATGCCGTCCAACGCCTCGCGCGAGAAGCGGGCTTCGGGCGACGTGTTCATCGGGACCGGCCTTCTGGCCAACACCCCGGAGCAGCGCTCGTGGTATGAGGCGAGCCAGTTGAACGATCTCGTGTTTCTCGATTTCGAGGAGCCGCTCATCGCGCGCCTCGCCCAGGAGCCCGGCTATCAGCGCGCCACCGTGCCCCTGGCGCTGTTCCGCGGAGTGGACCGTCCCATTCCCACGGTAATGCGCCCCAATCACTTCATTTATGTGCGCGACGAAGCGCCGGACTCGTTTGCGTATGACGTGGCGAAGGCGCTCGACGAGCACCGCGATCTCTTCCAGGTGCAGCTTGAGCCGTGGTACTACGACCCGCAAACCGTTGCCGTGAGCAAAGTGATTCCGTTGCATCCCGGGGCGATGAAGTACTATCGGGAACGCGGCTATGTCAAGTAGGTTCTGGTAGGTCTCGAACGCCGGCTTTCCACTGGATCATTTGCCGTCGAGATACTTCCGGGGCGGACAGTACTGAGAGATCGACGGTCGCCTTGGAGCCGAAACAGTCGCTCTCCGGCGCGAACATGAGTCACGACAACTCCACGATGCACTGCGCGGCCGAGATCTCGGCGGGGCATCCGGTTTCCCGTTTGGCCGTGGCGGCGGCTTCGGCAAGACGTTCGCGACGAATTCGGAACCACGAAAAGCCGTCACCAGTTCGTCAGCCACTCGGATGACGCGGCATCTCGCGGATTCAAAGTCAGAGGCGTCAACCGTAGCAGCGCTAGTTTCGCCCCGGGAGTTCCTGAACGCGGATGAAGACGGTTGGATATATAATCATCGCTGACCAGGAGGCCAGAACCGGCAATCCTCGTCTAAACGGGAGAAATTCGCAACGGCGGGGATTTGCGGTTCGCGGGAATCCGAGGTCACGACAGCGCGATGAGGAGGTGAAATGCCATGAACCGCAGACGGATGATGATGCTTTCGAGCGCCGCGCTCGCGGCAAGGGCGGGCGGCTCGCCGCAGACGCCTGGCCAGGCTGCGGTCGCGACGCCCGTAGCGGACACGCCAGACAAGTTTCTATTGAAGGACTTCAGGCCCATATCCATTTACAAGGTTCCGTACACCGCGATCCCGAAGGCCAAGTTCCCGGTGATTGACGCACACTGCCACGGCTTTCAGGCCGGACAGGTGGGTGCGATGGTCCGCCTGATGGACGCGGCGGGCGTGGAGAAGACGATCATATTCACGGGCGCCGGTACGGCCGACCGGTTCGCCGAGGCCGCCAAGCCTTACGCGCAATATCCGAACCGCTTCGACCTGTGGTGCCAGTTCGATTTTACCGGCGCGAATGACCCGGGGTTCGGTCCGGCCGCGGTAAAGGCCCTCGAAGCGTGCCACGCCGCGGGCGCGATGGGAGTGGGGGAAATCAGCGACAAGGGCTGGGGATTTCGAGGCCGGCCGGTTGGAGCCGCGGCGGGTGGAGCAGGCGCGGGAGCGGCGCGCGGGGCCATGGCTCAAACCCCGGGACCGCACGCCGACGACGCGCGCATGGACCCGCTTTCGGAGCGCTCGGCGCAGTTGGGCATGCCGATCAACATTCACGTCTCCGATCCGATCTGGGCTTACCAGCCGATGGACCTCAAGAACGATGGGCTGATGAACGCCTATACGTGGCGCATCGACGATAAGCAGCCGGGAATCCTGGGGCATGACGGCCTGATCCAGAGCCTGGAGGCGGCCGTCCGGAAGCACCCGAAGACCACCTTCGTCGCCTGCCATCTGGCCAACCTGGATTACGATCTGACGCGTCTGGGCGGCATGTTCGACCGCAATCCGAACTTGTTCGGCGATATCTCGGCGCGCTTCGCCGAACTCGCTCCCATCCCGCGCTTCTACAACGAGTTTTGCCGCAAGTACTCGGACCGCATCCTGTACGGCACCGACAACGCTTACCGGCAAGACATGTTTAGCGCCACCTTCCGGCTGCTGGAATCCGCCGATGAGCACTTCTATGAAGACTTCTTCCGCAGCTATCATTGGCCTTTCTACGGCGCGGGCTTGCCGGATGACGTGCTGAAGAAACTGTACCGCGACAACACGCTTGCGGTTTACGCGCGCGCCAAGCGGAACGCGGCGTAAGGAAACCATCAGTATGCAAAAACCGAGAATCACACATGCGGTTACGCTCGCGATAGGGCTTGCCCTATGCCTATCCCTGGCGAAACCGTGCCGGGGCCAAGGGATCGACTCCCCCGGCTTGAGCGTGACTGCCCAGGCGCAGGAGGGGACTTATGCCATCTCCTCCGCGGACGGCCGCGAGCGCGTTCTGACGGCGCGCGCCGGTGCGCAGATCGATCGCCAGTGGGTGCGGTCGAACGACTATCCTAAGCGCGCATCCGCCGAAACGAGTTTTGTCGATGCCCTCGGCGCCGGGCGGCGGATCGCCGTGACCTGCTCCGGGCTGGACGGCAGACCGGACCTGGTTTACACGCTTCAGTACTACCCCCAGCGCTTCTTCGCCACCGTGCAAGTAGAAGTGCAAAACCACACCGGCAAGTCCGTAACCGTTCAAGCCATCCGCGGCGTGGAGGCGGTGGGACAGCCTGTTTTCGGCATGGAAGGGCGCGAATCGGACGACCGCATCCTCTCGGATAGCTACAGCGAGGATTGGCCGCGCCTGGTAATTTACGATCTGAACCGCGGTCCCAATCACATGCATCGCGCCGCCTGGAGCCAGGTGATCTATAACCGCGCGACGAAGAAGAGCCTCTTGTTTGGCGCGCTCTCCGCGAACCGGTTCGTGACGTTGATGCACCTGGCATATCAAGGCGAAGGAGACGACGCCAGAATCTCCTCTTACGTGGTGGATTCCACGGGCACGACGGAATTGCAGAAAGAGATGTCGCTGCGGCGGGCGCAGCCGGATGAGATCGTGGAGCTTAGCCTTTCCCTTGCCGCCGGAGAGAGCATGGCGTCCGATCCGGTGATGATCGCATTCGGCGGCGATTATCACGATCGGCTTCTTACTTACGGCGACGCCGTGCGAGTTCTCAACCATGCCCGAGTGAGCGCGCCGAACCTGCTCGGATGGTGGAGCTGGACCGCTTATTACATGGGTATCAACGAGGGCGCCGCGCTGGCCAATGCCCAGTGGCTCTCTGAAAACCTAAAGACGCTCGGCTACAACTACTTCCATATCGACGAGGGCTATCAATACGCTCGCGGAGAGTTTGCCACGCCCAACGCGCGATTGTTTCCGCACGGGATGGCGCCCGTAGGAGACGACGTACGCCGTCTGGGACTGACTTTCGGCATTTGGACCGCGCCATTTGAAGTGACCAACCGAGCCTGGGTCTTCGAAAACCACAAAGACTGGCTCGTACACACTGCCGCTAACAAGCCTATTTCGATTGGCACGGACTACGGCGATACCTTGTACGCTCTCGACGCGACGAACCCAGGAGCCCAGGAGTACTTGACCCAAACCTATAAGACTCTCACTCGCGAATGGGGAGTCCGCTATATCAAGCTGGACTTCATGGACACGGCTTCCATCGAGGGCTTTCGGTATAAGTCCAACAGCACGGCCATGGAGGCGGAACGCATCGGTCTTGAAGTCATTCGTAAAGCGGTCGGCGAGGACGTGCTTCTCGACAAAGACGGCAGCCCAATGCTGTCTCCAGTGGGGCTGGTGGATGCCGGACGAATCTCCGCCGATTCCGCTCATTCCTTTCAGACGACGCGGGCTCTGGCCTCCGGAGTGGCCGCGCGCTTCTACATGAACCGCAATTACTTTCTGAACGATCCGGACGCGTTCAACGTCGCGGCCGAGGTCCCCATCGCCCGCGGCCGGCAGGGCGTCCAGAGCGGCCTGTCGCTTTCCGAAGCGCAGGTATCCATCATGGTTTCGGCGATTTCGGGCGGCATGTACGAAATCGGCGACGACCTGCCTATTCTGGGATCTGAAAAGGACCGCCTCGATTTAGTGAGAAATCCGGACCTTCTTGCGATGGCGAAAGTGAGCCGCGCCGCGACGCCGGTCGATTTGCTCTCTTACGACGCCGCCGATCTTCAGCCCAGCGTCTTTTTTCTCAAGGAAGACAATCGGCAAGCCATGCTCGTTGTCTTCAACTGGAGCGAACAGCCGCGATCCCACTCGCTCAAACTCACCGATCTTGGGGCTCCGCCGAATCGCGCGTTTCAAGCCTCCGACGTTCTGAATCCCGGCCAAGCAGTCGTGGTGAATGACGGCGCGGTGCAACTGGACAATATGCCGCGGCATTCGGTGCGAGCGATCAAGCTGATCGATCCCGCCGCTCCGGCGGCGGCTCCGGCAATCACGGCCAAGGTTCCAGCCGAGGCGCGGGTGAGCGAGCTTCTCCAGTTTTCCGCGCAAGCGAATGACGATGGCGCGCCGGCGCTGGGGTACCGCTGGGACTTCGGAGACGGGACCACAGCCATCGGCTCAAGGGCGGCGCACGCTTTCACCCGCGCCGCGGACTTTACGGTGCAACTGACGTCCGATGGGCTCGACGGAATCGCGGCGCGACGGAACTTCACGGTGAGGGTCACGGGAACGCTTGCGCCCGCTCCCGACGTGCTCGGAAACACGCGCTACATCGAGCGCTGACGCCATTTGTGCCCTTCACGAGGCAGGCGTAGCGGTTGCGCCGCTGCTGCAGCTCAACGAGTGGATTGTACTCGCGCGCCAGGGGTAAGCGGGGAACTGGAGCGCGATCTTCCGCAGGGCATCGCGCAATTCCATCTCCCCGACCGCGGTACGCGGATTCTTCGCGAAGGCGAAGTCATTTTCCCGGGGGCAATGCGCGAAGTGGCCCCCGCTGCGCTTTCGGTTGGAGTATCTTAGACGTGTGATTGCGCGAATGGGAATGCCATGGTGGGTTCGTAGTTCGTCACGGTTTTCTTAACTAATTCTAAGAAGGAGGAAACATATGGACCAATCGACCGAAGCCAAGTGCCCGTTCTCGGACGGCGCTGGCAAACACACAATGGCTGGGGCCACGACAAACGCGGACTGGTGGCCCAATCAACTGAACCTGAAGATCCTGCACCAACACTGCCCGCTGTCCAACCCGATGGACGCGGCGTTCAACTACGCCGAGGAGTTCAAGAGCCTGGACCTGGATGCCGCGATCAAGGACCTCCATGCCTTGATGACGGCGTCTCAGGAGTGGTGGCCCGCGGACTACGGCCACTATGGGCCGTTGTTCGTCCGCATGGCGTGGCATAGCGCAGGCACGTACCGCATCGCCGATGGCCGAGGCGGCGCGGGCGCCGGCGCGCAGCGATTTGCGCCCCTCAATAGCTGGCCGGATAATGTGAGCCTCGACAAAGCGCGCAGGCTGCTCTGGCCGATCAAGCAAAAGTACGGCCGGAAAATCTCGTGGGCCGATCTGATGATTCTTGCCGGTAACGTGGCTCTGGAGTCGATGGGACTCAAGACCTTCGGTTTCGCCGGCGGGCGCGAGGATATCTGGGAGCCGGAAGATAACATTTACTGGGGGCCTGAGGGCAAGTGGCTGGGAGACGAACGCTACAGCGGCGACCGTCAGCTCGAAAATCCTCTCGGCGCCGTTCAAATGGGCCTGATCTACGTGAATCCGGAAGGGCCGAATCAAAAGCCGGATCCGCTCGCGGCGGCCAGGGATATCCGGGAGACCTTCGCCCGCATGGCGATGAATGACGAGGAGACGGTGGCCCTCATCGCCGGCGGACACACGTTCGGCAAAGCTCACGGCGCGGCCGATCCGGCCAAGTATGTCGGGCCGGAACCCGAGGCCGCCGGCATCGAAGAGCAAGGCTTTGGGTGGAAGAATACCTTTGGCAGCGGAAAAGGCGCCGACGCGATCACCAGCGGGTTGGAGGGCGCATGGACCACCAACCCGGTGAAGTGGGACAACAACTATTTCGAAAACCTGCTCGGCTTTGAATGGGAACTCACGAAGAGCCCCGCCGGCGCTCAGCAGTGGACGCCCAAGGACCCATCGGCGGCGGGTACCGTGCCGGATGCCCACGATCCCTCCAGGAAACACGCCCCGATGATGTTCACGACGGACCTCGCATTGAAAGTGGACCCGATCTACGCGAAGATTTCGAAGCGCTTCCACAAGAACCCGCAAGAGTTCGCGGACGCGTTCGCCAAGGCCTGGTACAAGCTGACGCACCGCGACATGGGGCCTGTTACGCGGTGCCTGGGCCCGCTGGTTCCCGCGAAGCCGTTGCTGTGGCAGGACCCCGTTCCCGCGGCGGATCATAAACTGATCGGAGAGCGGGACATTGCCGCTTTGAAGGCCAAGATCCTCGAATCCGGACTGTCGATCTCCCAACTGGTAACGACGGCCTGGGCGTCGGCTGCGACATTCCGCGGCTCCGACAAGCGCGGCGGGGCGAACGGGGCGCGCATCCGCCTCGCCCCGCAAAAAGACTGGGAAGTGAACCAGCCGGCCTTACTGGCGAAGGTTCTGCGGAAACTGGCGGCGATCCAGAAGGAGTTCAACGCCTCGCAGTCCGGCGGGAAGAAGGTTTCGCTTGCCGACCTGATCGTCCTGGGCGGCTGTGCAGCCGTCGAGCAGGCTGCGAAAAGGGCCGGGCACAAGGTGAAGATTCTGTTCTCGCCGGGGCGCACGGATGCTTCGCAGAAGCAGACCGATGTACATTCGTTTGCCGTACTGGAGCCAACCGCGGACGGGTTCCGCAACTACATCCGGAAGGGACACGAGGGATCGGCTGCCGAGCTGCTGGTGGATCGGGCGAACTTGCTGACCCTGACCGCTCCCGAGATGACGGTTCTGATTGGCGGCATGCGCGTCCTGAATGCGAACTTCGGGCAGTCCAAACACGGCGTCTTCACCAATCGGCCCGAGACGTTGACGAACGATTTCTTCGTCAACCTGCTCGACATGAACACGAAGTGGCAGAAGTCCTCCACAACGGAGGGCGTGTTGGAGGGGCGCGACCGGGCGACGGGCGAACTCAAGTGGAAGGGCACGGTCGTCGATCTCGTCTTCGGTTCCAACGCCCAGCTCCGAGCTCTCGCGGAAGTCTATGCGTGCAGCGATTCGCAGCAGGCGTTCGTGCGTGACTTTGCGGCCGCATGGAACAAAGTGATGAACCTCGATCGCTTCGACCTTGCTTGAGCTCGGCGGAAAAGAGAGCTATTGTCTTCTTTGTCGAGGTGGACTGCCGTGAGGGGCGTTTCACGAGCGGACATCTGGCCCGCGCTCTCACTAGCGCTTTGACCGGTAGATTCGGTGCTATTCGGCAGCCGCTCCATTACTGTCGCGGCTCGGATCGGAGCCGGGCCCTAAGGGCGCCCCGTAAGAGAGCGGTTTCTCGCAAGAGCACTCCATCACGCGGTCATATCACTAGTTTCCGAGTCGGGCGGCTTGGCGGGGCGCCTCCACCGGACCCAACCGGACATGCGGAAAGGCGTTAATTCAGCTCTCTCACCCAGATATTTCGAAAGCTCACGGGTTCGCTGGGATCGGGATGCGCCTGCAATTTAATGGGGGCGGAATCGAACTTCTTGTAAAACGGCTTGCCGATGAATAACGTCTCGCCCTTCAATTCGAAACGGTTCTGGACGACCACGCCGTTGAAGAATACCGTCGCGTACGCCGGAGACTGAACGGCGCCATCGGCGCCAAAAACCGGCGCCATCCAAATGACGTCGTAGCTCTGCCACTCGCCAGGCTTTCGGGCCGGGTTGACCAGCGGAATCCCCTGCTTATAAATACTCCCTGCCTGCCCGTTGGCATAGGTCCTGTTATTGTAGGAATCCAGAATCTGAAGCTCGTAGCCGGAATCGCCGCCGCCGGTCAACGCCAGAAAGACTCCGCTGTTGCCGCGCCCCTGGTCGGTTCCGGTGACATTTTCGGGAATCCTCCATTCAATGTGGAGTTGGAAATTGTGGAAGAGGCGCTTGGTTTCGATATTGCCCGCGCCGCGCGCCTTGCTTACCGTAAGCACGCCGTTCTCCACGGTCCAATTGGCCGGCGATTTGTCGCGCGTGTTTACCCATGGGTCGAGGTTCTTTCCATCGAACAAAATGATGGCGTCGGAAGGCGGAGCGGAATCGACAGCGCCGGGCGTGACGACTCTAGGCTCCGGGTCCCAGACTTCCGTTTCCTCCGGACTGGCGCCGCCTTGCCGTCCGCGGCCCTGAGGGGCGGCAGGCTCCTGGCCAAAAATGGCTGGCGACAATGCGATCAACATCGCGAACGCCCCGCAGATCGAAGGTGAAAAGCGCAATGGTGGTGAAAAAAGCCTCATAGGATCTCCGTTCCTATTATCTCTTCGGGGCGATATGCTGGCGGCCACACACAACGTGGCTCCTTCATCCCCGCGCGCTGAGCGGCCCGCGCCCGGCTCAGAGGGCGCCCCGTAAGGGAGCGGAGGTGGCGCAAACAATAACGTCGCCCTGTTTAGCCATGTCCCAGTAGGACAGGTCCGAACGCTTCAGCTCTCGAAAGAGCTGAACTCGCCGAAATTCGCCGGCGGGAAGTTTCGGCCAAGCCGGCTTCAGGAATTCATTCTTCTCAGACGGCGCTCTTCCCGAAAGCGGCGCCATCAGCGCGATGTCGGAGGCTGGTACTGGCTCCTGATGTAGTCCCTCACCAATATTCCCGAGGGTTTCAGCATGTCATCGGTCCAAGGACCGGTCGCGCTGGCGCCCGGTTGAAATGCGGCGGACGTTTCGCTCAGGGCCGCGACCGACCAGTTTGCGGAACCGATGTGATTCTCGTCCAGCCAGTTCCACCATAGTTGCGTTTCCGCCGGGTCGTAGGCGCCGCCGCCTGAAGCCGAGCTTCGCGCCGTATTCGGATGCAAACAAAGCTACGCCGTTTTTCAGCGCTCGCGCCCCGTTGTCGCGGAGCGGCTGCCGGTGAGTAGCGGCGTAAAAATGTATCGAATAGGCGATGTTCGGGGAGCTCTTGATCGGATTCTGAGATGCCTCGTCGAGTTCCTGATCCCAATGCCTGCTGCCGACAATGATGATGTTGTTGGGGTCATCGACGCGTATCTTCCCTATGAGCGCTTCGTGATACGCCTTGATGACATCCCATGACTCCTGAACCGGCTCGTTCCAGGGTTCATACATGATATTCGGCGTCTTTCCGTAGGCCGCGGCCAGGGTCGCGAAAAACGATTGGGCCGTAGGAACATCGTTTTGAGCGCCCTGCATGGAATGCCAGTCGACGATTGCGTAGATCCCGTTGGCGATGCACGCATCGATTACAGTTTTTACTCTGGCTATTTCATCATCCGGATTGTTCTTATAGTCCCTGGGCAGGACGGCGATTCGAATCACGGTACATCTCCAGTCCCGAGCCAGGTGGTTGATCGCGATCGCATTGAAGAACTGCTTACCTTGCGCCGACCAGCAGTACAGCGACATTCCATGCAACGTCGTGGGATTTCCGTTTTGGTCTACGATCTGGTTGCCCTTAACGCTGAGCCTGCCGTGAACGCCGACAAAAGTCTGCTGCCCGAAGCTCAGGGAGACAAGAGCTAAACAGGCAAGCGCAATCAAGGCAATTCCGAAAAGGCGCCATGCCTTCCGGCTGTGCGGAGCGATGAGTTGAAGTCTTGGCATCGAGTGGTTCCCCTTTTGAACAGTCGTCTGCTTCCAAGGTGGGCTACCGGCCAGGCCCGGAGTTCATTCGTACCGGTAGACGACCACGCGAAGTATTGTATTCGGGCGCAGCGTCAGAATCTCACCCTGGCCGATATCGTCACCGCCGAGTTGCCGGACGATCACCCACTTACCGTCGACGAACTTGCCTTCCTGCACGATGCCCAGTCCAACGGTAGCCGGGCCGGGCGTGTTCGGAATGAAGGCGATCCGGAATCCGCCGCCGCCCATATAGAATTCATCGGGGCCCGCTGCGATCAGGATCGCGGCCGCCTCCATGGGAGCCGGCGTTGCGCCTCCCCGTCCCTGCGGAGCGGCCGGCGCCGCGGGCGCCTGTTGGGCAGCGCCGCCGCGCCCGCCGGCCTGCGCCGCCGGAGCTGGTTCGGGTGCGATGGGAACGCGGCCTCGCCCCGTGTATGCGAGTTCCAGCGTATAGTCTCCCAGCCGGACCCTCTTCGGCGCATCACCTTGATTGGAGCGTACCGTTGCTATCGAATTCGTCCCCTGGTGAGCCGCGATGGCCGGAGCCATCTGCGAGACCAGGCGGTAGACCGCGGCCAATTCGCTGTCCGCTGCGACGCTTCTCTCGATGCCGAAGGGCGAATAACCGATGGCGCCGTACTTAGTGATCTCCGGCGACATTATCGGCATGGAGATCGGCGCGCCGGTCGGCATGGCGATCATAGCCAAGTAATGCGAGCACTCCCACGAGGCGCGCGATATCCGAACCGGCATCTGGCCTCCCGTGACAATCACTCCCCGTAGAGCGCTCCGTTGACCGAACTCACTAAGTCGTGTGGGGTGAACGGCTTATACAGAACAGAAGCCTCGGCCGGAGATTCGATATCTCTCTGGCCCGTCATGACCAGGATGGCTGTCTCCGGGCGTCCGTTGGTCAGCACGCGGATCAATTCACCGCCGTCCAGTCGCGGCATGGACCAGTCCGTCAAGAGCAAGTGGATTTCACCGGCGTGCCGCTCCGCCACTTCCAGCGCTTCTATGCCATCCGAGGCTTCAAGTACCCTGTATCCAAGGGACCGGAGGAGTTGCGCGGCCAGTTGGCGGACCCCGGGGTCGTCGTCGGCAAGCAGGATGGTCAACGCGCTAGCTTCTCCCGAAGCGCCGGCCTCTGAGTACGCGTTACGCTCATTGGTCATCGGGAATCGACTTTCGCAGGATAGGCTAAATCGGATATTAGCCTTCGATACCGGACTGCGGAACTGGGCAAATCCCCAGTATTGACCGGGAAAGGGGTGCGCGGAATGGCGCTGCCGACGCCGGTCAGGAAGCGCTGATGCCGTGTTCCAGAGCGTATTTCGTCAATTCGGCGGTGCTGCGGATGCCTAATCTTCGCATTACGTTCGCCTTGTGGAAGGCCACCGTTTTGCTGGAGATGTTGAGAATCGCCGCAATTTCTTTGACGGGATGTCCTTCCGCCACCAGTTGCACCACTTCCCGCTGGCGGTACGGTCAGTTCGCCGGAGGCCTCGCCGGAGCCAAGCGGCCACCCCGGCAATTCGTCCGAGACGCCTTTCCCGATCAAGGGCGTGATGTATGTTTGCCCGCTGAAGTACGCGGCGGACGGCGTTCAGCAACTCCATCGAGGCGCACCGCTTCAAGACATAGCCCGATGCTCCCGCGCGAAAGGCCCCGGTGACGTAAGTAGCGTCCGCGTGCATGGTGACAAAAATCATCTTGGCGTCCGGCGCGGCGGCGCGTAACCTGCGGGCGGCTTCCACGCCATTCAACAGGGGCATGGAGATATCGAGCAGGATGATATCCGGCTTCAGTTGTTCCGCGGCCGCCAGCAGTGACCGGCCGTCCTCCACCGCTCCCACTACTTCGCACTCGGGTTCCAGAATCCTTCGAAGCCCATCCACGACCAGCGTGTGGTCATCCGCAAGCAGCACGCGCGGCCGCTTCATGGGTCCATCCTCTTCGTCAGGGGGACTCGAACATCGATCTGCGTTCCGTGACCTGGCTGCGAGTCGATCGAAACGCTCCCATCCACAAGCCGTACCCGTTCCCGAATTCCGACAATGCCAAGCCCGCTTTGGTCCGCCACCAAGCCGGGATCGAACCCCTTTCCGTTATCGGTAATCGATAAGAAGATGTCGCCTCCTTTCCCTTGAATCGCCACTGCCGCCTCCCTGGCTCCGGAGTGCTTCGCAATGTTGTTCAGGCACTCCTGCGCGACCCGGTAGAGGCACAAAGCGACTTCCGAGGGAATCGATTCGGGCACGTTACGATGGGTAAGCTTGACCTGGATCTGGTGCAGTTTCGTAAAGTCGGAACAGTGCGACTCAATCGCCGCCACCAGGCCGAAATGTTCGAGGGCCGAAGGATGGAGCCGGTGAGCCGCGCTGCGGAGGTCGTCCGAGAGTTGATCGACCCTCTCGCGAAGCGAGCGGAGCTGTTTGCGAAGGAGGCGGGCCGGGATGGGCGGAGCCTGCTCCAACGTGGACACTTCGTTCGCCAGAATGGCCATTCTCTGGTTCACGTCGTCGTGGAGTTCGCGCGCCACGCGTTTGCGCTCGTCTTCTTGTGCGGTAAGCAGGTTCGCAGTCAATCTCCGGAGTTGATCCTCGCTTTGGCGCAGCGCGTCGGCGTCGAGTTTGCGCCGCGTGATATCGATACCGGTGCTGATGATCTGCCGGACGGCGCCGTCCGCGCCACGGCGGGCGATGCTCGACGATGCGATCACCTTGCGGGAGCCGTCCTTTCCGACCCAGGTCCTTTCGTAAGTTCGCGCGAGGTTCGGCGCCTTCGACGATGGCTGCCACCGCGGCTTTCGCCTCGTCCACTTCTTCCGGTGGAAGCAGGACATCCCAAAACGCCTTGCCTTTTACCTCACGGAAGGTGTAGCCCGACATCTCCTGGCAGGCGTGATTGAAGGCGATAATGCGGCCGGCGCGGTCGAGAACGACGATCAGGGCGCCGCTCATATCCAGCAGGCTGGCCGACAGGTCCCGCTCGGCCACCGCGTCATCGCGGGACAGCAGGGCCTGATCGAGGCCGCGCTTCATCGCGTCGATATCCATGAGCGCCATCAGCACCCCGTCGATCTTGTTCTCGGCGGTCTTGTACGGTCTCATCCGAAGCGAGTACCAGTGTCCGTCCCGGCCCTGGACCTCTCGTTCCAGCAAGCTGCCCTTGCCGCTCACTTCCGAGATCAGGCTGTCCAGGTCGGGCATGTCGATATTGGGCCTGATATCGCCGATTGGCCGGCCCACATCGGCGGGAATCAGGTTCAGCAACGGTTCCGCCGCGGCGGTGAAGCGCCGGATTCGCCGGTCGCCTCCCACGACGATAACCGGGATGCTCACGCCGACCAGCAGATTGCTCAGGTCGTTCGCGAGTTGGCCCAATTCCGCGTTCCGGTTCTGCAACTCCTCGTTCAGCGTCGTCAATTCCTCGTTCGAGGACTGCAATTCCTCCTTGGCGGTCTCCAGTTCTTCGTTGGCGCTCTGGAGTTCCTCGTTGGCCGAGAGGACCTCCTCGTGTTCCACCGTCAGCGCCTCGTTGGTAGCTTCCTGGTTCTCGATGATGGATTGCAATTGCTCTCTGGTGGAAGTCAGTTCCTGTCTCAAATCGCCGAGTTCGTCTTCCTCCTTGGTATCGCGCGGTTCCGCCGCTTCTTGCGCGGGAGCCTCCTCGATCAGCACGAGGAAATCCGCCCCCTTCGCGTGGCGGCCTTTCATCGGAATGACTTCCAGATTGACTGTCTTCGATCCGCCGTCCTGGCGGAAAAGCGGATACCTTCCCTGCGAACCGGGGTCTCCTCCTTTTTCGCCCGGTGAAGCGCCGTGCGGAGATCGAGCGCCAGTTCCTGCCGCACCAGTTTCAACACGTGGAGGGTTGCGGCTCCTCGCGCCGGCGCCATGTAGGGTCCGGCGTTCCCATCGAAATGAAGCACCTGCAACCCCGCGTCTACCACCAGCGCCGCCGGGGCGTATCGCTGCCAGATGATGCGCTCGACGGCCTTCTCCAGGTCGAACGCGGCGCCCGTCGATTCCGCCGTAGCGGCGCGCGCCGGCGCCCTTGACATAATCCGTGGGCGCCAAAGCGGATCTGGCCGCGGCCGCCGCCGGGTTCCGCGAAAAGATCTTGTACTTGCTCTCCTCCTGGACAAAAAGATGAGCCGAGGAACCGAGGGCCTCGGATTTTCCCAGCAAAAGAAAGCCGGCCGGCTTCAGGGCGTAGTGGAACAAAGGAAAGCACCCGCTCCTGAAGCGCCGCGTTCATGTAGATCAACACATTGCGGCAACTGATGAGATCGAGCTTGGAGAAAGGCGGATCCTTGGCCAGGTCGTGCCGGGCAAACACGCACCGGTCACGGACCTGCTTGCCGATCTGGTAGCTGTCCCCCACTTTCACAAAAAAACGCTTCAGACGCTCCGGGGAGACGTTGGCCACGGCGGTTTCCGAGTATATGCCGGCCCGCGCACTGTCAACCGCCGGCGCACTGATGTCGGTGCCAAAAACCTGGATAGCGGCCCCGAGGGCCTGTTTGTCCAGAAACTCCAGAATCGTTATGGCGATCGAGTACACCTCCTCGCCCGTGGAGCATCCGGGGACCCATATGCGAAGCGGTTCGTCTTTCGGCCGATTCGCGATCAGCGTAGGGAGGACCTTTCGTTGCAGCGCCGCGAACGTCTCCGGTTCGCGGAAGAAATTGGTTACGTGAATAAAAATGTCCTGGTAAAGCGCCGCTACCTCGCCGGGGTCCTGCTCCAGGTGCGATTCGTAACGTATGCAGCCTTTCGATCTTATGTAGAATCATCCGGCGCGCTACGCGCCGCTTGATCGTTCCGGTCTTGTAAAGACTGAAATCGACCCCTGTGGCCGCCCGCAGAATGTGAATGATCTTCTGCAGGTCGGCGGCGCTCTCAAGCGGCGGTACCGCCTCCAGCACAGTGGCGGATGTTTTGGCGTCGGGTAAGTGCTTCAGGCGGACCAGCTCCCGGGCAATCTCCTCGGGCGGCAGCACAAAATCCACGCACCCCGCCAGAATCGCGCTCTCCGGCATGCCGGGATATCCGGCCGACTTCGGGTCCTGGGCGAAGGCGACGCCGCCTTCGGACTTGATGGCCTGCAACCCCACAGTGCCGTCGGAAGCCGTTCCCGAGAGAACGACCCCGATGGCGGCGCTCTTCTGGTCCTCCGCAAGCGAAGCAAAGAAGCGATTAATCGGCAAGTGCCTGCCGCCAGTTCGGCGGCGCGACAGAAGCCGCAACGTCTTCTCGCGAACGGCTATGTCGTGCTTCGGAGGAATGACATAGACATGATCCGGCTCCAGCGCCATTCCGTCTTCCACCTGGATGACAGGCATTTCCGTCGCCTTGGAGAGTAGCTTGTGCAGAATGCTCTCATGGTGAGGGTCCAGGTGCTGAACCACCACAAAAGCCATCCCGGGGTTGACCGGCAGGGCCTTGAGCAACGCCGTGCAAGCTTCAAGCCCCCCTGCGGAGGCGCCAATCCCCACGACCGGGAACTGAGGTCTGGAGGTTGCGCCGGAGGATTTCCGTGCGACGCCCAGCCTGCTTTTCGCGCGCGTGGCGGGTACTCTCGCCGGTCGATTCTCCTTGTTCGGCATATGATCCTCCGCCGCCAGGTCATGTCTGGCGGCGCCAGGCGTGTGCTGTCAAGCGGGAGGACGTGGGCTGGCTTCGGCCCCCGGGGCAGAAATCCGGCGCCGGTTTCGGCGCTCTCCCGTGAACCGCATGACAATCTAGCCACCTAAAGTATAGAGTATGATGCGGAACCTTGGTTCATCGGCGGGCTCTCGCTTTGAGGGGATACCAGTCATCGATCGTCATCCCGGATCGCCGCGGAGCGCTAGGATGCAAAGGGCTAGTCATTTGACCAGTTCCACCGGCTGACATCGGAGGATAATAATCGACTTAGCGCATCCGGCGCAGGGCGCCATGCTCTTTCTGGCAACCGTGTACCGGCGGGGAAGAGGATCTCTCGGGCAGATAGAGATGCAAGGGGCAACTAATGGATGTCACAAGGATACTTGAGGAACTTCGCGCGGAGCGGCGACAGATCGAACGGGCGATCTACTCCGTGAAGCGATATGCTCGGCTTAACTCAGGCGCAACCAAAGCACGAGCGCGGTCTGTCACCGAAATCATAGGGAGCGAGGCGCGGGACGACGGTTCGTCACAGCCGTCCGCTCGCACCCCTGAAGTCTCATAGTTCGCCTGGCTTTTTTTCCGTTCGCTCGGATGAGGCGTGATCGCCTTGGCCGCAAGACTCGTCGGCCCCACAAATCCCCGTGCCCACAGATTCACTCACACCGGCCGGCCAGTGACTTTCCGTTTGATTCCTTTCAGTATCCTCTCTGTCCAAACACCGAACGGCTGGTCGGTTGTGAGGTAGGTCCAGACGGCGCCGCGGTCACGCAGGCCGGCGTTACCGCTCGCCTCGGCTTGCGCTAATCTCCGGGTGACCTCCTCTGGGATGGCGGCTTCCATTTTCGGAAACCATTCGTCGATTTGCCGGAGGAACGTGAAGTGCGGGTCGCGGTAGTCGGTACCCACGAAGAAACTCGGAATCGCGACGTAAGCCTGCCAGGGGATGCCTACGCGGAAGTCCTCGATCCTCGCCAGGTAGTCCGACCACAGTTCGTCTATGACCCGCAGCGTGATTTGCCGCTCCAGTTCCGTTCCGCATGGAACGGTTCCATCGAGGATTTGCTGGCGGTACGCGTGAATCTTGTTGCGCTGGCCTTCCACCGGCGCGTCGTACTTTTGCAGGAACTCGCGCTGATCGAGGTGCTGGCCTTCGACCAGGCTTTGAATGGCGGCCGGATCGTTGCGAAAGACCGGATTGAGGTCTCCGTACTTGACCATCAGCGGGTCTTCCAGGGAGACAAAGAATCGCGAGCACCCTGGGTCCCCCTGCCGGCCGGCGCGCCCGCGAAGCTGGTTATCGATGCGCCGGCTGTCATGCCGGTTCGTTCCGATCACGTAGAGCCCACCGAGCGCGGCGACGCCCTCGCCGAGACGAATGTCCGTGCCGCGGCCGGCCATGTTCGTGGAGATGGTGACGGCTCCGCGCTCGCCGGCTTGAGCGACGATGGCGGCTTCCGCCTCGTCGTTGCGCGCGTTCAGCACAGTGTGCGGGACACCGGCCAGCATAGCGCTGAGTCTCTCGGACTCTTCGACGCTTGCGGTCCCCACGAGAATGGGCTGGCCCGTCGCATGGAGGCGGCGGATTTCCGCGGCCACCGCCTCTTCTTTTTCGGCTTTCGTCGCAAAGAGCGCGTCCGGACGATCGACCCGGACGACCGGCTTGTTTGTCGGTATGCTCTCCACGGGAAGGCCGTACACCCTTCGAAACTCGAGGGCTTGGGCCGCGGCGGTTCCGGTCATTCCGCAGATGCGCGGGTAGAGAGCGATCAGGTGTTGAATGGTGGTTGACCCGAGCACCATGCCTTGCGGCTTCGGCGCCACGCCCTCTTTGGTTTCGACGGCGGTGTGCAGCCCGGCGGGCCAGCGGCGGTTGAGAGCGATCCGGCCCTTGAATTCGTCCACCATCTCGATGGCTCCGCCTTTCACCAGATAATCCACGTCGCGGCGGAGCAGTGCGTGGGCCTCCAGAGCGTCCTGAACGGCGGTGTGCAGCCGGAGATTGCGCTCGTCGAAAAGGTTGCCGCATCCGAACGCTTCTTCCACGGCGCGAATGCCTAGGTCCGTTAGCGCGGCGTTGTGAGCGCCCACGTCGAGGGTGTAGTGCGCGAGCGGGCGGAAGCGCCGCACCACTTGATCGGCCACGTAGGCGAGTGCGCTATCGTCCGTATCGCCACCTGCAATCACCAGCGGGATGCGCGCTTCGTCGATCAGAATGGAATCGACCTCGTCGATAACAGCGGTGGAGAACGGCCGGTGCGCCTGCTCGTCGAGCCGGAGAGCCAGCCGGTCGCGCAACACGTCGAAGCCGATTTCATTGGCCGTGGCGTATGTGATGTCGCAGCCGTAGGCGGCGCGGCGTTCGGCCGGCTTCATACCTTGCTGAATGCAGCCGACCGAAAAGCCGAGGAAGCGGTAGATGTCTCCCATCCACCGGGCGTCGCGGCGGGCGAGGTAATCGTTGACGGTCATCACGTGTACGCCGAGCCGGTCGCGCGCGTACCAGGCCACGGCGGGAACGGCCGCCAGGGTTTTACCCTCGCCCGTCTGCATCTCCGCGATGCTGCCCCGGGCGAGCGCGAGCGCCCCGCGGAGTTGCACGTCGAACATATCCTGCCCCAGGATTCGCGAGGCGGCCACCGTCACGGCGGCGAAAAACGGAATGATCTGATTGGCCCGCGCGGCCTCGGCGCGGAGTTGGTCGTCGCTCAAACGGGCGAAATCCGACCGCATGGCGCCGATCCGCTGAATGGCGGACCGGTCGCGATCAAAAGAATCGAAAAGAGAACGTATGAATTGGCGCACGGCGCCCTCCTTGAAACAACCGCGCCGGAGGGACGGGCATCGAGGCCTGTCCGCGGACAGTCTCGGAGTCTGGTTCAGCCTCGGGACCTCTTGCGCGGTGACCGCAAATATCGGAGCTGTTGGTTACGCGAAAACGGGGAAAGCGTCTGGTGGAGGGCGTTGGAAAATCCAGAGATGAAAAAAACTGACCGGGAGAGCCGAGTCCCGCGGAGGATTCTCAACACGGGCCGCTTGGGGGGTGGTGAGGGATTCTCTCCGCTCCGGCAAACGGCGCGGCGCGGTCCGTTGCTTCCGGCTTGCGCAGACGATGGTCTGTTGAACCATCAGCGCGGTGAGCGTGGATCCACCCGCGCCGATCGCCGTCAGCGCCAGCAGAAGCGCTGCAAATACCCGCGCTGTGAGCCGTGACCTCATCTGCCAACAAGTATGGCACACCGGGCGATAGACAAAGGACAAATGAGCCACAGCGAATGAGCGCGCCGCGCGCAGTCGCGTCCGGAAGTACGCGGACTGATATGATGGTTGGAGTGAACGCAGCGGCGCCGCGGGGCCTTGATCGATTGAGGGGCCGCTTGCTGGGCAATTCAATTCCGTAACGTTGGGCCGGTAGCTCAGGTGGTAGAGCATGTGCCTTTTAAGCACAGGGTCGCGGGTTCGAGTCCCGCCCGGCTCACCAAAATATCTGTCTTATTTTCAATAACTTACAGAGATTATCGCGGATGTGCGTGAAATACGTGTGTATCCTCGCCCTCGGCTCCGCTTTCCTGAATCGCCGCCCTGTTTGCAGCAGGCGATCCTTTCTCCTCTCGGTTACGCCGCGTTGCTTCGGCGGCCTCGTGGGGACTGGTTCCCCGACGTGAACCCGAATCCGTAAAGGATTTGTAGAATCGGTTTTCCAGGGGACTCTAGGCGTTACCAACGGTGGCGCCTTGTCGCCAAACGGACAACGTCATGACCTTCAGTTCTCAAATATCGGACAGAGGCCCTCAACATACTGGAGTTGCATTTGCAGATCGAAATGGAGAATTGCGGTCGCCAGCCGGCCGTGCCACATGCCTCCCTCGCCCGTGATCGGATTCGTCGCTGTGCGCTCATTACCGTTCATCGGCGGTGGCGAACTGCATTTGCAAATATGCATTTGTAATGCATAATTGCAAGTGGAGGTCCGTCGATGCGTCAGCCGTTACATTCCGCGTGCGTTGGAGCCAGTTCTGCGAAAGGCTGCCGCCCAGTTCCCCGCCGTGGTCCTGACGGGGCCACGCCAATCGGGCAAGACCACAGTGCTGAAGCATGTCTTCGGCGAAGCGTCCGGCTATGTCTCGCTGGAGCCGCCCGACGTGCGCGCCGCGGCGGCGGCCGACCCGCGCGGTTTTCTTGGAGATGCACCCGGCGCCGGTCATCTTTGACGAGGTCCAGTACGCGCCGGATCTGTTGCCGTACATCAAGGAGAGCATCGATGAACGCCGGAACGCGCGCGGCCAGTACTTTCTGACGGGATCGCAGAATCTTCTTCTGACCGAACAAGTCACGGAATCGTTGGCCGGCAGGGCGGCCATGCTGCGGCTATTGCCCGTCTCACAACGCGAGGAAGTTCGGGAGGTCGCTCGATCCGCTGCCTTGGGAACGAGCGAAGACGCATGCCGCCGTCAACGGCATCGGCGCCGCCGGATCTGTGGCGGAGCTTTCTGCGCGGCGGATATCCGGAACTGGTCGCCGAGCCTGATCGCGATATCTCGCTCTGGCATTCCAGTTACGTTCAGACTTACCTTGAGCGCGACGTCCGCTCGCTGCGCCAGGTTGGGGACCTGATCTCGTTTCAGAGTTTCCTGCGCGCACTTGCGGCCCGGACCGGCCAACTGCTCAATCTCACCGACGTTGCGCGCGACCTTGGGGTCGCGGTGAACACGGCGAAGGCGTGGCTCTCCGTGCTCGAAGCCACCTTCCAGGTCATCGTGTTGCGGCCCTACCATGCCAACGTCGGCAAACGCCTGGTCAAAACGCCGAAGGTGTACTTCACGGACACCGGCACGCTTTGCTACCTGGCTGGTTTGAAAGACCCGGATCACGCGGCAGCGGGTCCGCTGGGCGGGCCGATCTTCGAAACCGCCGTTCTTCTCCAAATCGTGAAAGCCTTCGTCAACCGCGGCGAAGAGCCGCAGGTCCACTTCTGGCGCACGTCGGCAGGAGTGGAAGTCGATCTGGTTGTCGAAGCCGGCGGCAAACTGATTCCGATGGAGGTAAAGCTTTCCGCGACGCCTCGTCCGGCGATGGCGAGTGGGATTCGGGCCTTCCAGGAGGACCTCGGCGACAAGGCTGGGCAAGGGTTTGTGATTCACCCAGGAAAGGTCCGGCTGCCGCTGGCGCAGAAGGTCGTCGCGTTGCCGTTCGCTGAACTTTGACACCCCCGGGGCCGTCGCGACCTGGCAGCATCCCGACACTCGTGTTCCGGATCGCCATTTGAAGACGGACGGCGCTGTTGAAAAACGCCTTGGATCGATGATGCGCTGTGAACCAGAGTAAGAAAAACACTCTTTAGCTGGGGTTTGACCGGCTCACTGATAAAAGCGGGAAGTTCGTTTGTTATGGAATGACACGGCGCCGCCGCCCCGACCTCCAACTACGCCGTTTTGCTCGTGTTTTCGAGGTTGGCATGGGACGATTTCACAATGTCATAACGCGTTCGACAAACCCGGAGAAGTGTAGGCGATATGGGCGAGTTGTAGCGCGCTACCGATACCAAGCTGAGCGGTGCCGTGGCCATCAAAGTGGCGCGAGGAGTTTGCCATTTTACATTTCACGTTGTCTTGTATCGTGCGTGTATGAAATGTATGTGACCGTGGCTTTTTGGCCGTTTTCTCCGGATTGACAGTCTCGTAGAATCAGTAACCTGTCATCCTGCTTGTCCTGTGAGGTGTCCCATCTCGCCCCGCCAGGCTCACTAAAATCTGTTTGTAGTTTCAATAGCTTGCAGGCATTTGTCGCACCGCGTGTGAAATGCGTGTGTATCGTCGGCTAGACTGAAGGGGAATGCTGACGATATTTCGGCGGCATCGGCGACGGTGCCCACATCGTGCGAAAGGCCGCGACTGGCGCCGTTGCTCCTGCACGCTCTCGGTCGAAGGCACTCTTCCGGACGGCGAGCGCGTCCGCAAAACGCTGAACACCGGAAGTTGGGAAGTCGGCAATGAGATGGTCCGTGCGATGGAAGCGGGCGGGCCAAGCGCAGCCATCACGGTGACGGATGCGATTGAACGCTTCCTCGCAGACGCCGCCGCACGAAGTTTAAGCGAGCCCTCCATGAAAAAGTATCGCGTTCTGTTGCAAGGGCGACGCGAAAGCGATACTTCATCCGCCACGTTGGGAGAATTCGCCCAGGGCAGGGGCCATCAACTCCTGAAGCAGTTAGATGTAAACGAGCTTCGTGAATTCCGGCAGCGGTGGAAGGACGGCCCTCGATCCGCCAGGAAAAAGCTCGAACGGCTTCGATCCTTCTTCAAGTTCGCCGTGGAATCTGGATGGGTACGCTCAAACCCTGCGCTTGCAATCAAGCCTCCCGTTCACAGGGGCGAGCCCACTATGCCTTTGGATGATGACGAACTCGAAAAGATTTATGGTGGGCTCGAAGGTTTCGTAAACGAACGTAGATCGACTGCGCGCGGTCAGGCATCTGGTTCTCACCATCTCGACCGCCTGAAGGCTCTTCTGTTGCTGCTTGAGCACACGGGTTTGCGCATCACTGATGCCGTGACGCTTCGCTCACGCAATGTGGTCGCCGGGAGGTTGGTCCTGTATGCGCAGAAGAATCGAGCAGAAATCAATCTTCCGCTCCCGCCGGAAGTTTTGGCCGAGTTGCAGTCATTTAAGCGATACAGCGACGAGTTCTACTTCTGGAGTGGCGCCGGCAAGCCGGAAACTGCGGCAGGCAACTATCGCCGCACGTTGCGCGACCTCGGGGATTACTGCGGCGTTCCTGATCTCCATCCCCATCGAATGCGCGATACGTTCGCAGTGCGGCTTCTTCAAAGCGGCGTCACTCTCGACCGAGTTGCCCGCGCACTTGGCGACCGCAGCGTTCGCGTGGTTGAGAAACACTATGCGCCTTGGATCAAGAGCCGCCAGGACGAGCTGGACAAGGACATCCAAGCGACGTGGACGGTGGGTCCAAAGGGCCGGCCACGTCTGGTGCGAGTGAAGTAAGGGAATAAACGCCGTGAAGAGAGAATTGTGAAAATGTCTGTCGCGCCACTCTGATAATGTCCCCTTGTGGCCTCGTTAGAAATGTCCCCTAAGCTGAAGACCTCTAGAGGAGGTCGGATTGGGGCGGACAGCAATGAGCACCAGGGAACTGAAGCGGCTGGGGGTGATGGCTCGGGTTGAGAAGGAGGCACTGAACTTGGTGAATGCTGCGGCGATCCTGGGTTTGAGTTACCGCCAGGCGAAGCGCATCTGGCGGCGCTATCAGGACGAGGGGGCCGAGGGATTACAGCACCGCGGCGTAGGGCGAGAATCGGGCCGCACCAAGCCGAAGAAATTTCGTTTGAAGGTGTTGCGTCTGGTGCGCCAGAAGTACTCGGGAGAGGTGGGGGAACGATTCGGGCCGACGCTGGCCGCGGAGCATCTGGGCAGTGAGGACGGGATGGCTGTGCACCCGGAAACGCTGCGGCGCTGGATGCTGGCGGAAGGACTGTGGAGCCGGATGCGGAAGCGGAGAGCGCACCGCAAGCGGCGGGAGGCGCGATTACACTTTGGCGAACTGGTCCAGATGGATGGGAGTTTCCACCACTGGTTCGAACAACGGGGGCCGAAGGGCTGCCTGATGAACTTGGTGGATGACGCCACAGCCACGACGCTGGCGGCCATGGGAGCTGAGGAAACGATCTGGACGGCGGCGGGGGTGCTGCGGAGTTGGATCGAGCAATACGGTGTGCCCGTGGCTCTGTACACGGACTGGAAGACGGTCTATGTCAAAGAGGCCACCGAACAGCAACTTCTGCGCGGCGAGGCTGCCACGACGCAGTTTGGGGGCATGTGCCAGCGGTTGGGGATTCGCATTATCGCGGCCAATTCCCCGCAAGCGAAAGGACGGGTGGAGCGCAACCACGGCACGCACCAAGACCGGCTGGTGAAGAAACTGCGGCGCAAGAAGATCCGGACCTACCAGAGCGCTAACGAGTATCTGGCGAGTGACTATCTGCCGGAGCACAACCGGCGTTTTGCGCATGCGGCAGCCTCGCCGGAAGACTATCACCACCCGAAGCCAACTCGGGCGGCGCTGGACGAGGCGTTCCGGTTGGAGACGGAACGGGTGATCGGCAACGACTGGGTGGTGCGGTATGAGAACCGGTTCCTGCAAGTGAACCGGCAGGGGCATCACTGGGCACCGGCCAAAGGTAAGGTGGCGGTCTGCGAGTGGCCGGACGGCCGGCTGGAGATCCGCTATCGAGGCCAGAGGGTGCAGTGGGAGGAAATCGCCGAACGGCCGCGGCCTGTCGAAGGCGAGCAACCCCGCAAGGCGGCCATACCTTACGGCGGCACTCCACCCAAGGCAAGCCATCCGTGGAGACAGCGTTACGACGGGATGCCAGAACAGAGTCTGGCGAAGCACCAGATCCAGGGCTCGGAAATTGTTCGGGCGGCCCCCTGCGCTACGCCCTAAACGCTCGGCCTACGGCCTCGCAGGGCTTCGCTTCGGGAGCCGCCCGAACAATCGGAACAGAACCAACAAAAGGGACACTTCTAATGAGTTAAGACAGGGGACATTTTAAACGAGGCTTG
>CAWAOP010000043.1:0-6361 GCA_963783505.1 Terriglobia bacterium | reverse complement strand
GGCCCGCACTGGCCGCGCCGGGTCCAGATTGTTCACCCGGAACAACTCCAAGATCAGATCCCGGATGTCGAGCGAGCCATCGCCACCACGCGCCGTACCCGTGTCCGGCGGGTACAGATCCATGGCGTCGAACCGGTCCGAACACGCCGAAGGCCTATAACCAGGTATGCTGTTCACTGCGAACAACTCCTGGATCAGATCCCGGATGTCCAATGCGGCATCGCCGAAATTCGAAGCCGAGTCCGACGCGTAGGGGTAAACATCGCCCACCGTGTAGGCGACGGCCAGGTGCTGCGCGATGATGGTAAAGTCCTCCGTGCCCGCGACAGATCCACCGCCTCCGGACACGCTCGCTTGGTTAGTAACTTGCGATGGCGCTGTTGCGGACACGGTCACCGTTACGGTGATCGCGGGATAGGATGCCCCGCCGCTCAGAGCGTCGGAGCGTGTGCAAGTTGGCGCTGCTGAGGCCGCGCATGTCCAGCCCGAACCCGACATCGAAGCCAGCGTCAGGCCAGTGGGGAGTATTTCAGCGACAGTAACCGTCCCGGTGGTCGGCCCCGCTGCGGCGGTGTTGGCGACAGTCAGATCGTAAAGCTCTGTCGATCCTGCTGTGAAACCGCCCAAGTGGAAGCTCTGGATGGTGAGAACGGGTTGCGCGCCCGTGGGAGTCAGCAGGCGGACGGAGCTTGAAGCCTCATCCGCAACCGCCACATTGCCCGACGCATCCACTGAGACGCTGTATGGATACCGAAAAGCAGCGCTCGTCGCAGGGCCGCCATCTCCCAAGTCGTCGAATCCCCCGTTGCCCGCCACAGTCGCGATAAACCCACTTGCTGTGACCTTGCGGATGCGGCTGTTTGCCTCATCCGCTACGTACAAATTGCAGGCAGCGTCCACCGCGACACCCACAGGGAAGCTGAATTGCGCGCTTGTGGCTAACAACCGTCACCCGAATAGCCGGTCGTGCCGTTGCCGGCCACTGTCGTGATTATTCCAGTAACGCCCACTTTGCGGATGCGCTGGTTGCTGGTGTCCGCAATGAACAAGTTGCCGGAAACGTCCACAGCTACGCTGTGGGGGACATTCAATTTGGCGTTAACGGCGGGGCCGCCGTCGCCCGAGTAGCCATAATCTCCGATCCCCGCCACCGTCGTAATTGTCCCGGAGGTGGCCACCTTCCGGATTACGCTGAAGGTGGAATCGGGAATGTACAGGTTTCCGGCGGAGTCCAACGCCAAGCCCCAAGTGGTGCCGAACTGCGCGCTGGTGGCCGGACCGCCGTCACCCGAGTATCCGATCACGCCATTGCCGGCCACCGAAGTGATAGTCCCGGCAGCGTCCACTCTCCGAACCCGGAGGTTGTTGCTGTCCGCGATGTACAGGTTGCCGGATGCGTTGACCGCCACGCCTCGCGGTGCGTTCAATTGGGCGCCTGTTGCCACCCCGCCATCACCGGAGAATCCTGACGTGCCCGTCCCCGCTACTGTAATGATCGTACCGTTAGCTAGCACCTCGCGGACGCGATTATTGTTTGTATCCGCAACGTACGTATTACCGGCGTTGTCTCTGGCTACGCCGCGTGGAATATTCAAAAAGCCAAGTACTCCCGCCCCCCCGTCGCCGAGGCCTCCGCCCGCAAATGTAGTGATGGCGCCGGCTGCGGAGATCCTCCGAATTCTGTCGTTGCCCTCGTCCGCAACGTAGAGGTTGCCGGAGGAGTCCAGAGCTACGCCATAGGGGGTAAATAGCTGAGCACTGGTGGCCGTCCCACCATCCCCTGAGTAGCCCCCCCTACCGTTACCAGCCATCGTCGTGATGGTGCCGGCCGCGCTTACCCTGCGGATACGATGGTCGTTCGTGTCTGAAATGTACAGATTACCTCCGGCGTCCACCGCCACACAGTTTGGAGAACTTAACCCGGCGCCAATGGCGGAGCCACCGTCGCCTGAGTAGCCCACCGTGCCGTTGCCGGCCACCGTCGTGATGGTGCCAGCAGCGCTTACCTTTCGGATGCGCTCGTTATTGCTGTCTGCGATATACAAGTTGCCGGCGGCGTCAACGGCCACCCCGCTCGGATAATTGAACTGAGCGCCGGTGGCGGCGCCGACATCGCCCGAGTAACCGATTGTGCCGTTGCCAGCGATCGTCGTGATGGTCCCATCCGCGTTTACTTTCCGGATGCGCTCGTTATTGCTGTCAGAGACGTAGAGGTTGTTGTTTGAGTCTACGGCCACGCCGAACGGATAGGAGAGCTTAGCGCTCGTGGCCGCACCGCCGTCGCCCGAGAATCCGCAAGAACCGTTCCCGGCCACCGTTGTAATGGTTCCGGCTGCGTCAATCTTGCGGACGCGGCAGTTGCCGCTGTCCGCGATATATAGGCTCCCCGCACCATCCAGGGAAACGGTGGATGGCGAGGACAACTGCGCGCTGAATGACGGGAAGCCGTCGCCCGAATAGCCCGCGACGCCGGTCCCGGCTATTCGCACTAGCGCGCCGCTAGGGTCCGCTTTGAAGACCGAATTCAGCCCCGGACTGGAGAAGTATACATAGCCGGACGAGTCGATGGCAAGGCCGACTGGGATCTGAATCGAAACTGACGTACCGAGCGTAGCAGTGGCAGGCATGGCGCCGCCCGCCAGCGTCGAGATCAGGTAGCTCTGGCTCAAGAGCGGCGACACCTCCTGTGTCACCGTGAACGTCAAGCCCCCGATCGTCAGTGTGCCCACGCGCTGCGCGCCGGTGTTGGCCGCTACGGAGTAATTTACCGTCCCACTTCCGTTACCCGCGCCCCCGGAGATGATTGTGATCCAGGAGACATTACTGATCGCTGCCCAACCACAGCCTGCGGGCCCTGTTACCGGGACCGATCCGGTAGATGGGCCGCCGCCAACAGACGCAGTGGATTGACTCAACGCGGAGATGCAGATTGTCGTGAACGACCATATAGCTGAGTTTGTGGAATCATTGCTATTCTTCGCCGCGATCTGCCAGTGGTAAGTGGTGTTGCGCGCAAGGGCAGAAGGGCTATAACTCGTCGATGTGGTGTTCGCAGCGAAAGACGGCGATGCGGATGCGCCGAAGTTCACGTCATACGACGCTGCCCCGGCGGACGCTCCCCAGCTTAAGGCCGGCGTTAGAGACACCCCGATCGCTCCATTGGCGGGAGCCGTCAGAGACGGCGTCGCGGGCGGCTCAGCGCTGGTCGTGAACGACCAGGTGACGGAGTTGGCGGCGCCCCGCCGTTCTTCGCCACGATCTGCCCATAGTATGTCGTCCCGCCCGCCAGGGACGGCGGACTGTAGCTCGTCGAGGTGGTGTTTGCGACGAACGGCGGCGATGACGACGTGCCGTAATACACATCGTATGATGCGGCCCCGCTCAGCGAGCTCCAGGTCAACGGCGAATTCACAAGAATACCGGCTGCGCCGTTGGCTGGCGACGTTAGCGCCGGCGGCTCGGGCGGTGGCACACCTTGAATAGTTGCCAGCCCGCGGGCCAGCGGGAAGCCGCAACTCGCGATGACGTACCCATTGAAGCCGGTCACCGGAGCGATCCCCTGTAACGGATTTCCCTGGGCGAGCGAGAAACTCAACTGCCCTCCCGGCGCAACCGCGCTGGAAGTCTGCGGCGAAGGTGTTCCGCCGCCGGATGTGTCGCCGTAATACGAGAGCGTGCAGGAGCCGCTCGCCGAGGTGGAACTGAACGGATCTTGCGACGTGTTGGAAATGGTAGTTGCCGTATCCACACCGGTCGTGCTGTTCGCCGCGGAGAAGAGCAAGGTTGTTAAAGCCGCGGAACTTCTCGGGGTGACAATTATTTCTGCGCTCTGAGAATCTTCGTTAACATTGGCTCCGTCGCTGGCATAGGCCCATCCCCTGGCTTGGCCGAAATTGCATGAGGCGGCCATATATCCCTGGAATCCCACCAGGGCCAGCCCGGACAGGGAATTCACATAACTGGTTCCCGCCGGAATATCCGGCGTCGTGATCGTTCCGCTGGGCGCGTTGCGCCGTAGAACGAAAGACCGCATGTCCCATGGCTGCTGACGGTCCCAAACGGGTCCAGGCTAGTATTGGAGATCACAATGGCACTATCGCGGCCGTTTTGATTCGACAAGGACGTAAACAGGAGCGGCCGCGCCGTTGTGTCGCGCGGCGTAGTCAGGATCTCGGGCAAGACGGAATTACCCTGGGACTGTGTGCGGGTTTGCACAAAGGCGATGCCTGCCGAGCTTCCGAAGTTACAGGTTGCGATCGCATACCCCTGGAAGTTTATCAACCCCAGTCCACTCAGCGTATTCGCCCTGATCGTTCCCGGAGCAATTGGCCAAACGCCTGAGGAGTCCGTCAGCACAACCAGCGCCGGCGGCTGATTCTGGCCATAGAAATTCAGATAACAATACCCGGAAGATTGGACTGTTCCAAATGGGTCTTGGCTGGTGTTGGCGATTTCGATTCCTGACTCGTATCCGCTGGTATTCGTGAGGTACGGGAAAAGCAGGCGTTGCGGCGTCGATTGAGCCCGGGGAACCGTCAGGGCCTGCGCGTCTTGGGCAAATCCCATGACCGAGCCGCGTGTCAGTACCTTGGCATAGCCGCGGGCCAATGGGAATCCGCAGTTGGCAATCAAATAGCCGCTGAAATTGACGAGGCCGGCCTCTGAAAGGCTGAAAACCAACTGACTGCCCGCCGCGATGGTCGAAGTCGTCTGCGCGGAAGGCGCGTTCGTCCCGTAGTAGTTCAGAGTGCAAGTCCCCGACCCCGATGCGCTCCCGAGCGTATCCTGCGACGTGTTAGAAATAGTGATCTCAGTGTCGTAACCGACCAGGTTGACGGCCCAGGGGAACAAAAGTACCGTGCCGGTGGCCGAAGAGCGTGGCGACGTCAGAATCTCGGCCGTTTGTGTTACCGCCTCGCCGCTGTACGCCGCTTGCGCGACGGGGAACGCCAGGCCCGCGATCATCAGCGTGCCGGTACGTCGCAGCCCGGTGTTGGCTGTCACCGAATAGTTCACTGTCCCGCTTCCGCTTCCCGTAGCGCCCGAGCTTACCGTCATCCAAGATTGGTCGCTGGACGTTGCCCATGCGCAACCGGCCTGAGTGGTGACACCGACCGATCCCGTCCCGGCCTGGGTGGCGAACAGTGCGCCCGTGACTGGGCTCAGGGCGTACGTACAGCCGCTCGCAACAACGGCGAATGCCAGGACGGACGATTGGCCGTGGTCCGGATTCAGAATAGCCACCTGCGCGGTTCCCGGCGTTTTGAGCAGGCTCGCGGGCACCGTAGCCTGCGCCTGATAGAGGTTTCCGGCCGCATCCAGGGCTACACCGTAAGGATTGGACAACTGCGCGCGGGTGGCCGGGCCCGTGTCGCCGCCGTAGCCGCGCGGTCCCAGTCCCTGCCACCAAGGTCAAGACACCCGTCGTGGCGTCTAGTCGCACTACGACGTTGTGGTTATCCGCGAAGAATACGTTGCCTGCCCAGTCCGCGGCAACTGAATAAGGGAATTCCGGACTCGCCGAAGTCCCTTGAATTCCGACCGGCAAACCTCCGCCGGCGAACGTGTTGATGGTGTAAGTCTGGCCAAACGCGCAAAACGAGGCAATCGAGGCGACAACCGCGACAGAAAACAGGCGCATAACAAGTCCTCCCTTGCGGATTGGCGGATCAAAACACGTGCCACACAGAATCTCCGTTTTACCGTCCTGGCCTGTGTCGATGATCCATCCTAACGCCTTTTCGGGAGCTGTTTTTCCCATTTCCTCAAAAAACCCGAACGACTCCTACAGCCCAGGAGCGGCCAGTTCTTCCCGCTCCGCGGTACGAAACAACCTCCGCGGTGGGTATCTTCAGGCGCCGATAGCGGATGCCGCCCCCACTATCATCGAAGCGGTGGATCTGGAAAAATCCCTCCTGCGCAAAGTCGGCGAGGCCATCGGTGACCTTCGAATGCTACTGCGGCGCACGCTATGATTCGAGAAACCCGGTGGCGGTCTGCAAGAATTCCCGTGCTTGATCGATAGTCGGCTGTACCTCTTCGGCCGTGAACTCCGAGGCAATGCCATAGTCTCCGACAAGCCTCGCACTGAAAGCGCGCATAAGCCATCGGTGGAACTTCCGGTCTAAAAGGCCCGTCTTTGAGAAATGCTCGCCGAAAAGCGAGTGCACGCCTGAATGGCTGCTGGAATGCAAGCCCCGCTCATGCGGCAACGCCTACGCTATATAGAACATCGCGTAGTACGCTCGCCCGGCGGCGAACTCGAAGCTCCCATCCCGATTCAATGTCTCGGCAGCCCGAAGCGCTCTGGCGGCCTTGTCCAACAACTGGCGGGTTCCTGGTTTCACGCCGCGAACCAGCG
>CAWAOP010000042.1:0-36382 GCA_963783505.1 Terriglobia bacterium | reverse complement strand
CAGAAGCTGACCGGGGCAGAACGCCCCGCCCTCGTAGACGAAACCGTACTGCGAGGCGATATCCGGGTCGGGACTCCAACCGCACTTGTTGGCCAGAAAGCTGTTCTTGTCGTTGACCGCCGCGTGGGCCGTGTTCTTTTCGTTGGTCCAAACGCGGTTCAGAAACCAGTTGTAAATCGAGGTCTCCAGCGCACTGCGATCGGATGGCGCCTTGCCTAAGATGGCGAGGACGCGCACCAGCATGAGGCCGCGAATTTCCGTGCGCAGGTCGCTGCGGCCGTAGGTATAGACGACGAACGAGTCCGTGGAAGGCAGCCCGTGGATCGCCAGATAAGCTTGTACCGAGTCGCTCTCGAATTGCACAAGCGCATCGCCGTACTGCGTATCCGCGCAAGGGTTATTGAAGATAGAGTTCACGGGCGCCGTACACGCCCCTAAACTCGCAGGCAAGGCGAAAAGACCCAGAGAGAACACGGCCATGGACCCAAGGCGCAGACTTCGCCGGGTCCGGCAAGACAAGGAGTTTTTCATGAAGGGTGAATACACTCTGTCATGTCTTGCACGCACAGGTAAGCTGCTACGTAGCAGGGGTATACTGGATAAACAAAGGTTCCTGGGCGATACAGTACATTGCCCTGCTGGGCGTTCGGGCAGGACACACGCGCTGAACCACTTGAGTGGCGGCTTAGAATGCACATTCACGAACGAGACCTCGCAGTCGTTCAGCGCCTGTGGGGCCAGATGTCGGCTTTCCCCGCCGGTGAACGCGAACCGGCGCTACTGACGCATCTCCTCAAAGAAATCGCGGATCTCCTTGGCGGGACGGATGCATTCTGGGTAGGCGCCACCCGGTTGAGCACGGCTCCGAAGAACGACAAGCTGTGCGGCTGGCGTCCCCGGGAGGTCCGTTTTCTTCATCATGACGAAACGCGCGACCTGGTTCTATCGCGTTTTCGCGAGGAACACAAGATCGGCGTAGTAGATCCCCAGACCGCAGCAATGGTGGCGCGCGCCGGCGAAACGAGGGCGTGCCTGCGCCGGGAACTGGTGGACGACAAGACTTGGAACCAGTGCGCCCTCTATCGGGAGGTGCTGCGTCCACTGGGGGTGGAGGACCGTTTACTCGGAAGCCATGCCGTATCGGCCGATGCGGAGTCCTATATAGGGGTGGACCGCGGAAAGAACGACGCGCCTTTCGGCGAGCGGGAACGCGATCTCTTGCACTTATCCCGCTCGGGTCCGGCGCGGTGCACAGGGATCTGATGCGCTCCCGGGGTCTGATCGGTATGGACGTGTCGCTCAGCCCGCGCGAGCGGGACGTGCAGCAGTTGTTGCTCACGTCTCTGACCGAAGAGCAGGTTGGCCTTGCGCTAGGGTTGACGCCGCGCACCACGCACCAGCATGTAGTCGCGATTCTCCGCAAATGGAAGGTCAGTGGCCGGGTGGGCCTGATGGCGAGGTGGCTCCGTCGCGATTGACGCGGGATTCAGCGGCAAACGCTCCAGTACGCCAGAGCCCGCAGCCTCGATTCCGGAATCTGCCCCAAAATCCAGATTGCCGGAATCAAGGTGGGTCTGGCGCTTATGGCCGCGTTCGCGGGTGGCGGGATCTTTACGCCGCAATCCCACTTTTGGTTTGGGAGTGTGCTCAGTTGACGGGAAGCCCTGCAGTACTCCACTTGGTGGGGAGACGCCCAACCCGTACTCGTGGCTCAAACAGAGCCCGCACTGGGACAGTGGCATTGAAGTGGGTTCTCGTAGAATGCCTTCAGGCCGGGGATTTACCCCATCCCCGCCTTCAGTCTACGTCCTTGGATCTCTCCGCGCGGTCGCGCTCCTGATCGCGTCCCACACCTGGCGGCGGCGGCGTCCTTGCCGCGCATCGCGTGGGAGTAGATGTCGAGGGTCGTGCGCACAGAGGAGTGCCCCAGCCGTTCGGAGACCGTCACGGGGTCCAGTCCCTCGTGCAGCAGTTGGCTCGCTGTTGGTCACTGGGTTCGTGGTAACCAGCCCCCAGCGGATCGCGCGGGAGAAAGCGGAGGAGACGAAGCCGGCGACGCCTCGGACCGTTTTCGGCTCCAGCGGTCGTGGCCCCCGGATGCCACAACGAAGGTGACACTCTCGTAAACGCACCGTAAGTGGTTGAAACTACCTTAGCGCTGCCGTGTGGGGCGGACAATATTGTCTGCCCCACAATCTCCACGCTGCAGCCGCCGGGTCTTCATCGCTGCCGGTGCGCGAGACAGGCCCATGGCAACAGACGGGACGTTTCTCCGCTCCGATAGGGACCGCGAACTGAAACTGTCGGGGGCCGAGGGATTCGAGGAATCCGCTATCGCTCCGAAAACACGGCCCTCCCTTCGGCTTAATTCCGCAAGTCGCGTTGCGCCGCTTGAATAGAATAGGAGCGGTCATGGCGCTTGATACCATCAAATCAGCAGCCCTGTTATGATCACGCCCGACGAGCGCCTGCGCGCGCTTCCCGATCTACTGGATCAACGCATCCTCGTTATGGACGGGGCCATGGGAACCATGCTTCAGCAGCGCGGTCTCACGGCGGATGATTTCGGAGGACCCGCATTCGAAGGATGCAACGAGGCGCTGATTCGGACGCGGCCGGACGTCGTGTCTGGAATCCATCGCGCGTACCTCGAAGCGGGCTCGGATATCATCGAAACCAACACCTTCAACTGCGACCGGATTTCACTCGGGGACTACGGGCTCGAGGACGAGGTCTATATCTTGAATGTGGCCGCGGCGAAACTGGCCCGGCAGGCGGCGGACGAATTCGCGACGCTCGCGCGCCCCCGCTTCGTAGCGGGCTCGATGGGCCCCACGAACAAGTCCATTACGGTCGTGGGCGGAGTCACGTTTCCACAACTCGTCGCAGTCTACTACGAGCGCGCGAGCGGCTTGCTCGACGGCGGCGCCGATATCCTGCTTCTCGAAACCTGCAACGATACGCGCGGAATTAAGGCCGGGCTCGTCGCCATCGAGAAGCTGCGCAAGGAGCTCGGCCGCCCGATTCCGACGATGGTCTCGGCGACGATTGAGGCGTCCGGCACGATGCTCGCCGGGCAATCGGCCGACGCGTTCTGCGCTTCCATTGCGCACGCCGACTTGCTGGGCATCGGGCTGAATTGCGGCACCGGTCCGGAGTTCATGACCGATCACATCCGCACCATCGGCGCCATGATACCCATGCGCGTTTCGTGCTATCCGAACGCGGGCATGCCGGACGCGGAAGGCAAGTACGGCGAAACGCCGGAGAGCATCGCCGCGCAACTCGGCCGGTTTGTCGCCAACGGGTGGCTGAACATGGCGGGTGGATGCTGCGGCACAACGGACAAGCACATCGCAGCCATCGCCAAAATGGCCGAAGGGAAGCGCCCGCGGCCGCTTCCGGGCCGCTCGCACCGCTCCTACTATTCGGGCGTCGATCTGGTGGAGGCCGAGGAAAGCAACCGGCCGCTGATCGTGGGCGAGCGCACGAACGTCATCGGTTCGCGGCTGTTCAAGAACCTCGTCGCGGAAGAGAAATGGGAAGAGGCCAGCGAGATCGCGCGGCGGCAGGTTCGCAACGGCGCGCAGATCGTGGATGTGTGCCTCCAGAGCACCGACCGTGACGAACTCAGCGATGCGCCGCATTTTTACGAGAAGCTGATTCGTAAGATCAAGGCGCCGGTGATGATCGATACCACCGATCCGCGCGCGGTGGAATTGGCGCTGACTTATTGCCAGGGCAAGAGCATCGTTAACTCCGTCAATCTGGAAGACGGCGAAGAGAAATTCGAGCGCGTGTGTCCGCTGGCGCGGCGGTACGGCGCGGCGCTGATCGTTGGCGCCATTGACGAAGACAAGACGCAGGCGCAGGCGTTCACCCGCGAGCGAAAGCTGGCGGTGGCGCGGCGGTCCTACCAGTTGCTCACCGAAAGGTACGCAATTCCGCCCGAGGACATCATCATCGATCCGCTGGTTTTTCCTTGCGCATCGGGGGACGCCAACTACATCGGCGCGGCCGTGGAGACGATCGAGGGCGTGCGGCTGGTCAAAGAGAATCTGCCGTTCGCCAAAACCGTACTCGGCATTTCCAACGTTTCGTTCGGATTGCCGCCGGCGGCGCGCGAAGCGATCAACTCCGTCTTTCTGTATCACTGCACCAAAGCCGGCCTTGATTTAGCCATCGTCAACGCGGAGAAACTGGAGCGCTTCGCTTCGATCCCCGAGGAAGAGCGGCGGCTCGCGGAGAATCTTCTGTTCAACAGGCCTCCGGCCGATTCGGAGGACGCCGACCTTCGCACCGCGCCCGAGGACTGGCGCGAGCAGACGCCCGCCCAACGGGCGGCCATCAACCGGCTCCATATCGCCGCCGTCGCCGAGCGCTTCCGCGGCATCAGCGCGCGCGCCAAGGATCGGAAGATAGACTTGCCGCTGGACGAGCGGCTGGCTCGCTACATTGTGGAAGGCTCCAAAGACGGCCTGATCGCCGACCTGGAGTTGAAGCGCGCCGAAGGCGCGGAACCGCTGGCGATCGTCAACGGCCCCCTGATGGCCGGCATGAACGAGGTTGGCCGGCTGTTCAACAACAACGAGCTGATCGTGGCCGAGGTCCTGCAATCCGCCGAAGCCATGAAGGCGGCCGTCAACCACCTGGAACAGTACATGGAGAAGAGCGATACCGCGGCGCGCGGAAGCGTGATTCTAGCCACCGTAAAGGGCGACGTACACGATATCGGCAAGAACCTGGTCGATATTATTCTCTCGAACAACGGCTACCGCGTAATTAACCTGGGCATCAAGGTCACTTCGGATGCGTTGATCCAGGCGTTTCAGGAACACTCTCCGGATATGATTGGCCTGTCCGGCCTGCTGGTGAAGAGCGCGCAGCAGATGGCCATCACGGCGGCGGATTTCAAGGCCGCGGGCATTGCGGTTCCCATGCTGGTTGGAGGGGCCGCTCTCTCCGAACGGTTCACTCGCACCAGAATCGCGCCGGCGTACGGTAACGCCGTATGTTACGCGAAGGACGCGATGACGGGCTTGAGTCTCGCGAACCGCCTGATGGACCCGGCGCAGAGAGAGGCCGCCATTGCGGCGCATACTGCGAGTGGCGCGGAACTTCAGGTCAGCCAGCCCGCGGAGCCTGTTTCCGCGCCCGCATCGGCCGCGCGCAGCGCGAAGGTTCGCGCGGACATTCCGATTCCGCCGGCGCCTTACCTGGAGCGGAAGGCGCGCACGATCCCGCATCTCGCGGAGGTATGGAGTTACATCAACCCCTACATGCTTTACGGGAGGCATTTGGGCTTCAAAGGCAATTTCGAAAAGGCCCTGGCGGAGCGCGATTCCAAGGCCCTGGAACTCTTCCACAACGTCGAATCCGTGAAGCGGGGCGCTACGGAGTTCATGCAGGTGAAAGCCGTCTGGCAGTTCTTCGAGGCGGAACGAGACGGTAATGCGGTGCGTCTTTTCGCTCCCGGAGCTGGATCGCCGCGCCATACGTTCCAGTTCGGGCGCCAGCGGCGTGAAGACGGGCTATGCCTGAGCGACTATATTCTGGACGCGGAGGAAGGCCGGCGCGATCACCTGGCGCTCCTCGTGGTAACGGCGGGCGCGGGAGTTCGCGATAAGAGCGAGGAATGGAAGAGCGCGGGAGAGTTCTTCAAAGCGCACGCGATTCAGGCGCTCGCGATCGAGACGGCGGAGGGAGCGGCGGAGTGGCTGCACCGGCGCATTAGAGAAGACTGGGGATTCCCGGACCCTCCAACCATGACGATGCACGACAGGTTTACCTCCAAGTACCGCGGCAAGCGGTACAGCTTTGGTTACCCGGCGTGTCCGAATTTGGACGATCAGCAAGGGCTGTTCGCATTGCTTCGGCCGGAGGAGATCGGCGTGCGGCTGACTGAAGGGATGATGATGGACCCGGAAGCCAGCGTCAGCGCTTTGGTGTTTCATCATCCGGACTGCGCGTATTTCACGGCGGACGACCTACAGGCAGTTCAATAGTCACGGACATTCTTGATCCCAAGAAGACTCGCGGCATTTCCGCCGAAAATCGCGGAGCGGTTGGCTTGCGGGATGTCCAGGCTGCGAAGGCTCTCTAGCATTTTGGGGATGCTGCCGATCTGATGCGGGTAATCGCTGCCAGCCAGCAAGTGACCGGCTCCGGCGAAGGCAATGGCCAGTTTCAGGGATTCGGTGGTGAAGTTGACCGTGTCGTAGTAGAACTGCCTTAGATAGTCGCTGGGCTGGACGCGGTATATTCGTGCGGCATTCGGCGAAGGCTTCGAAACCGCGGTCGAGCCGCTCGGCAATGTAGGGGATGGCTCCGCCGAGATGGCAGAGGACCCAGCGGATGCGCGGGAACCGCACCGGGACGCCGGCGAAGACCAGACTAGCGGCGGCGAGCGTCGTATCGAACAGGAATCCGACGAGCGGCATCAGCCAGTAGTCCGTCATGGCTTCGACGCTCACGGGATTGGTCGGATGGATATACAGCACGGCGCCGAGATCGTCGGCGGCTTCGTACAGCGGCCAGAATCGCCGGTCGCTCAACGGAACGCCGTTGACATTGCCGAAGAGCATGGCGCCTCGAAAGCCTAGCTCGCAACAGGCGCGCCGCAGCTCTTTGACCGACGCGGCAGGATCATTGAGGGGGAGCGTGGCGAGAGCGGTGAACCGCGCCGGCCGCGAGCGGGCCACTCCGGCGAACGAGTCGTTGACCAGCGACGCGAGGCGCGCGGCGGTCGAGGCTGTTTCGATGTGCGTGCCCGGCGTGGTCAGAGTCAGGACTTGCGTATCCACGCCGAAATCGACGAGTACCTGTTCGCGATAGTCGATATCGCGGTGGCCGGGAACGGCGATGTTGTAGTCGCCGGGGTAGTGGAGACGAGGGTTGCCATCGCCATCGATATCTACGCGTACGGCGCTGGGACCTGCGCGGAGAGCGTCCAGATACGCGGGTGGATAGAAGTGGTTGTGAAAGTCGATGATAGGCATATCTCAAGATCGAGCGCGGCGGCCAGGCGCTCCGGACCAGATCCAGTAAACCGGCAATCCTAACACGACCAAGCCGAGACCGGCGGCGGCGTCACGCGGATCGGCGAGGATCTGCGTTACCGCCACGGTTACGGCTGCCGCGGCGAACAGAGCGGGCGCTACTGGGTAGCCCCAAGCGCGATAGACCGGCCTATAACCCGGGCGGCGGCGCAGGCGGAAGAGGCCAAAGGCCATCAAGCCGAAGAAGAGCCACTCCGTATAAACGACTCGTGTGTACAGAGTGCGGTAGACGCCGGTAGCTACAAGCACGCTCGACCAGATGGCCTGTAGCGCGAGGGCGCGCGAAGGCGTCTGGAAGCTAGGATGAACGCTGGCAAGCCAGCGGAAGGCCAGGCCCTCGCGGGCCATGGCGAGGTACATTCGCGGCCCGGCGAGGATGACGCCGTTGAGCACGCCGATAGCCGAGAGCAGTACGAGGCCGGAAACGGCCGCGGCGGAGCGAGCCCCGGACATGGCGGCCGCGGCGTCGGCTGCCACACGCGTGGATGTCACCACCTTATCGATGGGGAGTAAGTACAAGTACGCGGCGTTCAGCAAGACGTAACACGCGGTTACAACGATCGCGCCAATCATCAGCGCTCTTGGAATAACTCGCCTGGGGTCGCGAGTTTCTCCTGCGCTGTAAGCAACCATGTGCCATCCGCCAAAGGCGAACAGTGCGGCGCTTACGGCAAGCACGAACTCGCGGAACGAGAAAGGAACCGGCTCGGTGGCGGCGTGGCGCGCCGGCGATCCGAGCAGGAACACGAGAGCGAGCAACAAAGCGATGGCCGCGACTTTCGCGCCGGTCACGACGGTTTGCAGCCCGCTACCCAAGCGGACGCCAAGGCAGTTCAAGGCAGAGAGGGCGAGAATGGCTACGATGGCGACCGCGCGAGACGCGGCGTCACCCATGGGGACGAAGTATCCCGCATAGCGAGCGAACACGACGCCGCTCGCGGCGATAATGCCCGAGTGAACGCTCCAAAACATGGCCCATCCCCACAGGAATCCGCAGGCGGGGGAAATGGTTTCCTTGAGGAAGACGAAGACGCCACCTGTCCGCGGGAATGCGGAAGAAAGTTCCGCGCAGACGAGCGAGCCCATGAGCGTCAGGGCGCCGCCCACCAGCCAGACCAGAAGCACGCCGGAGACCGTGGGAACGTGACGATTGACTTCGGAGGGTTGGACGAAGATTGAGGCGCCGACGACGATGCCGACGACCAGAGCGGTGGCCTGCAAGAGGCCGATTGGACGGGGGGCGGGGGATGTCAAAACTTCGCGCCTCGGCGGGCTTTGGCCGGCGCCGACGCGGCCTGTTTGAATATCGGCGACGTAGTAATTCTCGCCGCGCATGGGAGCGCCAGCCATGTTGCGGAGCATAGCAAGCTGTCCGGCGTGAGTGATCGCGTCGGCGATAGGACCTTGAAACAACTTCTCGATTCGCGCGGAAATGGGATTGCCGGCGGCCAGCCTGGCATCGAGGGTTTCGAGCGCGGCGAAGAAACGGGCGATCTCATCGTCCCACGCGAGTGGCTCGGACTCGTGCCAGCGCTGCTCTCCATTTACGAGAGTGAGAGACCAATCGAGCAGGTCGCCCATGTGAGCGAGAATCTCGTTTGGCGTGCGAGTAACGGGAGACGCACGGTAACACGCGAAATCGGGCGGCGCGCCGCGCAGCGCTTTGCCGGCGCGGTATGCGAGCGTAGCCAGAGCGTGGCGCAGCGAGACGCTAGATTCGGCGTTCGGGCTCATGTTTCCGATTCCTTCCGATGAGCGCCCAGGCCAGCAGCAGCCAAGCCGCAATGAACGAGAGGCCGCCGATGGGCGTGATGGCTCCCAGCCAGAGCCGTCCTGTTACAGCCAACAGGTAAAGGCTCCCCGAAAAAAATACGACGCCCGAAAGCAGCAGGAAACAAACCCGTCCCGCGGCGGATCGGCTAAGGGCTCCGGTATCGGCGTAGAGCGAGACGATTAAAATGCCGATGGCATGGATGAAGTGGTAGAAAACGGCTTTCTCCCAGACGCTCATCAGATAGGCGTCCAGTCTGCCCCGCAAAGCGTGCGCGCCAAATGCGCCGAGCATGACCGCCAGCGCCAAAGCGATCCCCCCGGCCACGCCCCAGTTCGTTCGCGCGTGTGGCATAGATAGCCGCTAGAGGATTCAGAGTAGCACTTGATTGGGGGCTGGCGGCGCCGTTGCGCCTGTCTTCCGATGGCTGGGTGGACAGGAGCCTCTACCCTCCGGAGACGCATGGTATCGTCTTGGGCATGACGAAGGACTTTTCTCGACGTTCGTTTTTGGCGGCGACCGCCGCGGCGCCGCTCGCGACGGCGCTGGCGCAAACGGCGCGGACGCCCATCGGGCTGGAACTCTATTCGGTGCGGACGGAGTTAGCCAAGGATCTGACGGCCACGGTGACGGCGGTCGCGAAGATGGGCTACCAGGTGGTGGAGTTTTTCTCACCGTACTTCCAGTGGACTTCGGATTACGCCACGCAGGTGCGGAAACTGCTCGACGATCTCGGGATCAAGTGCAATTCGACGCATAATGACGCCGGCAATTTATCGAATGGACTGGATAAGGCCATCGAGTTGAACCGGATTATCGGGGCGAAGTACATCGTGATGGCCAGCGCGCCGCGGGCAGTGGGCGTTGACGGCTGGAAAAATGTCGCCGGCATTCTCTCCGCGGCGGCGGAGAAGACCAAGGCGGCAGGCCTCCGCGTGGGTTATCACAATCATCAGGCTGAGTTCACGCCGCTGCCTAATGGCGGGCCGATGCCGATCCAAGTGCTCGCGGCGAACACGCCAAAGGATGTAATGCTTCAGTTCGACGTGGGCACGGCGGTGGAAATGGGCTACGACCCGGTCAAGTGGATCACCGACAATCCGGGGCGGATCAACTCCCTGCACCTGAAGGATTGGGGCGCGCCGAAGGAGGGCAATACGGAGCGCGGCTATCGCGTCCTGTTCAATGAAGGCGACGCGCCGTGGGCTAAGGTGCTGGCGGCCGCGGAGTCGGCCGGGGGCGCGGAGTACTTCCTGATTGAGCAGGAAGGCAGCCGGTTCCCGGAGTTGGAGACGGCGCAGAGGTGCCTGGAGAATTACAGAAAGCTGAGAGGCTGAGCCTCGCGGCTCACGGGGCGGGCCGGCTTGAAAACGAAGGCGAATCGACTGTGAGAAACCGGTTGGTAGTTGTGACACTGTTCGCTGCGCTGGCGGTTCGAACCCTGGCGGCGGCTTCAGAGCCGGTGCGCGTTATTTTCGATACCGATATTGGCAACGATGTAGACGATGCGATCGGGCTGGCGGTTTTGCACGCGCTGGAGACGCGAGGCGAATCGAAGCTGCTGGCGGTGACGATCAGCAAAGACAATCGCTACTCGGCGCCGTTCGTTTCGCTGTTTAATGCGTTTTACGGGCGGCCCGATATTCCGATCGGAGTCGTGCGAAACGGAAAGACGCCGGAGGATGGGAATTACACAAAGGCCGTCGCATCGATGAAGAAAGCGGACGGCGGCTCGCTCTATCCGCGGAAAGTGGAGGCCTCGGCATCGCTGCCCGATGCCGTGAGTTTGCTGCGCGGAACGCTGGCAGCGCAAGCCGACGGCGCCGTGACGATTGTGCAGGTTGGGTTCAGCACGAATCTGGCGCGGCTGCTGGATTCGGGCGCCGATGCCGCGAGCCCGCTTTCCGGACGCGAACTGGCGGCGCGCAAAGTGGCGCTGTTGGTGATGATGGCGGGCCAGTTCCCAACGGGAAGTCCGGAATACAACGTAAAGACCGATGTGGCGGCGGCGGCCAAAGTGTTCGCGGACTGGCCGGGGAAGATCGTGGCGAGCGGGTTCGAGGTGGGTAACGCAGTGCAGTACGACTTCACCCGGCTGGCGAGCGATTTCTCGTGGGCCGGGCATCATCCGCTGGTGGACGCGTACAACGCCTATCGGAAGATGCCGTACCGCGAGCCGCTGTGGGATCCGAGCGCGGCGCTTTACGCAGTGAGGCCTTGGGAGGCGTATTTCGGGCTCTCGGCGCCTGGAACGGTGAAGGTGGATGCGGCGGGGGCGACAACGTTTACGGAGTCGAGCCCAGGCAATCGGCGGTACATCGTTGTGAACGACGGACAGCGGGCGGCGTTGCGCGAAGCGATCTCGGAGCTGATGAGCGAGCCCGCGGGGAAATAAGGAGAAGGCGGCGGCCGGCGGTGGCGGTGCAAATCCGGTCCGGAGAGCTGAACGAGCCGCCCTATAAGCACGCCTGCCGAGCGCCGTCCTCTATAATTAGGTTTTCCAAACCCTATCGGCATTCCATACTCTAGGAGCAATCATGGCAGCGAAACGTATCGGCATACTCACGGGCGGCGGCGACGTACCGGGACTGAACGCCGTCATCAAGACGGTGGTCTACAAAGCAAGCGATATCGGATGCGAGGTGACGGGCATCCGTCGCGGATGGGAGGGCCTGACGCACGTCAACCTGTCAGATCCGGCGAGCCGCGAGCGTTACATTCTTCCGCTCACGCGCGATAACACTCGGGGCATCGACCGCACGGGCGGCACATGGCTGCACAGTTCACGCACGAACCCGTCGAAGATGAAGAAGGTCCCGCCGGCGCTCGCGGGCGAGACCTTCCCGGCCAAAGAGACCACCAAGAAGGGCGTCACCTCGACGACTTTCGACGTCACCAAGGGCGTGCTGAGAAACATCGAGACGCTGGGGCTGGATTACCTGGTGGCGATCGGCGGCGACGACACCCTGAGTTACGCCGCGGAGCTGGACCGGCAGGGCATGAAAGTGGTGGCCGTGCCGAAGACGATGGATAATGACGTACGGAACACCGAGTACTGCATCGGTTTTTCGACGGCCATTTCGCGGGCGATGGAAGCCATCGAGCGGCAGCGGACCACGGTTGGGTCTCACGAGCGCATCGGCTTGTTCCGCGTGTTCGGGCGCGACGCGGGCTATACGGCTCTCTATACCGCCTATGTGACCGGGTTGCGATGCTGCATTCCGGAATACAAGGTGGACTTGAAAAGACTCATCGAATTGCTGGTGCAGGATAAGAAGGAGAACCCGAGCAATTACTCGATCGCCGTCCTATCCGAGGGCGCGGAGTGGGAGGGCTATACGGTTAAGGAGTACGGAGAACCGGACGCTTTCGGACACCGCAAGAAGATGAGCGTGGCCGAGGACCTCAGCAGCGAGATCAAGGCCACGGCCGGCGAAGAGACCGTAGTGAGCGATCTCACGTACGAACTGCGTTCCGGAAGCCCGGACTTCATCGACCGCATGGTGGCATCCACCTTCGCCGGAATGGCCATGGACGCGATCGCCGAGGACAAGAGCGGATTCATGACGGCCATCAACGGCGGCTGTTACGCGCTGGCGCCGATCCCGGACCCGAAATTGGGGCCGCGCCATGTGGACGTGGCGAATCAGTACGACACGAACGAATACAAGCCGACCTACGATCACAAGGCAGGCTTGCCGGTTTTTCTGACCAGGCTGTAAGAAAGCGTTGCGGAGTGGGGCGGGGCTCCTGACTTCTGACTCCCGTCTCCTCTTCTAGTCCAGGCTCTTGTGGAACTTGGCGGCGCTGAGGCCCAGAATGATCATGCCGTAGATGGTCAGAATCAGCATCTTCGGCCAGAGGATGGAAACGCCCACGCCTTTCAGGAAGACGCCGCGGACAATCTCCATGAAATAACGCAGCGGGTTGAGATAGGTGAGGTACTGAACCACAACGGGCATGTTGCGGATCGGGAAGTTGAATCCGCTGAGCAGGAAGGCCGGGTTCGTAAAAAAGAACGACGCCATGTTGGCCTGCTGCTGCGTGCGCGAAATGGTGGAAAGGAACAGGCCGAACCCGAGCGTGGTCAGCAGGAACGTGCAGGCGCTGAAGAGAAGCACCAGAAAGCTGCCGCGGAATGGCACGCGGAAAATCAAGAGCGCGCCGGCGACCACCATCACCAGATCCACGATTCCGACCAGCGCGAAGGGCAGCGTCTTCCCGAGCATCAGTTCTATGGGGCGCATCGGCGTCACCATTAACTGCTCCATGGTGCCGATCTCTTTTTCCCGGATGATGGCCTGAGCGGTCAGCGTCACGGTGACGATGAAGAGAATGTTCACCGCCACGCCGGGCACGAAGTAGTTGCGGCTGCGGAGGTCCGGATTGAACCAGACGCGGGAGGCAGGCTCCGCCCCAAGGTTGCTCGGCATGGGGAGACCACCAAGGCTGCGCGCCTCCAGGCGAATCGTCTGGTTGTTCTTTGACTGATTGGGCATGATGTCGCCGGCGTAAGAGGCGATGACCCCCGATGCGTAGGCCGAAACCAGAGATGCCGTGTTGGAGTTGGTCCCGTCGAGAAGCACTTGAACCTCGGCGGTCTTCCCGCGAGCGATGTCCTTGGCGAATCCGGGCAGCACGCGAACCACGGCGTGGGCGTCGCCGTGATCGAGGACGTACTGCACATCCCGCTCCGTGCGCGGAGTCCCGACCACTTCGAAGCGGCCGGAACCCTTGAACCGGGCCAGCAGGGCGCGGCTTTCCGGAGTGTTATCGCCATCCATCCAGGCGATTTTGGCGTTATCGACATCGAGCGTGACCGCGTAACCGAAAATGATGAGCTGGATCAACGGGGGGAAGATGAGCAGGCCTCTCATGCGGGGCTCGCGGAATACCTGGATGAACTCTTTTTTCAGGATGACGCCGATACGCTCCCACATAACCTATGCCACCTTCTGCCCGAGCTTGCGCACGGTCCGGTAATAGACGAAGCCGGTAAAGATCGCCATGTAAACCAGTTGCGGCCAGATGATCCCCAATCCAACGCCTTTCAGGAAGAGCGCCTTGAGAATGGCTACGTAATAGCGCGACGGAATGACGATGCTGATCGCCTGAATCCACTTCGGCATCGTGTCGATGGAGAACACGAAACCGGAAAGAAGGAAGCCCGGGAGGAACGTGGTCAACATGCCCATCTGATAAGCCTGCACTTGAGACCTGGAGCCCGCCGAGATGAACACGCCCCAGAACATGGCGCAGCAAAGGAAAAGGAGGGTTGAGATGGCGAGCATCAGGATGCTGCCGCGAAAGGGTACGTTGAAGACCGCTACGCCCGCGACAAAGGACAGGATTGCATCCACCAACCCAACCATGAAGTACGCGCCCATTTTGCCGATTGCGAGTTCGGAGGGACGGAGCGGCGTGGAGAGAAGCTGTTCCATGGTCCCCATTTCCCACTCGCGCGCGATGGTGAGCGTGGTCAACTGTCCGGTGAGGATCATCAGGATGATGGCGATGAGACCGGGCACTACGAAGTTCCGCGACTGGAGCGAACTGTTGTACCATACGCGCGTCTGCGCGTTGACCATGGGGATCGCCATCTTGATGCCGCGCCGGTTGAGGATATCGACGCGCGTCTTCATCGAGAACGACTGCACGATGCTTTCGGCGTATCCGGTGCCGATTGCGGAAGTATTGGAGTCGCTTCCATCGATTAAAAGCTGCACGATAGCGGCTCGGCCGGCGGTAAGATCCTGCCCGAAATCGCGTTTGATCACGAGACCGAGGAGGATTTGGTTGCGATCGATGCCCTCCTGGATGGCCTGATAGTCCTTGGCAGGGCCAAGGACATTGAAGAAACGCGAACCCATGAATTCGCGCACCAGGTTACGGCTGGCTTCCGTACCGTCCTGATCGAGGAACCGAATGGGGATGTGGTCCACGTCGAGGCTGAGCGCGAAGCCGTAAAGCAGCAGCATGAGAGCGGGCATCGCCAGGGCAAGGCCCAAGCTGCGGCCATCGCGCACGATGTGGCGGATTTCCTTGAGGAAGACGGCGCGCAAACGGCGGTAGCTCACAGTGTTCCCCGCGTCGCCGAAGGGTCGATCTGGTGGGGCAGGTTCCCGACCTGCCCCGCGCGATTGGCAATCTGACCCAATCGTCTCATGCGGCCTTCCTTTCCTCGGCTTCGATGAGGCCGACGAAAACGTCCTCGAGCGACGGCTCGATGGGTTCGAGGCGCATCACGCGGATGCCTTCGGATTCGAGCTTGGCGCGGATGCGGGCCATGACCTCGGCGCCATCGTTGACCGCGACGTGCAAGCCGCTGCCGAAAACGGCCACCCCAAGCACGCCGGCTTCATGCTCGATGGCGCGCATCGTATCGAGCAGAGCGGGCGTATCGAGGCGCAGCAGCGTCTGCGCGGTCAACATCTTCTTCAGTTCCGCTGGCGCGCCGAGGGCGATCACCTTGCCGCCATACATCAGCGCGAGACGATTGCAGTACTCGGCTTCATCCATGTAGTGCGTGGTGACGAAAACCGTGTGGCCGGAGCGCGAAAGCTCGCCGATCAAATCCCAAAAGGCGTCGCGCGAAATGGGATCGACGCCGCTGAAGTGGGCTCGTCAAGAAAGATCACGGGCGGATCGTGAAGAATGGCGCAGCCGAGCGCGAGGCGTTGTTTCCAGCCTCCGGAAAGCGTGCCGGCAAGGCTTCCGCGGCGCTCGGTGAGGTTGGCCATCTTCAGCACGTACTCTTTGCGCTCCACGCGGAGGTGGCGCGGAACGCCATACATGCCGGTGAAGAAATCGATGTTCTGCTCGACGGTAAGATCGTCGTAGAGCGAGAACTTCTGGGACATGTAGCCGATGTTGCGCTTGACCAGTTCCGGGATCCTTGGCAGACATCGAAACCGGCGACGGACGCGCGGCCGGAAGTGGGCGAGAGCAAGCCGCAGAACATGCGAATGGTGGTGGACTTCCCTGCCCCGTTGGGACCCAGGAAGCCGAAGATCTCGCCCTTGGGAACACTCAGCGAGACGTGATCGACGGCCACGAAGTCGCCGAACGTCTTGACGAGATTATCGATTTCAACGGCCCAGGCGCTCATCGGGCGGCCGCCTCCAGCGCGCGGATGGTTTCGATGAACACGCCTTCCAGAGTGGATGCGCCGGCCTCGTGTTTCAGGTTTTCGGGCGTATCGCAACGGACCAGCTTGCCCTTGTGCATCAGGCCGACGCGGTTGCAGCGTTCGGCTTCATCCAGGTATGCCGTGGCCATCAAGATGGTGATGCCGTCTTTGAGCAATTGATAAAGGATGGTCCAGAAGTCACGGCGGCTGAGGGGATCGACGCCGTTGGTCGGTTCGTCGAGCAGCAGAATGCGAGGCTTATGGAGCAGCGTGCACATGAGCGCCAGCTTCTGCTTCATGCCGCCCGAAAGGCGTCCCGCCAGTCGCTTGGTGAAAGGATCCATCCGCGTCATGTGCAGAAGGCGGGATTGAAGAGCGACGCGCTCCTGGCCGACAATTCCAAAAAGATCGGCGTAGAAGCTCATGTTCTCTTCGACGGAAAGATCGGAGTAGAGGCCGAACCGCTGGGCCATGTAACCGATTTGATCCTTCACCGCTTGCGCTTCGGTGTTGACGTCGCAGCCGGCCACCAGCGCGCTTCCCTCGGTTGGAGTCAGCAGACCCGCCAACATACGCAACGTGGTTGTCTTGCCGGCGCCATCCGGGCCGACCAATCCGAAGATCTCACCGGGAGCGATGGACAGATTGAGATGGTCCACCGCGGTGAGTTCGCTTGAATGCGGCGGGTCAGATCGCGGGTTTGAATGATCGCTCGGCATGATTCGTTCTGATAAGCGCGGGCTCAATCGCCTGCGCCGCCTCGTCCGCTCCATCTTCCGTCTCGATTTCGGCGTCGGCGGGCATGTTGGATTTGAGCTCGCGGCCGGGGTTTTCGACCTCGATCTTGATGCGATAGACGAGCTTGACGCGCTCTTCCTGAGTTTGAATCTGCTTAGGCGTGAACTCGGCTTCGGAGGAGATGAAGGTCACGCGCCCCTTGTACGACCTTGCCGGGAAACGAATCGCTGGTGACCTTGGCTTTCGAACCGATCTTAACCTTGCCCAACTGCGTCTCGTTGATGTAGCCGCGCAGCCACGGGTGATCGATATCGCCGACCGTGAGGACGGTCGTTCCGACGTTCAGCACTTCGCCGACATCGGCCGATTTCACGAGCACGACGCCATCCACCGGCGAAGCGGCGATGGTATCGGCGAGCTGCGCGTCGATGACCGCGAGCGTGGCTTTGGCGCGGTCCACGTCGGCGTGCCGGTCGCCGAGCTTCCTGTTCGAGGCGGTGGATCTGGAGTTCGTTCGCTTCGCTGAGCTTGAGCGTGGCGCGGGCGCGATCGACCTGCCGCGCGGCGGCGTCGATCACTTCCTGGCGCGGGCCGGCCATCACCAGCGCTTCGCGTTGCTGCGCCTGCTTGAGAGCGGCATCGGCGGATTCCCAACGGTTGCGGTACTCGTCGTACTGCGCGGTGGAAATGTCGTCGTTCTTATAAAGCGTTTGGGCGCGGTCCCAGTCGCGCTTAGCTCGATCCACTTCCGACTGGGCCTGCGCCACGGCGGCGTGGGATTCCTGGATCTCCTGCGGGCGCGAACCGTTCTTCAACTCGGCGAGACGGGCGTCGGTGGCCGCGAGATCGGCGCGCTTCTGTTCCAGATCGGCCGTCTGCGTCTGGCGCTGCCATTCCAACGAGGTTTGCGCCTGCTCCAGTTGCGATTCCGCCAGCGCCAGCGCGGCGGCTTGCGAATCGCGCTGGGCGTTGAGTTGATCGCGGTCCAGGCGGGCGACGATCTGACCCTTGGTTACGGCGTCGCCCTCATCCACGGCGCGCTCGATCAACTTGCCGGGAGTCTTGAAGGCAACGTTGACCTCCTCGAGCTCGATGTTGCCGGAGACCAGGATGCGGTCGCTGGGCGCGCCGCCGCCATAGGTATGCCAGGCGTAGTAACCGCCGGCGGCCAGGATCAGCAATATCGACGACAATTCGTATTCTCTTCTTCATGATTCCGTCTCCGTCACTGCACCATGCTTCGGACGCGGCCCATGGCCTGCGCCAGATCGATGCGGGCGAGGTTGTGATTGTAGAGCGCGGCGGTGTAATTATCGCGGGCGCGCTCCAGCCGCGTCTGCGCGTCGGTGACTTCCAGACTGTCGGCGACGCCGGCGTCATAGCGGCGGCGGGCCTGAGTTAGCTCGCTTTCCGCCAGGTCGGCGCCGTCGCGGGCGACGCTGACCTCGTCTTCAGCCGAGCGAAGACTATCGAGAGCCAGCCGGACATCGAGTTCGATCTGCTCTTTGAGATCGCTGGTTTGCACCTTGGCGGCGCGGTATTCCGATTCGGCCTCGACGCGGCGGGCGTCACGCCGGCCGCCATCGAAAATGGGGACGCGCAGCGAGATGCCGTAGGTGCGCGTCGGGCGTATGCTGTTCAGACCCGGCCCGATGGAACCGTAGTCGGCGGCGGCGCCGAGAGTGGGCAGACGCTCCAGCTTCACGGAACTGGCGGAGAGGCGCGCGCTGGTCTCCTTGTCCTGCTGGGCGAGCAGGTCGGGCCGGTCCTTGAGCGCTTGCGCCTTGGCCTGATCGAGGGTCACGGCGTCGACGGGGACGTATTGGAGCTTGTCGGTGAGTTCCACGTCGCTATCGAGCCGCATGCCCATGGCCCGGAGAAGCTGAAGATGCGCGGCGCGGCGGGCGTTTTCGGCGACCACCAGCCGCTGCTGGTCGTTGGCAAGCTGCACTTTGGCGCGCGTGATTTCAATGCCCGTGCCCACACCCGCGTTCTTCTGGTTCTGCGCCTGCGTAAGAACCGCTTGAGAAAGCGTGACATTGGCGTGGGCGGTTTCCACATCGGCATCCGCCTTGACGGCGGCGAGGTAAGCGCGAGCCACCTGCGCGGCCACCTGTTCTTCGGCGCCATCCACCGAGGACTTGGCCGAGGAGACATCCACCTTGGAAGCCTGGAACCGGCGGATGGAGCCGAAATCGAAGACGCTCTGCTGAGCCGTCGCGCGAGCGTCCAGAACATCGAAAGGCCCCACCAGAACGGGGAGTACAAAGCCGGGGATTGGGATGTTGAACGCGGAACTCAGCCCCGATCCAGCGAGGCTCATCGTCTGGCTTCGGTACTGCAAAGAGGATTCTAAGTCGGGAAGCAGCGCGGAGCGGGCTTCCACCGAGCGGGCCTCGGCCTGCTTCAGCGTTTCCGCGGCGATTTGTATGTGCGCGCTGCCTTCGGGCGCGGTGGCGATTTGGACTGCGCGCTTCAGGCTCAGGGGGAGCGGACCGGGAGCCGGCGCTTGATCGGCGGCGAAAAGCGGAGTAACGAGCAAAAAGAGACCGGCGATTCTCATCGAGACACCTCGAGCTGCAATTCCTTTGTGGTAGCCGGCGCACTGAGGCCCGCGGCCGAAAACGAGATCAGAGAGGCGATGCGGCGCGCGGCGCGTGACCCGGGGGACATATCCGCGGGGCCGTCGCCAGCGCCTGCGACCGGGTGCAGGATCTGGGTCTGCATCATGGAGTGCGCCATGGCGCCGATCATGAATTCGACGCGCCAGAAGAACTCTTCGTCGGGGATATGGGGCAGGGTCCGGCGGAGAGCGTTGACAAAGCGCTTGCCGGCTGGCTTGAAGTGGCGTTCCACGAGAGCAGGCATGAGACCCTCGCCATAAAGGCGCCCCATCAGCTTGACGGATACCCTGCTCAACAACTGGCCGGTGGGGACTAGAAATGCTTCCAGGATCTGCTCGACCGGGATCGGACCGCCGCAGGCGTCGGCTTCAAAACGCTCCAGCATGTCCAGGCGGGCACGGTTGACGGGACCGACGACACGCCCGACAAGCTGATCGAGCAGTTCTTCCTTTGACCCGAAGTGGTAATGGATGGCGGCGAGATTCACGTCGGCTTCGGCGATGATGTGGCGGAGGGAGACAGCGGCGTAGCCCTGTTCGCCAAAAAGGCGTTCAGCGGCATCCAAGATTCGATCTTTTGTATCAAGCATTCGCTTAAAACGTTCGAACGATTTAATTATACGAATAGTTTGAATGAGCGCAATAGGGTAAAAACCCCATGAATCGGAAGACATGTCTGGCGGATGGGCTGCTACATGTTCCTCAGGCCTGCCCGACCGCTCACTGCGACCGGCAAACCCGGCGGGCATCCCGGTGGCACGGCAACGGCGATCGACTTCGGATCCGGATGAGCGCGGGTAAGTGTCCACTTGTTACGATAAGAGCCTAAACCCTTTATGCCCGAGAAGCCGTACGACCATCGCCAGATCGAACTGAAATGGCACGCGCGTTGGGAAAACGCCGATTTCTACAAAGCCGAGGAGAATTCCGGAAAGCCGAAGTTCTACGTATTGGAGATGCTGCCCTATCCGAGCGGCACCCTGCACATCGGGCACATTCGCAACTACTCCATCGGCGATGCGCTGGCGCGCTACAAGTGGATGCGCGGGTATAACGTGCTGCACCCCATGGGATGGGACGCCTTCGGGCTGCCCGCCGAGAACGCCGCCATCGCCAACAAGCGGCCTCCGCGCGAGTGGACGCTCCAGAACATCGCGGCGATGAAGAAGACCCACCGCCGCTTCGCCTTCAGTTACGACTGGGACCGCGAAGTCTCCACCTGCGAGCCCGAGTACTACCGCTGGAACCAGTGGTTTTTTCTCAAGATGCTGGAGCGCGGGCTGGCCTACCGGAAGAAGGCGCTGGTCAACTGGTGTCCCAAGTGCGCCACGGTGCTGGCGAACGAGCAGGTGGTCGAGGGCTGCTGCTGGCGCCACGAGGAAACGCCCGTCGAGCAGCGCGCGCTCGAGCAGTGGTTTCTCAAGATTACGGCGTACGCGGATCGGCTGCTGGCGGATATGTCGAAGCTCGAAGGCGGCTGGCCCGAACGCGTGCTCACCATGCAGCGCAACTGGATCGGGCGGTCCGAGGGCGCGGAGATCGATTTTGGGCTGGAGGAGGGCGAGAGGTCGATTCGCGTGTTCACGACGCGCGCCGATACCATCTATGGAGCGACGTGCGTGATTCTGGCTCCGGAGCATCCTTTGGCCGCGGAGCTGCTGGACGAAGCCGGACGAGCGCGCGCCAAAGCCATGGTGGACTCGCGGGCGGGGCGCGACCCGGGCGATATCGAAAAAGATGGTTTCTTCACCGGACGGTACGCGTTGAATCCATTCAGCGCCGAGCGGATGCCGGTGTGGATCGCGAATTTCGTGGTGATGGGCTACGGCACGGGCGCGATTATGGCCGTGCCCGCTCACGACGAGCGCGACTTCGAGTTTTGCAGGAAGTACGGAATTACGGTTCGTCCGGTGATTCGACCGGCGGATGGGCCGCTGGCCGCCGAGCCGGGTTTGAAAGAGGCTTTCACCGAAGACGGGGTATTGGAAAACTCCGGGCCGTGGACCGGCCTGCCGAGCGCGGAGGCGCGGCGCGGCATGGCCGAGTGCGCGCGCGATTGCGGCTTCGGCCAGGCGGCGGTGACGTTCCGTATCAAAGATTGGGGCATATCGAGGCAACGCTACTGGGGAACGCCGATACCGGTGATCCACTGCCAGGCGTGCGGGGTCGTGCCGGTTCCAGAGGATCGACTCCCCGTTCTGCTCCCGCTCTCCATCGAGATTACGGGGGCGGGCCGTTCGCCGCTCGAAAACGTACCGGACTTCGTGAACGTGGCATGTCCACAAGTGCGGCGCGGCGGCGCGGCGCGAGACGGACACCATGGACACGTTCATCGACTCGTCCTGGTATTTTTACCGCTACTGCGACTCGAAGAACGGCGCGGCGCCGTTCGACCCGGCCAAGATCGCTTACTGGTTCGAGATCGATCAGTACATCGGCGGCGTGGAGCACGCCATCCTGCACCTGATTTACTCGCGCTTCTTCACCAAGGTGATGAAGGACCTGGGACTTGTGGCCAACGACGAGCCCGCGCGGCGGCTGTTCACGCAGGGCATGGTGATCGCCGAAGGCGCGAAGATGTCCAAGTCCAAGGGCAACGTGGTGGGCGCGGATATGCTCGCGGAGAAGTTCGGCGCGGATACGGCCCGTATGTTCGTGCTGTTCGCCAATTCACCCGAGAAAGAAGTGGACTGGCGGGCCGAAGGCGCCGAGGGCGTCTACCGTTTCCTCGGCCGCGTGTACCGCTTCGTCACTCGCAACGTCGATAAGCTCCCGCAGGCGGTGGGGCAGGTTCCCGACCTGCCCGGCTCTGTGGTTCCCAACCTGCCCGGTTCGTCAGACAAGAAAGCCCTCCGCAAGCTGCACCAGGTGCTCAAGAAAATCACCGCGGATTTCGAATCGCGCTGGCACTTCAACACCTGCATCGCTTTCGTAATGGAACTGGTGAACGTGCTGTACGCCGAAGAGGAGAACCTCTCCGGCGCCGCGCTAGCCGAGGTCATCGAAAAACTCGCGCTGATGCTGGCGCCGTTCGCGCCTTATGTTTCGCAGGAGATCTGGGAGGAGCTGGGGAAGGAAGGCCCGGTGTTCCGCCAGGCGTGGCCGGCATTCGATCCCGAGCTTGCGAAGGAAGAGGAAGCGGAAATCGTTGTGCAGGTGAACGGCAAGCTGCGCGCCCGTTTCCACGCTCCGTTCGGCCTGCCGAAGGAAGAACTCGACGCGCGCGCACAGAGCGATGAAAAGGTGCAGCCGTTCCTCGTGGGCAAGCAGATCGTCAAGATCGTCACCGTCCCCGACAAGCTGGTCAACATCGTAGTGAAGTAAGTGGGGCAGGTTGAAAACCTGCGGCGGGTTGCCAAACCCGCCTCGTACAGGCCGGCTGCCAGCCGGCCGCAGGTTACCAACCGGCCCCACGTTTCCCACTCGTCCCGAATCCCGCTGATTCCCTCTTGACACGGCCACTATTTCGTAGCACGATGTATCGTAGCATGACTGATCCAGCGGTTCTCATCTTGATTAGCCTCCTGGACGGCGATAAGCACGGCTACGCCATGGTGCAGGATATCGAGCGGTTCGCCGAAGTGCGGCTGGGGCCCGGCACGCTTTACGGCGCCATCACGCGGCTCGAGGAGCAGGGGTGGATTCATCCGCTGGCGGCGGATGACAGGCGCAGGCCGTACCGGCTTACTCCGGCGGGAAGACGCTACGTGGAAGAGCAAATGAACGGCATGGGTCGCGTGTTCAAGACCGCGCTCCGGAGGCTGAAACACGCATGAAGCGCTGGATACAGCTTGCGGCTCGGATGTACCCGCGCGCGTGGCGCGAGCGCTACGGTGACGAATTTGAAGCGCTGCTGGAAGACTGCAACCCCGGGTGGCGGGAGCTTTTCGATGCGATGGGAGGCGCCATAAGAATGCAGATCACGAATGGGTCCCTCTACTGGAAAACGATGGCAGCGACGGCCGTGTTAGGCGCTGTCGTCGCGGCAGTGGCCGTCTTCAGTTGGCCCAAGACCTACCAGGCCACAGCCGTTGTCCGTCTGCCGGAGTTGACTTTCCAGAGCACAAAGAGCCTGGTAATGTCGAGAGGGAATCTCTCCGCCATCGTCACCAACCCAAAGTACAGTCTCTACCCGGATCTGAGGAGCCGGCAGACCCTGGAAGACCCGATCGAAACGATGCAGCGCAACATTCGCTTCACGATGCCGGGCCCGTCCGCGCCCCGCGACGATGACTATGCCGCGTGGACTATCGATTTCGTATATCCCGAAAAGGCGATGGCTCAGGCGGTCGTGGCGGAGTTGGCGGGTCAGGTAGTCATGGCGGTGAATAATCCAGACGCGCAACGATGGAGAGCGTCGAAGACTTGGCCAGCTACGGGCCCGGCCGCACGGGCCGAGATTCTAACGCCCGCCAGGGCTGGAGACCGGCCCCTCACTCCAAACGTGAGGGCGATATTCCTCGTGGGAATCGGCGCCGGCATGGCCGCGGGCGGACTTGCGGCAAGCATTGTAACGTGGCGGAGGCGCGCGCCGGCGCATGTCGCTTGAGAACGAGACAAGGGGTCTGGGCCGCGTATTCAAGACCGCGCTCCGGAGGCTGAAACACGCATGAAGCGCTGGATACAGCTTGCGGCTCGGATGTACCCGCGCGCGTGGCGCGAGCGCTACGGCGACGAATTCGAAGGGCTGCTGGAAGACTACAACCCTGGTCTGTGGGAGTTCATAAATGTGCTGGGAGGCGCCCTCAAGATGCAGATCACGAACGGTTCGCTCTACTGGAAGGCCATGGCTGCGATGGCCGTGTTAGGCGCAGTCGTCGCGGCCGTGACCGCGTTCAGTTTGCCGAAGCGGTATCAGTCCACGGCGGTGTTGAGTGTGCCCGGATCGAATGGCGCGCCGCTCTCGGAGGTCGAAGGCGTCGCGAGGATCGTCTTTTCCAGGGGAAACCTCTCGGCGGTGATCTGCAATCCGAAATTCGACCTCTACCAAGACGTGCGAAACCGGCTGACGCTCGAAGACGCGATCGGCGAGATGCAAAGGAACGCACGAATCAGTTTTCTGCCTCCGGCGGCGGCTGGAACCGCGGGAAGCACGGCGATCAAGATCTCATTCGAGTATCCGGACAAGGCGCAGTCCCAGGCCGTAAGCGCGGAGTTGGCTTCCGAAGTGGTTTCGGTGCTCAACAGGAACGACACCGAGCGCCAGCGCATGTGGAAGTCCACGTGGCCGCACGAGCCGCCGCCCGCCCCGCGCGCACCAGCGGCGCTCCTCGACGCCGCCAGCCAACCTGCCAAGCCGCTCAGCCCGAATGTGTTTGCGCTGACGCTGGCAGGTATTGCAGGCGGCGCGGCCGCGGGAGCGCTCGCCGTGTTCGGTGTGAAGAAGCGGAAGCAGGCGCTGGCCTACGCCGCGTTCGGGATGGGAGGCGCAGTTCTTGCCCTGGCCGTGGCGTACATGATCCCCACGCGTTACACATCCACGGCGGTGATGCTGCTTCGGCCGGCGTGGTTTCCGGAGCGGGATTCCGGAAAGGCCATCGACGCCGGCAGGGAGGAGCGATTCAAAGCAGCCATCGAGGATGTTTCGAGCGCCAAGACTCTGGCTGGAGTCATTCAAAAGCTGAACCTCTACCCGACTCTGCGCGCGCATAAACCCCTGGAAGACGCAGTCGAAACCATGCGGACTCGAGACCTCATTCTGCGCCGTCTGCCGCCCACGGCCGGCATGACGCCCGCCGAGGACGCGCTCGGCATTTCCTTTTCGTATTCGGACAAATACCTCGCGCAGAAAACCGTTGTGGAGATAATCGGCCGGTTGACAGTAAGCCATTTCACCCAGGAGCGGGTGATCGTGGATAAGGCCGGGGAAAACAGCGAACTCGCCAACCTCTTCGAAAGAGGACTGGGCGACCAACTCGAACTTCTCGACCCGGCGTCCCTGCCGCAGAATCCGGTGTCACCGAACCGGCTGCTGATCGTCATCGCCGGCATGGCAATTGGCCTGCTGCTTTGCGCGTTGACGCCCAAGATAAGCCGGAAAGTCCGCCAGCGCCGGACATCCGTCATAAGCCTCGACGCGGCGTAACCTCGTCAAGCGTGCACCACCTCGGCCTTGCGTTACACTAAATCCCGATGCGGGTGGTGACCGCTCCGGCGGGCTCTGGGAGAACGCAGTTCGTGATGGAAGCCGCGCGCGCGGCGTTGCGCGCGGGGGATACATCGTTGCGAGTGCTCGCGCCTACGGCCACCCTGGCTCAGCACTTGCGCAACGAGCTTGCGCGCGAGGGGTTCGTTTTTCGCGCCAGCATGGTCCAGACCCTGCACCAGTTTGTCGAGCCGTGGTGCGGAGACAAACCCGAAGTCGCGCGCGCAACGCTTCATCTGATCGCCGAAGAAGCGGTGCGCCGGGCGAAACGGCCGGAGTTCGCGAGAGTCGCGGGCCTAGCGGGGTTTTGCGCTTCGACGGCCCGCGTCATCGCGGAGTTCTCGGCGGCGGGGTGCGCGAGCGAGCGGCTCGCCCAGAACCTGCCCGATGCGCCGCTCGCGCAGGCATTCCTGGCCGTTTATCGCGAGGTGGAGCGCGGGCTCGAAGCGCGCGGCCTGGCCATGCGCGCGGAGCGTCTGGCGCGGGCGGCGAAGCGGATCGAGAGCGAGGGAACCGGAGAGATCCGAACGATTCTGATCGAAGGATTCCACGCTTTGCCCGAGCCCGAACTGCGCGTCATCTCTGCGCTGGACAGCCGGGCGGCGGTGACCATGGTCCTAACGGACGAGGTCCTGGCCCAGAAGGTATGCGCCGCTGTCGGACCAGTGGAACGGAAGACTCTGCCGCCATCAAGACCGCGGGCAGCCGAGCGTTTCTTCCGCGCGCAGACCGTGGAGCGCGAGTCGGAAGAAATCGCGCGGCGAATCGTCGAGCAGGTTTCAGGCGGACGGTTGTTTCGCGAAATCGGAATTATTGTCCGTGCGGCCGATGCTTACGAGCCTGTCTTGCGCTCCACGCTGGCGCGATTCGGTATCCCCGCGCGTTTCTACTTCGACGCGCCACTGGACCGGCAACCGGCGATTCGAATGATCGCCGGTGCCATGGACGCGATGCTTGAAGGGTGGGACCACGAGCGGATGCTGGCGGCCCTGCGGCTCGCGCCGCGCTTTGCGAACTCGATCGCCATGGACCGCTTCGATTTCGCGGTGCGCGAACAGATGCCCGGCGCGGGGCTGGGCGGCCTCAAAGCGCTGCTGGTGGACGACGAGGGCAAGCCGATCACCACCGACGCGGGCCGCCTGCTGCGGAAGATCGACCGCATCGGCGCGATCGAGGAGTGGCGCGGGTTTGAGATGGCCCCCAAGGATTGGGCGGCGCAGTCGAGCGCGCTTACGGCGCTGTACCGCCCCGCGCGGCCGGTTGAAGGCGTTTCACACGCGCGCGCGATCGAATGGCGAAGCCAATCGGCGGCGCTCGAAGAGTTCGAAAAGGCGCTGCAATCCACCGCGGCCGCTCTGGACGCGAACCGCCGGATGTCTCTCGCGGAATTCTGGGGCGCGATGAAACAGGCTCTCCGTCTCACGCCGCTCCGGGCTCCGGACGGGCGGCGCAACGTGGTCCACGTGCTCAGCGCGGACGAAGCCCGCCAATGGGAATTGCCGGTAGTGTTCGTCTGCGGGATGGCGGAGAAGCAGTTTCCGGACGTGCACCGGCAGGATGGATTCTTCCCCGATTGGGCGCGGCGGCGTTTGCAGCAGAACGGAATCGGCGTCCGGACCACGGAGGATTTTGAGCGCGAGGAGCGCGCGTTATTCGATGCGGCGGCTGGAACGGCGGCCTCGCTCCTGACCTTCTCCTACGCGGAGTTCGATGAGGGCGGCAACCCGAATCTCCAGTCGATCTACCTGGAGGGCCGCAGCCTCGTGGCCGAGCCGGTAAGCGGCGCGAGTCCCAGGCCGGCGGCCGAGGCGGAGACGGCGTTGCAAGCGCCCGCCTTGGAGATTAGCGCGCTGGATTTGCTCGCTTCCCTCAAAGAGCGAACCGCGCATTTCTCGCCAAGTTCGCTCGAAACGTATCTGACTTGCCCGTTCAAATATTTCGCGGGGCGGACGTTGAAATTGCAGCCGCCCCCAGTGCGCCCGGAGGAGCGGCTTGACCCTTCTTTGCAGGGCGATATCGTCCATGAGACGCTGGCGGAGTGGTATCGCCAGCCGCGGGACGTCGGTGGCTTGTTCGACGAAGTGTTCGCGCGCGTCGCGGAAGAGAATCGCATTCCGCTGACGCTCAAAACGGAACGGCTGCGCGATGCCATGCGCGAAGACGTGAAAGCGTTCGCGGCCGATGCCCAATGGCCGCGAGCCGCGTTCCAATCGGAAGCGGAGAGGGACTTTGATTTCCCGCTGGAGGGGCTTTTAATCATAGGGAAAATCGACCGGCTGGACACGGGCGCCGAGGATCGCGCGTTCGTGATCGACTACAAGTACAGCTCGGCGCAGAACGTGCGGAAGCGCTTGGAGGATCCGGCGCGCCTGCAGGCAGAGCTGTACCTTATGGCGGCGGAACGCGCATTTGGGAAGAAGCCGGCGGGGATGTTCTACGTGTCCTTGCGGGGCGAAGTGAAATACTTCGGCTGGCGGTATGGCGGGAGCCCGGAGGCGCTGGGGAAGGAACCGCCCGCGGAGTGGCTCGAGACCGCGGCGCGGCGGGCTCTCGGAGCCGCGGCCGGGATTCGCGCGGGGCGCGTGGAAGCGAAGCCGATCCAACCGGAGGTCTGCGATCACTGCGAATTCTGCGACGTGTGCCGGTACGCAGCGCCGCTCGGCGCCGAATTGGCGGAGGAGGCCGGCGAGTGAAAGAGATCGCGCTCACGGCGGAGCAAGTGGCCGCGGTCGAGATCGGCGGACCGGAGATGGACACCTGCGTCACGGCGGGGCCCGGGTCGGGGAAGACCACGGTCTTGGTGGAGCGGTTCCGGAGGCTCGCCGAAGCAGGCGATCCGCTGCGCGTTCTCGCCATTACGTTCACGGAAAAAGCCGCCGCCAATTTGCGCAAGAAGGTGGCGGAACATTACGCTCACGACGCGGATAGGCTGGCGCAACTGGAACGCGCGTGGATATCGACAGTCCACGGTTTCTGCCTTCGGATATTGAAAGAGAACGCCGTATTCGCGGCCGTAGATCCCGAGTTTCGCGTCACGGACGAGTGGGAGTCGCGGCGGATGCGGCGGAGGTGCGCCGCGGATGCGATTGAGTCGCTGTATCGGGAGCGGCCAGCGGCCGCGCGCGAACTGGCGATCGGCATTGCGTGCGCCGACCTCTGCGAGGCGATGCTCCCCGCTTACGAGGCCATGCGCGGATCGGGCGTGCGCGTGGAAAGCCTCGGCGCCGCCGCGCCGCCGCCGGATTCAATCTCAAAGACGCCGCGCTGACATTGGAGGAACTGGAGGCCGATCCGGCCGATGGATGGAGCGCCGCCCAACGCGAGCACCTGGAGCGTGTGATTGAGGACGCCGGACGCATCATTCAGGCCGAAGACCCGCTGGCCGCGCTCCGCGCGATGCAGGAGCTTCAAGCCGAATCTGCGAAAGTGCAAAAGAGGAACGCCGGCCTACGACCTTGTGGATCGGCTGCGGGAGCAAATCGGAAAATCAAGGCCTTCTCGGATCACTGAGTTGTACGCGCCGCAGAGAGAACTGCTGCTGGAATTGTTCGCGCGTTTCGACGAGCTTTATCGCGAGCGGAAGCGCGCCGCGGGCGCGCTGGACTTCACGGACCTGGAGGAGTGCGCCGTCCGTCTGCTCGAGGAGAATCGCGAAGCACGGGAGAGAGTTCAGTCACAGTTCGACCACATCCTGATGGACGAGCATCAGGACACGAATCCGCAGCAGGCGCGCCTGATCGACCTGCTGCGCCGGCCAAGGCGGTTCTTCGCGGTCGGCGATATCAACCAATCGATCTTCGGTTTCCGGTACGCGGAGCCGGCGGCGTTCCGGAGGTTCCGCGATGAAGCGAACGAGAGCGGCCGGGCGCTCGACTTGACCGGCAACTTCCGCAGCCGCGCGGAGATATTGCGCGCGGTGGAGACGATTGCGGACGTCGCGCCGGGAATCGAGCCCCGGCCGCTGCGGCCCGAGCGCAAATTCGAAACCGAGCTTCCGGTGTGCGTGGAGTTCGCATGTTTCCAAGGCGCGGACGCCGCTACCGCATTGACGGCCGAGGCGCAATGGGTGGCGCGCCGGGCGGCGGCGCTGGGCCGCAAGTTTCGCGATATCGCCGTGCTGACGCGCAACACGGCCGTGATTCCCGAATTTTCGGCGGCGTTCGAGGAAGCGGGCGTGCCGTACGTGGTTGGCAGCGGGCGCGGATTCTACGAATGCCCGGAGGTGCGAGACCTTGCGAACCTCCTCCGGGTGATCGCGAACCCGCGCGCCGAGATTGCGTTCGCCGCGACGCTGCGCTCGCCGCTGGTGAGCGTATCGGTTGAGACGCTGATGCGGCTGAGGAACGCGGATCGAAAGGATAATCTTGCTTCGGCGCTGACGCTGCTGCCGCGAGACGCGCCCGGTTTCGACGCCGCGGACCGCGCGCGCCTGCTCGGATTTCGCGAGAGGCTGGAAGACTGGCGGGCGCGGAGGGAACTGGTGCGCTTCGACCGGCTATTGCTCGCGGCGCTGGATGACTGCGGCTACACGCCCGAATCCGGCGCGCGTGGCGCCGCGAACATTGGAAAATTCCTGGCGTTGGCTCGCGACGCTTCCGCCGGAATGTCGCTCGACGAGTTCGTCGAGGAACTCTCGCTGCTGCGCGAGGAAGATCCGCGCGAGAACGACTCGCAACCCGAGGAGTCGGTGGACGCCGTGCGGATGATGACGGTCCACGCGGCGAAAGGCCTCGAATTCCCGGTTGTGTTTCTGGCCGCGATGCATAAAGGCGTGGAGGGCAAGCCGCCCTCGATGGCGTTTCATCCCCATGTCGGATTGGGAGCGCAGTGGCGCGATCCCTCGACTCGCAAGGGCGTTGACGATTTGTTCGAGCGCGCTCTGCGCGAGCAACTCAAGACGCGAGATGAAGCCGAAGGTAACCGGCTGCTGTACGTCGCGATGACGCGCGCGGAGGAGCGGCTGATTCTAAGCTGCTCGGGGAAAGGCAAGCTGAAGAACTGGGCGGAACGCGTGGCGGGCGCGCTGGAGTTGAAGGTTGACGAACCGCGAGATGAGATCGTGGCTCGGGTCTCGCCGGCTGGGGAGGAGTGGAAGCTGCGAGTGGTGGTTGAGGAAGCGGGGGCCTTAAATGGCGCTCAGCAAGGCAGCGGCGGCGGGCTGGTTTTCAACCCGCCGGGCCCAGAGGGCACCCCTACCAAGCAGCCCCACCTCATCGAGGCGCCGGCGGTGACGGGGCAGAGCGATGGGAACGCCACGGTGACGGACCTGAATGCTTTTGCCAACTGCCCACGGGCCTATTACCTGGGTCACTATCTGGGATACCAGGGGGAGCGGCAAGGCGCTCCCGTGTCGGGACAGAGCGCGGCCGAACTGGGATCGCAAGTCCATGCGTTGCTGGCCGAGGCGATGGCCGGCGAGGCTAGCCCCGAGGCTCTGGCGTTAGCCGCGGTGTTTCTGCGCAGCCCGCTCGGGAAGCGCGCCGCTCGGGCTAAGCGCGTTGAGCGTGAGTTCGACTTCACGCTGGCGATCGAGGACCTGGTCATTCGCGGGCAGATCGATTTGTGGTTCGAAGACAACGGCGAGCTGATCCTTGTGGATTACAAGACCGACGAGGTGACGCGCGCGCAGGCCCACCAACGCGCGCGCAGTTACGCATTGCAGCTTCAGCTTTACGGGCTGGCACTGGAACGCATGACCGGCCGCAAGCCGGATCGCTTGTTTCTATATTTCTTACGGCCGGACCTGGCCATTCAACCGGACTTCGCCGATTCCTTGATCGATTCGCCCGAGCAAGTGGTCCGCGATTTTGTAGCGGCTCAGGATCGGTTGGACTTCCCCTTGCGCGAGGGGCCGCGCTGCCATTACTGCCCGTTTACGCGCGACCTATGCCCCGGGGTGTACACTTCTGGAAAGGAGTAACCACCTATGGCTGATCAGAATTACGCGAACCACCGGCAGTGGGTATTGGGATTCCACGGGATCTTGTTCGGCATCGTAGTCCTGTGCCTGGCAGGTTCCGTATGGAATGTGTATCACGCGTGGACCCACGTTTACAACAGACTTGACTCTTCGCTGATTCTCGCGCTGACCGTCGCTGTCCTGCTGCTAGCCGGGCTCGCCCGCATGTTCGCTTTGAAGGCGCAGGACCGCGCCATCCGGGCGGAAGAGAATTTCCGTCACTACGTTCTAACCGGCAAACCCCTGGATGCCAAGCTCACCATCCGGCAGACTATCGGCTTGCGCTTCGCCTCCGACGCGGAGTTCCCCGCCCTGGCTCAGCGCGCCGCCGCGGAGAGTATCTCCGAGGACGATATCAAGAAGGCCGTGAAGAACTGGAAAGCGGATACGTACAGGGTGTGATGCCCGGTCAAACCGACTGGGCGAGCGCCGGCCAACCCAGCGCCCGTCAGGCGGGAAGCTCAACCTCGATTTCCCGAAGCAGCGAAGTGGGTGTGCGGGGAGTTTGGATCGCATCCCAGTAGATGCGGATCGCTTCCCCCGCGCGCGTGGTCAACTCGTCCAGCGATCCGGCGGTAACCGGAATCGTGGGCAGTCCGGGTACGTACGCGCTATACCCGTTCGAATCCCCTTCAATCGTCAGCGAGTATTTCCGGGTCATTCGTCGTCCTCTCATGCCGTGGCGCGCTTGCGCATGAAGTAGATCGCTCCGCACGCGAACAGCGCCAGCGAGATCCATTGCGACGTATCCAGCGGGCCGCCGAAGAGATTGCCCTGCTCGTGGTAGCGATAGAACTCCACGATGAAGCGGGCCGTGGAGTAGAGCATGAGGTAAAGCGCGATCATGGTTCCGGGCCGGTGCGGTTTTGAGATGAGGCGGTAGAGAATCGCAAAGATCGCGAATTCCGCAAACGCTTCGTAGAGTTGCGTGGGGTGGAGCGGGATTCCGAGCGGTACGCCAACCAGGCGGCTGGCCTCGCGGCTCGTGAAGGTGACGGCCCAAGGGCGGTCGCACACCACGCCCCAGCAGCACCCTGCCGAAAAGCATCCGATGCGGCCGATGCCATGCCCAAGAGCGATGGCCGGAGCGAACACGTCCGCGGTGGCGAGCGGCTTCAGACCGGTCTTTTTCAGGTACCACGCGGCGACGATCAGCGCTGCGATCAGCCCGCCGTAGAACACGCCCCCGGCTTGAAGCGTGGAGATCGTGAATATCTCCGAGGGGCGCTCCATGTAATACGGCAGGTCCACCAGGATCATCATCACCTTCGCGCCGGCCAGCGCGGCCAGCACGCAGTAGATCCCCAGGTTGGTGACGGCATTCGGGTCCAGCCCGGCACGGCTCGCGAGGCGCGCGGCCATCCACACTCCGGTAAGAAATGCCAGCGCCGTCAGCGCGCCGTACGTGTGAAGGAAGGGGATGCCGAACAGTTCAGGATACATGGGGCTTCGGTTTGGTCCGCAGCGCGTCCACCGCCACCAGTCCGCTGCCGATGACAATGGCGGAATCGGCCACGTTGAACGCGGGCCACTGATATTGTCCGATGTAGAAGAGCAGGAAGTCCGTGACGCGTCCCCAGGCGAGACGGTCAAACAGGTTTCCGGCCGCGCCGCCTAGAATCAGCGTCAGTCCCCACATCAGCCATTTTTCGAGCCGCCGGCTGCGCCACAGCGCAATGCTCACGAGCACGACGGCGGCCGCGGTCAATGCCGGAAGCGCCTGAGCGCGCCACCCGGATACCGGCCCGTCGAACATTCCAAACGCCGCTCCGCGGTTCTGCGAATGGACGATATCGAAAAAGCCGGGGACGACCTTGATGGTATCGAAAAACGAAACGTGCGCTTCGATCAGATGCTTGGTGAACCGATCGAGCGCGAAAACGCCAGCGGCAGCCAAAAACGCTTTCCGACGCCCCTCAGGCATGACGCGCTCCCAATAAAGCCGAGACGAATCTCGGCTCTCTCAGCCTGGCGGCTTGCGCCACGACGGGGAAGCCGTGGCGCGGAGATTCATGTCTGCCGCGTCGAGATTCGTCTCGACGATCCGGCTGCTTGAGACCACGGGAGGAATCCCCGACCGGATCACCCATGGATGGTCTCACGCACGGCCGCGGCGCAAGGCAGGCAGACCGTGGGGAACTCCGCGTCGGAACCGATATCCGTGGAGTACTTCCAGCAACGCTCGCACTTCTGGCCGGCGGCGCGCTCCACCGTCGCAGCCAGTTCGCCGCTTTCGGCGCGCTCCAGTTCAACCTGCGACACGATGAACAGGCCGGGCAATTCACGCCCGTACTCTTCAAGGAGGTTATACAATTCGCCCGGAGCCGCGAGACGGATGCGGGCTTCGAGGGGCGCGCCGATCAGTTTGTCGTTGCGCGCCGCCTCCAGGCTCTTGAGAACGGCATCGCGAACCTCCATCAGCCGGTCCCAGTCTGCCGCGCGCCGGCGCACTCCGTCTCCGATTCCAGCGGTCAATTCCGCCGGCTCCGGGAAATACGCCATGTGAACGCTCTCCGCGCTGTGCATGTGCTGCCAGACTTCTTCCGCGGTGAAGCTCATGATGGGCGCCACGAGCCGGACCAGAGCGTCGAGCAAGCGGTGCAAGGCCGTCTGCGCGGCGCGGCGAGACTTGGATTTGGCCGCCGCGGTATACAGACGGTCTTTGAGAACGTCGAAGTAGACGGCGCTCAGATCGACCGTCGCGAACGCATAGACCGAATGGTAGACGCGATGAAACTCGAAGCTGTCGTACCACTCCCGGCAACGCTTCACCAGATCTTCGGCGCGGAGCAGAATCCACTGATCGATTTCCGGCAACTCCTCGCCCGGCACGGCGTCCGTGGCCGCGTCGAAATCGGAGAGGTTGCCCAACAGATAGCGGAACGTGTTCCGCATCTTGCGGTAGGCTTCGACGAGTCGATTCTGAATGGTCTCCGAGATGCGCACGTCTTCATTGAAGTTCACCGACGCGGACCAAAGCCGCAGGATCTCCGCGCCGTGATGCTTGATGACTTCCTCCGGCTCGATAGAGTTGCCCAGCGACTTGTGCATCGCCCGGCCTTCGCCATCCAGCACCCATCCATTCAGCGCGCAGGCCCTGTACGGCGAACCGCCCTTCAACCCCGTGCCTACCAGCAACGAGCTGTGGAACCAGCCGCGGTACTGATCGCCGCCCTCCAGGTACAAATCGGCAGGCCATGTCAGTCCAAATCGCTCGTTGAGCGTGGCCAGGTGGCTCGACCCGGAATCGAACCAGACGTCGAGAATATCGCTTTCCTTGCCGAACTCGGCCCCGCCGCATTTCGGGCACGCGGTTCCAGCGGGCAACAGCTCGGCCGCGGAGCGCTCATACCAGACGTCCGCGGAATGCTCGCGGAATAGCGCTACCACGCCGTCCATCACCTTGCGATCGGTGAGCGGTTCGCGGCATTTGTCGCAGTAGAATACGATGATCGGCACGCCCCAAACGCGTTGGCGCGAAATGCACCAATCCGGGCGCGTGGCGATCATGTTGGCGATGCGTTCCTCGCCCCACGCCGGCATCCAGCGCGTTTGGTGGACGGCTTCCAGAGCGCGCTGGCGGAAGTCGTGAAGGTCCATGCCGATGAACCACTGCTCCGTGGCGCGGAAGATGGTGGGGTTGTGGCAGCGCCAGCAGTGCGGATAGGAGTGCTCGAGCTTTTCAACGGCCGCGAGTGCGCCGGCGGATTTCAGCAGCTCGATAACTACTGGGTTAGCTTCCCAAACCGTTTTGCCGATCAAGCTTTCCGGCAGCACGCCGGCCGCGCCCGATGCGTGATAGAAGCGGCCCGCGGCGTCCACGGGACAGTAGGTCTCGATGCCGTACTGGCGGCCTACAACGTAGTCTTCCTGGCCATGGCCCGGAGCGGTGTGAACCGCGCCAGTGCCCTGCTCCAGCGTGACGTGGTCCGCGAGGATGCCGAGTGAATCGCGTTCCAGGAACGGGTGGCGGAAAACGGCGCCTTCCAGTTTGTCTCCCTTGAAGCGCGCCACCACGCGCGGCGCCGGCCACCCGCATTTCGCGGTGGTGGTTTCCAGCAACTCGCTGGCGACGATCTCGACGCCGGCGTTCGTCTCCACGGCCACGTACTCGAACTTCGGGTGATACGCGATGGCCATGTTGGCCGGGATGGTCCAAGGCGTGGTCGTCCAAATAAGCCCGTAGACCTTGCGGCCGGCGAGATCGGGGTGGATCTTCGCAGGGTCGGAGGTCATCTTGAAGCGAACCCAAATGGAAGGGCTGGTATGATTCGCGTATTCGACTTCGGCCTCGGCGAGCGCCGTGCGGTCCTTTATGCACCAGTTCACGGGCTTCAGGCCCTTGTAAACATAGCCGCGGTCCAGAAAGTCCACGAACGCGCCGGCGATCACGGCCTGATACTCCGCGCTCATGGTGAGATACGGATCGTCCCACTGGCCCAGCACGCCGAGCCGCTTGAAACCCTGGCGCTGAATGTCAATGAACTTTTCGGCGTACTTCCGGCAGGCGCGGCGGATCTCCAGCGTGGTCATCTGCGCCTTGCGCATGCCCAACTCGTTATCGACGTTGCGCTCGATGGGCAAGCCGTGGCAATCCCAACCGGGCACGTAGGGAGAGTCGAAGCCCGCCATGTTCTTCGACTTGACAATGAAATCCTTCAGGATCTTGTTGAACGCGGTGCCCAAATGAATGCGGCCGTTGGCATAAGGAGGCCCGTCGTGCAGGATGTACGTGGGGCGGCCCTTGCGCGACGCGCGGATGCGCTCGTAGAGCTTCTCCTTTTCCCACCGCTCGACGAGCTTCGGCTCGGTCTGCGGCAGGTTGGCCTTCATGGAGAAGGCCGTCTTAGGCAGATTGACAGTCCGCTTTAAATCCACTTTGGGCGATTCCATTGTTTCGGGGTAAATACCATGGTAGCAGCGGCCCGAGAATTCGGCATGGAGAGGCGAAATCGATGT
>CAWAOP010000041.1:0-389544 GCA_963783505.1 Terriglobia bacterium | reverse complement strand
AAAGGTCTTGCGATCCAATCGGAGCGAGGGAGCCCAGACTGGCCGAGTGCTTTGATTTCCCTTTCGATGTCATATTCGACGCGGCGAATAGAGAGTGTGGTGCCATCGATTGGCGGGCGACCGCCGCCCCTATGCCGATCTCACGCACTACTCGGACATCGATCCACCCCCGCCCGCACCCTCATTGAGCGGCGCCGCCGGATTCCTCCTCACCGCACTTTTCCGGGGCCCTATGCGTAGCTCCCCAGCCACCCGTCCGTCGCCCCGCCAACCAACCGGTAACACCACTTCCAATATCCCCATCCCACTGAAAACAAGCCACTTTCAACATCTGACAACCCGTCCCCCACGCCCTAGCCTGCTACCCTGTATCCGGAGATCGAAAATGGCAACTCCCAAGCAAATCGAGGCCAATCGCAGAAACGCTCAGTCATCCACCGGCCCCCGCACCGCCGCGGGCAGGTCCGCTTCTCGAATGAACGCCCTCAAATCGGGCATCGACGCCAAATCGCAGATCATCCGCGGCGAAAGCCCCGCCGCGCAGGAGTCCCTCACGGCGGAATACTACTCCAGGTTTCGGCCCGCCACCCCCGAACAGCGATTCCTGGCCGATACCCTGATCAATTCCGATTGGCTCCTCCGCCGCTTTCGCACCGTCGAAGCCCAGTTATGGGAAAAGGAGTTCCTCGACGACGATGGCCAGTACGACCCCAAAACGGCCAAGGGCATTACGTTCGTGCGCGAGCGACGAAGCCTTCCTCCATCTCCAACGCCGCATCGATTCCGCCGGCCGCGCCTACCACCGCGCGCTCCGGGCCCTCGAACGCCTGCAGGGCTCCGGCTCCCAGGCCGCGGCGAGTTCGAAACCCCCCCAAACCGCGTCGGAGTCGCCCACCCAGCCGGCCTCCGTGGCTTCGAATACCCATACCAACCGGCAGCAGCCCTCCCCAATTGGCTTCGTTCCATCAGATCCGCACAGTGCGCCCTCCAGTCTGCCGGCAGCGGAACGCCCGCTCGATCCACCGCCTTTCCCCGCGCCCCTAGCCTCAATACTGTTCACTTAGGGCCGTGGCGCGGGCTGTCAAGCCTGCAGAGCCGAAAGTCGTCTCGGCTTTTCTTCCGCGGCATCGCCTGGACCACCCACTCCCAAATGGTCCTCATCCATGGGGTCGCCGCAGATCGCCGTTTGCCGGAGTTCTACCCCAGCCCCACAATCCCTCCGAGCGTCTTCGCGAACTTCACCGCGCGCAATATCGCTTGAGAGACCGCTTCCGCCGCGGCTACTCCGAGCGCGTTGATATCCGCCTGCTTCGCGCCGAGTGAAAGCGCGAACGTCGTGTCGCCGTCGAACATGGTGTTGACCGGAGAAATCGTCCGCACCACTCCCTGGCTTCCGAATTGCGCCAGTTTGTTGGCTTCCACCTTGGTGAGCCGCGCGTTCGTCGCCACAACCACGAGCGTCGTGTTTGCAGCGCCCAGGCCGGCGCCGGCTCCGCGGCTTTTCAGGATTTCGTTGGTATCGGCGAAATCGCGGCTCGTGGCGGACTTGCGGGCACCGGCGATGATCTTACCCGTCGCCGGATCGCGCACGTCCCCGTACGCGTTCACCGCCGCCAGCGCCGCGACCAAAACGCCTCCGGACAACGTGACCGTGTACGAGCCAATGCCCGATTTCATCGCCTGGCGCATCCCCAGCGCCTTACCCACCGTGGCGCCGGTGCCCGCTCCGGTGCAGCCTTCGCCCACTAATCCATCGGTGGCCGCCGCCGCCGCCGCTTCTCCCATGGCGGCCGTTGGACGGACGCCGGCTTTCCCGATTCCCAAATCGTAGAGAATCGCGGCCGGTACAATCGGCACCTTGGCCGCGCCCGTGGGATAACCTACGCCTTTCCCTTCCAGATACCGCCTGACGCCGGAAGCGGCTTCCAACCCGAAGGCGCTTCCTCCGCCCAACAGGATTCCGTGAACCTGCTGCGCCACGTGGCCGGGATCGAGCGTCGCGATCTCCTCCGTCCCAGTCGCCGATCCCCGGATGTCCACTCCTCCCACGGCCCCGGCTTCGCATAGGATCGCCGTGCAACCGGTTATCGCCTGGTAGTCGGAAATGTGGCCGACATGAATGCCGGCGATATCCGTAAGTCCTTTCATATCGACGGAATACTAGTATGTTAGCATCGGAAACGAGGACTTCTCTTCTTGCTCGACTGGCTGAAAGCGCCCATTGGCGCGGTTCAAGAGTTCCTGGTCCTCACCGGCCGGGCCTTTCAAAACATCCTCCGCAAGCCCCATTACTGGGACGACACCGCCATCCAAATGGACTTGATTGGAGTCGGCAGCCTGCCTGTAATCCTGATGGCGGGCTTCTTCAGCGGCGTGGTCATGGCCCTTCAGATGTCCCGCGCTCTGAAAACGTACGGTCAGGTGGGCCGCACGGGCATGGTGGTCGCCATCACGCTGGTCCGTGAGTTGGGGCCGGTGTTTTCGGCGCTCATGATGGCGGGCCGTAATTCTTCGGGCATCGCGAGCGAATTAGGCTCCATGAAAGTTACGGAGCAGATCGACGCCATGCGGGCCTTGGGCACCGATCCGGTGAAGAAACTGGTCACCCCGCGTCTGCTGGCCGCGTTCACCATGCTTCCCGCGCTGACGGCCATCGCGGATTTCGTCGGCTTGGTCGGCGGCTGGCTCGTCTCCGTGCTGTACCTGAACCTGACATCGCTTCAATACTGGAACAGCGCGTGGCGGGCCCTCGAATGGAATGACGTGGCTCAGGGCCTGCTGAAGCCCTTCGTCTTCGCCGTGGTCATCTCGATGATCGGCTGCTTCTACGGCCTGCGGACCACCGGAGGCACCCAGGGCGTCGGACGCGCCACTACCCAGGCCATGGTTGTCGCGTCCGTTCTCATCATCGTCCTGGACGCTTTAGTCACCGACGTTTTTGTCTGGCTGGCCGCGCTGTGACGCCCGAACCGTCTCCCACACTCGTCCTCGAATTCGAAAACGTCACCGTATCGTTCGACGATGTGCCTGCCCTCCGGTCGGTCTCCTTCAAGGCTTATGAGGGCGAGTCCAGAATCATCCTCGGCGCCGCTGGATCCGGAAAGACCGTGCTACTGAAGGCCGCGCTGGGCCTGGCTCAGCCGGCTAGCGGGAAGATCCGCGTTTTCGGGCGCGACCTTTCGTCCATGCGCGAAGAGGAACTGTTCGAGATTCGAAGCAAGATCGGCATGTTGTTTCAGGAAAGCGCGCTCTTCGATTCCCTCACCGTCGAAGAAAACGTCGCCTACCCTCTGGTGAATCAGAAGTCCATCCATTGCCCGCCCGAAGAGGTTCTGCCGCGCGTCACTCAGGCTCTGGAGTTCGTGGAGCTCGGCGGCACGCTGGAAAAATGGCCCTCGGAGCTCTCCGGAGGCATGCGCCGCCGCGCCGCCATCGCCCGCGCGGTAGTCACCGCTCCTCCGCTCATCCTCTACGACTCGCCCACGGCGGGACTCGATCCCATAACCGCGCACACCATCATGGCGCTCATCATCAAGGAACGCGACGTGGCGCGCAGCACCACCTTGCTGGTCACCCACCGCTATCAGGATGGCGCCCTGATGGCCAATTTCCGGTACAATCCGGAACAAGGGCTCTTGGAACACCTGAACGGTGGGGACCGCGGCCATACGGGCACGGTCTTCATGGTTCTTTGCGAAGGCCAACTGGTGTTTGAAGGCAGCCAGGAAAGCCTGGAGCAGTCCCGCGATCCCTATATTTTGCACTTCGTCAAGCAGCGGACATAGATCATGCCGGAACGGGCCAAAGTTCGATGGTCGCAGTTGAAGGTCGGAGTCGTCGGAGTGGCCGCATTCGCCATTGTGACCGCGCTGATCGTCTATTTGACCTGGTCCAAGGGCGTATTTCAGAAGTACGCTGGTTTGCGCACCTACGTGCCCGACGCCTCGGGCATCGAAACCGGGACGCCGGTGCGCCTCAACGGCATCACGATCGGCTACCTCGACGAGCTCAAACTGGCCGCGCAGCATGGCCAAAAACAGCCGGTCGAACTCGATATGCAGATTCGCCGGGAGTATCTTTCCCAGATCCCGCAGGACTCCGTGGTGGGCATCGTCGCGGCGAATTTGCTGGCGGATAAGGTCCTCAATATCACCAAGGGGAAGGCGGAAAAGCACGTCCAGGATGGCGATGAGGTCGCTGCCTTGAAAGCTCTCGATATTCCCGAGTTGCTTGCCGAGAGCAGCAATATGCTCGAGTCGTTTCAGCACATCATTGACCGCCTCGGGGGTTTGGTCGCCGGAGTGGAAGCGGGAAAAGGCAATCTTGGGAAGTTCGTCAAGGACGAGGATCTCTACGACCGTCTGAACGCCATTGCGGCCGAGACGCAGAAACTGGTGGTGGATGCGCGTACGGGCGGCGGGACCATCAGCAAGCTGCTCTATGACGATTCCCTCTATCAGGACACGCGCGCGGCCATCAATCGCGTGAACGCCGTCGTGGCCGATCTTCAGGCCGGCAAAGGCACGGCCGGAAAGCTGCTGAACGACCCTGCGTTATACGACGAAGCCCGTCAGACGCTCACCGAAGTGAACGGCCTGCTGGCGGATCTCAAAGCCGGCAAGGGCACGGCCGGCAAGTTCCTGACCGACGAGGATCTCTACAAGCGGATCGACGAACTGAGCGCCAAACTGGGTTCCACGCTCGATAAGATCAACGCCGGCCAAGGTTCCATCGGTCAGCTCATGACCAACCGGGAACTGTACGATTCGCTCACTGCCACGACGCACGAAGCGCAGTCGCTCATGAAAGATTTCCGCGCGAACCCCAAGAAGTTCCTGACCATCCGGCTGACCCTGTTTTGAACTCTCATCGGCAGTTCGCAGAGGCGGAGCGGACCTCCAGGTCCTCCCAAGCTCCCAAACGTCTCGTCGTGAACGCCGACGACTTCGGCTTCACTCCCGACGTGAACGAAGGCATCGTGGAAGCCCATCGCCGGGGCATTCTGACCTCGACGACGCTCATGGCCAATGGCGATGCGTTCGATGATGCGGTCCGGCTCGCACGCGAGACGCCTACGCTCGATCTGGGCGCGCACCTGGTTTTGGTCGGAGGCCGGTCGATTCTAACCGGAAAGCCGTTCCCGGCATCGGTAGGACAGCTCCTGTCCGCCATCGCTCGCCGCGAACTCGCCATCGAGGATGAATTGCGGGCGCAGGTCCGGCGCATCCTGGACTCCGGTCTGCGCCTGACCCATTTCGATACCCACAAGCACACGCACCTGGCGCCTCCGGTGTTCCGCGCGGTGGCGCGCCTCGCTTTGGAATTCGGAGTTCGGTGGGTCCGCGCGCCTTTCGATTTCTCGTGGACCCCGCCGGGCGTTCCGCTCAAGCGAACGCTCGCGAGCCGGGCGTTGGGATTGATGCGCGGTCCATTCCGCCGCGCCCTCGCGCGGCGCGGCTGCCGCGTGACGGATCACTTCGCGGGATTCCAGATCACCGGTCTCGTCGGCCCGCGGGAGCTTGCGGATTTGTTGAAGCGCATTCCCGAAGGCTCGACGGAACTGATGTGTCACCCCGGGCGTTGCGGCGCCTCGTTGCGCAATGCCCGCACGCGCCTCAAGGAAGCCGCGAGCGGGAACTCGAAGCCCTCACTTCAGCCGAAGTTCGTGAAGCGATCGATCATCATCGCATCGAGTTGGTCACATATGCCTCTCTCGAATAATCCCAGCGCGCCACTCCCCAGACCCCAGCCCCCAATCCCTAGCCCCTCTCTTCTGGCCATCACGCGTCCCGTCACTCCATCTATCGAACGCTGCGAATTGGAATACATGGACCGTGCGCCGATCGATTTCCATCGTGCGCTCGAACAGCACCATGCCTACGAGCGCGCGCTGTCCGAACTGGGCGCGAAAATCGTTTCGCTTCCCCCCGAGCCCGAGCTGCCCGATTCCGTCTTCGTCGAAGACCCGGCTATTGTTCTCGCTGAGGTCGCCATCATCACCCGGCCGGGCGCCCTCTCACGCCGCGCGGAAACGGAAAGCCTGGCCCGCATGCTGGCGCGGTACCGTCCGCTTCGGCGCATCGAGGCTCCGGCGACGCTCGAAGGCGGCGACGTGATGCGCGCCGAACGGAGGCTGTTTGTTGGCCGCTCGCGCCGCACCAACCGGCAGGGCATCGAGCAACTGTCGAGCATCGTGGCTCCGTTCGGCTACTCGGTAGAGGCGGTGCCCGTCACGGGCTGTCTGCACCTCAAATCGGCCTGCTGCTATTTGGGCGATGGCGTCGCGCTCGCCAACCGCCAGTGGTTCGATAGCGCCGCCATTCCCGGACTCCGCTTTATCGATGTCGCCGATACCGAGCCATCGGCGGCCAACGTCCTCTCCATCGGCGGCGCTTTGATCTTCCCGTCGTCGTTTCCAGCCACGGCGGAGATTCTCGAACGGGGTGGCTACCGCGTCCACCGGATCGATATTTCCGAATTGCAGAAAGCCGAAGCCGGCGTCACCTGCTCCTGCCTTTTGTTCCATGCAGCCTGAGCGGAGCGGAGGCAGGCTCACGGGCCGCGCGACATAAGTTGAATTCCGAGACCGGTTGGAATCCAAGCTCCGGAGGAGCGATAGAGAGTAGCCCACGGCGCGAGCCGTGGGTAGAGAGCCAAATCGATCCAGCCCCGGAACGGGGCGAAAGAAGGCTCTTACGCCCCGTTTCGGGACTCTCCCGGTAAACCCTTCCTCCCCAGCGCTCGCGCGCTGGGCTAATTTGTTACGCCCTGACGGGCTTGAAAACCAACTCGACAACTAACTGCTTCCCGATTCCGGCGATATACTCCGATACGGGAGGTTCCTACGTTTCTTAGCCGCACAACCCGGCCCTCCCCACACGACCCGGTATCGGTATTACTCTAGACGAAGCGGTGTGATGGCGGCGTCTGGGCGAAAAAGGCCCGGTGCCCGGTTGGACGGGGCGGAACTCGAAGGACCGCCTTGAAAGTCGATTTACCGAGAGGAGTCTCGAAGATCATGATTTGCAAATATGGTTTGGCGGCGATGGCCGTCGTGTTCTGCGCCTCGCTGTTCGCGCCCGCGCCCGCCAAGGCGCAAGTGTTCACCTGGACCAAGGACCAGATGGTGGATTACACCAAACTCTGGACTGGCGACCGGTTCCCCGATGGGAGGCCGAAAGTTCCCGACTCTTGGCTCGAGCGCGCGAAGGACATGTCCCAGGAAGAAGTCACCGGCATCAGTTTTGTTCCGAACGCCGGCCGCGGCGGCGGTTTTGGTGGCGGCGGTTACGGCCAGTATGAAGGCGACTTCCACATTCTGCATCCGGATATGAAAATGGCCGGCCGCGCAGTGACTGTGGCTTTCCTGCCCGCGCGCCCGGACCTCGACTCGGTGGTGCAGGCCCACGCGAAAGACAAGAACATCACCGTCAACAATCAATACGTGCTCGACCAACTCCAACCCGGCGATGTCCTGGTGGTCGATCTGTACGGGAAGAAGGATGGCGGAACGATTGTCGGCGATAATTTGTTCTACTACGTCATGAAGGCTACCAAGGCCGGCGGCCTCGTGGTGGACGGAGCCATACGCGATCTGGAAGGCATTCAGAGCATTCCGATGCCGGCCTACTTCCGGTCCGCGAATCCCACCGCTCTCACCACCCAGACGGCCATGCTTGCGGCCTACAACGTCCCCGTCCGAATCGGCAACGTCACCGTGATGCCAGGCGACTTGGTGATGGGCGATAAGGAAGGGGTTTCGTTCATTCCGCCTCAAGCGGCTAAACAGGTCCTCGACGCCGCGGATACCACTCACGTCCATGACGAGTGGACCAAGAAGAAGTTCGACGAAGGCAAGTACAAGTCGACCGATATTTACAGCTCGCCGCGCGAGCAGACATTGCGGGACGAGTACAACGAGTACCTGAAAAAGCGGCTCGAAGAGATCAGGAAGAGCCGCGGCGACCAGCAGTAGTCGCTGCTCCGAGTGGGGCGGACCCCCTGGTCCGCGGCCGGTCCCCTGACCGGCCTTCGGCCGGAGGCCGACGAGGGCGTCCGCAACGCCTTCTCCCCTCCGTTTCCGTGCCGCGACTGCAAGGAGCGGTTGGCCGGACGGGGATCGTTCTACAAACCCCTCCGCGCAACCCAGCGGGCCTGAAGCCGGGTTTGGCCCCGGCGCGGAGGGGTCCGAAGTATCTTCGGGCTCCAGCCGACCGCTTCCTTTGGTCGCGGCACGGAAAGAGACGTATCCCGATGCGCTGGCGGTCAAGGCCAGAGGTTTGCGAAGACGCTTACTGGATGTAAAGCGTCGAAGTCGCCGTCTGCCCCAGGACGCTCAGCGATACCGCCTGCGCTCCCGAGGTCAGTCCCGAAGGCGCCGTCACGTCCACCCGGTACAATCCCGCCGTTCCCGGATGAAGCCCTGCGTAGGTCACCGTCGCCGGTTGCCCGCCTATAGTCACCGTCACCGTATTGACGGTCGATGATGGCGTAGTGGAGGCGGACGACGCCGGGTCTCCGGACGCCGGCTGGTTCTGAACCGGGCCCAACCCGTTGGCGTAAAGCGATACCTTCTGCCCCTTTTGCGCCGGCGTGCTTGACGATAGGAAGGTGTAATAGTTCCCCGCCGTAGCGGCTACGCTTTTCGATCCTCCAACGCTGTACTCGAAAAACGCAGGAGCCGTGTTAATGACGGGCACAGTGACCACGCTTCCGTATTCGGACTCGTATAAAGTCACCTTGATCTGCGCGGACGTTTGGCCCGCCAACTCCCACGGGACCTGCACATTCACTTGAGTCGGGCTTTCGTAAATCAGGCGCCCGGGAACGCTAATGTTCGCCGAAGGAACGTCGAAGCTTACCGTCACGTTGTTGAGACTCATCGGCAGCGAGGCCGTGGTTTCCTGGCCGGCCGTATCGGCGAGGCCCGTTCCATAAATTGCGATATACGAACCCGGCGCAATCGAGGTCTTCGCTTGCGCCGCGTCCACAACGCCGCCGGTCAAGATCGTCGGAACGGCCCGGATGTAGAACTGCATCACGCTCTGCACAACCCCCGCATACTTGACGGCGACGTAGGAGCTCGTGCCTGGCGTGCTCGCTCCCGCCGCTATGTACACCCACGCGATACCGTAACTGTTGGAGTTGCAAGTCGCCGAGATGAGCGAAACCGGCGAGCAAGCCACCGCGCCGGGATTGTTCGCGCCGGAGTTGGATGCGCTCGCGGACGATGTCGCGCTCTTGAGAGTCACGCCGCTCGACGTCAGGCAGGTCCCGCTCGAATTGCTCACGCAGAACGTGACCGGCGAACTGACCACCGGAACGCCGTTCTGGTCCAGCAACTGAACGGGGACGGCTCCCGCGTCCTGCCCCGGATAAACTTCGAAGTAAGTGCCAAACTGCGGGGTTATAGTACCGTAAGATCCCACTGAGTTTGCGCCCACCATAAACGCATAAGGAATGTTCAACGTGCCGCCGGCGCCGGTTACCTTGATGTATCCCGTATAAGGGCTGGCCCCGGTTGGCGTGCTTCCGGCGAGCGACACGCTGAACGTGCCGCTGGCGTTCGGCGCCAGCGTGAGGCTGGTCGGACTGACGCTAACCGAGGCGGTCGCGGCCGTAATCTGCCCAACGGGACTCATCGAGACCGTAGCGGAGTTAGTCCCGAGGTTGGTCAGCGTCACTGTCTGCGCCGCCGGCAACGCGCCCGAAGAGAGAAGCCCAAACGAAATCGTGGGAGGCGAGGCTACCACGTTCGCCTGCGCGGCGCCTCCGGCATCCAGCAGGCCCGATCCGGTCCAGAGCACATTCGACGCGTCTCCAAAATCATCGTAAGCCGGAGCGCTGAAGTTCGCCGTGTTCACCAATGCCGACTTGACCTGGGCTCCCTTGTAACCCTTCGCCTGGATCACCAGCGCAGCCGCGCCCGCCACCATCGGCGACGCGAAACTGGTCCCATCGGCGGCGATATAGCCGTTCGAACTGTACATCTCCCCGTTGGCGTCCAGTTTCTGCGAAGCCATGTACATGCCGGAGAAACCGAAGAAAAGCTGATCGCCGGCGCTATCGGTATCGAGCGAATCGGGGGAAATTGTCGGATCGCCGCCGCCGGGAGCGACCATGTCCGGCTTGAGAATCGAGCATCCCGAGCAGGGGAACGAAGAAAACGCCGGACCCAGGGACGAATAGTACGCCAGCGTGTTCGCGTTAGCCTGCGCGGCCTGCTCGACCCCCGAAATATCGATGGTCACGGCCGGCCACGGATTCCCTGCCGGCAGCGAGTTTCCCGTCGTGGCCGCCTGGTATGCGGCCGCCGCCGTCGAATCGATGTACGTCTTCAGATTGACGCCGTCCGAATTCGAGATCCCTACCAGCGGACCCGTAAACGTATAAACGCTTTCCACGTAGTTCTGGTGCGTAGGCTGTGAGGCGTTCCAGCCGCGGTTGTCCGAGGAGTTGTAGAGGATCATTCCGATCGCGCCGGCGTTCTGTACATTGGTGGCTTTTTGGTTGAGCGAGCAGGCGTTCGCATCCGTAGTGAGGTTCCGCAGCACCAGCGCGATGGCTCCGTTCAACGACGTATTCGATGTGTACGCCGTGCACGCGTAACCGTCGCCCACCCAACTGGCGTCCACCAGCGGAGCTGTGATAGCACCGGTCGTCGTTACGTAAGAATCGCTGGCGGTCGCGGAGATTCGCTGGCCAGTCCCCGGCACGACCACCTGGGGACCGAACGAGTGCGAGTTAATCGTGGCGCCGACCGCGATCACCGCGGGCGCCGTGGCCGGCGAACTGATGGAATTGTAAACACCGCTATTGCCCGCCGCCACGGCTATCACCACCCCTGCATTGGCCGCGTTCTGAAACGCCGCGGCCAACGGGTCGCAGGGCACGCCCGAACTCAGTCCGCAGGCCGCTCCGCTGTCTATAGGGCCGGCAAGGGCAGGCGCTCCCGACGAGAAATTGATGACCTGCATTCCGTCGTTCACGGCGTCGTTCAGAGCCTGGATGACGACGTCTTCCGCGAAGTAATCGTTGACGCCGGGCGAGCCGTAAATCTTGTAATTGCCCAGATACGCTTTGGGAGCCATTCCGGAAAACGAGACGGTCCCCCCGGAATTCGATTTCCCGGCGACCACCGAAGCCACGGCCGTGCCATGTCCTACGTGGTCACGCGGCGTGAAATCGTCCGGCTGCGATTGGGCCGCGGGATTGCCGGTATTCGTTACGGCGTCCATGGCCAACTGCGGAACGTAACTGCGCGCCACAATCACCTTGGTGTTCGTGTAGAGCGAAGGAGTCGGGCAGTTCGTCGGCGTGCCACTCAGCGTGAACGCGCCGATGGTGCAAATCGGGAATCCGGCTGGATACGTCAGCGTGGAATCCTGGAACGCTGCGTGATTGTTATCGATGCCGGTATCCAGTATGCCGACCTTGACGCCTTTGCCGGCATTCGCCTGCCCGCCGATCGCCGAGAGCGCCCATGCCGTCGAAGCGTTCACCAGGTTCACCGCCGTGCTCAACGCCATCTTGCCGCGGCGCATGGGCACGACCCCGGCGACGCCAGGCAAAGCCGCCATCTCCGCCACGCGGCCCGCCTCAACGGTCACGAAGACCGCGTTCAGCAAGACCGATACCGAGCCGGTGACTCGGATTTGCCGCGCCGTAAGCGCATCGATCACGGTTCGCTGGCGGGTCTCGATTTGCCGCCGGTATGCAACCGCTTCCGTTGCGCCTAGCCGCTCTTGCGATCCGAACCGGTCGATTACGGGCGGGTCGGAGAGAAACAGCGCATACCGATTACGCGCGTATTGGCCGAAGGCGGGAGTGATTGCGAAAACAAGACAGCAAAGGGCTGCGCCTATGGCTAGAGGGGGGCGGTTGGTCTTCATGACTTTTGTGACGGCCTTAACCTTTCTCGGGTTTCCGGAGTGTGCCGGAAACGGCTCACACTGCGAGTTTACCAGCACAGTCGTATCGCGGAGTCGAAGGCGCAGGCGGCGATTTCAGTGATCTGGAAGGACCATCACCCTACCGGCTGCCTTAGGCGCTAACTGGAAGCGTTTCAGATTCCCGTCGAGCGCCCCGAAACAGCCGCGCGGGTGCGCGACATATCCGTGAATTCCAAGACCGGCTGAAATCCAAGCTCCGGAGGAGCGAAAGAAAGTAGCCCACGGCGTGAGCCGTCGGGAACATAGCGAAATCGATCAAGCCCCGGCACGGGGCGAAAGAACGCTCTTTCGCCCCCTTCGGGGGCTTTCTCGGGTAATTCCGTCTCCGCAGAGCTCGCGCCCTGGGCTACTTTCTTCCGCCCCTCGGGCTGGAGAACAAGCTTCAGTACCAACTCCTTTTAGATTCCGGTGAAACACTTCGAGACGGGATCCCCCTTCATTTTTGTTTCGCACCCCCCCAGCCCCACTCCCAAGGAACCGGCTATGCCAGAATATCGTATAGGTTGGCGGATGCCCTATTGCAGCCAGTGCGGAAACGCGGTTCAGCCCGTCAACAAGTTCTGCGGTAAGTGCGGCGCCGTACAACCCGGAGGCGTTCCAGGAGCCTCCCTGGGCGCAACCGACGCGCTCGCGGGCATGGCGCCCCGCACGGCGTCGATCCTTTGTTACATACCGTGGGCCGGCGGGGTGCTCGCCATCATTGTGCTGGCGTCCGAGCGATTTCGCCGCGATATGCCCGTCCGGTTCAACGCATTCCAAGGCCTGTATTTGTTCGTGGCCTCTCTTCTGAATCAGTTCGTCATCGGAAACATCTTCTGGCCTTTCCGCCGTTTCCAGATTTCGGGGCTGATCGAATTGGCGATTCTCGGAATGCAGATCTTCATGATCGTCAAGGCCGCCCACGAGCAGCAGTATTCGTTGCCGGTTTTCGGCGAGTTGGCCGCCCGCTCCATAGCCGAAAGCTAATTGGCTTCGTTTCTTAACCCTGCGACCACCACCGGGATATGGTATATTTATTCATAAGGACGAATAATCAACCAGAATGAGAATCCCCGTCGGCATCATTGGCTATCGAGGCTACGCTGGAGCGGAACTCCTCCGCATCCTGGAAAGCCACCCTCATGTGCAGCCGCTGGTGCGGTCGGACCTGGAAGGAGCCCCGCCCCCATCGATCCGCAACGGAGCGGGGCCGTCGCCACTGCCCTGCGATCCTAAAACGGTTCGCGCCGAAGGAGTTAAGGTGGTTTTCCTTGCCACACCGCAGGGCGTTTCCATGGATCTGACGCCCGCTATGCTGGAGGCCGGCGCACGGGTGGTGGACCTGAGCGCGGCGTTCCGGCTCCGCGCCACCGACACCTTCACAGCCTGGTACAACGAGCCGCACACTCAGCCGGACCTCCTGGCGGAGGCGGTCTACGGGCTGCCGGAGTTCTATCGAGAGCGAATACCCTCCGCGCGGCTGGTGGCCAATCCCGGGTGTTATCCCACGGCGGCCAACCTCGCCATCCGGCCGTTGCTCGAAGCGTGCGCGGTGAATCGGGCGTGCGGGATCGTATGCGACGCGAAATCCGGAGTCAGCGGGGCTGGGCGCAAACCGAACCTGAAGACCAGCTTTTGCGAGGTCACCGAGAACTTCGGCGCCTACTCGATTTTCAATCACCGGCACGTCCCGGAAGTGCTTCAAGTATCGGGCCTGGAAGAGGGCGAGTTCAGCTTCACTACGCAGTTGTTACCCGTGCATCGCGGCATCCTGGAAACCATTTACTTTCGGGCCGCCGGGGTGAAGAGCGCCGAGGACGTGCTGGCGGTCTACGAGAAGCGATATGCGGGAGAACCGTTCATCCGCCTTTTCAACCCCGGCTATCTGCCCGATCTGCGTGGCATTGCGCGGTCCAACTTCTGCGATATCGGAGCGGCGGTGGACGCCAAGACGGGCCGCGCGGTTGTGGTCGCCGCCATAGACAACTTGGTCAAGGGCGCGGCGGGGCAGGCGGTTCAGAACATGAATCTGATGCTGGGCTTTCCCGAAACCGCGGGCCTGTTGTGAGGGCGCTCGTCAAGCTCGGCGGCGCTTTGCTCGATTCGGCGCAGTCCCGCGATGCGCTAACGGACCAGATTGCAGCCGTGTGTTCGGAGGGAACCCAGGCTGTGGTCGTGCATGGCGGCGGCAAGCAGATGACCCGCTTCCTGGCCGAGCGCGGCATCGAAAGCCGCTTCGTGAATGGCCTGCGGGTCACCACGCCCGAGACCGTGGACGCCGTCCTCAAGGTCTTTGCCGGCAGTGTCAATCACGAACTGGTCGCCAGTCTGAATCGCGCCGGCGCCCGCGCGGTCGGGCTTTCGGGCATCGACGCGTTTCTTGTGGAGGCGGAGCAAATGGACCCGGCGCTCGGAGCGGTAGGGCGGGTGGTGCGCTCGAACCCGGGATTGTTGGCGCTGCTCGTGGAAAACGGTTATCTGCCCGTTGTAGCGTGCGTGGCGGGCGACCGGAGCGGGAACATCTATAACGTAAACGCCGACCAAATGGCCGCGGCCTGCGCCGCGGCTTTTTGCGCGAGCCAGTTGGTTTTCCTCACGGACGTGGCCGGCGTGCTGGATGCGGATGGCAAGGTTCGGCCGGAGCTCACCGCGGCCGAGGGCGAGCGAATGATCGCCGAAGGAGTCGCCACCGGCGGTATGCGGGCCAAACTGGAAGCGGCTCTTGCGGCCTTGCGCGCAGGGGTGAAACAGATACGGATTGTCGGCGGCGCCGAGCCGCTGGCCCTGCGGCGTTCGCTGGCGGGAGAGGCATTGGGAACCGGCATGACTTTGGGGGAGACCGTATGATCAGTTCGCTCAGGGCGGATGCGTTCGAGGAACCGTCCTCCTCTGGGCTGCGCCTCAAGCTGCGCAAGGCCGCCATGGGCGATATCCATCCGATTCTCGCTTTGATCAACGGCTATGCGGCCAAAGGCTTGATGCTCCCCCGGACGGAATTCGAGCTTTCCGAGAGCATCCGCGATTTCAGCGTCGTCACTCTGGACGATCGACTCATGGGCTGCGGCGCCCTGCACTTTTACAGCCCGACCATCGGCGAGATTCGGTCCCTGGCCGTGCGGGAGAATGCCAAGACCCAAGGCGCCGGACGCAGGCTGGTCGAGGGTCTCGTCCAGGAAGCCCAGGATTATCAATTAGATGCGGTGTTTGCATTCACTTATGTGACCGGCTTCTTTCAGAAAACCGGTTTCCAGTTGGTGGATCGCGGCGCGCTTCCGCTGAAGGCCTGGAAGGACTGCGTGCGGTGCCCGAAATTCCAGGCTTGCGACGAGTCGGCCGTGCTCAGAGTGCTGCGTCCAGGCCGCTGGCTGGACACCCACATTGGGGAATGGGGCACGCAGATTCCGGCTCCCGAGGACCAGTTAATCCGGATTCCAACACCCGCAAAGTAGGGAATCTCTACAATCCCCGCAAAAGAGAGTCGGAAGTTGGCGCACCATTGCGCGCCGAGTGGGAGTAATATTACATTTTAGTCTTCAGTATATTCAGTTCCACTACTCCGTATTAGTGAGAGGGCTCTCATGAAGGCCAGGACCGTCGACGTCAAATCCTCCACCGGGCGCGTGCTCTGTTGTACCGTTTTTCGGCCCGGCGGCAAGAAACTGCTGGCCAAGGGCCATATCATTAGCGAGGAAGACGTTCGCGTCCTCGAAACGGAGGGGCTGGATACCATCTGGGTTACGGAACTGGAAGAAGGCGAAATCGGAGAGGACGATGCAGTGTCCACCGTCGCCGGCGCGATGGGGTGCGGAAGCCTCGAAGTGAGGCTGGCGGCAGGCGGCCGGGCCAATCTCATGGCCACCGAGAACTGCTGCGTGCTGGTGGACGACGAACTGCTCAAGCAGATCAACTGCGCGGCTAGCGTGGTGGTCGCAACCTCTCAGAACTTCAGCTTCGCCGCGGCCGGGCAGCGCGTCGCAACCGTAAAGAGCGCGCCGTTCGCCGTCGCGCAGGATCACCTGGAAGCCATCGTCACCATTCTCAAGGAACGCGGCCCGATTCTCCAGGCGCGGCCCATACGGAACCCGATTGTGGGAGTGCTGTACACCGATCCGCTGAGTGGAGAACGAGCCCGCCAGTTGTTCGAAAGCGTCATGCGCCAGCGGCTCGAGCGCTTCGGGGCCGGCGTCAGCTTCGCGCTGGCCGCCACGGAAGACGAGAACAACGTGGCCCGCTCGCTGCAGCACCTGCTGCGCTCCAAGCCCACGCTTCTTTTGGTGGCGTCCACCACGGCGCCCGCCGGCCCGGAAGATGTGATCGGCCGCGCGCTCGTTCGCGTGGAGGGCACGGTGGAACGGTTCCTCGCGCCGGTCGAGCCCGGCAACCTGTTGCTGCTGGCTTATAAGGACGACGTGCCCATCGTTTCGGCCCCGGGGTGTTTCCGGTCGGCCAAGCCGAACGTGGTGGATATGATTTTGCCCGCGCTGTTGGCCCGTTACCATGTGACCGGCTGGGAAATCGCCTGCCTCGGCCACGGAGGCCTGCTGGCGTAACGAGCTCCTCCAACCCGTAATCCGGCTCATCGGGCCGGGTACGGGTGCTCGAGAAAACCGGGCGCCCTCGCGGCGTCCGGTTTTTTTTGGCCCCATTATGATGGAAGCCTTCATCCGCAAGCGCAAGAAACAAGGACGAAAATCGGAGGTACTGCCTTGTAACAGGGCACGACCTTTAGGTGCCGATCGATCACTCCGCGGCAGCCGGGCCGAGGCGCGAAGCGCCAATGGCAGACGGGCATTTTCCAGATGGGCGCTCGGCCGCCCGTCTATTCCCATTCGATCCCGCGCGAGCGCAGATCGAGCTCGAGTTTTTCGAGGCCGCGAAATTCCTCCGCATCCATCCCCAGCCCGCGCGCGGCCTCCACGAAGGCTGGAACGTCGTCGGTGTAAAAACACTCTCCAGGCGCACATCCGGCGCAAGCGATCGCAGCCTGGAAAATCGCCGGGTTCGGCTTCATGGCGTGGACTTCGTAGGAGAGAACCTTGTCTTTGAAATGCCGCAGGATAGGATACTCGCGAAGCGGCGCCTCGAAATGGAGGATGTTCGTATTGGAGAGCAAGACCAGCCGGTAACGAGCCGCCAGGCGCTCCAGCATTTCTTCGGGAATCAGCGTTTCCTTGAAGATGGAGTTCCAGATGGGAAGAAAAGCTTCGTAACTCAAGCGAAGATCGAGCGTCGCCGCCAGCTGGTCGAAGAACTCTCGCGGGCCGATCAATCCGGCCTCGAACCGCTCGCCCAGACCGGTCGCCATGATACGCCGCGTCATTTCCGGGCCGGCACATGGACAGAATCCCTCCAGGGCGCGATACGCGGGAGCGAAGTCGAAATTGATGACCGTCTTACCCAGATCGAAGATGACAGCCTTGTGCACAGTCCCGAATTTCAGGATAACCGAGCGGCGCGAGGCAAGGGCGGAGCGCCGCCGCTCGCAGAAAGGGGAACGGCGGCGCCGCTACGTACATTTCAGACGGCGCCCTGAGGCCCCGCCTCCCCGGTGATAGAGATCTCTATGCCTCGGGCCAAATCTCACGCCGAACAGGTGTAGTCTTCACCGGCGTCGGCCGATGGAGTATTATGGCTACGGTATCCTCCCCCAAAGACGAAATGCCACGGGAACCGGGCGAAAAAAAGGCGACTACGCGACAGCCCGCAGGGCTAATTGGGGTCGATCTGTTTGCCGGCGCTGGCGGGATGAGCTTGGGGTTTGAACAGGCCGGCTTCGACGTTCTCGCCGCCGTCGAGTACGACCCGATTCACGCTGCGACACACGAGTTTAACTTCCCAGACTGCGCCACCATCTGCCGTAGCGTCCGCGACATCGACGGGGACTACATCCGAGCAAGCTCGTCAATAGAAGACTCCGATATAGATGTTGTGTTTGGCGGAGCGCCTTGTCAGGGCTTCAGCATGATAGGCAAGCGCGCCCTTGACGATCCGAGAAATGAACTTGTTTCCCATTTCGTCAGGCTCGTGGCGGAGCTTCGGCCAAAGTACTTCGTCTTCGAGAACGTCAAGGGACTCACGATAGGGCAGCACAGGAAGTTTCTGGATCAGATCATCGAGGAGTTCAAGGAGCGCCGCTACAAGGTCAGATCGGACTATAGGGTGTTGAACGCCGCGAACTTCGGCGTTCCGCAGGACAGACAGCGCCTGTTTCTACTAGGCGCCCGGCAAGGCATGGCGCTGCCGGACTACCCCGAGGAAACCCATACGCCCGGCCAGCCGCTGCCCGGTATCCGCGAGAAGACTCCGACGGTCTGGGACGCGCTTGGAGACGTTCCAGAGGCGGACGATTTTGAGGAACTCCTGGAACGCGATTGGGTGCTGGCGGATTTTCGGGAACCGAGCGCATACGCTGCTGGACTACGCAGCGGATCTCGTCACCGGGGAAGGCCGGAACTCCTGAGTTCGAGCCTACGAACGGTTCATACCCAACTTTCGCGACAGCGTTTTCGGGCGACGAAGCCAGGAAAGGTCGAACCAATTAGTCGATTCCCGAAACTCGATCCTGAAGGGATTTGCAACACAATTCGAGCGGGGACGGCCAGTGATCGAGGCGCATTCACATCACCTCGTCCAATTCATCCGTTCTCGTCAAGATGTATCACCGTCCGCGAGGCGGCGCGGCTCCATTCCTATCCGGATTGGTTTCGGTTTCACGCGACGAAGTGGCACGGGTTCAGGCAGATTGGGAACTCAGTTCCCCCGCTTCTGGCAAAAGCGGTGGCCGCAAGGGTTTTTGAACGTCTAACCGCGAAAACACCGGAAAAGCGGTCATCGAGGCAGGGGGACGTTTCCCTTCTGTCGCTGAACATGTCCGAAGCTGCGTCGAGGTACGATGTTCCAGCGAATGTGATTCCACCGAGGCAGCGGAAGGAGCCCGAAAGCGTCCATGCCTGATCTCCCGCTCTACGACGCGATCATTCTCCGCGTCTTCAAGAACCACTCCGGTCAGGATAAGACCCAGTTCGAATTTGACCGGCAAGAACTCGTGTCGGTTGCCGCGAAACTCGGCTTGAGGAATCCGAAGAATTTAGGCGATCTGATATATACATTCCGTTACCGGAAGGACCTTCCAGAAGCTATACGGTCCACCGCAAGAGAAGGCTTGGAATGGTCATCGAGCCCGCCGGAAAAGCCAGGTACAGATTCTCTCAGAGCGCAGGCAACCGAATCGCACCGAACCCGGACCTTGTTGTCATCAAAATCCCAGACTCGACCCCCGAGATAATCGCGGCAAACGCCCTAAACGATGAACAAGCTCTGCTTGCGAAGCTCCGGTACAATCGCCTGGTAGATATTTTCCTGGGTGTAACCGCGTACTCGCTCCAGAGCCACCTTAGAACTGCTGTCAAGGGAATGGGCCAAATCGAGATCGACGAAGTTTACGTCGGCCTCAACCGTACCGGCCAGCAATTCGTTATCCCCGTGCAGGCAAAAGGGGGTAAGGACCAGTTGGCGACGATTCAGACGAGCCAAGATATCGCCTACTGCGGAGAGAAATTCCTCGGATTAAAGTGCCGGCCCGTCTCTGCCCAATTCATGCGCGACGAAGTCATCGCCATGTTCGAGCTTGTGTTGCAGGAAGGCGAGATCCGCATCGTTGACGAGAGGCACTACCTTTTAGTCCCCGCGGAAGACATAGCGTGACAGCCCCGCCCTCCTTGGAGCGATAATTCGGGGTAGGCGCGGAAAAGTGGACCATGTTCCCAAGCGGGTCCGTTCACGGATCATGGCATCCGTAAGGAGCGAGGGAAACCGCTCCACGGAACAAGCCATGTCAGCGGTCCTGCGGCGCGAGAGGATATCGGGGTACCGCAGACAATGGCCGGTGATCGGCAAGCCGGACTTCGCATGGCCGAGCCTCAAGGTCGCGCTGTTTGTCGATGGGTGCTTCTGGCACGGTTGCCCCACCTGTAATCGTCCTTCAAAAAGCAACGTGGGCTTCTGGGGCAAGAAGGTGTCCGACAACCAGCGCCGGGACCGGCGAGTGGCTCGGAAGCTGCGCCAGGCTGGTTGGAGCGTTCTGAGAGTCCGGGAGTGCAAGATTCAGGCGAATTCGAGTATCGCCCGGATACGACGGGTTGTCGAACAGCGGCGTCTCCGAAGCACGGACGAGCGCCCTATCGGCAACCTTCGAAAAAAGCCGGGCAGAGTTGCCCGCAAGGCGCATTGAAGCGAAGGACGCCGGCGATTTTGGGTGGAACCCGAACGCGGCGCGTCAGGCGCGCCGTTCGCGCATCTGGAACCACGGGCCGAGAATGGCGATCGCGGCGCCGGCTACAAAAAGAACCGCCAGCAGCCACTCGCCGGGGGCGAACCCGTACTGTGTGAAGACGTATCCCCAGACCAGCATCGCGGTTACGAACAGGCTCCACAGGAAGAGCAGCGCGGGGAACCGGCGCTTGAGCGCCAGAATCACGGATGCCAATCCGAACAGGGCCGAGAAAAAGACCGCGTAAGTCAAAGTCGATCCGCTCCAGGGCAGCATGTCCAGCCGCAACGAGCCGGCTCCGGCGATCAGCGCCGAACCGGACGCCAAGAGCAGAAAGAGCGTGAGCACGCCATGAAACAAACAACTGTAATAACGCATGAGCGCAGCGATCACACGGGCCTCCAGTCGAATTGAAGCAACATTCTAACAGGACTTGCGCAGGCATCCTCCCGCAAATAACGCTGCGGATATCACTGCCATGTTGACCCTCCAGCGCTGGACCACTAGAATGATGGCAAGGGGGCTATCTCATTGCGCAAGAGCGCCGCGCCGCACCAGGCCCGCCAACTCGAGGTGTTGAACTCCATCGTCCGAACGTATATCGAGACGGGGGAGCCGGTGGGGTCGCGCATCGTCTCGAAGCGGTTTGACGAGCCCTTGAGCGCAGCCACCATCCGCAATGTCATGGCCGATCTGGTTGAGGCTGGCTATCTGGAGCAGCCCCACACCTCCGCGGGACGGGTCCCTACCGAGAAGGCGTTTCGCCATTTTGCGCTATCTCTGACGGCCAGCCGGATTCCCACCGAGGACGCGGACCGGCTGCGGGACGAGTTCCGCGCCCTGCCCACGCTCGACGCCCAGTTGGGACGCTCCAGCCACATCCTGATGGAGCTGACCCATAACATGGGCATCGCCGCCGCCATCCCTTCGCTGACGCAACAGCTCGATCAGATCGAGCTTGCGCCTCTGGCCGACCGGCGCGTCCTCATGATTCTGGTGACGCGCGATCGCATCGTGCGGCACCGCGTGGTGACCCTGGAAGAACCCGCCACGCCCGAGGAACTCCTCTCGATCCGGAATTACGTCAACATCAACTTCAGCGGATGGCGCCTGGGCGATGCGCGGCGGGAACTCCTCCACCGCATCGTGAATGACCGCGAGCTGTATCGGGCCGCCTTGCGCAAGCTGCGGTTGTTCTGCGAGAAGGGCATGTTGGAAGCGGACGTTTCGCCGGACGTGCATACGGAAGGCGTCTCCAACCTTCTGGGGATCGATTCGAAACTGACGCGCGAGCGAATGCGCGAACTGCTTCAGGCGCTGGAAGAGAAGGAGCGGCTTCTCGAACTGCTCGACCGTTTCCTGGAGCAGCCGCCCGGCGAGCTGGCGGTGCGCGTGGGCCTGCGCGAAGCCCATCCCGCCATGCGGGACCTCGCTTTGATCGGAGTAACCGTTCGCATGGCCAGCGGGATGCCGGCCAAGGTGGCCGTGCTCGGCCCTATGCGGATGCACTACGGCCGGGTAATGACGGCCGTTCTTGAAACCGGGCGGGCGCTTCAGAACGCTCAATTCTAAAGGGGGCTCGGGAGTTTCACTGAGCGGTTCGGCCGGATATCCGCATCCGGCCGCCGGGCCGATGAAATCACTCTGTTAATCTAATCAATAGCAGTGGATATTCAGAACACAGAACAAAACCTGTCATCCGAAGACGTCTCCGCCACGACGGGAAGCGCAGATCTGCCCGCCGAAACGCTGGAGGGCGAGCTTCAGGCCGTCTCGAGCGAGCGCGACCGGCTGGCCGCCGAGAAGGCGGAACTTACCGACCGGCTGCTTAGGCTCCACGCCGATTTCGATAACTCCCGCCGCCGGGCCGAGCGGGAGCGCTCGGATTTCGTGCAATTTGCGGCCATGGAATTGGTCGGCTCCCTCCTGCCCACTCTCGACGATCTCGAGCGCGCCCTGAGCCATGAGACTACGGACGCCGAATACGCCAAAGGCGTGGAGCTCATCTACCAAGGCCTTCGGGAAGCGTTGAAGAAGACGGGCCTCGAGCCCATCGAGACCGCTGGCCACCGCTTCGACCCTTCGCGGCATCAGGCGGTACAGCGCGTGGAGACGGAAGACGCCGAAGATCAGGCCATTCTCGGCGAGTTTCAACGCGGCTACAACTTCCGGGGCAAACTGCTCCGGCCGGCCATGGTGAAGGTCGCCGTCAAACCGTAGCGCGATGAATCCCACTTCCAAGCGCGACTACTACGAGGTTCTCGGTGTGAGCCGGGACGCTTCGGACCAGGACATCAAGGGCGCATACCGCAAACTGGCGCTACGATACCACCCCGACCGTAATCCCGGCGATCCTTCGGCGGAAGAGAAGTTCAAAGAGGCCTCCGAGGCCTATACCGTACTGAGCGACGCTCAGAAACGATCCATCTACGACCGCTACGGGCACGCCGGTTTACAGGGATCGAGCGCGCCATCCGGTTTCAATCAGGACGTTTTCGCGGATTTCAGCGACATACTGGGCGATTTCTTTGGCTTCGGCGAAATGTTCGGCGGCTCGGGACGCCGGGGGCGTGGCCGCGTGCACCGCGGCGAAGATGTCCGCTACGATTTGGAAATCTCCTTCGAGGAGGCCGCTTCCGGGCTGAACGCCGAAATCCAGGTTCCCCGCCTGGATGCCTGCGACCGCTGTCATGGAACCGGCGCCGAGCCGGGCACTTCGCCGGCCCAGTGCCCTACGTGCCAGGGCCGCGGGGAGTTACTTTTCCAGCAGAGTTTCCTTTCGATCCGCCGTCCCTGCAATACCTGCTCGGGCGCGGGCCGCATCAACCGCAATCCCTGCTCCCGATGCCGCGGCCAGGGCAAACGGCAGGCGCAACGCAAGCTGAAGATCAACATCCCTCCGGGAGTCGATACCGGAACCCGCCTCCGGCTGACCGGCGAGGGACAACCCGGCGAAGGCGGCGGCCCCACTGGCGATCTCTATGTCGTTCTCAAGGTGAAGCCGCACGCGTTCTTCGAGCGCCGCGAGGACGACCTGCACTGCGCCATTCCCATCAACGTCGCGCAGGCGGCTCTGGGCTGCGAACTGGAAGTGCCGACGCTCTCGACTCCGCAGAAGTTGAAGGTGCCGGAAGGCACGCAGAGCGGCACGCAATTCCGCTTGCGTCAAAAAGGCTTCCCCAGTCTGAACGGCGGCTTGCGCGGCGATTTGATTATCCACATCGAAGTGCTGGTGCCAGAGAAGCTGACGCGCGATCAGCGCAGAATTCTCGAAGAACTACGCGAGACTTTGCCCGCCGACAACGCCCCCGCCGAAAAAGGGATCTTCGAGAAAGTCAAAGACTACTTCATGTAGCCGCGCGGCTACGGCATCGGAATGCGGCACTTATTCTGGGTCAGCCAAGCCTCGAAGGTCAGTAGGTCCGGGTTCAGGGAGCGAGACGTCACCAGACTCCGCGCCCCGCAGAAATACTCGTTGAAGTCGCGCTTGAACTGAAACATGTTGCCGAGGTCGTCGGCGCCGGGGAAGCCGAAGGAGCGGTAGACATCCGGAGGCACGTCGTTGTAGCGGACCGGTTGGCCCAACACGCGCGTGAACGCCGCGGCCATTTCCGCGCCGGTCAGGTGGCCGCCCGCGATTCCAACCGTCTTGCCGGCGTACTCGTCAGGGCGGCGGAAGACGCCGAGAGCGCAAGCGCCGATATCGAAGGCGGCGATGCCGGGGAGTTTCTTGTCACCCATCGGGAAGGTAATGCCCAGCGCGCCGTCGGGGCCTTTCTGCGGGCCCATGCCGAAGCCGATGAAGTTGTCCCAGTAGAACGAGGTAAGCAGAAGGGTTGCGGGTACGCCGGACTCGACGAAGAAACGGTTGGCTTCGCCCTTGGCGTCAAAGTGCGGAACTTTGTATTTGCCCTGAAGGGTGGGCATGCGGCTGTCGTCGAGCGGAACCCATTTTCGCGTGTCTTCGAGGGTCGACCAGACGACGTGCCGGAGTTCCGCGGAGCGGGCCGCGCCGGCCAGGGCGCGAGCTTGAGCCAATTCCCTTTCGGGGGAGAAGTGCTCCCAGTAGTTGGTCACGCAGTACGCGCCGTAGGCGCCGGAGAAAGCGGCTCGCAGGCTGGCCTCGTCATCGAGATTGGCGGAGACCACTTCAGCGCCAAGTTGGGCCAGTTCGCGGGCCTTATCCGATTCGGGATTGCGGGTGATAGCGCGGGCGCGAAACTTCGAGCCCGCGTCGCGCAGGATGGCGCGGACAAGCCCTCCACCCTGAGCCCCAGTGGCTCCAATGACGGCGATCACATTTTGAGCTGACATACGGCTAATCCTCTCGAGCGCGAAGGGGTATTTGGGAACAGGATAGCACTGGCGGGGGCGGCCGAAACCGAGTCCCGAATTTAGGAAGGCTTCGTAGACAGGGCATGCCCTGTTACAACCCGTTCCACCGTTTCACTCTCTGGCGCACAGGCCCGACGCCGTCGAATTCAACTTCGGAATGCAGGCTTATACCGCTCGCTCCGAGCGAGCCGCCGCCCCCGCGGAAATGCTATTTGCGACGCCCGGTTGCCGGCAGCGCGATTTCATGGGCGCACGAGCCGAAAGTACGAATAAGGCGATCGGCGTTTCCGGTCACCGCGCGTCGACAAGAGGTTATGGCCGGGAGCGGGTCGGGAACCCGCTCCACAATCATGGATACAGTCCGCGCAGCCTGCACGCTTCGGCGACGCGTCCGATTCCCAGCATGTTGGCGGCGATTCTCATGCTGACCTTGCGATCCGTGTAGATCTTGGAGACGTCGTTGAACGATCGCGTCATAATCTTTTCGAGCTTGGCGTTCACGTCGTTTTCGTCCCAGAACAGGTGCGCCTCATCCTGGACCCACTCGAAGTAGGATACGGTCACGCCCCCTGCGTTGCAGAGAATGTCGGGGATGAGGAAGATGCCCCGGCCTTCCAGGATGCGGTCGGCTTCGGGTGTGACGGGCCCATTGGCGGCCTCCGCGATCAGCCGCGTATGAACCATGTGCGCATTCTCCGCGGTGATCGCGTTTTCGAGAGCGGCCGGGACGAGAATCTCGCATTCGGCCGCGAGCAGTTCCTCGGGCGTGATGTCCTCGGCCCCTGGGAAGCCCTTCAGGCAACCGGTACGTTCCTTATGCATGATGAGCTTGGGGATGTCCAGGCCATGCCTGTTGTAAATCGCGCCCCGCGAGTCGCTCGCGGCGATCACCACGGCTTGCGCGCTATCCAGCAGGTGGGCGGCGATCGACCCGGCGTTTCCGAATCCCTGCACCACCACGCGCGCGCCCTTCACGGGAATCTTCAGGTGCTCGCAGGCGCTCTGGATGGTGTAATAGCAGCCGCGCCCGGTGGCCTCATTGCGTCCCAGCGATCCGCCCAGCGCGATCGGCTTGCCGGTCACCACGCTATGTACCGGATAGCCCTGGTGCATGCTGTAGGTGTCCATAATCCACGCCATGATTTGCGGAGTAGTGTAGACATCCGGAGCCGGAATGTCCTTTTCCGGCCCGATGAGCGGCAGAATGGCGCTGGCGTAGCGCCGGGTCAGATGCTCCAGTTCCCGATTGGACATGCTCTTGGGATCGCAGGTGACGCCGCCCTTTCCCCCGCCGAAGGGAATGTTGACCACGGCGCACTTCCAGGTCATCCAGGTGGCGAGCGCTTTCACTTCGTCGACGGTGACGTTGGGGTGATAGCGGATGCCGCCCTTGGCGGGTCCGCGGGCCGTATTGTGCTGTACCCGGAACCCTTCAAACCGGACGACCTGTCCGGTATCCATTCGCACCGGAACGCCGACCGATAAGACGCGTTCCGGGCGTTTGATCATGGCTCGCAAGCTTGGCTCGAGTTCCAGCGCATCCGCCGCCAGGTCGAAATTCTCAAGCGCGACCTCATAAGCGTTCTTTTCAGCGATAGCGGTAGCTAACATGCATGAACCTCGTTGGGGGCCCCGGTAAGGGTCCACGGCCGAAATCTTAGTCCCATAGAAGCACCACGTCAATGGGGTGGCTTGCCGCCAACGGAGAGCGAACGTAAGGAGTCGCCGCCCACCGTCCGGTGTCCGCCTTTTGCGCCGCTGCTTCGCCGCAGCCTGTTCGCGGAGATGGTGTAGCCTGTTACGAGCCGCTGGCTGGCGGCCGGACTCGCGGGGATCCCATTTTCGCCCATGCACTATCCCAACCCGATTCTGGTCCCGGCGACGGACGTATGGGGCCTGGCGTCCAGCCTGCCCTTCGAGCGTTCCCGCAGTATATGGGGGTTGGCCAGGTGCACTTGCTGGGAGCGCCCGACAAGACCTTCGCGTCGCCCATCTCGATGTAGATTGGCTCGGGGAGCGCCGAGACGAAAGCGCATGAGGCCGACGGGCTACGATCAGTGGCCACGCGCTTCGTGCCGCGATAGGTGGAGGGGTGAGCGAGGGCTATGCGACCTCCCGATCCGCTATCCTCACGACGACACCGGTTGCTGTGCATTCCAATTGTACCTTTGCGGTTTTTCCGCCCGGTTCAAAGGGCAGTTCAAGTTGTCTGGGTAACAGCTTCAGCGGCTGGCCGACAGGGCGTAGGAGATCGGCTGCGTCAACCTTCAAGGCGTTGGCAAGTTCTTCTAAATCAGATACTTGTGGAGTCGTTCGGCCATTTACCCAACTGGTGTATGTGTTCTTATTTCGCTTTAGTGCGCGCCAAAGATCGGGAAGCCGCTTCCGTTGTAGGGAAAGAGCTTCCGCGACGCGCTCCCAGAGCACATCGTTCAGCCCCGTTCTGATCGCACGTTTTTTCCTAGACAACTAGGAAAATCCTAGTATAATAGGAATCAAAAGTCCAGACCCAATATAGTGTGGCGGATCGTTGGAGGCCCACAGATTTAGTGGTGTCGGGGAGGACCAGTACTGATGCTCGTAGAGAAAAGCGGGCACTTTTACGATTCTTGGCTCAGATTGGCTCATTGCGATGTAGAATCGCAGAGTCTGGGACGATAATGGAGGTAGCGATGGCGGCGGAAATTTCCCCTGAGGCGATCATGGCGTTTGCCATCTTGAAGGCTAAGAGTACTAACAGTCCCCTCCTCATCGAGGACGTGTCCAAACTGTTTTTCGAGGCTAGGCAGAAAGGGTTGGAAGAGGTCGAGAAGGTGGCCCTTCGCAGGGTTCCCGGTGGCTTCTATTCCGAGGATGTCGAGGCATTTTTCGGCCGGCTGCTGGCCGCGGACTACGCAAGCAAACGGAGCCCCCTGGACGTCCAAGCGAGTGGGGTGGAACTCTGCCGAGCCATCTTGGAGAGAGAGGCGCAGGGTAATCCTTTGGCACTGGCGAAGGTGGCACAGGCGCTCGGATTTGATGCGTCCTGGGCTAGTCCTGCCCTAGCTCCTGCATAGACGCCTGCCTTATCTGCTCTTTTTCAGCCGCTGTGAAGCGGTTGGAAGCACATCACCGTTATTCTAGCTCTGGCCGAAATCATTTCTGCTAGGATTCTCTCTGCGCGTGGGAGAACTTTGAAGAGTTCTTCACACTGGAACCCACTTCCTCTTCCGATCAGAACTCTTGCCGCACTCGACTTTTGTATACAGGCTGACGGCGGTGGCACGACCACCTGGATCTGCGAAATTCGATCAGCTCCAACGGACGCGCTGGCAATTGACTCTTCCCACTGGGCGGGCTGGCGAATGTAGTGGAGCTTCAAATCCCCGGTTCTGCCCATCGTCGCTCCATCAAACCAGTGTCTGGCGGGGGAGCCAGGCTTATTCCTGATCGCGACACAGTGTACGGTCACGTAGTCAAGATCGCCCATCAGTTCGTCCACCAGACAGCGCCTCACTCTAGAATTTCGCGCCTGACGTGGTTACCGCACACAGGATCTCTTCATCGGTGAGCGCATACAGGTCATCCTGGCTTACGCCAAGAGAAACGTCTTCGGCGAGATCCTGGATCAGGCGCTCAAAAATTCTCTCGGCGGCGCGTTTTCTTGGGTGCTCATAACAGTGTCGATACATCGCTTCTCTCGCATACAGGAAGTGCTCCATATATCCAACAGCCGTTTCGTCAAAGGCCAGGGTGTACAAATCTGCTTCCAGCACGGGTCGTAGCGATCGAAGTAGGGCATCTGCGTTCGTGAAGCCCATCGTCAGGCCGGTCATATGTGCGTCACGGACGAGGTAGTCCATCCGGTCGACATCCAGAGAGGAATCAACAATATCACCGATTAAGGGCTCGATGCCTGTGAGGCTGAACCGTTCTGCCGGGTCCAGTATTCTAACAATTTCCTCGGGGTTCAATCCGAGCTGGATCAGCGTCGGCGCTAGGTATTTACGGATGTACTGTGCTGAGTACATCTTGTCCGGATTCGGGTTGGACTTTTGGACATTTGCGAACCCGACGTAGTTATCCAGTGCGTGACCGAAGGGCCCATGCCCAAGATCGTGCAGAAGGGCGACCATTTTGGCCTTCTGAACCAGTGCCCTGCGGTTACGTATGATTTCACCTGGCATTTCCCGCGGGCTGGTGTCGCCAGGAACGTAATAGACACCAGCGTCCAGGATCCTGCTCAGAGCTACTTCCGCGTTCCGTGCCACCCCTAAGCTGTGCGACAAGCGTGAGTGCGTCGAAGAAGGGAATTGGGCGTAGCTGAACGATAGCTGCCTCACTCGGTTCAATCGCTGCACCATCGGGTGACCGAGAACTGTCGCCAACTTCTCATCCAGCTCGATGGATCCGTGAACGGGATCATCAAGGGTACGGGGTTCCCGGATAGGAACCAGCGCGTTCGATCTCCAGCGGTTGGCCAAACCCTTGACAATGCCGGCGAAGTCGCGGTTCGAAAGCAGCGCCTGTTTCTCATTCTCCAAAGCTAGCTTTTCGGTTCGTTCGGTGTGGATGAGCTCGGTAAAGGTCTCTTCGACAGTTCGCGGAATGGAGAGCCGGACGTGGATGTCGGCAAGGCGATCAACGTAACCTTCTACGTCTTCAGATGACGCCCGGCCCTCCAGCCTCGCCAGCAGTCTGGTCTTCCATCTGCGCTTGAGGCACTCGTAGCAACTCGGGCTTGCCGGTGGCCTCAATCAGCGCAAGGTGACCAAGGTAGACCACGCAATACACTCCAAGCGCGACAAGTACAGTGCCGATGACCGTAGCAGCGACGATTAGAGGTAAGGGTCTTCGGTCGCGAAGCAGTGTTTCGATCCAAGGCTTCAGCAACAGCGCAACGAGGCCAGACGTGACAAGGGCCGTGACGGTAAGCAGTGCTCCAAATCGCCTGGTGTAGAACACGCGTTACCTCCAAGGGCCAGTGGGCCTGTCCTGAATATACGATGGCCGCCCGCCTATTTCAATGGGCCAACACCCTTTCTCACCGCAAAATAGAAGTTGAATGTCCTTTACGCTGCGCCTCTTTGAGCAACGGTGTCGGGAGGTGGATTCTTGACTGCGCGCGCGAGAACGCGGGCATCTGCCCCACTGGAATACCATGGCACGGGAGGCACCCGCTCCCGAGGCGACGCGGGTCGCTCGCGCGGGCGCGCAGGATCGGCTAGCGGGCCCAGCCGCCAGGCGCACCCCGATTGGGTGCGTTCGCAACCATGGCGCTACACTATTTACGTGGTGCGTCCTGAAAGACGCGTTGTTCTAGCAGGTGAAAGTCCTGTCCGGGTAAGCGCCGGAGCGCCCGGTAGCAGACTCCAGCCGAGCGGAGTAATCCGCCCGCGCCGAGCGGAGTGTCGAAAGCCCTTGAAACAGAGGGGAGCAAACCAGCGGGCCGCAACAACAGGTGAACGCTGCAGCCTCGTCAAATTATCAGCCGAAAGGTGTGCGGGAGGGCCGAGCCGCTCATGTCACGGCGAAGGCAACAGACAGCATTCCGGACCGGAAGGGATGCTGGACCTCTCCGGGGTCTCAGGCGGTGGCACGTTGGGAAAGAGCAATGCGGAACAGGAGAGACCCTACCTGGCAGCCTTGTCGGGCAAAGACCGGGCGTATAAGGCCGGACGGCTGAAGTCGCGCGGAGCCAGGAGGGAGTCCGAGGGGTCCGTACTACTGATGAAGGCGCGCATTACAACGCGCTGGAGGGAAGGGACCCTGCTTTGGTCACGTCGGCAACGAGGTAAGCGTGAGGGCATGCCGGAAACGGCCAACAACCCCTCTGTAAAAGCGCGACAACTTGTTTGTCTGGCTATCGGTGTGTGCCAAGTTCGGCCCCACCCGGCAGGTTACGGCGAAGGTAGTGACAACCGGAGTGACGCCCCGGTGAAGGGCCGGATCGGGCAAGGGATCAGGCAGGACGCACGCCACATCAAGAAGATCATCGTTAAGCCGTATGCGGGAAAACCGCACGTACGGTTTGAAAGGGGGTTGATGGAAACGGGCCAGCGGTAACGCTGGAACCGCGCCATAATCTACCAATGAAAATCAAGAAGGCGGTGATTACGGCCGCGAGCGAAAAACAGCGGGCGCTTCCGCTGCAAACGCTCGTGGACCGCGACGGGGAAGAAAAATCCGTTCTCGGCATCCTGGTCGAACAGGCCCTCGAAGCCGATATCGACGAGGTCTTCGTGGTGGTCTTCCCGGGGGACGAGTCTCGATACGCGCAGGCGGTGAGCCGGCATCTCAGCCGCGTGCGCTTCCTGCGGCAATCGCATCCGCGCGGTTATGGACACGCCATCTGGTGCGCCCGCGAAGCCGTGGGCAACGAACCCTTCCTGCACTTGGTCGGGGACCATCTTGCCGTGAGCTCGGGCCCTGGCGGTTGCGCGCGCCGTCTGACGAAATTGGCGGAAGCCGAAGAGTGCGCCGTATCGGCGGTGCGCGTGACGCCCGAGCGTCACCTCCCGCGATTCGGCGCACTGGCAGGCAGCCGCGTCGCCGGCCGGCAGGGACTGTATCGCGTCGAAACGGTCATCGAAAAGCCCACGCCCACCGAGGCCGAGCAGCGCCTGGTGACTCCCGGATTGCGCGCCGGATATTACCTGTGTCTGTTCGGTATGCACGTTCTCACTCCATTCGTCATGGACCTGCTTGGCGAGCGGATCGCGAAGAGCCCCGAGGGCCCGATCTTACTCACTCCGGCTCTGGCCGAGTTGGCGCGCCGCTCTCAGTACCTGGCTGTGGAAGAGAGCGACCGCCGGTACGATCTCGGCCAACGGTATGGTCTGTTTCTTGCCCAGTTCGCTTTGGCGCTCAGCGGACCGGACCAGGCGGAGATTCTGACGCTGCTGGTGGAAGCGCTCGCCGTGCGAGAGTCGTCCGGATTAGCCGGGAGTCCGAAGTGAGCGAACTCATTCGCGTTATCACGGCGACGGAGGCGGAGTTGCGGGACCGCTCCCTGGATTCGTTCTGCGAGAACGCCAGCCTCTCTCGTTTGCTCGAAGAGTGCCACGCGCTGGACCGCTTCCGCCGCTCCAGCGACAACCTCTACGAACGCGTTCGCGCGCTGTTCTTCCTTTACGCAATTCACCGCTTCCATATTCCACGCCGCGCGGAGACCGATACGCCGGGCGCCATTCCCTACTCCGGCTACATGTGCCTGCTCCATCGCCGTTTTCAGGAGGCGCTGGACGATTTCCTGAAGGTCCAGGCCCGCAACGGTCCCAGCGCCGCCATATCCAGCGCGCTGGCGGCCGGTTACCGCGCGCTGGGCTTTCAGACGCTTGCGGACCAGGTGCGGCGCAGCGTGCGCAGCGTGCGCGGCAATCAGTGGATGTTCCGCGCGGGAGATCCTTCCGACTACCCTTTGCGGATCCGCCCCGAGTTGCTGGCGCGCCCCACCGGGGAGTTTCTCTACCCGATCCTCGCCGAAGCCACGCCGGTGCGAATGGACCTGACGCACAGCGGCTGGAGCGACATTTTTTTCCTGGGAATGGACTTTCCGGAAGGCGCCCGCGTATTGAATATCTCCATCGATCTCGGCGTGCGGGGCTCGGCGAACGGCGCGCCGCGGCCGCCGGTGGAAGCGTATTTCCGCGTCATCGATCAGCCCGTGCTGCGGCTTGCCAGCGTGGACCTGCAGGCTACCGCCGAAATCTCCACCATCGCGGAGGTGTTCGATTTCGCGCGCGACTATCTGGGGCTGCTCAAAGCGGCAGTCATCGCTTCGGGGATCGTACCTCCGGGTATGGAGGGATCCACGCGCCCGCTCGCGGACCTGCTGATGCGGCTGACCGGCCGTCCCGGCCACGGAATCGAAATCGTCAGCAAAGTGAACGACATTCCGAAGGGCTCGCGCCTGGCGGTCTCCACGAACCTGCTCGCCTGCCTGATTTCGGCCTGCATGAGGGCCACGGGACAAATCCGCTCGCTTGCGGGGGGCCTGGAAGAGAGCGACCGGCGACTGGTGGCCGCGCGCGCGATCCTCGGCGAGTGGCTCGGCGGTTCCGGCGGCGGATGGCAGGATTCGGGCGGCGTCTGGCCCGGCATCAAGCTCATCCATGGAATGCTCGCGGCCGAAGGCGACCCGGAGTTCGGCATCAGCCGCGGACGGCTGCTTCCGGGACACAAAGTCTTCACCTTGGAGGAAGTCCCGCCGTCCGTTCGCGAACGTCTCCAGGAAAGCCTGGTGCTGGTGCATGGCGGCATGGCCCAGGACGTCGGGCCGATTCTCGAAATGGTGACCGAGAAGTACCTGCTGCGCTCCGTAGCCGAATGGAAAGCGCGCGGCGAAGCCATCGGGATTCTGGACGAGATCATGGCGGACCTCCGCCGAGGAGATATCCGCGCGATCGGATCGGCGACCGATCGAAATTTCCACGGGCCGATTCAAACCATCATCCCCTGGGCCGGCAACCTGTACGCAGACACCTTGATCGAGCGCGCCGGGGCGGCCATGGGCGACGACTTCTGGGGCTTCTGGATGCTCGGAGGCATGTCCGGCGGCGGCATGGGCTTTCTGTTTTCGCCTCAGGCCAAGCCCGCCGCTCAAGACCGCATGGCAGCCATCATGGGCGAGACCAAACGCCGCATGGAATACGCCGTGCCGTTCGCCATGGACCCGGTGGTCTACAACTTCACCATCAACGAGCGCGGCACGTACGCGCGCTTGCTTGAGGGCGAAAGCGCGCTGCTGCCCCCCGAATACTACACGGTGACGGTCCCCGCGCTGCTCCGGGCGGAGGCGCGGTTGCTTTCCGCGGGGAGGCGCGCGGAGCTCGACCGGTTCGGCTCGGCTTGCCGCCACGTCCCGGAGTTCGGCGGCATGGCCGAGCGCCTGTTCGAGCGGATGCTGCCCCGTCAACACTCGGATGGCGCGGGACGCCAGCAGAGCCTCGAGCGGCTGCTCGAGGAGTACGGCTTCGACGCGGTCCACCACGAGCGCATTCAAACCGACCTCCGTGCGGGCCGCATCGGCATGGCGCAGAACCGCCTGCCGGCCAGCACCAAGATCGAAGATCCGGCGCCGGGCGAACTGTTCGAGGCCACCGAAAAGGCGTTGCGGGATTACCGCGCGAAGGGCATGACGGCGCTGGCCGCCGGAGAGGTCGCGGTCGTCTCGATGGCCGGAGGGGCCGGCAGCCGCTGGACCTCGGGCGCCGGAGTCGTCAAAGCGCTCAACCCGTTCTGCCGTTTGGGCGGGCGGCGGCGGAGCTTCGTCGAAGTCCATCTCGCCAAGAGCCTGAGAACCGGCCGCGAAGCGGGGGTATTGCCGCTCCACGTCATTACCACGAGCTACCTCACGAACGCCGCGATGGAGAGCTATCTCCGCGACGAGGCGAATTGCGGTTATCCCGGCCCGTTGCGCCTTTCGCCGGGCGCCGCTATCGGCCTGAGAATGATTCCGATGGAGCGCGATTTGCGTTTCGCCTGGGAAGAGACCGCGCAGCAGACGCTCGACGAGCAGAAACAGAAAGTCCGCGAAAGTCTCCACGCCACATTGATCGCGTGGGCCAAGCAGACCGGCGAAGGCAGCGACTACCGGGACAATCTTCCCTCGCAGTGTCTTCATCCCGTGGGCCACTGGTACGAAATCCCGAACCTTTTGCGCAACGGAACGCTGGCCGCGCTGCTGGCGGAGCGTCCGCGATTGAAGTACCTGATGGTGCACAACATCGATACCACGGGAGCGAACCTGGACGCCGGCCTGCTGGGCTGGCACATCGAGAGCGGCGCGGCGATGACCACCGAAGCGATCCGGCGTCAGATCGAGGATCGCGGCGGGGGGCTGGCTTCCGTGGACGGCCGGCTGCGTCTGGTAGAGGGCCTGGCGCTTCCCACGGAAGAGATCGAGTCGCGCCTCTCCTACTACAACAGCGCCACGTATTGGATCGATATTGCGCAACTTCTAAACCTGTTCGGCCTTACGGCGGATGACCTTGCGGATTCCGCGAAAGTCTCCGCCGCCATCCGGACGCTCTCTTCCCGCGTGCCCACTTACATCACATTGAAAGACGTGAAGAAGCGTTGGGGCAAAGGCCACGAAGACGTATTCCCAGTGGCCCAGTTCGAAAAACTCTGGGGCGATATGACCGCGCTGCCCGAGTGGACCTGCCGCTACGCGCTTGTCTCGAGAATGCGCGGCCAGCAACTCAAAGAAGTAGCTCAACTCGACGGCTGGCTGCGCGACGGCTCGGCCGCTTACGTCGAGTCACTGTGTGACTGGAGCAGATAGAGTAGGCCCCGATTTCGAGGGCCTGTTGCGGCGCGCGGCGTTGAGTTGGTGAAGGGCGGCATCCAGAATACGCACGGGCTCGGCCCGCGTCTTGCACAGCTCCATTGAAGACGCCGCCACGCCGGCCTGCGGCCGGTGTATCGGCCGGAAGGCCGATACGCAGCCAGGAATGGCCGCCCCACAGAGCAGCATAGCCGCAACCAAACCGGCGCGCCATGCCGCTTTTCCAAGCGGCATCCGCGGATCCGGCGCCGCTTGTGCGGACATGCCTGCATGGACGCAGGCATGGCACGCCGGAGGCGTACTCCACGGTCGAGTAACGGCGCACGCCCAGGAAATGGTCGCAAGCTGCGACGAATTCGGTGGGGTGTAATACACAGAACGGGCGTCCTCATTACCTTTGGCGGGTCGCCGCGGCTCCGTTCCGAACGGGGCACAGAGGGCGCCCCGTGAGGCAGTGAAGGCGCCCTGCCGGTGTCCGCCGCCGATTTCCTTTTTGGGCGGTTCCTTTGTTTTCAATAACTTCCTGGGTTCGTTTGGTATCCCCAGGGGGTTCGGGTTGGTTGGGGCAGGCAAGGGGACGATTTTCACGTGGCGCGCCCTCGGACTGGCGATATCGATGGCGCGGGGGCCAGGCGGCCGCTGGTTTTGGGTTCTCACTGACTGACGCTCCCTCCGGTTCCAGAGTACGCCTGACTGATCGAAGACCTTCGGCTAAGGTCAATGCAATCAATCGGAATTGGGGTGTGACTCAACTGGAGCGTAAGAGACGAAGTTGCTGCCCGTTGAGCCTGCTTTCCGCCGCGGGCTTTCAAGGCGACCTGCGAGACGACACATAAAACGGAAAAAACAGCACTAATATCTGAGAACTGGGATAGAATTGCACCAAGCTTGACCCGCGAGGCCTCGGGGGCATGAAAATGGAGCGCACCCGTGGGGCCGAGCCGCGGGGTAAGGAGGTTGGTATGAAGGCTATCGGCTTTTCGTTGATGCTCGGGACGTTTGCCGGGCAGTTGTTTGGGGCCCCAGCCATCGGAATGGTACGCGCGTCTCCAATGACAGCGGTGATCGGGACGCCGACGCCAATTACCGTGACGGCCTCGATTACCGATCCGACGCTGACACCGGCGAGCGTAAACCTGATTCAGTTGAATGGGGACGGCACGAGCACTATTCTCGGGGCGATGCACGACGATGGGCTGAACGGGGATGCGTCCGCCGGGGACTTGGTCTTTACAGCCGTTGTGACTCTAAGCTCGGCATCGGCTGCTCAGATCCAGCTTGAGGTCTCGGCAGCGTTTCGAGGCGACCTCCTGAGGGTGAAGTCCCCTGCAGTGAGCGTGTTCTTTCAGCCAGCCAACGCCGCCGCGCTGTCCATTGCTGCATTGGCTCAGAACCTGGCGGCCGGTAACACCAACGCGGCAATCAATTTCGTAGTTCCATCGGACAAGTTCACGACGGCCATGAGCTCTTTTGGCCAGCAAGGACTGAGCGTGCTTGCTTCGATCCTCCAGGCCGGGGTGCTGATCAAATCACAGAGCGATCTGAGAGTTTACCAGTCGCCATATGTCGCTCCGGATGGAACGACGACCACCGTCGAGTTCAGCATGATACCAGGGTCCGGCGGGCAGTGGGTGGTCAATAGTTGGTGAAATGATCGGAGGCAATTGTGAGACTTGTACAGCGTTTATTATGCCTATCCCTCGTGGGCGCAGCTACCCAAAACGCGCATGAGGTGCTGACGCATCAGAACATTGGCAACGTTGCCGTTGCTTACCTTCAGCAAATCGCCCCAGATAGACCCGTCCTATCGAGCCTCCAACAGCTACTTAGAATAGGGGCGGTCCAGGAAGATGACGAACAGCTTCCTGGGTTTTCCTCTAGCTTGATCGGACGTTATTACTTTCATTTCAATCCGGCTCTAAACTATAACTTTTTCCCCCTAGCGCTTCTTTTCGCCGGAAGTTGTACGTCGAGCCAGTGGGGGTTAGAGGATAACCCATTCTGCGCGGTCACTTGCAGCGCTCCGTTTACTGGGTTCGACCCCGGTTGTTCCGTTTCCTCGGGTCCTATAACGAACACCTATCGCTGGAGCCAGGATCAAGCGGTCGATGATGCCGGGGCACCTACACAGACGTCGATAAAGCAACTTGGCTATGTGATACACCTGCTGGAAGATCTCGGATCCCCGCCCCACACTAGAAACGACATGCATGCCTGCCCGCTGGACAAAGCCATCTCAATTCCTCTTGGATACTGCGACCCATTCGAACGGGATAACAACGGCGGCACGCCTAGTATGCCGCCGGTCGGCATTTTTGCGATCGACACCAGCACGTTTTCCAACCCCGGCCAGTTCTTTTCTTCCCTGCAGACCTATGTCAGTAGCAATTACTATTCAGACCATACCATTTTTGCGACCGGATTGCCGGGGCCGGCTTTGGTAACTGATGATGATCAGTACCTTTATGGAAATTGCATCACTGCGAGTTACTGGGCCGGGACATGCAAGAGCGTTAATGGTTTCATGGTGCGAAAGATCGCGCGTAAAGGGGCATTGTTTTGGGCCTGTGCGAAACCCCTTGGAGCGAGCGCATGCGGCAATTTCGCATCAATCGATACAACGATTGCCCAGGAGCAGTTTGCCGAGCTTGGCCCGGTGATTGTTCAGCAGGTGGCCGCTTTTCTCCAGTTCTATGCGCCGGCCTTGAGCGTGAATATTCAGGGATCGGGGAGCGGCGCTGTAACGTCGAGCCCCGGAACGGGGATCAACTGCGATTCTGGTACTTGCTCGGCGCTCTTCGTGCAGGGCGCGCAAGTGACTCTGACTGCGACGCAGGCGGGATTCACCGGCTGGAGTGGAGACTGCGCCTCCGCAGGGACAACCCTCACAGCTCAGGTTACCCTTACCGAGGATATGGATTGCACAGCGACGTTTGGCGAGCTTAAGCCAGCCGTCCATTTGAATCCTTTCGGCTCTCAAACACTGACGACGGCACCGGGGCCGTACTACGTGGAGGCTGTGGACTCGAATCTGAATCCGATTTCGCCGATGGCGGACATTACTGTGACGATCCACCGCGATGTCAATAGCGGATGTCATGCGGGCGGGCCGCTGTTTTCAAGCGACAGCACGGTCGTGATTTCGCAGGGGCAGACGAGCAGTACGTATGGGTCCGTGGCGGGGCGGGACCCGAACTGCAATACGGTGGCGATACAGACCGTGTTTACCATCAAGAGCGCCACGATAGGGCCGAATAACACGCCGCTAGACTTGAGCGGGGTTCCGTCGGCGCAGCTTTCGTTGTCGGTCCTCCGGTAGTCCGCGGTGAAAGGCGGTCGCACATGCGAAGTATTGGCGTGTTGGTACTCGTGGCTGCAAGCACTGGTTGCGCTGCGGCGGCGTCTGGTCCTCTCAATTGCTCGGTCGCGCGGGAGGGCGGCGGAGACGGGATCGTCACCTGCGTGAGTGACGATGCCCGGATCATACCCGGTTCGGTGGCGCTGCTGCGCTCCGGGGTTGGCGGTTCGCGAGCGATTCCTCTGACGGAAGCCCGGTCGGGTGGCAGAAGTGCCTTTACGGGTCGTGTGGCGGCGAGCGATCTGGGCTCGTCGTCGGCGCGGTTGCAGGTTTCGGCGGCGTTGTTGGGGCAGCTTCGGCGAGTGGTGACGGAGATTTCTCCCTCCAGCGCGCCGGGCGCCAACGTTTTTCCAGGAAGACTGACTCCGCCGATTGCAGCCAACCCTCCCAGGCGGCCGTCGAGTCAGATCCCGAATCCGCCGGCCGGCTCGGTGGTGAACTTCGACGGTTTTCAGGACGGCGACAACGTCGGCAGTCTTGTGAGCGGGCTTCAATTCACGAACGCCGTAGTCTACATGGCCGGCATTTCGCTGAATGAGTATGAGTTTCCGCCGCACTCCAGCCCGAACGTGGCGGTGGACGGAAACGGTCCCGTCACGATCGTGTTTTCGCCGCCGGTATACACGGTAGGAGCGTACTTTACCTATATGGTTCCGGTGACCCTGCGCGCTTTCGGGGCCAGTGGCAACCAACTCTCCGTGGCGTCTTCGAAGTTTTCCAACAACCTCGCGCTGAGCGGCGTTTCGGGAAGCTCGCCCAACGAACTGATCCAGGTTCAGTCGAACACGCCGATCGGCAGCATCACGATCACTGGGGCGGCGGCGGGGCAGTCGTTCGCGATGGACGATCTGACGTATTCGACGACGCCGGGGAGCCCCGCGGTCACGTCGGTGTCTCCCAGCGGCGGCCAGCAAGGGAGAGTACTGGCGAACGTGGTGGTTACCGGGCAATGGACGCACTTCGTTCAGGGGACCACTGCCGCCAGTTTCGGGGCGGGAATCACGGTGAACGGCGTGACCGTGAACAGCCCTACGTCGGCGACGGTGACCCTCGTTATTGGAATCTCGGCGGCGCTCGGGTCGCAGACGGTGACGATGACGACGGGGTCGGAGGTGGCGACGCTGGCGAGCGCGTTTACTATCACTGCGGCCGTACCTGGCCTTCCGAGCCTCGTCTGGCTCGGGGGCGGGCATACGGGCGGGGTGAAGGCGGTGGGGACGTCTCCGGATGGGACGGTTTGGAGCCTGGGCGGGGACGGGACCATCAAGCAGTGGGCGGCGGCGAACATGGGGATGCTGCGGACCTCGTCTCTGAGCGCGACGGGCGGGGCGTTCGCGTCCAACGGGCAGCAGGGGCTGGCGATCGACTCGGCGGGGGTCCAGGCCGTGAACCTTGCCGACGGGTCGGTGATTCGGACGTTTACGCCGGGCGATTGGGGGGCGTATTCTCCGGCCATTTCGGCGAACGGGCAAACCTACGCGTTTGCGAGGAGAAGCGACCTATCCGATTCGCTGGTGTTCGCCAATGGGCAGGGCGCCGAGCGCACCTACGTCGCCTCCGTATGCGCTCCCGATCCGGACTTCGGCATTTTGCAGTGCTATGGCGGCGTGGGCGCTATTGCGGTATCGGCGGACGGGCAGTACGTGGCCGCCACTCTTGGCAACACTGCCGTCGGAGCCATCAACCTCTATCGCGTCTCGGACGGCTCGCTCATCCGAACGCTTACGCACAATACGGCGGGAGTGACGGCGCTGGCTTTTTCGGCGGACGGGTCCATGCTGGCCTCGTCCAGTTCTGATGGAAAGATCAACGTTCTGCGGCTGAGCGACCTGGTGGTTGTGACATCGATCACGGTGTACGAATCCGGCAACACGGTATCGGCGAGCGCGCTGGCGTTTTCTCCGGATGGATCGATGATCGCGCAGGGGGACGCTTACGCCGCGCGCATTTACAGCCTGGCGAGTTCTTCGTCGCTGGCGCGAATGGCAGGCAATACGGCTTCCGTGAGTTTCACTCCGGACAGCCAATGGCTGGCGGCGGGCACGAATGCGGATGTGCGCCTATGGCTGGTGGCCACTCAGGCACCGCTGCCGGGCGTGCAGACGCACACGGGCGCGATCACCGCCGTGGCCTATTCCCCCAAGGGCGATACGGTGGCCTCGGCGAGCGCGGATAACACAGTGAAGCTGCGGAACGCGGCGGACGGAACGCTGCTCGCATCGCTTACCGGCCACACCGGGCCGGTGAACGCGATCGCCTACTCTCCGGATGGCGATATGCTGGCGACGGCCAGCTCGGACCATACGATTCGCGTCTGGCGCACTTCGGACCGGACGCCGCTCGCCACGCTGACGGGCCACGCGCAGGCGGTCCAGGCGGTGGCTTTTTCGCCGGACGGGTCGTTGATCGCGAGCGGTAGCGCGGCTCCCGAACAGGTGGTGAAGCTCTGGACGCTGGGCGGGACGTGGCCGAACACCGCGACCTTCACGCAAACCGGCGGCAACGTGACCGCCGTGCAGTTCTCGCCGGGCGGGCAGACGCTGGCGGGGGCCAGCGACGGCGGGATCGTGCGCGTCTGGAACGTGGCGACCGGGGCCATGCTGCAAACCTACCTGGCGCCTTCTAGCGGAGCCATGTCGCTGGCCTTTTCGCCGGACGGGAACACGCTGGCGGCCGGATGGCAGCAGGACATCCTGGTGTTTCAGGGCGCGCAGACCGCGCCGGCGACGATGGTTCTGGCGCACACGAAGCCCGGGACCTCGGTGGCCTACTCGCCGGACGGGCAGCGGCTGCTGACGGGGAACCCGGACGGAACTCTCAAGCTGTGGAACACGGCGAACTGGACCGTCGCGACTACTTACAACCAGGAGACGTTCGCCGGGGGGACGGGCGTAGCCGGCGTGGCCTACTCGCCGGACGATACGCGATTCGTCTACGGGCGGGGAGACGCCACCATCGGCGTGGCGAGCACGGGATCGACGGCGCTCCCGGCGGCGGTGACCGTTAATACCATCCCGGCCGGCCTTGCGATTACGGTGGACGGGACCGCCTATACGGCGCCGCACACCTTCACGTGGACGCCTGGATCGAGCCACTCCATCGGAACCGCTTCGCCGCAGGGAGCGAGCGGAACACGATACGTTTTCCAAGGCTGGAGCGATGGCGGCGCGCTCGCGCACACGGTGACGCCGGTGGATTCGCGGGTTTACGACGCGGTTTTTCAAACGCAGTACCTGCTGACCTCGGTGGTAGCGCCTACCGGAGGAGGCACAGTGAGCGCTTCGCCTTCGTCGGCGGACGGCTACTATGCGGCCGGCGCCCAGGTGACGCTGACCGAAGCCCCCGCGACGGGATACGTGTTCGGTTCCTGGTCAAGCGACGCGAGCGGGACGTCCGCTTCGGTATCCCTCACCATGAGCCAAGCGCACACCGTGAAGGCGCAGTTCGCCGGAACGACCATGGCGGATATCGCTGTAGCGATGACGGCCTCGGCGGCGCAGGTGAACGCCGGAAAATCGCTGACCTATACGGCTACCGCGACGAATCTGGGCCCCGGAACCTCGGGCAGTCTCACGATGATCGTGAACCTTCCGGGCGCGCTGACGTTCGTCTCGGCGACATCGACGGGTGGGAGTTGCACGGGGACGGTGCAGATTTCGTGCGCGCTGGGGACGATGCTGGCGGGAAACGTCGTGACGGTTACGATCAACGTGACGCCGAATGCGGCAGCCACGGTGCCCGTGACGGCATCGGTAAACGCCGGAACGGCGGACCCAAATCCGGCGAACAACACCGCAACGGCGTCGGTAATTGTGTTGCCAGCGGGAATGCCGCCGATTCTGTGGATGGGGGGCGGTGAATGTGAGGCGAAAACCGTTGTCGCCACCTCGGATGGCATGCTCTGGACCGCAGACGTATGCGGTACTGGTGAAATTCTGGAGTGGCGTGCGTCGGACATGCGGCTGCTGAGGACGTTCGCATCCAACATCAAGATGGGGGACTACCGACAGCCTACGCCGGACTTTGCAGTTACCCCAGACGGAAAGTATGTAGCCTACATTACGAACGCCGGTGTTGGGGTTTACCTCGGATCGGACGGTTCTCTTGTGAGGAGCTTTAGCAACGGCAGTGCTTTATCTGTGAGTATGTCTGCAGACGGTCAGGAAGTGGCGTTCGCGAATGGATGCAGCAACACGGTGATTGGGCATGTGTCCGACGGAAGCCAGATCACGGCGGGTGCGACGGCGTGTGGACCGCAAGTCGTTTCGTTGTCGCCGGACGGCAACTGGCTGGCTGTTATAGCCTCAGGCAATGAAGTCAAGTTGTATCGTGCTTCCGATGGCTCGTACGTTAGGTCATTTACCGGCTTCCTCCAGAACTACAGCTATGCCGGCGTGAACGAACTTATGTGGGCGGGCGATAGCAACGTGTTGATGGGCGCGGCCGGTGGGGAAGTCAAAGTCTGGCGGATCTCCGATTTTCTGACCTTGCAGGATATGCAGTTTCCAAGCTCTGCTTCATACTTCCACAACGCGGCGATTTCACGGGATGGCCAGTTCTTCGGTTTTGGAGGAGGCGATTGCGGTGGTGGCTGGTGCGGGGGACCAAACGCGATCATTTGGCGGGTAGACGACGGTTCGGCGGTGGCAACCATTCAAAAAGCGAACGATCACACATGGGGAATCAATTTTACTCCTGACAATAATTGGTTGATCGTCGGAGGCAACCATCTGTCGATGTTTGCCTTGCCGCAGGTGACACCGTCTCCCTATGTCACCGGAAATATAGGAAACCTCGCTAGTGTTGCTTATTCTCCTTCAGGGGGCCTGATCGCAACGGCTGGAAATGACTCCTTGATCTCGATTTGGGATACGGTCGCAGCCAAAGTCGTGGCTCAGGTGCCCGTGACGATTAGCAACGTTATCTCGGGGCTCGCATTTTCTCCCGATGGTACAAAGTTGGCTGCTGGTCTTGATAATACGGTCGCGGTCTGGAACTCCGCGAACCACGGTGTTGTCGGAACCTTGACGGGCCACAGCCAACCCGTGACGGCGATTGCCTTCTCTCCGGACGGTACTTTGCTCGCCAGCGCGAGTACTTCTCCGGAGCAGGTTGTTAAGCTCTGGTCCACCCAGGCCTGGACCTTGGTCCGCACGCTTACCGGAGCTTCTGCTAGTTTGCGATCAGTGCAATTCAGCCCAGACGGCACGGAGGTTGTCGCAGGCGGAGACGACGGCATCGCGCGGGAGTGGGATGTGAGCACTGGCAAGATTGTGCATAGCTACCTCGCGTCCGGCGAAGGCTCCCTTCGTATTCAGTACTCACCAAGCGGAGCTTCTCTAGCGGCCGGGTGGAACGGAGACGTGCTGCTTTTCAATGAGGGAAGCGCGTCCCCGGTGCAGACTCTGGGCGCTCACACGCAGAACAACACGTCCGTCGCCTGGTCGCCGAATGGGACTCGTCTGGCCTCGGTCAACCCCGATGGCACGGTCGACATCTGGGACACCTCAAGCTGGAGCCAGCTCATCCAGTACAATCAGGAAACCTACTCCCAGAACGGGGGCGTGCTGTCGATTGCCTATTCGCCCGATGGCTCGCAGTTGGCTTATGGCCGCGCGGACGCGGTGCTGGTCGTGACGGATACAGGTTTGGCGCCAACGGGAACGCAGGTGACGGTGACCTCTAATCCGCCGGGATTAACCGTTACGGTCGATGGGGCTGCGCTGACCGGCCCGCAGACGTTCCGCTGGCAAGCCGGCACGACGCATACCATCGGCGCGCCATCTCCGCAGGCGGCTACAGGAACGCGCAACCTGTTCATGACCTGGAGCGACGGCGGCAGCCAGACCCACACCATCACGACGCCTTCCAGCACGGTGGCCTACACGGCGCAATTCGACACGCAGTATTTGCTGACGCCGACGGTAACGCCAGCCGCGGCCGGGAGTGTGCTCCTTGTGCCCACCTCTTCGGACGGCTACTACGATTCGGGCTCGGTGGTGCAGGCGGTCGCCACGCCGTATCCGGGATACGTGTTCGGCGCATGGTCGGGGGGCCTCACCGGGGCGGCGAATCCAGCCTCCGTGACTCTGAGCGGCCCGCTGAGCATCACGGCTTCTTTCAGCGCGATGCCCACGACGACGATCAACACGAGTCCCTCTGGGCTTTCGGTGACCGTGGACGGGACCGCCTACACAACGCCCCAGACGTTCCTCTGGACCGCGGGCAGCAGCCACGCCATCGCCGTGACGTCGCCGCAAGGGAGCCGGCTGGCGCGGATGATGTTCACGGGATGGAACGATAGCGGCGCGGCGAGCCACACGATTACCGCGCCCGCGACATCGGCGACCTTCCTGGCGGCTTTCCAGACGCAATTCCCGCTGGTGACGAGCGTCAGCCCGGCGGGCGGCGGATCGATCACGGCCAGTCCCTCCTCGACGGACGGGTACTACAACAGTGGATCCTCGGTGCAGTTGACGGCGGCGGCCGCTTCCGGCTACGCCTTTGTGAACTGGACCGGCGACTTGAGCGGGACGACGAACCCACAATCCATCGCCATGGGCGCGGCACACAGCGTTACTGCGAACTTCGCGCGCAACTCTTCGGTTCTGAAGGTGGCGAAAACGCACACAGGCAACTTTTTGCAAGGGCAGAGCGGCAGCTACACGGTGACGGTAAGCAACGATCCTTCGGGCCAAGCTACGTCCGGCCAAGTGACGCTGACCGAGAATCCGCCGAGCGGGCTGACGTTGATTTCCATGACGGGAACCGGATGGACCTGCCAGGGAAGCTCTTGCACGCGGAGCGATGCGCTGGCGGGCGGAGCGAGCTATCCTCCAATCACGGTCACGGTGAGCGTGGCGGCAACCGCAACTTCGCCGCAGGTGAACAGCGTGACGGTATCGGGCGGAGGGTTGGCATCGGCCAGCGCCACGGATTCCACCGTGATTACGGCGAATCCGCCGGCATTGAGCGTCGCTTCGGCTCACTCGGGCAGTTTCACCCAAGGGCAAAACGGGGCGACCTACACGGTTACGGTGAGCAACACGGCCAACGCGGGGCCGACGAGCGGGACCGTAACGGTTACCGAGACCGCGCCGAGCGGCCTGACGGTGGTTTCGATGATGGGAACCGGATGGGCCTGCTCGGGAACCTCTTGCACGCGCAGTGACGCGCTGGCGGCGGGGGCGAGTTATCCGGCCATCACGGTGACGGTGAATGTGGCGGCGGCAGCGTCATCGCCGTTGGTGAACAGCGTGGGGGTTTCGGGCGGAGGGTTGGCCACGGCCAGCGCCACGGATTCGACGGTCATCCAGCCAATGCCGGCGGTTCTGAGCATCGCCAAGAGTCATACGGGGAGCTTCCTGCAAGGCCAGGCGGGCGCGACGTATGCGGTCACGGTGAGCAATGCGGCGGGAGCAGCGGCCACGAGCGGTACAGTCACGGTGACAGAGACCGTGCCAGGCGGGCTGACCCTGGTCTCGATGGCCGGGACGGGGTGGACCTGCGCGAGCGGCAGTACAACATGCACGCGGATCGACGCACTGGCGGCGGGGGCGAGCTACCCGGCGATTACCGTGACGGTGAACGTAGCTACGAACGCCGCGACCCCACGGGTGAATAGCGTGGGGGTGACGGGGGGCGGATCGGCCGGGGCGAGCGCCAGCGATTCGACGGCGATTGTTCCGGTGGCGGCGTTGAGCATCGCCAAGACGCACACGGGGAGCTTCACCCAAGGGCAGACCGGGGCGACTTACTCGCTGACGGTGAGCAACGCGGCGCTGGCGAGTGCGGCGAGTGGAACGGTTACCGTGACGGAAACGCCGCCGAGCGGGATGACGCTGGTCTCGATGGCGGGGACGGGGTGGACGTGCGCGACGGGCGGGACCACATGCACCCGAAGCGACGGGCTGGCGGCGGGCGCGAGCTATCCGGCAATCACGGTGACGGTGAACGTGGCGGCGAATGCTACGTCGCCGCAGGTGAACCAGGCGAGCGTGAGCGGGGGCGGGTCGGCATCGGCCAGCGCGACGGATTCGACGGTGGTCAATTCGCCGAACAGCGTGACGGCCAGCTCGACGTCCGCGGCTCCGGGCAACGCGTTCAGCATTCCGGTGACTCTCACGTTGGCCAGCGGTGTAACGGCGGACGCGGTGACGTTCGGACTGCAAATTACGCCGGTGGGGAGCGCTCCGGCGCTGACGGGCGCGCTGACCTTCACACGGGACAGCTCGATCACGGACGGGCCGCTGGTTAGCTCGGGCGGGACTTCGAACTCGATCGGAGTGGTATGGAGCTCACTGAGCACGGCGTTGAGCGGCACGCACAAGCTCGGGGTGGTCAACGGGACAGTGCCCGCCGGAGCGTCGAACGGGCAAAGCTATACGGTGACCATCACGGGCGCGAACGCGGCCAACGGCGGCGGGGTGAACCCGGTGATCATCAGCCCCGGGCCCAACGGCACGATCAGCGTAGTGACGACGTACATGGAGGGAGACGTTTACCCTTACACGACGGATGTATCGCCGAATTTCGGCGATGGCGTGCTGGACATTCGGGACCTGATCCAGGAGCTGTTTGCGGTGAACAGTATACCGGGGTTCCGGCCGACGAACTGCTCGGACCGGTTCGACGCGATGGATTTGTATCCGGCGGACGCGGGGACGACGCGTGGGGGCGATGGGATTCTGGATATCCGCGACTTGATCCTGGAGTTGTTCCGGGTGAACAATCTGGATACGAATCGCCCGACGCGGACGACGCGAGGCGGGGTCTGCGGGTCGAGCGGAACGGCGGGGGCGACGGAACTGGACGCGGTCCGGCGCGGCGCGGCAAAGCCAATGAACGGCGCGCCGGTGGCGGGTTCGCTTGCGCTTGGCGCGGCGGAGGCCACGGGAGACGGAGCCGAACGGGCGCCTGTGTACCTGGAAGCGGCGCAGGAACTGAGCCAGGTAGCGGTGACATTCGGGCTGGGGGACCAGCGGTCGCCGTTGCGGTTCACGGCCGCTCCGGGCTTAGCGCCGTCGCTGCTGGAAGACAGCCAGGTAGGCGTGGTAGCCGCGGCGTGGCTGAACGGAGTGAGCGTGCAGGCGGGCGGACGGCTGCTGCTCGGGTACATCACCGGACCCACGGGAACACTGGCGAACGTGCAATTCTACGGCGTCTCGGCGAGCGGACTGGATGACGGGATGGACGTCCGTTTAGAGACGCCGTCGCGGGCGGGACGGTAGCCTGCCGAGGCCGGCCCCTCATCGGCCTTCGGCCGAAGGCCGGTCAGGGGACCGGCCGCGGACGGGGGCGTCCGCCCCACGGGGACTGGTTCGCCTGGCCAAATGCGGTGATTATTGGAACTTGCGCAGCGGAGATTCTTCCTTGCCGATGGCTACTTCGGAATTCAGGCCCCGCCAACCTCGGCAGACGAAAGCGTCTGCCCCACGTGGTTTCGGCGGGGGACCTTTCGTCCTTGCGCTTACGGCACGTTTCGCAAAGGGCCAGCGGCGTTTCGTCGCTTGACGCTACCGCACTACTTTATCGATGGCCGCCTGCGCCAGCGGGGCCATGATCTTATAGCCGTCCGGGTTGGGATGCAGGCCATCGGCCGAGATGCCGTCCTTGAGCCAGCCCTTCTCGTCCACCATGGCGCTGAAATAATCCACATAAGTGGCGCCAACCTTGGCGGCGTAGTCCTTCATCCACGCGTTGAGATTCACGATTTGGGCCGGCGGGTGTGGTTCGGTCTGCCTGGCTCTGAGCCCGCCCATCCCGCGGCCACCCGGACCCGCTACTCCCGGCGCGGCGCCCGGCGCGCCCCTCCCGGCCTGCGGATTCTGGGCGGCCTCCAGGCTGTGCTGGTAGGGGTAATCGCTGACCGGCAGGATGGAACAGAGAATCACCTTGATGCCATGCGCCTGAGCCAGCTCCGTCATGGCCATCAAAGCCTGCTGGACCATTTCGGCGGTCTCGGGGCCATTGTTGCGCGCGATATCGTTGGTGCCCGCGAGGACCACCATGGCGGCGGGCTTCAGGTCGATCACATCCTGGTACATGCGCACGAGCATCTGCTGAGTGACCTGTCCGCCGATGCCGCGATCTACGTACGGCTTGCCGGGAAAGTAATCCGCCAGGCGCCAGCCATCGGTGATGGAATCGCCCATGAAGACGACCCGCTTCGGATCCGCCGGCTGTTTCTTCAATTCCTGATTAGCGGCATAATAACGGCCAAGCTGATTCCAATCCTGAAGCTGGTCGGCCAGCGTCTTGGCCGAACTCACCAGGCAACAATTGCTCCGTGGCGGATTGTAATCGTCCGTCAACTGAGCTTGGGCCGCGGTCGAAATCAGCAGCCCCGAAACGATCGCAAACACGAATTGCAAACGCACGTAGGGTCCTCCTGGACTACTCAGTATAATTCACGCCTCCGTTGAGTACCTCTCAATGAGCTTACGTGAGGCGCGCCGGCCCCACCACTCTAGCGGCTATGATAATCATCGGAGGGCCGAATTGATTCCGGATTGGGCGGAGGAACGCCGGCGGATGGTCGAAACACAACTCCGCAGGCGCGGCATTCGCGACGAGCGCGTGCTGGCCGCCATGGGCGAAATTCCCCGCGAGGAATTCGTGCCGCTGGAATCGCGGCTTACCTCGTACGTCGATGCACCGGTTCAGATTGGGTATGGCCAGACCATTTCGCAGCCGTTCATGACGGCGCTCATGGCGCAGTTATTGGCGCTGACGGGGACGGAACGCGTGCTGGAGGTTGGCGCCGGAAGCGGATACGCCGCGGCCGTTCTGGGTCTGCTTGCCGCGCAGGTAGTAAGCATGGAATTGGTCCCGGAACTTGCGGACACGGCTTCGGCGAATCTGCGGCGCGCGGGATATGGGGCGAACGTCGCCGTGATTCCGGGCGATGGTTCGATGGGCTATGCGAAGGCTGCGCCGTTCGATGCCATCTCGGTGGCGGCCGGGGCGCCCGAAGTCCCTTCCGCGCTACTCGCGCAATTGGGCGACCCGGGCCGGCTCGTGATTCCCGTCGGCGATTGGAGCGATCAGGAACTGCGTCTGGTTGAGAGGCGCAACGGCCGCCTGGAATCGCGCGTCGCCGCGCTATGCCGGTTTGTTCCGCTGCGCGGCGGCGAAGGTTGGCGCTAGATGCGTCTGCGCGCGGCCAAGGACCGGCTGAAGGTCGAGCACAGCATCATCGATGGGGTGCGCCCGATTCTGGAGCAGTTGCTCGCGGACACCGCCGCGATCCGTTCGGTGATTCCCGGCGTGATCCGGCCCGTACGTAACGCTCGCGGCAAGGTGAAGGTGCGCGTCACCGTGCCGACGCAGAACGGCTGGAAAGCGATTGCCCTGAGCGCCGGGGCCCGGCAGGAGCTCTTCATCAGCACGAGCATGGGCAAGAACGAGCTGGAATCCGCGCTCTCCAAGGCCGGAGCGGAAATCGCCGGGGCGGAGTAGGCCGATGGAGGCATCCGCGAGGGGAAATCCGGCGCGTTCGCCCACTTCACGGACCCTGATGGCAATCCGCTCTATCTGGCCCAACTCAACTGGCGGCACGTCGAGGAAGGCGAAGGCAGATATCAGACGCGGTAGGTCTAGATTTGACGAAGAGACGCAGGCGCGGTCATCGCGAGCGTGTCCCGGCACACCCGAATAGACGGTCTCACCGTCCGTGCAACTCCTCGCGCGTCCAGCGAATACGCCCGGCTGTTCCCCGATCCGGAGCCTTCCGTATTCTCTCCAGGAAGGGCGGCTTGGCCTTAGCGGTCTGCCCCTCAAGCTCTACCGGAGCCTGCCGCGCCGGGAGTTGCCGCAGTCGATCTTGCCTCACAAACACTCGATTCCCAAGGTCTCTGCCGCTCGTTTCTGTTCCCGGTCCAAAGTCGCAAGTGGGCATCCCGAGCGCATCGCCAGTTCGACGTAGAGGGCGTCGTACGGAGTAAGCCGGCGCCCGCGACAGATGTTCTGCACCTGAGAAACCACCTGGCCGAGCGAGATGTAATCGACCATTGGTTGAAGGTTGAGGAGGTTGTGGAGGAAGGCAGACGTGTCATCAATCGATATCCGCCCTCTCCGCTCGCCAAGCAACAATGAATTAAGCACCTCGACAGCCCAGAACACGGGTACCAAAGCCTGATCGCCCGCCTTGAGGCGGTCGAGGACTTTCAGAGCGGGTTCCGATTGCTCGTCGGCGAAACACCAGGACAGTGTAACCGAGGCATCGACGACGATCTTGCTCAAGGACGGGCCTCCTGGCGAAGTTCCAGGATGGCCGACTCACCGAGCGAGAGCCCATGATCCTTTCCAAATGTCCTGAGCCGATCGATAGCGGACTGCCGTAGCTCTTCGCTTTGTGTACGGCGTCTCTGCCAAATGTCAACGGCCTCGGCAAGCACATCCTCTACGGAGTCATATTTGCCCGCCACGAGAGCCTCCCGAAGCACGCGCTCAATCTGAGGTGAAAGCTGAATGGTCATTCAAATCTCCGAAGACGCTCTGTCCCTAAGTTACCGTTACGGGCATTTGGCCGTCAACCGGCGTTGCGCGTCAGGCGGCGCCCCCAAGGCCTCCGCCGCCTATCTTCTCTTGAACGCAACCACAGACAACGGCGGCAAGGTCACGGCGATGCTGTGCGGCTTGCCGTGCCTTGGAATCGGGCGCGACGAGACCATGCCTCCGTTGCCCAGATTGGACCCGCCGAAGGCTTCCGAATCCGTGTTCAGAATCTCTTCGTAGAATCCCTCCTGGGGCGCGCCGATTTCGTAGCCAAAGCGCGGCACGGGAGTGAAGTTGCAGCAGAACAAAAGAAAATCGGACGGATCTTCGGCCTTTCGAAGAAACGAGATGACGGAGGCCTCCACATCGTGGAAGTCGATCCACTCGAACCCGGCGTAGCGGAAATCCACTTCGTAAAGCGCGGGATTCTCGCGGTAGATGCGGTTCAAATCGCGGGCCAGCGCCTGGAGTTTCCGGTGGAAATCGAACTCCAGGAGGTCCCACCGGATCGAAGAATCGTGACTCCATTCCTCGCGTTGCCCGATCTCCTGCCCCATGAAGAGCAGTTTCTTCCCGGGGTGGGCCCACATGTAAGCCAGAAACGCGCGCACGTTGGCGAATTGGCGCCACTCGTCGCCCGGCATCTTGTTCAGCAAGGAACGCTTGCCGTGCACGACTTCGTCGTGAGAGATCGGGAGGACGAAGTTCTCGGTGAAAGCGTACAACATGCTGAACGTGATGTCGCTCTGGTTGTATTTGCGGTAGATGGGATCGCTCGAGAAGTAGTGGAGCATGTCGTGCATCCAGCCCATGTTCCACTTCATGGTGAATCCGAGACCGTTGAGATAAACGGGCTTCGAGACGCCGGGAAACGCCGTGGATTCTTCGGCCACGGTGAAGACGCCCGGAACCTGATGCGCCAACTCGTTGAAGCGCCGCAGGAAATCGATGGCCTCCAGGTTTTCGTTGCCGCCGTACTGGTTGGGAATCCACTCGCCCGGCTTGCGCGAGTAATCCAGGTAGAGCATGGACGCCACCGCATCCACTCGCAACCCGTCGATATGGTACTCGTTCAGCCAGAAGAGCGCGTTGGAAATGAGGAACGCGCGCACTTCGTTGCGGCCATAATTGAAAATCAGCGTGCCCCAATCGCGCTGCTCGCCTTTGCGCGGGTCGGCGTGCTCGTAAAGCGCGGTGCCATCGAAGAAAACCAGGCCGTGCGCGTCTTTGGGGAAGTGCCCGGGGACCCAATCCATAATCACGCCGATGCCGGCCTGGTGGAAGCTATCGATGAGATACCGGAAATCGTCGGGCGTTCCGAAGCGGGATGTGGGGGCGTAATGGCCGATCACCTGGTATCCCCACGAGCCGGAGAACGGATGCTCCATAGCCGGCAGCAGCTCGATGTGCGTGTAGCCCATCCGCTTCACGTACTCCACCAGCTTGACCGCCAGCTCGCGGTAAGTAACCGCTTCTCCATGCGGGCCGCGCAGCCAGGAGCCCAGGTGGACCTCGTACACCGAAACCGGCGATTTCAGCCAATCGGTTTTGGCGCGCGCTTTCATCCACGCCGAATCGTTCCATCCGTAGCTGGAAATGTCCCAGACCACCGACGCCGATTTCGGAGGCGTTTCGCAGCGGAAAGCGTAGGGGTCCGCCTTGAGTTGCTGGTGGGCGGCGATGCGCGAACGGACATTGTACTTGTACGCCGTGCCCTGCCCGATGCCGGGAATGAAAATCTCCCACACGCCGCTGTTGCGCCGGCGCATGGGATGGCGCCGGCTGTCCCAATCGTTGAAATCGCCGACGAGCGTCACGCACTCGGCGTTGGGAGCCCACACCGCGAAGCGCACGCCGCGGACGCCTTCGCATTCCACGACGTGCGCGCCGAGGGACTTGTACGCCTCATGAAGCGTGCCTTCGGCGTGCAGGTACAAATCCGCGTCGGAGAGCAGAGGCGGGAAACGGTACGGATCTTCGAACTCCACCTGCCGGCCATCCCAAAGTCGCGCGCGGAGCGCATACGGCCGCGGACTACCGCTTGCAACCGCGCAAAACACGCCCTGCGCATGTTGCTTCTCCATGGCGATGGCGCCGCCATCCACCAACGCTTCGGCCGATTCCGCATGGGGCAGGAACGCGCGGATTTCCCAGCGCGGCTGCCCGCCCTTCTTCCGAACGGCGTGCGGCCCCAGAAAGCGAAACGGGTCTTCATGGTAACCGCCAGTTATGGCTTCAATATCCGCGGCGCTCATATTAAGAAAGCGATCAGCCGTCAACTCTCAGCTATCAGCTTGCAGGCTCGACCTTCCAAATTTCAAGTATCCTTGGCTTCAGTATGGCCGATTTAGTCCTCGAAATGCCGAAGGCGGAGCTGCACCTGCACTTGGAAGGGTCGCTGGAGCCGGAGACGCTACACGAATTGGACCCTTCGACGCCTATCGAGGAACTGCGCGCGATTTACTCGTATGCGGATTTCGATAGTTTTCTCAAGGCTTTCGCCGCCGTGGGGAAGCGCCTGAGGACGCCCGAGGATTACGCGCTAGCGACGCGGCGGCTTCTCGAGCGGTTGCACGCGCAGAACGTACGCTACGCGGAAATCACGCTGGCGGCCGGAGTGATCCTGTGGAAGCGGCAGGACTTCGCGCCGGTATTCGAGGCCGTGCGCGAGGAGGCGGAGCGGGCGCCGGTGACTGTTCGCTGGATACTGGACGCCGTGCGGCAGTTCGGCGCCGAATCGGCGATGCAGGTAGCGGAGTGGGCGGCGGAGCGCGCCGGCCGCGGCGTTGTGGCCATAGGAATCGGCGGGAGCGAGGAGCGCGGACCGGCCGAGTGGTTCACCGGGGTTTACGCGTTCGCCAAGGCCGCCGGCCTGCGGCTCACGGCCCACGCGGGCGAAACCGGAGGCCCGGAATCCGTGTGGGCCGCCCTCGCGCTCGGAGCCGAGCGCATCGGCCACGGCATCGCGTCCGCGCGCGATCCAAAATTGATGGACCATCTGCGCGACCGCGACATACCTTTAGAAATCTGCCTTACCTCGAACCGGATCACCGGAGTCATAAAGCGCCTTGAGGAACACCCCATACGGCGCCTTTTTGAAGCGGGCGTTCCGCTCGTCCTGAACACGGACGACCCGGCCATGTTCGGCTGCTCGCTCGTTGGGGAATACCGGCTGGCTGCAAGCGAGTTCGGATTCAGCGAAGCCGAGTTGCGGGAAATAGCCAAGAACGGATTCCGGTACGCGTTCGGGAAATAGCCCCGCAAGAAATGTACTGCTGTGACTCAATGCCTTCTGGGAATCAGTAGATGATCGCCGGCGCTCCACGAAGGGGCCGGCTGGGTTGCGGCGCCGTTGCCGTGGGGCGGACAATATTGTCCGCCGCCGGCTATCAGCCGGTGTCCGCTACGCGGAGCTACGCTCCGTCGCTGCCTGATAGGCAGCGGCAGACAGAATTGTCCGCCCCACCTCATTGCTTCAGCAGATCCGCCAGCATTGCCCGCAAGGCGTTGCCGCGATGGCTCACCGTGAACTTGCTATCTTCGCTCGCTTCGCCGAAAGTGCAGCCAAGAAGCGGACAGTAAAACAGCGGGTCGTAGCCGAAGCCGCCGGAGCCGCGCGGTTCGTTGACGATCGCGCCTTCCACCGCGCCGCGATATACACCGCGCACCCGCCCGGCTTCCACCACCGCGATGGCGCACACAAAGCGCGCATTCCGGTTTTCGACGCCGCGCAGATTTTCCAGCAGCAACCGGTTGTTGGCAGCGTCATCGCCGTGACGGCCCGAGTAGCGCGCGGAGATGACGCCGGGAGCGCCGCCGAGCGCGTCCACTTCGAGGCCGGAATCGTCGGCGAACACCAGGACGCCGGAAATGCCCGCGCACTTCTCGTAGTGCCGGGCTTTAATGATGGCGTTATCTTCGAATGTCGCGCCGTCTTCCACGCAGGAAGGCATCCCTTTGAAATCGGGGAGCAGTTCGATTTCGACCGGCGCGTGGCCGGCGGCCTGACGGAACTCGCGCAGCTTGCCGGGGTTCCCCGTGGCGCAGTAGAGGCGGATCAAAGGGTAACGGCCCTTTTTTGGATCTCGATGAGTTGGAGGATTCCCGCGCGCGCTAATCCGATCAGCCGCGCCATCTGATCGTCGTCGAACGGAGTCTGCTCCGCGGTTGCCTGCACTTCGACGAAGCGCCCGGAGCCTGTCATCACCACGTTCATATCCACATCGGCGCGGGAGTCTTCCTCGTAACAGAGATCCAGCATGGGGGTTCCGTTGACGATGCCGACGCTGGTGGCCGCCACGTAATCCCTCAGCGGCATCCGCTTCAGCGCCTTGTAATCGACGAGCCGCCGCAGGGCCAGCGCGAGAGCGACGAAGGCCCCGGTGATTGCGGCCGTGCGCGTGCCGCCGTCGGCTTGCAGTACGTCGCAATCCAGCGTGACCGTGCGTTCGCCGAGCGCCGCCAGATCGACAACCGACCGCATGGAGCGGCCGATGAGCCGCTGAATCTCATGCGTGCGCCCGGAAGGACGGCCCTTGGTCACCTCGCGGGGCGTACGCTTGGCCGTCGCGCGCGGGAGCATGGCGTATTCGGCCGTCACCCAGCCTTTTCCGTAGTTGCGCAGGAAGGGCGGAACGGTGTCTTCGACCGTGGCCGCGCACAAAACGTGCGTGTTGCCGACGCGAATGAGCGCCGAGCCTTCCGCCGTTTGCAGGTAATTGTTGACGATCTCGACGGGGCGGAGATTGCCGGGAGCGCGGTTGTCTGGTCGCATCTATTTGCTCGGAGCGAAGGAATGCATCACGAGGATGAGGAGAAGAATGATCAGCGCCATGCCCACGAATATCAGGATCAAGCACGGCAGGCCGGGCTTGGGGGCTGGCAGCCGGTCTTTCTTCTTCTTCGCCGGCTTAAACTTCGGCATCAAACCGATGGTAGCACCCCGATTTGCGGCGTCATGCAACAATAAAAGAACTTCCATGTCCTCCGCGGCGCCAACACTCGCCGGGCCTGAAGCCATCGCGCGCTATGAGCCCGTGATCGGGCTGGAAGTACATGTGCAGCTTGCCACGGCGACGAAGATCTTCTGCGGCTGCCCGACGAGCTTCGGAGCCCCGCCGAACACGAACGTGTGTCCGGTGTGCCTGGGGCTGCCCGGCGCGCTTCCCGTTCTGAACGGCCACGCCGTGGAATTGGCCATCCAGGCGGGGCTGGCGCTGAATTGCCGGATCCGCCCGCAAGCGCGATTCGCGCGCAAGAACTACTTCTATCCCGATCTCCCGAAGGGCTACCAGATCTCGATGTACGACGAGCCGCTGGCGGAGCACGGCTATGTCGATATCTCCGTGGACGGCGTTGCCAAGCGCATTGGCGTAACGCGCGTTCATATGGAAGACGACGCGGGCAAGAGCATCCACGAGGGATTCCGCGATTCGGACCGCTACTCTTACGTGGACCTGAATCGAAGCGGCACTCCACTCATCGAAATCGTCAGCGAACCCGATCTGCGCAGCTCCGACGAGGCCTACGCTTATCTCGCCGAGATCAAGCAAACACTTCAATTCCTCGACGTCTCCACGTGCGATATGGAGAAGGGCCATTTGCGCTGCGACGCGAACGTGAGCGTTCGCTTGAAGGGCGCCGAGAAATTCGGCACGCGCGCGGAAGTGAAAAACCTGAATTCGTTCCGCTTCCTCAAACAGGCCCTGGAGTACGAGATTGCGCGGCAGGTCGCCATTGTCGAGGCCGGCGGCGTGGTGATTCAGGAAACGCGGCTCTACGACTCGGAGGCCGGCGAAACGGCGGGAATGCGCAGCAAGGAGCACGCCCACGATTACCGCTATTTTCCGGAGCCCGACCTGCTTCCCTTACGCGTCGGCGAGGCGTGGCTGAAACGGCTCGAAGACGTCATGCCGGAACTGCCCGCGCGGAAGAAGGCGCGATTCGTGACTGAGTACGGACTCCGCGAGTACGACGCGGAAGCTCTGACGGCCTCCCGCGCGCTAGCCGATTACTTCGAGACCGCGCTCGCTGTTTCGAACGACGCGAAGACCACGGCCAACTGGGTGATGGGCGACCTGATGGGTCAGCTCAAGGCTGAGTCCAAGGAGATTTCGGATTCGCCCATGAGCGCGCGGCATCTGGGCGAGCTTGTGGCGCTCATAGCGCGCGGAGAGATTTCGGGCAAGCTGGCCAAGGAAGTCTTCGCGAAGATGTTCTCGTCGGGCGAAGCGCCGGCGGCGATCATCGAGCGTGAAGGCCTCAAGCAGATCAGCGATTCATCGGCGCTGGAGAAAATTGTCGATGAGGTGATCGCCGCGAACCCGAAGCAGGTGGAGCAGTACCGCGGCGGTAAGGCGACGGTCATGAATTTCCTAGTAGGCCAGGTCATGCGGGCCACGCGCGGGCAGGCCGATGTGGCCGCGGTGACCGGCATCTTCAAACAAAAACTGGGGTGAGACATGTTGAAAGTTGGCGATAGGGCTCCCGAGATCCGGGCGCTCACGGATTCCGGCGAGGAGTTCAAGCTCTCACAGCTCAAAGGCAAGCGCGTAGCGCTCTATTTCTACCCGCGCGCCAACACGCCGGGCTGCACGATTGAGGCCTGCGAGTTTCGCGACGATATTCGACGGTTCGCCGCGAAGGGCGTCGCGGTGGTGGGAGTATCTCCCGACAGACCCGCCTCGCAGGCCAAGTTCAAAGAGAAATTCTCGCTTCCCTTTCCGTTATTGGCGGATGAAGACAAGGCCGTGGCCCAAGCCTACGGCGTCTGGCAAGAGAAGACCATGTACGGCAAGAAGACGATGGGCATTGTGCGCAGCACCTTTATCATCGGCCCCGACGGACGCATCGAGAAGATCTACTCGAAGGTCACGGCCAAGGGCCACGCGGCAGAGATTCTGGCGGGGCTGTGAGCGCAAGCCAACAGCTCTCAGCTTTCAGCCGTCAGCCATGACTGCCGCGCTGAAAGCTGAAAGCTTCCTTGTTAGCTTGGCCAACGCCACGCGAGGCGTGATCAGCAGATGAACGTGGTTGGGCATGACTACAAATGCGTGCAACTCGTAATGCCGAAGAATTAGGGCGTTGTACTGGAATGCCTCGACGATCATCTCCGCCACGTCAGGTTGTCGAAGGTAGAACGGGCCTGAACGAGTCTCGTCCAGGAGGGTATCCATCGCTGCGAACGCTTGGCCCGAGGTCAGAGACGCTGCAGGGAAAGCGCGGTGCTCGGGCGGGCTTCCGTGAAGCCGCCACGTAAGGAATAGGGGTGTGCCCGGGGCGTCAATATGCGGAAGGCGACGACGGTACGACCTCACGCCAGACTAGTGCGTCCGGCGGTTGGAAACTCTCAAGAAAAAGCGAGCCGGCCTGGGGGCCGGCTGCGGACGGGGGCGTCCGCCCCACGAAATCCCTATGCGGCTGCCGGTCCGGGGCCGCCTTGAGGCGCCGAGCCGAACGATTGAAGCGCGAGATAAGCGGGGCCGAAGCGCTTGATGTTATCGCGCTGCTTCTCGAAGTTGTCGAAGTGCCCCTCTTCTTCGCCCACCAGGCGCTCAAAAAGCTGCTTGGAGCCTGCGTCGGCGTTCTGTCCGCAGATGAGGGCCGAGGCGTTGTAGCTGCGCTCGCTCTCCTCTTCCATGGACATAGCCTTTTCGACTATGGCCACGGGGTCCGTGATCTTCTCGATTGGGCCCGCGGGAACCATTTCCACGTCTCCCTTGAGAAACAGGATGCGCTCGGCCAGCGCCTCCACGTGTCCCATTTCCTGTATGGCCGTCTGCTTGAACAGCTTGGCCAGCGGCGCGAAGCCCTGGTCATCAAGATGGAAGTGAAAGTACATGTACTGGTGAACCGCCTGGAGCTCATCGGCGGCCGCCTGATTGAGCAGACGAATGCTTTCCGTTTTATTCATACGTCACACTCCGAAATTTCATTATCGCGCAATCAGGGCTATAGAAATTGGGGGTGATGGCAGCTTTCATCAGCAGGGAGAGATCGGCTGTTGCGCCCCGGATTGCGGGCTCCCTTGGACCGCTCTTGCGCCCGGTAGACTCAATGGAATCGCGTGGAGGAGGGCCGGAATAACACCTCTGTGCCTAAGCCGGGGAACGAGTCCACGATGCCGAATATCGTCCCCAACATGCCGACAAAGGGTGCGAGACAGGCGATGGTGGCGAGGCCGCCGAGATCCTGACTGAGGTCCTCGTGAACAAAGGCTGCCGCGCGCCTCGAAGCCCGTCCGGCAGATTGGATCGCCAGTGCGCCTTCGTCCACGGCTCCATTCTGAACCTGTTCCGGGAGAAATGGAAGGCCCTACTCGCGCAGTTCTACGATGGTCGCTCCGGCGCCGCCTTCCTGCTGAGGGGCTTGGTAGAACTTGGCTACGTGAGGGTGGGAGCTGAGCAGTTCGGCGATGGTCTTCTTCAGCACGCCCATGCCGTGGCCGTGGACGATGCGGATGCGGCTGGCGGTGGCCATGACGGCGCGGTCCAGGAACCGATCCACGGCGTCCCGAGCTTCCTCGGCGCGCTGGCCGATGACGTTGATTTCCTGGTGCAGCGGCGCGAGTTGGGGCGGCGGAGTGTAGCTCACGTTCTTCGGAAGCTTGGAAGTGGCCGCCGCATCGGGCAGCGTCTCGAGTACGTCGTCCTCGGAAACCTGTAGCTTCAGGAATCCGGCTTCCACTTCAATGCGGCCGCCGCTCAGCAGGCGCGTCACGCGCGCCGGATCGCGCAGGTCGCGAAGGCGCACGCGAACGCCGGGTTCGAGGCGCGGCGGAGCGAGCCTGCCTGTGCGCGAGTCGTCTTCCGTCGAGAGCACTATGGTGTCGAATTCTTCGCGCATCTCACGCTTGGCCTTGGAGACGCGCCGCTGAGCGTCCTGCTCCGCCTTGCGCTTTTCTGTGTTTTGCGAGATCTGTTGAATGGTCTCGCGCGCCTGATCCGCAAAGACGGCCAGCGCCTGATCCGCACGCCGCTCCAGTTCCTTCAGCTTGAGAGATTCGCGGCGCTCCCATTCGACCTTCAATTCTTTTTCACGGCGCGCGAGGGCCTCCAGCTTCTCCCGTAAGCTCCGCTCCAGCGCATCGGTCCGCTCGACGCGCCGATGCAACTCGGCCACCAGGAGCGCGACATCGCGCTCGCGGCCGCTCATGGCCTGGCGCGCGCGCCGCATGATGTCCTCCGGCATTCCGAGGCGCGTGGCGATCTCCAGGCCCGCGGACTTGCCGGGCAGGCCCAACTGCAGGCGATAGGTCGGCTCGAACGTAGCCTCATCGAACCCCATCGAGCCGTTCACAACGCCTTCCGTGGATGCGCCGTAAACCTTGAGGCCCATCAAATGGGTGGATACCAGCGTGAACGCGCCGGCCTGGCGAAAATGCTCGACCACCGCAACGCCGAGCGCGCCGCCTTCTTCGGGATCCGTCGCGGAGCCCAGCTCATCAAGCAGCACGAGAGAATCCGGCGTTACATCGAGCGCCATTTCGCGGATGTTCGACACGTGGGCGGAGAACGTGCTGAGGTTCTCCTGAATGGACTGGTAGTCGCCAATATCGGCCAGCACCTGCGAGAACAAGGGGAACTCAGCCTCGGCCGCGGGAACCGGCAATCCCGATTGCGCCATGAGCGCCAGCAACCCCACCGTCTTCAGCGCGACCGTCTTGCCGCCGGTGTTCGGGCCGCTGATGAGCAGCGTGCGGCGGTCCGGAGTCAATTCAAGACTGAGCGGCACGGGAGGCTTGTTCCGCTTGCGCAGCGCGTCCTCGAGCAGGGGATGCCGCGCGTCCTTCAGCGAAAGCCGTTCGCCGAAGCGCGGGATGGAACAGTCGAATGCCACCGCGAACCGCGCCTTGGCGAAGATAATCTCGAGTTCGCCCATGGCGGCCAGCGTGCTCCGAATCGACTCGGAGTGAACGCGCATGCGCTCGGTCAATTCCAGGAGGATGCGATGCACCTCGCGCGCTTCGTCGTCACCCAGGCGAACCAACTCGTTGTTCAGTTCTATGGTTTCGAGAGGCTCGACGAACAGAGTGTGGCCGCTGGAGCTGGCGCCGTGAATCACGCCATCGAGTTTGCGCCGCTGGCCGGCGATCACCGGAACCACGAAGCGCTCGTTGCGGATGGTGACGAACTCTTCCTGGAGCACGCCCTCCTCGCGGTGCGCGCGCAGAAAGCGCTCCAGCGATTCCTGAATGGCCTTTTTCTGCCGCTCCATCTCGCGCCGGATGCGCCCCAGCGCGACGCTGGCATGATCGGCGATGCTTCCATCCGGCAGGATCTTGCCTTCCAGATCCTTCAGCAAGCCGCGAAAATCGCCGATGGTAGAGGCGCGTTTTCCAAGGCGCGGGAACCTCTCCGCGGCCGCCGCAAGCAGGGATTTGACGTCCGCGGCGCGGTCGAGCAGAGCGAAGAGGTCGAAGATCTCCTTGGGTTCCAGGCACGCGCCTTCGATGCGCAGTTTCTGGACGGATATCTCTACGTCCGGCAACCCTCCGAAATCGATCCGAATAGCCGCGCCCAGCCCAGAGGGCCCCCGGGCGGGCTGAGGGCGCGCGGCCGCGCGAAGGTATTCGACGGCCTCTCCCGCTTCCGCAAGATCGCGCTCCAGGCGCGCGCGATCGGTATGCGGCTCGACCGCCTCCAGTCCCCGGTGGCCCTGAGGGCTGTAAACAAACCGGGCCAGCAACTGGCGGAGAGCTTCGAATTCGAGAACTTCGGCGCTGGTCTTCACGATACATTCACTAATCGCTTCCGCGCGCTGCGTCTGGCGAATGGGTGAGACGGGCAGCATTGGCCACCCCGCATCCGGAAGGCCTTTTCGATCACCGGGAGCGTTCCTTCGGTAATTCGGAGCTTCGGAAGATCCTTGCGCCGAGCCCACTGAACCGCGCGAGCGTCGCTCGCCGCTATCGGTTTGCCGCTGGCCACGCGGCACAGGTAGTCGATCAACACGTAATGATATTCCACGCGTCCTTTTGCGTCGCGGTGAATGCGCTCGAACACTTCGACTATCGCAAGCGGCCTCACTTCCAGCCCGGTCTCTTCCAGCAACTCACGGCGCACCGCGTCCTCCAGAGACTCTCCCGCTTCCACCAATCCGCCGGGCAGCGACCACCAGCCCTCCATCGGCTGCTTATCGCGCAGGGCCAGCAGCACGCGATCGCGATTGAGCACGATGGCCCCGACGCCCACGAGCGGCAGTTTCGGGTAGCGGCGCCGGTCGCGCCTTCCGGCGGTCAATACGCCCCCTTCACAGGCATATCCGCGCGAATCAGCTCGGGGCCTTCGGTGAGGAAGAGCCACTTGAGATCGGGACCGCCGAAAGCGCAGTTCGAAACGCGGCGGTTTTCCTCGAGCGCGCGCACGAGCCGGCCCTGTGGAGAGTAGACGAACAATCCATTTGCCGCCACGTACAGGTTTCCCGTTTCGTCCACGCGGATTCCGCCGGGCGCGCCCATAATCCCGGAAATCAGCGTGCGCTCGCCCGATGCGGCGCCGTCCCGATCGAGGTCGTAGACGCGGATCGTGTGGTCGTCCGAGTCCGACACGTACAACTCGCGGCCGCTCGGCGAGAGGGCGATGCCGTTGGGCCTTCCCGCGGATCTGGCTACAAGAGTCATTGGCCCGCGCGGCGGCACATGATATACGCCGTAGAAATCCAACTCGCGATTATCGTCCTGGCTGCCGAAGGCAGGGTCGGTGAAGTAGACGTGACCGTTCTTGGCGGCCACGATGTCGTTCGGCGCGTTGAGCCGCTTCCCGTCCCAGCGCTCCGCGATCACTTCGGTCTTGTCCTTCTCCGTACGCACCACCCGCCGCGCGCGGGCTTCGCACGTGTAGAGCCGTCCCTGGCTATCGAAGGCGTTGCCGGCCGGACCGTGCGCATCTCCGCGAAGGAGCGACGGCTGCTGGCCGGGAACCCATTTGAGAATGCGATCGCTGGGAGTGTCGCTGAATACCAGGAATCCGTCCTTAGACCAGGCCGGTCCATCCGTGAATCGGAATCCGATGGCGATCTTCTGGACAGATAAGGAGGAAAAATCCTGTGCGCAGGCGCACAATACCACCCCGGCCGCGGCGGCGGCCATGCGAGTGGCAGGACTCATCGCGGGGTGTTCTTGTCGCGGAGAGCGATGTTGTTGATCACCTGCTTGACGCCCTTTACCTTTCCGGCAAGCTTGGGGGCGCGTTCCTGCTGCTGCTTGGATTCGACGGTTCCGCTCAAAGTGACCACGCCTTGCTTGACGACTACCTGCAGAGCGCCGCCCTTGACAATCTGATCGTCCGCAAGCTTCAGGCGGACCTGATCGGTGATGGTATCGTCCGTGAGGACCTTCGGCTTGGCGGTCAAGCCGGCGGAGGCCAGCGCGAGCGCGGCCACCAAAGAGATGCACATTCTACGAGTCATCTTCGTTAACGGCTATTGTACGCCAGTCCATCGCGTCGAGGAACGCCCTCTGTTCGCGCCAGCCCGGTTGTACGCGGACGTGCAGGTCCAAATAGACCTTCATATCCAGCAAACCTTCGATCTCGGCCCGCGCCTCGGAGCCGATTTTCTTGAGCGTCGCGCCCCCGGCGCCGATCAGGATGGCCTTCTGTCCCTCGCGCTCCACGCGAATGGTGGCATAGATTTTGGTGATCCGCTCGCCCACCTCCCACCGGTCCACGTTCACGGCGATAGAATGCGGAACTTCCGCGCGGGTCGCCAGCAACGCCTTCTCCCGCACTAGTTCCGCGGCGAGGAACCGCTCGGGCTGATCCGTGATGTAGTCTTCGGGGAAATACGCCTCGCCTTCCGGCAAATGGCTCACAATCACGCGGCGTAAAATGTCCAGCCCGTCTTCCTTCAACGCCGAGACGGGAATGTAATCCGCGAAATCGTAAGTGGACCGGTAGTGCTCCAGCATCGGCAGCAGGCGGCTCTTCGGGGCGACCAGATCGATCTTGTTCAAGACGAGGACGACAGGGACGTTGGGCTTACGCGCCAAATCCACCGCCTGACGGTCTTCCTCGGTGAACGGCCGCTTGGCGTCCACCACTAGCAGAAGAAGGTCGCGGCCGTCGAGCGCGTTGCGGACCGCGCCCATCATGCGTTTATTGATGGGCGAATCCGCCCTATGGATGCCGGGCGTATCGATAAAGATAATCTGCGCATCGGGCAGCGTCAGAACTCCCTGAATGGCCGTGCGAGTGGTCTGCGGCTTATCCGCGACAATGGAAACCTTCTGGCCCACGAGCGCGTTCAGCAGGGTGGACTTGCCGCTATTCGGCCGGCCGATCAGCGAAACGAACCCCGATTTGAATCCTGGCTTCATACGTGCGCTCTCTCGATGAGACCGCCGGGCAAACGCAACCGCACGCGCCAGCGCTTCTCCGCGCGGGCCATGCGGCCCGAGTCGGCCTCATGGTCGAACCCGGCCAGATGCAGCGCGCCGTGCAGCATGAGAATTCGGATTTCGTTCTCAGTGGAATGGCCAAATTCACGGGACTGAGCTCGCGCTCGGGCCAGGGAGATTACGATGTCGCCGAGCGGGGCAGACCTTGCGGTCTGCCCTGGGCAGGTCTGGAGACCTGCCCCACTGGGAAACGAAAGCACGTCGGTCGGATAGTCCTTGCCGCGGAACTTGAGGTTCAGGCGGCGCATTTCGGCGTCGCCCGTGACCAGGCAATCGAATGGCCGGCCGCGGGTCACGTCACGCTGGATCTTGCGCGCGAACAGTTCGAGCGCGTGGGGCCGCGCGTCGAACGGCGCGCGGCGGAATGAAACAGAGCTGTTCTCTAAAGAAGGCATCAATTGGCGTCTAGCCTTGTGGCGCGTCCTCGGCGGGAGTGGCAGCGGCTTCCGCCGCCGGCTCGGATAATTTCAGACTAAGCTGGCGAGCGGCGCCGATGGTCTCGTTGTAGCGCTCGTAAGCCTTCACGATGCGCTGCACCAGCGGGTGGCGGACCACGTCGCGCTCGTCGAACTGCACGAAGCTGATGCCCTCCACGCCTTTGAGCACGTCGACGGCGTCCAGCAGGCCGCTGCGGCGTCCGCTCGGCAGGTCGATCTGGGTCACGTCGCCGTTCACGACCATCTTCGAGTTGAAACCCTGGCGCGTGAGCAGCATCTTCATCTGCTCGGGCGTGCTGTTCTGCGCTTCGTCGAGAATGATGAAGCTGTCGTTCAGCGTGCGGCCGCGCATGAATGCGATGGGCGCCACTTCGATGACGTTGCGCTCGAGCAGTTTCTCCACGCGCTCGCTTTCCAGCATGTCGTACAGCGCATCGTAAAGGGGGCGCAGGTACGGGTCCACTTTCTCCTGAAGAGTTCCGGGGAGGAAGCCGAGACGTTCGCCCGCTTCGACGGCGGGGCGCGTCAGAATGATGCGCGCCACCTGCTTGCCGATGAGCGCCGATACGCCCATGGCGACGGCCAGATAGGTCTTACCCGTGCCGGCGGGGCCAATGCCGAACACCAGATCGTTGCGCTCGATAGCTTCGAGATAGCGGCGCTGGTTGACGGACTTCGGGGCCAGAGTCTTCTTCCCGAAACTGCGCTGCCGGCCGCTCTGCACCAGAGCGCGAAGCGTCACCTCGCGATCGGAAACCACCACGCGGAGGTAGCTGTTCAGATCGCCGTTATTGAAGACGTGGCCTTCGCGAACCAGGGCGCAGTAATCCCCCAGGATGCTCTCCGCGCGCGCCACGCTTTCCTCTTCGCCTTCGATTTCCAGACTGCTATCGATCAACTGCGTATGCACGCCCAGTCCGGTTTCGAACAACCGGATGTTTTCGTCGCGCGTACCGAAGAGACTCTCCACTCCTCGGGTGATAGGCACGCTAGCTTTTATCGATCCGATAATCGGAGCCTCCAGGCAAGCAAAATTGGGGACGAGATGGGACGGCAGGGTGGGATAGGTTCGCTACTTCACCGGCCCGCGTGAGCGGGATTCCGAGAACCATCTGAGGTAATTATAACCCCGCTGTAAAGGCCCTTTCGCGCGGGTAATCTGTAACTCTATTGAAGCAGATACAATCCACTCGGGCCGGGGATGGTGCGGACCCAGGAGTTCATTTGCTGCTCGCTCTGCAGCAAGTCGCGCAAGGTGGCTTTGCCGAGGACCTGATCCACCGCTACCTGCACAGCGCGCCAGAGGGAGCGGACGGAACAGTCCACCGACCGCGTGCAGATGCTGATCTGGCCGGAGTGGCTATCGCAGAAGTCGCGCTCAAAGAGACGGCCGCCCAGGGCTTCGATGACATGGCCGATAACGATGGCCTCGGGCTGGCGCGCCAGGGTGTACCCGCCCGCTTTGCCTCGCGCGGCCTTGACGAATCCGCCTTTGCGGAGCGTGCGCAGAATTTTGGCGGCGTAGGCCGGAGAAACGCCCTCGGCCTGACTGATTTCCGGAATGGTCAGGCCGCTCTTTGAATCGCTGGCGTAGCCGATGCGCACCAGGCAGCGGAGACCGTATTCCTCATTGGCCGTGAGTTTCATCCGCGAACCCTCGCAATCGGAATAATGCCGTCAAGACCCATCGCCAGTTGCGCCGCTTCCGACATGCGCTCGGGAGTCCAAGGAGGATCGAACGTCAATTCGACTTTTGCATCCGTCACGCCCTCGACATTCCGCGCCGCGCGCTCGACATTCGCGGGAAGGCTGCCAGCCACGGGACAGTTGGGCGCGGTGAGAGTCATGCGGATGGAAACGCGGCCCTCGGCATCCGTCTCGACTCCATAGATCAGGCCCATGTCGTAGATGTTGATGGGCACCTCTGGGTCGTAGACTTTCTTGAGGGCCACGATGACGTTGTCTTTGAGCGGTTGTGTCATTGTCCGGCGCCCCTCCGCTCCCTTACGGTCGCGGCTCGGCTAGGGATGTTGGTCGGTGGCTCGGGGTCGCAGACCTTTTTCAGGGCGAGGATGGTCTTGTCGCGGAGTGAGTCTTGCATCTATGACCGCTCTCTCGAAGACGCGACGTTTGTGGGGCCAGCCATTTGGGGCTGCCGCGGGGCTTTTGCCCGGCGCGCTGAGGTCGCTTCGGAACGCCGCCAAAAATGGCGGCGGCAGGGCAAAAGCCCTGCCCCACTTTGCCGCGTCTTCATTACCTTTGGCGGGCCGGCGCGGCCCATTGGACACTCCCTTACGGTCGCGGCTCGGTTGGCGGCTTGGATCATTCGCTGGTGACCACTTCGCCTTTGTCTTCAAGCGCGGATTTCAGAGTGTGCCAGGCGAGCGTGGCGCACTTGACGCGCGCGGGGTAATCCCGTACGCCGCAGAACACCACGAGCTTGCCTAACCCATGAGTGACAGGGGAGTCCGTGGTTAGTAAGTCATGAAACTTCTCGAGCAGCGCGAGCGCTTCCGCACGCGTCTTGCCTTTGAGGCTCTCGGTCATAAGCGACGCCGAGGCGGTGGAGATGGCGCACCCGGAGCCGACGAAGCTGGCGTCCTTTACCACGTCCCCATCCATGCTGAGGAACAACTCCAGTTTGTCACCGCACAGCGGGTTGTAGCCCTTGGCGTGACCCGTGGCGTTGTCCATAATGTGCAGATTGCGCGGGTGCTTGCTGTGGTCGAGTATGAGTTCCTGATACAGATCGTCCACCATCAGCCGAATACCTCCTTGACCTTGCGGAGACCGGCAACCAGAGCGTCGATCTCGGCCGTAGTGTTATAAAACGCGAGCGATGCGCGCGTAGTCGCCGGCACCTGGAAACGCTCCATGACCGGCTGCGCGCAGTGATGGCCGGTACGGACGGCGATGCCCATACGGTCGAGCACCGTGCCGATATCGTGAGGATGAATGCCTTCCATCACGAAGGAGAGCACGGCGGCCTTTTCCTTCGCCGTGCCGATAATTCGCAGGCCGGGGATCTCGGACAGCGCCGCTGTGGCGTACACCAGTAGTTCGTGTTCGTAGGCCGCGATCTTATCCATGCCAAGATGGGTGACATAATCGATCGCGGCGCCCAGACCGATGCCGCCGGCGATATGCGGCGTGCCGGCTTCGAACTTGTACGGAACGTCGTTGTAAGTGGTTTTCTCGAATGTGACGCTGCGGATCATGTCGCCGCCGCCCTGATACGGCGGCATGGCATTCAGCAACTTGGCCTTCCCGTACAGCATGCCGATTCCGGTCGGCCCGACAGACCTTGTGGCCGGAAAAGGCGTAGAAATCCGCGTCGAGCGCCTGAACGTCCACCTTCATGTGCGGCGCGGCCTGCGCTCCGTCCAGCAAAGCCAGAGCGCCGGCCTTGTGGGCCATGGCGATCATCTCTCGCACCGGGTTGATCGTGCCGAGCGCGTTGGAGACGTGGCCAACCGCAACGATGCGTGTGCGCGGACCGAGCAGCTTTTCGTACTCTTCGATGATCAATTCGCCGCGGTCGTTCGACGGAATGACCCGCAACTTGGCGTCTTTCTCTTCGCAGAGCATCTGCCAGGGAACAATGTTCGAATGATGCTCCAGGCCGCTGATGACGATCTCATCACCGGTCTTGACGTGCTTCCGGCCCCAGGTCTGCGCCACCAGATTGATGGCTTCCGTGGCGCCGCGGACAAAGATCAGCTCGTTGCGCGAGCGGGTGTTCAGGAACTGCTTGGCCTTGACGCGAGTCTGCTCGTAAGCGGCCGTGGATCGCTGGCTCAGCTCATGGACGCCGCGATGAATATTCGCGCAGTCCACCTCGTAGAACTTCCGAATGGCGGCAATAACCGAAAAGGGTTTTTGCGCCGTGGCCGCATTATCCAGATAGACCAGCGGCTTGCCGTGGACCTTCTGCTTCAGTACCGGGAAATCCTCTCGGATCTTGGCGACGTCGAAGCCGGCCGTCGACGGAATCAGCGAGCGCGCTCATGGAACCTCTCCAGCATGGTCCTTTCCAGCCAATCGCGGATCGGCCCAACCTTGATTTTGTCTACGATGTCCTGCGCGAAGGCGTAGGTCAGCAGGTTTCTCGCATCGTCCTTGCCGATGCCGCGCGATTGAAGATAGAACAGCGCCTCCGCGTCCAGTTGCCCGATGGTCGCGCCGTGCGTGCAGCGCACGTCATCGGCGAAGATCTGCAACTCGGGCTTGGTATCGATGACGGCCTCGTCGGAAAGCACCAGGTTCTTGTTGGTCTGCTTCGAATCCGTCTTCTGGGCGTCTTTGCGAACGATCACGCGGCCATTGAAAACGGCCGTACCTTGACCATCGAGAATCCCCTTGTACAACTCGCGGCTGGTTCCGTGCGGCTCGGCGTGATCGATGGATGTGTGATTATCGACATGCTGCCTGCCGTTGAGCAAATACAATCCGTTCAACGCCGCGTCAGCGCCTTCCGAGAGGACCGCGTTCACGTCGTTGCGGACCAGCGCGCCGCCTAGCGAGATGTTGTGGGAGGTAAAGGCCGCACTGCGTCCCAACTGCGCCTGAATCGTAGCCACGTGGAACGCGGCCGGCGATTCCGTCTGCACCTTCGAGTGCTCCACCACCGCGCCATCGCCCGCGACGATCTCGGTTACGGCGTTGGTGAGGTAAACTCCGCCTCCGACGTACATCTCGACGAAGCTCGATTGCGAATGCGGGCCGGCGACGATCAGAACGCGCGGATGCGCCGCGACCGGCGATTCCGCCGCGCCTTTTGCGCCGAATAGAAGGCGGATCGGCTCCTCGATCACCGCGCCGCGCTCGACGATTATTACCGCCACATCGTCGAGGAACGCCGTATTCAAGGCCACAAACGCGTTCTTGTCCATGGCCGCGTAACGTCCCAGAAACTTTTCCAGGTCCTCCGCGGTTCCAAGGCGCGCGCCCTTTGGCAGAGCCTCCGCGACCAATCTGCCATTTAGAAACTCGACCGGTAGCACGCCGGCTTCGGCATCCCAGTTTTTCGCCGCCGGCTGGAATCTCGTGCGCGCAATGGCCGCAACATTGGTGAAGCGCCACTCTTCGTCATGGGTGGTGGGAAAGCCCACCTCCACAAAACGCGCGAATGCCTTTTGGCGCAGTTGCTGCATCCAGGGCGCGGTAGCTCCCAACTTGCCGAAGGCTTCCAGCCAGGCTCCGGTTTGTTCCGCTACGGCGCTCATAGCGTGGGGACCGCCTCGGCTTCGTCGTGAATGCCCATGCCGGCGTAGCCGTTCTTTTCGAGTTCTAGAGCCAGTTCCTTGCCACCGGAGCGCACGATGCGGCCCTCGGCCAGCACGTGCACGTAATCCGGGACGATATACTCCAGCAGGCGCTGGTAGTGGGTCACCACGATCAGGGAGCGCTCGGGACCGCGCAGCGCGTTCACGCCCGCCGCCACCAACTTCAACGCGTCGATATCGAGGCCGGAATCGGTCTCGTCCAAGACCGCGAGCTTGGGCTCCAGGACGGACATGTGAAAGATCTCGTTGCGCTTCTTCTCGCCGCCGGAGAAGCCCGCGTTCACGGGGCGGTTGAGGAGCGCCTGCTCCATCTTCATCATCGCGATCTTGGCCCGGATATACTCCAGAAAGTCCATGGCGTCGAGTTCCGGCAGGCCGCGGTGCTTGCGGATGGAATTCAGCGCCGCGCGCAGGAAGTACTGATTGCTCACGCCCGGGATCTCAACCGGGTACTGGAACGCGAGGAAGACGCCTTCGCGGGCGCGGTCTTCCGGAGACATGGCCAGCAGGTCTTTGCCGTCATACAGGACTTGACCTTTCGTGACGGCGTAGAGCTCGCGGCCGGCGAGCACTTGAGCCAACGTGCTCTTACCGGAGCCGTTCGGCCCCATGATGGCGTGCACTTCGCCCAGGTTGACCGTAAGGTCGATGCCCTTGAGTATTTCGCGATCGCCGACGGTGGCGTGGAGGTCTGTGATTTCAAGTAAACTCATTGCTTTTAGTCATCAGTCGTCAGTCGTCAGTCATCACTTATCAGCGTCTCCGGCGATTTGTTGAAGACCAAAGACTGACAACTGACAACTGTAAACTGACAGCTCTTACCCTACGCTTCCTTCCAAACTCACTCCGAGCAACTTTTGCGCTTCCACGGCGAACTCCATGGGCAGCTCCTTGAAAACTTCCTTGCAGAATCCATGCACGATCATCGAGACGGCGTCTTCGCTCGATATGCCGCGCTGGCGGCAATAAAAAATCTGGTCTTCGCCGATCTTCGAAGTGGACGCTTCATGTTCCACTTGCGAGGACGTGTTCTTCACTTCGAGATACGGGAACGTGTGCGCGCCGCACTTATCGCCCAGCAGCAGCGAATCGCACTGCGAGTAATTGCGCGCGCCGGTGGCCGTCTTCAGAATCTTCACCGCGCCGCGATAGGTGTTCTGCCCGAAGCCAGCCGAGATGCCCTTGGAGACGATCGTGCTCGTGGTGTTCTTCCCGATATGGATCATCTTGGTGCCCGTATCGGCCTGCTGGTAGTGGTTCGTCAGCGCAACGGAATAGAACTCGCCCACGGAGTTATCGCCCTTGCAGGATGCAGCTCGGATATTTCCAGGTGATAGCGGAACCGGTTTCGACTTGCGTCCACGAGATTTTCGAATTGACGCCGCGGCACGCCCCGCGCTTGGTGACGAAGTTGTAGATGCCGCCTTTGCCCTCCTTGTCGCCCGGGTACCAATTCTGCACCGTGGAATACTTGATCCGCGCGTTATCGAGCGCGACCAGTTCCACGACGGCCGCGTGAAGCTGATTGGTGTCGCGCATGGGCGCCGTGCAGCCTTCGAGGTAGCTCACGTACGCGCCTTCATCGGCGACGATCAGCGTGCGCTCGAACTGGCCCGTATCCTTCGCGTTGATGCGGAAGTACGTGGACAGCTCCATGGGGCAGCGGACGCCCTTGGGCACGTAGCAAAAAGAACCGTCGCTGAAAACCGCCGAGTTGAGCGCGGCGAAGAAATTGTCCGAGGAGGGGACCACCGAACCGAGGTACTGCCGGACCAGATCCGGGTATTCGCGGACGGCTTCAGAGAACGAGCCGAAGATCACGCCCATGGCCTTGAGCTTCTCCTTGAAGGTTGTGGCCACGGAAACGCTATCGAACACGGCGTCCACGGCCACGCCGGCTAGCGCCTCGCGCTCCTGGAGCGGAATGCCTAACTTCTCGTACATCTTGAGCAACTCGGGATCGACTTCGTCGAGGCTCTTGGGGCCTTCCTTCTTTGCCTTCGGCGCCGAGTAGTAGACGATGTCCTGGTAGTCGATGGGCGGGTAGTGAACGTTCGCCCAGTTGGGTTCCCGCATGGTCCGCCAATGGCGGTAGGCCTTGAGGCGCCATTCCAGGAGCCACTCCGGTTCCTGCTTCTTAGCGGAGATAAGGGCGACGACGTCCTCGTTCAGCCCGCGGGGGAGGGATTCGCTCTCGATATCGGTGACGAAACCCCACTTATATTCTTGATTTGCAAAGGTTTCGATGGCGTTCGACGACTCGCTCACAAGGGCTCCTGAAAGCTCGATCTATTTGTAGGTTATCGAATCTATACTTAATAGTCAAGATTGCCATTTTAATGGATGCGGGGAAGGGCTGAGCGGGTGCGGGGACGCGTTGATTGGGGGAGGGGGGGTGGGGGCTAGGGGCTGGGGGCTGGGGTTTTGGGAGTCGCGGAATTGGGGGAACGAAGCCAATTTGGGGGCTGGGGTCGGCTGCTCGCTCGGTTCTCTGTGTCTGCTATTGTGCGTGCCGGCGATCTGACAGAACGAACCCAATTTGGGGGACCGATAGCCGGGGTTGTAAGCGGTTGACGGACGGCGCGGTTTTGACGAAACGACGCCAATATCGGTCTTAAGCCAAACAAAACGCTGCGGGTCGGAGTCTGCATAAACGAACCCATTTTTGACGCTGGCCTGCGGCGCGCGCGGTTCGGCGCCCTCCTATTTACGGCATACCACGCAGAGGGTACTAGACTCGCACTCCCGGAGCGGTAAGCCTGTGAGGGGGTGGAGGTTAAGGAATTCCTGGATGGTGTGACTAGCTGCCCTTCGGCCCCTCGCGCATTGCCAAGGTTTGGGGTGAAGCTCAGTTGGAGGCTGGAGTCTTCTCAGCGGATACGACCGTGAGCATGTCGATGGGGGCCATGCGCCGTTCGAGCTTGAAACCGTATTGCTTTACGGCATCGGACAAGGATGGCACGGGCTCGGGCGCCGCATCGGGCGAGGAGGCAACCGCAGAAGGTACGGGTAACCCGGCGGACGCCCGCGCCGACGCGATTGACGGAGGCGTCACTTCGGGGAAGAAGGTCGTCTCAAAATCGTACAGGCCCTTGATTCCGGTCAGATCGACGACCGGCCGCGCGGTGAAGCGCGATAGCAACTCCGCGAAGGCCGCGACGGAAGCCGCCCGCGCCAATACATGGACGCCGGACCCGGGGAACGAGAACATCATCGGCGCCCGCGGCAGACCGTCGGGCCCGACGGCGGTGGCCGACGGGGGCTCCGAGGCAACTTCAGCGGGCTTGAGCCGCGGCGCGCCGGAGCCGGCCGATAAGACGTATACGGATTGCTCCTTGGAATCGCGGCGCAGGACCAGATTGAACCGCTCGGCAAGCAAGGACTGAAGCATCTCGGGAACCTGGTCGGGCCGTGCCCCGGAGGGAAGCTTCGCGGTGATTTCGTAACGTAGCGAGTCGATCCACGGCGGGCCTTGAATCTGGAAATCGCGGACGCGATACGCGGCGCGGATGCAATCTCGCATGGTGAGATTTGAGTATTCCACCGTGCCGGGATTCAACTTCATTCCGGTCCATATCGGGTTGTCGGGGTTGGGATCGGACGGTTTGATAAGCGCAACCTCGAAAGCAGGCTGAGACGGAGCCTGCTGAGCTATGCAGGCTGAAATCAGGAACGGAACGATCCAGCAGCGCATACCAGGTATGTTAGCGCTGGAAGGGGTTTGGAGGCACGGTGGCTCGAACTCCTGCCATTTGCCCGCCTATTGACGTATTACTTGTAAAGTAATACCTTATAGATATGATCCGGTCGTTCAAGGACCGGCGAGCCGCGAAGTTGATGGGCGGCCGGCGCGTCGTGGAACTGGTGAACATCGAAGAACAAGCCCGGACCCGCCTGATCCGGCTCGACTCCGCGACTTCCCTGGACGACCTGCGAGCACTTCGCGGCAACCGGCTGGAAGCGCTGAGCGGAAGCCGCAAAGGCCAGTTCAGCATTCGGATCAACGACCAGTATCGAATCTGCTTCAAATGGGAAGCTAAAGGACCAACCGATGTCGAAATCACCGACTACCACTAAGCGCGAAATCAAGCTGCCGCCGATTCACCCGGGCAAAATCCTGCTCGAAGACATGCAGGATGAAGAGATCAGCATTAACGGACTGGCGCAGGCGATCCGCGTGCCGGCGAACCGCATCAGCCTGATCGTGAATGAGAAACGCGGCATCACGGCGGATACGGCCGCGCGGCTGGGGCGCTACTTTCGGCACCGTCGGCGCAATACTGGCTGAATATCCAGAATCGTTTCGATCTGGATTCCATCGACCAGACCGCGGTCGAGCGCGACGTTCTCCCGAAACAGGCCGCCTGAGATTCGATTCCCGCTCTCCCGAAGGAAGCGATCATAGCCGTCGAACGAAAGGAACGAAAAGGGACAACCGCATTTTCCAGAGATACTCCGGCTGTCAGGCGCCGCTTCAAAACAGCGCCAACTGCGCGCCGCCTGGGGGACCGTATTGGAACCGCAGGGCGTTCGCCTCTTCCAGGCGATCCCAGTGGTCGCAGATCCAGGTCAACTCGCGGGCGCTCGCGGCGGGATCGACTCCCGCGCCGAGCAGTTCATAAAGCAGCTCATACGCCTCGGCGAATCTCCGGTCGGCTACCAGGCTTCGGGCGTATGCCGGAGTCCGAGGCGTCTCCACAACCCGCACGGGATCGCGCGTGATGGCGGTCGAGGTGCGTCCGCGGGCTGTCAACTCGACTGAAGCCTCGCGGGATGGAGCGTCCAATACCACGAGGCAGCGCCGCGCACGAAGCAGATCGCGAATGCGGCGGCAGTTCTCATCGACAGGTCCATCGAGCGCGACCTCAAGCTGGCTGCCCAAAACTCCCGCGGCCTGCGCCAGAGTGCGGCCTTGACAGGGCGTCCACAGCACGGCTTCGAACTCGCCGGCTGCTTCGCTCGCGAACCGGGATGCGTCGGCGGCGCTGACTTCCAGCGCGCCCGCGCGATCGGCCAGCGCCGCGTACAGTTCTTCCAGATCGGCGGAAACCTGCGTGCCGGGCGGATCGGCGGGCGCGCGCTCCAGTCGCCAGAACCAGCGTTTCAGAAGCCTGCTGGCGGTCAGCCGATTTCGGCTCGCGTCGATGAAATTCCGGCGGCGCAACAACGGTGGGAAGGAGCACTCATCCAGGAGGCACGGTTGCGACGTGCACGCCGGTGCGCCTTGCTTCATCGATAAGGATGGGCTCCCAGCGGTCTCGCGGCCAGTGAGGTGGAGAGGAACTCGCAGACAGTAGAACGACCAGCACGTCGGCGGACAAGCCCTCTTCCGCCTTCGAGATGAGGTCTTCCCCCTGGCCAATCAGGCCGTCTTCGACGTAGCAGGTGACGTTGCAGCCGGACTCCAGGAATTCGGCGAGCTCTGTGGCGAAGTTGCGGTCGGCTGCTCCGTGAGCGAAAAAGGCGGTTTTCAAGGGCCGAGTATATCGCGAAATGGGAAGGGGGAAGGCGCCGGCGGACTGAACGAGGAGGTGGTTGTTGGGACGCGGCCCATGCCGGCCTTTGGCCGGTGTACCGGCAGGAATGCCGGTACGCAGACAAGAATGTCCGCCCCACAACGGACGAGGCACCGCCGGCACGAGCGGCGTCCGAAGGACTGCGGGCTCTCGCTTTGCACTTTTCACTTGCCTGCTCCGACAATCCGAAGAAGACTGTAAGCTCCAGAGGAAACAACCAGTTGGAACGAAACGACGCAGAGGTTCGCTCGTACTCCAGCCGGCGCGCACTCAATCCGTGAAGAACTTGGCGCGGAGTTCGGTTTCCGCGATGTATCGGCAGGCCTGACGGTAGATGGCATGGAGCGTCCCGCGGTCGATCTCATCGTGGTTCGGAACGGTCAGGGTCTCGGTTCTTCCGTCCTGCGCGATGCACCGGAGCTTGACGTGACTGCCGCGCTGCGCGAAGTCGCTGAATCCAAAGCCGCGCAAAATCTTCAAAACCTCGCGTCCGGAAAGTACTCGGAGTCTCGCCATCAGGCCACTGCTTCGAGTTCCATGGTCGCGAGAATCGTCGGGTTGTCGGAGAATCCAAGCGCCGTCAGGTCCTCGCCGTCCAGGTGGAGCCCGACAGCTTCCCTGATGTTCTCCGCCAGTTCGTCCAAGGTGGGCGCCTGGGTGACCACCGGAAGGTCGAGGCATTCGGCCACAAACTGGCGTTCGCCTCTGCTGATGCGGACCTGAATCGTTCGTTTCATCGGTGGGGCCGCCTCCAGATCCAGTATGCGACAGTTTTTCGGAGAACGACTTGGCTGCCGAGGCCGGGGGGTGTGCGACACAAAGATGACGAAACCCTCCAATCCGAACGAATTCGCGCGAATCCGAGCGTATCGATACGCAAGGAAGTGCTTTTGGCCTTGTATCAGGCCATGGCTTTAGCCGTGCCAAGGAATCGCGAAAAAGGTTTGGGCTTCAGCCGCTGCGAACCCACGAAAACCGCAGTGGCTAAAGCCTTAGACTGCGGATGCTGCGGCACGGCTAAAGCCATGCCCTGATACAAGGCGGGCCTTCAAGTTCCACTTCTATGTCGCACACCCGAGGCCGGGAGCGTCTGTAGTGCCCACTAGAGATTACCTTTCAGATGGATGTGGGAAGGAGCTGAGTGCGCTTGGGGGGGGCCCAGCAATGGCCAGGGGCTGATCCGGTTGCGTCGCGGGTCCGGGCGGTTATGCCGAAGCCTGTTCATCGCCTGGATCCGCACCTTGGATTCAGGGCTAGCATCCAAAAAGCTGCTCCATCGGAACGCTCCGGAGCAGCTTGAATTGAGTTCCCGTCCAGGTGTAGTAGTACGAACCGCATTTGCCAAAGTTCGGGCAGCCTTGGACGACCAGAAGAGAGCTGCTGCGTCGGTAGAATATGCCTACCTTGTCGTCAACATTCGCGCCGAAGCACACCCCGGCTTTCGGCAGCGCCCCAAATGGCCCGTCAAAGACTTGGCCTGACTCCTCGTTGACGATCGCGACCTGTAAACACGCTGTTCCGCATCCCCATTCGGCAATGGCAAAGTGACCCGCGAAATTCGGCCCCTTCGCCGCCCATTGCCGGATTACTGTCCGAAACCTCCGCTGTCCTACGGTCGAGAACCTCAAGGCAGCAAATACGGTAAGCGAATTCACGGGGACCAGGTAATCGTCAAACTGAGGCTCTTTGGCTCCGCCCTGCGGCTGGACATGCACCAGTCCCGCCAGCACGGCGACAACAGGCAGAATCGGGCGAAACATAACGAATCAATGATATCGCCGCTCGCCCTAGGCGTTTGCCGTCAGCCCCGCCGAAGATCGGGAAGCAGGTGTTCCTGCCCTCCCCACTTTTTTCTTGCCACGGCGAGGATTCCGAAGGACACTGTAAGTTCTGGAGTGTTCCTCAAAGGGGCCGTTGGCAGGCGGAAGCGCCTGCCCCACCTTATTAGGACTCCGTAAGTTCTTAGGGGAAACAATCAGTTGGACAGAAACGGACGCAGGGGATCGCTTGTTCTCGAACCGGCCGAGCGGTGGACCGCTCACAAGGCCGGCGAACTGTACGACGTCGCCAGTTGGGGCAAGGGGTATTTTTCCGTAGGCGAGAACGGGAACGTGTGGGTCCACCCGGATAAGGACCCGGCCCGGTCGGTCGACCTCAAGAAGCTTGTCGATACGCTCGTGCTGCGAGGGATCGATCCGCCGATCCTGATCCGCTTCGCGGATATCCTCAAGCACCGGCTGGGCGAGTTGCAGGCGGCGTTTCAGACCGCCATCGCGGAACACAAATACCAGGGCGGATATTGCTGTGTTTACCCGATCAAGGTCAACCAACAGCGGCAGGTAGTCGAAGAGGTGCTGGAATTCGGCAAGCCCTACCATTTCGGCCTGGAGGCCGGATCGAAGCCCGAACTGATGGCCGTCATGGCCCTGGCGGACAACGACACGCCAGTTATCTGCAACGGATTTAAGGACGACGAATACATCGAGATGGCCATGCTGGCGCAGAAGGTGGGCCGGCAGATCATTCCGGTGGTGGAAAAGTACGCCGAACTGCACCTCATCCTGAAGTACTGCCAGAAAGTGGGCGTGCGGCCGTCCATCGGCATCCGCGTGAAGCTGGCCAGCCGCGGCGCGGGACGGTGGAAGGGTTCGGGAGGCTACCGGTCGAAATTCGGGCTCTCGGCTACGGAAGCCATGAGGGCGTTGCAGGAACTGAAAGACGCCGGAATGGCTGACTGCTTGAATCTGCTGCATTTCCACCTGGGTAGCCAGATCACCAATATCCGGCAGGTGAAGGGCGCGGTGAACGAAGCCACGCGCGTGTACGTGGACCTGGCGCGGGCCGGCGCGGGTTTGAAATACCTGGATGTGGGCGGCGGGCTGGGCGTGGATTACGACGGCTCGCAGACGGATTTCGAATCGAGCGTCAATTACACGCTTCAGGAATACGCCAACGACGTGGTCTACCACGCGCTGAACGTGTGCGATGAAGTGGGGGTGCCGCATCCGACGATCATCACGGAGAGCGGACGCGCCATCACGGCGTATCACAGCATTCTGGTGTTCAACGTTCTGGGCGTTTCCGGCATGGGCGATTCGGACACGCCACCCGAGCCGCCCACGGACGCCGAGCAGCCGCTCATCGACTTGCAGGAAACGTACCGTGGGCTGGGGCCAAGGAATCTGCTGGAAGGGTATCATGACACGCAGCAGGCATTGGACCAGGCGTTGAACCTCTTCAGCCTCGGCTATCTTTCGCTCGAGCAGCGCTGCATTGCCGAGAACCTGTATTGGGCGATCTCGCGGAAGATTCAAAAGCTGGCGAGCGAACTGGATTATTTTCCCGAGGAGTTGGAGGGCATCGACGCCATGCTCTCCGATACCTACTTCTGCAATTTTTCCCTGTTCCAAAGCATGCCGGATAGCTGGGCCATCAAGCAGTTGTTTCCGGTGATGCCGATTCACCGTCTGGAGGAAGAGCCCACGCGGCACGCGGTGCTCGGCGATATCACGTGCGATTCGGACGGCAAGGTGGACCAGTTCATCGACCGTCGCGACGTAAAGCGCACTCTTCCGCTGCATCCGTTCGGAGGCGGGGACTACTATCTGGGCGCGTTCCTGATCGGCGCGTACCAGGAGATCCTGGGCGATCTGCACAACTTGTTCGGCGATACCAATACCGTTCACGTGCGCCTGACCGAAAACGGCGACGCGATGCTCGATTCGGTAATCAAGGGCGACACCGTGCGCGAGGTGCTGAACTACGTGCAGTTCAACAGCGAATCGCTGGTAGCCAAGCTACGCCGCGACGTGGAAGCCGCCTTGCGCGAGAACAAGATGACCTACGAAGAGAGCGGCGCGCTGCTGCGGTTTTACGAAGACGGACTGCACGGCTACACATACCTGGAGGACGTGCACGAACGGTGAGATTCCTAGCCTAAGCCGAATTCAGCCGGCTCGGAACGAAACGGGTTTACGACGGTTACCGTCGCGAAACGGCGCCCTTGTTGAAAGTCTTCGGAGAGCAGGTAAGAGCACTCAGATAATTCCGCGGCGGCCAGGATGAGGCTGTCCCAATAGGGAATGCCAGCAGAGTCCATCCATCCCCACGCCGAGCGCAAGAGCGGAAGGCTGAACCCGAGCGGCTTCCACGTCCAATACTCTTGGACGACTTGGCGAGCCGTCTCGGCGGGTACCCGAAGCTTAGCCGTGGAGACTGAATAGAATTCGTTCAACACTTGCCAACTCAGCCGCCCGGCGCGAGATGCCCATAGCGCATCCCGCCAGGAGCGGGCCACCTCGTGCTTTTCACGGTTGACGGCGTCCAGCGTGTACAGCAGGACATTCGTATCAACGAAGATGCTTGGGCCGGTCATAGAGTTGCTCGCGCGGCGGCCGTTTGGAGGCGTCGAGTCCGGGAACAGGCTTGATTTGTTTCACGCGCTCGAAGGCTTGCCAGTACCCGTCCGTTGTCCGCCTCTGCTCTTCAAGCAAGCGTGCGATCAGCTTTGACATGGATGTATCTTCTTCGGCCGCCTTTCGCCGCGCCCAACGCGCCAAGTCCTCGCTAACCGTAACGGTGATGTTCTTCAACACGAATCCAGTGTAACACTGAGTTCGTGTTTCCGTGTGATTGCCGTGGTGCCTTGACCAACTCGCGTCGCGTGCTTGGTCATACAATCGACTTGCCATGATCAGACGGGCTTGTGGTTTCCTGACTACTATTCTTTCCGCCGCGCCGGTGTTTGCGGCGTCCTATTACACCGTCCGTTTGGACGATCCCAAAGCGGTCTACCTGCCGGTCAGGAATTCCACGGCCGACAGCGCCGCGGACGATAGCGACGCGATTCAGGCCGCCATCGACAAGGCTCAGGAGAACGGAGGCGAAGGGATTGTCTTCGTTCCGTCGGGGCGCTACCGTCTCACGAAGACTATAAATGTCTGGCCGGCAGTCCGCGTGATCGGTTATGGCGCTACACGGCCCGTCTTCTTCCTGGCGCCCAACACTCCCGGATATCAGGACCCGGCCAACGAACGTTACATGGTGTTCTTCGCGGGCGGGCGGCCGGGAGGAGGAAGGGGCGGGGCCGGCAGGGGCGGCGCGAATGCGCCGAGCCCGGATGCGGCGGCAGGGCGCGGCGGAGCGAACCAGCAAACTCAAGCAGCAGGGGCCGGTCGCGGCGCGGGCGGCGGAGGAGGGCGCGGAGGCAACGGTCAGCCATCGGACGCCGGAGCCGGAACATTCTATTCGGCCATCTCGAATATCGATATTGAAATCGGCGATGGCAACCCAGGGGCGGTAGGCATACGCGGGCGCTACGCGCAGCACTGCTACATGGCGCACATGGATTTTCATATCGGCTCGGGCCTCGCGGGCGTACACGAAACCGGGAACGTCGCGGAGGACGTCCATTTCTTTGGCGGGCAGTACGGCGTGTGGACCCAGACGCCGTCGCCGGGCTGGCAGTTCACCATGGTGGACGCGACGTTCGAAGGCCAGCGGGAAGCGGCCATTCGCGAGCGCCAAGCCGGGCTCACGCTGATTCGCCCACACTTCCACAATGTTCCGACGGCGATCGAAACGGAACCGAACTTCGGCGACAACCTTTGGATCAAAGACGGGCGCATGGAAGATATCTCCGGCCCCGCGCTCTTGATCGGCGACGAAAACGGACCGCGCACCGAAATCAACCTGGAGAATGTGGTCTGCCGCCGCGTGCCGTTGTTCGCGCAGTTCCGCGAGAGCGGCAAGAAGACGGCGGGGCCCGCGGACATCTACGAAGCGAGGACCTTCTCGCACGGCATCGCATTCGCGGACGCCGCGGCGCTTCCGGAACCGAAGGACGTCTTCGACGCGGTGAACTTGACGGCTCTGCCACCGGAGAGGAAGAGCGATCTGCCCTCGCTGCCGCCCGCTGAAACGTGGGTCAACATTCGCACGCTCGGCGCGAAAGGCGACGCATCGACCGACGATACCGACGCGTTCCGCAAGGCTATCGCGGAGCACCGCGCGATTTATTTGCCATCGGGGAAATACGTCGTGAGCGATACGCTGACGCTGCGGCCGGATACGGTGTTGATCGGTCTGCATCCGAGCGCCACGGAGATCGTGCTGCTGGACCGTACGCCGGCGTTTCAGGGCGTCGGCGGACCCAAGCCGATGATCGAAGCTCCGAAGGGCGGGACGAACATCATGATCGGAATCGGCCTGTACACGAACGGCATGAACCCGCGCGCCGTGGCGGCCAAGTGGATGGCAGGCGCGGATTCGCTGATGAACGACGTCCGGTTTCTCGGCGGGCACGGCACGAACAGCATAGCCGGCGGCCGCGAGAATCCTTACAACAACGCGCACACGGCCGATCCGGACATGAACCGGCGATGGGACGGGCAGTATCCGAGCCTGTGGGTGACCGATGGCGGAGGAGGGACGTTCTTCGATATATGGACGCCCAGCACGTTCGCTCAGGCCGGGATGCTGGTTTCGGACACGACTACCGAAGGCCGCGTGTACCAGATGTCCAGCGAACATCACGTGCGCAACGAAATTCAAATTCGCAACGCGGCCAACTGGCGGATCTATGCGCTGCAAACCGAAGAGGAGCGCGGCGAAGGGCCGTTCGCGCTGCCGCTGGAGATCAGCGGCTCGCACGATATCACGGTGGCGAACTATCACATCTACAGGGTCATCAGCAGTTACCAGCCGTTCCCCGACGCGATTCGAGTGACCGATTCGAAGAACATCCGCTTCCGCAACATCCACTGCTATAGCAACAGCAAAGTCTCGTTCGACGCAGCCGTGCATGACGTGACCCACGACGCGGAAGCGCGCCAGCGCGAGTTTGCGTGGCTGACGCTTACCGGAGCCGCTCCCGCCGTTCGGCCGAAGACGCCGTCGCCGGTTTTGGCGGCGGGCGCGAGAGTCGAGAAGCTGGCCGGAGGCTTTTACAACATCTCCGGCGGCGCCGCGGATCCAACCGGCGATTTCTACTTCGTGGACGCGCACTGGCAAACGATCTATCGATGGTCGGCGGCTAGCCGCGAGGTTACCGTGGTTCGCGACAACGCGCTCGACCCCATCAATCTGGCGATTGACAAGGCCGGCAACCTGATGGTGGTCTCCTACGCCGGCAACGGCATTGTCTATGCGTTCAAGCCCGGCGCGCCGGGAGACGATGTCACGATTTTACAGGCGCAACCGGCGGCAGCGCGCCCCAACATGACGCCGGTGCTGGCAACTTCGGACTGGAGAGTGCGGGGAAATCCGCAGACCGGCGAGGTTCCGGCTAGAGCGTTCCAGTTCCTATCTCCGGACGGTACGACGTACATCTCCGCGGGCCAGGACTTTGCCAGCGGCGCCGTAAGCTGGGGAATCAAGAGCGCCGATGTTCTGCGAAGTTTCGGCCTCGCTCCCGCCATCGTAGGCAAGCCGTTTTATATGACCGATGAAGCCGAGGCCAAGACGCTGGTGGCGAACGTCGGCCCCGATGGCAACCTGTCGGGGCTGAAAGTGTTCGCTTATCAGGGCGGAGAGAGCGTCGCGGTGGACGCCGAGGGCAACGTATACATCGCTGCGGGCCGCATCTACGTGTACAGCCCAGCGGGCAAGCTCATCGATTCGATCGACGTTCCGGAGCGGCCCGTGCAACTGGTCTTCGGCGGCAAGGACGGGCAGACGTTGTTCATCGCGGCGCGGGCGTCGCTGTATTCGGTGCGGACGCGAGTGAAGGGACGATAGTGGCTACTGTCCCAACAACTCATCCACCAGCTTCTGCGCGCCGTAGAGCTTGCGCATCGTTTCGGTCATGGCGGCGGTGTGAACGGCCACGGTGCGATTCGAGTCGATATCGTACACGTAATCGCCGACGAGCGATTCGATGTTGCCGTCGAACACCAGTCCGACCAGTTCTCCGTTCCTGTCGATCACCGGGGAACCGGAGTTGCCGCCGACCACGTCATTCGTGGTTACGAAATTGAACGGCGTCGAAAGGTCCAGCTTGTCGCGGCCCTGCACATAGCGCTCGGGGAGATCGAAGGGAGCCTTGTTATTGAAGCCTTGCGCGCGGTCGTACAAGCCGAAGAACGTCGTTCGGGGAGGCGCCTGCGTGCCGTTCATGGCGTAGCCCTTTACTTGGCCGTAGGAGAGCCGTAGCGTGAAGGTGGCATCGGGATAGGTAGTCTTGCCGTAGACTGCGAAGCGCGCCTTGCCGAGTTGCTCGCCGGCCCGCTGCTCCACGCTCGTAACGTTGTCCTCCATCCACTTTTGCATTTCTCGGCGGACGGGATCGAGTTGGCGCGCCGCGACGATCATGGAATCGGTGGACGCCGCAACGGCCGCTCCGCCGCCATCCACAAGCTGTCGGCGGAAGGCCGGGTCGGCCATTTTAGTTCCGTTCAGCATAGCCGCCGCCGCGGCGGACGGCGTACGTCCGGCGAGAGCGATCTTCACGAATGCGTCGTTCGGGCCCAACTCCGCCAGCGCCAGTTCGAGCGCTCCAGCGATACGCACGGTCTCCATGGCGGCGTAGATGGGCGCCGGGGAGAACATCCGCTGCTTCAGCGATTCGAGTTGCGAATCGTGGTAGCCGGCCAGCCTCTCGCCATCCGGCTTCCCGATTTCGGCGACGTATTGGACGATATTCATCGCTAGCTGAGCGAATTGCGAATCGAGCGTGCGGAAAACCTGTTCCTTGGTGTGCGGCGCGGCTTTCTTTTCGGCTTCGGCGATGGCGTCCCATGCGCCTCCGCACGCGGCCTTCCATTGCGCGTTGGCCAGCACCTTCGCCTTGAAATCCTTCTCCTCGGCTTGCTTCTTTGCGATGATCGCGGGGTCCAGCAAACCCTTCAAGCGGCCTTCGCGCAGTTTCAGACTGTTGGCCGCGCCGAATACTACCGAGGTCACCTGCCGCGCCTGTTCGGCCCCGGCGGCGGCGTACTTCTGCAGCGCGTCGATGCGATGTTTGAGCAGCTTGATGTTGGCCGGCTCGGCGTAATCGCGCTGGGCTTCGAGCTGGGCCACAGTGTCGAGCCGCAGGGTCGTTCCCGGGTGGCCGGAGACAAAGACCAACTCGTTCTCGGCAGCGCCCTTGGGGTTCCATTTCAGGTAGTTCGCGCTATCGATGGGCTTGCCGTTTTCATAGACGCGGAAGATCGCAAGGTCCAGATCGTAACGCGGGTAGGTGAAGTTGTCCGGGTCGCCGCCGTAGAAAGCAATCTGCTGCTCGGGCGCGAATACCAGGCGCACGTCGGTGTATTTCTTGTAGCGATACAGCCAGTATTCGCCGCCCTGGTAGAGCGTGACCACATCCGATCGCAGCCCGGTTTTGTCCGTGCTTTCCTTTTCGATCTGCGCGATGGCGGCGCGGCGGGCTGCGAATTCGGCCTCGGGGGTCTTCGCGCTCTTCACCGCGGCCGCAACGCGATCCGTCACGTTTTCCATGGAGACCAGGACGTTGACTTCGGCGTCCGGCGATTTCATTTCCTGGTCCTGGGTGGCGGCGTAGAAACCGTCGCGCACGTAATCGCGCTGCGCATTGGAGTTCTTCTGCAACTGGCCCAACGCCACGTGGTGGTTGGTCAGAATGAGGCCGTGCGGGCCGATAAAGGAGGCCGAGCCTCCATCGTTCATGCGTACGCAAGAGAGGCGGATGTGCTCCAGCCACTGCGCGGTCGGAGTGAACCCGTATTTCTGTTGCAGGAGTTGCGTGGGAGGGTTATCGAACGTCCACATGCCTTCGTCGGCGCGGGCAGCCAAAGTGAGCAGGCAGGCGGCCACCATCAGACCGCCGGTGAAAGAACGGAAAAACTCGCGGTTCATTTCGGATCTCCTTACCCAAAGGAACAACCAGCTTACCGCCGTTCGGTGGGCCAGTCGTTAACCCCACCAGGCTGTGGGGGCAGTGGCTGCGACGCCGCACGCTACACTCGGAGTGGAATCTCATGAACGGGAAGCGAGTCATCGTCATCGGCGGCGGCATTGTCGGACTGGCCACCGCTTACAGGATGGGCCAGAGGTTTCCTGACGCCCGGATTGTCCGCCTGAGAAAAACGCGGCCTCGCCGAGCGCCGGCTCCATGGTACTGATTCGGACGAATTCAGCGTTTTAGGTCTTGAATTCATTGTTCGTAAATGAAATTCTAATTGGGGACCCATGTTCGTTTCCAGGTTGAAAGGGGGACGACGTGTACCGACACACTTCTTGGGCTGTCACTGCATCGCTGGTGGTGATCGGCCTCTGCGCGCCGCCGGTCTTCGGCGGACCCATCCAATATCAGATTTCCTACCTCAACTACCAGCAGCAAGCTGCGTTCGGGGTCAGCTACTCGGGCTACAACGGCTTTTGGCAAACCCCGCAGCACTGGGATGGGACCGACGGGAACCAGTGGATCTCTTCCGGCGGCAGCGGCCAGCCTTACGGCACGTTCTCGCCCGATCTGACGGACGTATGGAATACAGCCACCTCCCCTAACCCGGTCCGTGTGCGATTCGGAAACTACGACATGGCCCTGACCATCCTCGGCGACTTCATCCACGTTCAGGAATTCGCACAGGTTAGCGCCGGTGGCAGCGGCTACGATCTATCGACCGAACTCGGGTATGCGATGGACTTCGAGTTGCGAAATCCCGACGGCTCGTCCCTCGATCCCAACAGCCCTGTCTATTACGCGATCCAATACGATCTGGTGGGCGGGGGCCACTACGGTCCAGCCAGTGACTGTAGTGTAGACTCCAGGCCGTGCGGGGCGGTGCTTTGGGACGTGACGTCCCCCAGCAGCAGCCCCAACTCGGACGTCGTGACCTCGTCGAACAGTAACTGGGTAGGCTCTGTGTCGCAGACTGGCTTGTGGACGGACTGGAGAGACGCTTACGGAGACGGCAGGTTCAATTTCGAGCTGAAGACCCAAACGACCACATCCAGCTATTGGGGCTCCGGGCAGTCGCAGCTCTCGGGTGATTTCTGGATCGAGTTCTCCGACCAACCCATCACTGGCCCACTGGATCTGCCTTCCTCGGGTGTCCCCGAGCCCCCTGGGATCATGCTGTTAGGGTCCATGGCCTGCCTGCTCGGCATTCGAGCGCTCCTGCGTAGGCGCGCCGACCAGCCCGCGTAGGCTTTCGTCGAAAAAGCTCCGATACTGAATGCTTGCCCCGGTGCGAGCGGCGTAGCGGTTTCTCCGACGGTGTGTCCAATTCCGCTTTGCGCCGTACGGGCCGGGCAACCCGCTCTGCATGTTCAGCCTATTCGAAGAGAAGCCGGGCCCGCCGCACGCTACACTCGGAGTGAAAACTCATGAACGGGAAACGAGTAATCGTCATCGGCGGCGGCATTGTCGGACTGGCCACCGCTTACCGGATGGGCCAGCGGTTTCCTGACGCCCGGATTGTCCTGCTGGAAAAAGAGGACGGCGTGGGCCGGCACCAGACCGGGCACAACAGCGGCGTCCTGCATTGCGGGCTCTATTACAGGCCCGGTTCCGTGAAAGCGCGGCTGGCGGTTTCGGGTATTCGCCAGATGGTGGAGTTCTGCCAGGAGAACGGCGTGCCGCACGATGTGTGCGGAAAACTCGTTGTCGCCGCCGATGAAAGCGAATTGCCGCGCATGGATGCGCTGCTGGAACGCGGAAAAGCCAACGGTCTGGAAGGGTTGCGGCGGCTCAGCCGCGAGGAGATGCGGGAAATCGAGCCGCACGTGGGCGGCGTGGCTGCTTTGCGCGTTCCGCAGGAAGGCATCGTGGATTACCCGCGAGTCTGCGAAACGCTCGCCGCAAAAATCGCGAGCCAGGGGGCTAAGGTGGTCACCTCCGCGGCCGCCGCGGCAAATAAAAAGGGCTGGCGGCAATTGGGTGGTGGAAACGCCGGCGGGAGCGTTCGAGGGCGACTTTCTGATCTCGTGCGCGGGCCTTCAGGCGGACCGCGTCGCCGCGCTGGCCGGTGAGCGCCGCGAAATGCGAATCCTCCCCTTCCGCGGCGAGTATTTCAAGATTCGGCCCGAGCGCCAGCACCTGGTGCGAAATCTCATCTACCCCGTTCCCGATCCGAGTTTTCCGTTCCTGGGCGTTCACTTCACCCGGCTCATCCACGGCGGAATCGAAGCCGGCCCCAACGCGGTCCTTGCGTTCGCTCGCGAAGGATACAAGAAGACCGACGTAAACCTGCGCGACCTGACCGACGCGCTCACCTATGGCGGCTTCTGGCGTTTCCTGGCCCGCTATCCATCCATGTGCTGGTATGAGCTGCGCCGTTCGTTCAGCCGCGAGTTGTTCTGCCGGTCGCTGCAGCGCCTGGTGCCGGAGATCCAACCGGGCGACCTGGCTACCGGCGGCTCCGGCGTGCGCGCGCAGGTCATCACGCCGGCGGGAGAGCTAGAACAGGATTTCAACTTCATCGCGCGCCCGAATGCCCTGCATGTGCTGAACGCGCCAAGCCCGGCGGCAACGGCGTCGCTGGCGATTGGAGCGGAAATCGTAGCGATGGCTGAGCGCGCGGCGGCGTGAGATGAGGGGTGGACTGCATCTACTAAAACACCATCCATCCGCAGCAGTGAACGCCCGCCTGGGGACGCTCAAGAAATCGCCCGGCGGCCAACCGGAATAACGGCCCGCCGCCGGGCGCAGTCATCTTCGTCCGGTCCGAAGCCGGACCGGCGCGGGACCGGGGGTCTGGACATCACCCATGCGCACGGCCACCCTCCGTGGAAGAGCGGCCTTCGGGCCGCCCGCGCCCGAGCGGGAGCGGGCTGGTGGTGTCTTGGCGCAACGAAACCCGATGTTGTTGTTGCGGTTGTCCGGGTGTTCGTTGTTGCGGTAGGAGCAGGCGGCGTTGTCACGATTGTTGTTCCAAGAGCCGCCCCGAATCACACGACCGGCCGCCGGCCCTAAATACGACGCCTCCCAACACGTGGCGCCGTAAGCCTTTGGTATCCCCATGGGCGGCGTGGGCCACCCACGCCGCGACGGAGCGCGACACCGCTTTCATGCCGATTCTTCCCTCGCCGCAGCCCCTTGCCAGCCCTTCCAGGCGGCGGCGCGCGCGTTTCACCGACTTGGGGAGGAGCCGGCGAGAGCGCGGGAATACACGGAACCCCAAGAACGGGATTCCTTCATCCACCGGGTAGATGCGGGTTTTTCGCTCGTTTACCGTCAGGCGCAATCGATCCAACCGCCGGCGACCCCCTTCCAACCATTCCCAGAGTTGCCGCTTGTCGTTCGCGAACACCAGGAAGTCGTCCACGTAGCGAATGTAGCCCGGAACGCCGAGTTCGTCGCGGAAGTAGTGGTCCAGCGGGTCCAGGTACACATTCGCCCAAAACTGGCTCGTCAGGTTCCCTATTGGCAAGCCTCTGCGGCGCTCGAACGGGGTGAAGAGGTCGTCGCCTGGAAAATAGAACTCGGCGGGGGGCTGGGCGTTGGAGTGACCGACGATCATGCGCGCCAGGTCCATCACGCGGGCGTCGCGAATCCTGCGCGCCAGGCGCTCCAGCAGAATCTCGTGATCGATGCTAGGAAAAAACAGGCGGATGTCCCCCTGGAGAGCGTACCCAAAACGGCGCGCATAATACGTGCAGCGGTCCAGCGCGCGGTGCGTCCCTTTTCCGACGCGGTTTGCGTACGAATCGAAGACGAAGGAGCGCTCGAACAGCGGCTCGATCACGTTGCACAGCGCGTGATGAACCACGCGGTCGCGGTACGGGGCGGCGCTGATAAATCGCCGCGCCGGCTCGTAGATCGTGAACGTGCGGTACGGGCCGGGGCGGTAGCGCCCTTTCAGCAACTCGTCCCGCAGGGTCACCAGGCTTCTCGCAATGTCGTGATGAAAATGAGCCGTACCGCTTTTGAATCGCTTGCCCCGCCGGGCTCTTTTCGCAGCCAGCGAGAGGTTTTCGAAGCTGGCGAGTTTCTCGAACAGGTCCGCTTGGCCCTCACGCAGGCTCACGTTTGCCCTCCTGCTGGCGAATCCAGCCCCCGACCATCGACCCGATCTGGTTCAGAGACCGCGCGGCGTATTCGAGCTGGTTGAGACTGATGAACTTCATCTCGGTCGAAATCTGAAGAAGATGGCGCAGCTTCTCGATCCCAATGTTCGCAGCTCGCAAACTCGGGAGCTTTTCCTTCTGGTAGTAGGCCTCGATGAGGTTTTCCAGTAAATCGAACTGAAGCTCGATCAGCCTGTCACCGAACAGGAACTTGTAATTGCGCGGAAATTTTTCGATCTTCGGAAGAAACCACTTGATGAAATCGTCGGTGCGGGTTATGACGTTCTCCTTGGCAGCCATGGTCATATCTCCAACAAAATTCGGCAGGGCTCCGCCCTGCACCCAAAGAGCATAGTATCCATAGATCAAAGCATAAGAGAAAAGAGAATAGAGAGTAAGACTATGTCCTGGCGCAACGAAACCCGATGTAGTTGAGGCGGTTGCCCGGGTGTTCGAAGCTGCGGAAGGAGCAGGCGGCGAGGCCACGAACGTCGTACCAAGAGCCGCCCCGAATCACACGGTACTCTTGCCTTTCGCTGTAAAGACTATCCGTCCATTCCCACACGTTACCGGCCATGTCCTCCGCTCCGTAAGGCGAACGGCCCGTTTCTCCGAACTTGCCCACCTCCGTCGTGCCTCCGATTCCGCTCTCGGTTGTATTGCAGCGGCTCGGGGAGAACACGTCTCCCCATGGGTACACGCGCCCGTCGATTCCTCGCGCCGCCCTTTCCCACTCTTCTTCCGTCGGCAATCGCTTGTCCGCCCATTCGGCGTACGCCTTTGCGCCGTACCAGCTTACATAGATTACCGGGTGGCGCTCGTAGCCCGGTTCCACGGAGAACCGGCCCTTGCGGCTGGATATCCGGCACTTCTCCTTTTCAAAGGCCCCGGCAGGGTGGATCCACTCTACGCCACCTTCCTTCTTATTACCGCGCTCGTTCAGGAAATCGCAGAACTGTCGATTAGTTACCGGGAAACGGTCGATCCAGAGACCCTCGCTCAACGAGGCTATCCGCAGATTGGAGTCCCGCTCCCATCCAAAGATGAACTGCCCCGCCGGCACGAAAACCATGTCGTCCCGCGAACGAATCTCATAGCGGAGGTTGGACTGCAACAAGCTGGAGACGAAGCTGACGACCGCGTCCGTCAGCAGGCAATCGGGAGCCCCGCTCTTCGCCAGTAGCGGGGCCAGTTTGTCCGCGACAAAATACTCCATGATGGACTTGTGCGCGAAGCGGTAATTGCCGGGGTCGTCGCGCACCAGGTACGATTGCGTGAGGATGTCGCGTGCGAGGAACGCGGCCCGGACGGGGTCTTCCTTCACCTTGAAATGGACCTGGACGCGCTCGGGGAATTCGGAGAACGGCACGCTCAGCCGGTTGGAGTTTTGCATCTCCCAGGCCAATTCCTGAACGAAGTAACGGCGCTCGGCGGCGGGAATCGTCTCGACGCGCTGCTTGAGCAGGTCATCCGTGTAGCGCCTGTAAAGCTCCGCCAGGTTCAGGTCCTCGTCGCGCGCGAACAGGTTCAGCGAGCCGGCGATCATGCCGAGAAGGACGGGGCGGTGGGAAAGGTCTTCGATGTTGGGAAGGGCTTTGATCCGCTCGATCGCGGCCTGCCAGCCATCCGGCGTTCGCTTCTGGAGCGCCAGCTCGATCTGCCGGTCGTCGAAGTCGTTGAGGTGGACCACCTCGAACTCCCGGCGGTCCGTCAAATCGATCACGTCGTCGCCCGTTGCCGCGGGCGAGCGCTCCGTCCTCGCACGAGCGGTCCTGGGGTCCAACACCTCGTACTCTTCCCCGCGCGTGCGGAAGAAGGCGGTCCGGCAGGTGAGCAGGATCTTGGCGCGCGGGGAGATAAGTTTGGCGATTTCCCAGAAATTCTCCTTGGCCGTGCGGTAGTCGCTGACGCGGCGCTCCATCTCGTCGAACCCGTCGAAAATCAAGAGCAGGCGGCCTTCGTCGCTGAGGCGGCGGATGGTTTTGTACCCTCCCGCCAGTTCCACGCCGAAGCGGTTCGCCAGCGCGTCGGTGAGCACCTGCTCGATGTCGTAAGCGCGCGAGTAGTCGCGAAGCGCGATGGAAATGGGGATGCGGCCCGCGCCGTCGGCCATGCGCCATGCCAGCCGGCGGCAAAACCAGGTTTTTCCCGTTCCGAAGTCGCCCAGCAGCGAGAGGTGATTGCGCTCCGGGGCCGCGAGCCACTGGCCGATGAACTCGTCCAAATCCTGCGAGGCAGCGTTCTCACGGCCCGCCCGCTCCTCGCGGATCGTCAAGGGGACGAAATAACGCTCAATTTCGGACGCCTCGTAATCCGCCTTCAGATTGGCGAGATAGGGCTGGAAATTCGCCAGGCGGCCGATGTACTCGTCGCGGCTATAGGCGCGAATGTCGCGGGCGCGGGCGGCCTGGACTGTTTCCTCCGGAATCGGGCCGCGAGCCAGCAAGACACCGTCGTTCACGCCGTAGGCTCGCACCGCCCTCGCGAGCAGTTCCAAATCCTCGGGGCGCGGCTCGCGGGAGGTGAAGCAGGTAAGCGACCGGCGGAACTCCGCCCCGGATTTGTACTCGGCCAGGAAGTACGCGCAGCCATCGGCGGGCCTCTCATCCAGTATGCGCTGGCCCATGGCTTCCAAAAGATCTCGAGCGTCTCGAACCTCGGCCTCCGGCGGCGCCTCGCGAACGGGCTCGGCGGGCGCTTTTCCGGGCGCTGCATTCTTCAGAGCCGCAAGGAACCCCGCGATGTCCGGGTAGTCCTCGCAGGCGTCGTCGCCGGATATTCGAATTCCGTAAGTCTTTTCGAAGTGCCGGCGCTCCACGCCATCCATCCCGTGCGTCCGCATCAGGGCGTAGTGCGTTCCCAATTGGCCCAACTGGAACTTCAGCGGCTCCAGGAAGGAAAGCAGGTCCGGATCGATCAATCCGCAACCCACAAAAAGCACGGTCTTGGTCATGAAGAGCGCGGTGAGGAACTTCTTGAAAGCCTCATTCGCGTACATGGCCTTGCTATAGTCCGCCTGGCCCAGCACGATGGAGTCGCACTGGTCCACATCGCCGTGGACCTTAACGATAGCAAAGCCTCCCTCGTACATCAGCGCGGCAAGTTCCGGGCTGCGCTGCGTGTAACAGGGCGTCCCGGCGGGGAAGGCCATTTCAACGAGTTTGTCGTAGTTCGTAGTGAGGATCGCGGCGAAGCCCATGCCAGGCAGGAGCTTGTGGGCCGCGCCAGGTTTCAGCTTCGGGTCCCGGAAGACCCTGCGCATGAATGCGCAGAAACTGCCCTCGCCGAGCCGCTCGCGCAATTCCGCGGCTGCAACCAGGAGGTTGCCCTTTTCGATCTGGCGCCGGATGGACGGATCCTCTCCCGCGAGGTCTATGCCTTGGGCATTCGCCCAATCGAGCATCCGCGTCAGCAACTGGCTCCAGCCGGGCAAGCCAGGCATGGACATACCGGCGCCGACAAACAGGGCGACCTTGCCTTCCGACATGCGAGCGATCAAGTCGTCTGGAATTCGGATCGGCATTTGGAACACACCATAGCACATTCGGACAAAAAGCAACGCTGTCGCGCCGCGCCGAACGGAGACGGCGAATCCTCGCACGATAGAATGGTCTTGGGATGCCTGAAACCCGCCATTCGGTCTGTGCGCTGGATTGCCCGGACTGCTGTTCGCTCAGCGTCACGGTTGAAGATGGCTGCGGCGTGAAGTTGCGCGGGGATGCGTCCCATCCGATTACACGCGGTTTTCTGTGCGGCAAGGTGGCGCAGTATCTCGAACGGGAGTACTCGCCGGACCGTTTGCTCTATCCGCTCCGCCGTATCGGAGCCAAAGGCGAAGGGCGCTTCGAACGGATCTCGTGGGACGAAGCGCTCGATGCCATCGTTATGCGCCTGAAGTCCGTTGCCGCCGCGCATGGCTCCGAAGCGATTCTTCCGTATAGCTACTCGGGCACGATGGGCCTGCTGAACAACGCCGGGATGGATCGGCGGTTCTTCCACCGGCTGGGCGCTTCGCGGCTGGACCGGACCATCTGCGCGACCGCCGGCATGGCCGGCATGACGGACGCCCTCGGCCTGCGCTTCGCCATGGAGACGGAACGGTTTCGGCGACGCGAAGATCGTCATCGCGTGGGGCGCGAACGTACTGGGGACGAACGTTCACCTGTGGCCGTTCATTGTCGAAGCGCGGAGGCGGGGCGCGAAGTTCTACGTAATCGACCCGAATCGCAACCGGACCGCGAAGACGGCGGACAAACATTTCGCCATCAACCCCGGCAGCGATACCGCGCTGGCTCTGGCGATGATGCATGTCATCATCAACGAGAGTCTTTACGACGCCGATTATGTCGAGCGCTACACAGAGGGCTTCGACGCGCTGCGCGAACGCGTTCAGGAATGGACGCCGCAACGCGCCTCGGAACTGACGGGCCTAGCGAGCGAGGAGATCGCCGGGCTGGCGCGCGAATATGCGACCACGCGGCCCGCCGCCATCCGGCTGAACTATGGCGTGCAGCGCAGCGACCGTGGCGCCATGGCCGTGCGGGCGATAGCGTTGCTGCCCGCGCTCACCGGGAGCGTGGAAAGACGTGGGCGGCGGCGTGCAACTTTCCACCTCTCATCCTTTTCACCTGAATCGCGAGGGCCTGGAGCGCGCCGACTTGCAACAGAAGGCGCTCGGCCGCGAGGCGCGTCTGGTCAACATGTCCGAGTTCGGCGCGGCGCTGAACGATTTGAACAATCCGCGGGTGATGGCGACCGTGATTTACAATTCCAACCCGGCGGCCACGGCTCCCGATCAGAACGCCGTTCTGCGCGGACTCAGCCGCGACGATCTGTTCACGGTATCGCTCGAGCAGTTCCAGACCGATACGGCGGACTACGCCGATATCGTCCTGCCCTGCACGACGTTTCTGGAAGACACCGATCTTTACACGGCGTACGGGCACTACTACTTGCAGTTGGCCCGGCCGGCGCTGCCGGCGCCGGGCGAGGCGAAATCCAATGTGGAGATCTTCCGCCTGCTGGCCGCCCGTATGGGCTTCGACGATGCGTGCCTCAAGGATTCCGAAGACGACATGATCCGCACGCTGCTCGATTCGCCTCATCCGTTTGTGGCAGGAATCACAATTGAAGAACTGGACCGGGAGCGTTTCGTGCGGCTGCGATTGCCGGAGCCGTTCCTGCCGTTCGCCGCCGGCGGTTTCGGAACGCCAAACGGCAAGTGCCATTTCCGCGCGGAGACCTTGAATTACGAGCCTCCCGTGGAATCGCGGCATGGCGCTAAAGCGTTGCGCGAGAAATATCCGCTGGAGCTGATTACGCCAAAGTCCGACGAAGGCATGAGCTCGACGTTCGGGAACCGGGACAAGGTGGACCTCGACACAGCCGCGCTGCACCTCAACGCCACGGACGCGGCCGCGCGTGGAATCCGGTCTTCCGACCGCGTTCGGGTTTCGAACGGCCGCGGCGCCTGTGAGTTGGCGGCGCTTGTGGACGATACGGTGCGGCCGGGCGTGGTAGCCACGACGTCAGTGAGGTGGCCCAAGCGTTCGCCCGGTATGCGGAGCGCGAATGCCCTCACATCGCAGCGCCTCACCGATGCGGGCGGAGGCGCCACGTTTTATAGCTGCCTCGTGGAAGTAGAGAGAATCGAAGAGCAATGAATCGAGCGATTAATTGGAACAAGCGGGGCGCGCGACGCGTTTCGCTCGCGGGTCTTGTCATCCTCGCCGCGCTGGCGCCGTTCGGCTGCAAGCGCGCGCGCAACCATGCGGCGAGCCCCGAACAACCGGGCCGACTGGAATCGGAGGTCGCCGTAGGGAATCCTCGCGCCGCCGTCCAGTTGTTGAAGGGATTCTACGGAATCGAGGCTGGCGCGTGGCGCTGGACAGCCAGGCAGTTCAGCGCGATTCTGCGGACGCCGCCGGGCGCCGCGCAAAACGGGGCGCAACTCGAGTTCCGATTCACCGTGCCCGATCCCGTGATCGCCAAACTGAAGACCGTCACGCTGGCCGCGAGCGTCGGCGGAGCGATCTTCCCCCCGCAAACGTACTCTCGGTCCGGAGATTACGTATACTCCGCGGCCGTCCCCGCCGATCAACTGGCGGGAGAGGCCGTCACGGTAAACTTCCAGTTAGACAACGCCATTCCACCCAATCCGCCGGAGTTGCGGGAACTGGGAGTGGTGGCGCACAACATTGCGTTGCGGGCTCTGGCGGCGAAGTAGGCCGGGCCGCTGCGGCGGAACTCAATACGCGCCGGTCAGAAGACCGGCGGCAGGCCAGGAGGCCTGCCCCACTTACATATAAACGGGAATCGGGATGCCGAGAATCGCGGCCGTGCGTTCGAGTTGACGCGCGAAGAAGTCCGTCATCCACAAAAGGAAGATTTTCTTCTCGCGGTTCTCCTCGTGGATCACGGAATACTGGTGGTAGAAGTTGTTGAACGAGCGCGCCAGTTCGAATGCGTACTTCGCCACATGCGCGGGCTCGCCGGCCGTAACGGCCCGCTCCAGCGCCGAATCGGCCTTGGAGGCTGCCAGCATCACCTGCCAGAAGTCCTCGGACTGAAGCTGACGCGCCACGGCGTCACGCGAAATGTCCGCTGCGAAGTCCGGAAGCCGCTCGCCTCGCTCCTCGTATTTGCGCAGAATATTCCGCGCCCGCACGGCCGCGTACTGCACGTAAGGGCCGGTCTCGCCCTCGAAGCTCAAAGCCTCCTGCAGGTCGAAGGCGATGACGGTGTTGCGGGTGAAGCTCAACAAAAAGAACCGCAGCGCGCCGATGGCGATTTGAGATGCAACCAGCCTGCGCTCGTCGGCGGGCGAATCCGGATGCCGCGAATCCACCTCCTCGAGCGCCTTAGCGATCAGAGAATCCATGAGGTCGTCGGCCTTTACCCCGAGGCCCTTTCGGCCCGAGACCTCGACATACGCCTTCTTGCGGTCTTCCTCGGAGAGCGGAATCCCCAAATCCGCGCAGCATCGCGGCGTGAGCGCCACCATCTCGTACGAAAAATGGATCGATTGCGAGGCCTGATCCTCGTAGCCCAAGCCCCGAAGGCCCGCCGCCACTACGTCCTGCAAATAAGACTGGCGAGAGTCGATGACGTTATAGACGCGCGATGCGCGCCCAAAACCGTGGCGTTCGCCGGAGGGATCGTCCGTCGTGACCCACAGAACGCGGCCGTCGGCGTAGGTCCGAAACGGCCGATAGAAGAAGTCCTGCCCAAGCAGCCCGAATTTCCAAAGCTGGTACGCGATGTCCTTGCCAACGTACGTCACCGTGCCGTTCGAGCGAACGATCACCTTGCCTTCGTCCGACAGGCCCGGCATGACCCAGCACCCGGAGTTCTTACCCTCCGTCTCGAGGTAGATCGCCTTGCGTTCTTTCAGTAATTCGAACGCATGAGCCCAGAATTTCAGGTGCAGGATTTCGCTCTCGCGCGGCAGCACGTCGTACTCCACGCCCATCCGCAGCATGGTGGCCAGGTGAGTCTCGACGATACGGTCCGCCACCAGGTGAGCCAGTTCGGCGATTTCGCCTTCCCCGCTTTCGATCGCATGCAACGCCGCCACGCGCCATGGGAGCGCTTCGGCGTGGTCGTGGTAGTAAGCGGAGATCCTGGCGTAAAGATCCCAGCAAAAGTAATCGAACTTGACGGCCGGATCGGCGATCAACGCCCGCACATCCTCGGCGGTTTTTCGCTCCAGGTGTTGAAAGCCCACCACGACGTCGGCCACCTGCACGCCGGTGTTATCGATGTAGTTCTGCGCCTCCACCGTCAGGCCGCGCGCGCGCAACATGCGCACGAACGTATCGCCCAAGGCCGCGTTGCGCAAATGGCCGATGTGAGCGGCCTTGTTGGGGTTGATGTTGGTGTGCTCGACGATAACTTTGCCGCCGGCCTCCGCGATTGGATCGGACTCGCCGGCCAGGAGAGCCGCGCCGTAAGCTCCGCGGTCGAGGCGGATATTGATGTAGCCGTTGCCGGCGACTTCCAGACTGGCGACGCCCGCGATAGGCCCGAGGCCGGCGGCTAGTTCCGATGCAATCTTCCGCGGAGCCTGCCTCAGTTGCTTGGCAAGTTGGAACGCCGCGGGAACGGCCATCTCTCCGAAATCGCTCTGACGCGGCTGCTCGACGCTGGGAGTGAGATCGACGCCGTATCGAACCGCGATGTGCGCGCGGAACGCCTCGGCGACGCGCTTTTCGATGGAATGGAACACGGGAACAGATAAGTATAACAATGGGCGCAAGCGTCCGGTCCGGACAATCGCTTTACTTTTTGTTAAGATGTAAATCGATGACGGAGGCCACGCTTTCCAGCAAGAACCAGATCGTGATTCCGCACGAAGCGCGCCAAGCCTTGGGCGTGAAAGCCGGCGATAGGCTGCTGGTCACAGTTTGCGGCGAGCGAGTCATCGTTCTCCAGAAGCCGAAGTCGTACCAGACAGCTATTCGAGGCCTCGGCCGCGGGCTGTACTCCCGGTCGTACCTCAAGAAGGAACGCCGGAGTTGGGACTAGACCGCCTTGGAGAGTTCCTTCGCCGCCACCGGCGCATTGCTCTCGATACTTGCGTCTTTATTTACCAACTGGAAGCCAATGCGCAGTACGCCACGCTTACGGATCGGGTCTTCTCTTGGCTTGAGACTCCACGTTCGCTTGCAATCACCTCCACTATCACGATGGCGGAATTGTTAGTGGCTCCCTACAAAAGTTCGGACCAGAAGCGCGCGAACGCTTTTTACGGCTTGTTATCCACTTACCCGAACCTCACATGGGTGGCCCCCGGCTTGGCTATCGCGGATCTTGCCGCGCGTCTGAGGGCCGCGCATGGCCTTAAGACGCCGGACGCAATTCAGGCTGCGACGGCTATCGAGAGCGAGGCCACGGGCATTATCACGAACGACGCGATCTTCCAGCGCGTGGTTGGCATCGAGACCCTGGTCCTGGATCGGTTGCGGTAAAGACTATTTCGGCTCGCCCGTGGTAATGCTGGACTGCACGTCGAACTTCTGGAACTTGGAGTTCTTGTATTCGGTCCTTGCCCGCGGCTTGACGATTTTGGCGATCTGAAGCCTGCCGTCGAGCACCATGGAAGCCATCACCCAGGCGTCTCCGTTGATCTTCTCGAACTCCCAGGTAACCGTCGTGCCCGGCATAAACACGATGTGCGGTCCGACGACCGTGTGAACGGATTTCAAAGTTACATTTTCCAACTCGTCGATCCAAAGCTTGCGGCTGAAGCTGAGAACCTCTTTCTCGCGCTCATTCGCTGGCTTATATCCGGCCTTCGGGGAACATTCGACCACCCAAGTTTTCCTGCCGTTGACTTCTTCTTCGCCGAGCAGCCGGCTATCGAAGAGCGTAAGCAAGTCGGCGTCCGAACCCATCGTGACTTCCTTATGAAAGATCCCCGACTTCCGCTGCTGGCGCCGTTCGGCGGCGGTCTGCTGCATCTTCTTCTCTTCCTTGGCCGCTTCCTTCGGATCGAGCGGGCGCTCGTTCCGGGCGATCAACCGTTTGTAAGTGGAACCCTCCAGGAAGATCACGTCATTCGTCTCGGAGCTTTTCTTTTGGGGCTGACCGTTCTTGTCGAATCCAAAGTAGACCGTTTGTTCGACGTAGGTGTATTGGCTCGCCTGCTCCCCGTTCTTCTTTTGGGCGGCCACGAAGCGCTCCAGAATCGCGTTAGCATCGTCGGAACCCAGAGAAGGAACCGCCGCGCCGACGAGCGCCAGCGAAAGCACGCATCCGCGGAAGAACATCTGCTTCATGATCGCCGTCAATCCTCCCTGCCGCGCGCCGCGGCTCTCCATAGCTGACGCGCGCGCGCTTCTCCGGGTTGCAGGCAACGGGCTGTGGCCTGCCACTTCAGCCAGAGTCCGTCGCCTTTGCGCAAGCTCCTTATAGATAGAATGGAACACACGGTGAATCATTGTGTCTCCTGGAACAGCTAAAGATCGCCTGCGCGGCTCCGATTACCGCTTTTTGATCGTCTGCCTGGCCCTGCTGGCGGGCGCGGGATGGTTTTCGTTCCGGAACTTCTACCGCGCCTTTCCCGAGGCATCCATCGATTTTCGCGTCAATCGCACGGATGCGGGAACAATCGCCGGGCGATTCCTTTCCGAACAGGGCTACAACACCGGCTCGTACCGCGAGGCTTCGCGTTTTTCGTTCGATGACGAAGCCAAGACCTTCCTCGAACGCGAACTGGGCCTCGAGCAGGCCAACCGCATCATGGGATCGCGTATCCGGCTCTGGCGGTGGTCCTATCGCTGGTTCCGGCCGCAACAAAAGGAGGAGTACAGCCTCGATGTGACTCCGGCCGGCGAGGTGGTGGGCTTCGAGCACCAGGTTCCCGAGGACGCTCCGGGCGCGAGCCCCACGGCGGAGGAAGGCCGCGCTCTGGCGGAGACGTATCTGAAGACGCGGTTTCATCGGGACCCGGCGGCGCTCGATTTCGTCGAGCAATCCAGGGTTGCGCGGCCAAACCGGGTGGATTGGATGTTCACCTGGAAGGAACGCGACTTCGACGTACACGGCGCAACCAGCCGCATCGAGGTGACGCTTCACGGCGACGAGCCAGCCGAGTACCGCGAGTACCTGAAGATCCCCGAACAGTGGACGCGCGATTACGAACGCCTGCGCTCGAAGAACGAGTTGGCGTCGGTGGCCGATACCGCGGTGATGACCCTTCTGCTGGTCGGTCTGCTTGCCACCATTGCGCTGCGGTTGCGCGGCCATGACGTTCGCTGGCGGCGCGCATCGGTCATTGGCGTAACAGGCGCCGCTGCTTGCGTTCCTGGCCGCGCTCAACGAGTTTCCTCTCCGCGAGTTCGATTATTCGACCACCGATTCATACGGCAGCTTCATTTCTCAACAACTGCTGGTGGGTCTGGGTTCCGCGCTGGCGGCGGGCGGTTTGCTGTTCATCCTGGCCGCGGGAGCGGAACCCCTTTATCGCGAGATGTTTCCGGGCCGCGTGTCGCTCGGCGGCTTGTTCAGCCTACGCGGGTTGCGCACCCGGAGTTTCTTCCTGGGCGCGGTGCTTGGAATTTCGCTCGCGGGTGTGTTCATCGCTTATCAAGTGGCGTTTTATTTGACGGCCAACCGGTTCGGAGCGTGGTCGCCCGCCGACGTTCCTTACAGCGACTTGCTCAACACGCGCTTTCCGTGGCTTTACGTTCTGTTCGGAGGGTTCTTCCCGGCCGTCTCGGAAGAATTCATGTTCCGCATGTTCGCCATCCCCTTCCTGAGGAAGCTGACGCGCTCGCTGGCGGTGGCGGTGGTGCTGGCTGCGTTCATCTGGGGATTCGGGCACGCCGGGTACCCGAACCAGCCGTTCTACATTCGCGGTGTGGAGGTTGGGATCGGCGGCGTAGCGCTCGGGCTGATCATGCTGCGCTGGGGAATTCTCCCAACCCTGGTCTGGCACTATTCGGTGGACGCGCTCTACAGCGCCATGCTGCTGCTGCGTTCGCACAGCATGTATTTCAAGCTTTCGGGAGCCGCCAGCGCGGGGTTGGTGGCGCTGCCCGCGGCCGCCGCGCTTGCGGCGTATTTCCTGCGCGGCGGTTTTGAGCCGGAAACAGGGCTCTTGAACGGCGACGAGCCGAAGGCCGAGACGCCGCCCGCCCAGCCGCGAGCGGAGACTCCGGCGACGGCCTCGGGATACCGGCCGTTGACGGCGCACTGGAGATGGGCGGCGGTGGGCATCGCGGTCGTATGCCTTGCTGCGCTGGCGATTCCGGCGAGCCACTTCGGGGACTCGCCCTCTTTCCGGCTGACCGCGGCGCAGGCGCGCGCATCGACCGATGCGTTCGTGCGCGCGAACGGGTTTGACCCATCGGGCTTCCGGACGGTCATCGTTCCCGCGGCGCACTGGGGAGGCGACGACAGCCTCACGGCGAAGTATTTCCTCGAACACCGCGGCGTGACGGCGGCTTCGAACCTCTTCGAGCGCTACAGGCCCGCGCGGTTCTGGGAGGTCCGCTATTTCAAGTCGCTCGAACAGGAGGAGGTCACCGCTGCGGTCAACCCGGAGACGGGAAAGGTCACCGGTTTCGCCAGGACAGTGCCCGAGGATCGGCCGGGCGCGGATTTGCCGTCGGCCGCGGCTCGTGAGATCGCCGCGGCATTCGCGGCCGCGCATGGCTGGGATACTTCCGCGCTCGATCTCAAAGAGGCCGCCTCCGAAATGAAGAAGGCGCGCCGGGACTATACGCTGACTTGGGAGGCTCGTCCCGGCGACGCCCGAAACGTGGAGGAAGCCCATTACCGCATCGAGGTTGTCGTTTCGGGCGACCGGGTGACCGCGGCCAGAGCTTACTGGAAACTGCCGGAAGCGTGGTCGCGCGCCCGCGAGCGGCAGAACGCCATTTCGATCGTCGCGCTGGCGTTCCGCCTGGCGGGTATGGCCGGGGTTGCAGTGATTGGGGTCTGGCTGCTCATTCAAAAAGCCCGTCGCGGGCAGGTCCAGTGGCGCAAAGCCCTGGCGCTGGCGGTTGCGCCTACGCTGCTCGGGCTGGCTGGTCCGCTGCTTGAACTCCCGCTTCTGCTTCGCAGTTATTCCACCGCCATGCCTCTGGATACCTACCAGGCAGAGCTGTACGCCTCGCTGGGAATGTCGGCTCTATTCTTGTTCATCGTGTTGGCCGCCGCGATTGCGTTTCTCGAATCGTATTTTCCGGAAAGCCTGGCTATTTTTCGTTTTGCGAACCGCCGCGCTATGGGCGTGGACGCAGCCATCGCCCTCGCAGCGGCGGCGGCCCTTTCGTTGGTCTTGGGAAAAGTGAGAGCCGCGCTCGTAACGCTCTTCCCGGCGCAGGCATTGTTTTCCATCGACGCGCCCACTCTCATCGCGAGCGCCGCTCCGGCGGTCTCGACTCTGGCGGACGGAATCCGAAGCGTCATCATGGGCGCGGCATGGAGTTGGCTATAGCGGCGCTGGTCATTCCGAGAGTTCCAAGACGCTGGATGCTGGCGGCGCTGGCGGTGGCGGTCGTGTTCGTTATGGTCTCGCCGGACGTGCACACTCCCGCCTGAACTCGCGCTTGAAGCGGGCCTTGCGGCGCTGCGCCTGGCGTGCGTATGGTTCTTCTGCCGGTGGATCGCACGCGGCAATCTGCTGGCGTATGCGCTGATTCTGTGGGCGCTTGCCTTGCGCGGACCGATGGCGGCGCTGTTTGCCTCGGGAAATGCGGCGTTGCTGACGCAAGCTTGGGTGATAGCGGGCGCGCTGGCGTTAAGCTTGGTTTGGGCGTTGTACCCCGCGCTTGCGAGGCGAGAGGAGACTTAGCCGGCCACAGCCGCTTTCTGATCGAGAGCGGCGGCAGCCTCGCGCGCGGCTTGATCCAACGCGGCAAGATCGGCGGATTGGGCAGACTCGAATCGATCAATCGCCACCGTCAGGATGGAGGCCGCTGCCCGGTATTTCCTGGCGCGTTTGTTCAATCCGAACAGCAGGTCCATGGCTCCGCCTAGGAGAAGGACAGCCGGCACAGCGCGTTTCCACCGCCAGGCCCAAAAGCCGACGAGCCCCAAAAACAGGGCCACTTGGGCCAATACCGCGGCCGCGAAAGGCCCCCCCCGACAAAAGCGCCGCTTTGATCCTGTATTCCCTGCGCTTTGCGACGATCCACTCGGGAGCGGGGCGCGCGGGAGCCGTCATGGCGCGCCGTTCGATATCTTCACGCTTCTCGATGAAATCCCGCACAGTCTTGTCCGATTCTCGCCGATGCGGGAGTGGCCGTCAACCAAGTCCGGCGCGCCTGTATTGGGGTTAAGATGACCTGAACGTGACGAACTCGCCGGCTAACTCGGGCACGCAACCTAAGGGAACCGATCACCGCGCTGCGTTGCTGGCCGGCTTCCTGGGTTGGACCCTCGACGCCTTCGATTACTTTCTGGTGGTCATGTGCCTCACCGCCATCGGACGCGAATTCCACAAGTCCGATAAGGAGATGGCATTCACTCTGTTCGTCACGCTGGCGTTCAGGCCGGTAGGCGCGTTTATCTTCGGACTGATTGCGGACCGTTACGGCCGGCGGCTGCCGCTGATGTTGGATCTGATCTTCTATTCCATCATCGAAGTCCTCTCGGGGCTGGCGCCGAATTACACGGTGTTTCTGTGTCTGCGCGCTCTGTTCGGAATCGGCATGGGCGGCGAGTGGGGCGTGGGAGCTTCGCTGGCCATGGAGAAAGTACCGGCGCGATTGCGGGGCGTGCTCTCCGGCCTGTTGCAGCAAGGGTACGCTTGCGGATACCTGCTGGCGGCGGTCTGTTACTTCTTCCTGTTCGGCCGCATCGGATGGCGGCCGTTATTTTTCCTCGGGGGTCTGCCGGCGCTACTGGCAGTCTACGTAAGATTCCATGTGAAAGAGTCCGAGGTATGGCAGCGGACACGGCGGGAGAGTTGGCGCGATCTGGGAACCACGATTCTCGGTCACTGGAAGCTTTTCCTTTATATAGTTGCGCTGATGACCGGCATGAATCTGTCTTCGCACGGCACACAGGATATGTACCCAACGTTCCTGGAGCGGCACTGGGGGTTCAAGCCTCCGGACAGAGCCGTGCTGACGGCGTTCTCGATGCTGGGAGCGATAACGGGCGGCACGCTGGTCGGGCTGTTCTCGGATTGGTGGGGAAGACGGCGCGCCATGGTAGCGTCGCTGGTAGGGGCGGCGCTGGTTGTCCCTCTATGGGCCTACGCTCCTTCGATCGCTTTGCTCTGGGCGGGCGCGTTCCTGATGCAATTCCTGGTGCAAGGCGCTTGGGGAGTGGTCCCCGCGCACCTCTCCGAACTCTCGCCGGATTCGGTGCGTGGATTCCTTCCGGGTTTCGGATACCAATGCGGCGTGCTGATCGCGGGGTCTGTCGGCTACCTGGAGGCCGCGATCGCCGGCCATACCGGCTACGCGACCGCCATGGCCATCGTGGCGGTGACCGTCTTCCTGTTCGCCGCGGGCGTGACCGCGGTGGGGAAAGAACGCCGTGCGGTGGTCTTTGGCGATTGAGAATTACCCGGCGAGCGTTACAATACGGGCTTCCGCTCGGGGGCCATGCGAATCATCGGCGCAGTCGATATTGGTGGGACTAAGATCGCCGTGGGGGCCGTGAGAGAGGATGGCGCCATCCTCGCGCGCATGGAAGAACCCACGGCGCCGCGCGAAGGGTTCGCCTCTGCGATGCTGCGCACAAGCGAGATGTTGCGCGAGGCGGGCCGGCGTGCTGGTGTAGGCTTCGCTGGAATCGGCGTAGCATGTCCGGGTCCGCTCGATCCATTTGCGGGGATCGTCGGCGACGTCGGCACGTTGCCGGGCTGGCAGGGCGGGAATATCGTCGCGGCGCTCGAGAGCGAGTTTGGGGTGAAGACCGTAGTAGAGAACGACGCGGATTCCGCCGCACTCGCCGAAGCGAGTTGGGGCGCCGCGAAGGGAAGCGACCGCTTCATCTACGTGACCATCAGCACGGGGATCGGCGCCGGCGTGATTCTCTCCGGGGAACTCTATCGGGGTGTAGACGGGGCTCATCCGGAGATCGGGCACCAGGTGCTGGATTACTCCGGCCCGCTTTGTTATTGCGGCGCGCGCGGCTGCTGGGAATGCCTGGCGAGCGGCCCGGCGATGACGGCATGGATGAAGGAACAGAGGCCCAGCGGCGGCGAACCGGCGGCCGGGCAAATCTGCGGAATGGCGCGCGAGGGCGACGAGTTGGCCCGGCGAGCGGTGGATCGCGAGGGGAAGTACATTGGCCTGGGGCTGGCGAACTTGATTACCATCTTCGCTCCGGACACGATCGCTCTGGGCGGCGGAGTGATGAAGAGCGCGGATTTGTTCATGGACCGGATACGAGAGGTAATTCGGCGGATTTGCACACAAGTGCCGGCGGAGAAGACGCGGATCGCCATGGCGTCGCTGGGACAGGACGCGGGGCTGGCCGGCGCGGCCCGAGCGTGGATTCATCGGAATTCCTAGAGCACGGAAGATGGCAAACGAAATCACGATTATCGAAGGCGGGTACGTGCGCGACATTCTCGCGCAACCAGACGCGTTGAGCGAGACGCTGGCCGGGCTGGAATGCTCCGAGGCGCTGGACGCCGCCGCCCAGCGCTTGCGGGGCGGGGGTTTCGACCGAATCGTGCTGACGGCGATGGGGGGCTCTTACTGGGCGCTTCAACCGTTGCATCTGGACTTGCTGCGCAGCGGATACCCGTCGCTTCTCCTAGAGACCTCCGAGCTCATTCACTACACGCCCGGCGTGCTCGATTCCAATACGCTGCTTATCGTGAATTCGCAATCGGGACGCAGCGTGGAGATGCTTCGGATGCTCGGAATGAAAGACCGCGCTTGCGTCACCATCGCTGTCACGAATACGGCGGACTCGCCCCTGGCGCAACAGGCGGACGCCGTTTTGGAGACGCGCGCGGGCGTGGAGTATACCGTCTCATGCAAGACTTGGGTGGCCGCGTTGATGGCCCTCAAGTGGCTGGCGGACGCGCTCGGCGGCCGCAGCCTGGAGCGTTCCAAAGAGGAACTGGCGGCAGCGGCTCCGGCGGTGGCCGGTTATCTCGGCGGCTGGCGCAATCACGTGCGAGAGGCTGTCGCGCAGTTGGAGGGCGTGCGCAATTACTTCCTGCTGGGGCGCGGGCCGTCGATGGCGGCCGTGGGAACGGGCGGATTGATCACCAAGGAATCCGCCCGCATTCATTCCGAGGGCATGAGCGCGGCCGCGTTCCGGCACGGGCCGTTTGAGATGATCGACGGCGGGCTGTATGCGTTGGTGTTCGAGGGAGATCCGGTGACGGCCCCGCTCAATCGAAAGCTTGCCGAAGACATCGTGCGCGCCGGAGGGCGCTCGGCCGTGGTGGGAGAAGCGACGAACCTCGATGTGTTCCGTCTGCCGAAGGTCGCTCAATCGGTTCGGCCGATCATGGAGATTCTGACCGTCGAGATGATAACCTTGGCGTTCGGGGCGATGGCCGGTCGCGAGGCCGGCAAATTCGAACGGGCGACCAAGGTAACATCCGAGGAGTGATCCGCCCGCAAAGTAACGGCAGGCCGCTTATCGTGATGGCCTGCCGCGGAGTCCAGCAGGGGCTGAAAAGCAAGCCCGCCCGAAGCCGGGATGGGCAAATGCCCATCACGCCATTCCTAAGCTATTGAAAATAAACAGCGAATCAAAGCGAAGATGGGCAAATGCCCATCGCCGGCTTACGGGACGACCTTTTTCAGTAGCCTGTTAGGTCATCCTGCTTGGCGGCGTGGTGACCACCTTCTCGTTTTTCGCATCCCAGTACACGACGCGGCCTTCCCGATAAGACTGAACCGCCATCGAGATCGTGACCTGGACGTGATAACCGATCTCGGCGTTGAGCGTAGGCTGGCGGCGCGTTCTCATGCAATCGAGGAAGTTGGCCATGTGGACGGCGTCCGTGTTGATCTGCTCGACCGGGATGGTCTTCCTCTGGGCGCCGAACTTGGCCTTGTACGCGTCGTCTATGGTCGAGGTTTCGGGAATCAGCGTAATATGATCCGTGCGGCTTTCGAACTGGCCGTTGTCCACCATGACGATGGTTCCCAGATGGCCGCGGATCAAACCCGGAATGTGCTGCGAATTGGCCATCGATGAAGTGAGCACCAACGAGTGTTTGCTAGGGAAATCGGCCACCACATGGAACGTGTCCGGGACCTCGCGTTTTTCCTCGAACGCCGGGCCGCCGTAAATGCCGCCGCCCGCCATTACGCGGTACGGGAACTCGGGCTGGGGCCAGCAGATGTTCATCGGGGCCACCACGTGGAAGAACAGGTCGGTGGCGATTCCGCCGGAATAATCCCAGTATTTGCGGAAGCGGAAGAAGCGATCGGCGTCGAAGGGCCTCTTCGGGGCGTTGCCGAGCCACATCTTCCAGTCGATGTAGTTCTCGTCCTTGCCGTCCGGTCCGGCGCCGGGATCGATCGTGTAATTCCACTCGCCGTCCTTGGAGTTGCGGTGGTAGGAACCCTGGCTCATGACCATCTGGCCGACGGCTCCATCGGCGATGTACTTCTTGGCCGCATGCCATTGTTCGCCCGAGGTGGTCTGCGAGCCAACCTGCACAATGCGCTTGGCCGCCTTGGCCGTTTCGACCACCTGCCTGGCCTCCGGAATCGTGTGCGTCATGGGCTTTTCCAGGTACACGTCCTTGCCCTGCTCCATGGCTTCGATCGCCATGCGGCCATGCCAATGGTCGGGGACGGCGACGATGACCGCATCGATCTCGGGCTTCGCGAGCACTTCGCGATAGTCCGAGTAGCCGTCGCACTTGTGACGGTCCATGAGCGCCTTCTTGCGCTTCCCATAGAGATCGCAAACCGCGGCGATGCGCGCGTTGGACGAATCGGCGATGCTTGCGAGCGTGCGTGCGTCCGCCGGTCCGCGGCTCCCGCCGCCGATGACGGCCACGTTGATGCGGTGGTTGGCGCCAATGACGCGGCCGGATTTGACCGCGGACTTGGCCCAGGCGTTGCTTGCGACTCCGACAGCGGCGCCGACGCCGGCGACATTCTTCACGAAATCACGACGGTTGACGGGCGAACAGGTTTCAGCCATGCGAAGCTCCTTTTCTTGCACCAAATATCCTAGCGCACGCGCTTCGGACGGCCTGCGCCACGGCGAGCATCGAGGCTGCCCCTATGCGTCCGCCAAGCGCACGGCTCTCATGGCTGCGCGGTAACAACGGCGGCGCTCTTCGGAAAGACGGGATGAGAATTCAGCCCGCCTCCATCCAGCAGGACATAAGACGGCTGCAGACTGGGTGAGATATCTCTCAGTTGATCGCCGAGGTAGCGAACCAGCGCCGGGTCCATGTCCGCCGCGATGCTGTGCCGGCCCTCCTCTATGGCTATGCGCGTCGTCACGCCACTGCCGGCGAAGAAATCCAGGACGGTCGAACCGGGCCAAGAGAGGCTGCGAATCAAACGCTGAATCAGCGCGCGAGGCTTCTGCGTGGGGTGGCCTACTCGCTCTTTGGAATTGGCATTGAGGCGGGGAATGCGCCAGACATTGGTGGGGTTCTTGCCGTTTTCGAGGCTCTCCGGGCGGAGGCGCTTGTCGCGGCGATAGACGGCTTTAGCGCGCTCGTCGAAGGGCTCGCGGACGGCGTCAAGATCGAAGTAATACTTCGCCGATTTGGCGAACCAGGCGATCTCTTCATGGCGATTGGCGTAGAAGCGGTGGGCGCTCATGCCGTTCGGGTAATTCCAGACGATCAGGTTGACCAGGCGCAGGGAACCCGATTCGCGCAAGTGGCTCAGGATCGTGAGCAGATCGCCGGAGCCGGCTTCGGCCTGGTATTGCAGGCCGCCGAATATCGCCAGGTTGCCGGAAGGCGCCAGCACGCGCTCGGATTCCTTCAGCCATCCCGCCGCCCATTCCCGGTAGTTCGATACTCGATCCCACTCGGCGGCTCGGATGTTGTAGGGCGGGTCGCAGACAATGAGCTGAATGGAGTCGGAAGGGAGACGGCCGAGCAACTCCAGGCAGTCCATGTTCAGAACGGCGTGAGTAGTTCGCTCGGGCGCGGCCGTTTGCGCGCGCATGGAAGAGTGCGGCTTGCCGGCTTTCTTGAGCGCGTTCATGGCGCGGTGCCCGGAGTTCGAATGCGACCGGTTAGGCACGGGTCAGCCTCGATCCTTCACGAGCCAGACGTAGCAGTGGTTGCCGATCCGGGCGCAGTAGGGAGATCTGAAAAACAGCAGAGTCGAGATAGCGCAGCGGGAAAAGCAGCCACCCGAGTGCGCCATGCGCCAGCGCGCGCCACCAGCGCCAGGGGAGCCAGAGCTTGACGTATTCCAGGGTGAACACGAGCATGGTAGCCGTGGGGCCGGTCCGCCAGCCTTCGGCGACCACGCGTAACCCGCCGGCCATCTGCTTCAGGCCCTCGGGAGTGAACCGCCGGCAGTCGATGGGGTACTCGTGGAACGGGTGGCAGAACGGGGTCACGATGTGGGCGAAGCCTCCCGGCGCCAGTACGCGCTCGATCTCACGCATGACCATTTCGGGGTGACGGACATGCTCCAGGACCGCGTCACATTCGACGCGCTGAAACAGGCCGGAGAGGAACGGGAGGCGTTCGGCATCGGCGGCCACGTTGACGCCGGCGAGCGGGAACAGGTCGATGTTCACATAGCCATCCACGGAGCATCCACCGCCGCCTATGTAGAGATTCCAGCGGCCTAGAGGCGCATCGATCGCCTCGCGGGGATTCATGACGAACGGGTCCGGAGGCTTCAGCAAGCGGACCAGACGGGCGCGGAGGCTTGGCGAGGTTCGCGCTCTGTATAGCCGCTCTACCGGGCTTCCCCGCGGTTCACCGGGTTCGGGGCCAGGATTCAAGCTCAACTTATGAATAGTACCTTGTTTGCCGGGCCAGGCGAAGCCGGTTGCGGATGCGACGCCGCTGGGCGAATCAAATTAATCTAGCCGCACACAAACTTGCGGACTTTCAATAAGGAAACCGTTACGGCAGTCTTTACGCCGCCAGAAAGCTCGGCTCCGCCGAAGCAGGCGATCCCGTTGGGAACAGACTTGTCCTTTCCTGCAAATCACTTGCAAAAACTCGGGGATGGAACTTTAGAGGCGCATTGGGCGCAAAAAAAAGGCTGAAAAAAGACCAGCTTCGGTTACATTTATTCTTGTAGACGTTTTTGTTGTTCATGCGAACATTAGCCGAGCACGTTGCTAGTGTGGGCCAGCCGCCGCTGGATCTGGCGCGCGTGCTCATAATCTATCGGGAACTCGCCCCGCGGCTTACGCTAAGGACTCTTCTGGAAGCTGGAGGCTACGCCGTAGACGTTGCCGCCACGCTTGCCGAAGCCATGGCGAAGCTCGACGCGAGCCAGTACGAGCTTGTGCTGAGTGATTCCAACGTGGGTTCCCGGAAGGTTGGCGGAGACGTTCTATCTTATGCCCGCATAAAGGAGTACCGCCCGGCGACGGCGCGTATCATCTTTAATCTCAACGAGTCTACAGGCAAGAGGCTGGCCGCGATGCGCAATCATGTTGCGGTCCGCACCGAAGATGTTCCCATGTTGCTGGGCAAAGTGGCCGACTTGATCGCCATGCGGGCGCACCGCAGGTATAGGCCAGTGCGCTCCGGCTGCTGAACCAGCAGCTTTTCACTATTTCATTCCTTATGAATGTTTTACGGGAACATGTGTGTCTTTTTGAGTGGTCTTATGAAATATCAAGTTGACAACAATACACTAAACTTTTATACTGTGATTGTGATATATCGGGACGCAGAGACGGCGGACCGCAATCCTATTTACGCAGAGTCTGAGGGAGGCTTTTAAGATGGGCAAGATCATTGGCATTGACTTAGGGACGACCAATTCCGTGGTGGCAGTCATGGAGGGCGGTCAGCCCACGGTCATTGCGAACCAGGAAGGCGCGCGCACCACGCCATCGGTGGTGGCTTTCACCAAGAGTGGAGAACGCCTGGTAGGGCAAGTGGCCAAGCGGCAGGCGATTACGAACCCAGAGAACACGATTTTCTCGATCAAGCGGTTCATGGGCCGGCGCTCCGACGAAGTCACCGAAGAATTGAAGATGGTGCCTTACAAGGTGACGCGCGGCGAGAACGCCGACGCCCGGGTGGACATCAGCGGCAAGATGTATTCCCCGCCCGAGATTTCGGCCATGATCCTGGGCAAGCTCAAGGAGGCCGCCGAGGCCTACCTGGGCGGCAAGGTGACGCAGGCCGTGATCACGGTTCCCGCCTACTTCAACGACGCGCAGCGGCAGGCGACCAAGGACGCCGGCAAGATCGCCGGGCTTGAAGTGATGCGCATCATCAACGAGCCCACGGCGGCGGCCCTGGCGTACGGACTCGATAAGAAGAAGAACGAGACCATCGCCGTATACGATTTTGGCGGCGGCACGTTCGATATTTCGATCCTCGAAGTGGGCGAAGGCGTGGTGGAGGTGAAGTCCACCAATGGCGACACGCACCTGGGCGGCGACAACATCGACCAGCGCATCATCGACTGGATCGTGGGCGAGTTCAAGCGCGAGAACGGGATCGATCTTTCGCGCGACCAGATGGCGTTGCAGCGGCTGAAGGAAGCGTCCGAGAAAGCCAAGATCGAACTTTCCACGCTGCTGGAAAGCGAAATCAACCTGCCCTTCATTACCGCCGACGCGAGCGGCCCGAAGCACCTCCAGATGAAGCTGACGCGGGCGCGCTTCGAGCAGATGGTGGAAGACATCGTGCAGCGCTCCGTGGGGCCATGCAAACAGGCCATGCAGGATGCGGGCGTGACCCCGCAGCAGATTGACGAAGTCGTGATGGTAGGCGGCCAGACGCGCATGCCGCGCATCCAGCAACTGGTGCGTGACCTGTTCAGCAAGGAACCGCATCGCGGCGTGAACCCGGATGAAGTGGTGGCCGTGGGCGCGGCGGTGCAGGGCGGCGTGCTGGGCGGCGAAGTGAAGGACGTGCTGCTGCTCGATGTCACTCCGCTTTCGCTCGGCATCGAGACGCTGGGCGGAGTTTTCACCAAACTGATCGAGCGCAACACGACCATTCCGACGCGCAAGAGCGAGGTGTTTTCCACCGCGTCCGATAACCAGCCTTCGGTCGAGATCAAGGTCTATCAGGGCGAACGCTCGATGGCGGCGCACAACCGGTTGTTGGGCGTGTTCCAGCTTGGCAACCTGCCTCCGGCGCCGCGCGGCCTTCCGCAGATCGAAGTGACTTTCGATATCGACGCGAACGGAATTCTCAACGTCACAGCCAAGGACCGCGCGACCAACAACGAACAGAAGATCACGATTACCTCCTCCTCCGGCCTTTCGAAGGACGAGGTGGATAAGATGGCCAAGGACGCCGAATCGCACTCGGCGGAAGACCGGAAACAGCGGGATACCATCGAAGCGCGCAACCGCGCCGACGCCATGGTCTACAACGTCGAGAAGACGCTGAAGGAGCACCGGTCGAAGATCGGCGATTCGGAAGCGAAGGACATCGAGTCCGCGATCGAAACGACTCGCAAAGCGATGGGCGAGAACGACTCGGACGCGCATCAACTCGGCGGTCGACAAACTCACCGCGGCGAGCCACAAGCTGGCCGAAGCCATGTACAAGTCCTCGGCGCAGCAACCCGGCGGATCTCCGCCGCCGCCGGGAGACGCGGCCGGAGATCAAGGCAAGAAGGGCAAAGACGACGTAGTGGACGCCGAGTTTGTAGATATGGACGACAAGAAATAAGAACGCTATTCGCCGTTCGCTATCCGCTATCCGCTGCCGGGTGTTGCCTCTGACTCGTTGGTGGCTGAACGCGGACAGCGGATAGCGGAAGGCGGACGGCGCATTCATGCCTCCTCCGAACCGAGACTATTACGAGATCCTGGGGGTGCCGCGCAAGGCCTCGGCCGACGATATCCGCAAGGCGTATCGCAAGCTGGCCCGGCGGCACCATCCCGACTTGAACCCCGGGGACAAGTCGGCCGAGGAGCGGTTCAAGAACGTCCAGGAGGCGTACGACATCTTGAGCGATCCGAAGAAGCGGCAGATGTACGACCAGTTCGGCTTCTATTCGGAGAGCGGATTCGCGAACGCCGGCGGAGCGGGTCCACAGGGGCCGCATCCGGGGATGGATTTCGGCGGCTTCGATTTTTCGGACACGTTCACGGGAGCCGGCGCCGGCGGGCGCAGGCGAGGTCCCGGGCCGACCGCCGGGGGACCCGCAGGGTCGGGCGGATTCCGCGATATCTTTTCTCAATTCTTCGGGGGCCACGGAGCCGGCGTCCCCCGGGCCGAACCCGAAAAAGGAACGGATCTTGAATACTCGCTGAGCATCGACTTCTGGCAAGCCATCAAAGGCATGCAGGCTCGGCTCAACATCAACCGTCTGGAAGTTTGCGACACTTGCCGGGGAATGGGATCCACGGGCGGCGGCGAAGTGACCTGCCCGGAATGCCAGGGGACCGGCCAGGTGAGTCAGATGGCGGGCGCCATGCGGTTTAATCTGGCTTGCCCGCGCTGCGAGGGCAAGGGCCGGTTGCGCAACGCCTGCCCGACATGCGGCGGAGACGGCCGGGTGACGCGCACGGAAACCGTGGAGGTGCGAATCCCGCCGGGCGCGCGCAGCGGCTCGCGCTTACGCGTTCCCGGAAAAGGGAACGCGGGAACCATGGGCGGCCCTCCCGGCGATCTGTATATCACCACCAAAGTGGAAGATCACCCGTTCTTCCATCGCGAAGGCGACGACATCGAAATCACGGCTCCCGTGGCCGTCTGGGAGGCGGCGCTCGGGGCGAAGCTCGAGGTGCCGACCATCGACGGGCGCACGCTTCTGAAGATTCCGCAAGGGACGCGCAACGGACAACGATTCCGGCTGCGCGAGAAGGGCGTTCTGAACACGCGCACGAACGTGCGGGGCGACCAGATTGTCCGCGTCGAGGTTCTAGCTCCGGAACCGCGCGATGAAGAGACTCGCGAGCTGCTGAAGAAACTGGCCAAGCTGCATCCCGAAGATCCGCGGGCCGGCATTTGGGAGCAGGTCTAAGAGACGCGGCCATGCGAAGAGCGAAATCAAAAGCGGCCTACATGATCTCGGCGGTCGCCGAACAATACGGGGTCCATCCCCAAACGCTCAGGCTGTACGAACGCGAGGGGTTGATCAAACCTTCACGCAGCGAAGGCAACACGCGGCTCTACACGGACGAGGATCTGGAGCGCCTGGAAGTGGTATTGCACTTAACGCGCGATCTGGGAGTGAACCTCGCCGGCGTCGAGATCATCCTCAATATGCGCGAGAAGATGGGGGAGATGCAGGCCCAGATCCAGGAATTCATCGCCACGCTGAACAACGAACTGGCGGCGCGCACCGTCCGCCCGTTCGAACCGGAAGGCCGCCAGTCGCTCATTCCGGTGGTGAGCGCCAAATCGCCGGTTCCGGCGCCCGTTTCCAAGCGCAAGTGAGCCAAGTCCAGACAGCCCAAAACCGCCCGAAGTGGTGGAGACGCCCGGCCGTCCCGTTTGTCCTGCCGTTTGTAGTCTATGTGGGCTCGATGGCGATCGAGCGGGCGGCTTCGCTTCCGGCCGCGTACTGCTATCCGATTCGCTGCCTTCTGACGCTCGCCGCGCTACTGGCGGTTTCCCGCCGCACGGCGTCGTTCCGCGCGTCCAGACCCTGGGCCAGCGCGGCAGTGGGAGTCGCGGTGTTCGCCATCTGGATCGGGCCCGACCTGGTATTCGGCGCCGCGTATCGCCATTTCTGGCTCTTTGAAAACCCGCTGACCGGGAGCGCCTCCAGCAGCGCGCCGCTGGCGTTGCGGAACAACTTGTGGTTCCTTGTGACGCGCGTGCTGGGATGCGCGCTGCTGGTTCCTCCGGTGGAAGAAATCTTCTGGCGCGGCTGGCTGATCCGCTGGATGCAACACAACGACTTTCTCCGCGTCCCGCTGGGCGCTTACACACGGTTCGCATTCTGGACGGTGGCCCTTCTATTCGCCGCCGAACATGGGCCGTATTGGGAAGTGGGCCTCGCAGCGGGCATCGTTTACAACTGGTGGATGGGCCGCACCAAGACGCTCGGTGACGTAACGGTCGCTCATGCCGTGACCAACGCTTTGCTTTCCGCCTACGTGCTGCTCGCCCACCAGTGGCAATACTGGATGTGAGTCCGCGGCAGCCATCGTCTTCGATCGTTTGCTTCACGCGCCACGCTAAAATCGAGAATACCAACGTGGTTCAATGATCCGACTCATCGGGGCGGGGAAACGCTTCGGCCCCAGAATCCTTTTTGAAAACGCGGACTGGCTGGTGACGCCCAACGAGCGCACCGGCGTGGTGGGCTCGAACGGTTCGGGCAAATCCACGCTGCTGAAGACGCTCGCGGGAATAGACAGCCTCGATTCGGGGGAGATTTCCCTTCAAAAGGGCATCGCCATCGGCTACCTTCCCCAGGAAGGTCTCTCGCTTTCCGGCAGGACGGTATTCGCCGAATGCATGACCGTCTTTGCGAGCCTGCGGGCTCTCGAGGAAGAGCAGGAGCAACTCGCGCACCGGTTGTCGGAGCTCGATCCGGAGAGCGAGGAGTACCGCCAGACGGCCGAACGCTTTCATCAGGCGGAAGCCGAGTTTCGCGCCGGAGACGGATTCGCCATTGAGTCGCGCGTCGGGACCGTGCTTACCGGCCTCGGTTTCCCGCACAGCGATTGGAAGCGCCGCACGGAAGAGTTCTCCGGCGGATGGCAAATGCGGATCGCGCTGGCGAAGCTTTTACTGGCGCGCCCTAACCTGCTGCTTCTCGACGAGCCCACCAACCACCTCGATCTTGAAGCGCGCAACTGGCTGGAGAATTATCTCGGCTCCTATCCGCACGCATTCGTCCTGGTATCGCACGACCGCTATTTTCTGGATGTAACGGTCCGGCGCACGGTGGAGCTCTGGAACAAGAAACTGAATTTCTACGACGGAGGCTTCACCAATTACGAACGGCTGAAGACCGAGCGGCGCGCTCAACTGCGGGCCGCCTACGACAATCGGCAGGATCGCATTCGCCAGATCGAGGCATTCATCAACCGCTTTCGCTATCAGGCCACCAAGGCCAAGCAAGTGCAGAGCCGGATCAAGGAACTGGAGAAGATCGAGCGGATCGAGATTCCTCCGGAAGAGAAGGCCATCCACTTCCGCTTTCCGCAGCCCAAGCCCAGCGGCCGCGTGGTGGCGGAGTTCAAAGGCGTAGCGAAGAGCTACGGCGATACTCAAGTGTTCTCGGACGCGGAGTTCATGATCGAGCGGGGCGATCGCGTGGCGCTGGTGGGCGTCAACGGCGCGGGGAAATCCACGCTCATCAAGATCCTGGCCGGCGCCGAGTCCGTGAGCGCGGGCGCGTACCGCTTGGGGCACAACGCCGAGCCGGACTATTTCGCCCAGGATCAATACAAGGAACTGGACGCCGGAGCCCGCCTGGTGGACGACTTGGCCACCGTCGCGCCGCGCGCCACCAACACCGAACTGCGCACGATTTTGGGCAGCTTCCTGTTCTCCGAGGACGATGTCTTCAAGACCATTGGCGTGTTATCCGGCGGCGAGCGCAACCGTTACGCGCTGGCGCGCATGTTGATGCAGCCTTCGAACTTCCTGCTGCTCGACGAGCCCACCAACCATCTCGACATGCGGGCGAAGGACGTGCTGCTGACCGCGCTTCAGGATTATAGCGGAACCGTCGTCTTCGTTTCGCACGACCGATACTTCATCGACAAACTGGCCACGCGGATCTTCGAGATTGAAGGCGGCGCGGTTCACATCTTCCCTGGGAATTACGAGGATTACCTCTGGCGGAAAGAGGGCGGAAACCAAACGGCGGCGCCGCAAGAAGAAGGGCCGGCTCCGGAAGAGGAGGCTCCGTCGTCCGCTCCCGCCCCCGCGGCGCCTAGATCCGACAAGCGCCTCAATCCCATCAAGCTCCGGCAGATGAGGGAGCGGCAGGACGATCTTGAAATCGAAGTAGGCAAACTCGAGGCGGAGATCGCCGAATGCGAAGCAGCGCTCGGGAATTTCGTGAGCGCGGAGGAAACGCGCCGAGTGAGCGGCGTGCTGGAGGCGCGCCGGTCGGATCTGAACGGCCTGCTTGCCGAGTGGGAAGAAGTCTCCGAAGCGATTGGCGCGAGCGACTGACGCGCGATCTACTCGGCCGCCACTCCGCGATGCGTTTCGCGGGGCAGCGCCTTCCCCTGCCGCGCCGCCGCCTTCTCGGGTTGGGAGCGAGGAACAAGCGCATGTGGTTCCGGAGGACGAACGGCGGCCGGCGCGGGCCGGCGGATCGCCGCGTAGGGATGCACATACTCGCGCCGGTTCGCCCAATTCCTTTCCCAAGCCACATTGTTCAGGAAGACCCTGTGCGCGGCCCAGTCGAACCGAATTCCGCCAGGCGCCCAGCCCCAGGCCCCGAAGAACCCGTCAACGGTTATGCCAAAGCCAAACCGGATCGCCCGGCCAAGCACGAATCCTGGACGAGGCGCGATGAAGACCACGGCCGGATCATAGTAGGGAACGACGAAGAACGCGGGGTTCACCGGCATGATGGTGATGTACGGTCCGGGGCCTACCAGAATCTGGGCGTTGCTTCGAAGATACCCGTAGCGATAGGCGAGGGCGCGCTGCCGCTCGACCGCATCCATAACCGCTTCACGCTGCGCCAGGAAAGCCTCGCCAATCTGGGTGGTCCAGTTCATGTCGGCGTTCATCATTTCCAGCACGGAAGGAAACGGCAAGAGGGCCTGGAGGCTCGGATCCCACGGCAACTGATCTTCGTTGATGGCGTTGGCCAGAGCTTGGCCGGTCAGATAGTGATGCCGGTCGGACCACTCGGCGGCGGCCGGAATATCGTTGGGATAGGTCGCGGCAGCCAGGACTTGGGCCAGTAATGCATCGGGATACAGCGCGATACGGGCAACCAGTTGATCCAACTGCCCGGGCCCGTACGACGGCGGAGCCTGGGCAAAAACAGGCGCAGCCAAAAGCGCCGAAAAAAGAACGGCGAAAGCACGCAGAGCATTCATCTTAGGCATTTTTGTCTCCCGGATAAAAAGACGATGCGGAACCCGGCGCCGTTTCGGAAGTTTCCGGTGAATCGGAGCGCTCCCGCGGACGAGGCCGAGTCTATTCCTGAGCGGGAGCCTGCTGTTCGATGTCGCGCCAGGCGCTGATCTTGAGGCGCCGACAAACCCAGCAAAGCGGCTCGGAATCGGCCGAAGGGGTAGTTTCGGAACCACAGACAAAACAGCGGACGGGGGCTTTGAAGCGGTCCTCGGAGATGGAGCGCCGGGCCTGTTCCAGCATTTCCGGGGGAACCACTCGTTCCGGTTTGGGCTGCGCTTTCCGCTTCATCGATACGGCTCTCTCGGTTCCACTATCGCAAAAAGCACCCGACAACACAACTGGCGCGGCTAAAAGGAAGTACCAACCGGGTAATGGTAGGTTCATTCCGGGCGGCAAGGCGCGGGAAACCGGGAATTGACCGGGCGCCGGGTGCAAAGGGCCGTTCGAAGCCCGATGCTATAATGGCGCTCTTCAAAAGCCACAGGGGGCTTACTCCCAATGACTCAGGAAAACGACGTTACCCGCCGGGATTTTGTGAAAACCGCCGGGGCGGTCACGGCAGTGGCGGCCACAATTGGCGCACCCGCGATCCGCACAGTGAAAGCGGCCAACGATCCGGTGCAGTTTGGCATGATCGGCACCGGCAGCCGCGGCAATTATCTTCTCAAGCACCTCAAGAAGATCGGCGCAGGGCAGTGCGTGGCGCTGTGCGATATTCAGGACGACAAACTCAAGACGGCGCTGACCACCATCGGCGGTAATCCGAAGGTCTACAAGGATTACCACGAACTGCTCGACCGGAAGGACATCGAGGCGGTCTTCGTAGTCACACCGCTGTTCCGGCATTTTCCGGTCACCCGGGATGCCTTGCTCGCGGGCAAGCAAGTCTTCTGCGAGAAGTGCCTGGTGTTCAAACCCGAAGAGGTCCACGCGTTGCGAGCGCTCGCGGCGGATCGTCCCAAGCAGGTCCTCCAGACCGGGCTGCAGCGGCGCTACAGCCACTTCTATCAGTTAGTGAAACAGATGGTGGACAAGGGGCTTCTGGGACAGGTGCACCACGTACACGCGCAGTGGCACCGCAACATGATCAACAAGCCCGTCGCATCCTGGACGATGAAACCCGGCGCAGAGTCAAACATCAATAATTGGCGCCTGTTCCGCTCGATGTCGGGAGGCTTGCCCGCGGAGCTGACCTCTCACCAGGTGGATGTGGCGGACTGGATGTTCGGTTCGACTCCCGAGTTCGTCATGGGGCTCGGGAGCCTAGACACGTTCAACGACGGCCGCGACGTCTACGACAACGTTCAACTGATCTACAAGTACCCTAAGGGCCAGAAGCTCACATATTCCTCCATAAGCCTGAACCAATTCTGCCCTTACTTCAACGGATCGCGCGCGGAGATGGCGGAAGTCATCATGGGCACCGAAGGAACGGTGGAGATCACGGTAGGATTTGACGAAAGCCCCTGCGTGGCGTGGTGGTATCCCGAGCCGCCGAAGGCGGCTACTGTTGGTAAGGCCGCGGAAAAGTCGGCCGCCGCGGTGGCCGGCGCGACAATGGTGGCGACCGGAGGCAACGTCCGGCCCATTCCCCTGATGACCGACGATTTGACGTTCAAGTCCGACGAAAGCTTCTTCGGCAAGGAAGCGAAGTTCGCGCGCCGATGGCTCACGTCCAAGGGAGTCCTGGTGCAGGAAGAGCCAAAGAATCCCGTCGATACGGAACTGGAATCTTTCTTGCAGAGCTGCCGCGATGGAAAGCTCCCTCTGGCGCATCTTGAAATCGGCATGAACGATGCGGTCGCCGTTATGCTTTCGAATCTCTGCATGGACGAAGGCCGCAAGGTCTACTTCGAAGAAATCGAAAAGATGGGCCTCACGCCGGAGACCAAGCCCGCGAAGGGGCCCGCGACCAGCGCGATTCCCGCCGCACGAGGGTAGCGGCGCGGAGTAGTCTCGACCGTCCCGCGGGGCGCCGTGTCAAAGGGGCGTGGTAACATGGCCCCTGTCCTTCGAGGTCGACTATTCCTATGCGACAAACACCGGGCCCCGCATCGCGCGGTAAGTGGCCGAAGCGCCGCCCCGAGCTCACCGCCGAGCAGAGCGCCATCCTCGAGGACTGGTATCCGTACTGGCTCGAGAAAATGGGCAAGGGCTACAGCTCGATTGTCAGGTTCAATAATCTGTACGCAGCGCGCAGCGGCGCTCCTGGCCTGAAGACTCTCGAAATCGGAGCCGGGACCGGGGACCATTTGCTTTACGAGAAAGCCGCGGACGAGCAGGAGTACTATGCGCTGGAGCTCCGCGAGGAACTCGCGGCCGGTATCCGCTCGCGATTCCCGAACGTAAAACTGGTTATTGGCGATTGCCAGAAGAAGATCGATCTCCCCGATTCATCGATCGACCGGGTTCTTGCGATTCACGTTCTCGAGCACTTGGATAATCTCCCCGCGACCTTGAAGGAGGTTGCGCGGGTCCTCAGGCCCGGGGGAGTGTTCTCGGTGGTGATTCCATGCGAAGGCGGCTTTGGATATTCGCTCGGCCGGCGGTTCTCATCGAAGCGGATATTCGAGAAGCGGTATCACACCAATTACGACTGGATGATCTCTTACGACCACGTGAACACGGCGGACGAGATCATCGAGGAGCTTCGGCGCCTGTTCGTTATCCGGAGTGACACTTATTACCCGCTGAAGGTTCCGTCGTTGCACCTGAACCTGGTGATTGGCCTCACGCTGACGCCGCGGCGAGCTTGACCCTCGCCGCGATTGAGACTTCCCTCCGTGGCTCGGTAGGCGCCGCGGGCGCGCTGGGCTGCGCACTACTCCGGTCCCGGATGTCCGGGCCGCGCGTAAGGAGTCAGGGAGACTGGAGTGAGGTCGGGCTGCAAGAGCCAGACCTTGCGCGTGGGATAGTAGTCGAGCAGTTCCCGGTTTCCCTCGTCTCCCATGTCGCGAGCCCAGACAATCGGGGAACGGTCTATGTCCGCGGCGTTGTACACAAATTCGTCGCCAGGGTCGTGACTAGGCGTGTAGCGTAGCAGCACCAGGTGAGGCCCCGCCTGCTTCATAATCGTGTTCTCTATCTGTTGCCTCGGTTGCGGCTTTTCCGCCTGCTCGCGCTCACTGCGGAAATCGTACAATCCGCCCGCGAGCACGCACGCCGTGAACAGCGTCACCACCGCCGGTCCAAAACGGACGAACCTCACCCGCAGCCATCGCGCGCCGTACATCGCGAGGATGATCGGCGCTCCCGTGATCGGCGCGAAGATACGATCCGGCGAGTAAGTGCGCTGGTGCAGCACGTAGGGCATCAGCAGCGCGTTTCCCGTCAGCCGGTAGTTGTAATAGGCCATCCAACAGGCCGCCACAACCAGGATTGCGGCGAATGGTAGGGAGGTGGCAATACCCCGCAGCACCGACAGACGAATCGCCATCGGAATCAGCCCCGCGATTACACAGGTCAGAACCCTCCTTTGCGAAATACGGCGGCACAGGTAAAACAAACCGGAGAGCCATCGAAGACCAAAAGGCTGGGAGCGGTCGGCCCGCGCGACTGACATGTCTATCAGGCTAGCTCGCGTGGTCGGAGGGGCTGGGGATTCATCGGCCGGCGCGTTACCGCCCGGCGAAGACTTCCAAGGTAGCGAACCGGACGGACTGGATCCGATCTCTCAGGCTGCCACGGGGGAGAGACGCGGCGGCCGTTTGGAGCGCGGCCGAATCCGCGGCGGAGAGTTCGCGGATGAAACGGTCCGCGCGTTCGCGATAGGAATAACCTGCGTAGGATGCGCCGGAGGCTAACTCCATCATCGCGTCCCAAAACGAGGAACGGCGGAAATGGCCTGAAGCCGCCGCTGCGTTCTTGGGAATCTCGATGGAGCGCAGTCCCTCGCGCAGGACCGCCCGCGTGCATCGTTCGGGCGCGAACGGACGCGAAGGATCGGCGTCTGGAAACGTGGCAAGCAATTCGCGCAGTTCCTCGGCGCCGGCCTCCCATCCGGCCCAGCGAAAACGCGTCGCGCCCGCAACGAGCGCGCCGCGCAGCAGAATTTCACGAATACGGGCTTCGTCCTTTCCGGCTATGCCGAGCGCGTACTCCACCAACTCGCGGACATCCATGTCGCGCGCGACCACGGGCGTTATGGACACCGCGCCGGCGGCTTCGGAGCTGAGTTTCACGCGGATGGACTGTGGAAGCGCCATGGGCTCGATTTCACGCTAGCATAGGTCCGTGACGCCGCTCGCCGAACTGCTGGCGGAAGAAATCCGCGCCGCCGGACCGATTCCGTTCCGCCGTTTCATGGAAGCGGCGCTCTACCATCCCCAATACGGCTACTATCGCCGGGGACGCGATCCATTCGGCAAACAGGGCGACTTTTTCACGGCCGAGCAGATCCAACCGGTATTCGGTATCCTCATTGCGGCCCGCGTGCGGCGGTTTTGGGAAGAGATGGGGAAGCCCGCCGGATTTCACGGTGGTCGAGCTTGGCGCCGGACGGCGCGAAATGGCGGAGACATTCGCGGAATGGAAGTACCTTGGCGTGGATCTCGACGGCGGGCAGTTGCCGCGAAATTTCACGGGCGTTGTGTTCTCGAATGAGTTCTTCGACGCGCTGCCCGTGGATCTCGCACTGTACCGCGGCGGGGCGTACATCGAACAGCTCGTGACCATCGAGAACGGCCGGTTCCGATGGGCGCCTGGAGGAAGACCCGCTGCCGAGACCGAGCGATACCTCCGTGAGTACTTTCCGCCGCCCGAGGAAGAACGCTGCTACGAAGCGAACCTGAGCGCGCTCTCCTGGATTGATCGCATTGCGGCGTCGCTTGAAAACGGATTCGTGCTGACCATCGACTACGGATATACGCGCGCCGAATCCGTGCGCTTCCCCGAAGGGACGCTGATGAGCTACCGCAGCCACACCGCGCGCGAAGACGTGCTGGAGGAGCCGGGAGAAAGAGATCTCACCGCGCACGTGAACTTCACCGCTCTCCAGGATTACGGCGCAACTCGCGGACTGGCGGCGGTTCGATTCGAGACGCTTGCGCGAACCCTTCTGGACGCCGGCGAAGCGGACCGGTTCGCAAGCGCGCTTGAAGCCGCCGATGCGAGAGAGAATCTGCGGAGGCGCATGCAGCTCAAGACGCTTCTGTTCGGCATGGGAGAGACGTTTCGAGTTCTCGTGCAGCGGAGATCGGGCGGAGGAGAGGCGGAGGGAGAGGAACGCAAAAAAGAAAAAGGCCCCGGATTCCCGGGGCCTCGAAGTGAAACCTGTTTGTGAGCCCTTCTTCAGGGCGCGCCCAAGCTACTTCTTCTTCTTCGGAGCAGCCTTTTTCTTCGGGGCGACTTTCTTCGTTGCGCTCTTCATCGATTGATTCTCCCAAACATCAGATTTTGCGACTTCGAAAATCGCAATGTGATTTATATATAAGGTTGTTCGGGCAGGAAGTCAAGAGAAAAATGCATTGCAAGCCTTTCGGAGGCGCCGGAGACGGAGAACGGGCGACTGAGTCTACTCCGAATCGTCGTCGTAAGCGGTACGCAACCAGCGCTTGACCTCAGCGTCAATGCCGGAGACCGCGGAGATCGCGATGCGATGCGTGATTCGATCCTTCTTGGCGTAGCCGCCTGTCTCGAGCAGGCGTCCGAAGCCTTTGCGCGCCCCGAGAGCCAATCCGAAATCGATGCGAGTGGCCGTTGACGGCTTCACCTGCGCGAATACGCGGTTGCGGTAGAACGGAACGATGGTCTGGCAAGGACAGACCTTGACGTCCGGTCCCATGCTCAGGCACAACTGCAACAACGATTCGTAGATGGGAAGCAATCCCGCCTTTTTGCCCCCAAACATTTCCTTTACATAATGTTCCGCGGCTCGAAGGTAGCTTTCGGGGCTGCTCATGTCGCTCGCGGCGGCGCGATCGGCGATCCATCCCGCCGTATTCAACCCGAGCGCATGTTCCTTCCTGAGCCACTCGCGAACGGCCTTGGGATCGGCCGGACCCGATTTCTTTACCAGCGCCAGCCAATCGTCAATGGAACGGCCGGTCTTCTCGAGGACGGACGCCAAACCGCGCCGGGTCATGGCGACCGCCGGATGAACGCTGTAAACGGATTTCGTTTTGGCCAAGGCCACCTCCGAGCCGCGCGCCCATTAGAGAAGGGCTGCGTCTTCGGAGGATTATACTCCGAGGAGCCGGTTCACGTGCCGCATCACTTCGAATGCGTCGGCGACATAGAGCACGTCGGCCTTGCCGCGCGCCCAGCCGCAACCCGGATCCAGGTTGACGGCGCGGCGCTCGGTGATGAAGCGCCATCCCACCACATGCGGCTCTTCACCATGGCAGCAGGTGGAAAGGCCCTTCTGGTGGCGCGGGGTGGCGCCAGTCTGCCCGATCTGATTCAGATGGGTCATGAAGCCGAGCACCGCTTCGCCCTCGCCGCTGAGATCCACCAGCGACTTGCTTCCGCCGAGTGACGCCTTAGCGGCCCGCAGGAAACCAAGGATGAGCGTCTCCGCTTCCGGCGCATGCGTCGCGCCATCGGCTTGCTTCTTCGTCCAGCCGGCGCCGGCGACAAAGAGCAGTTTCGCGTCAGGCCGGATGGTCTGCTCGCCGGCTTGAACGGACCGCACTCCCTCGACGGTGGTGCGGCATTGAGGCGTCTCGACCGCCACCGCTTCCACGGCGGCGGTTCCGGATTCTCCGGACCACGCCGAATAGCAACCCGAATCAAGAAGCACGACCCATGGCCGCCGATCGCGAGTGAGCGTGGCTTCCATGCGCTGGCGGTAGAACCACCGGTTCACGAAGGGAGCTCCGTCGCGAGTGGCGATGGCGGTAGCGTGCGTATCCACGCGTCCGCCGAGGCGGTACGCGACGCCGGGAAGCGCGCGCGCCCATCGGGAAGTGGATGGGGCCAGCACGAGCGTCGCGCCGGACGCGCGACAAATGGCTTCGGCCGCGGCGGCGTCCGTCGAGTAGCGCGGATGGGAGAATAGCTCTCCACTCACGCCGAGAATCTTCGCGGCGCCGCAGTTGGCAATCTGCCTCGCCGCGGTCTCGGTCTCGGCGCCGATCAATCCGACGCTGAATTCTCCGCCGAGCTCCTTGGCGGCCGTAATCGCTTCCAGCGCCGGCTTGGCCAGCGAGCCATCCGGTTCGGTGTGTGCAAGAACAAGAATCGAATCCATGTCAGTCCTCCCGCACCCACGCGACGATTTCGCGGGCAATCTCTTCAGCCGGCGTGTCTCTCACGATGCGCGTTTCGCGCTGCTGCTTGGGCAAAGTCACCGATGCGTAGGTAAGTCCCGCGCCGGTAAGCGGAGCCGGCTTGGACCGCTGCAGCGCCGGCATGATGCCGCGCATGTTGGCCATTCCGACCTGAGGATTATTGCGCGGCTCGGGCAGGCTTCCTGTCGCCCATCCGAGGACAGCCGGCGGACCCGTGCAAATGGAAACCTGGTGGCGTCCGCCTTCGACGCGCTCGAGAACTTCGAAGCTGCCGTCATCGCTCACGGCGATCCGGTTGACGCCCTGGAACTGTTCCGTAATGCCGAGGCGTTCGCCCAGCATCTGAAGCGTGGAACCGGCCCCGCGCGAAGCCGATTCCCAGCCCCCGAACACAAGCAAACGGGTGCGATCGAGACCCGCGATTCCTTCGATAGCCGATGCCAAGGCGGCGGCGGTTTCGAACGAGTCCGTAAAGCCCGAGGCCGATCCATCCAGCGCCACCAGTTCAAACGGAGCTTTCTGCGCTACCGTCATCATGACCTGCTGGAGCTTGGCCTTCGGGCCCAACGCAACCAGTCTGACTTTGCTGCCTGGGACCTTGCGCGCCAGTTCGGCCGCCTCATAGAGGGCGTGCCCGGCCCATGGGTCCAGCACCGCGGGCAGCATGGCTTCATTCTTCAAGGAAGGCCCGGCAGGACCGGCCACAGGCTCCAGTGTTTGGAGCGGATCGGGCACGAGGCTTCCGCACACGACGATTTCAAGGGGGGCAGACATGAGGATTGAACTCCAGTATAAACCGGGCGCGGCGTTTTGGATCGAAACGCGCGGAACCAGCTCGTATTCGAGTCCGGGATAGCGCGGCCCTTGTCCTACCGTTACTCGGTACTCGCGGATTGCCAGGGCGAGCCGCTGCCATTTGGCTTTGAAACGATGTTCAATAATTGCCTGGAAGCCATAAGGAGGCTTTATGCCGAATTGCATGATAAGATCCGTGGGGAGTCTGGCGGCGGCAGGGTTGTGCGTTCTGGCTGGACTTGGCCACCCGATTATGGCGCAAGCGCAACAAACACAGCTTCGAGTGATCGCTTTTGGAGCGCACCCCGACGATTGCGACGGCAAGTTCGCCGGGACGGCCGTACAAGTTCGTGAAGGCCGGGGCAGCCGTGAAGTTTGTCTCGCTGACTAATGGCGACGCGGGCCACCAGGAACTGGGCGGCGCCGCTCTTGGCTCGCCGCAGATACGCCGAGACGCAGGAATCGGCCCGGCGGCTGGGCATCGGCGAGTACGAGGTTTTCGACAACCACGATGGCGAACTGATGCCAACCCTGGAGGTACGCAGGGAAGTGATCCGCGCCATCCGCGACTGGAAGGCGGATATCGTCGTCGCCCCGCGGCCCAACGACTACCATCCCGACCACCGCTACACCGGAGTGCTGGTTCAAGACGCGGCGTACATGGTAGTGGCGCCGAACATCGTTCCAGAGGCTTCCGCGCTACGGAAGAACCCAGTCTTCATGTATTACGACGACAACTTCCAGAAGCCCGCGCCGTTCCGGCCGGACGTCGCGGTGGCAATCGACGATGTTTGGGACAAAAAGATCGACGCGCTCGACGCGCAGGTCTCGCAGATGTACGAGTGGCTGCCATGGGTGGCTGGGGAATTGGATCGGGTTCCCCAGGATCCGGCCGCCCGCAAGCAGTGGCTTTCCCAAACGCGCGGAGGGCGGATTGACGCCGATGTTCGCGCCGCGCTGGTGAAGCGCTACGGCGCGGCGGACGGCCGGAAGGTCCAGCACGCGGAAGCATTCGAATTGTGCGAGTACGGCCGCCGCGCTTCTCTGGACGAGCTTCAGAAAGTGTTCCCCGAGTAGGCCCCGGCGGACCGCAGAGGGAGCACGCTTCCACGAGTGGGAGCCAAAATACGCGACGGGTATTCGTTTCGCGCGAGGCCGCGCCGGCGGCGTAACGTCTGCCGCGCGCAGCATCCAACCGATCGCACGAAAGGTTTTATAATGTCCTGTCTCTATGCGAAAACTTGTTCTAGCGCTGCTCGTGTATATAGCGTGCGCTTCGGCGGCCCCTCCGCAGGCGGTGGCCATCCGCAACGCACGAATCGTCCCTGTCAGCGGACCGGCGATCGATAAGGGCACTGTGGTGCTGCGCAACGGCCTAATTGAAGCCGTTGGCGCTAGCGTGCAGGTCCCGGCCGACGCGATTGTGGTGGAAGGCGACGGGCTGACAGTCTACCCCGGACTTATCGACGCGATGAGTACGTGGGGGATTCCCGGCGCAACCGGAGCGACAACCGGCGCCGCCGGCCGCGGAGCGGGTGGCGGGCGAGGAGTCGCTACCGCAATCCCTACAACTACAACAGCGGCCCCAGCCGCGGCTGCCGCTGCGACGACGGCCGCGCGAGGCCCGGAGGACCGCCCGTTGACGACAAGCTGGTTGAAAGCCGCGGATGAAATCCAGACCGGCGACCGGCGCGTGGAATCGGCGCGGAACGGCGGGTTTACTTCGGCCGTTGTGTTCCCCACGCGCGGGATCTTCGCGGGCCAAGGCTCCATCATTAACCTTGCGACGGCGGAGCGGCCTGGCGCGATGGTGCTGGTCCCGTCGGTCGGGCAATATATCGCGGCGGGGCGTGGCGGCGGTTTCGGCGGAGGGGGAGGCGGTGGTGGATTCCCCGGATCGCTGATGGGCATCATTTCCTATATCCGCCAGGTTTACCTGGACGCCGAGCACTACACGCTCGTCAAGGATGCTTACGCCCGCGATCCGCGCGGCATGGCGCGTCCGGAATACGACCGCGCGCTCGAAGGCGTGCTGGAATCCAAACGCATCTTCCTGCCGGCGAACCGGACGGTGGAAATTGACCGGATGATACGGTTCGCGGCCGAGTTGAAGCAACCGGCGATCCTCTATGGCATGCAGGAAGGCTATCGGCCGGAATCGGTGGAACTGCTGAAGAAAGCGAACGCTCCGGTGCTGGTGAGTTTGCGCTGGCCCGAGCCTCCAACCGATCCCGACCCGGACGATGTGGAGAGCTTCCGCACGGTGAACACCCGCGACAAAGCTCCCGGCGGACCGGCCGCATTGCTGAAAGCGGGCGTGAGATTCGCGTTCTACTCGGACAGCCTCGATCAGGCGCGCGATTTGCAGCGAGCGGTGAAGAAGGCCATGGATGCGGGCCTGGCGCGCGAGGATGCATTGCGCGCCCTCACGCTTGCGCCGGCGCAGATATTCGGCGTGGCGGATCGAATCGGGAGCATCGAAACCGGGAAGATCGCCAACCTGGTGGTGACGCGAGGCGACATTTTCGAAGACAACACACGCGTGGAGATGGTCTTCGTTGACGGCGTGAAGTACACTCCGCCGGCCGAGACGGCTCCGGCGGCAGGGCGTGGAGGCCGGGGAGCGAGCCCTCAAGGCCCCGCGCAGAATCCGGGAGGCTACCGATGAGACGCCTGATTCCTTTCCTGATGCTTCTCGCGCCGCTCGGCGCTCAAACCCTGATGATCCGCAATGCCACCGTCATGACGGTGACCAAGGGAACGGTAAAGGGCTCGGTGCTGGTGCGCGATGGAAAGATCGCCGAGATCGGCGACAACCTGATGACGCCGCAGGGCGCCGAGGTTATTGACGCCACGGGCCAATACGTGATCCCGGGGATGATCGACTGTCACACGCACATCGGCGCCGACGGCGGAGTGAACGAGGGCAGCGTTTCGGATTCCTCCATGGTGGATGTGAAAGATGTCCTCAACCCGGAAGACGTTGCTATCTATCGCGCGCTGGCCGGAGGCCTGACCACGATACATGTGTTGCACGGATCGGCCAACGCGGTTGGCGGCCAATGCGTCACCATTAAACTCCGCTGGGGAACGGACGCGCAGGGCCTGCTGTTCGAAGGCGCGCCGCCGGGATTGAAGTTCGCCCTCGGCGAAAATCCGAAACGCTCGGGCAATCCGACTGGACGCACGGCCACGGGCGCAATGCCCACCGCACGATACCCCTCCACGCGCATGGGAGTCGAGGACGTGGTGCGCGAAGCGTTCACCGACGCCAAGGCTTACCAGGCGGAATGGGCCGACTACCGCGCCAAAGTCGAGCGCGGCGAGCATCCTATTCCTCCGCGAAAGGATCTGCGCCTCGAACCGCTGGTCGAGGTGATGGAAGGCAAGCGCATCGTAAGCTGGCACGGTTACACGGAGAACGAGTTGCTCTCCGCTCTGCACATAGCGGACGATTTCGGCTTCAAGATCAACATGTTCGTCCACTGCCTGGAGGGATACAAGATCGCCAAGGAAATCGCCGCCCACGGCGCGGGAGTCACCACGTTCACCGATTGGTGGGCGTACAAGATCGAAGCGCTGGACGCCATTCCCTATAACGCCGCCATCCTGGCCAAGGCGGGCGTGCTGGTCACGTTCAATAGCGACGACGCGGAACTGATGCGTCACATGAATACCGAGGCCGCGAAGGCCATGAAGTACGGCGGTCTGAGCGAGACCGAGGCTCTCTCCATGGTGACCATCAACTCGGCCAAGCAGCTTGGAGTTGACAAGCGAGTCGGATCCATCGAGGTGGGCAAAGACGCCGACATGGCGATCTTCGACAAGTACCCGCTTTCCGATTACGCCAAGGTGCAGAAGGTACTGATCGACGGGAAGGTGTATTTCGACCGCGAGAAGGCGCTCAAGGAGCAGGCTGACAAAGAGGCCGAAAAGCAGAAGATGCTCGACAAGGAAAAACAGAATCAGCAACAACGCCGGCCCGCCGCGGCGCCGACAGGGAGGCAGGGATGAAACTCACGGGATTGCTTTTAGGCGCCGCGCTCGCCCTGTCCGCCGCGTCCAACGATTCGTTCCTGATACGGAACGTGGATGTTTACCCGGTGACCGCGCCGGTGATGAAGGGAGTCTCGCTGCTGGTTCAGGACGGCAAGATAGCCGACATCGGGCCCAAAGTCGTCGCGCCCAAGGGCGTGCCGGTGATCGAGGGCAAGGGACTTCGCGTGTATCCGGGCTGGATTGACTCCGCGACGGCGCTGGGCCTCTCCGAAATCACCGAGTCCATCCGCGAGGCCACCGATACGAACGAGTTGGGCGAGTTTATGCCGCAACTCAAGGCGATCACTAGCGTTAATCCGACCAGTGTTCACTTCCCGGTTGTGCGCGTCAACGGCGTCACGACCGCCATTACCATGCCATCGCTTGGCGCGACGGGCGGCGGCGGAGGCGGCGGAAGAGGCGGGGCCGGCGAGCGCCAGTACATTGGAGGCCAGGCCGCGCTGATTCACACGGATGGGTGGACGTGGGAAGACATGGCCGTTAACCCGAGCGTAGCCATGCATCTGAGCTTCCCGTCGCTCGGTGGACGGGGAGGACGCGGCGGCGGCGCCCGGCCGAGTCGCCCGTCGCGGAGGTCGCGGGGGGAGCGGCCGGCGGAGCCACGCAAGCGCGGCGCGCTTACGACGAGCAGATCGCGCATATCGGCCAGTTCTTCGAAGACGCGCGCAATTACCAGAAAGCCAAAGCCGCTCATCCGCAGGGTTTCCGCACCGACCTGAAGTTCGAAGCCATGCTTCCGGTCCTGGACGGTAAAGTTCCGCTCGCGATCCTGGCTGCGCGAGCGACCATGATTCACGACGCCATCCAGTTCGGCGAAAAACAAAAAGTCAAGATCGTCATCATGGAGCCGCGCGAACTGGGTAAGGCCGCCGCGGAATTGAAGGAAAAGAACATCCCCGTGATTCTAGGAAAGACTTTGGCCCTTCCCGAATATGAAGACGATCTCTACGATTCGGCGTACACGCTGCCGGCCGAAGCTTACAAAGCCGGCGTGAAGTTCGCCTTCGGGAGCTTCGAGAATCAGTTCGTCCGCAACCTGCCGTACCAGGCCGCCGCCGCCGTGGCCTTTGGTCTGCCCTATGACGAAGCATTGAAAGCCATCACCATCAACGCGGCGCAGATCTGGGGCGTGGCGGATCAAATTGGATCGGTGGAGAAAGGTAAGTGGGCGGATTTGATCGTGGCCGATGGCGACCCGCTGGAAATCCAGGCCGATATCAAGCATATCTACATCAAAGGCAGGGAAGTCGACTTGGAGACGCGCCAGAGGCAGATGTACGAGAAGTATTTGAACCGGCCTTAATGAGCCTGTCTGCAAATAACGGCGCCAACTCATCGTTCGCAGATGCTTTGTATCAGCGCATGGCTTAAGCCGTGCCGCAGGGCGCATACAAAAGTGAGGGCTTCAGCCCCTGCGTGGCGCCGGCCGGGGGCTGAAGCCCATTGTTCTTGGGCTATTGTTCGGCATGGCTAAAGCCAAGCCCTGATACACGGCTGGAACTGAGCGACGCTCTGTCGCCTATTGCACGATTTTGGGCTTGATCACACCCACGCCGATGTCCTTCATGCAATCGACCAGACGCTCGAACATCTCCTCATCCCGGTAGGAACCGACGATGGCTCCTCCCGAGCCGGCGAAATTGGCCGAAACGCCAACGCGCCGCGCAGTCTCGATCATCTCCATGTTGCCTTTGCCGATCCGATAAATGCGGGCGCGAACGTCGAAATTGGCGTCAATCAGCCGGTTCAGTTCGTTGTAGTCCCGGTTGAGCAGGCATTCCCTACCCTCCTGCGCGTAACTCGCCCACGAACGGATAGCATCCACCACTTCGGGGTCGCCCCGGCCCCAGCGGTCGCGAATATTGCTGTGAAAAACTTCCGTGCCTTCGCTGAGTGAAGTGCGGTAGGCCACGTACATGCTCGGCAGTAAGGATGGGTCGAGCCTCTCATAATCGCCATAGCCACGGCTTTCCATCAAGTCCCGGGAAAAGTCCATGAAAACGAGACCTTGATATGCTTGCGCCACGCGATCCTGTAATCCGGCGGGAACGCCTAACTCCCAGGTTTCGGCTTCAAGCGCCAAATTCGCCTGCACCGGCAATGGAATGCCTAGTCCGTAGTAACGGCACAAAGCGCGCAAAGCCGCCGTGACAATGGCGCTCGATCCGCCCAAGCCGAGCCTCTGAGGGATGCTGGACTCGTATTCCAGAGTGAAATTCCGGTCCTCCAATTCGATGCCCTGGCTGCGGCAGTAGTCGATAAGCCGTACGATCAACGCCTGAACAATTCGCACGCCGCCGTAGTAGCCGCGCCAACGGGTTGTCCGGTACAAGTCGTCCAGGTTCTCAAAAACGGGGATGTCGGCCTTGGAAGCCTTGATCTCCAGCCGCCCGCTCGGGTAAAGCAAGACTCGGGCGCGAAAGTTGGCCATCGCGAACGAGATGGTCTTGCCGAAGTACCCGTCGCTTGGATTACCCAGCAGCCCGGCTCGGGCATAGGCGTATGTTTCGATCATCGCGAACTCCGGTCGGCGGAGTCGATAAGGATGGTTACCGGCCCGTCGTTTAGCAGTCTGACTTCCATCATCGCCTGAAACAGGCCGGTCTCGATGGGGACTGGTCCCCTTCTGGCCTTCTCCACGAAGTAATTGTAGAGTTCCAACGCTTGCTCCGGCGGCGCGGCCGGGTCAAAACCAGGCCGTCTCCCGCGCCGGCAATCGGCGTAGAGAGTGAACTGAGACACAATCAACAGAGATCCGCCTGCCTCCGCCACATTCCGGTTCATCTTGCCGGATTCATCCGGGAAGATACGCAGGTTGAGCGTCTTATCGACAAGATAATCGGCGTCAGCGGGAGTGTCCACTCTTGCGACTCCCAAAAAGACCAATAGACCGCTGGAAATAGCGCCCTGGATCGCGTGATCCACAGTGACCGAAGCTTCTCTGACTCTTTGAATGAGAACTCTCATTTGTACACACTAGTGCCATGACCGAGTGATATTGTTCTTATGCGATTCTCCGCTCCCTTACGGTCGCGGCTCGGCTCGACGGTCTTGCGCATGACCCACGAGCCGAGCCGCGACCGTAAGGGAGCGGAGGCCGAATTGCACCAAATCCCACGGTCAGAGCACTGGGACATTTCTTCCTGTTCTTATGTTGGCACGCTTTCGACAAGCGCATGCTATAGTATCCGTGGTGGACTTATGCCACAAGGGAAGAAAACACAAGACCTGACGATTTTGCGGATGGCGCTGATTGGTTATCAGGCCGAAAAGCGGAAGATCGAGACTAAGATCGCTGAAATCGAGGCCCAGCTAAAGGGGACCCACATTTCCGCCGCGGCTCCCGCCGGGACACCCGGAAAGCAAAAGCGCGTACTGAGCGCCGCCGCCCGCGCGCGAATCGCCGCCGCTCAGAGAAAGCGGTGGGCGGAGCATAGAAAGAAAATGGCGGCGGCCAAATAGCGGTTTTTCACCGTTATCGCTGCCGCAAGCGCACCTTCCAACTTAACCCGCTGGGGAAGCTGCGAGGCTCCAACCGAATCGCTCTACGATTGCGCCGACGGGACCCTCCGCCGCGATAACGCCGGCCTGAAAAAAGACGGCGCGGTTGCACAACGTTAAAGCGAGCGGAATGTTGTGCGTCACAATGACTTTAGACTGCGGAAGGGAAGCCAGTAATTCTCTCAGGGCGCGTTGACCGGGAGGGTCCAGGAACGTCGTCGGCTCGTCCAACACCAGGATTTCCGGATCGGTCGCCAGCACGCCCGCTATCGCGGCGCGCCTCTTTTCGCCGGCGCTGAGGTGATAAGGAGCGCGGCCCGCCGCGGTTTCCATTCCAACAGTCTTGAGGGCAGCCATCGCGCGCTCCAGCGCTTCCAGCCGATTGACGCCCCGATTCAGTGGTCCGAAGGCCACGTCCTCCAGGACTGTCGGCATGAAAAGCTGGCTCTCGGCGTCTTGGAACACCAGGCCGACTTTGCGCCGGATGGCGGCCAGATTACGCTTTTCGACGCGCAGGCCGCACACTTCCACAATGCCTTCGCCAGAGAGCAAACCGTTCAGGTGCAGCGCGAAGGTGGTCTTGCCGCTCCCGTTGGGTCCGAGCAGCGCGACGCTCTCGCCTTCTTCAAGCCGGAAACTGACGCCGTTCGAGCGCGAGCGCTCCGTCGTCGTAACGGAATCGCAAGTCGCGGACTTCGATGAGAGGCGGCTTCAACGGACGCTCTCCAAGGCCAGGCGGGCCGCCACTGGCGCAAGCGAGGCCAACGCAGTGAAGACGGCGTCTCCGGCTCCGAACGAAGGCTCGGCAAGAGTAGGGAGTTGGCCGGTGAACCCGCGCGCAAGCATGGCTTGGTGCACTTCCTCCGCTCTGCCGTAGGAGCGCGCGAACAGGACGGCAAGGGCCCCCGCGGCGGCGCGGAAGCGCGCCGTGCGCAGTCCGCCTCCGGAGGCTCCGCGCGACGCGGCAGCCTTCGCCATATGTTGGGCCTCCTCGGAAATGACGAACAGATACCGATAGACAAACTGAGACACGGTGAGGAGGAATAGCGGAGCGCGCATCTGCGCGAGGCCGCGCAACAGGGCCGGCAGCGGCGTGGTGGCCACTAACGTAAGTACGGCCAGCGCGGATACGTAGCTCTTCAGCACGAGCGCAATTCCACGCTCCGGATCGCCGCCCACCCAGCACGCCACGGCAAAGACCGCCGCAAAAAGAAGCGCAACGGAAGCGCGCGCCAGGGCTCCGATAACGGGGATTCGGGCCGCCGCCAGCGCGGCGCACAACAAGACCAGCAGCGCTACGGATAATTCCAGAAGCGCGCGCCTGGCAGTCGCTATTGTGATCAGAAAGGCCAAAAGCGCTACGATTTTTGCGCGAGCATCCAAGCGGTGAAAAGCCGTACCGCCTCGGCTCCAGCGCTCCACAACCACGTGATGCACTCAGGATCTCCTGGCGCGCGCCACCGCGCGGCCGATCGTGATGCACGCCGCATACGCCGCCGCCAGGCCTGCGACGCCCGCCAGAGCTTTGGCCTGCCAACTGGCGCGCAGGAACGAGGCTTGATAGTCGGTGAACGGCGTGGAATACAACGAGCGTGCGCGCGAAGCAATGCCGGTCCGATTAGCGAGACTCCAGATACCGTCCGGCGCCGCCGAGGTAATCAGGAAACCGCCGGCCGCGAGCGCCGCCGCGACGGCTACGGCCGCCGCCAAAGCGCGCGGCCGTCCGGCGGCGGGCTTCCGCACGAATTGCGGCTGGATCTTCTCCATGGCGCCGATGACAGCCAACGTGATGGCGCCCTCCAGCACCGCGGCGACGGCGAACAGCGCGAGTGAAGCGCCCAGCGCGGAGCGCGTCAGAGGAACTCCCGAAACCAGCAACTCCGCGAGCGCCAGAATGGCGCTAGTCATCACGGAGAGTGCGCCACCCAGGAATATGGCTGTCTTCCGCCGCGAGCCGCTCCCCCAGAGCCAATACGGCGCACACGCCGCGAGCACGCCGGCGATCGCCATGTTAAAGACGTTGGCTCCCAAGGCCAGCACGCCGCCATCCTGAAACACGAGAGCCTGAATCGCCAGGATCGCGGTCATCGCCAGACTTGCGGCGGCGGGGCCCAGCGTGTAGGCGAGCAACGCGGCCCCGAGAAGGTGTCCCGACGTGCCCGCCCCTACCGGAAAGTTGATCATTTGCGCGGCGAACACGAACGCGCCCATCACTCCGAGCAGCGGCGCCCTGGCGTCATCGAAGCCCCGCTTGGCGCGCCGCGCCATATAGCTGACGGCTGGGAGAGCCGCGGCGTCCAGCGATGCCCATACCGGCGTTGAGAGAAATCCATCCGGAATATGCACGGGAAAACTCAAAGTAACACGATTTCCAAATTCGTGTGACGCAGCCGCGTGCGCGGCCCCGGCTTCGAATCCGGCCCGCCGGTGCTAAGATGTGTAACGATGAGCGCGCTAAGCCGAATTGGCGTTGCGATCGATTCCAGCCTCCTGCGGAAGTTCGACCGCTTGATGGCGCGGCGCGGGTACACCAACCGCTCCGAAGCCTTCCGTGACATGATCCGCGACGAACTGGTCGAGGAAGCCTGGCGTTCGCCCGACAGCCAGGTAGTAGGCACCATCACGCTCGTCTACGACCACCACGTGCGCCTTCTCAGCGAGAAACTCACCGATATACAGCACGACTTTCACCACGTGATCGCTTCCACCCTTCACGTTCACCTCGATCACGATCATTGCCTGGAAGTCCTGGTGGTGCGCGGGGCGGTCGCGGAGGTCCGCAAAACCGCGAGCGCGCTGATCAGCGCGAGAGGGGTCAAGCATGGCCGCCTCACCATCACGGCCTCCGGCGCGGAGTTGAAATGATCGTCGGGACGGGAGTGGATCTCGCCGAAACGCCGCGAATCCAGGAAGCGATCGAACGTTTCGGCGCCCGGTTCCTGGAACGCATCTATACCTCCGCCGAGATCGCTTACGTCGAGCGCAAGGCCAATCGCTATGAACGGTATGCGGCCCGCTTCGCCGCCAAAGAGGCTGGAATGAAGGCCATCGGAACGGGTTGGAGGCGGGGCGTGCGCTGGAAGGATTTCGAAGTCGCCAACCTCCCCTCGGGCAAACCTACGCTCCGCTTGTATGGCGTGGCCGCGCGGGTCGCCGAGGGCCTGGGCGTTAAGAACATAACTCTCTCGCTTACCCACACCAAGGAACTGGGCATGGCCCACGTGATCCTCGAGGACTGAGCCGATCCTCTGGTTGTGGAAATCCTGCCGCGGCCCTTCCGCGGAGGTTCAACGTCCGCGCGGGAAACAGCGCCAGCGTACGAGCCAAGCGACTCAAGGCAAACCAGTTGCGCAAATTGCCACAAGATGGTTCAATTCGCCGCAACCCCTTTTGTTATCTAAACTTAACAATGTATGGGCGCCGGTTTTCCACACAGATTTCCACAAAGCCTGTGGATCTTATTGGACCCGTTCAAGCCGGCGTCTGAGCGACTCCGGCGCCTCCGCCTCGACTTCGCAAACGTCCCCCAGGGTACCGCGTTGCCAACACCTTGCCGCGACGGTGCAACTCGGCCAGGGCCGCGCCGTCTCCAGCCGGGATTCGAAAGATCGTGCGCACAACCGGGTCCAGCGGGAGCGCCTGGTCGATGGCCTCCAGCAACCGGTCGATGCCGGTCCCATCGAGCGCGGAGACCGCGACCGCACGCCCGTCGGCAAGGTGCGATCCGAGGAGCCTTCGGCGCAACGCCTCCGTGTTTGCATCCCCGCCGGGAAGCCGGTCTACCTTGTTCATTACGAGGATTTGTGGGATTTCCGCCGCGCCGATCTCGGCCAGAACCGATGACACATGAGCCACGTAGTCTTCCGCCGCTGGAGAAGACGCATCCACTACGTGAAGCACCAGCTCGGCTTCCGTGACTTCCTCCAGGGTCGCCCGGAACGCTTTCACAAGCGTCGCAGGCAGATTCCGGATGAAACCAACCGTGTCGCTCAACAGCACGCGCCGGCGCGACGGCAGAACCAGCGGCCGAACGGTCGGATCCAGCGTGGCGAACATCCGCGCGTCGGCCAGCACGCCTGCTTTAGTCAGCCGGTTGAAAAGCGTGGACTTGCCCGCGTTGGTATAGCCCGCCAACGCCAGAGTAGCGAGCGGAACCGCATCGCGGCGGCGGCGGTGAAGAGCACGCCCCGCGCGAACGCCTTCCAGTTGCGCTTCTATCTTCTGAATGCGTCGCGCAATGCGCCGGCGGTCCGTTTCCAGCTTGGTTTCGCCGGGTCCGCGCGTGCCGATGCCGCCTCCCAGCCGGGACATTTCCACGCCATGGCCCGCAAGCCGCGGCCTCAGGTAGTTGAGTTGCGCAAGCTCCACCTGCAACCGGCCCTCGCGGGACCGGGCGCGTGTGGCGAAGATATCGAGGATCAACCCGGTGCGGTCGATGATCTTCACCCCGACGATCCGTTCCAGATTGCGTTGCTGCGTGGGGCTGAGATCGTGATCGAATACCGCCACGTCGGCGCAGGAGCTCTTTGCCTCCGCAGCCAACTCCTCCACCTTGCCCCGGCCGATCAGCGTGGCCGCATCCGGCGCGGGGCGAGACTGAATGGTGCGAAAGACGGCCAGCGCGCCCGCTGACGCCGCCAACCGAGCGAGTTCTTCGATGGACTCTTCCGGGTCGGAACGCGCGCTCTTGCCGCGAGTCCACTCGACGCCGACCAGGATCGCTCGCTCTGGCGCTATTGCGCGCTGCGTGGGTTAAGCCTCCGGCGCGTCGTGCGCGCCTACGCCCTGCGCGGGCGCGGCAGGGCCAGGAGCCGAGGCGGATGGGGTCGACGCGTACGAGTGCGAGGTCTTCTGAGTGACCAGCGTTGAAATAGCGTGCTTGAAGATCAGTTGCTCTTGATTGTTCGTTTCCAGCACCAGCGAGTACTTGTCGAAACTCTTGATGCGTCCGGAGAGCTTCACTCCGCTCATCAAGTAGATAGTCAGTACGACCTTATCCTTCCGGGCATTGTTCAAAAAACTGTCTTGTATATTCTGCGCCGGTTTTTCCATTCGACCACCCCCAAAAACTCCCGGTCACTTCAACCGCCGGGAAACAGCAGCGTTAGTAATTGTACCCCGAATCGCGTTCGAGGATTCCGGGCATTGCCGGTTCGGACTATCGGCCGCATTTTCGCGCTGAGGAGGGGCGCCGACGGATCGGGGTAACGATCGGATGGTCGCCGTTCCCTTGCCGGGGCGGTAGAATGAGGGCGGTGTTATCGCCCTGGTTCAGGTCGTGGAGAATCTGGCTGAACAGCTCGGACGCGAGACTCGGGTAGCGGCGCTGTATAAGCCGCTGGACCGCAACCGAGTGGAGTGCTTCGCCTGCGGGCACCGCTGCCCTATCTCTCCCGGCTTTGCGGGGGTCTGCAAAGTGCGTTTCAATCGGGACGGCAAGCTCTATGCCCCTTACGGTTACGTGAACTCCGCGCACTGCGATCCTATCGAGAAGAAGCCCTTCTTCCACGCATTCCCGGGCGCGAGCGCGTTCAGTTTCGGCATGTTGGGATGCGACCTGCACTGCGCCTACTGCCAGAACTGGGTCTCCTCGCAGGCCCTTCGCGACCCCCGATCGGCGCTCGATTTCACGAGCGTGACGCCGAAGCGGCTTGTCGAGCTGGCGCAACGCCAGGGCGCCGAGTGCATGGTCAGTACTTATAACGAGCCGCTGATCACCGCCGAGTGGGCCGTCGAAGTGTTCCGCGAAGCGAAGGCCGCGGGCCTCGCCACGGGTTTCGTATCGAATGGGAACGCCACGCCGGAGGTCCTGGAATTCCTGCGGCCCTGGGTAGATCTCTACAAGGTGGATCTGAAGAGCTTCGATGACCGTCGCTATCGCGAGCTCGGCGGGCGCATCGGTCCGATTCTGGATTCCATCCGCCGCATACATGAAATGGGTTTCTGGATGGAAGTAGTGACTCTGGTGATACCAGGCTTCAACGACTCGGACGCCGAGCTACGGCAAATCGCCGAGTTCCTCGCCGGTGTTTCACCGGATATCCCGTGGCACGTGACGGCGTTCCATCGGGACTACAACATGCAGGGGCCGGAGAACACGCCTCCCGAAACTCTCGTGCGCGCGGCGGGCATAGGCCGCTCCGCCGGATTGAATTACGTCTACGCAGGCAACCTGCCGGGTCGCACGGCGAAGCTGGAGAATACCTACTGTCCGGGATGCGGCGCGCTGCTGGTGGAGCGCCGCGGCTTTCGCATTCATATCAACCGTTTGAGCGGCAACGGCGCGTGCCATCAGTGCGGGCGCGCCATTGCGGGCGTGTGGGGCAAGTCGCCCCGCCGCCGCGAGGAGGGCGCCGGATCGTATCCCATCTGGTGCGCATGACTTATGTTGGCGGTCCATGCTTCGCCCTTTAGCGGCTCCTGGTATCCGGCGGACGCCTCCGAACTGGAGCGGCTGTTAGACGAGCGCTTCGAGCAATCGAGCCTCCGTGTCCCATTCGTGTTTCCCCATGGCGTCGGATTTGTGGTCCCCCATGCCGGGCCCGAGTATTCCGGGACAGTGGCGGCGGCCGTGTACCGGGCGCTTTCGAAAGCGAAACCGGAACGCGTTGTTCTTCTGGCCTTTCCGCACCGTGGCGGTCTGAAGGGCGTGGCTGCTCCCGAAGTCGGCGCGATTGCCACGCCACTGGGAGAGGTGAAGATCGATCCTGCCTTCGGAGGGTTTCCGCAAGCGCGGGAGGATCGCCTCTGTGACCACTCGTTTGAAATTCAGTTGCCGTTCTTGCAGCGCGCCGCTCCACATGCGGAGATCACCCCGATTTATGTGGGCCACATGCGCGAATCGGAGCGCAATGCAGCGGCCGAGGCGCTGGCCACCGCGTGGAAGCCTGGCGTGGTATTCGTGGCATCCTCCGATTTCACGCATTACGGGCGGAACTTCGGCTTCACCCCCTTCCCGGCCGATGCGGCCGCGCCAGATCGCATCCGAGAACTGGATTACGAGTGCATCGAGGCGGCGGCCACCCAGGATCCGGCGGTTTTCCTTCAGGCGCTGGAGGAGACTGCCGCTACCGTGTGCGGATCGGACCCGATATCGCTGCTGCTCGCCGTCCTGCGCCGTTTGGATCTGGGACTCTATCAGGCCGTTCTCGACTACCAGACATCCGGCGAAATCACGGGCGACTTCCAGCACTCGGTGAGTTATGCGGCTCTGGGCTTCTTCCCGGGGCACGCGTTCGACCTGGACCGCGCCGGCTGTGAAGGCCTCCTCGATTGCGCCGCGACCACCCTTACCTCTCTGCGGCAGACGGGCGAACGCCGCCAGTTTGCCATAGAGGGAGGAGGCGCGGCCCTGGAGGCGCGCCGCGGCGTCTTCGTCAGCCTGCACCGGGGGGACGATCTGCTCGGCTGCGTGGGGAGTTGCGCCGGTCAATCCACTCTGGCCAACGATGTCTCCGATCTGGCGCTCTCCGCCGCGCTCGACGATGCGCGCTTTCGTCCAGCGGCAACCTTAAAAGGGCCCATCGACATTGAGATCTCGGTCCTGACGCCTTTTCGCCGCATCACGCGAGGCGAAGAGTGCCTGGTAGGCCGTCATGGTCTGTTCCTGCGACTCGGCGGCCGCGCGGGGTTGCTTCTCCCGCAAGTGGCGTCGGAACGCGGCTGGACTTCGGAAGAGTTTCTGCAAGCCGTCGCGCGCAAGAGTTCCCTGGGTCCACGCGCCTGGCGCGATCCCAAGGCTAAGCTTTACGTGTTCGAAGCCCAGGTGTTTTCAAGGACGGATGCGGTGGCGTAGCGGGATCCGGCCCGTCAGCAGGCCAACTCGTCACGGCCGATGCGCAGGCCTTCGAGATTCCCAAGAGCCGTCAGGGCGATGTGCTTCGGGTCGAAAAACTCTCGTGCGATCCGCCGTACGTCTTCAGCCGTCACGGCTTCGACCCCTCGCACGAGCTCGTCCAGAGTAAAGTAGCCTCCGAAATAGAGCGCCTGGCGGGCCAGGTTCGACATGCGCGCCGCGGTGGACTCCAGGCTCAGCATCAGCGAGCCTTTGAGGTAATCCTTCGCGCGCCGCAACTCGTCCTCGGGAACCATGTTCTCCTTCAGGTTGCGGAATTCGCTCATGATCGATTCCACCACCTTGCGCACCGAAGCCAGCGACGTGCCGGCGTAAATGGAGAGGCAACCGGTGTCGCTGTACGGGCACAACTCCGAGAATACGGCGTACGCGAGCCCCTGGCGCTCGCGGATATTCTGAAACAACCGGGAGCTCATCCCTCCGCCCAGCAGCGCGTTCAGCGCGTAGCATGCGAAGCGGTCGTGGTGAGCAAGCGGAAAGGAAGGCACGCCGAGGCAAAGGTGCAATTGCTCCAATTCCTTCTTATTCCTGAGCGCGATGCGGGCGTGCGTCTGCGGAGAGGGCCCTGCCGGAGCCGCGTGTCCGCCGGGGACCGCGTCGAAATGCTCGCGGGCCAGTTCCACCAGGCGCGAGTGAGGAATGTTGCCCGCCGCGGTCACCAGTATATTCGCGCCCACGTAAACCTGCGAATAATAATCCTGGACCATCGAGCGGTGAAAGTGCTTGACGTTTTCGCGCGTGCCCAGAATCGGCCGGCCGATGGGATGGTCCTTCCAGAAGTTGGAGGAGAAGATTTCGTGCACCAGGTAATCCGGGCTGTCCGCCTCCATCTTGATCTCTTCCAGAATGACGCCCTTCTCTTTTTCGATGTCCTGCTCCGCCAGAAGCGGATGGAGCGCAAGATCCGCCAGGACATCGAAGGCCAGCGCCAGATGCTCGTCCAGCGCCTTGGCGCTGAAGCACACGAACTCCTTGGCGGTGAATGCATCCAAATTTCCGCCAATGGAATCGACCGAGCGTGCGATCTCCTCCGCCGAGCGCCGCGTCGAGCCCTTGAAGAGCATGTGTTCGAGGAAGTGCGAAACGCCGTTCTGTTCGGCCGTTTCGCGCCGCGAGCCGGAACCGATCCACACGCCCACCGAAACCGAGCGCACGTGCGGCATGCTTTCGGTGATAATCCGAACTCCGTTCGCCAGAGTCGTCGATTCGATGTCCGGCGGCGCGATATTAGGCGATGTCATGAAAAAGGCTGGCGGAAAGAAAGCTAATTCTGTTGTAGCACTGTCCGGAGCTTGCGCGCCATCAAAGTACACTGAGAACAGCATGCGGCAGCCTCTCTTGGGGATGGATCTTACGGAACTTCGCGAAGCTCTGGGACCGGATGAGCCGGCCTACAGGGCGCGGCAACTCTATCAGGCTATCTACCGAGGCGGCGTTCGCGAGCTCAGTCAGATCTCTAACCTTGCCGGCGCCGTTGAGGCGCGGGCTGCTGGAAAGACATCCCCTTGGGCTCCCGGAAATCGCAACGGTCTACCAATCGATCGATGGAACAAAACGGTATCTGCTGCGGTTGGCCGACGCGCGCACCGTCGAGACCGTTCTGATGCCCGAAGAGTCGCGCGATACGGTGTGCATATCGAGCCAGGCTGGATGCCCGCTCGATTGCAAGTTCTGCATGACGGCGCTGCTCGGCTTTGAGCGTAACCTGACGGCGGGCGAAATCGTGGGGCAGGTTCTGGTGGCCGCGGACGATGCGGGCCCGGGCAAGGCCCGGCGTTTGAATATCGTCATGATGGGCCAGGGCGAGCCCTTGCTGAACCTGGAGAACGTCGTCAAAGCCACACGCATTCTTTTGGACGAAGAGGGCTTTGGCCTGTCGCCCCGCCGCATCACGGTTTCCACCGCCGGCATGGTCCCGCAAATGGCGGAACTGGGGCGAGAACCCGTGCGGCCCAAACTAGCCGTTTCGTTGAACGCCTCCACGGAAGAAATGCGCCGCGAGCTGATGCCTATTACGCGCAAATATCCCTTGAAGGATCTCATGGAAGCTTGCCGCGCCTATCCCTTGCGCCCGTGGGAAAAACTGACCTTCGAATACGTAATGCTCGACGGCGTGAACGACTCGGACGCGGACGCGCGCCGCGTGGCGAAACTGCTCGCCAATCTGAACTGCAAGGTCAATTTGATCGCGTTGAATCCCGGTCCTGAGATCGGCTTCAAAGCGCCCACGGCGGAGCGCGTGACCAGCTTCCAGGAAATCGTGCGCCGCTCCGTCCCGTGTTTTGTGCGGAAGCCGCGCGGCCAGGATATCTACGCCGCCTGCGGCCAGCTCAAACGAGCCGTGCAGTAAGACCGTCCGGATCGGATGACAGCCCGCGAATCCGATCCTCATGCGATATGCTGAACTCATCCCCTTGGGAGGTACTCGTGAAGCGCCTTTTTATTGCTCTTCTGGCGGTTTTGGCCGCAAATGCCGCCGCTCCGTTTTTCCAAACGACCATTGATGGCTCGGCCGGCCAGTGGACCGCGGTGCGCGGCGTCGCCGTCCCGGATGGGTCGGTGAAGCACGGATCGGCGAAGTCGGTGCGCGTGGAAGCCGTCGGCCAATCCGACGCGGTGGCCCGCTCGCTGCCCGTCTCCCTCGTAATCGGGAAGCGGTATGAATTGAGCGCTTGGGTGCGCACCGAGAACCTCGCCGTGCGCGATACTGCCCGTTCACCCATCGCCACCGGAGCCGCGCTGACCATGGCTTCCATGCCGTTCGACGTGCATTCCGGTTCGCTCGGCGGCAGCAAGCCGTGGACGCATCTGACTCTTCGCTTTGTCGCCACCCGCGCGCAGGATCGGATCCTGTTGACCGTGGGCCTCGGCGGAGCGGCGCAAGGCAAGGCGTGGTTCGATAGCGTCTCGATCGATGAGACCGCCTTCGACGACGAATGGCCCACCCATGACGCCGTCCGCACGTATGGCCCGGCGTACCGATACCCCTACGCGGGGTGGATCTACCTGCACATAGAAGGCAAGCCGTACGAACGCGGCTACCAGCACGGATATCTCATGGCGCACGAGATCCCCCTCTACCTCGCTCGCTGCGCCGCGGAGTTAGGCGGTGACTGGAGCGACCGCCGAACCGAAGCCAACGCGCTTTTCCTGCGCGGCTTCGACCACGAGATCCTCGAGGAGATGAACGGTATTGCCCAGGGAGCCACGGATGCGGGCGCGCGCTTCCAGGGCCGCGCCATCGACCTCATGGACGTCGTTGTGGCCAATGTGACCGTCGAGATGGGCTATTTGTCCTCCGCCCTCAACGTGACGAAGACCGGTCTGGAAGGTCTGAGCTTCGACAAGCCGTCTTATAGCAGCGGCGGCGGACCGGAGCCGGCCACGGACCATTGCAGCGCTTTCGCCGCAACGGGCCCGGCCACTCGCGACGGCAAACTGGTGATGGGGCACGTCACCTGGTGGCCGCTCACGCTGGCCGAACAAACTAACGTGTGGCTCGATATCAAGCCCGAAAACGGCCATCGAATGCTGATCCAGAGTTACCCGGGCGGCATCGAAAGCGGAACCGACTGGTATCAGAACGACGCGGGGATGATTCTCTCGGAAACCACTATCTCCCAGACGCCATTCGACGCGCAAGGGACGCCGGTTGCGTTCCGGGCGCGCCAGGCGATTCAATACGCCGGCAATATCGACGAGATGGCGGCGCGGCTCGGCGCGCGCAACAACGGCCTCTACACCAACGAATGGCTGATGGGTGACGCCAAGACCAATGAGATCGCCATGTATGAACTTGGCACGCACGTCACCAAGCTGTGGCGCAGTTCACGCAACGAGTGGTTTGGCGAAACCCCCGGCTTCTACTGGGGGAACAACAACGCCAAGGATCTGGCCGTGCGCATGGAAAGGCGTCCCGACGTTCAGACCGCGCAGGGGTACGCTCCATACTCGCCGGACCAGCGCGACATGGCGTGGCAGGATTTCTATCGCAAGTACAAAGGGCAGATCGACGAGCAATTCGCATTCACCGCTTTTCGGACCGCGCCGCTCGTGAGCGCGAGCACCATGGACGCCAAGGTTGTCAGCGCCGATATGGCCAATCGCATGATGGTATGGGCCGCTATTGGGAAGCCCAATCAACGCGAGTGGCTGGCGCGCGGAGGCTATTCCGGCAACGATGGCATGTTCCCATCGGGCTACGCTCTCGTCCGCGCGGAGCCTTCCGACGCGCTGCGCACTACAATCCATGCGTCCGAAGGAGAGAGGTTGGCGGGCCGCGCCGGCGGGTCAACTGGAACCAGCGGCGGATCGGGCTTCCCGGCGGCGACAGGCGGCGGGCGGCGTGGAAATGGCGGCGGGCGCTCGGCGAGTTACGCCGATCGCTTGTGGCAGGGAGTCGCTCTTGCCCGCATCGGCCGCGGACGATTGGTTCGTAGCCGGGGCATCGGCGTACCGGCAGGTGTTGCAGTCGGGCGATATCGAACGAGCGCTTAACATGCGCAAAATCGAGTATCGTGGCCTGAAACTGGGGCCCGAAAACGCGGCCAAGCGGTTCACCATCGAAGGGATCAAGGGCGAGTTCTTTCTGGACTCGCTTCGCCGCAAGACGGGCGATGACCGTTTCCTCGCGTTGATGCGCGACTTCTTCAAGGCCAACGCCGGCAAGACCGTCACCGCTCAATCGTTCCTGAGCGCGGCCGGCGCCACATTCGAGTTCACGGAGCCCGAAGACGGTCCAGCGTACACGGTGGGAGACATTCGCTCTCACCTCGCGACTGCCCTCATTGTTTACGGCACCGATCGAGAGGCTGGCGCCAACCGCTATGCGGCCGAGCAGCTTCAAAGCCGCTATCTCGATGCGTTCGAGAGTTCCGCCCCGATCTACAAGGATTTCGAGGCCTCGGACGAATTGTTGAATCATCACGACGTGATCTTCGTCGGCCGTCCGGAAACGAACTCGGCATTGGCGGAGTGGTCCTCCAAGCTTGGCCTCGAATACGCCGGGGCGAGCTTTAAGGTAGACGGCGCTACTCACGCCTCCGAGCGCGAAGCGCTGCTTTTTGCGGCGAAGAATCCGCTCGACTCCGCGCACATGGTACTGGTGATCGCCGGCAACGACGCGCTTCGCACCGTGAAGGCGATCAACACATACGGCCAGGACCAGTACGTCGTCTACGAGGATGGCGCCGCCGCCAGCGCGCCCACGGGCGGCCGGGGCGGAAGAGGCGGGCGATAAGATTCCGCTCCTAACCTGGGTGGCTCGCAGAGCCTCCGCAAATGTAAGCTTGGTAAGATCTAGAGGGCGACTTTCATGCTCATCAAGCGCTTGGTTCTCAAGAAGCTCCTGTCGTTCATCAATGCCGACATCAAGCTCGGACAACTAAACGTTTTGATTGGCCCCAACGCCGTCGGTAAGAGCAATCTCATTGAAGCTATCAGCCTGCTGCAGGCCGCGCCGACAAACCTTACGGCGCCTATCATACGAGGAGGGGGCGTCAAGCAGTGGCTGTGGCTGGGAGACCGGCAGGCTCCGACGGCGACGATTCAGTGTGAGCTGAACCTCACTCGCGGCCGGCAGGTTGGCCCACTGCTCTACGAATTGCAATTCTCGGAACAGAACACGTTCCCCGTCGTTGTAGGGGAGCAACTTTCGAGAAAGGCTCGGGTAAAGGCCACTGGGGATTTCCAACGGTACTTTAGTCGCTCGTACGGCAACGCCGACGTGGTATCGGGACATGAAGGGGTGAGTTATCCACAAAAAGTAAATCTCCCACCCACCGAATCCGTGTTAGCGCATTTTCGGAATCCGGCTGATCCTACTCCGATCACCGAGGTGGGATGGCATTTTGCCCAAATACGGATCTTCCGGGAGTTTCGAACTGGCCCTGGGTCGGGGGCGCGCGCAGGCGTTGGGACCTCCGTACCGAAAGATATGCTGGCGGACGGCGGCGACAACTTGGCGCTCGTCCTCCACGAATTGGATTTTCAGGGCGTGCATGGGCGAATGCAGGACTATCTCCGGCGCTTCTGCGAGCGTTTTGAGGACGTGAAGGTGGACGTGGGAGAGGGCTTGGCGCGCACTTACTTGAAAGAGGCAGGGCTGACCGGTATGTTATCCGCTCTCCGGATGTCGGACGGTACGCTGAAGTTTCTTTGTCTTCTTGCAGCCCTTTTCCATCCCAAACCGCCGCCTCTCATGTGCATCGAAGAGCCGGAACTCGGGCTGCACCCGGATGCCATGCAGCTTGCAGCCGAGGCGCTGATCGAGGCCTCCCAGTCGATGCAGTTAATCGTTACAACGCATTCCGACGCGCTGGTCGATTGCCTCACCGATCATCCGGAAACCGTCCTTGTTTGCGAGCGCGATATCGACAATGGGACGCAGATGAAACGCCTCTCGAAGGGACCTTTGAAGGCATGGCTGGAGCAATACGCTTTGGGCGGACTCTGGCGCAAGGGCGTACTCGGCGGAGGCCGCTGGTAGCCCGATGCCCAAAGAGATCTGGATCCATTTCGAGGGCTCTAATTCCCTAAAAGAGGGCTTCCACGCGTTCTTTAGGGAATTCCGGGAACGTGGGGCCGGGCGCTTTACGTTTCGTTGGATTGCGTCGCGATCCGGGCCGGAAGCCTGCCGAGGTTTCCACACGGCGCTAAAGACGCACCCGAAGGCCTGGAACATTCTGGTCATTGATAGCGACGGCCCCGATAGAGGCAACTTATCTGCATCCCTTTGCGAGAAACAGCACTGGCGGAGGTCCTACGCCCATTCGATCTTCTGGATGGTCCAGATGATGGAAGCCTGGTTCCATGCGGACAAGGATGCTCTGAAGCGATTCTACAGCGCGGGGTTCAGAGAGAATTCGCTAAGCCGCAACCTGAACGTTGAGGAGATTCCCAAACGAGACCTTGAGGCCGGACTCAAAGCGGCTACCAAGGATACCTTCGGGGGCAAGGGCGAGTACTTCCGCAACAAGACCTTGCATGGACCGAAACTGTTGGCGCTGATCGACCCCAAGAAGGTTCGAGAGGCCGCGCCCCACTGTGAAGAGATATTCGCCGCCGTTCTGGCAAAGTTAAAGGTATAGCCCCGCGCTTCGCCGCTGGTTGAATTAGAATGGCGACATGACTCTACCACGCCGGTCATTTCTTGCCGCGGCTGCTGGGCTGGCCCCGGCCGTCGCTCAAACAGCGCGCGATGGGAGCGGCGAACAGCCCATACGCTATCCCGACCCGATCGTAAAATCGCTCGATCCACGATTCGATAAGTACAAGATCGGCAACACCTTCGTTCAGAAGCTCTACACAGGAACACTGTGGGCGGAAGGCCCCGCTTGGAACGGCGTGGGCCGCTACCTGGTGTGGAGCGACATCCCCAATAATCGCCAGATGCGCTTGACCGAGGAGGATGGCCACGTTTCGGTCTTCCGCAACCCGTCGGCGTACAGCAACGGCAACACTTTCGATTTCGAAGGCCGCCAGCTTTCCTGCGAACACGCCAACCGAAGAGTGGCGCGCTACGAATACGACGGCACGGTGACCTCCATCGCCGATCGATTCCAGGGAAAGCGCTTCAACTCTCCGAACGACATCGTCGTGCATCCCGATGGGGGAATCTGGTTCAGCGATCCGACGTACGGTATCCAGGGCAACTACGAGGGTTTCGCGGCCGAGTCCGAACTCAAGCAGGCGGTCTATCGGGTGGACCCCAAGACGGCCGCGGTTCAGATAGTCTCCGACCAGTTCGGCCAGCCCAATGGCCTGTGCTTCTCGCCGGACTACAAGAAGATTTACATCTGCGACACCGGAGACGCAAAAGATATTCACATATTTGACCTTGTCGATGGCAAGACTTTGCGCAACGGGAAGCTGTTCACCAACATGAAGACCTCCGTCGGGAACGGCCTGCCCGATGGAATCCGCGCCGACGTGGACGGCAACATCTGGATCGGAGCCGGCTGGGTTGGCCCCGGCTACGACGGCGTCCACATCGTATCGCCGGATGGCCAGCGCATCGGCATGATCGAACTGCCGGAGATCTGCGCCAATATCTGTTTCGGAGGCCCGAAGCGCAACCGGCTCTTCATGGCCGCCAGCCAATCGCTGTACGCGGTCTACGTAGGAACCAAGGGCGCGCATATAGCGTGATTCATGGTCTCAGCCGGGGGGGGGTTGAACTAATTTTCCGCCCCAATTCCGCCGAGAATACAGTTAGAATCGTCCAGAAGCCGTGTTAGAGAACATCAACCTCACTGTGAAGCTCTCGCGCGAAGACTACAAGCGCGCGCTACCGGGCCTTCAGCGCAGACTCTACGATCTCGAGAAGACATGCTGGGACCAGGGCGTCCCTACCGTGATTCTCTTCGAGGGATGGGACGCCGCGGGCAAAGGCACGGCCACCGCGGCCCTGACGCAGCGGCTCGATCCGCGTGGCTTCAAGCTGTATCCCATCACCGCTCCCCGGACTTACGAGCAGCAGCGCCCGTGGCTGTGGCGCTTCTGGTTGAAGGTTCCCAATCGGGGCGAAATCGTAATCTTCGATCGAAGCTGGTATTACCGCGTATTGGATGAGCGAGTGGAAGGCGTCGTCCCGGAAAAAGCGTGGCGTGACGCGTACCGCGACATCGTGGAATTCGAGCGCATGATAGCGGACGATGGCGCGGTGATTCTGAAGTTTTTCCTGCACATCTCGAAAAAAGAGCAGAAGAAGCGCTTCAGAAAGATCGAAGCCGATCCCCTGGAAGCCTGGCGAGTCAGCGACGCGGATTGGGCCCGCCACAAGAAATACGGTTCGTACCTGGCCGCCACGGAAGAAATGCTGGAGTTGACGGAGTCCGAATTCGCGCCGTGGAACATCGTCGAGGCCACTTCGAAGTGGTACGCACGAAAGAAGATCATCACCGCCATCGTGGCGGCTCTGGAGAAGCGGCTCGGCTCCTCCGCTCCGCCGCGCGCGGAAGGAACCGCGGAGGCCGCCAAGGACGCCGATCTGCGCGAGGCCATGGAGACGCTGGGCGGAGGAAATCTCTGATGCTCGAGACGTTGGATCTAAGCCGGGCGCTGGACCGCGAGGCTTACGTCCGTGAACTGACGCGCCGGCAGATTCAACTTCGCGAGCTGGGATACCAGGTTTATCTGCGGAAGCGCCCGGTCATCATTCTATTTGAGGGCTGGGACGCCGCCGGAAAGGGCGGCGCCATCAAGCGCATCACCGAGAAGCTCGATCCGCGCGGTTACGTGGTCTATTCCATCGCGGCTCCGCAGGGCGAAGACAAGACGCGCCATTACCTCTACCGGTTCTGGCGGCGGCTGCCCGAGCGCGGTCAGATCGCGATCTTCGACCGTTCCTGGTACGGCCGAGTGCTGGTCGAGCGCGTCGAGGGCTTCGCCAAAGAGTCCGAATGGCAGCGCGCCTACAAGGAAATCGGTTCTTTCGAGCGCCAATTGAAGGACTTCGGATGCATCCTGGCGAAATTCTGGATTCATATCTCGCGCGACGAACAGCTCCGGCGCTTCAAAGAGCGCGAGACCATCGGTTACAAGGCCTGGAAACTGACCGAGGAAGACTGGCGCAACCGCGGGAAATGGGATGCGTATTCGCGGGCGGTCGAGGAGATGCTGGTCAAAACCAGCACGCGCACGGCGCCCTGGAGCCTCGTGGAGGGCAACGACAAGTACTGGGCGCGCACGCAGGTTCTCGCAAAGCTGGTAGCCATTCTCTCGAAGGAACTGGGTTACGCTTCCACGGACCCATTGAAGCGTTCCACGCGAAAGAAAGCTTCAAGTTGAGACGACGCGGCGGACGCGGCCGCCTTACGCTTTCTGCATGCGGCGCAGCGTAAAGAGGTCGGGCCGCATGTTCTCTTTTTCGAGGCGTTTCCAATCGTCATTCACGTGGATCAGTTTGCCGCTCACGTGATTGGAATTCTCCGAGGCCAGGAACAAGGCAAGCTGAATCTGCTTATCCGCGGCCACTCCTCCTGTCACGCGGGTCCGCGCGGCCTCTTCGATTTCCCTGCTTCCCGCCCGTTCCTCGCCGGCGCCCAGGATCTCGTCGGTGGCGTGGGTGTACGATCTTCCCGGCGAAATGGCGTTGACCTGGACGTTATGGTCGCGGACCTCGTCCGCGAGGCACTCCACGAAGCGCGCCACGGCCGCCTTGGACGTCGCGTACGCGGAGAAATTGGGGCGCGAGCTCGCCGCGCCGGGTCCGGCGATAGCGATGATCTTTCCCGACCGGCTGTCGACCATCCCGGGGAGCGCGGCCCGGCATACGTTCGCCACGCCGAGCAGGTTAACATCGAACGTCGAGGCCCAGGCTGCCGGATCGGACGTCAGGAACGGGCCGATCGGGCCGGTGATGCCCGCCGCGCAAACCAGGACGTCGAGCCCGCCGAATACGGCGCGCACGCGGTCTACGGCGGCGGCGACCTGCTCCAGATCGCAGACGTCGGCCTTCAGCCGAAGAGCATTGCCGCCCGCCTGCTCAATTTCCAGTTTGGCCAGATCGAGTTCCGGCTGTGTCCGGGCTAGCAGGCCAACGCGCGCGCCCGCTCCCGCGAACCCCAAAGCCAGCCGCTTGCCGATACCCCGGCCGGCGCCGGTGATCAGAACGACTTTCTCCTTCCGGGCCGAGTTCACACCGAGATTGTAAACCCAATCGGAAGCGAGCAAGCGTGCGGCCGATACCGGTGCCGATACCGGCGAGTTCGGGCGCAATCCGCCGGTGACGAATTCCGCCGCCGGGCCGGGAACGCGGCCAAGTTCCGGCGCATCCCAGGCGTTCTTCGCCCGTCAGCCTTTTATGGATTTGGAGGGTTCGCTCCGCTCGCGCGGCGGCGCCGCGCGGAGCTGAGCTTCTTCCAGGCGCTTGCATTCCTGCCAGGTGAAGATCATGCGGTGAACCACGGTCAAATTGGAAAGCACCGCGATCACCCAAAGCACCGGCGCCATGCGGTTGGCGAGCGCGCCAAGAATGATGAGAACCACCCGCTCCGGCCGTTCGAGGAAACCGACCTTGCAGGTCGGAATGACGTTTTCGGCGCGCGCGCGAGTGTAGCTGACCATAACCGAGCCGGTCATGACGATGGCTGTCAGCACGATGTAGAAGAACCGGTTGATGGAAGCGTAGTACACCAGGAGGCCGAAGTACAGCGCCATATCGGAATAGCGATCGATCACCGAATCGAAGAATCCGCCGAAGCGCGTGACTTGCTGCGTGGCGCGGGCCACCCGGCCGTCCACCATGTCGAACAACCCCGCGCAGATCACTACTACTCCGGCCCAAAGGAAACAGCGGGAGGCCCACGCCTGTGGATCGCTGCCTTGCGGGGCGAATCCGCCCAACGCAAACAACCACGCCGCCCCGATATTGATCAGCAGACCGATAAACGTGAGGACGTTGGGATGGATGCGCGACAGCGCCAGCCAGCGAACGATGCGGTCGATGATCGCTCCGAAGAACCACCCGATCGCTTTAGTGGCAGTCATGCTCTACTCGACGACGTCGTGGATAGTAGTGAGCCGCAGGATCTCCAACTCCTTGGTCCCTCCTGGGCTCTGCACCCGAACCACGTCCCCCACCTCCTTGCCCAGCAACGCGCGGCCAATCGGACTGGTGGTGGATATCTTGCCGTTAGGCGCATCCGCCTCTTCGGTGGTAACCAGGTGGTAGGTCATCTCGTCATCGCGCTTTGTATCGAGCACCGCGACAACCGACCCAAGGCCCACGCGGCCGCGCGGGATCTTGCTGAAATCGATCATCGAGAATTCCGCCAGACGCTGCTTGAGCTGGCCCAGGCGGGCGTTGACGAATCCCTGCCGGTCTTTGGCGGCGTGATACTCGGCGTTCTCGCTAAGATCTCCATGGGCGCGCGCCTTGAGGATCTCCTTGGGGAGTTCGGTCCTCAATTCGTAATCCAGAGCGGCGATCTCCTCTTGCAGTTTCTTGCGAATATCCATGGAGGGGGTACAGCCTCCGTCACATTATAGCGGAGATGAGAGCGGCCACCGGGCGCTCCCTAGGACGGGCGGGGGGCTTCCCTTCGCGCTTCGAGGTTTCGTTCGGTCTGAGAGCTGAGGATCTCGTCGGCCACGTCGGCGGCGGCGCGCATTTCACGGACGTCGTGTACGCGAACGATGTGTGCGCCCCCAAGGACGCAGGCGGCTACGGCCGCGGCCGTAGCAAATCTGGTCTCCTCGGCGGTCGGATGGGCCAGGAACTGCTTGTGCGAAGGGCCCGCAAGAATCGGGAAGTCAAGACGCGCGAGTTCGGAGAGCCGGGCCAGGATGAGCGAGTTCTGCTCCTTCCGTTTGCCGAAGCCGATGCCGGGGTCGATGACGAGACGGACGCGGTCGACTCCTACATGGCGGGCGCGGCTGAGGGCGGCGTCCAGATCGCGCAGGATGACGCCCATGGGGTCCGGCATCGGGCCGAGCTTCGCCCATGATTCCGGACGGCCGCGCGTGTGGTTGAGGATGAGGCCGGCGTCGAAGTTCGATACAGTGCGCGCCAACAGAGGTTCGAAGGTGAGGCCCGAGGGATCGTTGACGATCTCGGCGCCCAGTTCCAAGGCGCGCTCCGCCACCTCGGCTTTGTAAGTATCCACCGAAATCGGAACGCTGAGGCGGCCCTGCAAGCGCTTGAGCACCGGGACGAGACGCCGCAACTCCTCCGAGGTGGAGATTCGCGCCGAACCCGGCCGCGTGGATTCCGCGCCGATATCGATGATATCCGCGCCCTGCTCTTCCATTTCAACGGCGCGCGCGAAAGCGCGGTCCGGTTCGGAATACTTGCCGCCATCGGAGAAGGAATCGGGCGTGACGTTGAGCACGCCCATGATGGCGGTGCGCTCGCCCAAGCGGATCTCGCGGGCCTTGAGCTTCCAGAAGTAGAGTTTCCTGGGCATCAGATCCAATCGGCCGCCGATAAGCGCCGAGCCGCCGGGCGCCCTCCGGGTTGCGGAGCCGCCGCCATGTGGGGCGGATAATTCCGTCTGCCGCCGGCTATCAGCCGGTGTCTGCCGCGCGGCGCGGCGCTCCGTCCCCGCCCGATAGGCAGCGCCAGCCACGATTGGCCGCCCCACGCCGACGTGGCGCCTCGGCATCCTTCGGCGGCTTACTGCCGGTTACTCGGCGCCATTGTTTTCCCACCTGGATCACCAACTCGGCGGGAGGCTTGGCGAAGGCCAAATCCATGACCCGCTCTCCGTTGATTTCGACGGCTCCGGCTTTGATTTTCCGCACGGCGTCGCTCACGGACTCCGCCAAGCCTACCTTCGCCAGGAGCTTGTCCACGCGCAGCCCGGCGGGAGCGTAAACTCCATCGGGCATCGCCGCCGTAGGAATATCGGCGGGGACTTCCTTGCGCCGCACGACGCGATTGAATTCGTCGGCCGCCCGGTTGGCGGCGGAGGTCGAATGATAATCGGCGACAATCAGCTTGCCGAGAGCGATCTTCGCCTCCATGGGCCGGTTCTGCGCTCGCAGGGCGGCGATTTCCGTCTCGCTCTTATCGGTGAGCAGCAGGTAGTAGCGCCACATCAACTGGTCGCCGATCTGCATCACCTTGCGGAACATCACCTCCGGCGGCTCGGCGATCCCAATATAATTGCCGAGCGATTTGGACATCTTATTGACGCCGTCGATGCCTTCCAGCAGCGGCGTGGTACCGACGATCTGGGGCGGCTGGCCGAAATCGCGCTGGATCTCGCGCCCCACCAGCAAATTGAATTTTTGATCCGTGCCGCCCAGTTCGACGTCGCACTTCAGCATCACGGAGTCATAGGCCTGGGCCAGCGGATACAGAAGCTCGTGAACCGAAATCGGCGTGCCTTCTTTGTAACGCTTGGCGAAATCGTCGCGCTCCAAAATGCGCGCCACCGTGTAGTGCGAGCACAGCCTCACGATATCCAGGAATTGAAGCGGCGCCAGCCAGTCGCTGTTGAAACGAACCTCCGTCTTGTGCGGATCGAGAATCTTGAAGACTTGTGTTTTGTATGTTTCGGCGTTGGCCTGAATGGCCTCGATCGTCATCGGCGGGCGCGTCACGTTGCGGCCCGAGGGATCGCCGATCATACCGGTCATGCTTCCAATGAGGAAGATGACGGTGTGGCCGAGGTCCTCGAAATGCTTCATCTTGCGCAGCAGGACAGTGTGGCCCAGGTGCAGATCGGGCGCGGTCGGATCGAAGCCTACCTTGATGCGCAATGGCCGGCCGGTTTTAGCGGCATCGATCAAGCGTTCGCGGAGATCCTCTTCGCGTATAATCTCCGCAAAGCCCTTGCGTAAGTACGCAAGCTGCTCGTCTATTGTCGGTAAATCCTTGGTCACGAGGATACAACCAAGGTATCACGCAGGGTGAATCGGTACGCGAATGCCGCGTACTTCTTCCGATTCTCAGACGCTTCTCAGAACGTGTACAGCAGCGTTCCCGGCGATGGCTCGACCGGGCCACCGGTGGCGACGACGGCCTCGCCTTCGGCCGCGTTCAAACTGCGATAGAAGATGCCTGTCTCGGCCAGGTAGATCTCCAGATCCGCGGGCTTCGGAAGCGAGCCTTGGATAAGCGCCTCCGAAAGCGGGTCCTCGATGTACTTCTGCAACGCGCGGCGCAGCGGGCGGGCGCCGTAACTCCGGTCGCCGCAAGTCTTCTCAAGGATGTATTTGGCTGCGTCCGGAGCCAGGCGAAGCTTCACCTGCTTGGCTTCCAGGTTGCCGTTGATCTGCTCCACCATCAGGCCGATGATCTTGACCAGGTCGTCGTCGCTGAGCGAATTGAAGATAATGATGTCGTCGAGGCGATTGAGAAACTCCGGGTTGAAGGCTTTCTTCACTTCGCCTCGCACCATGTCCTCAACCTTCGATGGAATCCCGTCGCCGGCCGGCGCCGAGAATCCCAGATGGCCGCGCTTCTCCAGATAGCGCGCGCCCAGGTTGGAAGTCATGATGATAATGGTGTTCTTGAAATCCACCTGGTTGCCGAGGCCGTCGGTCAATTGGCCGTCTTCGAACACCTGCAACAGGATGTTGTAAATATCCGGGTGGGCCTTCTCGATTTCGTCGAGCAGGATGATGGAATACGGGTTGCGCTTCACGCGCTCGGTAAGCTGGCCGCCCTCTTCGTAACCCACGTATCCGGGCGGCGAGCCGATGAGTTTCGATACGGAGTGCTTCTCCATGTACTCGGACATATCGAAGCGCACCAGGCTCTTCTCGCTGCCGAACAGAAAGGCCGCCAGCGCCCGCGCCACTTCGGTTTTTCCGACGCCGGTCGGCCCGAGGAACAGGAACGAGCCGGCGGGGCGCATGGTCGATTTCAACCCGGCGCGCGATCGGCGAATGGCGCGGGCCAGAACGGAGATGGCTTTTTCCTGGCTGATGATGCGCCTGTGCAGCTCGTCCTCGATCCGCAGCAGCTTGGCGATCTCCTCCTCCTTGATGGAAGTCATCGGCACGCCCGTCCAGCGGGCCACCACGTCTTCGATATCGTCCTTGGTGACGCAGCCGGTGGAGGTATCGTCGAGGTTGTATTTCTCGCGCAGGAGGCGCATGTTCTCGCGCTCCTTGCGTTCTTCGTCGGAATAGAAACGCGCCTTTTCGAATTCGTGGTTCGCAATGGCGTTTTCCATGCGGTGCACGATGAACTTGATGCGCTTCTGGATATCGGCCAGGTCGGCGGGCAGGGTGGTCTGGCGCAGCTTCACGCGAGCCCCGGCTTCGTCGATGAGGTCGATCGCTTTGTCCGGCAGATAGCGATCCGGAATGTAACGGCTGGAAGTGTAGACCGCAGTCTCGATAGCCTCGTCGGTGTAGGCCACGGCGTGGAATTTCTCGTAGCGGTCCTTGATGCCGAAAAGAATCTTTACCGCGTCAATTTCGGTCGGCGGCGGAACCTTCACGGCCTGGAAGCGGCGCTCCAGCGAGCGGTCCTTTTCAATCGATTTACGAAACTCGGCCGGCGTCGTGGCGCCGATGCACTGAATCTCGCCGCGCGAAAGGGCCGGCTTGAGAATGTTGGCCGCGTCGAGCGATCCCTCGGCCGAACCCGCGCCGACCAGCGTGTGCAGCTCGTCGATGAAGATGATGGCGTTCTGATTCTCCATCAACTCCTTCATGATGGTCTTAAGCCGCTCTTCGAACTGGCCGCGGTACTTCGTGCCGGCTACGATCAGCGAAAGATCCAGCGCCAGGATTCGCTTGTCGGCCAGAAAGGACGGAACGTCGCCCTCGGCGATGCGTTGCGCCAGGCCTTCCACAATGGCGGTTTTCCCCACGCCCGGCTCGCCGATGAGGACGGGGTTGTTCTTGGTGCGGCGGCAGAGGATCTGCACGACGCGCTCGAGCTCATGGTCGCGCCCAATGAGCGGATCGAGCGCATTGTCCATGGCGCTTTGGGTCAGGTCGCGGCTGAATTCCGAAAGCAGCGAACTCTCCTTGGGGCGCGCCGAAGCGGCTTTCTCGCTTTGCGTACGCTGCAATTCCTCGCGGATCGTGGTAAGACGCAGGCCGCGCTCGTGCAGAATCTCGGACGCAAAGCACTTCTCCTCCCGCAGCAGGCCGAGCAGCAGGTGCTCCGTGCCGATGTGCTTGTGGCTCATGCGCTCGGCTTCTTCTGCCCCATAGGCCAGCACGCGCTTGCACTCGTGGCTGAGGGGGAGTTCGACGGATGTGGAGACCTTCTCGCGGATCGCCGTGCGCGCTTCAATCTGCTTGCGGATGGAATCCACGGCTGCGTGCGAGCGTAGAAAACGGTTCGCCAGCGCCTTGTCTTCGCGCAATAAGCCGAGCAGCAGGTGTTCGGTTTCGATGAAGGGACTGCCGAACTGGCTTGCCTCGTAGCGCGCAAAGAAGATAACTCTCCGCGCCTTCTCGGTGTAACGCTCGAACATATGCGGATTAGCCCCCTTCTTCTAAGATAACGCGGAGGCTTCCGAAGATGCGGAGCCGGGAGTCAAACCGGTTCCAGCCGTCCCCCCTCAAGCGCAAGAACGCGGTCCGCGCGCCGCGCAAAGGCTAGGTTGTGCGTTACGAGAACCGAGGTAAGTCCATGAGAGCGATGCAGTTCCTGAAGTAACGCGAAGACCGTTTCGGCGGTCCGGAAATCCAGATTGCCGGTGGGCTCGTCGGCCAGCAGGGTGTTGGGTTTTCCAACGAGGGCGCGCGCCAGCGCTACCCGTTGCTGCTCGCCGCCCGACAACTCTCCGGCGCGATGCGTGGCCCGAGCCCCGAGACCGACTTCATCCAGCCGGCGGACGGCCTCGCCAAGAGCCGCCTCGCGCCGCTCGCCGCGCACCAGCAGCGGCATGGCTACGTTCTCGACCGCCGTGAACTCCGGAAGCAGGTAATGGGTCTGCCATGCGAACCCGATTTCGCGGTTACGGAAATCGGCGCGCTCCTCCTGGCCGAGGCTTGTGATCTTCCGGCCGCCGTAGTGGATCTCGCCGCTCGTGGGGTGATCCAGCCCCCCCAGCAGGTGCAGCAGGGTGGACTTGCCGGCCCCGGACTCACCCACCAGCGCGAGCATTTCTCCGCGCCGGACTTCGAAGCTCAGATCCGCGAAGATCACCAGGTCCGCGCCACCGGTCTTATAAGCCTTGGTCAGGCCAAGCGCGCGGATGTAGGCTTCGGGCATCTATCTCATACGATAGCCGATGCGGGGGGTGGTAACTTTCACGCCTGCGCTTCTGCGGGCAGCCGCTGCAGCACCGCGGCGAACACCTCACGGGCCAAGTGGATCGCATCGGAAGCCTCCCGGTAGGAAGGCTCGAACGGATCGCCCGGATAACGATACTGCCAGGAGTACTTCGAGAGGGTGTCTGCCCGGCTGACAAGCTCTCCAAGCGCTGGGTCCAACTCGACGCATTGCCCGCCAACAACGTCGATGTCATGTACCCGGCGAAAGGGTACGTCGTGCCAAACCAGATATCCCTTGAGCGCTTTTTCGGCGGCTTGCTGGCAGTGAAAGACCGTGCCTTCCGTGTCGGGCGGATCAATACCAAGAAGGGCTTCGGCGCGCCGCAGATCGCCCTTGGCCTTGGCGAGCCACGCCCTCGTGTCCGCACAGCGAATGGGGTCAGCCTGCATGAAGCAACCTACCCTCGCGCATTATGGTCGAAGGGAACGATGCCTTCAGATGAAGCCGCTTTTCGAACTCGCCGCGAGTCCAGACTATGACGTCCTTCGCAATCCCTAAACCACGAAGCGCCCTATAGCCCAAATCACAGGCGCGCAGTTCGGATGGCGTATCGTCGGGGACGATCACCATCAAGTCGTAGTCGCTGTCCGGCCCGGAATCCCCGCGGGCATTGGAGCCAAAGAGATAGATACGTTGCGGATGATACGTATCGACCAACCGGCGGACGGCTTCCGCGAGCGATCTGTCGTCAAGCGCCGCTGTCTCGCGATCTAGCGCCTCAATATTTCCCATGAATGCGGCCCTACCCAGTGTGCCACATCCGAAATGTAGCCGCGCCGCCCGCTTAGAACATATAGCTCACGCCGGCCATGGGCACGATGTTGTGCAGCCAGTTGCCCTTGAAAGTGGCGCCGAAAGCGGGCGTGATTACGTTGGTGGGAAACGGCGTGATGTAGTCGCGGAACTCAGCTCGTACAATTACCTTGGACGCCACGCGCCACTTGACTCCACCCCCAATGCTGGCGAGCGGCTCGTTCTGACGGGTTTTGGTCAAGTAGGCAAACTGCATGAGCGGCTGATATGCGGCTTCCGTGCCCACGCCTTGGTAGACCTTGACCCCGCCGCCGACCGCCACAAAGAACTGCGGGCGGGTCTGTCCCCCGGCGGTATGGAGCAGAAGGTCGTAATGCACGGCGTGAGATACGCCCGCGAATGTCGCGATTGCGCCGCCGCTATGAATCACCAGGTCGCCGGTGATGTAGCTGTAACGCAACTCGCCGCTCAAGTGCTTGTACAGGTTCTGCGCCATGAACACGCCGAAGGCGCCGCCTGTTTGAAACCCCGTAGTTGCCGCTCCCGCCGAACTGGCGACGGGGATGCTGTTCAGGAAGCTCCCGCCTCCGTTGACTCCGAATTCCCACTGCTGGCCGATCGAAACGACGGCCGCAGCCATCAGCAATTGGGCAATGCGCAGCGTCTGTCTCATGTCCCGTATTCTCCTTTTGCTTTCCGCCGGAGCGGCGAACGCCGTCTCAATTCACCACGCGCACATCGACGCTCGTGGATTGGCCTCCCTGGGCGATCGTCAGAGGTACGCTCATTCCCTGTGGGACTCCCGAGGGGATCTGCGCATCGATCTGGTCCACTCCGACCAATCCCGGAGCCAGCCCCGCGTAAAGCAGGTTCAGCGGATAACCGCCGAGGCTCAACGACGGCAGGATGGTAGCCACCGAGAGCGGGCTGAATGGACCGGCTTGTCCGGCCGGAACAAGCGGCGTCGTAGCTCCCATACCCGTGAGATAGATTTCGATGTAGTCGCCCGGGTGGATCGGATTTGTGGGAGTGACAAGCTGACCGTTGTTCCAGCGCACGACCGTAGCCAGCCCGGTCAGCGGTCCGGCCGTTCCGGAGCGGAAGATGCTCGGCGCCGTCGCGTAAACCGTCAGGTAATAATTGTTGCTGATCCCGCCCGGCGTATAGATCGACAGGGTCGCGTTGCCGCTCACATTATTCGGTAACTGCGCGTTGATCTGCCGATCCGAAACAAAAAACATGGGAGCGAGCGCGCCGTTGACGGTAACGCAAGATCGCGCGATCGCCGTCGGCAGAGGGATTTGTGCGGTGGCCTGATTGATGGGGCTGAGCTGCTGGCCGAAGATGCTAATCAATCCGCCGGCGGCGGCTGGCGCGCCGCCATCCGCCGCGTTCGCTACCGAGGAGATGAGAGGCGGCGTTATGGCGACGTCGAAACTCCAGGGCAGCACCGTGAATCCGGAGGCGCTCAGCGAGATCACCGAAGATCCGGCGGTGAGCGGCGCCAGGGTGCGTGTGAACGCCAGGCCGGCCGCCGGCATCACGGGAGCCTCCACTACCCGAAAGGCCTGTGCGGAGGCGTTTTGGACCGTGATCACGTCTTGGATCACGCCCGGACCCGTCGAAGAGGAGCCTGCAGTACGGAAGCCGCCCTGGCCGACGAATGCGAACCCGGAAGATGCGCCGGTGGAACTGGCGAAGGAGGCTATGGGAACCAGCGACGCGTCCAGAATGTTGCTGCCAACCACGTAGTTGCTAAAGGACGACGCCGCCAAAGCGCCTCCCAGCGTGGTGAAATCATGGCGCGAAAGCACAAAAGTGCCCGCCGACGCGTTGTACAGCATCACGGCGCCGGTCGAATCCGCCAGAAGCACGGATGCCCCATTCGGAGCCGCCGTGAGAGTGGCGTCTGGTGTGACCGCGTTTGTCCAGATTCCCAGCGACGGCAAAACGCTGGCGGTTCCGGCCACCGGGTCGAATGCGTCAACTACAGATGGCCCTGACGCAGCGCCAATCCAAGCGCTATTCCCGCCCGTTAGGCTGACTGCCGGGCCATTGCGGGCTACAGCCAGCGCCGAGGCGTTAGAGACAGCGACGGATCTCGCATAGTGTCCAATCGGCAGAGGGATCGATCCGATCTGCTTCAGCGCATTCAGGTCGAACAGATAGAGCGTCTGAGCGTTCTCGTGCGCCACGATCAAAGTTTCCATGTCGCTGGAGAACGCCATGCGAACTGGCGTCGCCGCGGTTCGCAGAGTCGCTAGCAGCGCGTAAGTCGAGCCGTTGTATACGAGAAGCGAGTTGGCGTCCTGCCGCAGAATGTAGATCCGATTGCGGACAGGATCCGCCAGCAGGTCCGTCAACCGGCCCGGAACGTCGATAATCGTTCCGCGCTGATCGGGGCTCGGGTTGTTGACGAGAACGCGTACGGAGCGAGGAACATTGATCGCGGTTTTGGACCGTATGTTCAGCGTAACCGCGGTGGTTCCATTCTGCGCCTGGAAGACCGTCGGGTCCACAACCACGTTAATGGTGGCAGGTGTCACGCCGGAAGACGGCGACACGGTCACGCCCGCTTGACTGACGACGATGCCGAAGTCCGTGGCTCCGCCCCCAGGATCGGAAATCGTCAAAGATTGAGTGATCGTTCCGCGATTGCAAAAGTCCGCCTGAACGAGCAGATCCTCCTGGCTGGCGGCGACGCGCGGATACTGATTCAACATGCCGACCGGCAAGGCCATAACGCCGCTATCCGAAATGGCGTAGAGAGTCTTGAGATCCGCGCTCAATAACGCGCGCCCGACGATGTCCTCCGGCATGCCGACCCTCTCGCGGAGCGTCAGGTTATCGGCGTCCATGATGCAGAGGGTCGGCAGCGGGGTGGAGGACCCCGCTGCCGGAGAAACGCCCGAGGCAAAAGGCGGGCCGGTCGGCTGGGTCGCGTCGGGGATTTGTGCGTAGATAATGCCGCTGGTCGTGTCAATGGCGGATCCAGTAAGCGTCGAAGACGCGACGGGGTCCGGGTATTGAGCCGCGACGAGGCCGCCATTGAAGCTCGAATTGAAAAGCGCGTACCCGACCATGGCCTGCGACCCCTTGGTATTGACGCTCACTCGCGGAAGAAGCGCGGGCGAGGATTGCACGGTGACAGCCTGCACGCTGTTGGTGGGTTGGTCGTAACGGAAGACGACCTGAGAACCCGAGCCAGCGCTCCCAATTCCCCATACGGAATAACCATCTCCCGACGCGGTCACCGCGGCGGAGAGGATCTGCGCCGGGAACGCAGGAGCCTGAACGGGCAGCGCCAGCGAGGAAAGCGCCGTGAAGGTCGTTACGGTCTGCATAGTACCTTGCACGGGGTCGAAGAGAACGAAACTGGTCTCGGTGACAATGAGCGCAACGCCGTTTTGGAGAAACGCCACGCCCAATGGAGCATCGCCCATCACGAACGTCTGTTGCGCAAAAGTCGGCAGATGAATCACCGTGATCAGGTTGCGCGTCGGATCGGAAGGCGTCCAGTTCCCATAGTGCGCCGTTAGAAGAAACTGCCCGTTCGGCGAGATCGCCAGCGCCCCGGGCTGCGGCGCAACGTTGATTGATGTGTGAATCGCGAGATCGGTCAGCGACAGCACGTCGATCCGATTCGCCGTGAAATTCGCGATGTAAAGCGCCGAACGCGTAACATCCAAGGCGATATCGGATGCGTGGCCCCCGATGGCGACCACCGTTCCGAAGCCCGCCGCCTGCGACAACTCGGCGGCGCAGAGCAAAAGCGCGGGGAAGAGAACTGTTTTCAGCCGTCCGGACAGAAACATATCGGACCCTCGACGATCCGATTAAACGCCCGGCTGGCCGATCAATCAATATTTGAAATAGCTATTATGCGTGCGCTTACGAAAGTTATTCGAACTGGTATGCAGGGATCGGCGCGGCCGGGGCGCCGCCTTGGTTTCCCCTAGCGGAATCAATAATGCCGGGGAATCGGAGGCCGCAGCGGAGGGCCGAACCGCAAGGATTCCGCGCGCTCGGCTGGACGGTCGAGTACCAGCGAACGCAAACCCAGCGGAAGTCCCACGCCGTTCCGCGCGTTCTTCTCGGACGGCGGAAGGTGACCGGGGCTGAGATTCTTCAGGCCGAACAAGGCGAGTTCGAACCGGTCCTTGACTCCGACTTTCTGGAAAAGCCGGGATAGGTAAACTTTCACCGTTCCCTCGGATATCGAAAGAGTCGCCGCGATTTCCTTGTTCTTCAGGCCCTGAGAGAGCAAGCTGACCAACTGGCCTTCGCGCTGCGTGAGAGATACCCGGCGGGCGCACAGGAAGCTGTCCGTCAGCGCCTTCTCAAACCACAGTTCGCCCGCCTGCACCTTTTGCAGGCACTTGACTTGGAGCTCGGCCGGAAGCGTTTTGCGCAGCACTCCCCGCACTCCCAACCCCATAGCCTGAAACGCCAGTTCGGTAGAAATTGTATTCACCCACAAGACTACCTTCGAGCGCATGACGGAGTGTTTCATATCGCTCAACGCGGCGAACGTAACTTCCGGAGTGAGATCCATCAGGATAATGTCCGGCATTTCGTTCGCGGCGCGCCCGACCAGTTCGGCGATGGCGCCGCACAGCGGCAACATTTCGAACTCCGGGTCCTGCCGCAAGACGGCTTCCAGACCTCTGGAAAGGATCGGTTCATCGCTATAAAGAAGAATGCGCGTCATCGTCGTCTCCCAATGAATCGCCGGCCTCCACGCCTGCGTCTCATTTCAGCCTCTTTTATCCAGAATTGTGGAACGATTTACTTTGGATGTCAATAGAAAAATAACGAATATTTAAAAAATTATAGCGTTTGATTATTTTAATAAGCCGAAAAATCGGCGACCCGCCGTGGGGTCGCGGCGCGCAACCGTATCAGGCGCAAGAGGTTTGCGCGTTTCGGCTTCATGCGGGGCGGCGTGGGACGGCGGCCGTCAACTACCGTCCAATAACCCTGCCGGCGCGAGCCGCGGGAGCCGCCCTGAAGCGCCCCGGCGGCCAAATGCGCCAAAAGTGGAACAATGCAGCCCCCCGGCTAATAACCTTGGGGAACACGCCGCTGTAGCCCATTTACGATATTGCCGGCGGGCGCCGCGGGCGCTACATTTCCGTTGTCTCGATGAAAAACATCAACCGGCGCGAAAACCCTCGCATCGACATCAGACTGGATTGCCGCGTTACTTCGCCGGCCTTGTGGATGCGCAACGGGATGCAAACGGAAAACATCAGCCGCCGCGGCCTGCTGATTACCTGGCGCGGCGAACGCGGCGGGCCGAGGCCGCCCGAAGTCGGACAGATCGTCGCCGTGGAAATCGAGCTTCCCGCGCACCATGAATTCGGGCAGAAGTGCATGCACTGCGAAGGCACGGTGTCCCGGGTAAGCTCCGCGGACGGCGACTGCGCGCACGTCGCGTTGCGCGTGAACTATATGGCGTTCCGCTCGCTGCACGACCGCATGCGCGCCGTGGAATCGCTTTATCCATCCGTCAGCCCCTGGACGACTTGAGTGGAAATGGACGCGCATAAATCCAAATTCGTAATTAAAGCGCTGCCTTCCATGGCGGACTTTGCTTTTTTAATGCCGTTAATTTTCCTGTTTTGCCGCATGGATGGCGGAAAAACCTTGTTGGGGGATTGCGATACGGGCTGGCACATCCGCACGGGCGAGTGGATTATGTCGGCCCACCGTGTTCCTTCGCAAGATCTCTTCTCCTATTCCAAGCCTGGGCAGCCGTGGTTCGCCTGGGAATGGCTGACAGACGTACTCTGGGCCTGGCTTCACGCGCACGGCGGATTGGCTGCCATTGTTCTCTTCAGTTCCATTCTTCTGGCGTTGACGTTCTCGCTCCTGTTTCGGCTGGCCAGCCGGAACGCGAACCCACTGGTGGCGCTGGTCATAGTCATGATTGGCGCGGCGGCATCGTCCCTGCATTGGCTCGCGCGTCCGCATCTTTTCACGATGCTCTTCACCACGGTCTTCTGCGCCGCCCTGGAGCGCGTCCGCGCCGGCCGCGATCGCTTGGCCGGTACGCCCGTGCTCGTTCTGCTTCCCGTGGCTACGATCCTTTGGACCAATCTACACGGCGGCTTCTTCGTAGGCGTTCTGCTTGTGGGAGCGTACGCCGCGGGAGAGGCTCTGCGCGCAGCCATTTCGGCGGAGAGGGAAGTGCGGTCCTCGGCCTGGCGCGCGGCGCGGAAATACGCCTTGTGCGCCGCTGGATGCATGGCGGCCAGTCTGGTCAACCCCTATGGATACCGGCTGCACGAACACGTTTTCGAGTACCTGCTTGACCCGTTCCAGCGGCAGTACATCGTGGAGTTCCTATCGCTGAACTTCCATCACCCCCTGGCGATCTTCTTTGAGGCGCTGCTGCTGGCGGGCGTAGCGGCGGCGGTGTGGTTTGCGGCCCACCGGAGATTCATCGAAACCATAGCCATCCTGGTCTGGGCGCACGTGGCTCTGCTGGCGGCCCGGAACATTCCGATCTTCGCGATTGTCGTCGCGGCCCCATTGGCCGAGGCGGCGTCGCGCGGGTTCGAGTGGTTGCCGGGTTCCCCTTGCGCCGGCTGGCTGCGTCGCGCGGCCGCGCGCTTCAATGCGGTGACGGCGGAGCTCGCTGAAACCGAGTCTATCCCGCGATGGCGTCTGGCGAGCGTATTCGGAGCCGCCATGCTGGCCGCGCTCCTCTTCGCCCCGAACCCTCCGAAGCGGTTCCGATCCGAATTCGATCCCGCATCGTTCCCGGCCGGCGCGGTCGATGCGCTGCGGGCCCAACCGGCGGCGCGGATCTTCGCCTACGACCAGTGGGGCGACTACCTTATTTACCGGCTGTATCCGCGCACTCGCGTGTTGATCGACGGCCGAAGCGACTTCTATGGCGCCGATTTCGAAAAGAAGGTGATGTCAGTCGAAAACGTCAAATACGACTGGCAACAAACTCTTAACAAACTCGGCGTCGATACCGTTTTGCTGTCCCCCTCGGCGCCCTTGTGCGGCGCGCTGAAAGAGTCCAGCCGCTGGCGCCTCGTCTACGACGATGGCGTGGCTCTGGTCTTTCGCGCCGTCAACCGGGCCGCGGGTGAGACGCAAACCGCCGTTGAAGCGAGCGGCGGACCAAGCCGCGATCGAGAGATCGCGAAACCCGAGGCGAATCATCCGGCGCGGCGCGGGGCGCCCGAACGGCCCAGCGCGCCGGCGCAATCAACCACAACCTGACTGAGGAGCGAACACAATGAACTTTCTGCGCAACTTTTGGAGCGACGAGCAAGGGCAGGACCTCATCGAATACACCCTACTCATGGCTTTCGTGGCGCTGGCTTCGGCGGCCCTTTTCGCGGGCGCGAGCAAGAGCATCACGGGCATCTGGTCGCAAACGGCCGCCAACCTGGTCTCGGCGAACACCGCTGCCAGCTAGAAACCGTACAGGGGCGTGACGGCGAAAGTCGAGCCTTCGCCGTTGCGCTCCTGGACGTTCTCGGAGAAAGAAGGCTCGAAAGTGATCTCATGGCGATGATCGTAAACACGGCCGCCCTCGTGATTCGGATCTCGAACCATGCATAGGCGGTTCATCGGCGTGCTGCTCTTCGCGTTCATCGTCGCATCGGGCGGAGGATTGATCACGTACCGGCTGCTATTGAACCGGCCCTCGCAAGGCTCGGCCCCCGCCCAGATGACGCAGATCGTGGTTGCGGCGCACGACATCGAAGCGGGCGTCGTGCTGCGCGATGGAGATATTAAGCTCGCGGAGTGGCCGGGTTCTCCGCCAGCCGGAGCATCCGCTAACCTGCGGGACTTTATCGGACGCGGAGTGGTCATGGCGATCTATTCGAGGGAACCAGTCATCGACTCCCGGTTGGCGCCGAAAGGCGCGGGCGGGGGATTGCCCGCGATGATCCCGCCTGGCATGCGTGCGTTCGCGATCCGCGTCAACGACGTGGCGGGCGTCGCCGGCTTCGCCATTCCCGGCATGCGCGTGGATGTCGTTATCAGCGGATCCGCCGCTGGAAGCGGGGTTACTCTGGCGCGCACGCTCCTGCAGAATGTCGAGGTGCTATCGGCCGGACAGGACTTTAAGAAGGACGCCGAAGGCAAGCCCATCGTCAGCCAGGTGGTCACCCTCCTCGTTTCACCGGAACAGACCGAAGAACTGACCCTCGCGGCCAACCAGACCAGCATCCAACTCGTCCTTCGCAACCCCATGGACCGCGAGGTGGCCGAAGTTCCGGCCGCCGCGTTCTCGTCCTTATTCGGGACCGCGCCGGCCGACGTCTCAGTGGTTCAGCGAGCTTCGCAGGCGGCGCCACACCAACGGCCGGCCGCGCCGCGCGTCGCTGCTCCGCAGGCCAAGCCCGACCCGCCGTTCACGATGGAGATCATTCTCGGGCAGACAAAGACCGAGGCCAGCTTCCCGGCCCATTCGGCGAGCAACTGATATGAGGCGCTTCCCTGGTATACCGCTCATCCTGATGGTCGCGTTCGCGCTCGGCTCCTTCCCGGCTCGAGGACAACTGGGCGGCACGGCGGCCCAGCCGCCCGCCACCGGCAGCACCGTGGCCGTCGAACGGTGGACGGTGACAGTGGGCAAATCCCTCGTTCTCGATAGCGCGCTGCCGATTCAGAAACTCTCGGTGGCCGACGAGAAGATCGCGGTCGCCGTGGCGATCTCTCCGCGCGAGGTGCTGATCAATGGAAAGACTGCCGGCGAAACGTCGCTGGTCGTATGGCAGAACAGTGGCGCGCGGCTTCTGTACGACCTCACGGTATGCGTCAGCGATCAGAAGCTCCGGGCGATCCGCGAACAGATCGCGCGCGAGTATCCGGGAGAACCCATCGACATTTCTGTTGACAACGACGCCGTCTTCGTTCGCGGAGTGGTCAAGGATACCGTGGCGGCCGGGCGTGTGATGGCCATGGCCGCCACCATTGGAAAGCCGGTCAATCTGCTCCGTGTGGTGGCGCCGCGCGGAGAACCGCAAATCCTCGTCAAGGTTCGCTTCGCGAATGTGGACCGCGGAGCCAGCACGACCCTCGGAGTCAACTTCGCCTCCGGAGCTTTCAATCAGTCGAGCGCTCTGGGCGTCGACGGAGTGATCAGCTCGGATGGAGCCAAGACCTTCACCCTGTCCGAGGCCGTCAACCTGTTCCTGTTCCGGAAAGACCTGAACCTTGGCGCGGCCATCCAGGCGCTCGAGAGCAAGAACCTGCTGGAGATTCTGGCCGAACCCACCGTTCCCGCCGTCAACGGGAAGCCGGCCAGTTTCCTGGCGGGAGGAGAGTTTCCATTCCCCATGGTCCAGCCCAGCACGAGCGGGGCGACGCTCACGCTGGCTTGGCGCGAATACGGAGTGAGGCTCAATTTCCTGCCGATAATCACATCGAGCGGGGCGATTCGCCTCCAGGTAACGCCTGAAGTCAGCTCCCTCGACTACACTCACGCAGTCACCGTGCAAGGCTTCACGGTGCCCGGCCTGGCTACCCGAAGAGTGCAAACGGAAATCGAGCTGGAAAGCGGCCAGAGCTTCGTCATCGCCGGGTTGCTCGACAAGGAGACTACCGAGAATCTAGCCAAGGTGCCGGGCATCGGATCGCTGCCCATTCTCGGCAAGCTGTTTCAGTCTAAGTCAATCAGCCGCACGGATAATGAGCTGCTGGTCATCGTGACTCCCGAGATCGTGACTCCCATCCAGCCGGGCCAGAGCCAGCCGGATCTCAGGTTTTCGGCAGGTTTCATGGACACCGTCGGCAACGGCGATCTGCGGCACCCCGGCCTCGACCAGACGGGCGGTTCGCCACAGCCAACGCCACCGCCGACGGTCCCGGTGGAAGAGTTGCTTCGGGAACAGCGGCGCCTGCAACCGAACACGGCGCAGCCGGCCGCTGCGACCGCCGATTTCAACCCTGCCGCCTCCTCCAACGCCGGAGCGGCGCCGGACATGTCTGGAATGGACCAGATTCTCCAGGCGCTAAAGCAACTGCAAGTGCAAACGGCCCCCGCGGCGCCGGGCCTGCCGGCGGCTGGAGGAACAGGCAAGTGAGCCGGAAAAGACGCGAGCGCGCATGTACCCGTTGACCATCGGTCTCGCCATCCAGAACCGGTCGCTGATGGAACAGACGCAGGCCTGTCTGGCGGAGTTGCCGTTTCGGGTGATCGTCGAGCACAAGGATTTGGCGGACATGGGCGGCTTTCTCGACCGGCTGGAGCGCATGCGTCCCGACGTGGTGATGTTGGACATCAGCGATTCTAGAGAGCCGTTGGACGGTCTTGTAGCGAAGGTGAGGCAAGCCGCGGGTGAGCCGTTGGTCATCGCGTTGAACATAGTCGCAAGCGCGGAGGCCATTCTGGCGTCGATGCGCGCGGGAATCAACGAGTACCTGTTTCCTCCGCTCGAGGAGTTATTGCGGAGCGCCCTTGAAAGACGATCGGCCGAGCGCAGTTACCGCCGCGAGAAGGGCAAGGAAGGGGCGGGCAAAGCGTTCGCGTTCCTGTCGGCGAAAGGCGGTTGCGGCGCGACCACGATCGCCTGCCACGTAGCCGCCAGCCTGGGCCATCTCGGCCAACGCATCCTGCTCGCGGATCTGGATCTGGATTCGGGGATGGTCGGGTTCATTACGAAGACCAAGGCATCCTACTCGATCCTCGATGCTTTCAACAACATGCACCGCCTGGACGTGCACTTCTGGAAGGCGCTCGTCTCCAACGGAATTCCAGGCGTGGAAATTATCACGGCGCCGGCCACGCTCGCCGTCAGGCAGCAGCCCAAAGACGACCAGGTTCGGCAGATCGTCTCCTTTGCCCGTCCTCAGTACGACTGGACGATTGTCGATCTTGGCCGCAGCCTGAACCGGCTGATCATGGCGGCGCTCGAAGAAATCGACGAGGCCTGCATCGTGACGACGCTGGACGTTCCGGCGCTCCACCAGGCGAAACAGGTCATACAGACTTTGCTCGACGGCGGCTACGGCAAGGCGCGCATCCGGCTGGTGCTCAATCGCGCGCCCAAGCGGATGGATATTTCCCCGGCCGAACTCGAAAAGATGCTGGGCGTGCCGATTTTCTGCACGCTTCCCAATGACTACGCGGAGCTTTACGAGTGCTTCGCCGAAGGGCGAATGCTGGGGCGGGACACGGACTTGGCAACAAGCATAGGGCGGCTGGCGGGGAAGCTCGCGCACTTGGAACCGGAGAAACCGGCAAAGAAGCGATTCGCGTGGTTCGGGCAGAACTGAGGAACGATCATGGCCACGACGCTGGATTCCATCACGAGAGCGGGTGACCACCGGGAGGCCGGTTGGGTCAACCGGCTCTTTAACCCCGATGGTTATACGCCGGAATACCAGGAACTCAAGTTCACGCTGCACCGCAAGCTGCTGGATAGGATCAACCTGGAAGCTCTGTCGTCCATGGCCGGCGAGCGCGTTCGCGCGGAAATCCGGGCGGCCGTGGCCAAGCTGGTCGAAGAGCAAAAAACACCTCTCAGCCTGGTGGAAAAGGACCGCGTCATCGAGGAAATTCTCGACGAGGTCTTCGGACTGGGTCCCCTTGAGCCGCTGCTGCAAGATCCCACGGTCAGCGACATTCTGGTGACGACGCCTCGACTGGTCTATGTAGAGCGCGCCGGCAAGCTCTACCGCACGCCGGTGGAGTTCAAGGACGATGCGCACCTGCTGCGGATTATCGAGAAGATAGTCTCGCGCGTGGGCCGCCGCGTCGATGAGTCCTCTCCTCTGGTGGATGCCCGCCTGCCGGATGGATCGCGCGTCAATGCCGCGATTCCGCCGGTGGCCGTGGACGGCCCGCTGCTTTGTATCCGCCGCTTCGGGAGGACCGCCCTCAAGGGTGAGGATCTGGTCGCCAAACTTACCCTCACGGAAGGAATGCTGGAATTGCTGCGGGGCTGCGTGAAGGCGCGCCTGAACATTCTGATTTGCGGCGGCACCGGCGCCGGCAAGACCACGCTTCTCAACGCGCTCTCCTCATACATTCCGGAAGACGAACGCATCGTGACGATCGAGGACGCCGCGGAACTTCGGCTCCAACAGACCCACGTGGCGCGAATGGAAACCCGGCCGGCCAACGTCGAAGGCGTCGGCGCCATCCATATCCGCCAGCTAGTCATCAACGCTCTCCGTATGCGCCCCGACCGGATCATCGTGGGCGAGGTTCGGTCGGAAGAAGCGCTAGACATGTTGCAGGCCATGAATACCGGCCACGACGGCTCGCTGACCACCATCCACGCCAATACTCCGCGCGACGGCCTGGGCCGTCTGGAAGTGATGGTCGGCATGGCGAACGCGAACATGGGCGTGCGGTCCATTCGCCAGCAAGTATCGTCGGCCGTCGACCTGTTCGTCCAGGTGTCTCGCTTCAGCGACGGCGCCCGCCGCGTCACTCACATCACCGAAGTAGTGGGAATGGAGCAGGACACCATCACCTTGCAAGACATTTTCCTGTTTGAGAAGTTGGGCCTGTCCGAATCCGGAAAGGTGCTCGGACGTTTTCGCGCCACGGGCATCCGTCCGAAATTCTATGAGCGCCTAAGAGCATCCGGCATTGTGTTGCCCGCGCGTCTCTTTGAGAGCGTTGTGGAGATCAGCTAATGGCCGCTGGCGTCATCGTAGCTTCGGTGGTTCTGTTCGGTCTGACGCTTCTCGCCGTCAGCGCGGGGATGAAATTCGTGGAGGCCATGCGCCAGAAGCGCGTCGCCGGGATGCTGCGGACGGCTGCCGGCCAGCCCGCTGCGCCCGCTGCCATTTTGTTCGACCCCGAGCCCTCCGCGGAACGTGGGTTGAAACGGTTTCTGGCGTCTCTGGCCTTTACGCGAAACGCGGCCGTTCAGATCCAGCAGGCCGGCATGGATTGGACGGCCAGCGGCCTGCTGATAGCCATGGCGACGATGGTCGTTCCCGGTCTCGCGCTCGGCGTCAAGTTCCCGCTCCTGTTGAACGCTCCCATCACCGCGGCGGTTCTGGGCTGCGCGTGCGCGTCGGCGCCTTACTTCTACGTGCGCGGCAAGCGCAAGCAGCGTCTTGCGCGATTCGAAGAGCAACTCCCCGAGGCCCTGGAATTCCTTTCGCGGTCCATGCGCGCGGGGCACGCGCTATCCATCAGCTTGGAGATGCTCGGCGAGGAACTTGAAGATCCGCTCGGGCAGGAGTTCCGGCTGCTCTTCAACCAGCACAATCTTGGCGCGTCCCTGGAGACCGCCATGCACGGCTTCGCCGAACCGCGTGCCTCTGCTCGACGCCAGTTTCTTTACCGCAGCCGTGCTGCTCCAAAAACAGACCGGGGGCAATTTGAGCGAAGTCCTCCAAAGACTGGCCTACGTGATCCGGGAGCGCTTCCGCTTAAAGGGGCAGGTCAGGGCCGCTAGCGCGCATGGCCGCCTGACGGCGACGATTCTCGCGATCCTCCCAATCGTCACGATGCTCGGTTTGTTCGCCGCGGCGCCGGGATACCTGCAATCCATGGCCAACGATCGGGACGGCAAGTATATGATCGCCGGGGGCATCATCGCGCAGATTTTGGGCAACATCTTCATTAAGAAGATCGTGACGATCAAGGTGTAAAATGGCGCATCCTCTTCTCGTCTCCGTCTTCACGTTCCTCTCACTGCTCGCGTTGAGCGCCGCCGTCGGCTACCGTCTGGCCTACAAGCCGAACAAGTACCTGCGCCAGCTCGGCAACCCCGTCATCACCGACACAGTAAAGCGCCCCAGCGTAGCCGGGGCCGTCGATGCCCAGCCCAGCAGTCTGGTGGGCCTGCTGCGAGAACTGGGCATGCACGTACCGGCGTCCGAAACCGAGACGGCCGGCCTCCGCAAGGACCTGATTCACGCCGGCTATCGGGGAGATGGCGCCGCCTCCATCTTCTACGGGCTCCGCATCGTCTCGACGATCGTCATGCTCTGCGTCAGCGTTCTCTTACAGCCCCGGATGCCGGGCAGTCCGCCGATGCGGATGGCGCTGGTCGGGTTCGGCGCGGCGTCGGGTTGGATTTTGCCGCGGTTCGTACTGGAGAAGAGGGTGGCCAAGCGCTTGCGCACGCTGCGGCTGTCGCTGCCGGACGCTCTCGACCTGATGGTCGTAACGGTGGAAGCCGGCCTCGGCCTCGACCAGGCGATTCTGTACGTCAGCAGAGAGCTGCACTCGAGCCACAGGGAATTGAGCGAGGAACTCTCGCTTCTCACCCTGGAAATGCGAGCCGGGAAACGGCGCGCCGATGCGCTGCGCAATCTGGCCGAGCGAACCGGCGAGCCGGAAATCAAAAAGCTGGCGGCCATCCTCATTCAGAATGACCGGTTCGGCACGAGCATGGGCGAGTCGCTGCGCGCGCACGCGGATTTCTTGCGCGTCGAGCGGCGTCAGCAGGCTGAGGAACGCGCCGGCAAGGTGGGCGTGAAACTGGTTTTCCCTATTTTCTTTTTTATATTGCCGTCCATGATCGTGGTGGCGGCCGGCCCTGGCATCTTGCAGATTGTGAAACAGCTATTCCCCTTGATGCAACGACTCTAGCAAACAAAAAAAGGAGCAAACGACGATGACGAACACAGTAATTCAGTATGGAATCTGGCTGGCCGCGGGCGCGGTTCTCTAGTTTTCTTGAAGCGGCGCCGCTCTCGGAAAGCGCAGAACTAGTGCAGTGTGGGTTCCTCGCCATGGGTCGCCCGCCGAGCCGTTCCCGCTTAGGCGGGAACGGCTGCGGCGGCCCGCACGAGGATCGCCGAATGAAATTGAACCTCAACTCAAACGCCGGCGGCCCCTGCGCGGCTGCCGCCGGCATCATTTGACTCATGTCCGTCGCACTGCTCATTGACCGGCAGAACGCCGATGGCGGGTGGCCCTACGCCAAAGGTCCGTCGTGGACGGAGCCTACCTGCTACGCCCTTCTGGCATTGTGGGCGGCCGGTGAGGAGACGGCTGCTCGGCGCGGAGTCCAATGGCTGCGCGCCGCTCAAAGGACCGACGGAGGCTGGCCTCCGCAAATGGGAGTCCGCCATAGCACATGGGTGACCGCACTCGCCGCTTTGGCGCCGCCCGAGCGCCTGGGCGAGGACGCGCACCAACGCGCCATTCGGTGGCTGTTGGGGAACTCCGGAGCCGAAACCGCGTTCGGATATCGCGCGCGCCAATGGCTTCTCGGCAACGCCGAGCCTTACGACCAACGGTTCCCTGGCTGGCCGTGGATGCCTGGCGCCGCCGCTTGGGTGGGCCCCACCTCGCTTGCAGTTCTGGCGCTCAATAAAGAAGCATCCCGCAAACCCTCCTCCGCCGTTCGCGAGAGAACGGAACGGGGAAGGAACTTCCTCCTGGCACGCGTCTGCGACGGGGGCGGTTGGAACCACGGCTCGACGCACGCGCTCGGATACAGCTCCCATGCCTATCCCGAAACAACCGGCATGGCTCTCGCGGCGTTGCGTGGCACGAAATCCAAAGCGGTCGAGCGATCCATTGGTCTCGGAATCTCGTTTCCTGGCTGACTGTAGGTCCGCTGACGCTCTGAACTGGTTGCGCCTGGGTCTGGGCGCTCACGGGAGACTGCCGGCGGATTATCGTCCGCCAACCACGCCGGCCTGCCGCAACTTGTGCGAGGTTGCGCTGGGGCTTCTGGCCGGGAGCGCGCAGGGCGGGAACGGAAGCTTATGGAGTTGACGCGATGAACCAGCCCCTCCTCGGATCGGGAAGCCAGCGTCGAGCACCCCGGGGCCTTGCTTTATTCCCGTCGTGAGTGGCTTGCGGCTGCGGGAGCGGCCGCGGCGCTGGCGGGCTGCAGGCAAGCCCGCCCTGTGGAGCCGGCGAGAGTCTCGGTTGCTCGCGCTCCAGCGTACGACAATCGCGTCTACGAATTGGTCCGCGCGCATACTGGCCCAGCACCAACCGGACGTCCGAGGCCGGTCGGTGCTTCTCAAACCCAATCTGGTCGAGTACGAACCTAAAAGCGCGATCAATACGCATCCGCTGCTGGTCCATGCGGTCTACGAGGGCTTTCGCGCGCTGGGCGCCGCGAGCGTGCGCATCGCGGAGGGGCCGGGCCATCGCCGCGACACGCTCGACTTGGCGGACGCCGCCGGCTACTTCGAAGCCGTGCCGCGTTTCGAGGACGCGTTCGTGGACCTGAATCTGGACGACGTCTCGCGCGTCCGGCTCTCCCAGCCCGCATTCCGGCGCATGCAGGAGTGGTACTTGCCGAAGACGGCGCTCGGGGCCGACCTGCTGGTCTCGCTTCCCAAGATGAAAACGCACCACTGGGCGGGCGTCACGCTGGCCATGAAGAACCTGTTCGGCGTGGTTCCCAGCGGAGTCTACGGCTGGCCCAAGAACACGCTGCACTGGTCCGGCATCAACGAGTGCATCGCCGACCTCCGCACGCTGTTCCCGAGACAATTTGCGCTAGTGGACGGCATCGTCGGCATGGAAGGCAACGGACCTATCCAGGGTTCGCCCAAACCGGCGGGCGTGCTGGTTGCAGGAAGCGATCCCGCGGCGGTGGACGCCACATGCTGCCGGATCATGGGGATCGACCCGCTCAAATTACCCTACCTCGCGCTGGCGGCCGGGCCGCAGCTCCCTGATAGCCGAGGCGGATATCCGGCAGATCGGCGAGCGCGTCTCCGACGTGGCCACGCCGTTCGAGTTGCTGCCTCAATTCCGGCGCGTCCGTTTGGGAGCGAGTTAGTGGAGATGGCCTTGCCACATCGTGACGCGCACACGCCGGAATCGCTTGGGGCCCGCTTCTTGCGAAGCCGGCTTCCGTGGCCTATCCTCTCCGTGGCGCTGCTGGCGCCGTGCTATTGGCAACCGCGCATTCAGGCGGGCGATCTCTCCAGCCACATCTACAACTCCTGGCTGGCGCGATTGGTCGAAAATGGTCACGCCCAGGGCCTTCGCTTGGCCAGCCAGTCAACCAACGTGCTGTTCGATCTGATCCTCGGCGCGCTTTTTAGGACTCTCGGAGCCGAAGCCGCCCAGCGCATCGCGGTTTCCCTATGCGCCCTGGTTTTTATCTGGGGCGCATTCGCTTTTGTGTCCGCCGCGTCGGGCAGGCGGGCGTGGAACCTTCTGCCGTGCATTGCCATGCTGGCCTACGGCTGGGTGTTCCACATGGGCTTCTTCAACTTCTACCTCGCCCTAGGCCTTTGTTTCTGGGCGATGGCGCTGGCCTGGCGCCCAAGCCCGAGGAAACTCGCCGGCGCGGTTGTTCTGCTTTCGGTGGCGTATGTGGCTCATGCCCTGCCGGTGCTCTGGATGGCCGGGCTGATGGGCTACGTCGTTCTGGCGCGCCGCCGCTCGCCGGCCTTTCGGGCATGGCTGACGCTGGGATTCCTGGCGGCCATGGGCGCATTGAGCCTGGCAGCTTCGCACGCATTTATAGCGCGCTGGTATCCAGCGCAGATCGCGAGTCTCGGCGGGGCCGATCAGGTCTGGGTTTACGACGCCAAATATGCGCCGCTCTGGATCGGACTGATCTGCATCTGGGCCGCTCTGTTCGCCAATCTGATTCGCGCTTTAGGGCCGCGGCGGGTCTTTAGCGGCATTCCCTTCCAACTCTTAGTCATCACGGCGGCCGGGATTCTGATTGCCCCGTCGTCGGTTTTGCTCCCTGGCTTCCAGCACTCCCTGGCTTACATTTCCGAACGGATGTCATTGGCGGTTGCTGTCTCGGTGTGCGCGCTTCTGGGAGCGGCCCGGCCCGGGCGTTCTGGACTCGCCGCGATGGCTGTCTTAGCCGCCGTCTTCTTCTCTTTCCTTTACTCGGATGAGCGCGCGCTGAACCGCTTCGAAGACCGCATGCGTGACGCGGTAGCCCGGCTGGAACCGGGCGACCGCGTGGTCAGCGTGGTGACGACGGACGATCTTCGGGTTAACGCTGTGACCCACATGATCGACCGGGTCTGCGTGGAACATTGCTACAGCTTTGCCAACTATGAGCCGGTCACCAGACAGTTTCGGGTTCGAGTGTGCGCCGCGAGCCCCATTGTTGTCTCCAGCTATGCCGATTCGTGGGCGCTTCAGACCGGGACTTACACCGTGAGACCGGCCGATGAACCCTTGTACGCCGTGGATGTGGATCCGTCCGGCCACCTGTCAGTCAGGCGATTACTATCGGGAACTTTATGTGGAAGTACGTCTTGGAAAGTGCTAACGCCCATTATTCCGGCTATTTGAGCCGGTTGGAAATCCGCTCGCTGCCGTGGCGGCGCATCGCCTTGGATGCCACGCTGCTCTTCGGAATTCTGGTGGCTTCGTCCTGGTTAGCTCTGCGCTAAACCGCGGCTGCGGCTAGCCCACTCGCGCTCCCGACGCCGAGAGGATCACCATGAGGTTCCACACCACCAGTGCGCTGTACCAATACACGGACCAGCGCAGCAAGCGCTGCCTGCGCAAATAGACGCACACGCCCCCGAACGCCAGAGCCAGGACTTTGGAAAGCACCACGCCCGCAACCGGCCCTGCGTGCATCAGCAGCCGTATGAACGGGCTCGCCTCGGAAGCGCCGAACCTGAACCCGATCAGGGTAGTCAGCAAGTCAAGCAATTGCAGGTAAATAAAAACCTCGTAAGCGGCCATTCCTGTTTCCTATGTGTCTATCGGCGATCTCACTCAGAATGATATACCCAAGGCGTCGAAAACCTTCGTCCTAATCGTACGGTACCCGCTCCAGGACCATACCCGTCCCAGTACATCCGATTGAATTCAGTGCATTTTGGCGTCAGAATTCTCGCGGATTCCGCTCACTTGAAGGGTTCGAGCGAGGATTCATGCGCCGGAGCGCCGGCGTAGCGGACTCCAGGCAGCAGGTGTTCGTGCTTCATGACCACGCTTCCCGGCTCCACCCACGCCCCTTCGCCTATGTCTGCGCCGTATAGAGGTACGGTGGCGGACCCCAAGGCTGCTTGCCGTCCGATGCGGATGCGATCGATCTTCAGCACGCGGTCTTCGAACGTGTGCGCCTGAAACATGCTGCACACCGTCGCGCCGTCCTCGATGACCAGCATGTCGGGATCGACCACTTGCGCCATGCCCGGTCCCAAGACGACGCGTTTGCCGAGAGTGACGCCCATCGCTCTCAAATACCAGGAAAGCAGCAGCGTGCTTTCGAGCCACGTTAGAGCGGCGCGGGCCCAATCTTCCCATGCGACATACACGAAGTCCCACCGGCCGCACCAGCAGGACCAAAAGGCGTGCTGGCCCGGTTTTACGCGCCCTAATAGCGCCCATTTGGTGGCCAAGGTAAGGAGACAAAGCGCCGCCGTTGCGCCCAGAGTTGCGAGCGGGGCCACTCCGAACGCCAGCGCCGGCCCGCTAACACCCGAACTGGCAACAACTCTGAGCCATCCGTACGCAGCCAGGGCCGGCGGTATGGGCAGAGCGAGCCGCATAAGCTCCCAAAAAAGCCGGGTGAGGTAGCGTATGACGTCCGGCCGGTAGGTCAGACGCGCATCCAGCGAGATCACTTCCCTTTTGGGCAACTCGAACGGCGGGTGGCCAAACCAGGACGTTTTGGCTCTCATCACCCGATCGTCCGCCACGGTACAGATTCCGAGCAGGATGCCGTCCTGGAGCTTCTGCCCGGCGCCGATGACCACGTGATTGCCCAGGAATGTGTCGCTTCCCAGCCGCGTGAGCGCCAGTGTTACGGTCCCGCGGTGGAGGCGGGGTCCGCCCAGATAAATGCCATCGGCGAGAAAGGTCGTCCGGCCTATCTCTATCATTTCAGGCACGATATCCACCAGCGTGCTAATTTCGCACCCGGACCCTATAGTGGCCCCGGCCCACCTCAGCCAACCGGGCCAGAACACGCTGCCGGCAAGCCGGTCACCGGCGGAGCGGGCCAACTCCGTCTTGAACCGAACGCGAACGTACTCCCAACTGCGCCGGCCAATCACGCCCTCCTGCACGGTTCCCAACGCCCGTGCCACCAGGGCCTCGAAGGCCAGAGTAAGCGGCGTGCAAAGCGCCAAACCTCCGGCGCAGGCGGCTAGAACCGCGCCGCTCAGGGCGCCGCCCTCGGAAAGCCAAGAAATGGCGCGCTCCGGACCGATCCGAAACGCAATCACCGCGGTCATGGCCAGCCAAACCGGAATCAGCGTCCGGACAGCGCGCGCCGTGAAACTCGCCAGGACGAGAAGCGCGTCGCTCAGCGCGGGGGAGAGTTCGATTCCGCTCTTAACGGGTTCAGGCAGCGGGGCCTCGCCCGCTGGCGCCGCCGGCACCCCATCCCAGCGTTCGCCGGCCGGAATCCTCGTGCCGCGCGGAAGCGACGACAACGCGGTGAGATAAGAGCCCCGTTCCATACACGCCCCGCCCGACACTACCCCTCGCGTCTCGACCGTAGCTCCGTCCCCAAGGACGACCGGACTTATTAGGATCTGGCCACTCTCGAGTTCGACCAAGCCGAGAAAGGCCTCCTGGCCGATCATGACGTCGTCGCCGATCTCCAGCAGGTCCCATCCTCCGCGCCCCAAATCGACGCCGTAATGAATGTGGACCCGGCGGCCGACTCTCGCGCCGAGCGCGCGCAAAACCGCCGACTGAAAACCCGTCCCCACAATCAGCCACCAGGGAATGGCGTGCGCTACCCGCTCGACGATCCAGTTTCGGAGATAAAAGGCTCCCCACGCTGGAGCGCTCATCGGACGGTAACGCCCGATGAGAACCCGTTTGGCAACGACAGCCGCGAATACTGAGAACAAAGCGTAAATCACGAGGGCCAGGAAAGCTAGAGCTGGCTCCAGCAAGAGCAGCGGGACGAGCCCAATGAAACGCGCGAGCCACGGCAGCGCGCCGAAGAGGAACAGGTAGCCGGCGGCGGAACTCACCGAAAGTCCTATAATCAGCGCCGCCGATTGCGCCAGCGTCGTCAGCACGGGCCGCCCCGCCTGGGCCTTGACGGCGGGTTGCGACTCGCGTACTCGGGTCCCGGCGCCGGAAGAAGCTTTCATTCGGGCGGCAAGGCCCTGTATCGTCCGTGTTTCGTAGAGATCCCTGACCGCGATCCGCGTTCCTGGATCGTTCTTGCGGAGGCGCGTAATCAGCTCGGCGGCGCGCAGGGAATCTCCGCCCAAGCCGGTAAAGAAATCCTCGTCCGTCGAGACCTCGTGGTTCAGGCCAAGAACCGCTCTAAAAGCTTGCGCGAGAATGCTTTCGCTCTGGTCTCGAGGAGCTGTGCGGCTGCTAGCCGCCTCCGGCGGACTCTCCAGCCTTGGCAGAGCGGAACGGTTCAGTTTGCCGCCGGCGGTCGCCGGAAGCTCCGTGAGCAGCCCGATCCTCGCCGGAACCATGTACGAAGGAAGTTCCGCCCCGAGCCGCGCCTGAAGCGCATCGGCCGAGGGAGGCGCATCCGGGTTTTCGGGAATCACGAACCCCACCAGCGTTTCCTGGCCGCCATTCTTCTGCAGGCGGCAGGCCGCCGTTCGCACGCCGGGGCAAGCGGAGAGGCGCGCCTCGATTTCTTCGAGTTCCACGCGGTGGCCGCGAATCTTCACCTGAGCATCGGCCCGGCCATGGCTCATGTAAACCCCGCCGGGTTCCCGGTGAACCAGATCGCCAGTCCGGAAGATCCTCCCGAATCGCGGGTGAGTTACGAACCGCTGGGCCGTAAGTTCAGGCTGGTTCCAATAGCCGCGCGCGAGAGCGGCGCCTCCGATGCACAATTCGCCCCAGTGACCCTCGCTTACCTCCTCCAAATCCGCGTCGAGCGCCCAAGCTCGAAGCCCCGGAACCGGGCGTCCAATATGAACTGGCTTGCCGGCTTGCAACGTTCCCCGCAAGGCCGTCACGGCGCACTCGGTGGGCCCGTAGCCATTCTCCAGACGGCGGCCGGGAGCCCAACGGTCCGCCAAGTCCTGCGGCATCGCCTCGCCGCCGGCGTAAACCAGGGCGAGTTCCGGGAGTTCTTCGCGAGGGTTCTCGCAACCTGCTGCGCGGAGCAGGGTCGGCGTAGGACAAAGCACCGTGACGCGCTCGCGGCGAAGCCATGGAACCAGGTCCGGCCCGAGCCGTACCGTATCGTCATCGGCCACCACCACCGTGGCGCTCGCGCCGTAGGCCAGCCAGATCTCCTCGATCGACGAATCGTACGACGGCGAGGAAGTTTGCGCGACCCGGGCTTCTGGCCCCAGCCCGAATTCCGCGACATCGGATTCCACCAGATTCACGATGGCGCGGTGCTCCACCATCACGCCTTTGGGGTGGCCGGTGGTTCCCGAGGTGTAGATCACGTACGCGAGGCTGGTCCCGGTCAGCCAAGCCGGGGGCATGAAAACCTCGTTTAAGGGCGACGCGCCCAAGCTCTTTTCAAGGTCCAGAACCCGTCCGGTCCAGGAGTTGAGGCCAGCTAGAGCGGCGATTCCCGTTCCATCCGTCAGCAGTACCGCCGCACGGGAATCGTCCAGGATCTCGCGGACCCGTGCCTCCGGGAATGCCGGATCGATGCAAGTGAAGGCGGCTCCGGCTTTGAGAACGCCAAGTTGGGCGGCAAATAAGAGCGGCGAGTGGCGTGGAAGATAGATGGCCACGACCGACTCGCCCGCCACAACCGGACGCGCCAAAGCGGCGACCTTCGCCGCCGACTTCCGCAACTCCGCGTAGGTGACCCGCCGGCGATCCGCGCGTCCGTAGCCGGGAGGGATATCCAGCGCAACGGCATCCGGATGGCGCCGGGCCGCGCGCTCGAAGAAATCGTGCAGAAGCAGTGGGGAAGCTCCCGGCGGATCTGACCCGGTTGTCGCCGTCATGCGGAAATCGTCGGCTTGGCCTGCCGTTCCGGTTCGTCGAGCGCCGCGAGCAGATGGCGGCTCAAATAGGGGCGCAACAGCTCCCGAGCGGCACGGTCCAAGTACTTAAAGCCCCGAATCTCGCCGGCGCAGGCAAGGCTGCCGCAATGGCAGCGGAACGGGGAGGCCATCTCATACTCGGTCGTGTTGTAATTGAACGTAATCGGCTCGCCCGTCCGGACGCGCCGGATGGCCACCACCTCTAGCCCTTTAATGCAGACATTCGGCTCGCAACTGTGATTCATATAGGGCCAGAAGCGCCGCCCCAAGTTCCCGGCCCTCGCCGGCGCCGGGCCTGGAGATACATGAAGGCCAAGCCCGACCTGAATGGAGTGACGCGAAGGGCGCTTGGCCGGGACGCCTTCGATTCGCAGGACGATCTGACCTTCCCGGATCGGGCGAAGAGCCACCAGAAGGCGCTGCCCCGCCTGGCTGACGACGGAAACCATTGCGCGTTTCGAATCGCCTCTTCTTAAAACGCCACGCGGATGTTGCATGACTGTAAACACCCATTATGCGGTTGATTGGGGCCGTGCGTGGTCCGATATGGAACTTTTTGTAGGACGTTGGCAATCACTAGATATCGCGCCATTGTGTACGCTGGACCGGCGCCCTCTCTAAGCGAAGCAGGAAGGGTCTACTTGGATGTCCAAAAGAAGAAGTGCCGCCTTTTGTGCGAGCGTGTTGACTGCGGCTCTGGCCGCAGTGGGGTTATATGCCTCCCAGCACCAGGGAACGGTGGTTTCAGGCAATCAGCCGGTTCCGGGGGCTACGGTCACCGCGGCGCAAGGGGACAAAAAGGTCACCACCACGACCGATGACCACGGAGCCTATGCCTTTCCGAATCTGGCGGACGGCGTGTGGTCGGTCCAGGTGGACATGCTGGGCTTCGAAGCGGCCAAGAAGGACATCGGAGTGGCCCAGGACGCGCCAGGTACAACCTGGGATCTGAAGATGCTGTCGGATGAAGATGCCGTGAAGGCATTGGCAGCTAGAACTCCGCCTCCCGCGGTCCCCGCCCCGGCGCCAACCCCAGTGGCGACGGAAGCTTCAGTCGCGGCGCCAACGGCGCTGGCCCAACCGGCCGCGCCGGCGGTTGCGCCTGCCCCGGCCACTCAACAGGCAGCGGCGGCTCCGCCGGCCGGCGGGCGCCAGAACGCTCCAGGCAACAGCGGGCGCGGAACCCAAGCGGCGGCTGGCCGCGGAACGGGTGGACGAGGCGGACGAGGACAGTTCCCGAATCAGGCAGGCCGGGGAGGTCCCGGGCAACAGCAGGGGGCCACGCAGCAGCCGGGATACCAGCCGGTGGCGGTTACGCAATCGGCGGAGACTTCCCTTTTCGCTCAAGAAGGAGCGCTGAGCAGTGAGCAGAGCGCGGAATTGGCGCCCAGCGCGAATGAAGCGTTTGTTGTGCAGGGCAGCATGAGCAGCGCTCTCGGTCTGCCCGGCCAGCCGGATTTCGGCGCGTTCGGCGGCCGGGGCGGCATGGGAGGCCCCGGCGGTATAGGCGGTGACCTGATGGGCGCCGGAGGCGCCGAGATGGGCGGCGAGGGCGGCTTGAATGCGGCCAGTGGCGATTTGGCTGGCGCAGGCGGCGATCAGGCGGCAGCCGGGGCCGCCGCCGGTGGCGGCCGCGGCGGCGCGGGTGGCGGCGCCGGCGGCGGTGGTGGCCGCGGGGGTGGTGGCGGAGGTGGAATCGCGGGCGGAGGCGGTGGCGGCCGTGGTGGCGGAGGCGGCGGTGGTGGCCGCGGCGGAGCCGGCGGGCGCGGGGCCGCCGCGGGACGCGGCGGGCGCGGACCCAACTGGATGGGAATGAACAACGCGCTGGCGTTTGGCAACGGCCGTCGCAATCCGCGCATGATGTACACCGGCAGCCTGAACATCAACGAGCGCAATTCTCTTCTCAACGCCGAGAGCTACTCGATCAGCGGCGCGTCGATTCCCAAGCCTTACTCCAACAACACGACTGTGAACGCCACCCTGGGCGGGCCATTCAAGATCCCCAAGCTTTTGGACGGGACGAAGGGCCAGTTTACTCTCAGCTTCGGCGTTACGCGCGGCCGGAATGCCAATACCGGCCAGTTGACCACGATGCCTACGGATTTGGAGAAGACTGGCGACTTTGCTCAGTCGATTACGTCCGCCGGCAAGGGGGTTACGATCTACGATCCGCTCACGAACGCGCCGTTTCCGAACGACACGATCCCGGCGATTCGCATGAGCTCGATCTCGAAAATCCTGCTCACGTATTTTCCGGAGCCTAACCTGACCACGGCCGCGGGCGTCTCGCGCAACTACCAGCTTCCCTACACGGATCTGAGCAACTCCAACAACGTGAATGCGCGCATCAACCAGACGCTCAATTCAAAGAACCGGATTTCGGGCGGGTTCAGTTACCAAGGCAGCAACGGAACGAATCGAAATTCCTATGGGTTCGAGAACCCCGCGACGCATTCCATTATCACGGACACCACGACCGGACGCGGGATGAGCGCGAACGCCAGCTACTCGCATAACTTCACCACGCGGATCATCAGCACGCTTACTTACACCTTCACGCGCAATCGGACTGAGGGCCTTCCCTACTTCGCCGCACTGGGGCAGAACATCGGCGGGAATCTGGGCATCCAGGGCCTTTCGAACGACCCTCTAAACTGGGGACCGCCCAGCCTGAGCTTTTCAAACTACGCCGGGCTCAGCGACGGCGCATTTTCGCTATCGCGTCCACAGACCAGCTCCGCGCAGGCGACGTTGATGTGGGTTTACAAGTCGCACAACCTCTCGTCCGGATTTGTCTTCCGCCGTACGCAGGCCAACAGCTATTCCAACGCCAACGGGCGGGGATCGTTCAGTTTCAACGGCTACGGCACAAGCCAGATCGTCAACGGAGCGGCCGTGGCGGGAACCGGCTTCGATATGGCGGATTTCCTGCTAGGCACGCCGTACCAATCCTCCATCCGCTATACCGCGAACCCGTCTCTCTACTTCCGCGGGTCGGTTTTCAGCGCGTATGTTCAGGACGATTGGCGACTGACTCCCAGGCTCTCCCTGGCGTACGGAGTGCGATGGGATTTCCAGACGCCCGTTAGCGAGGTCCACAATCAACTCGTGAACATGCTGTTCGCACCGGCATTCACTTCCTTCACCACTATCCAGCCAGGGCAAATCAATCCGCTGACCGGCCAGCGGGCCAGCAGGCCATTGATCGGTTCGGACCCCAACAACATCGCGCCGCGCTTCGGCATCGCCTGGCGGCCGAGCACCAAGCGCTCCACGGTACTCCGGCTTGGCTTTGGCATTTACTACAACTCTTCGGTCTATAGCCAAGTCGCAAGCCATTTCGCGCAGCAGCCGCCGCTGGTCACGGCCTACAACGTTTACATGATCGACTCGACTCCGACGTTGTATCCCACTATGAACAACGCCTTCGTGAACGTCGCCAGCCGGTCCAGCAATACCGTCACCGACACGTTCGGAATCGACCCGACCTACAAGCTGGGATACGCCGAGCAGTGGCAGTTCTCCATTCAACAGAATCTGCCGTACTCGTTCCAGTTAACGGGAACGTACCACGGAGCGGCAGGGCGGGATCAGGATCGCCAGATGAAGCCGTGGGTGGTGGCGCCGGGAGCGCCCCAGGCCTATTTCCCCACCGGGTACACATATGAGACCTACGGCGGGACCTCGATGTACAACTCCGGCAACGTGCAATTGACCAGGCGATTCCGCGGCGGACTTTCCGCGGGCGCCAACTACACCTTCCAAAGAGGCACGCAGGATGCAAGCACGGCGCAGAACTGGCTCAACTATCGCGCCGATCGGGCCGTTTTTACGTCGCCTCACCAACTCGGCATCAATTTCACGTACGGCTCCGGACAGGGCCGCCGCGGCGGCGGGCTTGTCGAGGGATGGAAGGGAGTCATCATCAAGGACTGGAACCTCACCAGCAGCATTAACATTCACAGCGGAAACTACCTGACGCCCATGTCGGGTGGAAACCAGGCGACCAAGGGAGGCAGCAACAGGGCGAATTATGACGGGTTGCCGCTCGAAACTGGAACTGCCGGGTCGTTGTTTAACACGGCGGCGTTCACCGTGCCGGCCGCGGGAACGTGGGGAGACGCCGGGCGGGCCATTATTCCCGGTCCGATCGGCTTCAGCCTGAACGCCGGGGCCAACCGCACGTTCCGGTTGGGCGACCGCCAGCGCATGACGTTCACGCTGAACGCGTCGAATGCGCTCAACACGGTAGTCGTAACCGGCTGGGGCACTACGCTGGGGACCAATACGTACGGGCAACCGACTGGGGTTTCCGCCATGCGGTCGGTCACCACCGGCCTGAGGTTTAACTTTTAGCCATGAGAACTCGAAAAACGATCGTCGCTACGTATCTGGCCTGGCTGCTGGCCGCTTCGGCTCAGCAACCGGCGCCTCAACAGGCTCCGCCGCAGCAAGCCAACGCGCCGCTGATCAAGCAGGCGGTTCGATTCGAATCGACCACGCAATTGGTCATCGTCAATGTCTCGGTCAAGGGCAAGAACGGCCAGCCCATCGAAGACTTGAAGCTCTCGGACTTCGCCGTGACGGAAGATAACAAGCCCCAACAGATCAAGGTGTTCGAGTATCAGCGGCTGGAGGAGACTACGTTGCCGGCCGTGCCCGCGGCCACGCTCCAAGCGCGCAATTCCGACCTGGCGGCGCCTTCCGCCGCCAAGCCTCCGGTTGTGGCTGCCGCCGTGCAACAAGTCATTACGCCCGCGCGTCCGGGCGAAATCAAGTACAAAGACAGCCGGCTGTTGGTGCTCTACTTCGATTTGCAGGGCATGCCCACGGACGATCAGATTCGGATGCAGGATGGCGCGCTGAAGTTCCTCGGCACGCAGATGACGGCGGCGGATAAGGTCGCCATCATGACTTACTCCGGCGAACTGAAGGTGCTTCAGGACTTCACCGCCGACCGCGACCTGTTGACCAAAATCGTGAAGACCAAGGTCGTGGTAGGCGAGGCCAGCGAAATGGCGGGAACCACAAGCGACGACAGCACCGAGGATACCTACGCGGCCTTCACGGCGGATGACACGGAGTTCAACATTTTCAATACCGACCGCCAATTGACGGCTCTCGAGAACGCGGTGAAGATGCTGGGCGGCTTGCCCGAAAAGAAAGCGCTGGTTTATTTCTCGAGCGGCATTACGCGCACCGGTATGGACAACGACGCGCAGATCAAGGCCACAATCAATTCGGCCATCAAGAACAACGTCTCGTTCTACACCGTCGATACAAAGGGCCTTGTGGCGGAAGCGCCCTCGGGGAATGCCAGCGTCGGCTCGTCGGGTGGATCGGGCAACGGCGGGATGTATGGGGGATCCGGCGCGCGCGCCCGGCAAAGCAGCGCCCAAGGCGCGCAAGACACGCTTTACGGGCTTGCGGTGGATACCGGCGGCAAAGCGTTCTTCGATTACAACGATCTCTCCATGGGCGTGGTGCAGGCGCAGAAGGACGTCACCAGCTACTACATCCTGGGCTATTACACCGGTAACACGGCCGCGGATGGCAAGTACCGCCGCATCAAGGTCGCGGTGTCCAAAGACCCGAGCGCCAAGCTGGATTACCGCACGGGGTATTTCGCCCCCAAGGATTTCAAGAAGTTCGATTCGACCGACCGCGAAAATCAGCTCGCGGAGGCTCTGCAACTGGGCGACCCGATTACCGACCTGACTCTCGCTCTCGAAACCGACTATTTCCGCATGGCCAGCGACCGGTATTTCGTTCCGGTCTCCGTCAAGATGCCCGGAACCGATGTCGTGCTCGCCAAGCAGGGGAAATCCGATACCACGCGCATGGATTTCATCGGTCAAATCAAGGACGCCAAGGGACAATTGGCGGGCACGGTCCGCGATTTCATTACTGTCAAGCTGAAGGATGTCTCGACGACCGACCTGGCGAAAAAGACCATCGCCTATGACGTGGGCTTCATGCTGATTCCAGGGACCTATAACATCAAGTTCCTCGCGCGCGAAAACGAAACCGGAAAGATGGGCACGTTCGAAGCCGATTTCACCGTGCCCGATCTCTCCAAAGACGCAGGCGCGCTGCCGATCAGTTCCGTGGTGCTGAGCAACCAGCGTGAGGGAGTGACTAATACGGTTGGAACGGCAGGCCCCAACCGCCGCCTGATCGCCTTCAATCCGCTGGTTCAGAATAACGAGAAGCTCATCGCCAGCGTGACGCGCGTATTCCGCAAGGATCAGACGATGTACGTCTTCCTGCAAGCCTACGAACCGACGGCCGAACAGACGGAGCCTTTGATCGCGTCGGTGACTTTCTATCGCGGAAAAGTGAAGGCGTTTGAAACCGAACCTCTGCGAGTCACCGAGGGCCTGAGCCCGATGACCAAGGCAGTGCCATTGAGGTTTAGCCTGCCGCTCGCCAAACTGGAGCCGGGCCGCTACACGTGCCAGGTGACCGTGCTAGACCCGACCATCCGCCGCTTCGCATCCTGGCGCGCGCCCGTGGTGCTACTGCCGTAGGTATAGGCGTTAAGCTACGGCCGGTTTCGGCCCGTGGCGCAAGCCGCCACGGCTTGCAGAGTCGGCTGTCCAACCGACTTTCTGAAGGCCAACCCGCCCGCTGGGCTGAGTTCGGCGCGATGGGCAAATTGCCCATCCACCCTGTTTTTGATCCCATGAAATCAGTAACTTAGGAAGGGTGCGATGGGCATTTGCCCATCCCTCGAAAAATCGCATGAAGAAGGCAGTCGCCAAATGCTCCCCGCTACCAGCGTCGATGGACGCTGGCTCGGACGTAGTGGTCGTACACGGAGCGGACAGCTTCCATTTGTTGTTAGTTTCGGGGACAGGCTACGAAACCCCCAATAAATCGGCCCATGGAATTTAGAGGTTTGGTAGCCTGTCCCCAAATCCGTCGGTGCGTGGCGGATAAACCCTGCACGGCCATGCTCGGATGCGAAACTAAATGGAGATCATGGTCTCCTGGCAAGAGCGATTCCGCCGCATCGTCACGGACCCGTCTCATCTCGCGCTGGCTCTCCTGATCGGCGCTCTGGTCGGCTCGACGATCGTGGCTTTCCTGGCTTCGCACCGACTGGCTGCACGCGGTGCTTTTCGGCAAAGCGATGCCGGTTTGGATGCGGCCTCTGACGCCCGCCGTCGCCGCGCTCATCGCCGGCTATCTGCTCCTGCGTGTGTTTCCCGATGCGCGCGGCAGCGGTATTCCGCAGACCAAGGCTGCGCTAATCGCGGGCGGCGGGCACATCAGCCTGAAGACCGTCATTGGCAAGTTCTTCTGTTGTTCGCTATCTCTCGGCGGGGGCATCGCGCTGGGGCGTGAAGGGCCGTCGGTGCAGATCGGGGCCGGTGTTGCGTCCTTCCTGGCGCGCAGGGCTGGGCTGGAAAAACGCGACGTACAGGCGCTGGTGCCCATCGGCGCGGCGGCGGCGCTGGCGGCGGCCTTCAACACGCCCATGGCCGCGGTGCTGTTCACGCTGGAGGAATTGCTGGGAGACCTCAATGCACGGTTGTTGGGCTCGGTGGTAATCGGCGCGGCGACCTCGTGGATGGTACTGCACCTGTTTCTTGGCGACGCGCCGCTGTTCCGCGTGCCTCCCTATAACCTGGTGCATCCATCGGAGTTTCTTTTTTACGGGGCTGCTCGGCGTTGCGGGAGGCTGCGTGTCGGCGCTCTTCACTTCGTCGCTGCTCTGGCTGCGGCTGAAGTACCGGCGGCTGCCGAAGTGGACGCTCGCTTTTCAGCCGGCGACGGGCGGGCTCGCAGCCGGCGTGCTGGCGCTCTATAGCGCGGATGTGCTCGGCGCGGGCTACGCCGCCGTCGAACTCGCGCTGCATGGTCAGCTCAGCGGGACGGCGATGTTCGTTCTGCTGATTCTGAAACTCGCGGCGACCGTGGTCTGCTACAGCTCCGGCAATGCCGGCGGCATCTTTGGTCCCAGTCTCTTTCTGGGCGCGATGATGGGTGGTGGCTTCGGTTCGATCCTGCACGACTGGCTGCCGGCCACTACTGCGCCGGCGGGCGCTTACGCGTTGGTCGGAATGGGTACTACGTTTGCGGGCGTGGTTCGCAGCCCCATCACGTCGGTGGTGATGATTTTTGAGTTGACCCGGGACTACAACATCATCGTCCCGCTCATGATCTCAAACCTGGTCGCGTATGTGGTCGCGCGGGCATTCAGCCACACCCCGATCTACGAGGCTCTGGCTACACAGGACGGCGTGCATCTGCCTCACGCCAAGGGGCAACGCCCGGAGCCGGATCTGCTGGTAGGAGATGCGATGCGCAGCCCGGCGGTTCTAGTCGGCCCCGTCACGTCAATCGCCATTGCGCGGCAGTTGGCGCCCGAAGGCGACTGCCTCATAGGTGAAAGCGGAACGCTGCTGGGCATCGCGCTGGGTTCCGACCTCGACGGTGCGCTGCACAAAGGTTCGGGTGGGGCGGCAGTAGCCAGTGTCATTCGCCGTGAGGTGCTCGATAAGCTGCCGCACTTGCATCCCGACCAATCGGCGGACATAGTGCTGCACCGATTGGGCCAGTTCAACCTCAGCGTGCTGCCTGTCGTTGACAGGCGCGACGTCACCCGGATCTTGGGGGAAGTTACGCTGGAAGACTTACTGGAGGCGTACCGCAACGCATCGGAGTGAAGGCAGCGGGTATCCTTCAATTCAGCCGGTCTCCGAGTGTCGCCCCAGACAGAGCAGGCTGCTCAACGAGAGCGTTTGGGCGCGTTCGTCGACGCGCCGCTGATCGAAGGCGGAGAGACACTCGCCCCAGAGTTGCTCGAAGGCGGCGAGGATGCTGGCGGATTTCTTCTTTAGCGTAGAAGCGGGAGGATGCACTCGGCGCAGAGCCAGGAGGCTTTTGTCTTCGACGGTCCACTCCGCCGTCTCACCGCGGACGAAGTCCATAGCTTTAGCCAGAGCGGAGGGGACAATGTTACGCCGGTGGTGCGGCGCGTCCTGGGCGCGGAACGGGAGTGGCGCGGGCACGTGACCGTCGTGACGGCAGAAGGCATCCGGATGATTCAGGCGCGCGGGCGCCGCCGCAACCAGTGAGGGCCGGCTTACGACGACGCCGGGCTGCCCGCGTAGATGCAGAATCGCAGTTAACGTCCCGTCCGTCGGCGGCTTGAGTGGCTTCGTCCCCAGCTTGAGTGGCTTGCATGGCCGGGATAGATCGTTTTCGCGTTCTCCCCAAGAAGCATGGAATGGCGCGCCCGGGCGAGTATTGTTGGAGGTAGAGTTTTCGCCCCTGCAGGGGCTTTCTTGAATCCGATCCGCTCCCAGTGCTTGCGCGCTATTCTCTTTCGCCCTTCGGGCTTGAGTTTTCGAGGATCCCGTTTTGCAGCATTCTGGCGCTATCCGGAACGGCAGGCTGGTTGCGATGGGGCGCCAATCGTATGTACACGGTTGGTACGATGACGTTCGATTCGGACGCGGCGAACGTGGAGCGCGTCACCAGGCGTTGGAACGTGAGAGAAAGGCCAGTTGAGCCGCCCCTAGCGTGCCGGCCGTCGGCCCACTTTTCGGCCCATAATGCTCAAAGGAAAGGAACCCCGTCTTCTCTTGGAAATCGATCGGTTCAAGCCGGCCCGCTTTGCCCACCGTCGGTCACGCCCCGCCGCCGTACCCCGTCCGGTCATTTTACGATATTCCCGTCTTGCGACCACTACGGGCCGACTACGCTCGATGCGCGTTTGATTTCAATAGGATAGGCCAGTGTAGGCCAACGGCAATTGTGAGCGGGACAAGGAGCGATTTCGCCCAGTCCTCAGATACGTTGGACGGCGCTTATGGCGCGTGCCAGACCCTTTTTGACATCCTGAATATGTCAAGACCGCAAGGTCGCCGCCCTTGCGAAAACTCCGAGCGTGTACCCATTATGCGGCTCCTGCGCCAGTCCTCCTTGCGCTTGCGTTGTGGCCGTTATACGATACGTATAACGATGCGGTACGAATGGAACGAGGACAAAAGCCGCAGCAATCGTAAAAAGCACGGCGTCGCTTTCGAGGCCGCCGTCAAGGTTTTCAACGATCCGTTTGTGCTGCTCATCAAAGACCGCATCGAGGACGGCGAACAGCGCTGGCACGCCATAGGAGCCGCCGAGGCGGCGATCCTATTGGTTGTTCACGCCTACCGCACGGAGAGTAAACATGGCGAAGAAGACGTTACCCGCATCATCTCGGCGCGCCCGGCTGATAAAAGTGAGCGCCGAAGATATTTTGACCAAGCCGCTCAGTAAGCGGCAGAAGGCCGACTTGGCGCGGATTGCCAAACACCAGGCAACCGGCGACTATTCGCGTATCGATTACTCAGACATCCCCGCACTCACCGAAGAACAGCTTGCCAATGCGAAGCGCGCACCGAAGATCCTGGTGGCCGCACGATTGGACCGCGGGGTGGTGGACTCGCTGAAGAAGTTCGGCGAGGGGTATTCGACCCGCATCAACTTCATCCTGCGGGAAGCGATGTCGAGAGTTCGGTGAGCGCCCACCGCGCCCGCAAAGCAGGTCCGCCGAACAGGCAATGTCCCGTCCGTCCCCGGTTCCTCAAGCAGGTCCGCCGAACAGGCAACGTCCCGTCCGTCCCCGGTTCCCCCGTCCGTCCCCGGTTCCCCCGGTTCCCGTCCCCGGTTCCTCCCGGTTCCTCCCCGGTTCCTCGGTTCCTCGTCCCCGGTTCCTCCGTCCCCGGTTCCTCCCCGGTTCCTCGTCCCCGGTTCCTCCCGTCTTCCGTTTTCCCCCTCAGGTGCGCGCCACCCGGGCGCGTAGTCGCGCGTACCGTTTATTCAGCGATCCGCTGTCGGATTTCGTCGGGTCAGTCGCCCAAGGCAGGCCACGGAACTCATCGATGCAGCTCAGCGCCTCTTCGTTTCGGCGCAGCCTCTCCAAGATCATTGTGAGCCTGTTGTAGCAGTAGGGGAAATGCCGCCACGTCCATTGGTCCGCAGACGGCGCGATTTCCTTGTATTCGGAGATAGCCTCTCGGTATAAGTCAACCGCTCGGGTAGGATCGGTCTTTTCGGACGCCCCAGCCAGTCGGACTTTTTCCCCTATGGCGTGCTCGCGCGCTCGCAGCGCCTGTCCGGGAGCCCTGACCTTATTCTGTGCGTCGTCAAGCTCGTCCCGTGTCGTTCTCCCGCCCCTTTCGCGGATGAATCGCGCCGCTTCAGCGGCTCCGGACTCGCCCGCCCCGACGAAAACGACTACGCAGCGGCACCCGCTCACGCTCTTGCAGGACCGCAAAGGCGGCTCTGGCAGGTTGATCATGCCCGGTATCCACACCATCTCACCCCTCGCCCGACACGCCGTGCAAGTCAGGCCGTCCCCAAGGCAACTCCAGTAAGCGTAGGCAGGCTGGTTTGCTTCAGAGTGCGCTCGGGCCCGGCGGGAGCCGCCCATCAACCATTCTAAGAGCCCCATGCTCCCTTTCCACGTTCCGCCAACGCCGGAATGCAGACTGCTTTGACCCGGAATTTCCGGTTTGGCCACTTAGCCGCCTTCGATTGTACATCCCGCAGCCGGCACGCACCACCTGATGTGCCTCGTCGTCCTCCCGCCGGACATTTCGGGGACGGGCTACCCCCAATAATCGCGGAGGACGACCAGCATAGAGCGGGAGCAGCCCGTAGTGGCCGTTAGGTGGGATTATCGGAAACTCACTCCCGAACATCCGTTCCGCCAGACAGACCTACCCCTCGAACCTGTATCCCACTCCGCGGACAGTCAGGATGTGACGCGGGTTTTGAGGACTGTCTTCCAGTTTTTGCCTCAGCCAGGCCACGTGGACGTCGATGGTCCGCGACGATACGCCGGGTTGATACTCCCAGACGGCTTCCAGTAACTCGTCGCGCGAGACGACGTTGTCACGGTGATCGATCAGGTATCGCAGGAGATCCAGTTCTTTGCCGGCAAGACCGATGGGCTGGCCGTCCTTGCGGATCTCGCCCTTCTCGAAATCGGCGACGATATTGTCGAAGCTGAATCGCGCCACCGGAGCCAGTTTCTTCCGCTTGACGCGGCGCAGCAGGGCTTCCACTCGGGCCACCAACTCGGGCGGCTCGAAGGGCTTGGTCAGATAATCGTCGGCTCCCAGTTTGAGGCCGACCACGCGATCCACAAGCTGCGACCGCGCGGTCAGCATCAGAATCGCCATGTCTTTTCCCTGGCGGCGCAGACTCGCGGCACACCTCCATGCCGTTCTTGCCGGGCAGCATCACGTCGAGCAGGATCAGATCGAAGTTGCCCGTCAGAGCTTTGGCCAGCCCATTGACTCCGTCGCCGGCGGTATCCACCGAGTAGCCTTCGGCGCCGAGCAGGTCGGACAGAGTCAGCGCGAGCCCGGGCTCGTCCTCGATCAACAGCAGACGCGCGCTCATGCGGATTCTCCCGCGGTCGCCGCTGGAATTCGGATGAGTAAATTCGGCTCCCTTCCCGGGCTCGCTTCGCACCGCGATGGTTCCTCCGTGCGCCTCCACGATCTTTTTCGCCAGGTTCAATCCCAACCCCGTTCCATGAATCTGTTCGTGAACCGCGCGCTTCCCGCGGAAGAACGCGTTGAACACGTGCTTCTGTTCGTCCGGCGGGGATTCCCGGTGCCGCGATCCGCAACTCGAATCTCGACGGCGGCGCCCTCGCCCTCGCCTGTACGGCGCGCGAACACGCCGATCCAATCGCCGCCCGTCGAACCGTACTTCGCCGCGTTGCCGAGCAGGTTTTCGAGCGCCTGCTTCAGCGCCACCGGATCGGCCATCACCAGCGGAAGTCCGGGATCGATCTTCTTCTCAACCGTACACGCGCTTCCGAACAGAACCTTCGTCGATTCGAGCGCGCCTTCGATTACCGTTTCCACCTCGACCGGCTCTTTGTTCCCGATAATCCGGCCCGCCTCGGCGCCGGCGAACTGCAAGACTCGCTCCACAAGAGCAGTGAGGCGCCCGCTTTCCTGTTGGATCAGAGCGCCGTACCGCTGCACGTGGTCCGCGTCGTGAGCGATTTTGCCGCGCAGATTGTACGCCGCGGTGTGGATTACCGCGAGCGGAGTGCGCAACTCATGAGAGACCGCGGCCACGAAGTCCATTTGCAGTTCGGCCAGCTTCTCGGAGCGCCGCGTAAAGCCGAGCAGCGCGGAGGCGCTCGCGACGAGCAGCAGGAGGACGCCGGCCGCAACCGCCAGATTGCGCCAGCGGACTTGAGCCACCACGGCTTCGAGCGACCCGGCCCGGTACTGCACGAATAACTGCCATCTGCCAAAGTCGCCGCCCGGCCCGCGTCCCGGACCGCCCGGTCCGCGCGGACCACCCCCGCCCCCGCCCCCGCGCCCGCGGCCGCCGCCCGGTCCGCCGCCCGGTCCTCCCCGGCGAAACAACTGATCGAACTGGAAGGACATCAAGCCCGTGGAAGCCGCTGCATGGGAAGCCATGCGAGCCGCGTCCATCGGCTCCGATTGGTAAAGCGTAACCGGCGAACTGGTTCGCGTGAGTATCTCCACCTGGTAATCCGAGGCCGGCCCGCCTCCGAGGTAGCGCTGCACCAATCCGGGGAGCAACACATCGTGCAAATAGGCGGCGTTCAGTTCAAGGATGAGATTGCCGGAGAACATACGGTCCGATTCGGATGGAGGACCGCGCCGCCCGCCCATCGAGATAATCGGCAACTCCAACACCAGCCCGTTGTCTTCGGGAAACGGCGACTGCTGGTCAATCGCGCCCCTGCCTTCGGTCGGAAACCGAAAGGACACCCGGGCTTGGATGGCTTTCCACTCCACCGGCCAGTCGCTGTCCTTAAAGACACCCTTATCGGCGTTCAGAATTCGCAGCGTGGCAGGCGTCCGATCGGCTGGGCTGAATCCGACGCGGCTGAAGATTGCGCTCTGGCGCGAGGCGTTCCTCCATTGCGCGAATCTCGCGGCGATTTCGGCTTCGGCGGCGGCCGCGTCCTTCGGCGAGCCGGTTGGCAGGAGTGCGGAACAATCGGATGTGATTTCGGAATCCAACTCCTGGCTCAAGCTGGCGAGGCTGGCCTGGAGACTTCCGCGTAATCGCTCGCGCGCCGCGGATGCCACTTCGCCGATCCAACTGTATTGGAGCACGCCTAAAGCGGCGCACAGCGCAAACAGGGCCGCGACGAACAACAATGAGAGGGCCGAACGGCGTTCGCGCTGCTTTCTGGCCATAGCTAACGCTTCCTCGGGGCAATGGCCTCGCTTCCCCGTACAACGCGCAATCCTCCCTGCCTCCAAAGTACTCCCGGTCGCGAAGCGTTCGCCAGCCGCCCCGTGTAAAGCCTCCGTTAAGAACGTAAAGCTTTGGTCACAAATGGAAACCATTCAACGTCTGAATAACGCTCTACCAATTGGCGCTCGTGTCGGCGCGCAGTATCCACGCCCGAGACGAATTGAAGAGGTGAGAAGCATGGCTCGAAAAAATCGCCGCACCGGCCGGATCTGTCGTGCGATGGCCTTTTGGCTCGCGCTCGGCGGGCTGATGGCCTCGGAGTATCACGGGACGGTCGTAACTTCCGGCATCCCCGTTCCCGGCGCCACGGTGACCGCGACGCGAGAAAGCGAGAAGCAAGTCACCACGACGGATGAGAAAGGCGTATTCCGGTTCCCTTCGCTCGCTGACGGAGCGTGGGGCATCCAGGTGGAGATGCTCGGATTCGAAACGGCGAAACGTGACGTGGGCGTCGCTCCCGACGCGCCCGGCGGCTCGTGGAGCTTGAAGCTATTCTCGGATGCCGAAGCTTCCGCGGCCCTTGCGCCCAAGCTCGCGCCCGCGGAGGCCGCAAGCACGGCCCCCGCGGCCCGGCCGGCTCCGGCCGCGTCCACCGAAACGAATCGGCAAGCGACGAACGCGCCGGCCGGAAGAGGCTTCCCGAACATGCCCGGACCCGGCGGCTTCGGATTTCCCGGCCGCGGCGGGCCGGATCAGCAAGGCGGCCGAGGCGGAGCCAATCAGCAGGGTGGCCGAGGCGGCCAGCAACAAACCGGCCAGAACAACCTCGCGTTCCAGCAACTCGGCGTGAATCAATCCGCGGACCGCTCTCTGTTTTCCCAGGATGGGCTGCTGAGCAGCGATCAAGCCGCCGAGTTGGCCCCCAGCGCGAATGAAGCGGTAGTCGTTCAAGGCAGCATGAGCTCGGCCATGGGACTTCCGGGTATGGGCGATTTCGGCCCCTTCGGAGGCAGAGGAGGCATCGGAGGCCCGGACATGATGATGGGCGGCCGCGGGATGGACATGGGTATGGGGATGGATGGCGCTGCCGGGACGGGGATGCCTGGAATGGCGGGAGGGCTGGGCGCCGACCAACAAGGACAGACTGCCAATGCAGGCGGCGGCCGCGGCGGTCCGGGTGGGGGCGACATGGGCGGCGGCGGGGGCCGCGGGGGCGGCGGCTGTGGTTCGGTGGCGGTCCCGGAGGCGGCGGTCCCGGAGGCGGCGGTCCCGGAGGCGGCGGTCCCGGCGGCGGCTTCGGCGGCGGACCGGATGGCGGCGGCGGCCGTGGCGGAGCCGGCGGACGCGGCGCTCCTCCCTGGATGGGCATGAACAACGCACTGGCGTTTGGCAACAACCGCCGCGACCCGCGCATGATGTACACGGGCGACGTCAGCATCAACGAGAGCAACTCGCTGCTGAACGCCCGCAGCTATTCGATCAGCGGCCAGAATATCGACAAGCCGTATTCGAACAACACATCCACCAACGTGACATTCGGCGGCCCGCTCCGCATTCCCAAGTTAACGAGCGGCAAGAGCGGACAGTTCAGCCTGAATCTGGGCGTGACTCGCGGGCGGAATGGAAACTCGGGCACGCTGACCACGATGCCGACGGCGCTTGAACGCAGCGGCGACTTTTCCCAGTCGCTTACGTCGGCGGGCCAGTCGGCGATCGTTTACGACCCGCTCATCAATACGCCGTTTGCGAACGACAAGATTCCGGCGACTCGCATCAGCTCCATAGCTACCGCGTTGTTGAAGTATTATCCGTCGCCGGATCTCGCGGCCACGGCGGGCAGCTCGCGCAATTATCAGCGCGCCTATACCTCGATGAGCAACTCCGACAACATCAACGCGCGGTTGAACCAGACGCTGAACAGCATGAATCGGATCTCCGGCAGCTTCGGCTATCAGGGCAGCAACAGCAACACGCCCAACTCGTTCACCTTCGTCGATCCATCGACCGGCCGCGTGATTACCGATACGGGCACGGGCCGCGGTATCAGCGCGAGCGCCAGCTTCACGCACAATTTCACCAGCCGCATGAACGGTTCTTTGAGCTACAACTTCAGCCGCAACCGCCAGGAGACGTCCCCGTATTACGCCGCGTTAAATCAAGACGTCGGCGCAGCCTTGGGCATTCAAGGGCTCACGAACGATCCCATCAACTGGGGACCTCCCAGCCTCACGTTTTCGAACTTCACGGGACTATCGGATGGAACGGCCTCGCTGACGCGCTCGCAAACCAGTTCGATCGCCGCCTCGCTGATGTGGGTCCACAAGACGCACAGCCTGTCGTGGGGCGCCGATTTCAGGAGGCAGCAAAACAACCGCTACTCGAATCCGAACGCGCGCGGCGCGTTCACCTTCAACGGCTACGCCACCAGCAAGCTCGTAAACGGAGCGGCCGTGGCCGGAACGGGATTCGACCTCGCGGACTTCATGCTGGCCACTCCGTACCAAGCGTCCATTCGTTATAGCGCCAACCCGTCCCTCTATTTTCGAGGCTCGATTTGGGACGCCTATTTCCAGGACGACTGGCGCTTCAAATCGAATCTGTCTCTGAATTTCGGTCTGCGCTGGGACTACCAGACGCCCGTTACCGAGGTCCACAACCAACTCGTCAACATGGCCTTCGCTCCGGCGTTCGTATCGTATTCGCTGGTCGAGGCGAGCGCCTCGAATCGCACGCTGGTGAATTCCGACAAGAACAACTTTTCCCCCCGGCTCGGAATCGCGTGGCGGCCCAACTCGAAACGCTCGACGGTGATTCGCGCCGGCTACGGCCTTTACTACAACACTTCGGTTTACAGCCAAATGGCCAGCAGTCTCTCGCAGCAGCCGCCGCTGGCGACGGCCTACAACTTGTACCTGACGGACGGACCGCTGGCCATGGGAACGGCCTTCGTCAAGGCGTCCAGCAGAACTTCAAACACGCTGTCGAACACCATGTCCATCGACCCCACGTACCGCAACGGCTACGCGGAGCAATGGAACTTCGCCATCCAGCAGAATCTGCCGTATTCGCTGCAAACCACGCTGACGTACACGGGAACGGCGGGTCGGGATCTGGACCGCAAAATCACCCCCTGGGTCGTAGCTCCCGGCGCGCCGCAGGCGCTCTACCCCACCGGCTACACGTACGAGACCTACGGCGGAAACTCGATCTTCAACTCGGTCGGCGCGCAGTTGATGCGGCGCTTCCGGGCCGGCCTGTCCGCCAGCGCCAGTTACACGTTCCAGAAGGGCATTCAGGACGCAAGCTCGGCGCAGAACTGGCTCAACTTCCGCGCGGATCGCGCGGTCTTCACGTCGCCGCATTCGCTGAACGTCAATTTCGGGTACGGCTCGGGACAGGGAAGGCGCGGCGGCGGCCTTCTCACCGGATGGAAAGGCGTGCTGCTCAGAGACTGGAACATTCAAAGCACGATCTCGATCCGCAGCGGCAGCTATCTGACCGCTACCGCCGGGGGCAACCAGGCAACTAAGGGCGGCAGCAACCGCGCGGATGCCACCGGGCTTCCCATTGAAACCTCGGACGGAGCGCTCTTCAACACCGCTGCCTTCACCACGCCCGCCGCGGGAATGTGGGGCAACTCGGGACGCAACGTGATTCCGGGGCCGCTCAGCTTCAGCCTCAACGCACAGGCCAACCGTTCGTTCCGTCTGGGCGAAAGGCGCCGCATGACCTTCTCGCTGAATGCGAACAACGCTCTGAACACGGTCGTGGTTACGGGCTGGGGGACGACCCTGAACACCAATACCTATGGCCAGCCTACAAACGTTTCCGGAATGCGGACCGTCCGAACGAGTCTGCGCTTCAACTTCTAGCCATGAAAACGCCAAAATCGACCGTTGCCACATTTCTGGCCTGGATGCTCGCGGCTTCCGCGCAGCAGGTTCCGGGAGGCGCTTCCGCTCCACAGGCGCCGCAGCAGGCCAACGCGCCGCTCATCAAGCAGGCCCCGCGCTTTTCGACCACCACGCAACTCGTGATCGTCAACGTCTCGGCGAAGGACAAAAGCGGCAAGCCCCTCGAGGGACTCAAGCTCCCCGATTTCACCATCACCGAGGATGGCAAGCCGCAGCAAATCAAAGTGTTCGAGTATCAGCGTCTGGTGGAAGAGCCGCTACCCCCGGCGCCGGCTCCAACGCTTGAAACGCGCGCCGAGAAGGCTGCGGCGACCCCTGTTGCGGCCGCACCCGTGCAGCAGACCATCGCAGCCGCCAAACCGGGCGAGATCAAGTACAAGGACAGCCGTCTGCTGGTCCTCTATTTCGATTTGCAGGGGATGGCTACCGACGACCAGATCCGTATGCAGGATGGCGCGCTCAAATTCATCCGCACGCAGATGACGCCCGCGGACCGCGTGGCTATCATGAGTTACTCGGGAGAGATGAAGGTGTTGCAGGATTTCACGGAGGACCGCGACCTGCTGGCCAAGATCGTCAAAACGAAGATCGTGATCGGCGAGGCCAGCGAAATGGCCAACACCACCAGCGACGACAGCACGGCGGACACGTACGCCGCATACACCGCGGACGACACCGAGTTCAATATCTTCAATACGGACCGGCAACTCACCGCGCTACAGAACGCCGTCAAGATTCTCGGCGGGCTGGCGGAAAAGAAGGCGCTGGTCTATTTCTCCGAGGGGATCACGCGCACCGGCATGGATAACGACGCGCAGCTCAAGGCCACCATCAATTCAGCTATCCGCAGCAACGTGTCGATCTATCCGGTCGATGCGCGCGGCCTGGTGGCGACGGCGCCGGCCGGCAACGCGAGCCGCGGCTCGGGCGGCGGCTCGGGCAACGCCGGCATGTTCCAGGGCGGGGCTTCGGGCGCGATGTCGAGCAACCTTCAAGGCTCGCAAGACACCCTGTACGGCCTCGCCGCGGACACCGGCGGGAAGGCCTTCTTCGATTTCAACGATCTCTCCATGGGAGTCGTGCAGGCGCAGAAGGACATCACCAGTTATTACATCCTCGGCTACTACACCGGCAACGCAGCGCTCGACGGCAAATACCGCCGCATCAAGGTGCAGATCAACAACAACCTCTCGGCCAAGCTGGATTACCGCACGGGATACTTCGCGTCGAAGGAATTCAAGAAGTTCGACTCCTCGGACCGCGAGAATCAGCTCGCGCAGGCTTTGCAGTTGGAGCGATCCTATCACCGATCTGACCCTGGCGCTCGAAACCGATTACTTCCGCCTCGCCAAGGACCGCTACTACGTTCCGATATCCGTGAAGATGCCGGGCACGGATGTCGTGCTCGCCAAGCAGGGCAAGGCGGAAAGCACGCGGCTGGATTTCATCGGCCAAATCAAAGACTCGAAGGGGGTGCTGGCCGGAGCCGTTCGCGACTTCATCACGGTCAAGCTGAAAGACGTCGGGACCGCGGAATTGGCCAGGAAAACCGTGGCTTATGACGCGGGCTTCACTCTAACGCCGGGCAAGTACTCCATCAAATTCCTCGCCCGCGAAAACGAGACCGGCAAGATGGGGACGTTTGAAGCCACGTTCACCGTTCCGGATCTCTCCACCGACGTGGGAATGCTCCCCATCAGCTCGGTGATCCTGAGCAACCAGCGCGAGAAGACCACGGAAACGGTCGGGACAGCCGGGCCGAATCGCCGATTGGTGGCGGCCAATCCGCTCGTGCAGAACGGCGAGAAACTCATTCCCAGCGTGACGCGCGTGTTCCGCAAGGACCAGAGCATGTATGTCTTTCTACAGGCCTACGAGCCGACGGCGGAGAAGACCGAAACGCTGACCGCAACACTAAGCTTTTATCGCGGCGCCGTGAAGGCTTTCGAGACGGATCCGTTGCGCATCACCGAGGGGCTGAATGCGCTGACCAAGTCCGTTCCGGTGAGCTTCAGTTTTCCGCTCGCCAAGCTCGACGCCGGCCGCTACACCTGTCAGGTGACCGTGCTGAACCACGCGGCGCAGAGAGTCGCATTTTGGAGGGCCCCGGTCGTTCTGCTGCCGTGAGCGGCGATAAAGCGGGAGTCGTTTGTTTTCGGTCCAAAAGGCAGTTGTGGATGTAGTTAATTCAGGAAGGAGAAGCGCAATGAATTTGAATCGATGGGTGCTGGGAGCGGCCCTGCTATCGACGGTGATACTGGCATCGTCCGGGGCGGCGTTCGGCGCCGATATCAACGGAAAGTGGAAAGCGACGTTTCAGGGCGGCGGCGGAGACATGACGATCGAGCAGACCTTCACCTTCAAGGTGGACGGCGAGAAGCTCGGCGGGACCATGAACGACCCGATGATGGGCGACGCCAAGATCGCATCGGGCTCCATCAAGGGCGATGAGATCGAATTCACCGTCACAGGCAGTGGCCAGATGGGAGAAATGACGCTCAACTTCAAAGGCAAGGTGGTGAGCGCGGATGAAATCCACCTGACCATGTCGTTCAACGGCGGCGGCCCCGGTGGCGGCGGACCTCCGGGAGGCGGACCGCCCGAGGGCGGCGGTGGACCTCCGGGCGGAGGCGGCGGTGGCCGCGGCCCCGGCGGCGGGATGGAACTCGTCGCCAAGCGGGTGAAATAGCGGAACGCGCGCCGATCAACACCGGGTAACCGCCGCGCGTGCTTAACCAACAGCGGCTATCCGGTGGTGCAGCTCTTCGGTGGGAGTTTACCGAGCCGGGCCGCCGCCGCCCATTTCCGGAACGCCGGCCACTCGCAGGCCGTGCGCCGCGGCCGCGATCGCGAGCGCGCGGTCATGCGTTGCCATAACCGGTTCCTCGCCCGTGGCATGTTTCCAGAGCAGCGCGGTCGCCAGATGGATGGCATCGAGCGTGCCAAGCTCCGTCGGCATCGGCTGGGCCGCACGCTCGAGCACCGCTTCATCGATTTCGACGAGATCGAGTTCCTCCACCAATGCCAGTATCGCAGCCCTGCGCCTGGAGAGTTCCTCATCGGAGAGCATTGCGCGAAGACGAAGACGATCCAGAGTCCGTAAGCACTCGATTCTCACCAGTTCGCTCGATATTCCGCGCTCAACACTCTTCCACTCCGGCAGCGCGTCCGATTGCCTGAGCGCCAAGCGGAGCAGCACCGATGAATCGACGTACGCGATCATCGAGATCCCTGGCGCTCTTCTAGAAGCAGTTCCACGATGTCCAAGTCAAGTCCTAGAGGCGGCGGAAGGGGGACGCTCCTCAGCGGAGACGCGCCTCGCGCCGGCTTTCGCAAACGAAGCGCGGGGCGTTCGCCGGCCGGGACAAGCCGCGCGATCGGCGTATCTCGATGCATGATCGCAATGGTCTCTCCCCGCCTCACAGCTCGAAGGTGCTCGCTGAGCCGCGACTTCAGCTCGGCCACTCGCACCTGCCTCATGACTACATTATGACCTGAATTGGTCAGGATGGCAAACCTTGTTGGTATCCTGAAATAAACCGGCCTCAAACCGTATCTTTTCGAGCGCTCGTGTTAATTCTAGGGCGTGGAAAGCGATCGGCGGATGGTGGCGCTTGCGGCGCGTGGCGACGAGGAAGCCTTCCGCACGCTATGGACCAGCCATCGGGACGCAGTTTACCGCTATGCCTGTTGGGTTCTCCAAGATGGCGCTTCCGCCGAAGACGTTGTTCAGGATTGTTTCATTGCGCTGATCGAACACCCGACTCGCTACGACCCGAACCAAGCTTCTCTTAGGACTTACCTTCTGGGAATCGCTCGCAACAAGTGCCGCGGTATATGGAGGGAATTGGGGCCTGAAGTATCGCTGGAATGCGAACCGTTGGGTCATGACCCAGGGACGCTGGACCGCCTGGAGTCGGACGAAGCCAGTGCGATTCTGAACTCGGCGGTTCGAACTCTGCCGCCATTACAGCGGGAAGCGTTATTCCTGTTCGAGTATGAAGGCCTCAGTCTTGAAGAAGCCGCCAAGATGGCGAACGTCAACGTAGGGACCTTGAAGGCGCGGCTCCAAAGGGGACGCGAACGATTGAAGCGTGAGTTGGCGTGGATGGCTAAGGAGGGATTTTGATATGGAGCGTGACCCGGAGTTGCAGGAGTTGATTCGGCGCTGGTCGGCGCCCGAGCCGAGCGCGGGCCTGGACAGCCGCATGATGAAACGGTATCGAAACCGCCGCACATGGCAGAGGCGATGGAGATGGCTTCTGTGGGGGACCTCGGTTCGGGTGCCATTGCCGGCGGTGGTCCTCGCGGTGGCGCTTGCCGTGACTGTGTCCTGGCGCTGGTCAACGCCAAGTCAACCCAAGGAAGTGATGAAAACTGAGCGTGTGGAAGCCCCGGTCCAGCCGGACACTCGGGAGCCGGGGTCCGAGACCCCAGTCCTTCAGGCGCCGTCCCCACCCGCGGAACAGAGCCATCCGCGGTTGCTACCCGTGCGAGAAATTCGACCGATGATTTGGAGGAATGAATGACCAAGTACAGCTTGTTTTTGCTGGCCGCGACAATTGCGCTGGCCCAGAACGACTCATCCGGAAACCTCGGCCCGCGACGGATCATCGGCGGGCGCGGGGGCTTGAGTTCCGGAATCTCCGTCGAGTACGCTTGCTACGCCGAGCCCGGCGGGAATTGGAGCACGGGATTTGGAGCGGGTGGCGTTATAGGGAGTGGGGGGGACGCGGTCCATCGTGTGATGACGGATCCGGCGACCGGCGGCCAATTCGGCTACGACCTGAGTATTGTCGGCGACGCTTCGGCCGGATATAAGGCTGTGTTCAAGCCATTGAGCATTGACGGTGGGAGCAGCATCGCCGCGCCGAAGTTTCCGCCGCCGCAACCCATACGCGACCGCGACACGATCGTGCTGGATATGATGAGCAGCCCCGATGGATCGCTGAAAATCGTGGATTACCTCCGGGTCTACTTGACTCCCCGCGTACCGGCCGCGCCGGCTGCCGCATCCGATCCGCGCGATTTCTCGGTGGACGACGGAACCATATCCTTTGACACGTCGGCGACGACATTCTGGGAAGACGGAAAACAGCTTTTGGGAGGCTTCACGGGAAAACCCGGCTCGACGCTCTGGGTCGCATTCCCAGGCCAGGGCCGATATATCCTGTCGCTGGTTCCGCATCAGGGGTTGGTGAAATCCGGCGTGGTCAATAGCAACGTGTTCGCTTTCCAGGACAGCGGCCACACGTTCGAAGTGAGGTTCCTGAACCCTGTGGCGGGCGCAGGCAAGGCGTGGAATCTCTACGTCTTCCACGATCCGAGTTATCAACCGGCAACGCAGCGAGCCGGCGCCATGAATGCCGGAGTTGACCGCCTGGAAAACCTGCTCGCCGGCCGATAGGCGCCAACCGCGATTGAGCGCGGTCCTCGTCCGTGCGCTATTGTGTTGGCTTATGGATCTGATACTCGTTCCGCTGGAAGTCCCGGAGGGCGGCAACATCATCGTGGGCCAGACCCACTTCATCAAGTCCGTCGAGGATATCTACGAGGCCATTGTCAACACGGTCCCGCAGATGAAGTTCGGCGTCGCATTCAATGAAGCTTCCGGCCTCTGCCTTACGCGGGTGGACGGCAACGACGAGGAACTCAAGGGTCTGGCTGCGCGGTCCGCATCGGCGCTGGCCGCGGGCCACACCTTCGTCGTAGCCATGCGCGACGGCTACCCGATCAACGTTCTCGGCCGCATCAAGGACGTGCCCGAAGTGTGCAACATTTTCTGCGCCACGGCCAATCCGGTTCAGGTAGTCATCGCCGAAAGCGAGCAGGGCAGAGGCGTGCTGGGAGTTATTGACGGATTTCCGCCCAAGGGTGTGGAAACGGCGGCAGACGCGGAAGCGCGGCGGGGATTCCTGCGAAAGATCGGCTACAAGCGCTGATAACTGAAAACTGACAACTGAAGACTGGCTGCTACCGGCCCAGGTCGATTCCGAGCTTCCTCATCTCCTCGGCGTAGTACCGCCGGTGAAGCAGGTCCCACTCTTCGGCGCCCTCGGGAATCTCGCGTTTCTGCGAGCGGATTTTCTCGCGCGCGGCGCGGTCCACTTTTTCTTCGAGATGCAGAAGATCCGTCATCTGGCGCACGATTACCAGACGGACGTTGTTCGGGTCCTTGTCTTTGAGCCGGACCTCGCGGCTCTTGCGAAGAGACTCGACCAGCTTGTGCGACATCTGCGTGACCTTGTCGCGCGACAGCTTCATGTTGTCGCCGGTGTCCCGCCCCGAAGCCCGGATCACCTTGCGCTGGCTGATGAGCGTGTTCTTGATGCGCCGGAACATCTCCTGATAGCTGACGCCCTCGCGGCGCATGTACTCGCTGTATTGGCTGAGCAGTTCGCGGACCTCGTCATTCAGACGGTCCTCGACGGCCAGTTCCTCGTCGATTACCTGGGCTACGCGATCGGCCACCGCATCGGGCTGGTTGGTCTCAATGACGCCGGCCGAAAGCCTTTTGACAAGTTGTCTGGAGAGGTACGCGACGAATTCTCTGGCGAGCAGCATTCTTTAAGGCGCGACAACGTCAGTGTAACATGCGTGCGAAGCATTACTTCGACAACCACTTCGGCGTGATCGAGTGCAGCCACCGCTTGCCGCGCTCGGCCAGCGTCTCTTTCTTGGCGGGAGCGGCGGAAACGGCCGGCGCCGGCGCGGGGGTTTTCGTCGATAGCAGCGGCGGAGGGGGCTCGCACGGCTCCTCGCGGACAAGCCGGACCGCCGGATTCATGAATGCGTATTCCCGCCAGCGGCGTTGGCCGTCGGCTTTCTCCACGCAGACGGAAAAGCCGGAGTAGGTTGCCGATTGCCGCTTCCCTTTCGGGCCAACCGGCGCCTGGATTTCGGACAGACGGACCGGAAGGTAACCCTTCAGGCCGCTTTCGATGTGCGCCGTTTCATAACGGTGGCGGCGCAGGCTCCAAACAAACACCCGGAAACTGTCGAAATCGTAGGATGGCTCCGCTCCGCTCGATGTGGTCCAAAGCCAATCCTTTCTTGCCTGATCTCCGTCCTGCGTTTCGCCGAGCGAGAAATAGGAGACGATGCGATGCCGCTCCGCGTACTGGGCCACTTCGTCGGGAATCGCCATATACAGCGATCGCGCCAGCGCCCACCCGCATTCGCCATGGGTCGTGCGGACCAGGCTCCACGTTTCCGTCGGAACGCTCTCCGGCTCTTCGGGTTCCGGCACGGGAGCCGTGCGTTCCGCCGTCGAGTCCGAAAGGGTTGGCTGGGAAAGCTCGATCCAGTTCGGCGGAGGTCCCGGCGGCTTCGGAGGCGGCGGGGGCGGATACTTGGGCGCCTTGGACGCCTTGCTGGCCGCCTTCTTGGGCTTTATCGGAGTGGGAGGCAAGAGAGGTTTGCGCGGCGCGGAGGCTCTGGGCGAGGTCAGGTAGCCCAGTACGTCCACCTTGTCGTTTTCCTTGAGCACGATAAAGCTCGGCGCCGTGCGGGATGGCGATGTGTGGACACGGAGCTCGGCGTAAGTTGTTGCGACACCTTGCGATGGCATCCCTTGCGCGCGCTGCGCCAGATCCCGGAGAGACGCCATCTCCTCCGGCGTCAGCAACTCGTGGGAATCCGTCCAACCTTCGGCCCCCTGGGGCGTGCGAACCCTGTAAAACGCGCCTCGCTTCTGCTCGAGGATTTCGAGGCGCTCTCCGTGGCGGACCTTCGCCACCACTCGGGATTCCAGCGGGATATCCGCGCGGAGAGCCAGTTCGGAGGGACCCGCGAACGCTTCACCAATCGCCGTTGACCGCCCCGGAGCTCCCGGCGTGGAACAGGCGGCTAGCCAGAAGCTCAGCGCAGCCGCCGCCGCCCCGGCCGTTATCCCTCTGCGCATGTTCCACTATCAGTCTATCAACCCGCCGAAAAGCGCCCGCTTTCCAAAGGGAGCGGGCGGAGGTTAACCAATTGCGTATGTGAGGCCGGACGCCCCGGGCAGTATCTTTCAAGAGAACCGGCGGTCCCCCGCAATACGCCGCCGTCTTCGGATGGAAAGCATGACCTCACTCCAGAGCGAGGCGCCCGCGCGCTCCAGCGCCTTCCCGCGCATTCCCGACAGGTTGAGTGACCTCGGCATTCCCCATGGGCTTCTCAACGATCTGATTCTGCGCTACTTGTGGCTGCATGGAACCGGCTCGCTGCGCTCGTTGCACGAGAACCTCAAACTCTCCTACCCCGTTTTGGAAAGGCTCTTTCACGATTTTCGGCAGCAGCAGTTGCTGGAGGTCAAGGGAATGGTTGGGTCGGACTACCGCTTTACTTTGACCGCCGCGGGACGGGAGATGGCCGCCTCCCGCCAGGAAGTTTGCCAATACGCCGGGCCCGCCCCGGTTTCCATCCAGCAGTATCGCAGCGTGGTGCGTTCGCAGGCCGCCAAAGTGCGGATGAATCGCGAGAACCTACGCCGGGCATTCCACGATTTGGTTATCCCGGATAACCTATTGGACCAGCTTGGGCCATCGCTGATCGGGCACAGGTCCCTATTCCTGTACGGCGCCACGGGCGGAGGGAAAACAAGCATCGCCGAACGCATCCGCCGGGTTTACGAGGACTCCATCGCCGTACCCTACGCCGTGGAAGTGGATGGCCACATCATGACGGTGTTCGATCCGGTCGTCCACCGCGCAGTCCAAGCTGACGACGACCTGCTGGATCCGCGCTGGGTGGTCTGTGAGCGGCCGTGCATCACCGTAGGCGGCGAACTTTCAGCCGCGATGCTCGAACTGCGCCAGGACCAGGCGACCCACGTGTTCATTTCGCCATGCCAGGTGCAGGCCAATAACGGCATACTCATTATCGATGACTTCGGACGGCAGATGATCTCCCCGCGCGAGCTTCTGAACCGGTGGATTGTGCCTCTGGACCGCCGCGTGGATTATCTGGCGTTGGCCTCCGGGATGAAGTTCGAGGTCCCCTTCGAAATGATGGTGGTCTTCTCCACCAACCTGAATCCACACGCTCTGGCCGACGAAGCTTTCCTGCGCCGCATCCAGACCAAGGTGCTGGTGGAAGACGTGACGCCCGAGATCTTCGACCGCATCTTCGAGCGGGTCGTGGAAGCTAACGGCGTTGCGTGCGAACCGGGAGCGGCCGAATATCTGCGCGAACGCTGTCTGGCCGCGGGGGCGAATCGCCTCAGGGCGTGTTATCCGGCGGACGTTCAGCGACTGGTCCAGGCGATCGGCGAGTATGAAGGCCGGGAACCGGTCATGAACCGCGCCAACATGGACCGGGCGGTCAGCCTGTACTTCGCCAAGGCGGCCGGCGCCGAGGAATAGCGGACGCAGCCGGGCGGACCTAAGGCTGCTATACTAGTTTCAGCACTCAAACTACTCAAAATGCAACCGCATCCAAAGGGCACGCGCGCCCGGATCTTGCTTGCTTCCGTTTTCGGTCCCTATGCCCAGGACGACGAGTTCGGAAGCCGCAAACTCAATCCGATGGAGCTGTACCACAATCAGGTGACCCGCGAGCAGGGGGCGTTTTCCCTGCGCATGTTCCACCGTTCATGGGGCATCCTGATGATCCAGCGGAACATCTCCGCTCCAACCACGGTCCTGGATTTTCCTACGCGCGAGGCTTTTGAGGCCGAGTTGCGCGCCAACGATTACGACATCGTGGGCATTTCCTCCATCATCGTGAACATCGGCAAGGTCCGCGAGATGTGCAAGATGGTGCGGCGGATTTCGCCGCGGGCGACCATCGTGGTGGGCGGCCATGTGGCGGCTATCCCCGGCATCGAGTTGATGATCGAAGTCGATCACGTGGTGAAAGGCGACGGCATCTCCTGGATGCGGAGCTACCTGGGCGAAGACCCGAACGCCCCCATCAGCCACCCGGAAATCGTATCCGGCTTCGGCGCGCGCGCGCTCGGGATGAAGCTGCCGCAGAGCAAGGGCAACACCGCGGCCACCATCATTCCTTCGGTCGGTTGCCCCATGGGCTGCAACTTCTGCACGACGTCCGCGTTTTTCGGAGGCAAGGGCCACTATCTGAATTTCTACGACGGCGGCGACGAGCTCTTCGGCGTCATGTCGGAGATGGAACGCAAGCTGCACGTGCGCTCGTTCTTCATGATGGACGAGAACTTCCTGCTCCACAAACGGCGCGCCATGGAGCTCTTGAGCCGCATGAAGCAAGGCGCGAAGCCTTGGGCTCTGTACGTGTTCTCCTCCGCTAACGCCATCCGCCAGTACACCATGCGCGAATTGGTGGAACTGGGCGTTTCGTGGGTGTGGATGGGTCTGGAATCCCCGCGCTCCACTTACAACAAGCTCGACGGCACGGACACGCTGAAATTGACGCGCGAGCTGCGCAGCCACGGAATCAAGCTGCTCGGGCTCGACCATCGTAGGCCTGGAGCATCATACGCCCGAGAACATCGGCGGCGAGATCGAGCACGCCGTAGCGCACGATACGGATTTTCACCAGTTCATGTTGTACACGCCGGTGCCCGGGACGCCTCTGCACGCCGAAATGACCGAGCAGGGGCGCATGCTGGATGGCGTGGAGCTGGCCGACATTCACGGCCAGAATATGTTCAATTTCGAGCACGCGGCCATCTCGCGTCCCGACTCCAAGCGCTGGCTGGATTGGGCTTTCCGGCGCGATTTCGAGCGCAACGGCCCCAGCATCTATCGCATCTGCCGTACGACGCTGGAAGGCTGGCTGCGATACAAGAACGATCCCGACCCGCGCGTGCGCGCCCGCTTCGCTTGGGAGGCGCGCAGCCTTCGCGACGGTTACGCGGCGGCCCTGTGGGCCATGGAGAAGCGCATGCGCGAGACGAACGCCGCCGTATCCTCCAAGATCCGCGAGTTGCGCAAGGACGTCGCGCGAGAGTTCGGGCTGTTCAGCAGCATCGTGAGCCATGCGCTAGGCCCCGTGTTGCTCTGGAGCGCAAAGCGCGAGGACAAGCGCCTGGCGGAAGGCGGCACATACGAGCCTCAGACCATCGTCGAGCGCCGTAACTGGACTTGGCCGGTGTTGCCTCGTGCCGAATCGCCCGCGCCCGTTCACGCGATGGAATAGTCCTCCGGGGATTGACCTGGGTCCGAGATGGCGGTCCCAGGCGCCCCGGCTCATCCTACTGCTCCAGCACAATCCTCAGGTAGCTGATTGCTCCCGTCCGGATCTCCACGGGGCTGTTCGCTTGTTTCCCGTCCTTCTCGACCGTAATGGTATAAGATCCTGGCGCCAGAGACAGGCTGGCTGGCGTGGTCTGCGGTAATCGCCGGCCGTTTACGAGAATGGAAGCCCCGTCCGGCACGGTCGTTAGCATGAGCGATCCGGATGGCGCTTGGAGGACTATCGGACCCACTGTTACCGGCGCGGTGGCCACTATCACGTCGCGATGCGCGGTCAAGTAACCGCCTAAGCCGATCACCAGAGCATGACGGCCGGGGGCTGCGTTCAAGGAACACGGAGTGACGCAGGACGCGCCGCCCGTTCCATCCATTTCCACCGTGGCGCCCTCCGGGACTGTTTCTATCGAGACCGTCTGTATGGCGGTCCGTGGAGCCGTCTTGCGGACTGAAACGGGACTCTCCGCCTGGACCGCGGGCCGCCTCTTTGTTACCCGGGCTTGGCGGTCCGGCCCCTGTCGAATCGGCGCTCGGGTTCGCCACGGGCGCGGATGGAGGCGGAGCCGGCGGCATGGGGCTGGGCTTGGCCTCTTCGGGGACCGCCGGCTGAGGCACAGTGGAAGACGCCGCTGGCGGCGAGGTCTGCCGATCCTGTTGGGCGGGTGAGAGGGCTGAGATCCCCACCCCAGCGCGTTTTGGATGCGGCGTCCGAGCCCTTGCGCCTGTTGAGGCAGAGTGGGATCGGCCTGCCACCCGATCAGCGCCAGTAAGCCGGCCACCACTAAGAAAGACAACGCGAACGCGAGAAAACTCGTCTTGCGGCCTCTCGGTTTTCCGTGGATGACGAGCTTTCATCCAACCGTGCCCGGCGCGGCGGCGGGGCCTTGGCGGCTGGTTTGGGCGCGATCACCGCTGTCGGCTCGTTGAGGCTGGCTCCGCCCGACAGGGGCTTCCATCCACGGCTGGCCGCGCAGGACTTCTCTAGCGCCTCGACGAACTCCCCGCAGGTTCGGAAGCGATCGTCGGGGCTCTTAGCCAGCGCCTTGCGGATTGTGTTTGCAATCGCAATGGAAAGCGTCGGATTCAACCGGTTCGGCGGAGGCGGCTCTTCCGCCACAATCTTGAATACAACGGTGTGGATCTGGTCGCCGGTGAAAGGCTTATCGCCGGTCAGGATTTCGTAGGCGATCACGCCCAGCGAAAACTGGTCCGCCCGGCCGTCCACCGGTTTGCCCTGCACCTGCTCCGGCGACATGTAATGCGGCGTGCCGACGATCGTGCCGGTCAACGTAAACTGCTCGGAGGCGGTGGCCTTGGCAATTCCGAAATCGGTGATCTTGGCCGTGCCATCGGCCGCGATCATGATGTTGGCCGGTTTGATGTCGCGGTGGACAATTCCCTTCTGGTGCGCGTAGTCCAGCGCCACGGCGGTTTGGGCCAGCACGCTGAAGATGCGCTCGGGGGCCAGCGTTTCGCTGGAAGTCAAGAGATGGTCGAGCGTCTTGCCATCTACGTATTCCATGGCGATATAAGCCGTCTCGCCCTGCTGTTCGACGTCGTAGATGGTGACGATGCCGGGATGGGACAGGCTTCCCGCCGCGCGGGCTTCGCGGAAGAGCCGCTCGCGCATCCGCTCGCGCTCCTCGGGCTTTCCGCCGAGGCGGATGGTCTTGATAGCGACGGGGCGGCCGATGTTCGGGTCGACGGCATGGTACACGACGCCCATGGCGCCGCGGCCCAGTTCGCGGACCACCTTGTATCGCCCGATGCGATCCATTCCAGCTTTAGTGATATCACAGCCGGGCCTTGAAGCTCTTGCCGGAGTTTTGGAAACGTCTCTGCCGGTTGACGGTCTTTTCGCGCGGTGTTAGGCTGAGGCTTAAGAACGCTTACCTGAGTTCCTCCTTCTATCTTTCATGGAATCAACGCTGCGCGCGCTGGGGCAGCTCTTGCTACGGGCGATCCCCACATTTCTGGTGGTGCTTGCTCTAAGTTATTACCTGAAACTTTTCTTTTTCCGCCCGATGGAAAAGGTTATGCGCCAGCGTCACGACGCCACCGCGGGAGCGCGCCAGCGCGCCGCGGAATCCGTGGAACGGGCAGCCGCGCGCTCGGCCGATTACGACTCCGCCATGCTCGCAGCGCGCACGGAAGCTTATCAATCCCAGGCCGATTTGTATCGCCAGATCGAGGAAAAGCGTTCCGAGGCGCTAGCGGCCGCGCCGGCGCGCGAACCCAAGGCTCGGTTGCGGATGCTAAGGCGAGTCTGGTCGAAGACGCCGAATCCGCCAAAGGCGAATTGGCACGCGATGCCGAGGCCCTGTCCGCATCCATCGCTTCAGCCATCCTGGGCCGGAGCGCGGCATGAGACGCCTCGCGGCATTACTACTATTGCTCCTCGGCTTGGCCGTTGTCACCCCGCCGGCGTTTGCGCAGGAGACCAAATCCTCCGAAAGTAGTGGGAAATCCGGCTCCGCGGGTGGTGAAGGCAACCTGCAAGGCTGGAAGTGGGCCAACTTCCTTGTGCTCGCCGGAGCCCTCGGCTACCTGATTGGGAAACACGGAGGCCCTTTCTTTAATTCCCGCGCCAGGAAAATCCGCGACGACATGGACGAGGCCTCGAGGCTTTTGCGGGAGTCGGAGGCGCGCGTGGCGGAGGCTGAGCGGAAGCTCGCCGGCTTGGAGACGGCGCTTGCGGCATTGAAGGAAGAGACGCGAATCGAAGCCGAAGCGGAAGCGCAGCGGGCCGCGCGGCGCACCGAAGAGGAGATCGCCAAGATCCAGGCCCAGGCGGAATTGGATATCGCCTCGGCCGGAAAGGCCGCTCGCAAGGAATTGCGGCAATTCGCCAGCCGCCTGGCCATCGATTTGGCCGAACAGAAGATTCGCGCGGGCCTTACGCCCCCGGCGCAGGAGGCGCTGGTGGCCGATTTCGCGGCCTGCCTCGGGGCGGCCAACCCAAGCGGCGCGCCGCGCCCGGAGGCCAGGTGAGATGACGCTCTCCGCCATAGCCAAGAGGTACGCCGACGCCCTGGCGGACATCGTGACGCGTCCGGGAGCCGACCCGGCGCCGGCGGCTGCCGCCGCCGAGTTGCGTCTGTTCGCGGACACTCTGGAATCGTCTCGCGAGCTTCGCGAAGCGCTGGCCACCCCGGCCGTTCCGCTTGGGCGCAAGAAAGCGGTCCTGGGCCGTATCGCGGACGCGCTTCGGCTTTCGCGCATCACCCGCAATTTCTTGTTCGTGCTGGCGGACCATCGCCGCATCACCGCGCTCCCCGAAATCGTCCGCAGCTTCGAAACCGCCATCGACGAACGGCTGGGATTCGCGCGCGCGGATGTGTCGGCCGCCTGTGAAATGAGCGCGACCCAGCAGGCAGCGCTCGCCGCCGCGCTGGAGCGGCTCACCTGCAAGCGCATCCGCATGAAGATCGCCGTGGACGAAGCGCTGGTGGGCGGCGTGGTGGCGCGGATCGGGTCCACGGTCTACGACGGGAGCGTGCGCGGGCAGCTCTCGGCGCTGGGACGCCGCATGGGCGCGGAAGACTGACGGGAAGGAATTATGGATCGGATTCGAGCGGATGAAATCACCGGAATACTTCGCCAGGAGATCGAGAACTACGAGCGCGCCATCGACGTGGCGGAAACCGGCTCGGTGATCTCGGTCGGCGACGGCATCGCCCGTATTCACGGCCTGGAGAAGGTCATGGCCGGCGAGCTGATCGAGTTTCCCCATGGCGTGGCGGGCATCGCCATGAACCTGGAAGAAGATCAGGTGGGCGCCGTGCTGCTGGGCGATTTCGCCGAAATCAAGGAAGGCGACGAAGTCCGCCGCACCAAGCGCATCATGGCCGTGCCGGTGGGCGAAGCGCTCATTGGACGCGTGGTGGACTCGCTCGGCGAGCCCATCGACGGCAAAGGCCCGATTCACGCAACTCAGTTCAACCCGGTCGAGAGCCTGGCGCCCGGCGTGGTCAAACGGCAACCGGTGAAAGAGCCGGTACAGACCGGCATCAAGGCTATCGACTCGATGATTCCGATCGGCCGCGGGCAGCGCGAACTGATCATTGGCGACCGGCAGACCGGCAAGACGGCCATCGCCATCGATACCATCCTGAATCAAAAGGGCGGCGACATGATTTGCATCTATGTCGCCATCGGGCAGAAACGATCCACGGTCGCACAGGTGGTGAAGACGCTCGAAGACTACGGCGCAATGGAGTACACCATCGTCGTCGCCGCTTCGGCTTCCTATCCCGCGCCCATGCAGTACATCGCCCCCTTCGCCGGATGCGCGATGGGCGAGTATTTCCGCGACACCGGCCGTCACGCGCTGTGCATTTACGACGACCTTTCCAAGCACGCCGCGGCCTACCGCGAGATTTCGCTGCTGCTGCGCCGCCCGCCCGGCCGCGAGGCCTATCCCGGCGATGTGTTCTACCTGCACAGCCGCTTGCTGGAACGCGCGGCCAAGCTGAGCGCGGCGCAAGGAGGCGGCTCTCTCACCGCGCTCCCGTTCATCGAAACGCAGGCGGGCGATATTTCGGCGTACATTCCCACCAACGTCATTTCCATTACGGACGGCCAGATCTTCCTGGAGTCCGATTTGTTCAACTCCAACGTGCGGCCCGCCATCAACGTGGGCATTTCCGTGAGCCGCGTGGGCGGTAACGCGCAAATCAAGGCCATGAAGCAGATCGCCGGCGGTCTCCGGCTCGATCTGGCGCAATATCGCGACTTGGCGGCGTTCGCCCAGTTCGGTTCCGACCTCGACAAGGCGTCGCTCGCCCAGCTCAATCGCGGCCGGCACCTCGTCGAGATCCTCAAACAGAATCAGTACCAGCCGCTGCCCGTGGAAAAGCAGATCGTCATCATTTTCGCCGGGACCAAGGGCTACCTGGACGATCTCCCTCTCGATCAGTGCCGCGCGTTCGAAGAGGAGTTGTACCGTTTCGTGGATAACGCGCACCGCGGGTTGTGGGAAGAAATCAGGACCAAGCGCGCGCTGGACGACGCGTTGCGCAACAATCTGGTCAAGGTAGTCGAGGAATTCAAGGCCCGGTTCGTGGCGGAACACTCCGTGGCGGCGGCGCATGCCTAGTTTGATCGATATCCGGCGGCGTATCCGCTCGGTCAAGAACACGCAGCAGATCACCAAGGCCATGAAGATGGTCTCGGCGGCCAAATTGCGGCGCGCTCAGGACCGGGTAATAGCCGCGCGGCCTTATGGAGCTATGTTGGCGAAGATGCTCGCCAACGTTGCCGCCGCGGCTTCGGCCGAGGGTCGCCTCGCGGATCCGCTGCTGGAGACGCGCCCCGAGAGGCGTGTTTTGCTGGCCCTCATCACGTCCGATAAGGGCTTGGCGGGCGCCTTCAACTCGAACCTGATCAAGAGCGCCGCGCGCTTTATCGAGGAGCGAGGCGCGGAATCGGTGACGATGGAACTGATCGGCCGCAAAGGCCGCGATTTCTTCCGCCGCCGGGGCGCAAACATCACGGGCGAGCACATTGGCCTGGCGGCCAAGGCTCGTTACGAAGACGCCGCGGCCATCGCCCGCCGCTCCATGGAGATGTTCCGCGCGGGCGAAGTGGACGCGGTCTACATCCTGTACAACGAGTTCAAGAGCGTGATGGCGCAGAAGCTCACGCTCACGCGGGCGCTGCCGATTCCGTCGCCGGAAGCGTCCGAGCCGGGCGGTTATCTGTTTGAGCAGCCGCCCGCGTCGCTCATGAAGGAATTGCTCCCGAAATACGTGGAGACCGAGTTTTACCGGGCGCTGTTGGAGTCCGTGGCCGCCGAACATGCCGCGCGCATGACGGCGATGGAAGCGGCTACATCGAACGCCGCGGATATGATCGACAAGCTGACGCTGCATATGAACCGCGTGCGCCAAGCCAGCATTACCAAGGAAATCATCGAGGTGGTCAGCGGAGCGGTAGCGGCGGAATAGAGGAGCCCGAGCCGAGCCGCGACCGTCAGGGAGCGGTGGTTGACGGCCCCTAGCGGATAGCGGAAAGCGGACGGCGGACGACGCGAACACGGCGAGCCGCGCATAGGAACTGACATGGCATCAAAAGAATTGGTAGTCGGGAAAGTGGTTCAGGTTTCGGGACCGGCTGTGGATTGCGAGTTCCCCGAGGGAAAAATCCCGGTCGTGTACACGGCGATCCGCGTGACCAGCGAGGGTTTCGAAGTCCCAACCCCCATCGATATCATCTGTGAGGTACAGCAGCACATCGGCGAGGGGCGCGTGCGCACGATCGCGCTTCAGCCCACAGACGGCTTGGTTCGCGGCATGCAGGCCATCAGCCTGGGCCGCCCTGTCGAGGTTCCGGTGGGTCCGGAGACTCTCGGTCGCGTGCTCAACGTGATCGGCCAGCCGGTGGACGAGATGGGCCCGGTGGAAGCCAAGACCTTCTTTCCGATCCACCGCCCGGCTCCGTCCTTCGAGGACCAGTCCACGCGCCTCGAAATGTTCGAGACCGGCATCAAGGTGATCGACCTGCTCGAGCCGTATCTGCGCGGCGGCAAGATCGGCTTGTTCGGCGGCGCGGGCGTGGGCAAGACCGTCATCATCATGGAGCTGATCAACAACATCGCCCAGAAGCACGGCGGCGTATCGGTTTTCGCCGGCGTGGGCGAGCGCACGCGGGAGGGCAACGACCTGTGGCTCGAGATGCAGGAGTCGGGCGTCATCGATATCCATGATTGGCGTAAATCCAAGTGCGCCATGATCTACGGCCAGATGACCGAGCCGCCCGGAGCGCGTCTCCGGGTCGGACTGACCGGCCTGACCGTCGCCGAGTACTTCCGCGATCAGGAAGGTCAGGACGTTCTGCTCTTCATCGACAACATCTTCCGGTTCACTCAGGCCGGTTCCGAAGTATCCGCGCTGCTCGGCCGCATGCCTTCCGCGGTAGGTTATCAACCCAACTTAGCCACGGAAATGGGCGAGTTACAAGAACGTATTACTTCCACCAAGAAGGGTTCGATTACTTCGGTGCAGGCCATTTACGTCCCCGCCGACGACTACACGGACCCGGCGCCCGCCACGGCCTTCGCGCACCTGGACGCCACCACGAACCTCTCGCGCGACATCGTGGCCCTCGGCATCTACCCCGCGGTGGATCCGCTGGCATCCACGTCCCGCATTCTCGACCCGCACATTCTCGGCGAAGAGCACTACGGCGTGGCGCAGCAGGTGAAGGGCGTCTTGCAGCGCTACAAGGACCTGCAGGACATCATCGCCATTCTCGGAATCGACGAGCTTTCCGACGACGATAAACTGATCGTGGCGCGCGCCCGCAAGATCCAGCGCTTCTTCTCGCAGCCGTTCCACGTGGCCGAACAGTTCACCGGCACGCCCGGCAAGTATGTGAAGCTGGCCGATACCATTCGCGGATTCAAGGAAATCTGCGAAGGCAAGCACGATTCGATTCCGGAGCAGGCGTTCTACATGCAAGGCACGATTGAAGAAGTCATCGAGAAAGCTCAAGAGCTGGCGAAGGCGTAGTCATGGAAGGCCCCATCGAGGTCGAAATAGCCACTCCCGAACGGCGCCTGGCGCACGAGCGGACGGATTCGGTAACCGTGCCGGCGAAACGCGGCTATATCGAGGTTCTTCCCGGTCACGCTCCTCTGGCGGGTCTGCTGGGAGCGGGCGTGCTGAGCTACTCGGTTGGCGGCCGCCCGAAGGCGTTCGCCGTTGCGGGCGGATTCCTGGAAGTGGCCGCGAACCGGGTTCGGGTGCTGGCGGATTCGGCCGAACCGGCCGCCGAAGTTGATATCAGCAGCGCCCGCGCCGAATTGGAGAAAGCCCTGCAGGCGCAGGCGGGCTCCACGTCGCCCGAAGAAACGGACAACGCCACCGCCGCCGCCGAACAAGCCGCCGCGCGGATCGAAGCGGCGGAAGAAAAGTAGTGACGCCCCCTGCCCGGGGCTCTTGATAGAAACTCGCTCTTCATACGAGCGGCACGGCCTCGCGAAGGGCTGCTTCGCGTATGTACCAGTGGAGGCCGGCTTCTGACCCGAGGTTGACGTCCACGCCGAGCAAATCCTGTAAGTCCAACTTCAAGCCCACGACGTCAATCAAACTTCGTCCGGGTTCCTAATCCACAAGGAGATCGAGGTCGCTGCGGCCGGTCGCCTGGCCCCGCGCCACGGAGCCGTACACGCGAATGTGCTGGGCGCCATACCGGCGCGCCAGATTTAGAATGGCGGCTTTCTTGTCTCGCCGCAGTTCTTCAAGCGTGATCATGCTCCCCTCCATTCTCCCTCTAGCGCCCGTACTCCGGCGGTACAAGCAGCGTGAGCGCGTCGGGGACAATGTGGATCTCGGCGGGCAGACGGCCGGCGAACTCACCGTCGATCTGCACGTAGACGCGCGGATCGTCGGGGCAGGTCAGAGTGGCCCGCGCGGTCTTCAGGAAAGTCACGCCGTTCGTTCGACCCAGCCGGCGCAGCCCCATCCCAAGGAAGTATTTCACGTAGTTTGCGGCGGAGCGGCCTTCGAACAGGACCGCCTCGAACCGGGCGTCGAACAGGCTAGCCTCGCTAGCGATCTCGAAATCGCCTCCGTAGTTGCGCACCTTACTGAATAAGGCGAAGGAACATCGGAGTTGGCGGCCCTCGGTTTCCACAAGGATTTGAGGGAGCCGCCGCCCCACCTGGCTCCACGAGGCGGCCCAATATGCCAGTTTTCCGGCGCGCGCCTTCAAAGACGAATTGAGCTTGTAGACGATGTGCGCGTCGAAGCCGGCGCCCGCCATGAGCAGGAAATGGCGCGATACGCGTCCGCCGTCGCAGGTTATATGCCCGAGCGAAACCCGCCGCGGCCGCAACTCGCCTAATTGCGTCGCCGCCTTCTCAAGGTTTCTTCCGAGCTTCAACTCGGTCGCCAGCACGTTGGCCGTTCCTGCCGGCAGGATTGCCAGCGGCGTGGAGCAATGAGCCATCCCTTCGATGGTCTCGTTGATCACGCCATCGCCCCCGGCCGCGATCACCAACTCCGCCCCGGCCGCGATGCGCTCGCGGGCGATTCCCCCCGCCGTCCCCGGTCCCGCCGTGGGGACCACGGCCACCTCAATCCCCGCCCGGTTCAATGCGCCGGCGGCCTTGCCTATGATCGCCTCGGGGTTCCATCTCAGCCTGCCGGCTCTGGGGTTATAAATGAGAACCGCGTTCCGGTATCCGCTATCCGCTATCCGCTGTCCGCTATCCGTGTTCCGCAATCCGCTGTAGTCCCTCGGTTATCGGTTTTCCGCCATCGGCTCTCAACTTTTCACAACCGGCTCCCAACTCCTGGCTTCTGACTCCTGACTCCTGACTCCCTCTCTCCCTCTTCCTGTCTTCGTGCTTAGATTATAAGGGAGAACCTCATGTCCGGGCCCGCCGCGGAGATCGAAAAACTTCGGGAAGAGATGCGCCGCCACGAGCGCTTGTACTACGTGGACGATCGTCCGGAGATCTCCGACGCCGAGTACGACGCGCTCATGCGCCGGTTGAAGGAACTCGAAGAGCTTCATCCGGAACTCGCGTCGCCCGACTCTCCGACTCAGCGGGTTGGCGGCAAACCGCGCGAAGGCTTCACGAAAGTCGCGCATAGCTCGCCCATGCTGAGCCTGGATAATGCGCTCGACGAAGGCGAACTCCGCGATTTCGACCGGCGCGTGCGCGAACTGCTGGGCGGCGCCGAGTACCGCTATGTGGCGGAGTTGAAGCTGGATGGTCTTTCATTAGCCGCGCAGTATCGCGGCGGCCGGTTAACGCAAGCCATCACGCGCGGCGATGGGAGCGTGGGCGAAGACGTCACCGAGAACGCCCGCACCATCCGCTCGCTTCCGCTGCGGGTCGAAAGCGGTTTTCGAGAGTTCGAAGCTCGCGGCGAAACGGTCATGAACCGGCGCGCCTTCGAGCGCCTCAACGCCGAGCGTGAAGAGCGCGGCCAGCCGCGGTTCGCCAATCCCCGCAATGCCGCCGCGGGTTCTCTCAGAGTGCTTGAGCCGCAGGTCACGGCCTCGCGCCGCCTCGATTATTACGCCTACTTCCTTCTGGTCGACGGCCGCCCCGCTATGGACAGTCACTGGCAATCGCTCGACGAACTGGCGCGCATGGGCTTCAAGGTGAACTCCAATCGCAGACTGTGCGGCAATGTGGAGGACATCCTGGCGTTCTGCGCCGAATGGGAATCGCGCCGCGATTCGCTGCCCTACGAAATCGATGGCGTGGTGCTGAAGATCGATTCCGTCGAGCAGCAGCGCGCGCTGGGATTCACCGCCAAAGCTCCGCGTTGGGCCATCGCTTACAAATACGCCGCCCGGCAGGCCGTGACCACGGTCGAGAACATCGACGTACAAGTCGGACGCACCGGCGCGCTCACGCCCGTCGCGCGCCTCAAGCCGGTGACCGTCGGCGGAGTAACCGTTTCGAACGCCACCCTGCACAACGAGGATGAAATCGAGCGCTTGGGCCTTCAGATCGGCGATGAAGTGATCATCGAGCGATCCGGCGACGTGATTCCCAAAGTGGTCCGCGTCCAGGCGCTGGGATCGGACCGGCGGCCCTTCCTCATGCCATCGCACTGCCCGGTCTGCGGCGGCGCCGTGACGCGCGCGGAAGGCGAAGCCGCCACGCGCTGCATCAATACGGATTGCTCAGCTCGGCTGAAGGAATCCATTCTCCACTTCTCTTCGCGAGGCGTCATGAATATCGACGGCCTCGGTGACGCGCTAGTCGATCAACTCGTGGATCGCGGCCTGGTGAAGAGCGTTGCCGATCTCTACGACCTGACCGAAGCGCAACTCTCGCCGCTCGAGCGCATGGGCCCTAAGTCGGCCGCGAACGTGATTCGCAACATCGCGAAATCGAAATCCAACCCGTTGCCGCGCACGCTCACCGCGCTCGGCATCCGTTTCGTCGGCGAGCGGACCGCGGAGTTGATGGCCGAGGAGTTCGGCGGCATGGACGCCATCGCCGCCGCGACCGTCGAGGAACTACAAGCAGCTCCCGAAGTCGGTCCCAAAGTCGCCGAAAGCGTCCACGGTTTCTTCCGTGAACCGCGCAACCAGGAGCTTGTGAAACGCCTGCGCGCCATCGGTCTCCCCTTCGAATACGCACAGCGCCGACCGAAAGGCGGGTCTGTCGCGGGCATGACGTTCGTACTCACGGGCACGCTCCCAACTCTGACTCGCGAAGAAGCCACTAAGCTGATCGAATCCGCCGGCGGTAAAGTCACCGGCTCGGTCAGCAAGAAGACCAACTACGTAGTAGCCGGCGAAGAAGCGGGCTCGAAGCTCGCGAAAGCGAATCAGCTAGGCGTGCGTGTGCTGAGCGAGGACCAGTTGGTGGAGTTGGTGGGGAAGCCGGGTGGGGAGGGGTGAGGAAAACAATGAGCAAGAAGCATATGGGATCCAGCATCGACGATTTCCTGAAAGACGAGGGAATCTTCGAAGAGGCGCAGGCGCTGGCGGTCAAAGAGGTCGTCGCATGGCAACTCGCCCAGGCGATGAAGGAAAAGAAGATCTCGAAGAACCGCATGGCCTCGCTGCTCAAGACCAGCCGCACGCAGGTCGACCGGTTGCTGGACGCGCGGAACGATATTACTCTGTCAAGCCTGGAGCGCGCCGCCGCGATGGTCGGCCGCAGGGTTACGATTGAACTTCTATAGCGCCGCAAATTGCCCCTGAGATGCAATGTGTCTCGGAGGCGAGAACCATGGCGATGCCCTATGAGCACCGATTCACCGATCCTGCCCTGGCGCTACACTGAATGAAGTGCCCGCGCTGCTGAGGGTCCGTGGCTACCGCTTCTTCTTTTTCAGCCTCGAAGGACGGGAACCAGCCCATATTCATGTTTCGCACGCCGGGCGTTATGCGAAGCTATGGCTACAACCGGTCACGGTGGCGGAGGTGCGGGGCTTTCGGGCGCACGAAATGACGGACATCCGGCGAATCGTAACCGAGAACCGGGGTTTCTTCTTGGAGAGATGGAATGAGTACTTTGGCGTTGAGAACTGAAGCGCTGGCGGTCAACGCATCCTGCTCGGAAGACGCGTTGTCCGTCACCCTGGCGGACGGACGAGTCGTATCGACGCCGCTCGTCTGGTTCCCAAGGCTGGCGGCTGCGTCTGCTCGCCAGAGATCATGCTGGGAATTCATCGGCGGGGGAATCGGCATTCACTGGGAAGCGATCGATGAAGACATCTCGGTCGCGAGCCTGCTCCACCCCGAGAATTTCATGCGGCTTCCGGAAGTGCCCGCCCGCACTGTTGTGCGCAAGAGACATCGGGGCTGAGGGCAATCGAGCCGCCCCAAGCAGTATCCTTCACCACACCCTCACGCGTCCGCCCGGGCCCAGATACAGCTTCTGCGGCGCCTGCACTGAGAATGCCTCGTACCACGCGTCCAGGTTTCTTACCGTGTCCGCACGGTATTGCTCGGGCGCGTGGCCATCGGTCGCGATCTGCCTGCGCAAATCGGCTTCGCGGGTTTCGGACCGCCAGCTTTGGGCGAAGGCGATGAAGAAGCGTTGATCGCCGGTGAAGCCATCTTTCACCACGTCGGGCTTTCCTCCGAGCGAAAGATGATACGCACGGTAGGCGGCCAGCAGGCCCGCCACGTCGGCAATGTTTTCGCTCAGCGTCTGGTGTCCGTTCACCGCCAGATCCGGAAACGGCTTGTAGCCATCAAACTGCTTAGCCAGCGCTTCGCCGGCTGCCTGGAAGTGTTTGAAATCTTCCTTGGTCCACCAGTTGGCCAGCCGTCCGTCGGCATCGAATTGAGCGCCCTGGTCGTCGAAGCTGTGGCTGATCTCGTGGCCGATCACGGCGCCCATCGCGCCGTAATTGTGCGCGACGCCGGCGGCCGGATCGAAGTACGGCGGCTGGATGATCGCCGCCGGAAAATTCAGAGAGTTCTGAAGCGGCATGTTGACGGCGTTGACGGTCTGCGGAGTCATCCACCATTCGGCTCGATCCACCGGCTGCCCAACTTTGCCGAGCTGGTAGCGATATTCGAACAACTCCGCGCGCTTCTCGTTGCCGAGCGCATCGCCCTTCGTCACTTCCAGCTTCGAGTAGTCCCGCCACCGGTCGGGATAGCCCACGCCCACGATCAGCGTTCCCAGTTTTTGCTTTGCCTTGACTTTGGTCTCCGGCGCCATCCATGTGAGCGCGTCGATCATGGTTCCGAACGCCTTCACCAGATCGGCCACCATGGCCTGCGCTTTGGCCTTGGTGGCAGCCGGGAAGTACCGGTCGGAATATGCTTTGCCGACAGCCCAACCCATCGCGTCGCTGGTGAAATCCATGCCCCTCTGCCAACGCGGACGCAGTTCCGGAATTCCGCTCAGCGCCTTTCCGTAAAAAGCAAAATGTTCGTCCACGAATGCCTTCGGAAGGAAGGGTGCGGACTGTTCGATGGCGTGCGCCACGAGCCAATCTTTCCACGCGTCGAGCGGCTCTTTGGCCGCCAGCGCCGATAAGCCAGGTATGGCCTTCGGATGCCATACCTGGAAAACAGGCGCATCCTCGATCCCGGCGGCTTCAAGAAGCGCAGGCCAATCCAACCCCGGCGCTTTTGTGGCCAGTTCTTCGCGCTTCCACAGGACCGCGGAGTTCACGTCCTCCGATTCGACGCGCGTCGCATGAGCCTGCGCGATTCTCGTTTCCAGCGCGAACACGCGGCCGGCGCGGACTTCCGGATCGTCAAGGCCCGCCAGCTTGAACATGGCCGCCACGTGCGCCTGATATTGCTTGCGCAATTCCGCCATGTGCGTAGTCGGCGAAAGATAGTAATCCCGATCCGGCATTCCCAACCCGCCCTGAAGCAGGTAAGGATAGTTGCGCGACGGGTCCTTGAGCCCCTGCGCTACCCAGACGCCCATGAGGTTCAAGGTTTCGAAATTGGTGTTGTTCAACGCATCGACGTCGCTCCGCAACCGCTCGCCGATCGCGCGCGCCAGGGCATGGCGATCCGCGATAGCCGCGATGGAATCCAGTTCCGGTTTCAGCGGCGCAATGCCTTTGGACTCGATGGCGGCTTCATCCATGAAGGTCGAATAGAAATCGCCGATCTTCCGGCTGTCATCGCTGGCGCCGCCGCCTTTGGCCGAATTCTGGATCAGATCGAGCAGGCGCTTGCGCGTGTCGTCGGCCAGCACGGCGTCGATGCCATATCGGGACTTGTCCGACGGAATCGGATTCGCTTTCACCCATCCGCCGTTGGCGTAGGCGTTGAAATCGTCTCCCGGCGCGATGGATTTGTCCATGCCCGCCAGGTCGATGCCGGAAGTGGATGGAGCGGTCCCGCAACCGGACAGCGCGACAGCGAGAGCGGCAACTAAAACCGCGCCGGCCGCACGGAGCGGCGCCAAGCGTTTTCGAGTCCTCATGCTACGAGATTACCTGAGTGCGCCGTTGTACGAGGCGCCGCCGGGTGTTACCGTGGCATTGCCCGAGTTCCGGGCGATGGAGATCTTTATGTATCGTTTTTCCTGTTGCGTTCTCTTGTTGACCGCGGCGGCGTGGAGCCAGACGCCCAGCGCTCTCGAATCCGATCCTTCCGGCTGGAAGGACATCATGCCGCCCGCCTCGCTGGCCGGCTGGGTTCGCGGAACATTCATGAACCCCAATCCTCTGGACCCCATCTCCCAATGGACGATGGACCCGGCCACAGGGATACTCTTGTGCGAGGGCAATCGCGGCCATGAATGGCTGCGCTACGACAAGGAACTGGCCGACTTCATCTTCCACGTCGAATTCCGATTCACCAAGATCGAAGGAGGCCGCGGTTACAATAGCGGCGTCATGGGCCGGAACAGCGCGGACGGAACCACCTACGTCCAGGCCCAGGCCGGCGAGGGCGGTACCGGGTGGCTGTTTGGAAGCGCGCCAGGCCCGAACGGCCCGGTCAGTTTCAGGCTGAACCGCGATCTGAAGGAAGACCGCGTGAAGCCCGCCGGCGAGTGGAACGTCTTTGAGTTCAAAGCCGTCGGTCCGGATATTACTTCGTGGGTCAACGGCGCCGTCGTTTCCGAGAAGAAGGATTTCTCGGTGCTCAAAGGCTACGTCGGCCTGGAAGCCGAAGGCTATCGGATCGAATTCCGCAATGTGAAGCTGAAGGAGTTGAAGTAAGCGGGAAGGCAGAAGGCTGAAGGCGGAATACGGAAGGCAGAATGAAGCGATCGGTGGGCAAGCAACTTCGCCTGCGTAATCCATCCGTGTTTCCGTGCCGCGACCGATAGTACCTACCGAGTTGAATTCTGTCCGTTTGTGGCGGAATATTTTCCGTGATGTGCGTTCTGAGGGCCATTTTCAAGTGCTTGGCTTCACTCTGAAAATGCCTCCAACTTTCGCCAAACGCGGCGCCGTAGCCCGTAACTCCGCTCCCTCGGCGTTCTCGGGTTTTGACGTTTCCGTCTTCCAGGCGACTCGGCGGTAAAATCCTTTCTTGCTTCTCCGTTTTTCCTCCGCGAGGCCTCCGCGTCTCCGCGGTGAATCATGACATTCCTGTTTGGTTCCGGCTACGCCGGGTTAGGGAGCGGTCGGCGGTTCACGCAGGCCTATCGCCGGCGACTGCCGCTCTACCCGATCCGCTTCTCCATCTCCTCCAGGCTGACTCCCTTCGTCTCCGGATACATGGTCAGCACGACGAAGAACTGCACGGCCATCATGAACGCGAAGAAAAAGAACGGCGCGGACCCGGACGCCTTCGCCATTACGGGGAACACCGCCGAGATGCCCGCGTTCATGATCCAGTGAGTGAAGCTGCCCAGGCTCTGTCCTTTGGCGCGCACCACGTTTGGAAATACTTCGCTTAGATACACCCAGATCACCGCGCCCTGGGAAAACGCGAAGAAGGCGATGTAGATCACGAGCAGATAAAGCAGATAGTGCTGTCCCCGGCCCAGTGCGAAAATCATCGCCACGCCCGCTAAACATGCCCCCGTCCCTACGGCTCCGGTCAAGAGCAGCTTCTTGCGCCCCAACCGGTCGATGAGGCTCATGGCAATCACGGTGAAAATCAGATTCGTAAAGCCTATGGCCACGGCCTGCGCGCCGCTCGACATCTTGCTGAAGCCCGCGCGCTCGAAGATGTCGTTCAGGTAATAGAGAATGGCGTTGATTCCCGCGAGCTGATTAAACATTCCGATCGAGATCGCGAGAAACACCGGCTTACGGAACCGCCGCTGAAACAAAGGAACGCTGCGGCCGCTAGTGGCGCTCAGCGTCGCCTGGATGTCATCCAGTTCGCGCTCCACGTCCGGCTCGCCCAGGCGCGCCAGCGCATCGCGCGCCTCTTCACGCCGCCCCACGTTCACCAGCCAGCGCGGGCTCTGCGGGATGCCGAACAGCGCAAAGATGAAAGCGATAGCCGGCAGCGCCGCTACGCCGAACTTCCATCGCCACTCATCCGCGCCCAGACCAACGAGCGAGACCAGGTAGTTCGAAAGATAAGCCAGCAGGATGCCGAGCACGATATTAAACTGGAACATCCCGACCAGCCGCCCGCGTTTGGCCGCTGGAGCGACCTCGGCGATGTACATGGGTCCAACCACCGACGATCCGCCGATGGCCAGCCCGCCGATCACGCGGAAGCAGACCAGCGCGGACCAGCTCCACGCCAGCGCGCAGCCGCAGGCGGAAATCACGTAGAGTACGCCGAGAGCGCGGAGCGAGGCGCGGCGGCCGTAACGGTCCGCGGGGATGCCCGCAAACAGCGAGCCCAGCACGGTCCCCCAAAGCGCGCTCGACACGGTTACGCCCAGCAGCGTCTCCGAAAGGTGATACAGATCCTTCAACGCGCCGGTGGTCCCCGCGATCACGGCGGTATCGAAGCCGAATAACAGCCCGCCCAACGCCGCTACCAAAGCTCCGCGCATGAGATAAACATTCAGATTGCCAGCGGAAGACCGCTGTTTGGAAAGTGCGTTCATGTTGATCCGGCCGCCGTTTCTTCAAGAGTCCAATCCGGAATCGCGCCGGGGCGGCTGGCGACAATCGCGCCCACGCGGTTCGCGAATTCCGCGATTTCAGTAAGCCTGGCTTGCCGCGCAAGCCCGTCGAGCAGAGCCGCCGCGAAAGCGTCGCCGGAGCCCACGGTATCGGCCACCTTCACCGGAATCCCCGGAGCCTCCACGTATTCCCCCGCGCGCCAGAGGGCGCAGCCGCGTTCGCCCAGCGTCACGCACACCGTTTCCCATCCGAAGCGGTCCGCGCCGTCGCGGCAGAAGGCCGCGACGCTCTCGCTCGAAAGGTCCGCGATCTCTCTGACGGAACCTATTTCCGTTTCGTTCAGCTTCACTACGTTGGCGCGGGAGAGTAATTCCCGGACCAATTCGGCGCTATAAGAATCCGGCCGAAGATTCACGTCGTAAAAGCGCCGCGCGCCGGGAAGCCGCCGCAGTAAATCGCCCAGCGCGTGGCGTGGCCGATCCGCGGTGAACATCAGCGTTCCAAAGTACAGCCACTCCGGCCGCCATCGCTCCAGCCAGTCCAGATCGCCGCTCGATAGCGCCGTTTCGTCATACGCCGCCGGACGGTGAATGTGGAATGCAGGCTGGCCTCCCGGCCCGAGCTGAACGGATGCGGAGCCCGTCGGAAATCCAGCGGCCGTCCGCACAAACCGCGTGTTTAGACCCAGGCTCTCGATGCGCGCCCGGGCCCGCCCGCCAAGATCGTCGGCGCCCACCGCGCTGGCAAGAATCGCATCGTGTTCCATGCGCCGCGCATGGGCCGCGAAGTTCAGCGGAGCGCCGCCCAACCGCGGCGCGTCGTCGAATATATCCCAGAGGATTTCGCCGATAGCGAGAATGCGCGCCGCAGCCACTGTAGAACCTGTATCAGCAATGAAGCGCGCGTGTCAATGAAGGCTCGTCGTCCGTCGTCAGACGTCCGTCGTCCGCCCCCGGCTTCGGATGCGGATGCAGGCTTGCCATCGAGAGTAAGATGGCGCGTGGATACGCGGGCCGGGCGGCCGGAGGGAACAGGGAACCAGCAGGATAGGAAACCTAGCCAGCGGACGACTATCGACGGACGACGATCGCCGGCTACAGCTTCTTAAACAGCCGGTCAAACGCGCTGCGGGCGTCTTCCGGATTCTTCGGCGCGGGTGCGGATACGGGCATGGACCCGTTGCCGGAGCCGTTCGTCTCCGTCCCCTCGCGAGCAACCGTCACCCGCGCTGCGAACCAGGCGCACTCGTTGGCTTTGTCCTTAAAGGCGATCCGCACCGGGATCGGCTTGAGGCACTGAAAGCGCGTGGAAGACTCAAAGAACGAACACTGTTTGCAGCAATGCAAATCGGCCCCGCACTTGGGGCAAACGCCGTTCAAATTCGTATCGGGCGCAAGCGCCGTGGCGCAATTGAAACATCGCGCCGCGGCCACGTGCTGCACCAGGCGCGGCAGCCTCGGGCCGGTCACGTCGATAGGCGGACGCGGCCCCGCCGGCTTAGGCCGGTCCTCGCGAAACGGCTTCGAATCGCGATCCGAATCCATGTAACCGTGTTGACGGTATTTGCGATCGCTGTCCATGAAGGATAGACGCTCCGTTATTGAAGGAAAGGAGGACGCCGAGTCAGTCGTTCAGAGCCGGTAACGCAACGTCGAGGAGCCGATTTGCCGGCGTTCTCACGGTTTGCTTCCGCTACCCGGACGGAGAGAGAGCCGTAAGATCAACCGGGGAGTTCCCATTAAGGCGTCTGGTGCGGCGGCCCCCAAACAGATTCGCCGCCCCCTGTTGCCAGCAAATACATATGTACCATGGTTTGGAACTGTTTTCCAGCAATAATTTAGCCCCAAATCGCACGGTGTTTCCCCTAACCCCGCGTCAGGTTCCCCACCCGAGAGTGTAGTGGAGGCGCCGGATGGGAGGCCCTGTACTCAACTGGGGACTCCCGCTCCGGAACCTGAGCCTCAAGGGCCATGGACCATCGTCAAGCCGGCGCGCCGCTAGCGAGCTCCTACGCTTCGCTCCACTTCAGCAGGCTGCTGCAAGGCCGCGTAAGCGGATCGTCAAAGTGATTGGGGCTGATTCGGAGGGTGTAGCCCAGACGCCCGGTTCGCTCGGGCGCGACGTCTTTTTGGAAAATCGCCACCGCTCCGCGCTGCTCGACCGGCGGAAGCACCATCACCTCGGTCTCTTCCAGATGGCCGTCGCTATCGATCCGGCCCATCACCAGTTCCACGCGAACGTCATCCGCGTTGAGCCCCGCCAAATCCACGGCGGCGCGCATCGGAAGCGGCTTTCCGCTGCTTACGGCGCCGAGCGCGGCCGGCCCCGGCTCGACAAATCGCACGCGGTCCCAAACTTCGCGCACGCGCGCGTTCCACCGCGTGCGCTCGCGGACCCCGGCGTACCGGTTGGCGAGCATCCGTATACGCTGCTTGTGGGCCGGCTCGTAAAGCTGGGCCATGTACTCGCGCAGCATCCTGCGGCAATCGAAGGCCGGGCTGATCGCGGCCAGCGACTGTTTTACGCGGCGGACCCATTCTCGAGGCGCCTGTTCGCGCCGCTCGTAGAACGTCGGGACGATTTCGTTTTCGAGCAGGTAATAGATGGCGCTGGCGTGCAATTCGTCCTGATCTTCCGAGTACGGTTCGCGGTCGCCGATCGCCCACCCTCCGGAGTGTTCGTAGGCCTCGTCCCACCAGCCGTCCAGAATGCTCAGGTTCAGCACTCCATTGATGGCGGCCTTCATTCCGCTAGTTCCGCAAGCCTCTTCGCCGCGCCTCGGGTTGTTCAACCACAAATCCACGCCCTGCACCATCTCCCGGCCGACTTTGATGTCGTAGTCCTCCAGGAAGACCACGTGCCGCCACAGGTCCGCGTCCCTCGAATACTGCACCACCTCGCGAATGTAACTCTTGCCCGGCTGGTCCTTGGGATGCGCCTTCCCGGCGATGACGATCTGCGCCGGCATGTCCTTGTTCAGCAGAATGCGCTTGAGGCGCTCGACGTCCCGGAAAAGCAGCGTCGCCCGTTTATATGTCGCGAACCGGCGCGCGAATCCGATGGTGAACGCGGCCGGGTCCAGTACTTCTCCCGCCCGCCGCACCTCGGCCGCGGGCGCTCTGCGCCGGACGGCCGCCTGCGTCTGCCGCTCGCGAACGAAGTTGATCAGCCGGCGCTTTCTCCGGCGGTGCGCCTCAATCAGCTCCTCGTCCGGAATATCCTTCACACCCTCCCATATAGTCGGGTCGTTGAAGCGCTGGGCCCAATCCGTGTCCAAATACTGGTCGTACAGCGACCGCAAGCCGCCGTTGATCCAGCTCGGAATATGCACGCCGTTGGTGATCGAGGTAATCGGAGCTTCCCACACGGGCAACTGCGGCCACAGGTCATTGAACATCTGCTGCGAAACCTGCCGGTGCAGACGGCTCACTGCGTTCCGGTAGGCCGCCGTCTTCAGCGCTAGCACAGCCATGGAAAAACTTTCACCGCGGTCGCCTGGGTTTCGCCGCCCCAGCGCCATCAACTGCTCGAAGTCGACCCCCGTGTCGGCGCAATAGTTAGAGAAGTAGTAGCGCATCAAGCCCGGATCGAATACGTCGATTCCCGCCGGAACGGGCGTATGCGTAGTGAACACGTTGCTGGCGCGCGAGGCATCCAACGCCTCTTCAAAGCTCAGGTTCTCGCTCTTCATCAGAACCCGAACCTGCTCGAGCGCCAGAAACGCCGAATGCCCCTCGTTCATGTGGAACACCGTCGGGTTCAGGCCCAGGGCTTTCAGCGCCCGCATCCCTCCGATTCCCAACACGATTTCCTGGCGGATACGCATATCCGTGTCGCCGCCGTACAGCGAATCGGTAATGTCGCGATACAGGGGAGTCTGGTTCTCCGGAACGTTGGTGTCCAGGAGGTAAAGGGAAATGCGTCCGGAGACTAGCCGCCACACCTGGATATACGCGCGCCCCGCCGGCAGATCGACCCAGACCTTCAGGTTCTCGCCCGCCGCGTTCTTGACGGGCGAAATCGGCAGAGTGTAGAAGTCGTTGACGGGGTAGCGTTCCTGTTGCCAACCGTCCGGGTTCAGGGACTGCCTGAAGTAGCCTTGCTGGTAGAGCAACCCGACCCCTACCAGCGGGTAATCGTGATCGCTCGAGGACTTCAGATGGTCGCCCGAAAGGATTCCCAAGCCGCCCGAGTAAATCGGCACGTTCTCCGAAAGCCCGTACTCGGCCGAAAAATAGGCGATCAGCTTGGCTTCCGGATCGGTATCGCTGGAGCGGACGCGCGTGTCATAGGTCTCGCACGCCGTCTTGTACACAGTGAGAAAGCGCGGATCGGAAGCTGCCTTGGTGATGGCGGCCTGCGATACCCGGCCGAGCATGAGCACCGGGTTGTACCCGCATTCGCGCCACAAGGCTGGATCGAGACGGCGGAAAAGGCCGCGAATCGCGGGCTCCCAGCTCCACATCAGGTTATTGGCCAGCTCCGTCATCCGCCCTAAAGACTCGGGAAGGGCAGGCCTGACCAGGACCTCGCGAATCGGCTGAATCTGGAATGGCATGGAAGGAGACTTCATTATCACTGTATCAAATCGGCCATTCCCTCCCAGCCCGGTAGGGTAGTGTCCAGTTTAGGGCGGCCACCGGCCCAAAAGTGCCTGCACGCACGGGCTGTAAATCCGTCATTCTATTTGTGGTGGCAATTCGCTGCGTGTGGCTGGGACTGTGCCTGTGCGCCTCCCTTTCCGCGGGGGAGTACGTGGTTTTTTCCAACGGATCGAGGCTCCGGGCAGACCGGCACCAGGAGATGGGACAGCGAGTCCTGTTGTATCTAGGAGATACGCAGCTTGAGGTGGATGCTGCCCGGGTTCGAGCCTACGAACCCGAAGAGTACACGCCGCCTCCTCCCGTTGCCGCGCCCGCGCCGGAGCCGCCCAAACCCACGGCCAGCGACCTTGCCGATGCGGCAGCGGATCGCTACGGCCTGCCCCGTAACCTCGTCCGGAGCGTGATCACCGCGGAGTCCAACTGGGATCCGAAAGCGGTCTCTCCCAAGGGCGCTTCCGGCCTGATGCAAATCATGCCCGCGACAGCGCGTCTTCTTGGGGCGGACCCCTCCGACCTGGAGGCTAACATCGACGCCGGCGTCCGTTATTTGCGAGACATGCTGCTCAGGTTCCACGGCAAACTCTGGCACGCCCTGGCGGCATACAACGCCGGTCCGGAAGCCGTCGAGCGATACGGGGGCGTTCCGCCATACCAGGAGACCGTCGAGTACATCGTCCGTGTGTCGAGCCTGATGAAACAGTCGCCGGAGTAGACGCGCCCGCCGCCATCTCGGTCGGTTCCGAGCAGGGAGGCATCCTCAGCGGCTGCGTCCCTGCGATGCCGTACCATTGGAGGAAAGGAGCGCAATCATGGCAACGGCGAGTCTCGATTGGTCTCAATGCCCCGCCGTGGAGAGCATCCCGGCAAGGTCAGCGGTGCATGGGTGTTCCGCGATACCCGATTGCCTGTCGCCACCGTCATCGAGAATCTTGAGGACTTAAGCGTCGAAGAGGTGATGGAACAATTCGACGTGACGCGCGAGCAGATCGCCGCGGTGCTGGACTTCGTGGCGCGGAGCTTAAAGGCGCCGGCATCGATGCAGGCCGCAGTTCCCGCCGATGCTCATTCTCTTTGACCACGGCGCGCCGCGCGGCCTTGCCCGTGCGCTTCCCGGTCACACCGTGATCACCGCCAGAGCAAGGGGTTGGGATAGACTGGACAACGGCGCGCTGTTGAGCGCGGCCCAGGGGGCTGGCGTTCAGCTATTGCTGACCACGGACCAGAGAATCCGCTACCAGCAGAACCTCACAGGCCGAAGGATCGCTATCGTTGTTTTGACCGGCACAACGAAATGGTCTCGCGTACGGTTGCACTTGGAGCGCGTCGCCAGCGCCGTGAACACGGCCACCCCTGGCAGTTATACCGAAGTCACGATTCCCTTCGAATAGGTATCTGCCGCTAGCCCTGCACCGCGCGAGTTTCCGAGGCGAATACGCCCGGGCCCCTTGTCCCGGCTGGAGCTTACTATTCAGCCGTCACGCCGCCGTGGCTACGTTCGGATGAATCGCGTCTTCCGCGTCCAGCACGGCCGCTAGCGCGTGAATCGTCGAGGCGATGCGAACCGCCGCCAGGATGCTTTCTTCCGTCACGCCCTTTTCCGCCAGCACATGTCCGTGCGCCTCAATGCAAGCGCCACAAGCATTCACCGCGGAGACGGCTAGGCACCACAGCTCGAAATCGACCGGGTCGCCGCCGTGGGCGCGAATCATCTGCATGCGCAACCGCGCCGGCATAGTGTTGTAGTTCGGGTTTCCGCTGAGGTGGCGGAAGCGGTAGAACACGTTGTTCATGCCCATAACGGCCGCGGCAGCCTTGGCCGCGAACAGGGCCGCTTCGTTCATGTGACCGGCCGCATCGGCCAGGACGGCCGCGGTCAGGCGTGGTGAGCGGGAGGCGATCGCCGTCGCTACGGCGGTTCCCCAAGCCTGCTGCTCGGTCAATTCCGCCTGCGCCAGCACATTGCCCATGTTCAGCTTCAGATCACGGGCGTAATCGGGACACGATTCGAGAAGACGTTCGATTTCCATTTGACTCTAATTAGTGCAACCCAAGTAGTGCTGATTAAGATTGGCGCAAGGGCCAATCGGGGACAGGCACGAAGTTTCGCAAAAAGCGCGAAATTCGAGCCAGTCCCCGATTTGCGCAGCCCGCAATCCCCAACCCCAAACTACGGCTTTAGAACAGCTTCGCCTTTCTGCCAGTTGCAGGGGCACAGCTCATCGGTCTGCAACGCGTCCAGAACGCGAATCACTTCCTGCGGATTCCGCCCCACGCTCAAGTCATTGACCGAAACAAAACGGATGATGCCTTCCGGATCCACGACGAACGTGGCCCGCTGCGCTACGCCGGCGTTAGGATCGAGAATCCCCAGCGCCGCGCACAGCTCGCGCTTGATATCGGCCAGCATGGGGAACGGCAAATTCCTCAGGTCGGCATGATCCCGCCGCCATGCGAGGTGAACGAACTCGGAATCCGTGCTGCCGCCGAGAATCTGCGCGTCGCGATCCTGGAACTCTCTGTTGAGCTTGCCGAAGGCCGCGATCTCGGTCGGGCATACGAAAGTGAAATCCTTGGGCCAGAAGAAATACACCTTCCACTTGCCCGCGTAATCTTTATCGGTGATCTTCTGAAACGCCTTCGCCTGCTCCGTGCTCACGGTAGCGTCCAGCGAGAAGGCCGGGAACGGTTGACCTACGCCTAACATGAAAAACACTCTCCATTTCTGTAATCGATTGCGAGACGGAATTGCGCCCGGGCCGCGGCCCGGCGCACGTCTCAATCTGTCTTCCGACTTCCGTCGTCAGCCTTCCGACATCCGGCTTCCGACTTCCTACTCTCGATTTATTGGATGCAGCGAATCGATTTTCGCCGCAAGGATGAAGTCGCTTTCGGTGAGGCCATCGATCTTGTGAGTCCAAATCCTCACCTCCACCTTGCCCCACGCCAAGTATAGATCCGGATGATGGCCCTCGGCTTCGGCGATTTCGCCCACCCGGTTCACGAAGTCCAGCGCCTGCCGGAAATCCGGAAAGCTGTATGTGCGCGCCAGGTGATGCCCGTCCTGCACGTCCCAGCCAGGCAGTTGCCCCTTGAGTTTCTCCAGTGCGTCGCCCTGAAGCGCCGGTACGCCGCCCCGGCAAGGCACGCAATGCTTCTCGGAAAGCCCCATGGAATCGCCTCTCTCTTCGTTTCGATTCCGGATGCGGGCCGAGGGATTGAAAAAAAGAAGAGTATTCAGCCTTCCTTGGTTCGTCGCACGTCGTCCGTCGTCAGTCGTCCGCAATGAGCGTCCAGCGGTCAGGCACGGGCCGGCCACCAGCGGAGGGACCAGGTTTACGTGGAAAGGCCGGTTCCCCGGCCCAGCCATCGGCGTTAAGATAAGGCCGGCCTCGGCCAGTGGCGCAAGCCGCCAGGCTTCGAGAGTCGGCTGTCGAGCCGACTTTTCAGAGGCCGAGACGACCCTCGGCCCTGCAGGCTTGACAGCCCAATGCCACGGGATTGTCGGAAACGGGCCTTATCTTAGCGCCTATGCCCGGCCCAGCACCAACCCTCACAACGCTTCGAGCGCGAACCGGCACGCGCGAGCAATCCGGACAGCTCCCGGAGTATCTCCGTGAACGCAGATCGTCTCCACCCGCTTTTCCTGCGCTAGGCGAACGGCCTGTTCGGCGGCCTCGACCGGGTCCAGAATGAGCGCGCCGGGCAGTTTGCGCGAGCGCAACGAGCCATCCGCCTCGTAGCGCCGATCGGCGAAGCCTTCGGCGATGGGCTGCAACCCGATTGCGCGCCACCAACCCAGGGCAGGGGACCCCGCCAGGCCAAATATGACGGCGCCGCGCCTCCATCGCGCGGCGGCGCGGCCCACGGGTCCGGCCGTCCCAACGTCGCGCGCGGCCAGGTTGTAAAGCGCTCCGTGTGGCTTGACGTACTCCACCCGTCCGCCCATCACCGTCCACGCAATTCCCTCGAGATGCCGGATCTGATCGACGACCGATTGCTCCAACTCCTTTGCGTCCATCGCCATTTCCAAACGGCCGAAATTCGCCCGGTCCGGGTAGCTTGGATGCGCGCCGATCCGCACGCCGCGCCTCACGGCCACGAGCGCCGTGCGCTGTATGATGGCGTCATTGCCGGCGTGCGCGCCGCAGGCGATGCTCGCCGAGGTGACGAACTCCATCAGCGCCTCTTCGAGCGCTGCGTCTTCCATTTCTCCCATGTCGCAGTTCAGATCGATCATGAAACGGCTCCGGTTCTACAACAGCGAGTACAGCCAGCGCTCCTGCTCGCGCAATAACTCCAAAGCGCGCGCCATGGTGACCCGCTCAAACCGCACTTCATCGCGCGGACGCAGCTGGCCCAGCCGCCAGAAGTCGGCTGAAATGACATTCGCCGGCTTTGGGTATCCGCCGGTCGTCTGATGTTCCACGAAGAGAATCACCGGCTGCCCGTCGGGCGTCACCTGGACGGCGCCGAGCGCCGCGCCCTCCGTGATCATCCGTCCCGCCGGGCTTGGCATCGGCAAGCCGCGCAGCCGAAGTCCCATCCGATTCGAGTTCTCGCTCACGGCGTAGGGCGTGGCGTAGAGCGCTTCTCCGAACCACTCCGCCTGCGGCCCGGCCGTCGCGCGCATGGGCAGATCCGCGGAAACTGGTGGAACGGCTTGGCCGAATCTGGGCCGCCGGATCGCGCCATCGCCGATCGCCAGGAGGTCTCCAGCTCGTAACACCCGCCCGCCAATGCCGGAGAACGAGTGGGTCGATGCGCTACCCAGAGTGCGCGGAATTGCTATGCCACCCCGTACCGCAAGGCAGCAACGCGCTCCGGCTATTGTGGGGCCGCACCGCAGCGTTTCACCCGGCTGGACCTCGACCGCGCTCCACATCGCGATATTAGCGCCGAAATCCGACCCCGTGAGCGCGACTACGGCCCCTTCTTCGAATTGAAACTCGCCGCCAGTGAGAGTCATTTCCAGCGCGGCCGCGTTCTCCGCGTTCCCCACCAGCAGGTTGCCCGCCCGCAGCGCCAGAGCATCGGCGGCGCCAGAAGCCGAGACACCCAGGTGAGCGTAGCCGAACCGGCCGAGATCCTGAACGGTGGTCTGGAACCCTGGAGCGGCCACGCGAATCCGGTTCATAGCCGCGCCTCATGCACCGGAACGAAGCGAAGCCTGTCGCCCATGGCCAGCAGCGCCGGCGGATCCTGCCGCGAATCGAACATGAGCAGCGGCGTCCGGCCGATGATTCGCCATCCTCCGGGCGATTCCACAGGGTAGATGCCGGTCTGGCCTCCTCCTATGGCCACGCTGCCAGCCGGGACCCGTGTACGCGGGGCCTCCAGGCGCGGGACCGCCAACGCGGCAGGCAGTCCCCCCAGGTACGGGAATCCTGGCGAAAACCCTAGAAAATAAACCAGATACTGGGCCGACGCATGCAGCTCCACGACTCTCTCCGGGGCCATCCCGGCGTATCGCGCGACGTCCTCCAAGTCCGGTCCGGACTCACCGCCATAAACAACGGGGATCTCTACGGTTCTCCCCGCCACCGGAGCAGCTCTCGGCGTATTCCAGCGCTTCCCAACGCTCCCGGACGAGGCCCTCGATGTCTCCGTGAGCGTGGCTGCGGGGATCGAAGTCTACCAGCACCGAGGCGTATGCCGGATGCAGGTTCAGGATTCCGCGCACGCCAAGCAAGCTGCGCATCATGCGCGCAACGCGGGCGTGAGTCTCCGAAGAGATGTCTTTGCCAAGGGTAACGAGCAGGGAGCGGTCGCTCGCGGGGCGAATGGTCACCACCGCGATCCTATCACCGCGGCGGCAAGAGTGTCACTGGACGAATTCAGCGCCGGTCAGCACGCTATCGAGTTTGGCTTTTAACTCCGCTACGGTGAAAGGCTTAGGCAGGAGGGCATGGCCCTGTTCCACGACGTATTTTTGCACCAGGTGGGTGCTGTCGTAGCCCGAAATGAACAGTACTTTCAAGCCAGGCTGAATTGCGACCAGTTTATCGGCGAGCATGGGGCCGCTCATGCCCGGCGCCACCACGTCCGTGATCAGCAGAGCTACCGGACCGTGATTCCGGTGGACGACGAGCGCGTGTTCGCCGCTGTCGGCCGTGAAAGCCGTATAACCTAACCGCCCAACCATGGCGGCGACGAGTTTCCGGATATCCGGCTCGTCGTCCACCACTAGTACGGTCCTGTTCTCGGTGGAGGACATTGATCACCGATTCTATCGGCGATTAGGGACCCAAGCAACAGGCTTTTTCGCCAAATTGAGACTTGAAGTACACAAATCTATCCGAGCGACCCGACAATCATGTGCGGCAACGTCCAGTTTTGAGGAGTACAAGGGCGGCTCCGGGGGAGTCTCGGGGCGCCAGGATGACCATGAGTTCCTTGCCGGCGCGTTCGATGCCGTTCCCACGCCTGAGTGCGAACTGGTCCGGCTGCCTCCGGTCCGGTAACTTGGAGCGGCGAGCGACCTCGCGGCGTCATGCGGGCCACAGTCCGACACTCGCACCCATCGGCGATCGCGGGACACTTTCGGCTCGCCTTTGAAACTTCTCTTGACATATTCCAAGAAACACTGAATAATGACTTAACCCAACCCCCCCACAGGGCATATTTCAAAAGACGCTTAATCCTGGGTATCCCATGAAATCAATCCGATTGTCGATAGCCTGCGTACCGGCGATACTTCTCGCGTCGTGCGCTAATCCCGGCGCCAAGGTGGAGGAAGCGCGCGAACTGGAAGCCTGCAAACAGATGGTTTTGAGCGGCTTGCTGAAGATTCCGGAAGCCCGCGACGTGCGTTTCCTGGGCAAGGTCGCCGAGGCGACGGACATGTGCCGCGGCGGCCAGAAAGCGGTGCAATTCCGGATGACCCCGTGGGCCGACTGGTCTCAATACTGGGGCACGGGCGACATGGATTCCCTCCCCAAAAACTATATTTCTTCGCAGGGACCGGCGCTTCGCGGGGTTTTGGGCGCGCTGCTCGACCTCGAATACCAACGGATTGAACTGATCAAGTTCAATTTGTTCGATAACAGCGGCACTTATAAGACCTACGTTTCGGGCAGCGGCGGAACCGGGGGCAGGGCAATCAAGGTGTGGGCGGAGATGCGGCTGCCGAAGACCAACCCCAGTTACCAGGCGGTGGGCGGAGACCATGCGCAGGAGTGCAAAGGCGATCTGATCCGGGGCCGCACCACCACGGGAATTTGCAACGATATCCTCAACCCGGCGATGGGTTCGGCGGGGACGCCGTTCGCGCGCAACGTGGAGTTTGAAACGACGTTTCCGGACCAGGGCCGAAACGAGCTGACCAAGAACAGGCACGGCAACAGGCTCGGATTGCTTACGCCCGATCCGCAGGTAATCAGCCGCAAGCTGCTCACGCGCATTCAGGGCCCGGACGCTGCCGGTTGCAACGCCGGATTTGGCGCACCGGACAATTCTCCCAGCGCAAACTGCGACTACCAGAAAGCGCCTTTCTTCAACGTGCTGGCGGCGTACTGGATTCAGTTCATGACGCATGACTGGTTCTCCCACATGGAGGAGGGCCATAACGCCTCCGCGTACATCGACATGGGCTGCAAGACCCAGCTTGTGAACGGCGTCCCCAAGCCCCTGACACCGGCTGAGATCCAGGAACTCGGGTGCCGGCCGGGCGACCGCGTGGACCAGGCGCTGGTTGCCAACGATTCGCCGCCGGAATCCTTCACGGTGGACGGGAAGAAATATCTGGCGCGCGCGCCGAAAACGTTCGCCAACAACAACACGGCCTGGTGGGACGCCTCGCAGCTTTACGGGTTCGACGAGACGTCGAAGAAACGGGTGAAGCGGGATCCGAAAGACCCGGCCCGTCTGCTGCTCGATCCGGTAGCCGGAATGCCCGGCGGGTATCTCCCCGTCATGCAGGCGGGCGACCCCATTCAGCCTCAGTGGATGGGCCAGGAGGCGGCGGGCTTTCCCGATAACTGGACCATCGGGATGAGCTTCTATCACAACCTGTTCGCGCGGGAACACAATGCGTTTGTAGAAGAATTCCGAAGGCAGGCGGCGGATAACCCGAACGGGGACAGCGGGCTCCGGAATCCGGCGAACCCGACGCGGGCGATCGCTAACAAGGATGTAACGCCGGAGGAGTTGTTCACGGCGGCGAGACTGGTGGTCTCGGCGACGATCGCCAAGATCCACACCATCGAGTGGACTCCGCAGTTGCTCTACGACGAGCCGCTCTACAAGGGCATGAACGCTAACTGGAACGGCCTGCTCGGAACCGCGCGAACCCGATGTCTCAAAGGTACTTTCCGACCTCGTAACGAAGGAGTTCGGAAAGTCGGCGGACGTCGCGAAATCGACGCAGTGGTATTCGGTCTTCGCCTCGGGGCCGGGCATATTCGGGCTCGGCAGCCAAGCTACGGGTTACGACATCACCAAGCCCGAATCGACGAATGGCGGCGTCAATCACTTCGGTTCGCCGTTCAATTTTCCGGAGGAATTCGTCACGGTATACCGGCTCCATCCGCTCATTCCGGATTTGATCGAGTACCGGGATTCGCGCAGAGACCCGAACCAGATCGTCCAGAAGGTGGCGGTGATCAATACCTTCGAGGGCAAAGCGACCGATGCCATGCGGTCGCGCGGCCTCGCCAACTGGGGCCTGAGCATGGGCCGCCAAAGGCTGGGGCTGCTCACCCTGCATAATACCCCGCAGTTCATGCAGAACATCCGCCTGCCGAGGCTGGACTCACCCGGGAAACAGATCGATATCGCGGCGCTCGATCTGATCCGCGACCGGGAACGCGGCGTGCCCCGCTATAACGAGTTCCGGCGGCAGTACGGGCTGCGCCAGTTGACCAGCTACGACGATTTCTTCCCGAAGCCGCTTTCACCGGAACACCGGCAGTGGGCGCAACAGTTGCGCGAAGTCTATGGCACGCACGTCTGCGATGCGTCGAAGGTGATTACCGACGCGCAGCGCAACGACGACAATTCGCCCATCGACGATTGCCTCGGTCATCCGAACGGTTCCGTGGTGGACAACATCGAGGATGTGGACACCGTAATCGGCTGGCTTTCGGAATCGACGAGGCCGCACGGCTTTGCCATCTCGGAGACGCAGTTCGTGGTATTCATTCTGAACGCCTCGCGGCGGCTATTCAGCGACCGCTTCTTTACATCCAGCTTCCGCCCCGAGTTCTACACGAAACTGGGCGTCGACTGGGTGAACCACAACGGACCCGGCCCCGAACAGATCGAACAGGGCAAGCCGAACGGCCACACGCAGCCGGTTTCACCGCTGAAGCGCGTGCTGCTGAGAAATATTCCGGAGCTGGCCGACGAGTTGAAATCCGTGGTGAATGTGTTCGATCCGTGGGCGCGGGCGCGAGGCGATTATTACTCGCTGGAATGGACGCCGCGGCCCGGAGCCGAATCGGACCCCGCGTTTAAGAAGTAGGACGTGGGCGAGGTGAGGCCGTGAAGACGCCGTTCCCCCCGCTTTGCCGCGGGGAGAGGGAAAAAGGCATTTGAGTTTTTGGCACGCGCCGCTAAGGATAGAACCCATGAATTTTTCGCCTGTGACCGCCGGCTCGGTGTTCATCACTATCGTCTACACTGTCCTTCTCGCGTGGGGCGCGTGGGTAGGAGTGCGGCAGGTCTATCAGGGATTCCGCCGTCCGGACGAACTACTGAACCCGCTCTTTCGCAACAGAGACGCGATTAAGATCTTTACGTTTCACCTGATCGTAGTTTCGCTCGATCTGTTCGTGTGCGGGCCGCTGGCTTTGCATTATAAGAGCCCGCTCTGGTATTGGGGCGGTCGGGTTGCGCTGCTGTCTTCTTCGTTCCCCCTGGCGGCGTACTTTAACCGGAATCCTCAGTCGTTCGGCAAACTGATCGGATATTGGGTCCGCTGCCGGAATACCTTTGAGATCTCGCTGCACGTTCTGGTGGCGGCTCTCGCAGTCAACTGGTTTCATTACTATGGTCTGCTCTGGTGGCTGGTGGCCTATCGCTACCTGGACGTAGGGCCGCGCCGGGCGTTCCAGAAGCTATACAACACGCCGGAAAAGCGGGCGGCCCGTCCCTGGGCGCCTGTATTGAACTGGGCGGTGATTACAACCATTTACATTCTGGCGGCGCTGGCCGTGTACCACCAGAAGATTATTTTCGCCGCGCCTCCGGCGGAAGGGCTTGCCGAGCACGTTCCTCAGGCGTTCGAGGGCGTGATCGTCGTGGGTCTCAATTTCGGAGTCGCTCTGACCGCCTGGAACATGATGCGGAAGTACACGGGACAGGGCCCGGCGGATCCGCATGCCGCGTAGCGCTACGGGCCGGAAGATTGTAAGGAGAAACGCATGGGAAAGCACGATGTAACGCAAGCGAATGTTGGAATCGACAAGCTGCTGGAAACGACTACCAATCCCCGGCATCGGTTCATCCTGATGTCTTACAGCCGGCACCGCTATCTGGAGATATCCGGGCGCTACGACGAAGTGCTCACGCCGGACATGATTGTGGAAGCCCCTATTTACAACCTCCACGCCCTCGGGTTCAATCAGAGGATAGAAGGCATCGATCAGATTCGGAGCCTGTATCGCATGTGGGCCGAAACCAACCAGTGCATCTTTTATGGCGAGAATGAGCAGGTGGCGGTGGCCGACAATTTCGTCGCGTCGAGCCTCACTGCTTACCAGCAGGTATGGGGCGGATCGCTCGTCATGTCGAAGGGTCTGGCGATCCTGCCCAAGGGACTTTCCAAGGAGTTGTTGCTGGGTCTGCTGAGTTTGAAGGGTCTCAAGGCGGATCCGAATTGCATGTACCTGTATAAGAATTTCGAAGAGACGATCTGGCCGTACGACGATCGGGGCAGACTCATGCGCGAAGATGTCTGGGAGCCGGCGCCGGAAAAAGCCGAGATCGTCAAACTGGAGCCGGAGGACGTGCTCACCACCGCGCAGGCCGCCGCGCTACTGGCGCCGCTGGTCAAGCCGCTGCCTTCCTTTGACGAGTATGTGTTAGGGAAGAATGCCGACGCGGCATGCGCCTGAAAGTTGCCGCCGCGGGCCGCGGATCTTAGTCCCGCCCTCGTTCAAGCGAGCGTGATGGCGGGCCTCACGCTTCGGCGCCCCGCGCCGCGTCACAATTAGTTTATGGGAGTCATCGACCGGATGCGGGAAGATTGGGACCGGCGCGCGCGGGAAGATGCGTTCTACTTCGCGGCCTTTGGGCGGCAGCGGCAGGATGACCATGAGTTCCTGGCCGGCGCGTCCGATGTCGTTCCCACGCTGGAATGTGAACTGGTCCGGCTGCCTCCGGCGCAGACCTCGGAACGGCGGGCGCTCGAAATCGGCTGCGGTCCCGGCCGGCTCATGCTGCCGATGAGCCACCACTTCGGCGAGATCCACGGCATCGATATCTCGCAGGAGATGGCGGCTCTTGCGCGCGAGCGGCTCCGCGGCGTTCCGCGTGCCCAGGTCCAGGTGGTTGGCGGCGATGGATCGCTGCCGTTCCCCGAAGGCTACTTCGATTTTGTATACTCATACATTGTCTTCCAGCACATTCCCGATGCAGAGGTGGTTCTTCGGTATCTCGGTGAATCGCGGCGCGTGCTGAAGCCGGGCGGTGTTTTGTGCTGCCAGTTGCGCGGCGCGCCGCCGCTGGCTTCGGAGATAGATCGCGAAGCGGCGACGTGGACCGGCTGTCATTTCAGCGGCGAAGACATGGCGGCCTTCGCGCGCGCGAACGATTTTCACCTGGTGGCTCTTTCTGGCCTTGAAACGCAGTACATGTGGACCACCTGGTTGAAGCCGGCAGTGGGGCAGGCCTCCAGGCCTGCCCAAACCGATTTTCAGGCAGCCGCGCTCAAGGCTGTCACCGCCTCCAACAGCGGCGAAACCCGCGTTCCCGCGCGCGGTCCCGACGCCGTCGTCAGCCTTTGGATTGACGGCCTGCCGCGGTACTGCCACCTCGGCAACCTCGATGCCGCGTTTCACGAGATCTGCGCGCGAGGCTGCTACCTCTCGCCGATTACCGAGTCGGGCGGCTGCCAAATGAACGTGCGCTTGCCCGACGGTCTGCCGCCCGGCCCGGCTCCGGTCACGCTGTGTTTCGAGGGCCGAGCCATCGGCGAGCCGAAAACTATCGAAGTGCTTGCCCCGCCGCCGCGCGCTCCCCGCGTTCTTTCGGTTTCCGACGGCCTCAATATCGAGTCGAAGAACCGCATCGTCATGGGAGGAGTAAAGGTGACGATCGAGGACGTGGAGAACCCCGAGGAGTTTTTCTTCACGGTGGACGGCCTGCCGGCGCTGTACGAGCAGTTCGAGTGCAAAGACCCCATCACATCGAGATACGAGTTCGCCTTCCACGTCTCACCACTGACGCGGCTTGGCGAGCGGACGCTGGAAGTGCGGAAGTCAGGCGCGCGGTTCGCCAGCCTTGCCGTCGAGATTGCCGGGCTTCCCAATCTTCCGGCGCCGGCGAGCCGATAGGCCGGCCCATCCGAGAACAAGAACGGAGAAGACGCTCAGGCCGGTAGTCAGGCTGCGCTCGGGACCGCCATCGAAGGTAAGAGCAATTTGGCAGGGTCCCTGGCACGTCGGCTTCACCGTCAGAAATCCTAGCCCGTCCTTGGAGATCTCCTGGGGAACGCCGGCGGCCGTGGCGCGCCAGCCTGGATCGTACGTTTCCTGCACCGAAACGACCTGCCCCGGCGCGATCGTCGCGTCGATCAACGCGCTATGGCGCGAGGTCCAACGCCACTTGGCCTCGGGATATTCGGGCGAATCCATGGCGGCGGCGTAGCGCTCGAGTTCCGGCGTATCCAGCCCGTTCACGGGCGCGTCGCGCACCACATCGCCGGGTTCCATGACATGAGCCAGCGAATCGGAGCGCGCCGGTACGCCGTAAATGGTATCGTCGCCTTCGCGCCAAAGCACGGGAAGAACGCCTTCGAACTTCTTCGGATTCACGAACGGCTTGTAGACTTCCTCGCTGTGCGGGCCGGGCACGGCGACCGCGTGCGCGCCGAGCGCTTTGAGCCAGAGCGCGGAAACCTGGGCATCGCGGTCTCCGGCGTTCATACCGCTGTAAATGGTGAAGACCGCGATACGCATCATGAAATTGGGCAGCATGGGGTCCTGCCCGCCGTGCAATTGCGGCGTATCGGAGAAATCGTTCGCGTAGAACGAATAGGACCCGCTCACCATCGCGCGCTCCCCGTGCATGTTTTCGTCGAGCCACCGCGTCACGCGATACATAGCCGTTTGCTTCGGGTCCGCGCCGTGGATCAGCCCATGCGCGTAGCGGATTGCATAGCGCGCCTGAATCGTTACGAAGATGGCGAGCGCAAGCGCCACGCACGCTATGGATCGGGGAGCATAACGCTCGAGCAGTTCCGCGACTCCGAACACGGCCAGCAGGCACAGCGATAGATCCATGGCGATCTGGTAGCGGTGCGGCTGCGGCACGACGTAGATATGCGCCACGACGCCGAGGACGACGATGCCCGTCATCAGCCACGCGAACAACAGGAAGAAACGGAGATCGCGCCGCCAGTTGCGCGATGCCAGCCACCCGAACCCGAAGCCGGCCGCCAGGAGCGCCAGACCGACCGCGGAGAGACTGTTGAATCGATAGTCGCCGTCAATAGTCGGAGAGTTCATCCGAATCGCCGAAACCACGGAAGGCGGCATTGCGGGCGAGATCCAACAATAGGCCAGCGCCGGCGATAACGGTAAACGCCGCCGCAGCGCGCAAGAAGCGCTTCGCGGGGGCGGTGGCCAGCAACGAAATGGTGGCGGCGGCTAGGATAACCGCTCCGAACGCGTTGGATATCACGGTCAGCCCAATAAAAAACCCGGCTAGAGCCGAGCGCCTCCATGTTGCACGCTCGGCCACCAGGTACAGAAAGAGAATCGCCAGCGGGAGAAGCGCAATGGCCGCGGTGTGCGGGCCTTCGCCATAAAACGCCAGCACCTGCAAACGCCGCAATCTCCACAAGCTGCCGAGATCCGCGCGGTACGCCGGGATGAGAGCGCACGGTGAGAACACCGAGAATAGCGCCGCCGCCAGAAAACTTGCGACGGGTTTTCGGGTCAGCGCGAGTCCCAGCAGGTAGAGGAACACCGGACCTATACAGAAGAAAGCGGCGCCGGTCTGATGAAACGCGAGCGCTGCGGATTCGCCCGTGAGCCAGCTCAGCATGCCGGCCTTGATTCCGAATAATGGCAAGTATGTGTTTTGAAACGGAAGCCCGCAGCTCCATTCGGGCCACCAGCTCAAATCGCCCAGATGGTGCGCCACGCCGCGCGCGATGGCGATGAACTGGCCTTCGTTGGAACCGAAGTTGGCGGAGTACTCCAGCTTGAAGAGCCGGCCCGCGATGGCCGCGTTTAGAATGAGGATCGCGACCGGCGCCAGATACCACGTAACGGCGCGGCGGAAACGAGGGGAATCCAGGAACGCTATCGAAATCACTGTCGCGACCCCCACAATGGCGAGGCGCCGATTGCGCCGGCAGACAGCCCCGGCAGGGGCGTTGGACAGTAGCCCAAGGCGTCAGCCCTGCGGTTTCCGAACGATTTCATACGAGCCCCGCAGGGGCGCAAGAGGGCTGCTTCGCACCAAGGCCTGAAGCCGCGACTGGGGAACCTTTCTTTCGCCCCTCGCGGGGCTCCGCCGATTCTTCCGTCCGTTCCCAATGGCGCACGCCATGGGCTACTTTCTTGCGCCCCTCCGGGGCTGATTGCCGGCCGAGTTTGACCAAGCTCATCGCCTCTCGATCCCTTGTCTTGAGGCAGGTCCATACCGATTCTCATCGCAAATCCCTCAGGTCCCAGCCTCCTCCAAGTATAAAGTTGTAATGAGCCAGCGCCAGTCTATCCAGGGGCCGGCCGTCAAAGTCCATGACTGCGTTGCCGGAAGACTTGCCCCTTTCCACCATGAGAGTTGGATCGAAGTATGCCATTCGGGCCAATAAGAGCAGCTCATAGCCCCGCGGTAGCGGGTCGTCCAGGATCAGGAGCGACGCCCCGTGCGGCAGTTGCGGGTGCAGGTTTCGCAGCGTTTCGAGGAAACGGCGGTTGTTCTCTTGTTCGCGGCGGACATTTGCTTCGGCCCTGGTCATCGCTACCGCGTGCGTGTGGACAATCCAGATGGCAGCGGCGGCGAACGCAACGGCCCTTAAGACCGCCGCGCCGGCGGGTCCAACTCGCACGAGCCGCGCCAGGAAGCCGCGCAGCGACCGGAACAGGCAGGCGACATAGAGCGCCCAGCCCATCAGTGGGAGGTATAGCATGTACCCGTTACGGCGGCTGATCAGCGCAACGGGCAGCAGGCCGAGGACGAGGAAGCAGAAGCCGAATTTCAACGCACGGGACCGCAGGGCGATTGCCAACCCCGCGAGCGCCGTCCACAGCGCGATCAGCTTGACCGTCGAAAGGGGCTGAAAGTAGAAGTTGCGGTACAGTAGCGCGCCGAAAAAGTGGCGCATGCCTTCCAGAGCTTGATGCGGAGAACGGCCCGAGAATCCAGGATCGTCGCTGAGCGGATTCTTCATCAGTACCTTGATCGCCATGGCGGGTGCGAGGAACGCGCCTGTCAGAAGCGCCGCGCGCCCCTGGCGCCCCGCAAACCGGCCGATTTCGCGCCACGTCGACGGCCAGCGTTCCGGTGGAAAGTAGATCAGCTCCATGAGCAAGAGCGTCGCAGGCAGCGTCATGGCCATCTCTTTGGAATCCATCGCGCAACCCGCGAGGGCGACAAGACCCGCTGTCCGCCGCCATGAAATCGTCGTCGCGCCTGTTTCCCTGCCCTCTCGCCGCCAGACAAAGTAACACCGCACCGCCAGGAAGTAGAACAGAAAGCAGAGGATCTCGTATATCGTGCCGCAGTTGTAGCGTAGCGCGGAAAGTTCCGGATGATGGGCGATGAGTAAAGCGCCAAGAACCCCCGCTTCGACGGAACCCGAGAGAAGCCGGAGGACGGAAAATGCCAGCCAGAGATTCCCAAGCATTAGGAGCAGACACACCGCGTGAAAAGGCGCGGGGTTGAAGCCGGCAAGACTATAGAGAAGAAAGTAATAAACGCCTCCCAGCGGCCTGAAAGCCGGCGTCACCACCAGCAACGCCGCGCCGAGCACATCGCCGAGAGAGTCTCTCCCGTACATGTGCTTGAGCATCACGTTGGTTCCGTCGTCCAGCGTGAAGTACGCACTGAGCCCGTCGGAGGAGGAAATTACAAAGTAGACGGAGATGGCTGCCAGCGAAACCAGAACCGCCAGGCGGACCCTCCGGCTTGCCGATGCGGGCATTGCTCGACGTTATCACGCGGCTCCATGACGGGCATGGCGCAGGCCGGCATTCAAATCGCCGTCGCGCGCCGGCTGGGCCGCGATTCGCCGTGCGTCACACGAAAAACGCCCGCCAGGCAGTGATGACCAACGCATGAGTCACCATCCCCGCTCTAATACTCCCTGCTTGATTCCTCGCGCGGCCGCAGAACAACCCCAGGACGGCGGCCACAAGCATCCAGCGCCAGTTGGGGAATCCGCGGAACGGGAGATGGAGCAGGCCAAATAGCACGGATGCGATCGCCAGCGCCGCGGCGCGGCTTCCGGTCCATCGTTCGATCATCGGCTGTAGAACGCCGCGAAACGCGAACTCCTCGAACAACGCGATTACCCAAAGCGCGCCTAGGAACGTGCCTGCAATCATCCATAGCGGCTCCGGAGACGAGAATTTGACGGCCTTCAATAGCAGCGCGAGCGGGAGCCCGATGGGTGCGAATAACAGAAAGTGCAGAGCGCCGATGCGCCACTCCCGCCGACTCGGCAGAAAACCATAGCCGGTCTCGGGAACGCGCCGGCCCACGATCAGCGCCATCGCCGCAATTTGCGCTACGGCCAGGCGGCCCAGAATTCCCAGATCCACGCCGCGGGCCGGAATCGCGTACACGCCCTGGAAGTAATGCGATAGAACGAGGTAGGCCACCGCCGCGAGAAATCCGAGGTCGGTCAGAACCCCTGGAGGCAAAGCGAAAAACCACAATCCTAAGGCGAGCGCGGCGGCCACAATCTTCGCGAGCCCGATCCAATGAAATCCTTTGGCCAGGCAGGAAGCTAAATAGGGCAACACCGCGGATGCCACCAGAAATACCGGCAGCCGAATGCCGCCGAACCGCTCGCGCACCGCCGGAAACGCGGGGATAAGATAGAACGCGTACTCAATCAGGAAAGCCGCAAGCGCAAATACGGTGATGCGAACCGGAACAGCGCGGAAATGCGCATACCCGATCCCCACGGCAGCGAGCGCGATCCACCCGATCGCGAGGGTCGCGCTGAAGCCGCGGAGCCATTTGGCCATCGGCATAATGCTAACAGTCAGCTCGCAGCGGAATGGTTCTCCCGGTATCGTGGAATGATACTACGCCGCGATTTCGACGTAATCGACGGATGTCTGAGGCTCGGGGATGCGCTCACCGACTTCGCTCATGGCTTCGAAGTGCGCAATTAGCGCGTCGTGAAAGTTGCGGCGCGTCTCCTCTTCCGAGTCGCCCACGGCCACACATCCGGGAACATCCGGGGAATAGGCGGAATAACCCGTTCCTGTCTGTTCGATGATCACCGCATAGCGTCTCGCGCTCATTTCAGCCCTGCCTTCTTGAGTATAGCGTTCAGAGTGCCCGGAGCCAGTTCCTTGCTCCCAGCGCCCGGCACAGTGATTACTGACGCCTGGCTGGGATGTTTGAAATGCCGATGACTGCCCCTTGACCGCATCTCCACCCAACCGTGTTTTTCGAGCAAACGAATCACCTCACGGACCTTCATGGCATAAGGCCCATGGTATGCCACGGTCGTCCAGCGTTCCCGCTATTCCACTGTCGCAAGCGTAGTCGTGGCTGCCGGGATTCCTTCGGACGTCGCCGTTACCTGAATCGTCCCGGGCTTGCCGGCCTTCGAGCGAACGATCAAAAGCGCCAGACCGTTGAAGGCTTTCCGTTCATCGGCTTGGAACAACTCCGTTGTGGCGGCGTTGCCGTTATCCACCGCTTCACGGCGGCCGGCTCCGGTCACCTGGAATTTTACAGTGTTATCGGCCAGCGGGCACAGGTTGCCGTCCTTGTCTTCCACGCGGACGGTGATGAACGATAGGTCCTGGCCGTCGGCCTTGATCTTCGCGCGGTCCGGTATCAGCTTCAACCGGGCAGGCGCGCCGGCGGTTTTGATTTCATCCACGGCCCACTGCTTGCCGCCCTTATAACCCACGGCTCGCAGCGAACCGGGCGCATACGGCGCTTCCCATTCCAGACGGTACTTCGAGACGAATTGCTGCTGCTGGCTCACGTTGCGGCCCACGGGAATGGTCACCGTATCGACGCCGAGCTTCTTGCGGCCCATCGACTTGCCGTTGACGAACAGTTCGACCTCATCGGCGTTCGTGTAAACCATGATGGGGACCGCCTGCCCTTCCTTGCCCGCCCAATTCCAATGCGGAAGAACGTGGACCACGGGGTCCTTCGTCCAGTGGGCTTTGTACATGTAGTAGCGGTCCTTCGGGAAGCCGGCCAGATCGACAATGCCGAAGTAGGAACTGCGCGAGGGCCAGTCGGTGGCCCCGCGCCCGCCGTAGGGCGTTGGCTCACCGAGGTAATCGAAACCGGTCCAGACGAATTCGCCCAACACATTGGGCAGGCGGTCCTGCGCGTCGAACTCCACGTCGGGACAGTAGGCCCAGCCTGGCGCCGCAGTGTCATAACTCGGAACCTGGAGCGACGCCATCCGTCCGGTTGGCGAAAGCGGCCACTCATACACACCGCGCGAACTCACGCAGGACTCGGTCTCCGAACCGAAGATCACCCAGGTGGGATGCTCGGTCTGAATCTTCTGGTAGTTCATGGGCTGGTAGTTGAAGCCCGGCACGTCCACGGCGGCGGCCAACCCGTTTTGAATCGCCTGCTGCCAACTGTTGAAGGCGGAGGTGGTCGGGACGCGTGGGGTCCTCCTGGTGCGCGATGCCGGTTAGCATCTTGGCGATGGTCGCGCCTTCGGGGCTGTTCTGCTCGGGGATCTCGTTGCCGATGCTCCAGAGAATCACGCTGGGGTGGTTGCGGTCGCGGCGGATCAGGTCGCGCATGTCCTTCTCGCCCCACTGGTCGAAATACTTCGCCGATCCGTTGGGAACTTTGGGGCGGCGCCACATGTCGAATGCCTCGTCCATCACCACGAATCCCTTGCGGTCGCACAGGTCGAGAAGCTCGGGCGCGGGCGGGTTGTGGCTGGTACGGATGGCGTTGACGCCCATGCCTCGAAGAATCTCCAACTGGCGTTCCGAGCGCGCGCGTGTTGATGGCGGCTCCCAAGGCGCCCAGGTCGTGGTGATCGCACACGCCATTTAGCTTCATCGCGCGGCCGTTGAGCAGGAATCCCTTCTCGCGGATGAATTCGATGGTGCGGATGCCGAAGGGCTGTTCGTACCGGTCGAGAGTCGCCACGCCCGATTTCACGGTGGTCACCGCTTTGTACAAATAAGGGCGGTTCACGTCCCACCGCTCGGGGCGGGCGACATTCAGTGAAGCGCTGGCGGTGGCCGAACCGTTGGCCGCCGCGGTGACGTTCCGAGGAAGAATGCGCCACCTGCTTGCCGGCCGCGTCGAGAACGGCGATTTCGACCGTGAGACGCGTGTTCTGGGACTCGTGATTCTGGATCTCGCTCTTCACCTCAACGGTGGCGCTCTCGTCCGTCACCTTCGGCGTCGTTACGTACGTTCCCCAGTGCGCCACCTGATACTTCTCCGTGGTCACCAGCCAGACGTTGCGGTAAATGCCCGCGCCGGGATACCAGCGCGACGACTGCGGCTCCGGCGTCAGCCGAACCGCGAGAACGTTCTCCTCGCCGAATTTCATATACGGCGTGAGGTCCACCTCGAAGCTGCTGTATCCGTAAGGCCGGCCCCCGGCCGAATGGCCGTTCAGATAGACCGTGGAGTTGGACATGGCGCCATCGATTTCGAGCGAGTAATATTTGCTCCTGCCCGACGCCGGAACGGTGAAGTGCTTTCGATACCAACCCGTGCCGGAGATAGGCAGGCCGCCGGTGGAAGCGCCGTACTGCGCGTCGAACGGCCCTTCGATGGCCCAATCGTGAGGAAGGTCGAGCGAGCGCCAGCCTTGGTCGTTGAAGCCCGGCTGGTCGGCGCCGGCCGCATCGCCCTTGAGGAATTTCCAGTTGGCGTCAAACGAGACGCGGCGATCGGCGGCGGAGACGATCGTAGCCGCGGCAATCGTGAGGATGAAGAGCCGCATGAAGCGGCGCGGAGAGAAGTTGAGTTCACTCATACTTTTAGGCCTAGTAAACACGATAAGACATTTTGAGGCTGGAAGAGCAGGCCGATCTCAAGCCGAAACCTCGCCGCCCGGGGTTCGGGCTTCCGCGAGTGGGTTCGTTTTTGCCGCTTTTCTTTGTTTTCAACAACTTGGTGGGTTCGTTTGGCGCCCCCAGGGGGATCGGAGATGCAATGGAGGCGAGGAGCGTTGCCCCAAGTGGCCCGGCCCGCAATTGGCAGGGATAAGGCTCGGGCAAGGTCAAGGGGCGGGTCAGCGGGAAGCCTCTCATTCCGGTCCCAGAATACCGCGGAGATAGCCAGGGCCACCGGCTAACCCGACTTTCGCACTTCGAGCCCTGCGAGGCGCCTAACTCTCGAAGAATCAGTCCGAGCTATCGAAAGGTCTTCACCACAAATCGGAGCTGCAGATCCTACGCTCCAGCGGTTCTTCCCGGAGGATCTGCGGTTATGCGCGGGGGCGGCTGCGCGGGCAGGGCGAGCTTGAGCTTGTCGAGGACGAGGCGGGCTTCCGCTTCCGGCTGCGTGTAGCGGGGAAGAATCAACCAACGTCCATCCACGGTCGGGATGTGAACGTCGATCATTTGAATCGTCGCCAGCGCCTCCATCACGGCTGAGGGCGTCAGCCCCGGCGCATGTATCATCAGCCGGTTCTTCAGCGTCACTTGAAGGCAGTAGGCGAGGAAGGCGATCAGGATGTGGGCGTCGGCGCGATGCTCCAGTTGATGACGGATCGGCCGAATCCCCAGCTCGCTTTTCAGGTTTCGAAAAACGGATTCAATCTGGGTCAGTTGCACGTAGCGCGACCACAGCACAGTGGGATCGCCGCTGGTGAGGTTGGAGCGAAGCAGATAATGTCCATCGCGCAGTTCGGCTTCCTTGAGCTTGGCCTTGTCCGTGTGGAATTGGAAGGACTCGCGCGTCACGGGCTGCCGAGCGCCAGGCAGTTGGATTTTCACGAAGCCGAAGGCGCGGCCCGCCTCGGTCTTGGCGGCGCCGATGCGTAGCAGCAACTGATCGCGCGTCGGCAGGCTGTGGCGCATGGCGCGCAACTTGCGCAGCAAACGCGCCAGCCGTTTCCGCCGCATGGCCACCTCCTTGGCTTGGCGGCCCTCGCTCTTGGCCAGCACGTACAACTCGCCGTCCTGTTCGAACAGCTTCACCTCGACCGAATCGCGGACCTTTTGCCAGGGTGAGTCGAGCCACTTTTTCTCATGCTGTTTGATCTTGCTCTTCGCCGTTCCGACCAGATAGTAAATCTCGGCGCGCGGGATCGCGCATCTCGGCCAGAACCGCTTCGGTCGGGATTCCCCGGTCCATCACCCACATCCGCTTGGCCTTCCCGTAGGTCTTCTCGATTTTGTCGAGGAACCCGCGCAGCGTAGTGCAGTCCGTGGTGTTCCCGTTCATCACTTCGTAGGCCAGCGGGAAACCATCCGTAGTGACCACCAGCGCCATCACCACCTGCAGGCAATCCGGCCGGCCATCGCGGCTGTAGCCGCGTTTGGCCTTCGGGTTCTCTTCCATGGCGCCTTCGAAATAGGTGCTCGTCAGATCGTAGAGCAGCACCTCGAAGTCGGCCTGAAACAGATCCGCCCACTTCCCTCGCAACCACACGAACAGATCCTGCTTGTGCTCCAGCACCCGGTCCAAACAACGATACAGCCGGTCCTTTTCCGCGACCGCGTAATCGACGTTCAGCAACTCGTCCATGGCGGTGGAGAGGAACCACTGCCGGTGCACGCGGAACTCGCTGGCCGGATCGATCAGATGGTTAACCGCCAGCAACTCCAGCACTTTCTCCCAACTTACGGCCTCGCGGCCGTCCGGCAAGCGTCGTCGCCAGAACTCGTCCAGCCCCAGTTGGCGCCATATTTCACAAGCCAGCCAGCAGTTGCCGAACATGGCGTGGCCGCCGCAGTTCCAGCCCGCTCAGTCTCACCTGCAAGCTGTCGACGGCATCTGCGGGAATCTCGCGATCTCCGGAAACAGGCTCAGAGTGCGGGGACGCTGCTGCTGCTCGTCGAAGACCTCAAGGGTCTTGCGCCAGGCGGCTTCTTGATTGTCGTTGACTTCACCCAGGTACAGGACTGTGCGCTGCGCTGTCTTGCCAGAGGACAATCGCCGGTTCTCCACCACACTGAAATAGCGGTGGTCCTTGCCGTCCTTCTTGCGGTTTGTACGGCGCAAAAACATCGAAGCAGCAGAATGACAGAAAAACCACGGGAGGGGAAGAGGGTGGGTCTTCACCACAGCGGTTTTCAAATATCCGGAATGCAGGCAAACGGGTTAAGCCCTACTGACCCGGAAAAATGGCCGGGAAGTGCGAAAGTCGGGCTAAGTCTAATGCCTTCAAAGTGGATTGGGTTGTGAATGCGGGGAGGCGGAGCAAGGCTCCGGTGGATGGCGCCCATGGAGCGGGTGACGGGAATCGAACCCGTGGCGAAGAGGCGTCACGGAAGCGGAGGCCCCTTTTCCTTTTCCGCCGCGGCGCGCTCAAACCAGCCCCGCGCCTCCTCGAATCGCTCCAGGCGCGAAAGGCAGTAGCCCACTTGATGCAGGCTCGTGCCCAAGCTCTCGTGGTCGATGCGCCCGTGTACGTCGCCCTTATCCTTTTCCGCTACGGCGCGCTCAAACCAGCCCCGCGCCTCCTCGAATCGCCCAGGCTCGCAAGGCAGTCGCCCACTAGATTCAGGCTCTTGCCCAAGCTCTCGTGGTCGATGCGCCCGTGTACGTCGCCCTTTTCCGCCTCCGCCACGGCCCGCTCAAACCAGCCCCGCGCCTCCTCGAATCGCCCCAGGCTCGAAAGGCAGTCGCCCACTTGATGCAGGCTCCTGCCCAAGCTCGCGTGGTCGATGCGCCCGTGTACGTCGCCCTTTTCCTTCTCCGCCACGGCGCGCTCAAACCAGCCCTGCGCCTCCTCGGATCGCCCCAGGCTCGAAAGGCAGTAGCCCACTAGATGCAGGCTCGTGCCCAAGCTCTCGTGGTCGATGCGCCCGTGTACGTCGCCCTTTTCTTCCTCCGCCACGGCGCGCTCAAACCAGCCCCGCGCCTCCTCGAATCGCCCCACGCTCGAAAGGCAGTAGCCCACTTGATGCAGGCTCCTGCCCAAGCTCTCGTGGTCGATGCGCCCGTGTACGTCGCCCTTTTCCGCCACGGCGCGCTCAAACCAGCCCCGCGCCTCCTCGAATCGGCCCGGCTCGACAGGCAGTAGCCCACTTCATGCAGGCTCGTGCCCAAGCTCGCGTGGTCCATGCGCCCGTGTACGTCGCCCTTCTCGGCCTCCGCCACGGCGCGCTCAAACCAGCCCTGCGCCTCCTCGAATTGCCCCAGGCTCGAAAGGCAGTAGCCCACTTGATGCAGGCTCGAGCCCAAGCTCGCGTGGTCGATGCGCCCGTGTACGTCGCCCTTTTCTTCCTCCGCCACGGCGCGCCCAAACCAGCCCCGCGCCTCCTCGAATCGCCCCAGGCTCGAAAGGCAGTAGCCCACTTGATGCAGGCTCGTGCCCAAGCTCTCGTGGTCGATGCGCCCGTGTACGTCGCCCTTTTCCGCCGCCGCCACGGCGCGCTCAAACCAGCCCCGCGCCTCCTCGAACCGGCCGATCTCAGCGAGGGCTCTGCCAGCCACCGTGCCGTCCGGCGCGGGCAGCCCGAGGCCCGCCTCCTCCCACGCCTCAGGTGACACCGGGAACAGCATGAAGCGCCGCGCCCGATCCGAATCCGCCGGTTTCTCCGCGACGCTCCCTGCCAGCCCGATCCACCGTTCCCGCTGCGCTTCCCGCACCCGCCGGAGCGCGTCCGGCGCCTCGAAGTTCCCTTCGACATCCCGCAAGAACGCCGCGCGGAGTTGGTGCATGGTCAGCTCCTCCGCGCCTTCCAGCATGTGCAAGTCGATGCAATCGTCCAGATGCTTCAGAGCCTGCTCCTCATCGCACCCGGCGGCTTGCCGGAGCGGAATAACCAGTTCATCGCGCGGAATCGCCCGGGCGCTCATGAACGCCGCCGCGTGCAGCGCGAGCCGCGCGCCCGGACCGAGCAGCTCATATGGCGCGGCGAAACTCCCCTTCGCTTCCGGGGCCAGGTACAACCGCATGTCCCGCGCTCTCCCTCGCTCCTGCAACTTCGCAAGAGCCGCCGCCATCGGACAAATCTCCACCGGGAGTCCACCCGCGAAAGCGGCCAACTCCCTTCCAACCGCGCCGCGGGCCGCCCCGCCCGCCAGCGTTTCAATCAGACGCCGGGACTCGTCCGGCGAAAGCGCATCCACCCTGTGGCGCCGGAACTCGCTGGGCCACTCTCCCACGAACGTCGTGATCAGAACGTGGCACAGCATCCCCACGGCGGGCAGCCATTCCTGGAGGGACTCCGCCGAGGCCGCATTATCGTAGATCACCAGGGCCGGCTCCTTGCCGAGCCTATAGAACGTCCGCTTGGCCTGGTCGTGCACCGCAAGATCCGCGGGAAATGAAAGTCCTAACACGTGCTTTCCGATTCCCGCAAAATCGACGTCGATGGTCTCGGCATGAATCAGGAACGTCCCTCCGGGGTAGCGCTCCTTACGGAGCCGCGCGTACTCTCGCGCCAGCTCGCTCTTCCCCGTCCCCGGCTCCCCATGCAAGACCAGGGCGCAAGCTTCGCTCGCCGGTCCCAGCTTTGCCTCGATCCCTTCCGGGTCCGTGGCGTCCAGGTCCCTTGTTCTCCCCACGAACGGCCGGTTCAAACGCGACGGCACGTTGCCGGCGAAGCGCGGAACCGCGGGCGCCGCGCCCGGCCGCGCCGCCAATCGCCGCATCGTCTCCGCGAACGCCGCCATCACCTCTCCATGATTCATGCGCTGCTCGGCCCGGATTGAACGCTGCTCCTCCGCGATTTGCTTCAGAAGCGGCCAAGCGCGATCGGCAAATCCGCGCAGTTCCGAGATCCCTTTCACCACGAATGCCTGATAGACGGCGCTCGATGGCTGGTTGAGCGCCTCGGCGAACGCCTGCCGGTAAAAAGGAAGCAACGCCTCCGCGAACTTGAGAGCCTCGTCTTTATTCCAGCGCTGGTAAAGGGCCGAATCGCTCTTCAGGAGCCACTCGTGCAGGACCGCCGCCAGATCGCCGGCGTCCCGCTTCGTATCCGGGCTGTAGGAATTCGTCGCCGCCCACTGAGATTCGTCGAACACCTCGGCCGGAAAGAGCCTTTCCAAAGCCGCGTTATCTTCGATGGCGTCCCCGAGCGACTCATCCCACTGCTTGCCTAAAGCCTCGTAAAGCTCCCCGGCCGGCTTGGGAGAGCGCTGGAGCGCGCTCCGCAGCGCCTCCATCATCCCGCGCCGGATCAGGTGGTTCCGCGCGGCCCGCTCGCCGGCCTCGTGCTTTTCGCGCTGGCCGTGCGCGACGTGCACCAGGAAGTGCCCCACCGCCCCCGCCGCGACCGCCCCCGCGCCAAGCGCGAATCCGAGCGGACCGCCTGCGTGCACCGCATCTCCAGCCAGCCTCTCTATGCCGAGAGAGAGCCCGCTCAGCAGCAGCGTCTGGCGCCACGATGTGGTCATCGATACAATTGAATCACACGGACTTCAATTCCGGCGCTCCTTTCGCCGAGCGGGGGAAAAGGGGGTTGCTTGCACTGCAACCCAGGGCGGTGCGCGGGAATAGGCCGGGAAGCGGCGCGAGGCTTCGATCGGTAGCGGCCCCGGCAGGCAAAATCTTCAAAGGCCACGGGATCGAATTCCAAGCTTCTCAACGGCTGCCTCGAGTGGAAGGCCCTCCGAGCGTTGCACGGCATCGAGAAGGCGTCTCTTCATCGTCCCGGAACTTAGCAGATACGCCGTTTCGCGCTCCGATTCGATTTCGCGCCAGAGCCCTATCGGCACAATGACAGCAGTCGGTTCGCCTCCCTCAGTGGAGACAAATTGAATCTCACTGCTACCCATAGTTCGATCTTACTCCCGGCGAGCCAGCGCCGAGGGCATTGACTGGCGGCATTGACTGGCGGCGCCGTGCGGTGGGATAATCCCACTATGATTGTAACGCTGGATGCCAAGCGCAGGCTCACAATTCCAGTCGGCCTGGCCCCGGCGTCGCCCGGCGACTATTTCGACGCCCGCTTCGACCCGGAAGAAGATGCGCTCGTGTTCCGAAGACTTCCCGGAAACGAGAAGTGGCTAACGGTGATGAAAGCGTGCCCGGTTAGCCCGGACGATGTTCCTCCGCGGCGACGCGCGCCCGCGCGCCGCCGAAAACTATGAATTGGTTGCTCGACACGGACGTGATCTGCCAGCCGGCCATGCGGCATGGCGATGCGCGCGTCATTGCCTGGCTCGAAGCGGAACAGGACCGCTGCTACACGAGCGCGGTCGTAATCGCGCAGCTTGCATACTGGGTGCGTACCAAGGATGGACGCCAGCGTCAGGCATTGCAGGAGTGGCTGACCCGGCTCGTCAACGCTCTTCACGGACGAATCCACGGGTTCAGCGTGTCCGTGGCGCACGTCTGGGCCGAGCAACAACGGTTGTTGGATAGGGCCGGCCATCGGATGCCGGTTGAGGATAGCTATATTGCAGCGACTGCCCGGCGCTACGGGCTCACCATAGCGACCGGCAACGACAAAGACTTTATGCGCCCGGGGCTTAAGGTGTTTAATCCATTCAAAGAGCTTGGCTAGTTTTCCGACGGCCTCTCGATGTGGTCAATGACGAGCACTTCGACCGGGCCTTTACCCTTTTCCAAATTGAGGCCCACATCTTTCAGAGCTTCCGGCAACGTTGGGGCGGGCACTTGATCGGGATCGGGAGTGCGGCCCTCGGGCATGTAGAGGAGATTGAGGTCGTAGGTTCCCGTCAGGCCGGTGCGGTCAACGAGGGGCGACCGCAACGAGTTTCGCACCTGGGCGGCTATCTTCTCGATAGGCGCGGCGTGACAGAGCATATGCGCCCCCTCGCGCCACAAGCTTACGCTACATCCTCCGACGGCTGGGGTGAAAGTTCTGTCTTCAATGGTAACGGTCATGGGCCGGTCGGCGCTGGCTGGCGTAAGCTTCGGCTTGCTCTTGCCGAGCGTCAATTCATATTCCGGTATGTCTCTGGTCTCGCGGTGAGCCTTGAGCTTGAAGCGGTCCGCCAGCAGCGACTGAAACATCAGGCGGATTTGATCGTCAGTAGCGTCTTCCGGCGCTCGCGCGTCGAGGTCCCACCAGAGCAGACCGTCCGCGGTCATCGGATACCCTACGATCTGGTAGTCGCCGCTGAGGTGGTACGCGTAATAAATCATGGTGTAGGCCCGCGTATTGTGCATCGTGACCAGTGTGCCGGAGCGGTGCGGGACGGAGTCGAGGAAAGGCTGAGCCACTTTGTCTTCTTTGATCGACGCCACTTCGAACTCCGGGCGCTGTGCGAAGGCGATCCAATGCGGCGCGAGCGCGCCGGCGATGGCCAGACTGGCCAGCGCCATGGCCGCGGCCCCGAGCGGAGCCCGCGCCACGACTGGTGAAAACTTGCGTCCCCGGCGCACCAGCGCCTCAACCCGCTCGCGCAGCCGGGAGCGCCGCGTGAAGATCCCCGATGCCAGAACCGCATCGGCCGGATCGAGCCGCCACTCGGCCAGCCGTACGAGGCTTTCGGCGTAGGAGCGGGCGGCGCCGGAATGGACCACCACCCAGTCGTCGCAGGCCATTTCGCGCTCCCGCTCAATTTGGCGCAGAATCCACCAAGCCACCGGGTGGAGGCCGATCACGGCGGCGGCCACTTGCGCTACTATGTTTTCCCAGTCGTCGTAGCGGGCCAAGTGGGCGGACTCGTGAAGGAGAACGCATTCCATTTCCGAATCGGTTAGCCGTTCACGCAGCCTTTCCGGCAGAATGATCGCCGGCGGATGGAACCCTGCCGCTGCGGGGGAAGAGATTTCGGAGGATGCCATGAGACGAGCGGACCTTCTTAGCCCCGGCAATAGCCGGGCACAGACGACGGAACGACGCTTAATCCCTCGTAACCGGATATAGCTGCGAAGGACCCCGATGAGCCGATGGGCGCCGAACGCGGCCCAAACCGCCAACAGACAGACGGGCCAAACGGCGTTGCGCCTTTGTGGGACGTTGACAGGCGCTTCAGACGCCGGCGTCGCGAACGGAGGCGCGACGCGAACCGGAAAGGGAGCCGCCGTGGCCGGACGGGGTTGCGGCGGCATCGGAGTTGGAACCCTCCTGGGGACGCAGGGCAACAGGAGGACTACCGCCAGCGCGATCCACCAGACGATCGCTCGCGTAGCGGCGTTCAGCCGCTCCCGCGCCAAGCTGGTTCCCAACCAAACCAGCAACGCCAATAGAGTGGCCTGCCAGAGTGTGTTGAGCAAGGCCCCGGCGACTGCCGTAACGGTGTTCATTGGATCTCTCTTTTCCCCGACCGCAGGAGATCGCGGACCTTCTCCATTTCGGCTTCGCCGAGCGTCTCGTCTTCCAGTAGGTTCAGCACGAGTGCTTGCGGTGAATCGCCGAAAAAGCGCCGCAACAGGTGGCGCACGGCGTTTCGGGCGGCCTGGCCGCGGTCCACAGCCGGCCGGTATACGAAGGCGCGGGCGTCTTTCGCCTTTGAGTGGCGCAGGTAGCCTTTCGATTCGAGGATCCTCAGGGTGGTGAGGACCGTGTTGTAGGCGAGATCAAGCTCCCTGGGGAGCCCCGCCGCCACTTCGGCGACGGTCGCCCGGCCCTTCCGCCAGAGGACGTTCATCAGCCGGAGCTCGGCTTCCGTGAGCTGCGGCGGCATTCTTCGCGGCACGGGCGCCTCCATCAACTATGAGCTTAAGAGCTAATGGAATTGTACGGCTATCGCCGAGCCATGTCAACTATAGCCTTAAGAGTTTCCGCGCTGGGACGATAAGCGGCGAGGTTCGAACGCGGCTGCGGCTAGTGCTTCCCCCCGCCCGTCGGATACCCCTGCCACAAATATTCCAGCGCTTCGGGCAAGGTCTGCTGTTTCACGGCGCCATCGGTGTGGCCGGCGTTGCGGGCGAAAACGAACTGATAGCGATAGCCTTTGGCGGCCAATACCTTGGCCATGTTCTCGTTGGCTAGCACCCAGTCGTGCATGTTGTCGCGCATGGCGTTCGGGTTCAGCAAGTCGCGGTCGCCGACTTCCATCCAGATGCGGATCGGTTTCGGCGGCGAGTTGGGAATCAGATGTTCATGGAACTCCCAGGCGCCGTGAGGAGTCTCGGGGTTCGATGGCCACTGTTGATTGACATAGGTGCCGGAGTAAGTCAGCACGCGGTGGTACCACTCCGGGTGATACCACGCCATAGCCAGCGCGCACGAGCCGCCGGAACTGCCTCCCATAGTGGCGCGGCCCTCCGGATCTTTGGTCAGTTTCACGTTGTACTGCTTCTCGACCAAAGGCAACACTTCCGTTTCCACGAATTCCGCGTAGCGGCCCGACATGGTGTCGTACTCGAGGCCGCGCTCGCTGCCTTGCGCGTCGCCAGTGCCGTTGCTAATCGAGATGGCGATCATCGCCGGGACGCGATGCTGCGCGATCAGGTTGTCGAGGGCCGTGAATAAAGCCCGGTCAGGACCATCGGCCCCGACAATGAACGGTGCAACCGTTCCGGGCACGTATTGCTTGGGGACGTAGACCGTTACCCGCCGCGAGTAGGGAGCGGGATGGCTGGTGGTGACAATCAGTTTTGCCGGGTCCGCGGGATCCGGCCGGCCTGAGGTCCCCTGCTCGCGCGCGATACCGGGGAAAATCTTGCTGTCGGCCGATTCCATGGTGAATGTGGATACGGTCCCTTGCGGCACGCCGTCCTGGACAGTCATCTCGGGAGCCCGGTTGTGAGTTGGGCCGATGATGAAGTTGCCGTCGGCGCCCGCCGGCGGGACGGCCCCGTCGGGCAGTTCCTTGGCAGCTACATAGCCCGGCGTACTCGGGTCGCGCGCGGGAACCTGCGTGCGCGCCGGCTGAGCCCCCGGGGTTTGCGCCTGCGCAATTGCCGGCGCAGAGCCACCCACCAAGCCGATCAAGAACGCAATCGCTGTAACGCGAAGCATCTGGACTCCTCTCCGTGAAACCTTGACCAATCTTACTCCATCGCGCGCGCCCGCCAGGCGATTCAGGCGCGGGGACGCCGCTTAGCGATTCCGTAGATCTCCAGCTTCCGGTAGACCGTGGCTTTGGAAATGCCGAGTTTGCGGGCCGCTTCGGCCACGTTTCCTTGATGGGCTTCCATAACCGCTGCGATGGTGGACTTTTCGGCTGCATCCAAAGGGGTCTCAATGCCGGCGGTCTGCCCGATTGTCTGGGTGATGGCGCGGGGAAGATGGCTCCGCCCGGCGGTCATCCCCTCGGATTCCGCCAGTACGTGCAGGATGCAGTTCTCCAACTCGCGGACGTTGCCCGGCCAATCGTATTCGACGAGAGCTTTCATAGCCTCGGCGCCGATGGCGAACTCCCGTCCGCCGCCATGCTTCTGGATGAAGTGGCGTACCAGGGCGGGGATATCTCCTTTCCGGGCGCGCAGCGGAGGCAAGGCAATTTGATGGACGTTGAGCCGGTAGTAGAGTTCGGGACGGAACGAGCCGCTCTTGATGGCCGACTCGAGATTGTAGTTCGTGGCGGCGATGACGCGCGCCTCGAACTTGCGAGCCTTATCGCTGCCCAGCGGCCGGAACTCGCGCTCCTGGATCACCCGGAAGAGTCTGGCTTGGGTCTCCAACGGGAGATCGCCGATTTCGTCCAGGAACAACGTGCCGCCCGCCGCTGACGCCAGCAAGCCGGCGCGAGGCGAGCCAGCGCCCGTAAACGCGCCGCGGACGTAGCCGAACAACTCGCTTTCCACCAGGCTGGGGGAGAGAGCGCCGCAATCCGCCACCAGAAACGGCGAATCGCCGCTGCCGCTGTGGGCGTGGAGGGCGTGCGCCACCAGTTCCTTTCCCGTGCCGGTCTCGCCCGTTATGAGAACGGGGTATCGCTTGGGCGCGATCCGGAGGATCGATGCGCAGACATCCAGTATTGCGGGATCGCTGCCGATCATACCTCCCATGCCTTGCGCCGATTCGAGGCGGAATCGCAGCAGACGGTTCTCGCGCCGAAGGGCGCGCGTCTCCTCCAGCCGGCGGACCGTAGCTTCCAGCTCTTCCGGCGAAATCGGCTTCAGGATGTAGTCGTAAGCTCCCAGCCGCATGGCTTCAACGGCAGAACGGACGGTTCCATAGCCCGTAAAAAGAATCACGGCTGGGCGTTCTTCGGAAGGGGCAATGGTGGCCAGCAAGTCCATGCCGCTCACCCCAGCCATGCGAACATCGCTGAGGACGAGGTCCACCTCGTGGTCTTCGAGGATCGCCAGCGCCTCTCTTCCCGAGTGCGCCAACAGAACCGAGTGGCCCGACTCCGTCAGAACATCGCGGCAGAAGGCCGCGACGGCCGCTTCGTCATCAACCACAAGGATGTTCATGGAACCCTCCCTGGCGTAAGAAATAGTATCATCCCGCGCGGAGTTATCCGGTCCGTAGCCTGGTTTTTCTCATTCATGAGAAAGATTCGCCTCAAATTGAAACGACTTAGACCGGAGCTCTTTTCCTTCGAGCATTGTCTGCTCTTTTATCGCAACAGCTTACAGTTGTGCTGGGGGATGGCTTGTGACTTGCTCAGCAGGCTACAGGTGGTAATCGATGCAGACGATCTTGGAGGATGTGGCGTTGAGCGCCAGACCGGTCGGGTCAATCGGTGAACTGGGCGAGACTCGATTCAAGCCGGCCCCGATCCAGCGGGGGAAGCCGGGGCGCGAGGTGAGCGTGGGGCCTCTTCGCCATTGGGAGTTCGAAACCGGACGTGTCACAAATGGTCCCGCGATTAGGAAAGGATCCGATGTGAGAAGCTTACAGGAACGCGCGGCCCGTCTACTGAAGGACTACTACAGGACCCGGCGAGACTGGAGAAAGCTGCGCTGCACGCTGCCGGATGGCGGATCGTTTTTGGTCGCCGATTTGTGCGGGGGATCACTTAGAGCTCCCAAACGCAAGCGTTGATTCCGGCGTAGGCGGCCGATAACGGCATTGAGCCCCGAAGGCCGCTCGTACGCTCGGAGGGTATCGGCCGGGCATGACCATTCAGCAATTCGAACAAACCGTCGTGGAACGCTTTCGGACGCTGCTCACGAAACCGGATCAGGAAATGCTGGCCCGCTATTACCTGGACGGGCACAGCCCGGAACGCGTCTGCCGCGATCTGGACATCTCGCTCGCCGAGTTCTTTGAGCGGAAGGCGCGCGCGAAGGCGGTTCTGACCTGCGGGCTCCGCGTGCGAGCTCCGGCCTCCGGCATCCGCCGGAAACGGGCGCGCGTCCGGATGGGTGGATAGCGGGATGGATGCCATCGAACGTCTTCTTCCGGCGGCGGAATCCGCGGACGACTCCCGCGATGTCTCCGGGCAAGTCGCACGGGGCGCAAACGGGCCCATCGACGAAAACGGACTTCGCCACCGGTTGATTTCGGAACATGCCGCGGACACGATCTGGACCTATGATGTGGTCCTCAACCGCTTCACGTACCTCAGTCCGTCGGTAGTCCGGCTGCTCGGATACACGCCCGCAGAGGCGCTTGAAAAAAGCCTGTTTGAATCGGTTGCAGCGGCGGAACGGGAGCGCGTGGCGGCCGTTCTCGAATCGAGCCTGCGCGGGCTGGCTGAGGGCGACGAATCGGTGCGCGTTCGAACCATCGAGGTAAACCAAATTCGCAGGGACGGTTCGACCATCCCCACGGAGATTGTGGCCACAGTTCTCGTGGAGGAGCATGGCCGGCCCAGAGAGATTGTGGGCATCACGCGCGACATCTCCGTACGGCGCCGCGCGGAACTGCGGTTGCGCCAGCGCGAAGCGGAACTGGCCGAGGCTAATCGTCAGCTCCGTTTGCTGACGAACAACCTGAGGGAAACGGTACTGGCTTACGACATGGACCGCCGGCTGATTTTCGTCAACGCGGCGGTAGAGGGGCTTACCGGCTACTCCATTGAAGAATTGCGCAGCGAGAACTTCATCTGCTGGATACATCCGGACGACCGGGAGCGGATGATGGCCCACTGGGAGCGGCTCTTTCACGGAAGATCGTTCGAGGAGCTGGAATATCGGCTCATCGCCAGGAACGGGTCCATGAAATGGGTGGAATCGTCCTGGCGTCCGATTCTCGACGAGACGGGCCGCCAGGTCGGCGTGCAAGGGGTCGAGCGCGATATCACCGCCCGCAAACGCGCCGAAGACGAACTCCGCGAGCGGAACCGGTACATCGAGACCATTCTGGAAAACGCGCCCATCGGATTCGCGGTCTACTCCCCCAAGACCGGCAAGCCGGTGTTTGTCGGGCGCAGATTCGAGGAAATCTACGGCCTAGCGCACGGTAGCGTCTCCAGTGTGGACGAATTCTACGATTCGATCATTCCCGATCCTGAAATCCGCGCCGCGGTGCGCGCCCGAATCGCTACCGACGGCGCCAGCGGCGATCCATCCCGAATGCACTGGGAGAATATAGCGATCACGACATCGGCGAGCGAACGGAAATACGTCAATTTGACCGATATTCCGATCCCCGGTCAGGATTTGATCGTGACTACGGTTGAGGACGTTACCTTGCGCAAGCGCGCCGAGGAAGCCCGCGCGCGGCTGGAAGCGCAGTTTCTGCAGTCCCAGAAAATGGAATCCATCGGCCGGCTGGCGGGGGGCGTCGCCCACGACTTCAACAACCTGCTCACGGTCATCAATGGCTATAGCCAGTTGCTCCTCCGCAAGACAGGGCCTAACGACCCGATGCGAGGCTCCCCTGGAGGGTATTCATAACGCCGGTGAACGGGCCGCGGAACTCACGCGGCAATTGCTCGCTTTCAGCCGCAAGCAGATCCTGCAGCCGCGGAAGCTCGATCTGAACCAAGTTGTGAACGGAATGCGGTCCCTGCTGCACAGATTGCTGGGGGAAGATATCGATCTTCGATTGGAACTCGCACCCGCGGCTCTGCCCGTCTACGCCGACGGGCACCAATTGGAGCAGGCGCTGATGAACCTCGTCGTCAATGCGAAGGATGCTATGCCGTGCGGCGGACAGTTACGGATCGCAACGCGCGCAACCCGGTTGGATGACCGGCATAGCGGCCTGGAGCCGGGCGCGGCGCCGGGAGGCTATGCGGTCCTATCGGTCATCGATCACGGGGTCGGCATGGATGAGGCCACCCGGCAAAGGATTTTCGAGCCGTTCTTCACGACCAAGGAGCAGGGAAAAGGGACCGGCTTGGGACTTTCGGTAGTGGCTGGAGTGGTGGAGCAAAGCGGAGGATTCATCACGGTGGAAAGCGAACTCGGCCATGGGGCCACCTTCGAAGTGTTTTTGCCCCTGCGGGCATACGCCGGCGCTGAAAGCACCGCTGCCCGGACGGGGGCGGCCATTGAGGGGCGTGAGACGATCCTGGTTGTCGAGGATCAGCCGGACGTTCGCAAGTTCGCGCTCGGAGTGCTGAGGGAATACGGCTACCGGGTGCTGGAAGCGGAAAATGCGGCCGGCGCGTTGGAAGCGTGCTCCTTCGGGGCCGGACGAATCGATCTGCTTCTGGCCGATGTGGTCATGCCGGGGATGACCGGTCCCGATCTGGCCGACCGCGTTACCCGGCTGCGGCCCGAGGCGCGCGTGCTGTTCATGTCGGGCTGTACGGGAGACGCGCTCGCCGACCGCGGGAGTCTCGATGAAGGTGTGCATCTGCTTCAGAAGCCGTTCAGCCCGGAGGCGCTCGCCGAGGGAGTTCGAATGGCGCTCGGTCCGCCCAGGCCCCCGGCGCGGATTCTGGTGGCTGACGACGAGGATGGAGTGCGGGCCTTCCTCCGCACCGTTCTCGAGCAAGCCGGCTACGAAGTGGCGGAAGCCGCGAACGGGAAAGAGGCCCTCAAACTCGTTCAGGACCGGCGCATCGATCTGGTGATCACGGATCTCGTGATGCCCGAGCGCGAGGGCATCGAAACCATTCGGCAACTCCGGCGCTCTTCCCCCGGACTTCCTATCATCGCGATTTCAGGGGCGTTCCACGGAGGTTTCCTGGGCGTCGCCGAGCAGCTTGGAGCCGACGCCTCGCTCATGAAACCGCTCGATCCGGGAGCTCTTCTGGCGATCGTGGAAAAGCTGCTGGACCGGCGGCCGGAGGCCTAAGCGCCGCCCGCTGTCCCGAGCGTTGCTACAATTTCACTTTGCGCGTCGCGCGACGATCGCCGCGGCCGCTCGATCACCTCGGTTCTTACGTGCTCCGAAGGGTTTTCAAAGCTTTCCAATACCGCGATTTCCGGCTCATGTGGATCGGCGCCTGCACGTCCGCCATCGGGACGTGGATGCAGGCCGCCGCGCAGGCGTGGCTGATCTACAAGCTCAGCCACTCGCCTCTCCTCCTTTCGCTCGATCCCGTGCTGGCCACCATTCCCATCTTCATGTTTTCGCTTGTAGGCGGCGTTGTGGCCGATCGATTTGAGAGACGCTACGTATTGATGGCCTCCCAGTATATTCAGATGGCTTGCGCCTTCGTGCTGGCCGCGCTGATCGGCCTGGGAGTGGTGCGCGTATGGCACATCCTCGCCTGTTCCTTCATCGGCGGATTCGGGCCCGCGTTCGGAGGGCCGGCCTATTCGGCGCTGATTCCGACGCTGGTGGACAAGGAGGACATGCCCAACGCCATCGCCCTGAATTCCATGCAATTCAACGCCGCGGTCATGGTGGGACCGGCTATCGGAGCGGTCGTTCTTGCGCGTCTGGGCGAGACCTGGTGCTACGCGCTGAACGGAGTTTCGTTCATCGCGCCGATCGTCGCGCTCTACATGCTCACCGTGCGTTTCATACCGGTGAAGACCGAAGAGAGCGTGCTGCAAAGCATGAAGGAGGGCTTCCGGTTCATTCGCCGCCAGGGCGCCATGGCGGGTCTCATCGTACTGGCGTTCACGATGACTTTTCTGGCGATCCCCAGCCGGACGCTGCTGCCCATCTTCGCCAAGGACATATTCGGCCGCGGCGCCTCGACCTACGCGATGTTCGTATCCCTGACGGGCGCGGGGTCGATCGTCGGAGCGCTGACCCTCGCCGGTTTCGGGAACTACCGGCGCAAAGGCCGGGTGGCGCTGGTGACCATGATCTGCCTGGGAGGAACTCTGCTTACCTTCGCCCTGTCTCGATCGCTCCCGCTGAGTTGCGTCGCGCTGTTCCTTTCGGGCGCGTGCGTCATGGGGGTATTCGCGTCGGTGACCTCGCTGGTCCAGCTCGTAGTCACCAATGAGATGCGCGGCCGGGTGATGAGCGTTTATAATTTTGCGTTTCGCGGAGGCATGACGGCGGGAAACCTGGCGGCCGGATCGCTCGTCCCACTGTTTTCGGCCCCGCGTGTGCTGGCCGCGTACGGGACGCTTCTGGCGGCAGCCGCCGTCTATTATCTGGCCGGCCAGCGGCGCGTGGCGGAACTCTGATACCAATGAGCGAGGAAACGCAATGTGGGTGGCTCTGATCCTGGCGGCTGTGGCCGCCGCTCCATCCGGCCTCGATGCCGCGCGCGACCGGCAGGATGTCGCCGCTCTGCACAAGATTCTGGACGACGCCTCCGCGGACGCGACCAAAGCGCCGAAAGACGCCGGCGCTCAATACCGGATGGCCGTGGCGGCTTCGTACCTGGCGGAAGTGGCGCAAGAGTTGCATGACCGCCAGCAGGCGCGGCAGGCCGCGCAACAGGGAATCCAGGCCGCCGAGAAGGCCGTCGCCCTCCGACCGGACGCCGAAGACTACCGCATCCTCGGAACGCTCTACGGCCAGGCCATCACGGACCTGTTCAGCGGACTAAGCTACGGACCGCGGGCCAAAACGGCCATCAACAAAGCCGTGGAGATGGCTCCCAAGTCGGCCGCAATGTACGTCGCGCGCGGCGTCGGGAATTATTACCTTCCCGCGCAACTCGGCGGCGGCGCGGAGACCGCCATCGCGGATTTCCGCAAGGCGCTGGAGCTCGATCCAAAAGACGCCGAGGCGTGCCTCTGGATGGGGCTGAGCCTGCGAAAGCTGAATCGCAACGCCGAAGCCCGCGCCGCGCTTGCCAAAGCGCTGGAGCTTGCGCCCAGCCGTCAGTGGGCCAAGCAGGAACTGGACAAGACTCCCGCCAAATGAAAGCGCCGCTCATCGCAGCCGTTTGCCTCGGGATCGCGCTTCTTACCTATTTCCAGTTCCCCGGCCATACCTGGCTCCAGCAGGACAGCCAGATCTACGCGCCGATTCTCGAGCGCCTGAAAGACCCCTCCGTCTTGCGCAACGAGATTCTGGCCGCCAAGCCCCACGTCGCTTACACGCTGTATGACGAGGCTGCGCTGGCGCTGGTCTGGGTTTCCGGAGCCGGCTTCCAGAAGGTGCTCGCGTTCGAACAAATCGTGACTCGCGCGTTCGGCGTTTGGGGCCTGTATCTGATGGCGTTGGCGCTCATCCGCTGTGGTCTCGTGGGCCGCGGCGAAACGGGCGCCGGCGCGGCGGAGCGGGACGGGCGCGAATCGGCGCTGGCACTTTTTGTCGCGGCGCTCTGCTCGCTCGGCGTCACCATCGTGGGTCCGACGGTGCTGACCTTCGAGTATGAGCCGACGCCGCGGGCCTTCGCGCTGCCGCTGGTTATCGCGGCCATCGGGCTGTTGGCGCATCGGAGGTTCCTCGGAGCGGGCCTCGCCGGCGCGGCGGCGTTTCTCTACCACCCGCCCACGGCTCTGCCCTTCTGCACGCTGTTCTCGATGCTGGCGCTCTGGCCGCTCCGGTCGGAAACGGTCCGCAGCCGGCTGTGGAGGCTGGGACCGATTCTAACCGCGATCGCGATTCTCCCGATCGCGGCTCGCGCGCAACAGGGCGGGGGGGAAGCGCAGACGTTTCTTCGAAGCCTCACCCCCGATATGGAAAAACTCCTGCGGCTGCGCGCGCCATACAACTGGGTTTCGGAGGCGGGCATTTGGAAGACCGCGGTGTTCTGGCATTACGGCATCGTCTTCGCGGCGCTTGTCGCGGCGTTTGTGCGCGTGCGCCAGTCGATCGAGTTTGAACTGCGGGTATTTTTCATCGGCTTGCCAATCCTCGGGATGATGAGCATGCCCGCATCGTGGCTGCTTCTGGAGCGCTGGCATTGGGCGCTTGTGCCGCAGTATCAGCCCATGCGTATGCTGCTCTACGTGACGTTCTTCATGCAGTTCCTGGCGGCCGCCGCGGGGCTCGCGGGGGCGCGGCGCAAGTGGCCCTTCGAATCCATAGCGTGGTTCGCCGTTGCCTATTGGCCGGTGTTACAGCCGGTGGTGACGGAAAAGACCTCGCTTCAAAAGGTCGCCGTGGCGGCAGGGCTTGCCGTCCTGGCGTGGATCGCCGTTTGGCTGAGTGGAGCGGGTCCTCAATCCGCCAGTGGAACGGCTTCCCAACCTGCGAGTGGCGCAGGTTCCCGACCTGCGCTGGCAAAGCTTCAACTCATCCGCCAGCCGGTCTGGGTGGTCCTCGGATTAGCCGCCTCTTTCGCCATCCCCACGCTCGGCGGCATCGTGAATTACCAGGTAGTGGGCTCGCAGGATCTGGATGAGTTGGCGACATGGGCGCGCGCGGCAACCGGGAAAGACGCCGTGTTCCATTTCGCGGACGCCGGCAAAAGCGCCGAACCCGGAATCTTCCGCGCGCACGCTTTGCGGGCCGTCTATGTCGATTGGAAGGGCGGCGGGCAAGTCAACTATTTGCCCGGCTTCGCCGAACAGTGGTGGTTCCGCTGGCAGCAGACGAATCAGAATCGCTTCAAGCCGCGCGATCTGCCGAGGCTCGCGGCGATCGGAATTCAGTACATCGTCGTTCAGCCGAAGAACCGCCTGCCCGGCCGGACGCCGGTGTTCCAAAGCGCGAAGTACTTGGCGTACGCGATTCCGTAGCATATGATGGGCATATGCTTCGCTACCATGTTGCCTTCCACCAACCACGCGCGGCCGGCGAGATGGTTGTAGCCGAAGCTCTCGATTTTCCAGGCGCCGTCACGCAGGGGTTCGATTTAGCCGACGCTCGGATCATGATCGCCAGCGCCATGGAGGACCTGGCTCAGTGTCTGCTGGAGGAAGGCAAACCCTTGCCGGCGCCGGACCCCGACGCAACCGCCGAGGCGGATTTGATCGAGCTCGTGCCGCTTTCCGTTCACGTAGGGGCGCTCCGGACTTGAAGAGGCACGAGTTGCTCGCTCACCTGAAACGCGAAGGGTGCCAGTTGGACCGCGAAGGCGCCCGCCACACGATTTACGCCAATCCAGCCAACGGCGCGAAAGTCCCGGTCCCCCGTCACGCCGAGATCGACAATCGCCTTGCGCGGAAGATCTGTCGGCAACTCGCGATCGCCCCGATTCGGTGACCGCCCGGAATCGGCGTGCGGCAGTCTTCCGGTCTACACTTTTACTCCCGCGCGCCAAAGCAGGTAGCCGATGGCCTGCTTTACGGAGTTCCACCGCTCGCGCATCGGGTTCGCTTTCGTCTCTTTGCGCGGCGAGCCGTATACCGTGAGCCCGCGCGATTTCACCATGCGTTTGACGCGGAAGATGTGGTAGCCGTCGCTCACTACGATTACCGAATGCAACCCCATGCGCTCGATGATCTCGCAGGCGAGAGCCGTGGAATGCTCCGTGGTCTCGCCTTTGTCTTCGACGATAATCGCTTCGGATGGAACGCCCTTCGAGATCAGGTACGTGCGGCCCACCGCGCCTTCCGTATAGACAGTCTCGCCGCCCGGACCGCCGGTTGTCAGGATCAATGGGGCGAGTTTGCGCTGGTACAACTCCAGAGCGTGATCCAGGCGCGCGCGCAGTACCGGAGAGGGCTTGCCGCGGTACTCCGCGGCTCCCAGCACCAGGATGACGTCGGCGGGGCTGGCCTCGTCGATTGCGGATTGGCGCATGATCCGCGCGGAGACGCTCGCAATCTCGGCCATGAGCGCTACCGCGCCCAATACCACAGCCGCAATCGCCGCCCGCCAGACCGTCCGTTTCATCTGCGCTATTCTGTACGTCAGCGCCAACCATTGTAGAATGCCGAAGGCCGAGAAAATTGCGAGCGCCGCCAACCCGCTTCTGAAAGATGTGCGGCGGGCCATCGTGCGCGGCGGCCTGACGGCGGAAGGCTACTGCGTATCGGAGACGTTTCACCTGCTCGAAGAAGCCCTGCGCAGCGATTGCGAAGTGAAGGCCGTGCTGGCGGCCGAAGGCGTTCGATCGGCGGTCGAGGCGCACATCCGGCGCCTCGCGGGCATCCGCGTGGCCGTGTTGCCGGACGAGATCTTTCAGCGCCTCTCGGGAACCGAAGCGAGCCAGGGCGTGATCGCGCTCGTGAAGCCGCCGGTGTGGAGTCTGGAACAGTTGTTCCGAGGCCGCCCGCTGGTGGTCGTGCTCGATGGTTTGCAGGACCCCGGCAACGCCGGCTCCATCGTCCGTGCGGCCGAAGCTTTCGGCGCCACGGGCGTTCTGTTTCTGAAGGGAACGGCCAGCCCGCACAACCCGAAAACATTGCGCGCCTCGGCCGGCTCGCTGTTTCGAGTTCCGTACCTGGCCGGCGTGGACGCCACACTGGCGCGCGCCGCATTCCGCCAGAATCGCGCGGAACTGTACGCCGGAGTGTCCGCTGGAGCGGAACCGCCCGCACGCTCCATCGCCGATGTGGATCTGGGCGGCCGCTGCGGCCTGATTGTCGGCAATGAAGCGCGCGGCGTGAGCCGGGAATTGCGCGCGGCCGCGCAGGATATTTCCATTCCGACCGTCGGCGTGGAGTCGCTCAACGCCGCCATGGCCGCCGCTATCCTGCTTTATGAAGCGCGCCGCCAGAGGGCCTTGCGCTGATGGACCTGTTCGATTCCGTCGAACCCGAAGCCGGCGAGGAAATCGCCTCGGATAAGCGCCGTCCGCTGGCCGAGCGCATGAGGCCGGAGCGGCTCGAAGATTTCGTCGGCCAGGAGCATATTCTCGGCCCCGGCAAACCGTTGCGGAGGCAGATCGAACGCGACGAATTGACTTCCATCATTCTCTGGGGCCCGCCGGGCAGCGGCAAGACCACTCTGGCGCGTATCGTCGCGCGGACCACCGGCTGCGAGTTCGTGCCTTTCAGCGCCGTGCTCAGCGGCATCAAGGAAATCAAGACCGTCATGGCGTACGCCGAAAAGATTCGCCGGACGGGCCGCCGCACAATCCTGTTCATCGACGAGATTCACCGTTTCAATAAGGCGCAGCAGGACGCGTTTCTTCCGTACGTCGAGCGCGGCGATATCATCCTGATCGGCGCCACGACCGAAAATCCGTCCTTCGAAGTTATCGCGGCTTTGCTTTCGCGATCGCGGGTCTACGCGTTGCGCGGGCTGACGGTTCCAGAAGTTGCAGCGCTGCTGAAGCGGGCGCTTCCGGCGGTGGGCCTGGAAGCAACGGACGAATTGCTGGAGCAAATCGCCATCTACTCCAACGGCGATGCGCGGCAGGCGTACAACACGCTGGAAGCGGCGGCCGCGGCTTCCGAAGGCGGCATTTTGAGTGAAGCCGCCGTTCAGGACGCCATCAATCGAAAGACGCTGCTCTACGATAAGGGCGGCGAAGAACACTTCAACCTGATCTCCGCGCTGCACAAATCCGTGCGTTCAAGCGATGTGGACGCCGCGCTGTATTGGCTGTCGCGAATGCTCGAAGCGGGCGAGGACCGCCTGTACATCGCGCGCCGCCTCATCCGCATGGCCGTCGAAGACGTCAGCCTCGCCGATCCGCGCGCCCTCGAACAAGCCGTGGCGGCCATGCAGGCCGTCCACTTCCTGGGCATTCCGGAAGGCGACCTGGCATTGGCGCAAGCCGCAATTTACCTGAGCGTCGCGCCGAAATCGGACGCCGCCTACCGCGCCATGGGCGCGATTCACGCCGACGTCGAGAAGACCGTCGCGGAGCCCGTGCCCATGAATCTCCGCAACGCCGTAACGCGCGCGATGAAGGAGTGGGGCTACGGCGCGGGCTACCAGCACGCCCACCAGTTCGACGACGCGATTGTGGGAATGGAGTGCCTGCCGCCCTCGCTCGAAGGCAAACAGTATTACTTCCCCTCGGACCGCGGCATTGAAGAGCGCATCGCAAGGCGGTTGGAAGAGATTCGCAGGCTGAAGGCGGAGAAGCGCGGATAACGGAACCGGTGAGCCGAATGTTACAGCGCCGCCAATATCAATCGTCTATGGTGCGACGGACAAGAGTCAGCCCCGTATTACCCATGACGAAGTAATGCGCGCCGCAAACCCGCCACTCGTAGCTTACCTGACCGTTCATGTGGACTGTCTTGAGTTCTTCGCATATATTCGCTACGAGCAATCGACTATCCGCTCGATACGACAGCGGCTCATCCGGGAAAGCCCACGGAAGCTGGAAGTAACTGTGTCCAGGCCCTTGGTGATAAGGCGGCGGGAAGACCTTGCCTGTTATCAAGTTAACGACAGCGACCATGAGGCACGGTGAACCGCAGCCCCATCTTACAATCACGTAGTGCCCGGCAAAGTTTGCATGACCTGCCGAAAGTTCCTTGCCAGTCGGTCCGTCCTCCACTCCCCAGCCCCGCGCAACGCCGTTGCGGATCACAGTTCGGTATCTGCGCTCCTCGGTAGTGGTCAAGATCGGTTGAGCCGGGGTTCCCTTGAAGGCCGCTCCTGCCGGATAGTCCTCGAATCTAGTGTAGTGTCTGCGAAATAACTAGACAATTCATCGCTTCCGCTTTCTGGATTTGGGGCTGGTGCAGCCGGGCTGGATCTGCTCCAAGGTCCGGCGGCACCGAGTGAGCTTTTCCTGAATGGATTCGACGGTCGCGGTCCAAACGAAGGGTTTGGGATCTTGATTCCAAGCCTTGAGAAACGCCTCGATGGACGCCTGCAGGTCGGCTACGCTGCGGAAGACGCCACGACGGATGGCCTTGTTATCCAGGTGGCCGAACCATCTCTCGACAAGATTCAGCCAACTGGAACTGGTGGGGACGAAGTGAGACACGAACCGAGGATTGCGCTTCAACCAGGCTTTCACTTTCGCATGTTTGTGCGTCCCGTAGTTGTCCATGACCAGATGCAACGGTACATCGCCGGGGAATTCGGTGTTGAGTCGGCGCAGGAATTTCAGAAACTCCTGATGCCGGTGTCTCTCATGGCACTCGCCAACGACCTTGCCCTGTAAGGTGTCCAGCGCGGCGAACAGGGTAGTTGTGCCGTTGCGCTTGTAATCATGGGTCATTGTGCCGCATCGCCCCTTCTTGATGGGCAAGCCAGGCTGTGTGCGGTCCAAGGCCTGAATCTGGCTCTTCTCGTCTACGCAGAGTATGATCGCCTGCTGCGGGGGATTCAGATACAGACCCACCACATCGGTCATCTTTTCGAGAAACTTCGGATCGCGCGAGAGCTTAAAGGTCTCTGTGCGATGCGGCTGTAGATTGTGGGCGCGCCAGATATTGTTGACCGTGGACTTGCTGACACCCTGGCTCTGTGCCATCGTCCGGCAACTCCAGTGCGTCGTCCCCGCCGGCTTGGTTTGCAGGGTCGCATCCACGATAGCGGCAATCTTGTCGATTTGCAAACTTGGGCTTTCGTCCCCTGCCGGAAGCGATGTCCCACAGCCCGTCCAGCCCCTCCTTACCAAAGCGCTTCCGCCACAGAATCACCGTATTTCGATTCACGGATAGGCCGTGTCGCAATGGTGACATCCGAGTCACCGGCAGCGGCGGCCAGGACGATCCGGCAACGCAAAGCCACCTGCTGTGGAGTGCCGTGCGCCGCCGTCCAATGCTGGAGTTTCTCGCGGTCCACTTCCGAAAGCTGGCACGACTTCCCCATGCAGTCCCAGGATAACGCGCAGCCGGGCAGTCTGTCTAGTTATTTGTTGGACACTACACTAGGGACGTTGATCGCTGCGGGAACAGAAAGTACGAGTACCAGAAGCCAGAGCAAAGGCAACGGCGTCACATATCAAGCATATTCCGCAGCCCCCCAAGGTTCAAATCTGCTCCAACTCCTTAGTGATCCTGTCCAGCGCCGCCCGCAACCGCTCCTCCGCTTCCGCCTTGCCGCTCACGCGATTGGCGGCTTGCCAGGCGGCGCGGTTCAGCGACATCAGCGGCTTCATGAAGTGGAAGGCGTCCGGGCTCATCATGTTGCCCCACTCTCCCCACTTCTCCGCGCGCCGCCAGATGCGGCGTGTGGCTTCCGGGTCGCGCTCCAGCTCCTTTTGCCCGGCTTCGGTGATGGTGTAAACGCGCTTACCGTCCTGCTGGCCGGAACTAATCAGTTCTTCGTCTTCGAGTTGCTGGAGGGTCGGATAGACGCTGCCCGCGCTGGCGCGGTACAGACCGCCCGAACGCTCCTCCAGTTCTTTCATGAGTTGGTAGCCGTGCTTGGGACCTTCGCCAAGCAGAGAGAGGATCGCAAGGCGGACCTCGCCCGATCCGAAGAAACGCCCCCGGCCGAACGCCATCGCCCAGGGGTTGGCCCACCATTCGTTACGCATAATATATCTCTTGATATATCTTACGGTATATCGTAACAAAAAGTTCGCTGCTGGGATTTAGAGTTAGGGCCACGGTACGTAGGATACCGAGCTGGTTTGGGGGCGTGAGGTAAACTTTAGCGTGGCTGCTGAATTGAGGGTACGGCCAACCGTTCAGGTCAGCCTCCGTGCGGCTCCGACCGTTCCAACCCCAGTCCGGCTCTCGGTCTTTTTGGCGACACTCTATCCGGCCGGACCGGGAACGCCGATCCTCTCAAGGTGAGCGCTGGTAGAATAGTGCAGATCCCGCTGCCGAATATGGCCTTCGCCCATTCCGCCATCGCGACGTTGAAAGGCACGTACGAGCCGATCGGATCGGTTTGGGAAGGAGAGGATGCGGAACTGCTTGAGAAGATGCTGGGTTTCTATCCTCGGGAGTCCCCGAAGCGAATCCTGGATGCGACGGTGAATGGCGGCCGTTTCTGGCGCGGAAGCCACCGCCGCGTGATCGGCCTGGACATCGAGATTCAGCACAAGCCGGAGCTCGTAGCCAACAATACGCAGATGCCCTTTCGGGGCGAGATCTTCGACGTTATTGTGTACGATCCACCGCATATCCCGAACCAGGGCAAGGACAACGAGAAAGATTTCAACAGGCGCTTCGGCCTAGTCTTGCGTTCGCCGAAAGAGTGCGGCTATACGTTTTCGCATACGTATCCTCCGTTCGTTACGGAGGCTTATCGTGTTTTGAAGCCGGAAGGCATCCTGTTCTGCAAAGTCGCCGATTACGTCCACCACCACCGGTACAACTGGGCGCATGTCGATTTCGTTGAGGCTGCAAGGAAAGCGGGTTTCCGGGCGTGCGACTGCATCGTGAAAGTTCGGAAGGGTCCCATCATAGACCCGCGATGGAAAACGGCGCACCATTCCCGGCGACAGCATTGTTACTGGCTGGTGTTCAGGAAATCCGAAAAGTGCGAATAACCGCACCGCTCATCGAGTCGCCGAGTCCCTCCCGCCAAATCGCGTTCCGTCAGCAACTCGTTTCAGCGCGCAGGAGCTGGCTGATGGATGCGCTTCGGGAGGCCCTTCGTCTTGCCAGCCCCGGTATCGTCAAGAAACAGCTTGAGGTATACGTGCCCGAGGCAGCGCAGAGGGCGTTGGCGGCGAGTGGCGTGCGGGATGAGCACGTATTCCCGGTCCCCGCCGTGCTGGAAGCAAAGCCTACGCTGATCGGGTACTACCGCCTTCTACTCGGGATTCCCCAGAAGAGTTTCTATAGGAGCGGTACCGGAATGGGGCAGTTTAAGAGCATGGAGACTCGGGGCCTGCTGAAACCGGGCAAACGGCCCGATCTCGAGGGTTTCTGCGCTGCGATGGCGCCTAGCCTGGCCGCGCTGGTATGCCAAGCTGCTCCACAGTTTTCTCCCAGGGACGTAGATGAGCTGCCGTTGCTTACGCTGGGATCGCAGTTTCAAGGCGGGAACAACAACACTATCGGTAAAAGGGCGACGTTGGACGTCTTACTTGCGGTCTCGGAGCTCGTTCGCGCTCATGTTGTCGCACGAGACGAACGGAGGATTACGCTCCGGAACGCCGCCGGCAGGAAGGTCGTGGTGGCCCTCGCGGCCGATCCAGACATCCGAATTCAGGAGGAGTTCAACGGCGCATTGCGGAACAAGGTTGCTATCGAGATCAAAGGCGGGACCGACGTCAGCAACGCACACAACCGGGCGGGGGAAGCGGAGAAATCTCACCAGAAGGCGAAGAAGGAAGGATTCCGCGATTTCTGGACGATCATCTCTAAAGCTGGTCTCGCCGTGCAAAAACTGAAAGCGGAATCGCCTACCACGAACGACTGGTTCGACGTGGCGCAAGTTCTCGGCAGGGAAGGCCCGGACTGGGAGAATTTCAAGAGCCGTTTCGCGGACGCAACGGGCATCCCGTTGCGGGATTAAGTTCGCAAGGCGGTGAGTGACCGGCAGCTTCCGGGCTGGGTTACAGCCGTTCTTGTCGGCTTTGAAACGGTGGCCGAAACTTATGAGCCGGGCACGCACAAAGGCTCTTCATTTCGGGCTTTCTCGGGCGGTTGCTCACTTCCCCCACGCACCAAAACCTTGCAACGCATTGTCCTGCTTGGACGTTACACAAATTGGGCTAGAATCCTCTCTAGGAGGCCGCGGATGAATTCTCGATATCTGTTTACGGCAGCATTGCTCGCCGCCGGGGCTCTGATGGCGCAGGAAGCCGCGCCCGCCGCAGGGGCCGCCCAACCGGTGGTTTACACCGTCGAATCGGGCGTAAAGGTGACCATTAAGCCTGATCAACAGCGTCAGCACCAAGCGCTCCATCGAAGGCGACCGCGTCTATCTGCAATCCGTCTTCCCCGTCCTCGCGGGCGGACGAATCGTCATACCGGTCGGCAGTTCGGTGGTTGGAACGGTCACGAAGGTCGTCAAACCGGGGAGGACCAAAGGCCGCGGTCAGCTTTATATCCGATTCGACAGCCTGATTCTGCCCAACGGCGTGACGCGCGATTTCCACGCGCGCATCGGCGGGATGGACGGCACGAACCCGGGAACGCTGGACCGCGGCGAGGGCAAGATCACCGGCGATAGCAATAAGAGCGGCGATATGCAGACGGTCGGCGAGACTACCCTGGCTGGCACGTCGGTTGGCGCGCTGGCCGGTAACGCCGCCGGAAATGGCGGGTTGGGTTTGGGAGTCGGCGCCGGGGCGGGGATGGCGGCCGGCCTGATCGCGGTTCTGGCGACCCGAGGTCCCGACGCGAGTCTGGAAAAAGGCAGCACCGTGGAAATGGTGCTCGACCGCAATCTCACCTTCAGCGAAGGCGAAGTGGAATTCGGCAACTATCAGCCGCCGCGCGTTGCCCCATCCCAACCGGCGTCGCAGTCCAACACGAAGACCAACCCGGCGCTGCCCGTTCCCATTCGTAAGCTCCCGTAGCCGGGAACCGGCGGGCTACTTCACCTCGACCGGTACGGCCTTGGGCGCGGGCATGAAGCGCTTCACGAAGTTCGTATCGAACTTACCGGCTTGAAAGTCGGGGTCCGCAAGGATGCGCTGGTGCAGCGGGATAGAGGTGTGAATGCCCTCGACGATGAACATACTCAGCGCGCGCTGCATCCGCCGGATGGCCTCGCCCCGGTCGGCTCCGTGGACAATCAGCTTGGCCACCAGCGAATCGTAGTAGGGAGGCACCACGCAATCCGTGTAGGCCCAGCTATCCACGCGCACGCCGATTCCTCCCGGCGCATGAAACCCGGTGATGCGGCCGGGAGACGGCGCGAATGTTTCCGGATTCTCGGCGTTGATGCGGCATTCGATGGAATGGCCGCGTACCCGGATGGGTTCCGGAATCACGTCCTTGAGCCGTTCGCCCTGCGCGATGCGGATCTGGCTCTTGACGATATCGACGCCGGTGACGAACTCGGTGACCGGATGCTCCACCTGCACGCGCGCGTTGACCTCCATGAAGGTCAGGTTTCCCTTTTCGTCCATCAGGAACTCGATGGTGCCGGCGTTCGTGTAGCCCGCGGCCGAAAGGGCTTTTTTCAGAGCCTCGCCGATTTCTCTGCGCTGCTCGTCCGTTACCGCCGGCGAGGGCGACTCTTCCAGGAGTTTTTGATGGCGGCGCTGAATGCTGCACTCGCGCTCGCCGAGGATGATCACCTCGCCGTGCTCGTCCGCCAACGCCTGGAACTCGATGTGGCGCGGCGCCGCGACGTACTTCTCCAGATAAACGTCCGCGGAAGCGAACGCCGAAGCGGCTTCCTGCTGAGCCTGTGTGAGGAGCGAGGGCAGGTCCTCAGGCTTGTTGACGATTCTCATGCCGCGGCCGCCGCCGCCGGCGGAGGCCTTCAGAATGACGGGATAGCCGATCGTCTCCGCCAGAGCCAAACCCTCTTCGGGGCTTTGCAGCACGCCTTCCGACCCCGGCAGGATGGGAACCCCCATGCTTCGCATGAAAGCGCGGGCCTGCTCCTTCACGCCCATCATGCGGATCACATCGGGCCGCGGGCCGATGAACTTGATGCCGGAGGCTTCGCACACTTCCGCGAAGGCGGCGTTCTCACTCAGAAAGCCGTAGCCGGGATGGATGGCATCCGCATCGGCGATTTCCGCCGCGCTAATGATGGCGGCTACGTCCAGGTAACTGCGCGCGCTCTTGGCCGGGCCGATGCAGATGGCCTGGTCCGCGAAGCGAACATGGGAACTGTAGCGGTCGGCTTCCGAATAGACCGCCACGGTTTGGATGCCCAGTTCCTTGCAGGCGCTGATGACGCGAACGGCGATCTCGCCCCGGTTGGCGATGAGAACTTTGCTAAACCGGGCGGATGGCAAACAGCGCCTCCCCGTACTCGACCGGTTGCCCGTTCATCACCAGTTTGCTATCGACGACGCCGGCCACTTCCGCCTCGATCTCGTTCATCAGCTTCATCGATTCGATGATGCAGAGAACCTTGCCAGGCTGGATGCGCTCGCCCACGCGCACGAACGGCGGCGCGCCCGGGGACGGGCTCTCGTAGAACGTGCCGACGATCGGCGATTTCACCAGAACGAGCTTCGGGTCCGGCGCGGCGGACTCCTTCTCCTTGGGCAGACCGGGGGCCGGGGCGGCCGCCGGAGGCGACGGAGGTTGTGGCGCTACGAAGCCGGGCGCGAGAACAAATTCCTGCTGCGTGGGGAATCCCGCACGGCGGATGCGCACGCGGTCCTCGCCGCGCTGCACCTCAAGTTCCGCGACGCCGGTTTCCGTAGCCAGGTTAATCAGCTCGCGGATCTGATCGATAGTCATTAACTGCCTAGATTAGCAGAGCTTGGCGCGGGAACGGGCGGCGCGAGGAAGCTCGCGCCCGTGCGATGAAACAACTGGCCGAAGGGCAATACTGCTCAGTTAACGCCGTGGCGCGGGCTGCCAAGCCTGCAGAGCCGAGATTCATCTCGGCTTTTTTTCCTGCGCATCGCCTATGTAGACAGTATTGGGCCTAAGGGCAATACTGTTTACTTTGGCGGGACAGGCTATCGTTTTCTGTGGCCTGTCGTTCTTGCGGACATGGACAGACGACGAAAACCGATCGTCTGTCGCACAGAGCAGCGTAGCCGCAACCAAACCGGCGCCCCGTGGAGTGCGCCTCTGGCGCGCCATGCCGCTTTTCCAAGCGGCATCCGCGGATCTGGCGCCGCCGGTCGGACATGCCTGCATGGACGCAGGCATGGCACGCCGGAGGCGTACTCCACGGTCGAGTGGCGGCAAACACGGTGAGCGCGGTCGCGCCGACGCCCAGCGCCGTGCCGACAGGACCCATCGTCGCGAACAGCCCCGTGGCCGCGGTCTTCGAGGCATTCAGGGGATCGCGGACGAAGCTTTCGATATTGCGGTCGAGGGCCTGGAAGCCGGGTGCCCCCTGGGCGTCGGACTTGCCGCTTTCGACGTCGATCATCTTGGCGTAGGCGGCGGTGACGCGGGCGGTGGGACCCTGCTCGTCGCCGAGCTTCTTAATGAGCCGGTCGCGGTCCGCGACGAGGCGGTCTACACCCGTCTTGCCATAGGCGGCGGCCTGCTTCTCAATGGACTGGGTGAGCCGCTCCATGGACGAGCGAGAGCGGTCGTTGATCTTGAGCAGCATGTCGCCCATGCGCTCGATCGACTTCCGCATCCGGTCGCCCGCGCCGACAGTGCCCTGTTCCCACCCCTCAACGGCAGTATTCGCCTGCTTGATGGCCGCGAGAACGGAGCGGGGATCGACTTCAAGGGTGATGGCTTCCTGGTCCATTTCGGATGGCGGACAGTCCTGCGATCTGCGCTACTCGGGGTAGAATCTGAGTCTGTGATCCGTTGAAGAGGTTATGGCGTTGGGACGCGGAAGGACAATGAGGTCAGATCGCGGTTTCGAGGAGGCTTGCGACAGAGGTGACCCTGATTTAGGTGAAATCGTCTAAGCCCTGCCATGCGGGAGCCCTTCCGGTGGAGAGAAGCGGTCAGCTCCATAATTGCAGGCCGTATACTGCCAGCCAGAGCCGGTATAGGTCTACGAAGGGTTGTGACACTACTCCCGCATTTGCAAGCAGCAATAGGAAGCCCGTTAGGAGAAAGCCGCTGAGAGCCCCTAGGGTCCCGAGAAAAGAGTCGAGTCCGAGGAATCTCGTAGGCTCACTTCGCCGCGCTTGAACCAGACCCTGTCGAAACGCAGAAAACACACCTAGCAATGCTATCGAGCGAAGTATGACTGCACCCCATGCCACTATATGGAATAAACTGTCAGAAAACTCCGGGTACATCGGGGAACTAAATATGTCGTGAAGCATCCACGGGATACAGTAGGTGGCAATATAGCAAGCCGCTCCAATGAGAAGGGCGCCACCGACGGCACGGATGTAACGAGAGCTGCCAGTTGAAGGATCTCGTATTGCCCAAACACGATGACCCTCCGGGCAATGGCGGTGTTTACTCGCGTCGAGCGGCGGGTCAGTCACGATTTGATTGCATTCCGGACAGACCCAGATCTTTCCTGTCTCAGCAGCGACATCAACCGGTTTTCGCACTTGTATGTCACCTTTCTGAATGCTCATCATAGGGGCCACCGGGTCCCGACACGCAGGATGACGGACCAGTGCCCCTTCAAGTAAATATCGTGTGCTCCCAGCTCAACCTCAACGAAGGGTCCTTGCCCCTTAGCCCTGTTGAAAACCAGGTACGAGGTCGCTGCGTTACCAAACACTGTAGAGCGTTCCTTGGCGAAAGCCTGGGAACCCGAGCGCGTCTCCACACTCATACCATCTATCGTCAGGTACGGCAGCCCAGTGGCCAGCTTTACCGCCTCCACCAGGCGATCATACGTCCGCGTCAAATCCTCGTTCAAGCTCGGCGAGTCAACAAAGACGCATTCGTACCTCAAGACACCTGCGCTGCTGGGCCTAGCCATCCCCATTCCGAAGTCGTAGTCAATTCCCCACTTGTAGTCCCTCCCGATGAACTCGCAGTTAGTAGCCTGAGGGAGGCTTACATTTGAAGGGTAGTGCTGGTCTTTGTCCCAAGGGACAACTTCTGGGGCTGGCCCGCCGATAGGACGAAAGCCCTCCTTTGCAGCAGAGATGACCTCCATCAACGACCTTCTGAATGCATCGGGCGGCGGCGGGGTCGGAGAAGGCTGAGGCACCCCCGGTTGCTGCGCCTCTTCCCACTCGAACTCCACCGTCCGTTCGGCCTTATCGGTATCCGCTTGGGCCACTACTTCCAATTGGTAAGAGCCTGCGCTCAGGTGCCATTGCAGATTATACTCAACCGGGATGACCGCGCTGCCCGGCTTCGCGTAGCGAGCGGCAGCGACCGCACGGGAATCGTACCTCACTGCTCCGGAGACCTTATCAAGCACACGGAGTGCGAACGTCACTCCGGCCGCCCTCGCCGGATCGCCGCCGGGCGCGTGGATTTCTAAGTAGACCGCTAAGGCATCGCCGGCCGAAAACCGCGTCGCGCCAGTCGGCACCAGTTGCACCCCTCCCGATGTTAGCGGAGTCAGCCCATTGAGCAACGATGAGTCCAGGCCGCCAAGGAGGCCCGTCCCGAGGGGATAGTCCCTCCTGGGGTAGATAAAGATTCCCCTGTCGATCGTATTGCCCATACGTCTCATGAGGTCCTGGACCGCGAGCCCAGACAACGTCGAGGGTGCCCGCCTTGCTTTTCCGAATGCGATGCCGCTCACCGCAAATTGCGCGGAGCTCCAGGGTTCGATGGAAAGCGCCGCTTGCGCCCTACCAAAGTCGCCGCCCGAACTGAAAGCCACAGTTACGCTGTAGCGTCCCTCCGGAAACTCAACCTGGTTTTCGTAATGATACGGCACCTTGACGAAAGCATCGGCTTGGTCCTGCCGGTCGAAACTGAACTTGACGACATCGCTGAAACGCGGCCCTGCGGAACCATCGTCCCTAGTGGAAACCCCGACCACGTCGAGCTCGCCAACGAGCCGGATCGTGCCCAAGTCACCCAGCAGCACGCCCTTTTGCTTCTGGAATTTCATTCCCGATAGGTGAACCTCAGCCGCCACACTCACCCGCGCGCGGTTGGCAGAGGTATAGAAAGACGGGAGACTCATGGAGACATTCATGCCGCCTGCTGCGGAACCCCTGGCGCGAGCCTCGAGATCCTTGCCGGCTGATGTTCTGGCCAGCGGATCTTGCGTAACATCGGCGCAATACTCCTTGCGCAGAGCGTGCATCGAGGCCAGCGGTTGCGACCTTTACCTGCACTCTATGGCAACCGCTCTGAAGCCCGATCGAGGGCGTGAAGCTTAGAAGGTAGTTGGCATCCTGCTCGTCGGCGATCATGCCGAGGGCTTCCGGGGTCGCCAACGCCATTCGAATTGCCGTCCCGCCCGTTGGAGATGCAAGGAGGCTAGCGCCCGCGAAATCGTCCGCAACCACGTTCAGCGCGACGTTGGCTTTGTTGAATTCCGCAACCGCGCTACCGATGTCGGCGGCGTTCACGCTTTGGAACGGGTGTTCCCTGGTGAAGAAAAACAGCTCCTTTCTGCCGCGTACCGCTCCCAAGTCCTTAGCCGCCCGCGCCAACGTTCCCGTTATGTACCGCGTCTGATCGGCCAAGGCCATCCCCGTTGTTGAGGTCCCCTTGGAGCCTTCCATTGCAGCGTCCAGGGACTTCTTCAGTAGCGCCGCGTCCGTTGTGAACGGCTGAATTGGGCTCGATAAGAACAGATCCACGCCGGCTACCGCTATGTAACGGTCCGGACGCGCGGCAGCGTCAATGAACTGGGCCACATGTTGCTTCAGAGCAGCTTGTCCGGCGCTGGTGATCGTGGCGGTATCGAAGACTAGCACGATGTATCGTTTGTTCGGCCTCTGGGGCCACGTCACGGCGGACTGCAAAGTGACACCCTCTAGCGCCTGGTCTTTGCCGTCAATGGAGAGCTTAAAGTCCTTTTGGGTGAGGTCCTTGACCGGGCCGTCCTTTCCCGCCACCACAGCGTCGATGATCACTTGAGAAGGTCTCGGGGGGGGCGGGCCAGGGTTCTGGCTGAGCACAGCCGGCGCGGCCAGCAACAAGAGAGCGACTAACGGAAACAATTTCGCAGGGATTGCCATTTTGGCTGCCTTCCTCCCGGCTAGTATACTCCCCGGCGATACCTTCCGATCCTTCGAGTTGCGCCTTTCCCCTTCTATAGCCGTCTTCTCGCCCGCGAGGCGCAGTTGTCGCCTGCCGAAAAACCCAAAACCGGGGAACCTCCGCCGTTTCAGCGCATTTCATAAGCACCTCTTTGCCCTCACCTCCCCGGTTCGGCTTAAGCCGCCTCCGCCACTCGCACCGCCCGCACCGGCTCTAGAAGCGCCAGCACTGTGGCCCGCAGCGCCAGCCGGTCCTTCGGCGACACGCCAAACTGCTTCTCCCGCAAGTTGTTCACGTGCGCTATCCGGTCTGCGTTCGGATCGACAAAGCCGCGGGAAGCTGCCGCCGGACTTGCCGCTCTCGACGTCGATGATCTTGGCGTAAGCGGCGGTGACGCTGGCGGTGGGACCCTGCTCATCGCCGAGCTTCTTAATGAGCCGGTCGCGGTCGGCGATGAGGCGGTCCACGCCGGTTTTGCCGTAGGCGGCAGCCTGCTTCTCGATGGATTGAGTAAGCCGCTCTTTGGACGACCGGGAGCGGTCGTTGATCTTGAGCAGCATGTCGGCCATGCGCGCGAGGGACTTCTGCATCCGGTGGCCGCGCGCCGACCGTGCCCTTCTCCCATCCCTCGACGGCAATACTGGCCTGCTTAATGGCCGCGAGGACGGAGCGGGGGGCGACGTCGAGGACTATGGATTTTTGGGCTCTGCGCAAGAATCCGACAGGGTCCTTATTCTGATGGCATTTCGTTCGGCTGGGGTTTTCGGCTACACTTGCCAGTTTGAGAGAGACGGATTGGACGAAGATCCTGGGCTGGCCGGGCTACAGGGTTTATCAGACGGAGCTCAACGAACAAGCCAAGACCCTGAAGCTCTGGGTGCGGCGTAAGCGCGGGAACCGGAAGCTGGTGTGCTCCGGTTGCGGACAGCGGGCGGGCGAAATCCACGAGGTCTATGAACGGGAGGTGCGCGATCTGCCGTGCTTTGAGTACCGCACGACCGTGGTGATCGAGTTGTATCGGGTGCGGTGTCCCGGCTGCGGGATCAGGACGGAGAAGGTGGAGCAGTTGCCGACGAAAGCGCCATTCAGCAAGCGATTCGAGGAGATCGTGGGGCAGGCGTGTGAGAGCGCATCGGCGCGGCAAGTGGCGCGGCGGATGGGGCTGGCGGAGAGCACGGTGCGGGTGATCGATCTGCGCTATCTGGAGCGCTGGGCTGGGACCCGGCGCAAGCCGGCGCTGCGGCAGATGGGCGTGGACGAGATCCATCTGGGCAAGAAGCAGAAGTTCCTCACGGTGGTATGCAACCTGGAAACCAGCGAGCCGCTGTGGTTCGGACGGGAGCGGAGGAAGGAAACCTTGGACGCATTCTTCCAGGAAGAGTTGAGCGCGCGGCAGCGGATGCGGATCACGGCGGCCTGTGTGGACATGTGGGAGCCGTACCGGCTGAGCATCGAGCAGCACGCCCCGAACTGCCGGATCGTGTACGACAAGTTTCATGTGATGCAGCACGCCAATCAGGCCATCGACGAAGTGCGGCGGGCGGAATTCTTCCGTAAAGGTGGACGATGGCGAGGTCTCGTGAAAGGGAAACGCTGGCTGCTGCTGAGTCGCTGGGTCAACCTGACGGCGGGCAAGCGTCAGGAGCTGAACCAACTGTTCGCTCTCAACCGGAAAGTATTCAAAGCTTATCTCCTCAAAGAGAGCCTGGACCGGCTGTGGACATACCGCTATGAGGGCGCGATGCTGAACTACCTGGAACGCTGGATGGATCAGCTCCGCTGGCAACGCCTGAGGCCGTTCCAAAAACTCGCGGAGATGCTGTTGGACCACCTCGATGGAATCCTGAACTACTGCCGGACGAAGGTGCCACTGGGTGTGGTGGAAGCAGTCAACGGGAACATCAGGTCACTGTTGCGGCGCGGGCGGGGATACAAGAATCTGCGCTACCTGCTGCTGAAAGTCCAGCGCATGGCGGCGACCAAGACCGAATTCTTGGTGCTCCAGAAAGCAGCCTAAAATGCGGGGTGCGTCGAATTCCTGCGGAGAGCCGATTTTTGGTCCATAACATTGGGTCCAGGACTTCACTTGAAGGAGGGCTACACCCTCCCGAGCGGAGCCTTCCGACCGAAATCTCGCCACCGCTAAGCGTCTCGCGATAATGCAGAGGTGACGCTCTGCCAAACCGCGCCAATTGAGCCTGCCGTGGGAAAGACGGCGAGAACAGCACGGTGAGGACAGCCCTTGCGGAAGGTATAAACTGAGTTATAAGTGTTCAGGCTGGATCGGAGCTGTTCGTATCGAGCCACCGCGTGCACGGAATCAGGAGGCAAGTATGAGACCTTTAGGCGTCGCAGTATTTCTTGTATGCTGTTTTTTTCCGGCAGTTTACGGGGACGACCTCGTCCCAAAGGAAGGCGCGCAACAGAACAGAGGAACCATACGGGACGTTGTGGCCCAGAGCAACAACGGAACCCTATGGTACTGGAGGCTTACTGCACACGGGCCAACCATGACGCCCCTATACTGCGGGAGTTGTTATAGGGTCGACTTTTCATCACCTGCGGAGTCTGCCTCTATTAGAGGTCGCTGGCAACAGGCTGGCCTCGGTCTTCTTGTAGTTGACACGAACAATCAAGAACTAGCTTTGAATAACTGTTACTTCTCTTGGGAACTTCCACCGGGCTATTATTATGTGCTTGGCAGAAAGCCTGAGAATCTAAATTACGAAGCTCAGAACTTTTTGCCCGAATCCTCGATACGGATGGCAGGGATAAGAACGATGGAGTTCAACGACTTCAAAGCTGAAGGTACGGTCTTGGTTTCTTTGGTTGCGGGTGGGTCATATTCAACTTTCGTCAGCAACTCAGCTACAGGCGTCAACCTGATTCCTGAAGTCCATGGCCTCACGTACGAAAAGGAAGGAGAATTTGGCAACCCGAGCAAGGTGTATTTTAGGGAACATACTTGGAAGTTATCGGAGGTTCGACGGATTACTGTTACTTACGCACCGTCTCCAAGGGATCCCGCTACCATAACGGACTTCAAATGGTCCCAGGCTATTGTCGGCACCGCGCGGCCCAGAGTGTACAGTTCGGTGGGATCTTCGTCTGCTCCCAAGGTCAGACAGCAAACCAGCTTTTCGGGTGAGGTGCATGGGTCTAATTTCACGCCCGGAGCGCAGTTGTTTTTCTGCGGTTCCGACAGCGGCCTACCCGAGGACGAGACAAAGTGTTTAGAGCCCAGCGGAAGCGTACAGATTCAGAGCCAAGGGGTCCTCACTTTTGATGGCGCAATACTGCCATCCGGCGATTGGCACATATACGTCAAGACTCAAGCTGGTAGAACCAAGTCTTCTGTTAGGTTCGGGGTGGAGTAGAATCGTCTCGGTTGTATCGGAATAGGTTTACGCCGTTTTCGCCATCCGCAGAGTCCGAGCTCGCCTCAGTACCGCCAGCACGGTGGCCCGCAGGGCCAGCCGATCCTTCGGCGACACGCCGAACTGCTTCTCCCGCAAGTTGTTCACATGCGCGATTCGGTTGGCGTTGGGATCGACGAAGCCGATGGTCACCCTGTTCTCGCTGGCCGCTTTCACCTTCAGCGACCGCATGGTCCGCCCGGTCCAGAACCAATCGCAGAACGGCTGCAAGCCGCGCGTGGACTTGTAGTCAGGGTAGCCGCGCTTGCCATTGCGCCCCGGCTTGAGCGGCTTCGCCGACTCGTCGCCGTCAAATTCGACGCCATCCTGGCGAATTGCGGGGACGATTTGCGGGGACCATTTGGAGGTGTTGCCGTCCCCCCAGCCGTTTCGCAACAGTAATTCCGCAGATTCCGGCGGGCCATTGAAAACACACGATAGACTCGCGTAACTCGGCCGACAGCGCAAGGGCGCCTATTTTCGCGTTCAAAAAAGAGCTTGATTTTTCGTTTCTCTGAGTACATTATTGTAGTCAGATGAATCCGGAACCCAAAGGCCCCGAAGCCGCTCGCTGGCGGCAGCGGAAGTTTACTGCCATCCGGCAGTTCCATTTCCCAGAAGACCTGTTGCCGGGTTCGCTCTCCCTGAGCCATCGCCGCTGCGGCAAGCCCACCTGCCATTGCGCCAAAGGCGAGGGCCACCCCGTCTGGCTCCTCGGCTTCATGTCGGAGGGCAAACATCGGGTGGAACGCGTTCCCAAGGAGTGGGTGGACGACGTCCGCCGGCGCGTCCAAGCCGGCCGCGCCTTTCAGGACGCTCTGCGCGAGGTCCTCACCGCCAATGCCGAGTTGCTCGTGCTGCGGCGCAAACAGCAGCCCCGTTGAAGGGACCGCATGTCAAACAGATTCAAAACTACGCCTGCCACTGTCTGGCGTCTGAAATCGTACTTCCAACGGCCGGGCGATGGCCGGCCGCATCCCCGCATCCCCGCGCGGGATATCGTGTGGGCGGTCGTGATCGGCCATATCCTGCGCGTCGCCAGTTTCTTGCGCCTGGAATGGTTGGCCCACTCGCCGGTCCGCGCCGAGTTGGGCCTGCGTGGCCCATTCGGGGATGATGCCTTGGCCTACTGCACCGAGCGCATGGACCCGGAAACCACGCGGGTGGCTCTGGCTGCCGCGCTCTGCACCAGGCCAAACGCAACAAGGCTTTCGAGAACAGCCGCTTCATCGGTCTGGCTGTGGACGGCACCGGCGCCGGGCGCACCTACAAAGAACCGTGCCCGCTGTGCGATCCCATTCAAGGACCCCAAGGGGGAGGTGCATGGGCATCTCCACCATTTCGTTTTGGTCAGCGTGGTGGGCGTGGGCGGCTTGACCCTGCCGGTGGACCTGGAACCCTACGGCCCCGGCGACAGCGAGTATGCCGCCGCCCAACGCTTGCTGCGGCGCGTCGGTGGATCACCTGGGACCACGCTTTGCCGACTACGTGGTGGGCGATGGCGAGTACGCCACCGCTCCTTTCTTGCACACCACCGGCGACGTGGCCTTGCCGGTGGTGGCGCGCCTCAAAGAGAACCTCCCTTTGCTGGCCGCCGCCGTGCGCGCTCGCTTTGACGGCCAGCCGCCCCAAGCCGTGTTTCAGGAGGGAGACGACCGGGTCGAAGTCTGGGATTACGACCACTTCGACTCCTGGGAAACCCTCCACTGGCCCGAGGTGCGCGTTCTGCGCTACCGCCAGCACAAACGCGATGGCAGCGTGGTCCAGGCCGAATGGCTCACCGATTTCCCGATTGCCAAGCTGGGCAGCCTGAGTTTCTACCGCATGGCCAAGAGTCGCTGGGAAATCGAAAATCGCGGCTTCAACGATGGCAAGAACCGCTACGGCATGGAGCACATCTGCCACCATGAGCCCAACAGCATCCTGATTGTCTGGCTGTTGATTCTGCTGGCCATGGTCATCGAGCGGCTTATACCGGATGCGCTACCTGCACCGGGGAGAACACGGCATTCGCTCCGCCGCAGATCTGTATCTTATCCTCTGGTTGACCCTGGGTTCCCGCAGTCCGCCCGATAGCACTTGACCCCGGTGCCGGGCGGACGGCTGGCATGGCTCCGCTGCTCTTTGACAACCCGACCGCTTTCCCCGTGGAGTGACGACCCGATGGGGTTCGCTGTCCTTTGACGGCCCGGAGCCCGCCCCCGCCGCGACTCGATTCCACTCCACCACGCCGAGCTTTGCCTGAGTCGGTATTCCGAAACGGCTGGGGAGATGTCGAGGTGTTTGACGATCCCCGTGTCGCTGTGACCCTCTAATCGCATGGCCATCAATTACGCGCGGCTGCGAAGCCTCACCGCGCGCGAGTTGACGCACGCCCTCCTAAAGGACGGTTTCCGGTTTCGTCGGCAGGTCGGCAGCCACCAGCGCTACGCGCACGAAGACGGCCGGCGCGTCACCGTCCGCTTTTCCCAGCCTGGCGATACTTTCGGAATCAAGAACCTCAAGAGCATGATCGAAATGCAAGCCTGCTGGAACGAAGCGGACATCGAGCGGCTTGGCCTGTTGAGGTAGTCGTCAAACCCAGGCAGCGGCGCAACCGGCTCGGAGGTCCCCGCCTACTCCGCCGTCCCCACCCACCGGCGCACCTTCTCCAGAAGGTGCGGGGTATCCACCGGCTTCGAGAGGAACGCATCGTGCGAATGCCAGCCGCCTTCGGGGATTTCCAGGTCGTGAAGTTGCGTCGCGAAAGAGCTGATCACGAAGATCGGAACATGCTTCAGAGCCGCATCGCCGCGAATCTCGGAGATGGCGCGGAAGCCTTCGGAGCGTTCGTTCATCATGATGTCCATCAGGATCAGGTCGGGCCGCTCGGCCCTGGCGAGCCGGACGCCCTCGGCGCCATCGAAGGCCTTCCCGACCGCGAAGCCGTTCGCTTCCAGGAACGAGCCGATGGCATCGGCGAAATCGGCGTCGTCGTCCACAATCAATACACGCTTTGCCGCACCGTTCATTGCGCGCCTCCGGGATCGGCGCCTTCCGCCGGCGGGCGCCAGGCGGGCAAACGTACGCGGAACGTGGAGCCGGCGCCGGGCTGGCTCTCCACTTCGATGTGTCCGCCCAACTCCTCCACAATCCTTTTGACGATGTGCAGGCCCAGTCCGGTTCCTTCCGTTTTCTTTCCGCCGTCCTTGATCCGGAAGAACTCGTCGAACAGGAAAGGTTTGTACTTCTCCGGAATTCCCAGACCCGTGTCGGCCACCTCCACGGAGACCTCGCCATTGGCCGCGCCGCACGAGACCGTGACGCTTCCTCCGCGCTGGTTGTATTTGATGGCGTTCGTGACCAGATTGTCGAAGAGGATGCTCAGGCAATCCCGGTCCCCGGACGCGCAAAGCTCGCCTTCGGGAAAGCGGGCCTCCAGCGTTACGGCTTCCTTCCCGGCCAGCTCGCGATACTGCTCCAGAATCGCGCCGATAACGCACCTCAAATCGACGGCCGTGCGCTCCTTGATGAGCGACCCGCCCTCCACGCGCGCCACCGTCAGCCAGTCCGCAATCAGCTTCTGCAACTCGTCGGTCCGCTTGAGACAGCGGTTGATCCAGTCCTCCCGGTCGATTTTCGCGCCGCCCGTCTTCTCAAGCTGAAGCAGAACGTCCAGCGTCTGATGGATCGCCACCAGCGGAGTCTTCAGTTGGTGCGAGACGAACGTGATGAACCGGCGCTTCAGCAGTTCGCGCTCCACCTCCGCCCGTTGCGATTCCAGCGCCAGTTTGCGCCGCTCGAGCCCGCGATTGACGATGAGCCGCAGTTCGTCCGGCGAAAACGGCTTGGGCAGAAAATCGTACGCCCCCGATTTCATGGCCTCCACGGCGGTATCGATCGTGGCGTACCCCGTAATCACCACGATAACGATCTGCGCATTGAGCGCGTGAACGCGCGCGACCACCTCCAGGCCGCTCAGTCCGGGCATCTTGATATCCACCACCACCAGCCCGGGCTTCAGCCGCGCCACGCCTTCCAACCCGCGCGCGCCGTCCTCGAACGCTTCCACCGGCAGTCCCATTTTGGCCAGAATCTTGGTGCAGGAAAGACGCATGGCGTAGTCGTCGTCGATGACGACAACATGCTCGGGACCGCCGGGTTCGCTCATCGCCCTACCCGCAAACGCCGGGAGCGGCCGCGCTCCGAGCCAGCTTCGGCCCCACGGCCTGTTCGAGCAGATCGAGGAAGCGCGGGATGTCCAGCGGCTTGGAAAGATACCGGTCCGGACGGATCATCTCCACTTCGGCCGACATGGGGAAGCGCTCGTCCGGGCTTTCCTGAATCGAGGACACCATGAAGAGCGGCGTGTCGCGGCTCTCCGCGTACTCGTCGTGATACTTGAGCGCGTGGGTGACGGAATAGCCCTCGACGGAAGTCTCCATCATCACGTCGAGAAGAATGACGTCGGGCTTGCTCCCGGCCGCCATGCGGAGGCCTTCGTGGCCGCTTTCGGCCTCGATCACTTCGTAGCCGCGACTCTCGAGTAGGGACCTGACGGACTCCCTGAAATCCTGATCGTCGTCGATCAGCAGCACCTTTGGATGCATCGAAGCCTCCTTCCCGCCCCGTGCGAGCCGTTCGGGGCGCGCTCTGGGCGGCGAAACTGCCCACCGGCTCGATTATAAGACAATTGCATCCGCAATCGCAGGCTTACGCCTCAGGCAAGAGCCTTCCGGCAGAACTCCAGACACTTCACGACTTCTTTCACGGCATCCGACCCCTGCGGGATGTTGTATTCCTGCTCGATCGAGGCCGGCATCGTCCACTTGTTCTTATGGACCGTCTGGAGGATTTCCTTGATCGGCGTCTCGCCATAGCCCCACGGCAGGTTCAGTTCGCAGTGCTGGGGCGACGTCCGGTCCTTCAGGTGGAAACTCGCGATCTTATCGTGGAACTTGTTCAGGAATTGGAGCGCCAACTCGGGGCCTTGCGCCGCCGTGAAGTGGCCCAGGTCGACGTTCGACCGGTTGCCGGGCGAAGCCGCGAAGCACACGTCGAAAGCGGTCATGCTACCCTGCCCGTGCGAGTGGTAGGCGACGAACATCTTGTACTTCATGGCCCAGTCGCCTAGCCTCTTCATGGCGGGCCCGTCGCTTTCGTTGGTCATCAGCTCCATCGTGGTGTGCGTGGCGCCGAGCGTCTTAGCCACCTCAAACGTGTAGTCGAGGTCCTCGTCCGTAGCCGTATGCATGTCCTTCACGGCGTAGATGGTCACCCCGGCGTCGTTGTACATCTTGCGCAGGTTCTTGAAGATGCTCATCGGCAGCGCCAGACGCCACTTGCGCTCGGCGTCCGCCGCGGCCTTCTGCTCCGGCGTCTGCTGGCCGCGTCCGCCACCGCCGCCGCCACGCGCCGCGCCGGCCTGGGCGCCCGCTGCGCCACCCCGCGCTCCACCCGGAGCGCCACCCGGAGCGCCACCCGGTCCTCCCGCGCCGCCAGGCCCCGCGCCGCGGCCCGCCGGACACGCCTGTCCATTCCACTGTCTTTCCGGCTGGTTGTTGCCCAAGCCTGTTTTCATGCCCGCAACCGGTTCATAGGACGGTTGCTGTGCGCGTCCGCCTCCACCGCCGCCTGGAGTTCCCCCTGGGGAACCGCCGCCGCGGCCGCCGCGTGCGCCCTGGCCCGCCGCCGCGGCGGCGGCAGCCGCGGCGCTGCTTTCCCATTTGCCCTGTTTCCGGACATAGTCGTTCAGCGGGCCGTCCATCAGCTCGATCGCGCTGATGCCGGAATCGACGACGTATTTCAGCGTCGCTTCGGCGCTCTGGTCCGGCATGGATCGATAGCTATAGGTGATCGTCCCGATTTGAACCCCCTTGATCTTGGAGTTCGGCTTGGCCGCGCCGAAGAGCTTCGTCATGGGGACGGCGGCCAGCGCTATTCTTCCAACATCACGCCTTGTATAAATCATTTACTCGAGCCTCCTTGCTGACTTCAATGCGGCATCGTAACTCGCTGTCCCGGGAAAAGCCAACCTCCTGCGGCCGCGTATAACTCCTCTACCGCTTCGATAAAACCTCGCGCTCGTAACCCTTCACCGCTTCGAGCCAAGCCATCCCCTCGGGCGCTCCCTTCGATTCGCAGTAGTAGTCCCACACGGCGGCCCATGGCATGCTCTTCAGCTCTTCGAACAGCGCCAGGCGCCGCGTGTAATCGCCGGCCAGTTCGGCGGCCTTCAGCGTCTCCCATGGTTCCAGCAGCGCCATCAGCAGCGCCTTCTGCATGTTGCGCGTCCCGATCACCCACGCCGCCACCCGGTTGATGCTCGCGTCGAAATAGTCCAGACCGATGTGTACCTTGCTGTGGATCGTCCCGCTACGCACCAGTTCCTTGGCGATGTTCTGAAGCTCGTCGTCCAGAATCACCACATGGTCGCTATCCCACCGTACTGGCCGGCTCACATGCAGCAGCAATCCGGGGCAGAACATCAACACGGAGGAGATCTTCTCCGAAATCACCTCGGTGGGGTGATAGTGCCCGGAATCGAGCGTCAGCACTTTCTGTCGCGATACCGCGTAGCCCATGTAATACTCGGCCAACCCCGCCGTGTAGCTCTCCACCCCGAGCCCGAACAGCTTGGCCTCCACCGCGTCCAAATGAATCTTCGGGTCGATGGGTTCGGCGAACAGCTCGTCCAGCGCTTCCGTCAACCTCTCTCGCGGCGCCGTCCGGTCGGCCGGTATGTCCTTGTAGCCGTCCGGAATCCAGACGTTCGTCACTGTCGGCGTTCCCAACTGCCGCCCCATCTCCGCGCCGATCCTGCGGCACGCGATCCCGTGCGCAATCCAGAACTCGCGGATAGCCTTGTCCGGGTGCGCCAGCGTGAAACCATCGGCCGCCTTCGGGTGCGAGAAGTACGTCGGGTTGAAATCCAGGCCCAAGCCATTGGCTTTGGCCCAGTCGATCCAGCTCTGGAAATGCCGCGGCTCGATCCGGTCGCGCTCCACGAATTTGCCGCCATGATCCAGATAGGAAGCGTGCAGATTAAACCGATGCTTGCCCGGAATCATGCGCAGAGCCATTTCCGCGTCGGCTCGCAGCTCTCCGATGCTGCGCGCCTTCCCCGGATAATTCCCCGTGGCTTGTATTCCGCCGCCGGACAGCTCCGCGCCGGCCGTTTCGTACCCTCCCACGTCGTCTCCCTGCCAGCAGTGCAGCGATATGGGAATGGCTGCCAGTTCCCCCAGGGCCGCATCGGTATCCACGCCTATCGCGGCGTATCGCTCCTTGGCAATCTCGTACGCATTCGTCAGTTTGGATTCATTCATAAGATCGTCCTGTGCCCGCTCCAACAAAGTGGGGCAGGCGGGCCCAGAGGGCGCCTCCGCCTGCCAACGCATTCTAACTCAGCAGCGTCAAGAAACCCTCATACGCCCGCTCCCACGCCGCAGTCCCTGCCGGCTCGAACGTCTCCACCGGGAACGACGCTTCAATCAGCGCGCGCGCTTCGTCAATCGATGCCACCGCGCCCGTCCCCACAAGCTGCATGGCAATGTTCCCGAGCGCCGTAGCCTCCGCCGGCCCCGCCATCACGCGGCATCCCGTCGCGTCCGCCGTGAACTGATTCAGCGTCGCGTTGCGGCAGCCGCCGCCGATCACCCGGATCGACTGGAACTTCGTTCCCGCCACCGTCCCCAACTGTTCCAGAGTATAGCGGTACTTCAGCGCGAGACTTTCCAGAATCGTCCTGGTGTAAGCGCCCGGCGTTCGCGGCGCGGTCTGCCCGGTCCGCGCGCAGTATTCGTCGATCGCTCGCAGCATGTTTGCCGGAGCCGTGAATGCGGCATCGTCCGGATCGATCGGCGTCCCGAGCGGCTCCTCTTCCGCCGCCAGCGCCAGCAGTTCCGCGTACGTGAATTTCCGTCCCTCCGCCGCCCACGCCTTCATCGATTCTTCCAGCAGCCACAACCCGGTAATGTTCTTCAGCAGCCGCACCATTCCGCCCACGCTGCCTTCATTCGTGAAGTTCAGCCGCCTGCTGTCCGCGTTCACAATCGCCTGGGGAATCTCCGTCCCCAGCAACGACCACGTTCCCGAGCTGATAAACGCCGTCGTCCCTCCCGTCTTCACCGCCGCCACGGCCGACCCCGTGTCATGGCACGCCGGCGCAATCACCACCGCGCCCTTCAATTCGTCGTGCCCGGCCAGTTCGGGCCGCAACCCGCCCAGCGCCGTTCCGGGCTGGATGATCTCCTGCAGAAAGTGCGTCGGTATCCCTAAGTCTTGAAGCAGGTCCGTCGCCCAATTTCGCGTCCGCCACTGAAGAAACTGCGTCGTCGAAGCGATCGTGTATTCGCACGCCGCCACGCCCGTCAGCCAGAAATTCAGCAGGTCGGGAAGCGTGAGCAGGCGCTCGGCCATGGCTAGCAGCCGCGGCGTCCGCCGCGCCGCCGCGTAAAGCTGGTACAGCGTGTTGAGCGCCATGAATTGCGTGCCGGTAGCGTCGTAAATGCGATCCGCTCCGACAGCCGCAAACGCTTTCTCCACCATCCCCTGCGTCCGCGCGTCGCGATAGTGGTATGGATTCTCGAGTAGCGTTCCACCTTCGCCCAGCAGCGCGTAATCCACTCCCCACGTATCCACGCCGATGCTCGCAATCCGCCCGCCGCGCCGCGCCGCGATTCGAAGACCGTTCTGAACCTCATGCCACAGCCGCGGCATGTCCCAATGCAGCTCGCCGTTGTAACGGACGGGTTCGTTCGGGAAGCGGTGAATCTCGTCCAGAGCCACCCGCCCTCCGGCCAGCCGGCCCAGAATCGCGCGTCCGCTGGAAGCCCCCAGATCGAGCGCCAGTACACTGCAATCGTTGGCAGCCATAAGCTAAATCGTTAGTCTATGCCCTAGCGCTTCCCGATGGAACCCCCTGGCCCCGCCCGTTTCCGTGCCGCGAGCGACAGCGAGCGGTCGGGCGAATCGCTCCGCGAATCCGGAATCGCCGGCCTCGGTACTCAATTCCGTCGCCGCCCGGCCCCCCAGGCTTCTGACTGCTAACCTCTCTCCCTCATTCCGCCTTCCGCCTTCAGTATTCCCCCTTCAGCGGCCCCTTGCATTCCCCCTCTCCATGCCGATAACCTGTAACGCTGTAGACGTCCGGGAGGCGTCCCACCTTGCCCGTCAGCGCAACAAATCCAACGCTAGGCGTTCTCATCTTCACTCTGGGTGGCTTGGCCGGAGCCGTCTTCTACCTTCCTTTGAAGAAGGTTAAAGCTTGGGCCTGGGAAAGCTACTGGCTTATCTACGCCATTGCCGGGCTCATCGTGGCGCCGTGGCTGCTCGCCTTCGCCACGTGCCCCAACGTCATCCCCGTGCTCCAACAAGCTCCCGCGAGCCAGCTCCTCTACTGCCTCGCGTGCGGCGCCGTCTGGGGTTTCGGCGGACTCACCTGGGGATTGATGATCCGTTACCTCGGCGTCGGCCTCGGCCTCGCCATGGGCGCCGGCATCGTCTCCGCGGCTGGAACTCTGATTCCGCCGCTGCTCAAGGGCAGTGGCGCGGCCCACGCGATGTTCTCGACTCAGGCAGGCATTGTCTCGGTCGTCTCTGCGTTGGTTTCCGTCTGCGGAATCGTCTTCGTTGGCATGGCCGGCAAATCCAAAGGCGACGAGATGCCCGAAGAGCAGAAAAGAAGAGCCGTCGCCGAGTTCAATTTCAGAAAAGGCATCTTAGTGGCCATCTTCTCCGGCCTCATGAGTTCCGGCATGAGCTTCGGACTCCAGGGCGGTCCGGAGATTCAGAAGCTCGCGTTATCCGTCCAACCGGCGTCGTCGGTCACATGGGCCGGAATGCCCGTGCTGGTGGTCGTGCTGATGGGCGGCTTCTTGGTGAACGGCGTTTGGTGCGTAATTCTCAACGTGAAGAACAAAACCGGCGGCGACTATTTCAAGAAGTCCGCGCCGATTGGTCCGAACTTACGCTTCGCCGCCTTCGCCGGGATTATCTGGACCTCTCAATTCATCTGCTTCAAAACCGGCGAGCCGCAAATGGGCAAGACCTCCTACATAGGTTGGTCAGTCCTCATGGCCGCGCAGATCTTGTTCAGTCAGTTACTAGGCGTCAAGTTAGGTGAATGGAAAGGCGCAAGCCCTAAGACAATTCGCCTGTTAGTCACAGGCCTGGCTCTCTTAATCGTCTCCGCCGTGATAGCCGCCTACGCCGGCTCCCTTGGCCAAGCCTGAGCGGCCAGTGGGCTAGGCCAGTGGGCCAGGCCAGTGGGCCAGGCCAGTGGGGCAGCGCTTCCGCGCTGCCGCCGGGCTTCCGCCCGGCGAAAGCCCCCAAGCTCCTCCGAATCCCCTTGATGACTCCCCATCCCCGCTCTACATCGGGCGGGACCCGGTTCGTGCAGTCCCAGCGCAATTCCCCGAAAGAGTTCCCCTCGGGTCAGACGCGCTGCTTTTCGGCGGCTGTGTTCAATCGGGGACGGGTGTCGGGTTGAAGCTATCGACCACCAGTACGTCAATCGGCCTCACCTTGGTCTCCAACTTGAGCCCAAGCTGCGTCTGTAATGCTTGAGCAAGGCTTAACGCCGGGTCGGCAGCGGCTTCCAGAGGCGCGCCAACCGGTGATCGCTGGGCTGCCGAATCCCCGGGAAGTCCCGGCCCCGCGCCTGTCGGCGTCGCCGTCCGGGGCAGTCGGAGCCTGTCATCCGCGTACGTCACTTCAAAGTCGTACACTCCCGTCAGGCCTGTGCTGTCCACAACGGGCCCCCCGAGAATTCCCTTCAAACGCGAAACCAGGTTGGCGACCGTCTGCATCCTGGCTGTAAGCCGCTCTCTGTCCCCATTCAGGTCCAGGAGCAAATGGGGAATCCCGGGAGGTAACGCCGTCCAGCCTTCTTCGTCTTTCGGCAGTCTCGTAACTGGCCCTTCGACCGTCGCCGGCGAGCCTGCCGCCCTCGGTGCCGCAGCCCTGAGCTTCGGCCCGCCCTTCGCGACGCTCAATTCGTACGTCTTCAAGTTCCTCGGTTCCCGGTGCACCACCACGCGAAGCCGCTCCGCCAGCAGGTTCTGCAGCATCGAGAGCATTTGATCGTGCGTGACCCCTTCCGGAACCTTTGCCTGGATGTCGTACCGAACATCATGAGTGGATGAGGGAGCGGCGAATTCCCAGGATTGGAGATTGTAAGCAGTCGACACCAGAGCGTACACCGAACAACTCCAGCAGGTTACAAGCCCTGGGTCGCTCGTCCCAGGCCCGCCCTTCAACACGTTTACCCCGCCCCGAAGTTGAGGCTGAGCGGCTTCCTTGACCGACGCAACTTCAAAAGAAAGCGGCGTGGCCCCAACTTGGGCATGAAGGGACACGGCGGCCCACATGCCCACGGTTAAAGCAAGTCGAATCGGCACCAGCTATCCTCCGGTGAAGATCACCCTAGATGGCAATCGTAATCGAGGCGCGTGTAAAGGGCAAGCCACATAGTATCAATGCGTCTTGATATATATAAGGCCTCTTTATGGTTGATCGTGCGGTCTTTGCGGCCCCGGGGGCCAGTGGAGTGGGGCAGCGCTTCCGCGCTGCCGGGGTGCCCTATGGGCCCGCTTCCGCCCGGCGCTTCCCCCTTACGCCACTACCACCTCCACACCCTTCCCCTTCAGCATCTCTCGATACTGCCCCTCCAGCCCCGCGTCCGATACCACCACATCCGCCGCTTCAAGCGGCGCGAGATGAATCACCGAGCCGCGCCCGAACTTGGTATGGTCCGCCGCCACCACTACCTTCCGCGCGGCTTCAATCATCTTGCGCTCGTGCCCCACAACCAGCGTGTTGTTGTTGCTGAACCCCGTTTCCGTCACCCCGCCGATCCCCATAATCAGCAGGTCCGCCGATACGCCGCTCAACATCTGTTCGCACACCGGCCCCACCATCACGCGCAGACGCGGATACAAATATCCGCCTGTCAGAGTGACCTCGATGCCGCGCGCTTCGCCTAATTCCTCCGCAATCGGAAGCGAATTGGTAATCACATGCAGCGACCGGTTCTTCAGCGCCCGCGCCGCGCACGCCGTCGTCGAGCCGCCATCCAGGATCACCGTCTGGCCGTCTTCCACCAGCGCCGCGGCCGCCGCGCCGATCCGGCGCTTCTCCTCCGCCATGCGCGCGCTGCGCCACTCGAAATCCAGATCGCGTCCGCGCGCCTCGGCCGTCAGCGCTCCGCCGTATACGCGTTTCAGCAGCCCCTCGCTCTCCAGCGCCGCCAAGTCGCGGCGCACCGAGGATTCCGACGCGTCCATCTCCCGGCATAGCGTCGTCAAATCGACGAACTCGCTCGCTTCCAGCAGCTCGCGAATGCGCAGCCGCCGGCCCGCTGCTTTCATGGCTTCGGTTTTGCGCCGAGCGATGCCATCACCGCGTCGGTCACCGCCTGCACGATCGCTTCCATATCCTGCGCCTCGGGCGCGGAGTCCCTTGGCGCGTTGGCCGGCGCACAGTAGCAAGGCGGCATGGCGATGACTCCCGGCTGATCCGGCATGTCGCAAAGCTGGCACTCCTTCATCTCGATGCGCTCGTCCGGCAATCCCATCTTTTGCTTGATCGCTATCAGATCCGCGGCCTTTTGCGCGCCGATGCTGGTGATGGGCGTCTCCAGTTGCTTGGCCAGCATCAGCGTCCAGCAGTAAGTATCCACCACCTCCGAATACCACTCCGCATGAGTCACTGTGTCCGCCCAGCAGACAATCCCATGATTCGCCAGCAGGATCGTGTTGTGCGTCTTCGCGTACGGAATCACCGTCTCCGCGAACTTCTGCGTCCCCGGCGTCTCGTAGGGCGTCACTGCCACCTTGCCTACGAACACCTCGTACTCCGGAATGATGCAGGTCGGAGGAACCTTCCCCGTGATCGCGTACGCCGTTGCGTGCGGCGGATGGCAATGCACCACGGCCTTCGCCTCCGGCACGGATTTGTAAATCTCCAGGTGCATCAGGATCTCGCTCGTCCGCGCTTTCCCGCCGGCCAGTTGCTTGCCCGTCATGTCCACCAGGCACATATCTTCCGGCCTCAAATCGGCCTTGCTGAGCAGCGTCGGCGTGCAGATCACGGCGTTCTCACCCAACCTGTACGAGATGTTCCCGCCGTTCCCATCCACGTACTGGCGCTGCCACAGCTTGCGCCCCACCGCCACAATCTCCGCTTTGATCGCCTCCGCCTCCGGAGAATTCAATAGCCGCTCCCGCTCGTTCGCGGAACGCCGCGCCCGCCCCGCTTTCCACCGGCTTCAGCGCGAGGCCCTTCGCAGCCACGGCCTCGTGCGCGGATGGCGTCAGGATCGCGTCCGCCTGCACCAGCAATTCTCCCGCGCCCGCGCGCGCCGCTGCGTCGATATCTTCCAAAGTGATCACGCGATAGCGCGTGAGGTCGTAGCTGGTCATCGGTTCGCCTTCATAGTCATACGATCCGTAGCGCGCCGCCGCCAATAGCGATGCGCCGCTCGCGCGTGAATGTCATCGGCGTAGTCACTCCTTCGCCCGTTGGCGTGGCGATGCTGAAACTCAGAACGCCCGGAGCGCCGCTCCCCAGCGCCGCCACGCACGCCGCGTTGTGTACGAACAGCGTGGTGTTCATGGCGCGAGCCATCCTTGTCACGGCGTCCACATTGCGCGAATGCATAATCGCCGTGTGCCGGAATCCGCGCTCCGCTTTCACCGCCGCCGCGATCGCCGCATCTACGTCCCGCACCCTCACAATCGGCACGAACGGCATCATCTGTTCTTCCTGCACGAACGCGTGATCTTCCGCCGTCTCTCCGAATAGCAGCGGCGTTCCCTTAGGCGCCTGCACTCCGGCCGCTTCCGCCAGCACGGCGACATCCTTCCCAATCAGATCTCTCTTCAAATGCGGATGGCTGCAGCCCGCCGCGTCTTTATCGAAGCTGAACGCTGCCGCGGCCAGCCGCTCGATGGCGGCGGCGTCAATCTCAAACGCGTGCGCGCGTTTCATCGCCGCGCGAAATTCGTCGAACACCGAAGCGACTACAAAAACTTCTTTCTCCCCGATACAAAGCAGGTTGTTATCGAACGACGCGCCCAGCACGATGCACTCGGCTGCGTTGTCTAAATCCGCCGTTTCGTCCACCACCACCGGCGGATTGCCCGGCCCGGCCGCAATCACGCGCTTTCCCGATTTCGCAGCCGCCTTCACCACCGCAGGTCCGCCAGTCACGCACAGCAGCGCGATGCCCGGATGCCGGAAAACCTCCTCCGCGGCCCGCAGGCTCGGCTCGGCCATCGTCGTGATCGCGTTCGCCACGCCCGTCTCGCGCTCGATGCGCCGGTTGATCGCGCGGAGCGCCAGCGCCGCCACCTTGGCTCCCGCGGGATGCGGGCTGAAAACGGCCGCGTTTCCCGCGGCGATGACGTTGATCGCGTTGCTCGCCATCGTCGGTACGGAGTGCGTGGCCGGCAGCACCATTCCGATCACGCCCCAGGGAGCGCGCTCGATGATGCACATCCCCGCGGCGTCGCTCTGCGCCTCGCTGCGCATCGCTTCCACGCCCGCCACGTTCTTGACGATTCGCAGCTTTTCGATCTTGTGATCCAACCGCCCCAGCCCGGTCTCTTCCAGTTCCAGACGGGCCCATTCCTCGGCGTTGTCCGCACACATCTGGCGGATGATCGCGACGATGCGGCCGCGCTCGTCCAGGCTCATCGCGGCGATTTTCCGCTGCGCTTCGGCCGCGGCCCGCACGGCGTCATCCACCGTCGGGAAAACACCGTCGCCCGCGGCGGCGGCAGCCGGCCGCGGCGCACCGCGCGCCGCGCCTTCCTTGCCGAGGTCCGAAATCGCTTGCCGGCCGGCGAGACTCCGCACCACCTCGCGCGCGATTTCTTCGATCAACTGTGGATCGAGCTTCATGCCCTGAATACCGTCGTCGCGCCCACTTCCACGCTATCTACGATTCCCACGATCACCGCGTCCGCCGGCGCGCCTTTCGTGGCCAGGGTCAGCCGCGCGGCGCTTCCCTGCGTATAGAGCACCATCTCGCCCGTGCCCGCGCCCACGCTGTCCACCGCCACAATCGAGTTCCCCGCCGGCTCCAGTTTCCCGTCCTTATTCACGTACGGCTGGATAAACAACAGCTTCGCCCCTTCAAGCTCGGGGCTCTTCTGCGTCGCCACCACGTTGCCAATGACTCTAGCCAAATACATGAAAGCTCGTGTGCTGGGAGAAAGGAGACGGGAGGAGGAATACTGAACACGGAAGGCTGAAGGCAAAATGAAAACCGGGCTTGGTCTTCGCTATTCCGCCTTCAGTATTCAGCCTTCCATCTTCTTTCTCGTTCCTCATCACTGCGGCAACTCCGCACCCAAATCCTGGTGGGGCAGGCGCTTTCGCCTGCCAACCCACTTTCAACAAACAACCCATCGCACCGCCCCAGCCCCGAAGCCTTCCGCCAGAAGCATTCTGACTCCTGACTCCTGGCTTCTGACTTCCGCCGCTCAGCGCGGCAGCACGGCCACCAAATCCTCATGCGGCCTCGGGATCACATGCACCGAGATCAACTCGCCCACCGGCCGCACCGCCGCCGCACCCGCGTCCACGGCGGCCTTCACGGAGGCTACATCGCCCGCCACGATCGAAGTCACCAGCCCGCTGCCCACTTTCCGCCATCCGCGGAACTGCACCTTGGCCGCCTTCAACATGGCATCCGTCGCATACACCAGAGGCGCCAGCCCCTTGGTTTCGATCATCCCAATCGCAGTCAATTCCATTTCAATCTCCTAGTTTCTTTCCCGAACCAGAGCGGCCGAAGGCCGCGACCCCAGCCCCTAGCCCCCAGCCCCTAACCCCTATCGCAGCATCCCCTCAACCATCCCCTCATGCGGTCTCGGGATGATGTGACTCGCCACTAACTCGCCCACGCGCCGCGCCGCCGCCGCGCCCGCGTCCACCGCGGCGCGCACGCTCCCTACATCGCCGCGCACCACCGACGTCACGAATCCGCCGCCGATCTCGATCGAGTGCGTCAGCCGCACGCTGGCCGCCTTGCACATCGCGTCGCTGGCTTCGATCAATCCGACCAGCCCGCGCGTCTCGATCAACCCCAGCGCGCTCGTCGGGTCCACCTCCGGCGCCGCATTGCTCTTCGCGGGCTTTGCCTGCGCGAAGGACGGCATCTCCTCGTGCGGCCTCGGGATCACGATCACGCTCGAAAGTTCTCCCACCCGCCGCGCTCCCGCCGCGCCCGCGTCCGTCGCCGCCTTCACCGCCGCTACATCGCCTTCGACGAACGCCGTCACCAGCCCGCTGCCCACCTTCTCCCAGCCCGCGAAGGTCACGTTGGCCGCCTTCAACATGGCGTCGCTGGCCTCGAACAGCGCTACCAGGCCCTTGGTTTCGATCATTCCTAACGCTTGCTTCATTCCCGCTCTCCTATTTGATAAGCTCGATTTCCTTGGCCATATGCAGGCCGCACGCGTTCGCTTCGTCCGTGTCCAGATGGACGTTCAGCCGCGATTCCTTATCTAAGCGAACGATTACTCGCTCGAATACGATTCCCGCCGCGCCGCCTATGCGCAGCTTCATTTCGTCGCCGTGCTTCACGCCGTAGTAAGCCGCTTCCGCCGGGTTCATGTGAACGTGCCTGGCCGCGCGAATCACTCCGTCCTTCAACTCCACCACGCCTTTCGGCCCCATCACGTACGCGCCCGGCGTTCCATCCAGGTCCCCCGAAAGCCGCACCGGCACGTCCTCCAACCCCAGCATGATCGAGTCCGTGAATGCCAGCTCGATCTGCGACCGCTTCCGCGGCGGTCCCAGTATCCTCAGGTTCGAAATCACCCGGCTTCGCGGACCAATCAGCGTCACCGTCTCATTCGCCGCGTAATGCCCCGCCTGATACAGAGGACGGAACACCGTAAGCTCGTATCCCTTCCCAAACAGCGCGTCCAGGTGCTCCCGGCAAACATGCATGTGCCGGGCCGAGGCCTCGACGCGCAACTCGGGCACAGCCGGAACCGCGTGCCCCAGCCGTTCGGTCACGACCTTCCGAACAATCGCCTCTACAGCCGCTCTGGATATCTCGTTCGCCATTCCGCTGGCTCAATCCGTCCAGTGGGGCAGGTCTCCAGACCTGCCCAGTTCAGTGGGGCAGTATCCCGTCCTGCCCCCGGTTCAACTATGGTTGACTTTGACCGCTTTTGCTAAACTCCGCACCACATCCGCCGCCGCGAAAGCCACAATCCGCTCTTCATCTGCCGGAACCACATACACTCCGACCGGCGATTCCTCCGCCGAAATCCTGGCCTCGCCTCGCGCCCCCGCGTTCGCGCTCGGGTCCAACACAATCCCAAACCCCTCCAACCCCGCGCACACCGCCGCCCGGATCGCGGCGTCGTTCTCTCCAATCCCGCCCGAGAACGTCAAAACGTCCAGGCCGCCCAGTTCGACCATGAACGCTCCAATATAGCGCCTCACAGCCTTCACCATCACATCCAGCGCCAGTTTCGCCCGGCCGTCTCCCCGTGCAATCGCCGCCTGGATATCCCGCATGTCTCCCGTGCCGCCGCTCAAACCGGCCAGCCCGGACTTCGACGCGAGAATCTCCGCCATCTCGTCCACGCCGATTCCGAGCCTCTTCATGGCGTACAGCACCGCGAACCCGTCCACGTCGCCCGCGCGGTTATTGTGGGGAATCCCCGATTGCGCCGAAATGCCGAAACTGGTGTCGATGGCCACGCCATCGCGAACTGCGGCCAGGCTCGAACTCCCGCCCAGATGGCAGGAAATGTGCCGCAACTCCATGCGCCCCAGCAATTCCTGCGCGCGCTCGCTGGCCGCGCGATGGCTGGCCCCGTGGAACCCATACCGCCTCACCCCGAGCCGTTCTTTCCACTCGTAGGGTACGGGATAGGTGATCGTGCTTTCTTCGAGCTGCTCGTAAAACGCCGTCTCGAACAGCGCCACCAACGGCAATTCCGGAGCCAGTTTCTGGAATGCCCGCATGGCCGCCAGATACGGAGGATTGTGCGCCGGCGCCAGAAACGTGAACTCCTCCATCGCGCTCAGCACTTCGTCGTTCACCAGCCGCGCGCCCGTCACCGGCCCCCCGTGAACGGCTTTGAATCCCACGGCGCTCAAATCCGCGATACTTTCGAGCGGCTTGCCCGGTCCGGTCAGCTCGCTCAGACATTGTTCGATGGCCGCCGCATGATCCGCGAACATCCCTCCAGGCTGTCCGATCCGGTCCACCGACCCGCGCGCCACGACAGTCCCCAGCGGCATCTCATACAGCCGGTACTTGAACGATGTACTCCCGATGTTGGCCGCCAGAACCTTCATACGCACGTCCAAGCAACAGCAATTATAGCTGGAAACATCTTCCAAAATCAATCAACATCAATCAATATCCATCAGTACAACTGTGGCTCCCCCGGCGGCCTTGTCCTCCACCGCCGGTGAATCCACAGCCACTGATCCGGGTACTCCCGAATCACCCTCTCCAACTGCGCCTGTAAAGCTTGCGTATCGATGGCCACCTCTCCCGTCATCTCCACCGGCGGGTAGAACCGCAGTACGTAGCGCCGCTCTGGTTCGCTCCAAACCGCGAAGCCCGGAATCACGGCCGCTCCGCTCCGCGCCGCGATCTTCGCGAAACCGGCGCCCGCGCACGCCTTCACGCCAAAGAAGTCCACGAAGACGCCCGACTCAACGGCGGTATTCTGATCGATCAAAATCCCCACCGCCTCGTTCGCCGCCAGCGCCTTCAGAATGCCCCGCGCGTAATCCTTCTTGAAGATCGGACGGTTCCCCGTCAATCCGCGTCGCCGTTCCACCATCCGGTCGATGTATGGGTTATCGAGCGGCCGCACCACCACGTGCATGGGTCCCCGGAACAGCGCGTGCGCGAACGCGCTCAATTCCCAGTTGCCCATGTGCGCCGTCGCGAAGAGAACCCCGCGCCCTTTGCGCACCGCATCGTCGAAGTATTCCGCCCCTTCGCAACGAATCCAGCGCCCCACGTTCTCGCGCGTGATGGATGGAAACTTAGCGAACGCAACCAGCGTTCGCGCAATAGACCGGAACACGCCATCGGCGATCGCCGCGCGCCCAGCCGCATCCAGCTCCGGCATCGCCAGCGAGAGATTGCGATCCGCCACGCGCCGCAGCCGCGGAATCGCGCGGTCCAAAAGCCGCGCATACCCCCGCGCCAGCGCATAAGCCACCGCGAGCGGCGCCCACTCGAGCGATTTCATCGCCCCCGCCGCCAGCCAATACTCCGTAAGATCGCGAAGCGCAGACCTCCGCCGCATGACCCGCATTGTAGCGTGGGGCCACGTCACCGGCGCCCGGCTCTTGGCGTATCTCCCCGACTGCGGATCGAGCGAAAAATAGCCAAGGAGAATAAAAGGACAAACGGCTGCGATTTGTACGATTCCAGGTATAATCAGCTCACCGCCCATCAGGTCGTAGTAAGGGCGTCGGCTCGGGACTCGCAGCATGGTTGACCAGACGATTGCGCTACCCGATGAAGAACTCGCCCTCCGGGTTTCGGAGGGCGCGGATACCCAAGCTTTCGCCTCGCTTTTCGAGCGGCATCGCAAACAGGTCTATTGCTCCTGCCGCTGGTTTTTCGAAAACGGTCAATCTGCCGAGGACGCGACCCAGGAGACCTTTCTTCGCGCGTACAAGAACATTTGCAGCTTCCACGGCGGTGACTTCCGCGGCTGGCTCATGCGGATCGCCAGAAACGTGTGCATCGACCTTTGGAGAAAGAGCCGCTTCGAATCCGATATCGGCGATGCCGAACTGCCCGAACGCGCTTCGTCAGCCGACATCCAGACCGCGCTGGAGGCGCGCTTAGTTGCGGAACGGGTTCGAAGTGAAATCCGGTCGTTGCCTCGCAACCAACGGCTATGTATTGAGATGAAAGTGGAGGGCTACTCCTATCAGGAGACGGCGGCGCGGCTCGGCCTCACCGCGAACGCCGTGAAGTCCAGCATCCAAAACGGCCGGCGGTTGCTTTGGAGGAGGGTGGCCCATGATCCCCAACTCGGCTAACCTGACCGGCTATGGAGCATCCCGACTACGGAGGGTGGCTGGCCCAACCCGCCCCGGAATCGCCGAAACCCGTTCCGTTCTCGGTGTGGAAAATCCTCCGCTCATGCGTTGTACCTGTCAGGAGCCGGGTTCTCCGCGCCGTCTTTTGGGCGCGCCGCCTCAAAACCGGTCCGTGAGATGCGCGCAGGCGCAACGGACGGAAAGGCGGCCCAGCCGATGACCAGATGGGACCAGGACAACTTTTTGGAGCGCGTCATGCCGCTGCTGACCGAGAAACGTCCCGATGACTTGTGCCCGCGAGCCGCGGCGGTCTCAGCCGTTCTTGGTGAGGAGCGCGACGAGGTTTTCCAAAAGGCCATCGCGGAACACGCATCCGGATGTCCCGCGTGCATAGACCTCCGGAGGCGAATTGCAGCCCTCGAAGCCGCCCTGCCGGCCCACGCGGATGAAGAATGGAACCGGGCGGCCGGCCGGCTTGATTCCTGGTTTCAAGGGTTTAGCGCGCAGTCCCCCTGCTATTCGGCCCGCCCGCGGGCGGGCTTGGTCGCGCCTGCGCGCGTGGTGGGAGCGCGGCGGCGGCTCTCTCGCTAGTCCCGGGATGAGATGGCCTTTGGCCGCGTCCGCGGTCCTGTGCCTCACAGTCGGCTCATTCTTGACCGGACGTGGGTCCGTCCGAAGCCCCGTGAAGACGGTGGTCCTTACCGTCCAGGCGCCTGCGGGGCATCAGCCTGATGGCAATCCGGGGAACCTGGCGACGGGGCCGATGTACTCGGCCGTGCGCCCTTCCTCGGTCGCTTCCGAGAAGCCGGTTGCAGCGGAGGATTCCGGTAAAGTGGCGAGCCCTCCGGAGCGCCTCGCGACGGCTCAGAGCCCGCCGGCGGCTCCCGCCGAGACGATGGCGGAGATTCGTTCGGCGCAGGCTGCCGGACAACCTGTCACGGCCGTCTCAAGCGGAGCTGCATCTCCCCCAACCGTGCGATCCGATTCTGTTCCTGCCCAAGCCTTGGCGGACGCCCGGCCTGTTCTCCGGGCGGCTCCAAGCCAGCACGCGGTCGCGCCGGCGCTCATGCCTCGATCTCTTGAACCGCCCGCCGCCGGACCGGCCCGGCGCCTGCCGGAAAACAGCCGTTGAAACTGGCGATGGCGGCGTCCGGCCCTCCGGTTGGCGCAACTTCCGCCCATGCGGCGCCGCCGGCGGGATCCGCGCCCGTTACTCTTCCGCCTGAAATCGATCTCGACTCGGGAGTGCGGGTATGGATATCCCTGAATTCCGTCCACAGGCGGGGCGATGGCGAATCGGACTTTCAAGGGACGCTTCTGCTCCCCCTCGCGCAATATGGGGCAACGGTATTGGACCGAAATACTCAAGTCTCCGGGAGCATATTACAGAAGGACAACGAGACGTTGGTTCAAGTCGCTCAGTTTGTTGTCAACGGGTCGCCGTACCGCTTATCCCGTCCGGCGGGCCAAACGCCCGTGTGGCGATACGGAGGCGCTGAGGCCGTAGCGTTCGCCTCTGGAAAGGTGCTGGAGCTTTGGACCTCGGCGCCGGCCAGGTATCTGAAGGGGCCGAGCCCAACCGGGCCGCCCGGCAAATGATTTTTTCGGATGCTTATGGAATTCGGCGCGCGCAGTCGTTTTGATTGATGAAATTGCTAATCACGGATTGGATGGAGGAAAAAATGAAATTCAGAGTATCGGCTACGAAAGTTCTTTTCACGTGCGTCCTAGCGACCGCCCTGAGCGGTGTAGCGAGCCCAGCTCCCGCCGCCCAGAACAATCAGAAGAAGACCACTCCGGCCCCCGCTCCGGCTAAGCCAGCCCCGGCTCCAGCTCCGGCAGCCCGTCCGGCCACGCCCGCCCCGGCTCCGGCAGCCCGTCCGGCCGCCGCTCCGGCCCAACCGGCGGCTCGTCCGGCCGCTGCACCCTCCAGCAAAATGTCCCGGGCCGCGCAACACAGCCCGCCCCGGCTAGCGGAAGGGGCGCCGCAACCACTCCGGCGCCAGCGCCTGGCATCGCAGGCAGAGGCGCCCCAACCGCTCCCGCTCCCGGCATCGCGGGCAGAGGCGCCGCTCCCGCTCCCGGCGGGGGCATCGCTGGCGGGCGTGCGCTGTCCGCTCGGCCGGAGGGCCCCGCAGGGCGCGGACCGGCGGCCGGCAACCCCAGGCCGGCGGTCATGCACTATACGCCGCGAGCCAACGTACCGGCCAGGGAGCTTCCAGGTGGCCGCAGGGAGTTTTCAGAGCCCGGCGGTCGCAAGATCACCGTAGGCAGGGAGGCGAGGTTCACCGCATTGAAACCCCTCATGGGATTGGCGGCTCCATGGTGGTCACTCGCGGCCCTCACGGGGAACGGGAAGTCGTCACGGGGCGCGCCGGCGCGCGGGTGGTCAGTTACGGCCCGCGTCGCGGGTTCGTTGAGCGCACAGTCCGGCCCGGCTACATCTCGCGAACCTACGTGGCCGGCGGACGGCGCTACGTGACCGTGTATCACGAGTATGCGTTTCGCGGCGTCCACTACTACCGGTATGTTCCGTCGGTCTACTATGCGCCGGCCTTTTATGGCTGGGCAGTGACTCCGTGGGCGGCCCCTATCAGGTATTCGTGGTACGGCATGGCCGCGCCGGCGCCGTGGTTCGGATTCTACGCGGGTTACTTCGCGCCCTATCCGGTCTATGCTTCGCCCGATCTATGGCTGACGGACTACTTGATCGCTCAGAATTTGCGCCTGGCATATGAAAGTCAGTACCAGGACGCCAACACGCCTCCGCCTGCCGCTGAAGTCGCCGCCGGTTCGCAGCCCACCCTCAGTCCCGAGATGAAGGCCATGATTGCGGAGGAGGTCCGGCAGCAACTCGCGGCGGAACGGCAGTCTGCAAACCAACCGGCTCCATCGACTATGCAGCCGTCCGGCGACGTTATCGAACAGGCGCCCCCCGCCCTTTCGCAAAAGTTTTTCGTCGTCGCTTCGAACCTCGACCTCGCGGTAGGCGGCCAGGCGTGCCTCGCTGACGGCCGGAGACATCATCGAACGCCGGGGCGCTACCGTTGGCCCGATAACGGCGTTTTGGTGGAGGTCGTCAGCAGCAAGGCCGGAGATTGCGAGCGCGATTCCACCGGAAACGTGGATATCGCGGCATTGCAGGAGATGCATAACCAGTTCCGCGAGCAGATCGATTCCGGACTGAGGATGCTGGCCGACAATCAGGCGAAGGGCCTGCCGCAAGGCCCGGCGGCCAATCCTCGCGCGGTGGCCGAGGGTTCCGCTCCGGAAGCGCCGGACGCCGAAGCCCTGCTGGTGTCCCAGCATAGCGACGCCGTTCAAGTCGAGTCCCAGGTGGGGCAAGGCGGCCCTAACAATTAGCCGTCGAGTACCATTCACAGGAGGTCTTGAAATGAAACGCGCACGATCTTTCGCGGCCCTTATTGGCGCTTCTATTATGGTTGCATCGTTATCCCTGATCCCGAGCTTTGCGCAGAGCCACAGATCTTGAGCGCCAAATTCGGGCTCAGTATCCTATTGCCAGCGTAGGAGCCAACGGCGTAGTGGTTCGAGCCGGAACTGTCGTTGTCATCCAGCAGGACGGAATAACAGCTCTCCCCGCCCCCGGGGAATACCCGTGCAACACGCACAAGGACGGCGCTCGTATCGGCCACTCGACGATGTGCGCGATTAACTACACCGTGAGCAAGGCTAGTCAACGTCCTCTCCAGGTGGGTGAAAAGGCCTATCTCACGGCGATCCAGGTAAAACCGACCGAGCTTTCGTTCACCGTGCAGACATGCTGCAGCGAAGGCGGCGCCGCTCCTTACAAAGCGGCTGTTTCGTTCCAGTTTCCAAAAGGCTACCTGGACTCGATGAAGCTAAAAGACGTCCAAGACTCGATCGGTCAGGTCTTCGGGATCGATGCGGGGAGCTCCAGCCACGGCAGCCGTCAACGCGAAGCCCACCCGAAGCGCAGGTGCCGCCGTTCCCGCGGCGCCTCCCGCGGAAGCCGCGCCCGAGGCGGCTCCCGCTCCGGCTGTCACCTTGCGATTGCCCGCGACTTACGTCAATGCTCAAACCTCGTCCGACCAGATCCAGTTGAACGCCAACCACACGTTCACCTTGCAGGAGGGCGGGCAAGCCTACCACGGATCGTTTACCCAGAACGGAGCCGCGTTCGAACTCAGCATCGTCGAGCTGAATACCAAGACGACCGTCACCGTCGAAGGCGACAAGCTCACCGACGCAAGCGGACAATCGTGGGTTCTACGCGGGCGATCTGGCGCGGCCTCGCCTGCCGCGGCTATTCTTCAGAACGAGGACATTGTCAAAATGGCGAAGGCCGGAATCGACGATGCCATTATCGTCGCTAAGATCGAAAGCTCCAAGTGCCAGTTCGACACGTCAACCGACGCGCTCATCCAGTTGAAAAGTGCCGGAGTCAGCTCGGCGGTGATCAAATCCATGCTCGCCAAGTAGGCGTCACATATCGGAAAGGATTTCAATATGAATCGAAACCGGTTATTCCGAGCCGCGTGCGGCGCGGCGATTTTAGCGACCGCTTTGACTCCTCTGAAGATCGAGGCCCAAAACACGAGCGTGGAGCAGCAATTGCGGAAGCAGTACGCCATCACGAATGTTGGGATGAATGGCGTGGTGATTCGGCCCGGGACCGTTCTGGTCGTCCAGGAGGATGGCCTAAAATCGGTTCCAGCGTCGTATCAGGGATATTACGCCAACTCCATGAAGAAGGGCGGCAAGATCACTCACAACATAATTCAGCGAATCGGCACGGGCCGGTATCTGGAGGAAGCGCGGCTCCTCGATGTCGGCGAAAAGGCATATGTGACGAATATCGACTTCAAAGATACCGAGGTGGTCTTCAGCGTGCAATCGTGCGGCGCTTGCGACCCGTCGGCCGTTGACCCCGGTAATCCGCCTTTCCGAGCGTCTCTCGCATTCCAGTTCCCCAAAGGCTTCCTGAGCGCGGCCGGTTTCGGAGACGTCCAGGAGACAATCGGTCAGGTATTCGCAATTGCGCCCGTGGAGACCGCAAAAGCGCCTGAGCGGCCCACACCGCCTGCACCGAGGCCCGCTCCGGCTCCCGCGCCTGTCGCCCCTGTGTTGGATCGCTTCCCCCCGCGTCGGCGCGGCTGCCTGCCGGCTACGTCAGTACCCAAGCCCCGTCGGACCAAATCCAGTTGAACGCCAACCACACGTTCACTTTGCAGGAGGGCGGGCAAACCTACCACGGATCGTTTACTCAGAACGGGGCCGCGTTCGAACTCAGCATCGCCCGCTCAATACTAAGACGACCGTCACGGTTGAAGGCGACAAACTCACCGACGCTAGCGGACAATCGTGGGTTATACGCGGTCAATCCGGCGCGGCCTCGCCTGCTGCGGCCATTCTTCAAAACCAGGACATTGTCAAAATGGCGAAGGCCGGATTCGACGATGCCATTATCGTCGCCAAGATCAACGGCTCCAAGTGCCAGTTCGACACCTCAACGGATGCTCTCATTCAGTTGAGGAGCGGCGGGAGTCCAGCACGGCCGTAATCAAAGCCATGCTGGACGCCGGCAAGTGAGTGGGATTGCTCATGAGGGAACTCTACCTTGCCGTTCGCGGCGTCGAGATTCTGGCCTCTCTCATTATCGTAATCGCCGCCGTCGCCGCCGCGGCGAGATGGCTGAGGAGGCCGAAGTAATTGCCTGACATGCTAACCGCGGGCGACGAGCCGCGCGAGCGCCAGCCTTGGTCCGCGATCGTTCTTAAGATAGCGCTGATCGTTGTCGCGCTATTCGTATCTTTCTGGATCACCGCCTCGGCGGTCGATCTGACGATCTTCGCGGCTTACAAGCGATACGTGGATAGTTTTAGCCAAGTCACAAGGCTCGACCCTTACCTGGCCAATGTCGTCCTCCTGCTCTTCTTCGTTCCGTTTTTTTTCGGCGTCAAGTCCTACCTCTTCAGCCTGAAAAGACGAAAAAGGCGTATGGGACTGGCGGTCCTGGTCGCCCTGGCGGCTATTTACAACATCACCCTGTATTTCAGCACCAGGAACCAGTACTTCGTCGGCGCCAACACAAAGTACTACGCCTTGGTGCCGGGCAGGGTGGAGTTTTCGGCTCGTCCCTGAACGGAGCCGCGGTACGGCGTGCCCTATCAGCCCGTGACGCCCGACAAAATCAAGTGGCTCCTGCGGATACAGAAGGGGCAGATCCAGCCCGTGCCCGATCCCGAGGCGCACGATTGGTTCGATGCCGTGACGCGCGATCCGCTGCTTTGGTATTACACCGATGGCGAGGGTGCCTTTCACTTTTTCGACGGCCCCGGCTTTGCGCCGGCCACCGGCGACGAACTGAAGCCGGTCACACCCGATCTTCGTCGGTTTTGGGAGGCCCGCAACCGCGAGCGGGCCAGCATCCCGCCGGCGCCGGCTCCAGAGCGTCCCGCGGATCGGAGCGGCCCACCCGCCGCGCCCGTCCGTGATTCACCGCCTCCTTCGGCTGCGCCCCCACAAGCGCCTCAACCTCCCGTGATCGTCTCGTTTGAAAGCGTGCCCGCAAGCGTCGACCCATGCAAGGTTGCAATTCTCCGCTGGACGGTCGGCGGCGCCGCGAGCGTCTCGATTCTGCCCGGCATCGGCGCGGTGAATCCCGCCACCGGCTATAAGGTCGTCCGGCCGGCTCAAACCACTCAGTACACGCTGGAAGCGAGAAGCAATACTGGCCTCGGAGTCAGTCGGGAGGTCACGCTCAGTGTGTCCTCTGCTGGCCGCCTCGCCGTGCGCGCCGGGCCAAAATGAATAAGACGCGATTCACTGCTTGACCTCGCTACACGCTACCCCCCCAACCGCCGTATCATATTGATCATGACTTTTACCAGGCGAGCCGCCATTTTGGGAGCCGCTTCGCTCCCCGTCGTCCGCCGCGCCGCAGCGGCGGCCAGTCCCAAAGCCGTCGTCATCTCTACCGCCAACCGAAACAATGGAGGCGTGAATTGTTGCGCCAAGGCGATGGAGATTATCAAGAGCGGCGGCGATACGCTCGATGCCGTCATCGCCGGCGTGAACATTGTCGAACTCGACCCGCGCGATAACAGCGTCGGCTACGGCGGTCTTCCGAATGAAGACGGCGTCGTCGAGCTCGACGCAAGCTGCATGCACGGCCCCTCGCGCCGCGGCGGCGCCGTCGGCGCCCTGCGCAACATCAAGACGCCCTCGAACGTGGCCAAGGCCGTCATGGAGCAGACCGACCACATGTTCCTGGTCGGCGAAGGCGCGCTCCGTTTCGCCAAAGCCGTCGGCTTCAAGGAAGAGGACCTCCTCACCGAAGAGTCGCGCCTCCAATGGCTCACATGGAAGAAATCGCTGCGCGACCCCAGCGGCAACACTCACTGGGGCCCCGGCATCGACGCTCCCCCTGCCGAGCAGCGCCGCGGCGCCGTCCTTCGCGAAATCAAGGAGATGTTCCCCAACGCGAGCGACGGCCTCCTCGCCGAAGCCTGGGAGAACGCCGTTCACCCGCCGCACGGCACCATCAACTGCATCGGCCTGAATGAAAAGGGCGAGATGTCCGCCGTCACCACCACCAGCGGGATGGCCTGGAAAATTCCCGGCCGCGTCGGCGATTCCCCCATCATTGGCGGCGGCCTGTGGCTCGATCAGGATGTCGGCGGCGCCGGTTCCACCGGCCGCGGCGAGGAAAACCTGCGCGTCTGCGGCGCCCACACCGTCGTCGAAAACATGCGCCGCGGCATGTCCCCCAAAGACGCCTGCCTCGATACCCTGAAACGCGTGTCGCGCAATTTCAACGACGACCTCAAGCGCCTCGAAGCCGTCGGCGTCTACTTTTATGCGCTCCGCAAAGACGGCGAGTACGGCTGCGCCTCGCTCTGGGATAAAGACTCCCCCAACTCCCCCGCCGCCGCTCAATTCGCCGTCTGCACCGCCGACCGCTCCAGCCGCCACGAAAACGCGGCCTTCTTATACGAGAGGAGATAACGATTAGAGCGTTTTCAATCGTTGCCCGGAGAATCGTTGAAGCCGGCTAAGCGGAGCCCTTCGACGCTTTCTTTGTCGCAGCCGAGAATGCGACCAGTTCGATGCCTTCCTTCTTGCCGAGGTTCCGCGAGTACTTCTTGTCGGTGGCGTTGTTCCAGTGCTCGTGAACGCCGAGGCTCTTCTTGATGACCGTGCCGTCCTGCTCCGGATCGTATTTTGTGCCCGACGGCGCATCCGCGATCAGCGCCGCCTCATGCATCCAGTTATCGGCATGGCCCTGCTCGCCCCGGTAGAGTGAATGCACGCCGAACTGGGTGGGCTCGTTGCGGATGAAATCGAGCGCCACGGAATCGATCGCAACCATGTCCTGCGAAATGAAAACACTGGACGTCCAATGGTCGCCGAACGATTTCCACCGCATCACGTTGGTCTCGCTCTGCTCGGCGCTGTAAATGCCATCGAGGAAGTTCAGCAGGTTCTTGTCGCCGATCTGCCGGTGCCCCAGGATGTCCACGAACGCGTTGTAGGCCGGCAGCCCTCTGATCTTCTGGATGAACGTGTGGTAGACGGCCGGGCCCCAGTAGTTCCTCGCGGGCCAGTAGATCGACCCGTTGTTGTTCTTCGTGCAACAGGTTATTCCACAGATTTCGTGCCCCCGGAGCAGTGCGTAGCTGATCCTATACTTCGCTTCCACAACGCACTTCGGCTGGAAACACTCGCCCACTTTCGGATCGGAGAACTTGATGGGGTCCGTCTCATCGGGCTCCACCGGGTCGCGGCCTCTGGCCGCCAAGGGCGGATTCACCTGAAAGTGGATTTTGTGCAGCCTTTCGTCGGGGTCGGACATGATGCGGTTGAAGACGGGATCGCTGATGAACCGCCCCGATGCGCCGTCGAACACGGTAATATCCTCTCCTGGCACGCCGGCGTTCTGGACCAGTTGGCGCAGGAAGGCTTGGAGGAGCTGCGGGCTCGGATAACCGCGTCCCGGCGTCCACGGCTGCGTGTTCGAACGGTCGTTATTGAAGTTGACCTTGATGGCGATTTTCTCGCCGGGCTTGTATGCCGCGTTGGCAAATCCGTGGGTCTCGTTGAAGTTCTTGAAAATCGACTCCCACGCCTTCTTCTCCGTTTTCTCGCCGGCCAGGGACTTCACCGAGGTCGACATCATTTCCGTGCATATGTCCTGGTTGCAGTTGGCATCATCCCACCATTGGCCGTTACCGCTGACCACCTTGTTGCTCTCGGTGACGCCGTCCCAAGTGGCCACGTCGGGATTGTGGACCCACACGACGCGTCCGGGGTGAATGCCCCGGCCTTCGCCAACCGGCTTGTTGGGCCCATCGCTCGGCTCCCAGGCCGCGCGCGCGGTTTGGTTCCGGCCGCTTTGGTCGATTTGCGGGGGGCCCTTCCGGTCTTCCGGGGCAAGGGGATTCTGGAGAGCGCTTTGCCCAGGTCCTTGGGGAGGGCCTTGCTCTCCTGGTTGTGGCTCCGGCCAGGCGTGGCCCGGAATACCTCCCCAACAACCCGCGGCCACCGTGGTGGCGAGCAAATGCCGCCGCGACATCTTCTTTTCGTCTGGCATTGTCAGTCCTCTCATGTGGGAAGTTCCCACCCCTTGCGGTATTCCCGCTGCAACAATCTGTTAGCCTCTTATCCGAGACGTGATTGAATCTGGCCAAGGGCCAAAGCCGTCGGGCCGGTCGTGGCGCCGCCACAACCGGCCCGACGGTAAATAACAACGTGGTTCGGACTGCGAATCGCGTTGCTAGAACGTTAAGTGAAGCGCAAAAGACATGAGCCGGGGCGCCGCCGTGCTAGTGTACCGGCCGGTGCCTCCGCTGCTGCCCACACCGTTCGGAACCAGCGCGCCGGTCTGCTTCCACGTGTTCCAGTCGTACTGGTTGCCGGTGCTAGCTCCGGTGAACTGCGTGTGATTGAAGATGTTGTACATCTCCGCCCGGAACTCGAGCGTCCGCTTCTCGCTCTTGAGCGGGAAGTGCTTGGTGAACGTCATGTCCCAGTTGTTGATCCGCGTGCCCGGCTCCGGGAACAAGCTTCCCGTACCCGCGTTGCCGAAGCACTCGAAGTTCTGGCCCACGCCGATCCGGTTGTTAGCGTTCGGCGTCAGACTGCACGGGAACGGCTCCATCACCGAGGCGTTGTTGAATATCGCGTTGCCGGCCGTTCCGTTCTGTCCGATGTTGACGTTGGTCGGGCCGCCCTTGAACGAAACCTGGCTGCTCACCAACTCCGGATTGCCCAGAACGATCAGCCTGGCGCCTTCGGCCGTAGTGCCGGTGAAGTTCGGCCCCACCAGGTTGGTGCTGTTGGTATTGGCGAAGCTGAAGCCCGGATAGCCGACCATGATGTCGGAGCGTATCTGGGTCTGCCCGGACCATTCCCAGCCGTCCGTCACCCACTTCGCGGGCTTGAAATGCAGCACCGTCTCGGAAATCTTCGGCGCCTGGTATACGTAGCTAAGGTTAAGCGCCCTCGGCGCGCCTTGGTAAGAAGGCCCCCAGTTACGGAACTTATCCGTAAAGAGGCCCGCCCGGTCGTTGCCGCTCATGGTCTTCAGCCACGTGAAGGAAGCGCTGAAAGACAGGCGCTTGGTGAAGTTACGCCGCAACGAACCTTGCAGCGAGTGAATATCCACGCTGCCGGCGTAATCGGTATACCGAATGGTGCTGTATCCCGGGGACGGGGAGAAGTAGGCGCCGTTCAGGAATCGTTCGGTGGTGGTGGTGCTGGTGCAAGGTGTGTTGCCGCTCGGGCAGGCGTTGCCTGGCATGTACTGATCCATATAGCCCGCAACTGGGCTGAGGGCGGCTGTTTGGTACTGATCGTACAGCGCATCCCGCAACTGCGGCGCCCCTAGCGAATTCGGGTAGTTCGTGGTAGTGGTCAGCCCGACGTGACGTTCCAGGATCATGACGTACCCGAGCTGCAACACCGTTGAATGGCCCATGTTCTGCTGGATCTGGAAGCTGCCGTTGTACGAAGTTTCATAACGCTGTTGCCCCTCGATCGACGCCGGCGCTAGAGGCGAAAGACCGATGACGCCATTAGCAGCGGGCAGGTTGCCATAGGTGTAGCCCGCCAGCGGGTTGCTCGCGACACTGGCTATGTTGCCGAAGTATTGGGTCAAGGTTAAGGTGTCCGGCGCCTGGCCGACGTTGCCGTTGAGGGCCGAGTTCGGTTCCCGGCGCAGGTTTTGCCCGAAGCCGCCGCGGATGGCCGTCTTTCCGTCTCCGAACACGTCCCAAGCGAAACCGAGGCGCAACGCCGGGGAGAACTTCGGAACCTGATAGACGCCGCGGGAGAGCGGGTTGACAGTGTTCTGATTATTGACGATCTGCATTCCCGTATACGGGTCCGGCTTGGTGCTATACCCGCCCGTCGAAACGCCGTTGAACGTTGCAGGCACCAGAGTGCCGGCGGCCAGGTAGCTGGGGTACATGTTTCCCGGCCCGCCCTGCCCGGTGCCAACATTCTTGTTCGGGTTCTCGGCCTGATCCCACGAGTACAGGTACTTGGTGGTCAGCGTGTTGGCGGGGCACGGGGCCGTGGCCGTCGAGACCGTGCAGTACGGATAGAAAATGCGCTCCGCGGCCGCGGCGTTGTACGTCGAGGGGTCGAAAATCGTGCTGTTCCCCAGGAGGTCCTGCATGGCCGGCAGGTGCGAGAACCGGACGCCCAAGTCCAGGGTCAGACGCCTGCTGACCCGCCAGTTGTCCTGGATAAAGGCCTCCACGGCCTGCGATGTCTTGTAGCCGATCGCCCTTTGTCCTTCGGTGTAGGTGGTAATGTTGCCGAGGTAGGCGTTGGCAAAGCCATCCAGGGTATCGGCCTGGTTGAACACGTTGCCGCCGGCGAAGCTGTAGGTACCCATCATGTTGGAACCGGCAGACTCTTGTTTTTGGTTCCACTCATACGAGATCCCCGCCTTGAAATTATGCGTGCCAATTGTCTTGCTGATGCTGTTGGCGATGCTGTACATCGGATTGTAGTTGTAGTTGGGGCATGTCCCGTTGCAGAAGGGCTGGGCATCGTTGTTTTCGGTCCACTGGCCCCCGCCAAAATTGACGGCGGGAAAACCTGGCTGGTACCAGGGTTGTCCGTTGGGCGATTCGGGACGCGGAACGGCTGGCTGGTTGAAAATGGGGTCCTTTGCGAAGTTGTCGAAGGAAGGCGGGTTCAGCATGTTCCCCCGGTCCAACTGGGCGTCGTTCAGATAATAGGCGTAGTCGTTCCACGAGTAGCCGAGGGTTAGCTGGTTGACTACGGTCGGGGTAATGGTATACGTAAGGCCCACGGCCCAGCCCCTGCCGGGGTTCGGGTGCGGGGTAAAAGCCGGCGAAAAGGCCCCCGAAGTGATACTCTTCTCCGGGAAGTTTCCGGGGGAAGAGTCTAGGAAATAGTCGTGGCCGTACCGCCCATAGGCGGTGATCTTATTCGTGATGTTGAGGTCGATCCGGGCTATGTCATTGCGCCGCGAAATCGGGCCTTGGTAAATCCAGAAGTAGTTGCGCGTGTTGTTGTTGGTGGTGCCGGGGCCGCCCTGCGCATCCACGTTGCCGGTTGCCAGGCCGGTGGATTGCGAGGTAATCGAGGACGGGCAGTTCGACGGGCTGATCAGGTTCGACCCGGCCGCTCCCGAGGCTATTCCGTTCCACGGTTTGCCGTCGCTGGTACCGGCTGCCGCATTGCAGAGGTTCGGCAGCGGCTGGAATGCCAGCATGGCCGCGCCCCACTTCTGCGACTGGGAATCGAATGCCGAGGCGTACTGCGCGAAGTTCTGCGCGCCGGTCGTGCCGGCAGTCGCGCTGGGGGTGATGAACGCGCCCGTTATCGGGTTGCGCAGCGAGTTGGCAATGAACTGACTGTTGCTGTTGACGTAGTAGGAAAAGTCTCCCGCCCGCTGGTTGGGGTTCGGCACGTTGGCGTAGCCACTCGAAGGATTTGATTTCTGTTGCGCGAATTCCTGCGACAGGAAGAAGAATATTCTCTGCTTCTTCGTGTTGAATAGGTGCGGGATGTATACCGGGCCGCCAATGGAGTACGTGAAAATATTGAAGCGGTACTGCTGCTTCTGGGCGCCGTTGTAATTGTTGAAGAAGGTGTTGGCGTTGAACATCTCATGGCGCTTGTCGTCGTTCAAGCTGCCATGAAACTCCTGGCCGCCGCTCTTGGTTACAACCTGGATCTGGCCTCCCATGTCGCGGCCGTACTCCGCCGAGTAGTTGGTGGACAGCAGGTGAACTTCGGATACGGCGTCCGGGTTGACCGAGAACGTATAAAGACTATCCCCGGCCATGTCCATCCCCGTAACCCCATCCACCGTGAAGTTGGCGGCGCTGCTTAGGCCATTGAGGCTTAGCGAGCCGAGAGCAAACGGGTTCACCGTTTCGTAGTTGCTTTGGCCGCTGCCGCCTTGGGCCAGGTCTGGCGCATAGTAGACGCCTGGCATAGTCCTCAACAGCGACATCAGATCGCGGTTCCGGACTGTAATATTTGATATCTGGGCCGGATCGACCATGGCGGAGTTCTCGCTCGAAGTGGTCTGAACCGGGGTCGCCGCCGCGCTCACCTCCACGTTTTGGCTTAGGGAGCCGACCTCCAGTTTCAGCCTCCCCAGTTCGCGGATCTCGGCGGCGTTCAGGTTGATGTTGCTCGCCGTGAACTCCTTAAAGCCCGAAGCGGCCTTGATGGACAAGATGTAAGCGGCGGGCTCCAAGCTGTTAAACCTGAAGATGCCTTCCCCGGTCGACACGGTCGTCCGGATGGCTCCGGTCGCAATGTTCTTCAGTTCTAGCGTCACGCCCGGAACCGCCGCATCGCTCGGGTCGGTAACGGTTCCCTGCAATGTCGCGAAGGTTTGTGCCATTACGCAGCCGCACGCAAACGTTGCGGCCAGCAAAATGCATAAAATCCGCTTTCCAGTCATTGGTGATCCTCTTTCCGTAGCCTTCTTCCCCTGATCGCTCGCACAGCCCGCCAGAATCGTGTTGCGTATTATGCAACAATACTTGCCGGGCTTCGCATCAGATGCGTTTGTAGGCGCTTACACAATTGAAGTCAAGAGTTTTTCTGAGGATCTTCTGGGCATCAAAAAATATGAAAACTGGGAGGCTTGGGCCTGGGATTCAGGATTGAGATGGGCATCTGGCGGGACAATTCCACAATCAAACAACACGGCCGAATTTGGCCCTGTCACGGAACGCGCACAGCGCCACGGGAGTGTGAGGGCGGCGCTCGCTCTGCGGCCATCGATCACATTCGGCCAGGGAAGCGCTTCCACATATAAGGATTGCCCATTGGCCACCGCGGCTCGCCAAAGCTGATGAAGTCGGCCCGACCGTGTGGGGCGGACATTCTTGTCTGCCGCTGGCTTTCAGCCGGCGTGCCGGCCGTAAGCTGGCTAGGCCGCATCTTCGATGGCGCGGAGCTGGAGGATGGAGCCGCTGGAGCAGGCGCCGGTTCTGAAAACTGTCGAACATCTCAACAGCCCGGCCATTCGTACTCCTAGACGCTGTGGATCTCTCTGTAGATTCGCCGAACATTTTCATGTATCCTGAACCGAAGCGCAGGTTTCCGCATCGCGCCGTGGCGCAAGCCGCCAGGCTTGCAGAGCCGAGATTCGTCTCGGCTTTTCTTCCGCCCCATCGACTAGTGAAAAATCCTGGGCTTTGCCGGCCCCCCGACTCCGCTCTCTCTAGATTCGCCGAACATTTTCATGTACTCTGAAACAAACCGCCGCTTCCCGCATCTTTTAAGAGAGGTCTTGTTGCGGGATCGGAGAGGGATGCGCCCAAGGGTCGGGCGCGCGCAGTACTGCTGTCATCCGATTCCCTTCGAAGTAAACTCGGAAGAGTAAGTTGGGCCAAAGCTAACTCATGTCCCAGATCTTTCGGCCTCGCGCGAACGCGTTGGCTCGCGTGAGCATGGCCGTGGCGATCGCCGTTATCGTCTGCATAGCCTGGTTTGGAGCTCAGCTCGACCGCTCCGCGTACGTCACCCGCGCCATCGAGGCCCGCGAGCAGCCCGTTCCGTTCAGCCACGCGCACCACGTCGGCGGTATGGGCCTTGACTGCCGCTATTGCCACACCACGGTCGAAACTTCGAACACCGCCAATATTCCTCCCACCAAGACCTGCATGAACTGCCACTCGATGATCTGGAAGACCAGCCCGATGCTCGAGCCGGTGCGCTCCAGCTTCCGCACGGGCCAATCCATCAAGTGGACGCGCGTTCACGACCTGCCCGATTTCGTCTACTTCAATCACGGCATTCATATCGATAAGGGAGTGGGCTGCGAAACCTGCCACGGCCGCGTGGACCGGATGCCCCTCATGTACCAGCAGGCCTCGCTTCGCATGGAGTGGTGCCTGGAGTGCCACCGCAATCCCGAGAACTACGTCCGGCCGCGCGCGTACATCACCACCATGGGATACGAGCCGGACGGCGATCAAAAAGAAATTGGCCTCCGCCTTGTGAAGGAATACGGTATTCAGGATTCCCGTGCGCTGACCAGTTGCAGCGTCTGCCACCGATGATAGAGCCACGCAAGAAATTGGAATTGGCCGCCGCGCGGGCAAGCCTGGAAGGCGCCCGCGGCAAGGACTATTGGCGCAGCCTCGAGGACCTCGCCTCGACTCCGGAATTCCAGGACCTGCTGGAGCGCGAGTTCCCTCGCCAAGCCATCGGATGGGGCGAGGATGAAAACCCCAACGAGGGCCGCCGCAACTTCCTCAAGCTGATGGGCGCATCGCTCGCGCTCGGCGGTCTGGCCGCCTGCACGCGCCAGCCTACCGAGCACATCATGCCCTACGTGCGGCAGCCGGAAGAGATCGTCCCCGGCCGGCCGCTGTTTTACGCCACGGCCAACACGCTGAACGGCGTCGCCATGGGCGTGCTCGCCGAAAGCCACGAAGGCAGGCCCACCAAAATCGAGGGCAATCCCGAGCATCCCGCGACGCTGGGCGCATGCGACAGTTTTTCCCAGGCTTCCGTTCTTCAGCTTTACGATCCGGACCGCGCGCAGACGGTCAAGTATGGAAACGAAATTCGCTCGTGGGGCGCGTTCCTCAATGCTCTGCGCGGAATCCTGGCGAATCGGAAAGCCACGAACGGTGCTGGAATTCGCATCCTTACCGAGACGGTGACTTCGCCGTCGCTCGCCAGCCGGATTCGCGCGGTGCAGAAAATGTTCCCGGGCGCAAAGTGGCATCAGTGGGAGCCCGCCGGGGCGCACAATGCCCGCGCGGGCGCGCGTCTGGCGTTCGCCGCGCCGATGAACACGTATTACGATTTCGCCGCGGCCGACGTCGTTGTCTCGCTCGACGCGGATTTCCTGGCTTCCGGTCCGGCCAGTCTGCGCTATGCGCGGCAGTTCGCATCGCGCCGCCGCGTTCGCGAAGGCTCGACGGCGATGAACCGTTTGTATGTGGTCGAGCCCATGCCGACGCCCACGGGCGCGAAGGCCGATCATCGCCTGCCGTTGCGCGCCGCGGATATCGAGATCTTCGCCGGCGCCCTCGCTACATTCATCGGAACCGGCAAGGGCCCGGAGAAAACCGAGAACGGCGACATTTACAAATGGCTCGGCCCCGTCGCGCGAGACCTGCTGCTCCACAAGGGCAGGAGCGTCGTCATCGCCGGCGAGCATCAGCCGCCCGTGGTTCATGCGTTCGCTCACGCGATAAACGTCAGCCTCGGCAACGTGGGTAAGACGGTGTCTTACACAGACCCGATCGAAGCGGAACCGGCGGATCAGCTTGCCTCGCTCGAAGACCTGGTAAAAGATCTGGACTCCGGCGCCGTCGACCTGCTGCTGATTCTGGGCGGCAATCCGGTCTTCAACGCGCCGGTCGAAATCGGATTCGCCGATCGCGTACAAAAGGCCAAAGTTCGCGCGCACCTGAGCCTTTACGAAGACGAGACCTCCGCGGTCTGCCAGTGGCGGCTTCCGGAAACGCACTATCTGGAAGCGTGGGGCGACGCGCGCGCGTTCGATGGCTCGATCGCCATTCAGCAGCCGCTGATCCGTCCGCTGTACGACTGCCGTTCGGCTTTGGAAACGCTCCAGATGTTCCTGGCGAAGCCGGATGAGAACGGCCACGACATCGTCAAGGGCTACTGGACCGATCAAAAACCGGCCGCCGATTTCGACGCCTGGTGGAAGCGCACGCTGCACGATGGCGTAGCCGCCAATTCGGCGTTCGCCACGAAGTCTCCAGCGCTGCATGGCGAAAACATTGTGGGCCACGCCAGCGCGCCACGCCTGGGCGGCGCTCTGGAAGTGATCTTCCGGACGGATCCGGCGATTCATGACGGCCGCTTCGCCAACAACGGCTGGCTTCAGGAACTCCCCAGGCCTATCACCAAGCTCACGTGGGATAACGCGGCTATTCTGAGCCCCGGCACGGCGCATCGCTTCAATGTCGAGACGGGCGACATGGTCGAATTGACCTACCAGGGCCGCACGCTGCGCGCCCCGGTATGGGTTCAGCCGGGACATGTGAACGGCGCCATGACGCTGCATCTCGGTTACGGCCGCACGCGCGCCGGTCGCGCGGGAACGGGCATCGGATTCAACCCGTATGGGCTGCGAACCTCCAAGGCGCTGTGGCACGATACGGGCCTGCAGGTGAAGAAGATCTCGGGCACTTATCCGTTCGCGACCACGCAAATGGATCACGTGCTCGACGCGAACCGCCACATCATCCGCAAGGGCGATATCGAAGACTACCGGAAAAATCCGGAAAGCGTACATGAAGGCGCCGAAGATCCGCCTCGCGAGCTGACGATTTACCCCGAGTGGAAATATCCCAATCACGCCTGGGGCATGGCAATCGACCTGTCGGCTTGCACGGGTTGCAGCGCGTGCGTGGTGGCGTGCCAGGCGGAAAACAACATCGCCGTGGTCGGCAAGGACCAGGTGCGGCGCGGACGGGCCATGCACTGGCTGCGCGTCGATACGTATTACCAGGGTAATGTAAACAATCCGGACGTCTACAACCAGCCGCTGCCCTGCATGCAGTGCGAAAACGCGCCCTGCGAGCTGGTCTGCCCGGTGCAGGCCACCAGCCATTCGAGCGAAGGCTTGAATGACATGGTCTACAACCGCTGCGTGGGCACGCGCTACTGTTCGAACAACTGCCCGTACAAAGTGCGGCGGTTCAATTTCTATCTGTTCTCCGATTACGAAACGCCGAGCTTGAAGCTGCTGCGCAATCCCGACGTCACCGTGCGCAGCCGCGGCGTGATGGAGAAGTGCACCTATTGCGTGCAGCGCATCAACGCCGCCAAAATCGACGCCGAAAAACGGAACCGCAAAGTGCAGGATGGCGAGATTCAGACCGCCTGCCAGGCCACCTGCCCGACCGAAGCGATTATCTTCGGCGACGTGAACGACCCCAACAGCCGCGTTTCCAAAATGAAAAAGGAGAAATCCAACTACGGGCTGCTGGCGGATTTGAACACGCGCCCGCGCACCACGTATCTGGCGCATCTGCGCAACCCGAACCCCGAGCTTGAGGAATAGCGCACGCCATGCCGGAAAGCCCAGTTATCGAACAGCGGAGCTCGCAGGAAATCATCGCGCCGGGCTATACCTTCGGTTCGGTCAGCGACCAGATTTCGGCCGTTGTGCTCACCAGGCGCACGCCGCTCGGCTGGTTTGTCGGCTTCGGATTGGGGTTCGGCCTTTTGCTGGTCTTCCTGTGGTCCATGGGCGTGCTGCTGCTCAAGGGCACGGGCGTGTGGGGCATTCGCACGCCGGTCATGTGGGGCTTCGCCATTACGAATTTTGTGTGGTGGATCGGCATCGGCCACGCCGGCACGTTGATTTCGGCGATCCTGCTTTTGCTGAATCAGCGCTGGCGAAACTCGATCAACCGTTTCGCCGAGGCCATGACGCTGTTCGCCGTGGCCTGCGCGGGCGTGTTCCCGCTGGCTCACCTCGGCCGGCCGTGGCTGGCCTACTGGCTCTTCCCGTATCCCAACACGATGGGAGTGCAGCCGCAATTCCGCAGCCCGCTGGTGTGGGACGTGTTCGCGGTATCCACGTATGCGACGGTATCGGCGCTGTTCTGGTTTGTGGGCCTGCTGCCCGATCTGGCCACGCTCCGCGACCGCGCCAAGAACAGAGTCGTACGCATGATTTACGCCGTCGGGGCCATGGGCTGGCGCGGTTCGGCGAAACACTGGAGCGTGTACGAAACCGCGTCGCTGCTGCTCGCGGGCCTGGCCACGCCGCTGGTGCTTTCGGTACACACCGTGGTGAGCTTCGACTTCACCGTGGCTATCGTGCCGGGCTGGCACAGCGCGTTCTTCCCGCCTTACTTCGTGGCGGGCGCCATCTACTCCGGTTTCGCCATGGTGCTGGCGCTGGCGGTTCCGCTGCGTTCCATTTACGGCTTGCAGGGACTCATCACCGAAAAGCATCTCGAGAACGCCGCCAAGGTCATGCTGGCAACGGGGCTGATTGTCGCCTACGCGTACGCGATCGAGCAATTCTCCGCGTGGTATAGCGGCGATTATTTCGAGCACGCGGCTTTTCACAACCGGATGACGGGACATTATGCCATCTGTTATTGGGCGCTGATCCTGTGCAATATCCTGGTTCCCCAGGGGCTGTGGTTTAAGCGCGTGCGGACGAGTCCGGTGATGTTGTTCGTCTGGTCGATTGTGGTGTTGGTCGGGATGTGGCTCGAGCGCTTCATGATCGTGGTATCGAGCCTGGCGCAGGACTTCCTGAATTCCTCGTGGGGATATTTCAGTCCCACGCGATGGGACTGGGGAGTGTACCTCGGCACCATCGGCATGTTCCTGTTCCTGTTCTTCCTGTTCGTACGATTATTGCCGGCCATATCGATTTTCGAAGTCCGCACATTGCTGCCGCAGGCTAAGGTTGGCGAAGGAGGCCGCAAGTGAGTCGGACGATTCACGGCGTGATGGCCGAATTCGATAACCCGACGGCTCTGGTGGCCGCGGCTCGCGGGGCGCGCGCCAAAGGATTCCGCAAGCTGGACGCGTACACGCCGTTCCCCGTCGAGGAGCTGCACGACGCGCTTCATCTGCACCACAACAAACTTCCGCTCCTTGTGCTGATTGGCGGAATCGTCGGCGGCCTTGCCGGCTATCTGCTGCAGTATTACGTCACGGTCTGGTATTTTCCCATCAACATCGCCGGGCGGCCGCTCGATAGCTGGCCCGCGTACATCATCATCACGTTTGAAATGACGATTCTGTTCGCCGCGCTCACGGCGGTGTTCGGCTTGTTCGGCATGTGCCGGCTGCCGATGCCGTACCACCCGGTATTCAACGCCCCGAATTTCGCCATGGCTTCGCGCAACAAGTTTTTCCTTTGCATTGAAGCGGACGATCCTCTTTTCGACCGCGAGCGGACCGCGGAGTTTTTGCGCACGTTCGAACCCACGGAGGTGACCGACGTTGCGCCGTAACTTGGCTCCTCCTCAATTACATTTTTCACCGCAGGGACGCGGAGACGCGGAGTTTGCAGAGAGTAAGAATCTAAATTCTCTGCTTCCTCGGCGTCTCAGCGACTCTGCGGTGAACTCGTCTCGGCGCCGCACACTCTACGCATTGGCCCTTGCGGTTCTCGCCTTTGCCGCCGCGGGATGCCGGCAGGACATGCACGACCAGCCCAAGTTCGTCCCCTTGCGGCCGAGCGAGTTCTTTAGCGACGGGCGTTCGGAGCGGCCCGTGGTGGACGACACAGTCGCCCGCGGACAACTCAAGGACGATACGGCGTTCTATACCGGCAAGGGTCCGGACGGAAAACCGGTGGATGCGTTCCCGTTTCCGGTGACGGCCGAGGTGCTCCAGCGCGGCCAGGAGCGCTTCACCATTTACTGCACGCCGTGCCATAGCCGGCTTGGCGACGGCAACGGCATGATTCCGCGCCGCGGCTTCCGGCATCCGCCCACCTATCATCAGGACCGGCTTCGCAAGGTTCCCAACGGCTATATTTTCGACGTGATCACGAACGGATTCGGGGCTATGCAGGATTACTCGGCGCAGGTTTCGCCCGCCGACCGCTGGGCTATCGTCGCCTACATCCGGGCGCTGCAGCTCAGTGAGAACGCCGGTATCGAAGATGTTCCACGGAACGAGCGCGCTCCTTTGGAAGCGGCCTCCGGAGACGCGAAATGACGGCGCAAGCGGTGGACTTCAGCATTCCGGCGGAACTGGCGAGCCAGTTGAAGCGCGGCCGGGGCCGGGCGCTGCTCATCGGCGGCTTGGGCGCAGCGCTGTGCCTCGCGGGCCTGGTACGCTCGCCGTTTCAGTTCTACAGGTCGTATCTGTGGTCGTATCTTTTTGTGGCCGGTCTGAGCGCCGGCTCGCTGGCGTGGCTGATGCTGCAATATCTCACGGGCGGCGCATGGGGAATGGTGATCCGGCGGCCGGCCGAGGCCGCAGCCCGCACGCTTCCGCTGGTGGCGCTGATGTTTTTGCCGATCCTGATCGGCATTCCGAACCTGTACGGCTGGTCGCACGCGAACGTAATGGCGGCCGATCCGGCGCTTCAAGCCAAACGCCTATACCTGAACACGCCGTTCTTCCTGGCGCGCGCCGCAATCATCCTGGGCGGATGGGCGCTGCTCGGATGGCTGTTCAGCCGCGGAGAGGGCGAGGCCGCCAACAAGCGCAAAGCCTTCTGGGCCGGGCCGGGATTGATCTTCTGGGCGTTCAGCGTGACGTTCATGGCGACGGACTGGGTGCTCTCGCTCGATCCGAAGTGGTACTCGACCATGTTCGGATTGCTCTTCATGGCCAGCCAGGGGCTCACGGCGATGGCGTTCCTGATTGTGCTCGTCGCGTGGCTCTCTTTCCGCAAGCCCATGCAGGGAGTTCTGACGCCGCGCCACCTGCACGACCTTGGAAAATTCCTGCTGGCGCTGGTGATGGTGTGGGCGTATTTTTCGTTCTCGCAATTTCTGATTATCTGGGCGGGCAACCTGCCTGCGGAAATCCCGTGGTATCTGACGCGTCTTCAGGGCGGCTGGCAATTCGTCGGCCTGACGCTGGTGGTCGGGCACTTCGCCCTGCCGTTCGCGCTGCTGCTTTCGCGCGACCTAAAGCGCAATTTCAAGCTGCTGGCGGGGATCGCGTTCTTCGTTTTGACGATGCGGCTGGTGGATCTGTACTGGCTGGTGGCCCCTGCGTACACGAAAGGCGCGTTCGAACTGCATCCGCTCGACCTGGTCGCGCCGGTCGGACTGATCGGGCTGTGGCTGGCGTATTTTCTGAATCAGCTTTCGAAGCGGCCGCTGATGCCGGTTGAAGATCCGGAACTGGAGGAGGCGCTAGCGCATGGCCGAGAATAAGGCCCCGCACAACGGGCAAGCGCCGCACGAGGGCCACGAGGCTCGGGACGTCAACGTTTCGATGGTGACGAAGGTCGGCATCGGGCTGGTGGCGCTGTGCCTGATCTCCGTGGCGCTCGTATTCGGGTTATTTAAGTTTTTCGAATTGCGAGAAGCCGCAAAGCAGGCTCCGGCGGAAGCGACGGGCGTCCAGGCGACCCGCATTCCTCCGGAACCCAAGCTGCAGACGACGGAAACCGCGGATTTGAAGCAAATTCACGCATCGGAGGATCATATACTTGGGACCTATGGATGGGTGGACCGGCAGAAGGGTGTTGTAAGGCTGCCGATCTCCCGTGCCATGGAACTGCTGGCCCAGCGCGGCCTGCCCGCGCGCCAGCAACCGGGACCGCAATCCGCCGCGTCCAGCGTCAGCGTTCCGACGGAAAGCGGCCTGGGAAGCAAGATGATTGCGCCCGGCGGACCGCTATCCGGAGACGCTGGAAGCAAGTAGGGTAACCGGCAGGGAGGGGCCTTGCCTTCGAACAGAGGGATGTTGTCATGACGAGACTGCTCACTATCGCTGTATTCGCCTCCGCGGTTGCGCTCGCGCAACCCGGGCAGCCGGCGCCGGCGCAGCCGTCCTACAGCATGCAGGATTCGAACTTGCGGCCGGCGCTTCCGGGCGCGCTTCTGGGCGTGGGAATCGATCAGAAACTGAACGCCCAGGTACCGCTCGATCTGACCTTCCGCGACGAGTACGGGAAGTCCGTTCCGCTTTCCACCTACTTTAAGAGCGGCAAGCCGGTGCTGCTTGCGCCGGTCTATTACCGCTGCCCGATGCTGTGTACGCAGATTCTGAACGGAGTGGCGGGCGCGCTGAAGGCGGTTACGTTCAATCCCGGACAGGAATTCGAGGTAGTGGCCTTCAGCTTCGATCCGAAGGACACGCCCGAAATCGCGTTGGCGAAAAAGGCGACGTACATGAAGCGCTATGGCCGCGCGAACACGGCCAACGGCTGGCACTTCCTCACGGGCGAGGAGGCCAACATCAAACCGCTCATGGACGCCGTGGGATTCCATTACAAGTACGATCCGTCCACGGACCAGTACGCGCACGCGAGCGGCATCATGATCATCACGCCGGACGGACGGCTTTCGAAATATTTCTACGGAGTGGAATACTCGCCGCGCGATCTGCGATTGGGGCTGGTGGAAGCCTCGCAGAACCGGATCGGGACTCCGGTGGACGAGATCTTGCTGTTCTGCTATCACTACGACGAAGCCACGGGCAAATACGGCGCCGTGGCCATGAACATGGTGCGGGCCGCCGGCGGGACTTTCGCGCTGGGATTATGCGCCGCGCTGTTCATCGCGTTCCGCCGCGAATCGCGCAAGCGCCGTCTCGAGGGGGCCCGCTAACCGCATGGCGCTGTTGTTGTCGCTCGTTCCGGAACAGGCTTCCGCATTGTCCGCGGAAGTCGATCACCTGCTGTACTTCCTGCTGGCGGTGTCGGCTTTTTTCATTGTGGCGATCTTCGGCGCCCTCGTGTATTTTGCGTTGCGGTACCGGCGCCGCTCGGATAGCGAGCTGCCGAAGCCGATCCATGGCGCGCTGGCGCTGGAAATCGCGTGGAGCGTCATTCCCTTCGCGATCACCATGGTGATGTTCTTCTGGGGCGCGAGCGTATTCTTCCGCGAAGGGCGTCCGCCCGATAACGCGATGAATATTTACGTGGTGGGCAAGCAATGGATGTGGAAGCTCCAGCACATGGAGGGTCCGAGGGAAATCAACGAGCTGCATATCCCCACCGGCCGGCCGGTGAAGCTGACCATGACCAGCGAGGACGTAATCCACAGTTTTTATGTTCCGGCGTTCAGGACCAAACAGGACGTGCTGCCGGGCCGCTACACAACCACGTGGTTCCAGCCGGAGAAACCCGGCAAGTATCACCTGTTCTGCGCGGAATACTGCGGGACGAATCACTCGCGCATGGGGGGTTGGATTTACGTGATGACGCCGCAGGACTACCAGGCGTGGCTGAACGGCTCGCCCGCGCCGACGCCGGTGGAAAACGGGAAGCGGCTGTTCGAAGACCTGGCGTGCGTGAACTGCCACAAGCCGGACAACACCGGGCGCTGTCCGAGCCTGCTGGGCCTGTACGGAAAAACGGTGAAGCTGGCGGACGGAAGAACGGTGACGGCCAATGAAGACTACCTGCGCGAATCCATTCTGGAACCGGCGTCCAAGGTGGTGAACGGATACGAACCGCTGATGCCGGCCTATACCGGCCAGATCACCGAAGAGGGCGCATTGCAGTTAGTCGAATACATCAAATCGCTGGGGACGGAGCCTGTCGCTCCGGCCACGCTGGGAGCGGCTCCGGGCCGGTAAAGAAATATGGCGACCGTCGCGCTCGAACAAGAAGTCAATTACCTCAACAACGGTTACGGCCTGAAATCGTGGCTGCTGACGAAGGACCACAAGCGCATCGGCCTGTTGTATCTGGGGACGATCACGCTGTTCTTCATGCTCGGCGGGCTGTTCGCGGCGGCGATCCGCACGGAACTGCTTTCGCCCTCCGGCCGCTTCGTGTCGTCGGACACGTACAACAAGCTTTTCACCATGCACGGCGTGGTGATGATTTTCTTCTTCCTCATTCCGTCCATCCCCGCCACGCTGGGGAATTTTTTCCTGCCGATGATGATCGGCGCGCGCGATCTGGCGTTTCCGAAGATCAACCTGCTGAGCTGGTATCTGTTGGTGATCGGCGGGCTGTTCGCCATATTCGCCATGCTGGCAGGGGGCGTGGATACGGGCTGGACGTTCTACGTTCCGTTCAGCACGACGTACTCGAACACATGGGTGGTGGCGACGGCGCTGGGAATTTTCATCGCCGGATTCTCCTCGATTCTGACCGGTCTGAATTTCATCGTCACCGTGCATCGAATGAGAGCGCCGGGCCTGACGTGGTTCCGGTTGCCGCTGTTCGTGTGGGCGAATTACGCGACGGCGCTCATTCAGGTGCTGGGGACGCCGGTGGTCGCGGTGACCATCGTGCTGTTGTTCAGCGAGCGCGTGTTCCACATTGGGGTTTTCAACCCGGCGCTGGGCGGCGACCCGGTTCTGTTCCAGCACTTGTTCTGGTTTTACTCTCACCCGGCCGTGTACATCATGGTGCTGCCGGCGATGGGAATCATCAGCGAGTTGATTTCGACTTTCTCGCGGAAGGCGATATTCGGGTATTCGGTGGTAGCTTGTTCGAGCGTCGCGATAGCCGTGCTCGGCTTTTTGGTTTGGGGACATCACTTGTTTGTCGCCGGCCAGTCGGTGTTACGCGGGCCTGGTGTTTTCATTCCTGAGTTACTTCGTGGCCATTCCCTCGGCGATCAAGGTGTTTAACTGGACGGCTACTCTGTACAAGGGGTCGATCTCACTGACCACGCCGATGCTGTACGCGTTCGGGTTCATCGGACTGTTCACCATCGGCGGACTTACGGGTTTGTTTCTGGCGTGCCTGGGAATCGACGTGCATGTTACCGACACTTACTTCGTGGTAGCTCACTTCCACTATGTGATGGTCGGCGGCGTGGTGATGGCGTTTCTGGGCGGCATCCATTTCTGGTGGCCGAAGATTTCGGGCCGGATGTATCCGGAGAACTGGGGACGGCTGTCGGCCGTGCTGACATTCGCGGGATTCAACTTCACGTTTTTCCCGCAGTTCCTGCTGGGGTATCTGGGAATGCCGCGGCGGTATCACGTGTATCCCGACGAGTTTCATTTGCTGCACGTGGCTTCCACGCTGGGAGCGACGGTTCTGGGCCTGGGGTATCTGCTGCCGATGGTTTATCTCGGATGGTCGCTGAAGAACGGGCCGTTGGCCGGGAGGAACCCCTGGAAGGCGACGGGGCTGGAGTGGCGGACGTCTTCGCCGCCTCCGCCGCATAACTTCGACGAGACGCCGGTTGTGACGCGCGATGCGTACGATTACAGCGCGGTCATCGGGGAAGGAGAGTAACTTGGCCAGCCACGCTCAAGCGGAAACTCTCGCGCTCAGGGAACAATTCGATACCGCGGCGCAGCAGAAAGACGCCTCGACGCTCGGAATGTGGATCTTCCTGGTTACGGAGGTCATGTTCTTCGGCGGGTTGTTTCTGGCGTACACGTTGTATCGCACCTGGTTTCCGGCTGCGTTCGGCGCGGCGAGCCGCACGCTGAACGTTACCATTGGCGCGTTCAACACCGCCGTACTGCTTTGCAGCAGTTTTACGATGGCAATGGCGGTACGGAGCGGGCAGCTCGGGAAGAAAAAGGCCGTTGTCGTATTCCTGGTTCTGACGTTGATACTTGGCCTGGCGTTCCTGGGCGTCAAAGGATTTGAGTGGAACCGAGAAGTTCCAGGAGCATCACGTTCCGGGCAAGACGTTTCATCTGGAAGGCAACGTAGCGCAGGGGCCGGCGCAGTTGTTCTTCTCCCTGTATTTCATCATGACCGGGCTGCACGCGCTGCATATGGTGGTGGGAGCCGGGTTACTGACTATGTTGATCGTCCAGGCGCAGCGGGGTAAGTTCAGCGCGGAATACAATACGCCGATCGATATGATCGGGTTGTACTGGCACTTCGTCGATATTATCTGGATCTACCTGTTTCCCTTGCTGTATCTGATCGACCGTCACGGAGGCTAGCCATGAGCCAACATGTAGAGTCAGTCAAGACATACGCCAGTATCTGGATCACACTGCTGATTCTGACCGGAGTCACTACGGCGGTGGCCTATGTGGATTTGGGCGCGTTCAGCGTGGTGGTGGCGCTTTGCATCGCCGCCGTCAAGATGATGATGGTAGCGCTGGTCTTCATGCACGTGCGGCACAGCTCCAAGCTGACCAAGCTGGTGGTGTTGGGCGGGCTGCTGTGGCTTCTGATTCTGTTGACGCTCGGGATGGCCGACCCGATCAGCCGCGGGTGGCTGGGGACACTGGGCAGGTAGAGCCGGAGCGGCCTCATTCGGCAGGCGGTCCGGTGCTTTACGCCGGGGCTGCTTGCTCGCGGCGACTCCAAGCTCCGTCAGAGCGACAGCCAACGTCTCTTCCTGTGCCTTTTGGCCTCAGTTTTGTGCAAACGTGCACAGATTTCAGGGTATCCTTTGTTGCAAGCAAAGGAGTTGGCGGATTTTTCCCGTGCACGCGTGCACAACACGGGGGGCTTTCCGGAGGGGCTGGCTGTGATCGGGCCTCCGCTCTGTCGAAGACGCGACCAAGCCGGCCTGCGGCCGGTGTACCGGCAAAATGCCGGTACGCAGCCAAGATTGGCCGCCCCACACGGACCGGGCGTCTTCATTACCTTTGGCGGGCCGCCGCGGCCCATGGGACACTCCCTGACGGTCGCGGCTCGGCTTGGGCTCTCATCCAATTCCGGTATAGCACGGGCTACGCGGAAAGGGGCGGTCCGACGGCTGGGGCGGGGGATACAAGTGCTTGATATGAGGAAGGTTAGTAGGATTCCGCAGGTGCTGTGACTGTCGCGGCAAATAGGAGGCAGCCCGAACGCGGCTGCTTTCGCACCGGCGGGTGCGCAGGTAGCTTGAGCCTGAAATCCGATTTTGAGAGGGCGTTGTATCAGGGCACGGCTCAAGCCGTGCCCTGATACAAACCGTTCCGATTCTTCAAGTTCTGCCGTAACAGCCAGAGGCGTCCGGGGTCAATTTCGGAATTCGAGCTTGAGGCGCCGACGAAGCCTTGCTGTTTGCCGCCGGCCCGACTGATGCGGAGGCCTGTCTTGGAATTCAGTTCATAGCGGATGTAGAGCGTGAACTCGGAGATGAAGGGCGGGGACCGTTCACCTCCATCCGGTTTTCCAGGATTCCCGCTGCAAGACCGGAATCTGACTCTGGCATATAGTTCTATACTGGTTTCGGAGGTTACCATCTGCAATGACCGCGACCTCGCGATTGGTTCCCCTCGCTTGCGTTTGCTGCGCCGTATTCGCGCAAACGGCCGCCGCACCGTCATTCGATGTGGCTTCGGTGAAGCCGTCCAACGATGACGTTTTTTCAACGGTCGTGGAGCGGTCACCAGGACGATTTTCCTGGAAGACGCAGCTAGCGTACCTCGTCAGGTACGGGTTCAATATGGAATGGACCCGCATCTCCGGCGCATCGGGGGATATTCCGGGGTGGGGAAGCATCTACCAGGTGGACGCCACCATGGACCCGAAGGCGACGGAGTTCGAAGTCCGGCTTATGGTCCGCTCGCTGCTGGAAGACCGCTTCAAAATGACCTGGCACTACGAGACGAAACCGTCCGACGGGTGGGCGCTCACCGTCGCGAAGAACGGGCCGAAGATCCACGCGTACAAAGACGACGCCCCAGCGCCTCCAATGCCCGATTGGAACGGGGGTTTGGACCGGGCGGGTGACGATGGCAGGATCTGGGGTATCATACGCGACCCTTACGTTGTCTCGCTCACTGGCCGAAGGGTTACAATGTCGCAATTCTGCAGCGACCTGGAACTTGATCGAAAGAAGCCAGTGTGGGACGAAACCGGCTTGAAAGGGAAGTACTACATTGCGTTTCGCTATTCGATGGAGAATGTCCCGCTCGATGTCGAGGTGGCCGCGCCGCGGCTGGATGCGGCGCTTCAAGAGAACCTCGGCCTCAAGCTCGAAAAGCGCAGCGGCACGGTGCAGGTATTGGTAATCGATCACATCGAGAAGGTTCCGACCGCGAACTGACCTGCTGTGAACTACGGTCCCGGGCGTGCGGGACAAGCGCGTCAGCGAATCGCTTCGGCGAGGGGCCGCAGCAGGTGCGCTTCGAGCCACGCGACGCAGGGAACGGCGAGACCATCGCCCGCGACATGGTAGGCATCGTTGTAGCTCATGGGGAGGCGGTAGGTATCGGGCAGGCCCATCAGGCGCGCGGCTTCGCGCGGGGAGAGCAGGCGCGAGCGAGCCGAAGAGCCGTTCACGAAGAGCAGGGACTGACGGCTCGATCCGCCGCCGGGCGTGCGCAGGCAGCCGCCGATGCCGTCGAAGCGGACTTCGGCGCGCTGGGCGCGGCGGCCCGAGGCATCGGTGCGCACGCGCTTGTAAACCGCGCCGACGGCCGCGGCGCCGCAGGCCTGGGCTTGGCGCAATTTGTGAAGGTGCGGCGGGGCCATCAGGGAAAGCAGACGCGCGGTTTCTTCGGGCGCGTGCCAGGGCACGCCGGCGGGGTTCTCCTCGAGGATATCGGCCAGAGTGGCCGTGCGCGCCGGGGGCGTCATCATGCGCCACCAAAGCCAGCGGCTGCGCAGCGAGGCGGCGAGCGATGCGACGGCGGCGCGCAATCGCGGCGGGTGCCAAGGCTCGGAGGGCGCGGCGGCGGCGATCCAGCGAGGGGGAGCGATGCCATCGCGAAGCGCGACGATAAACACGCGCGGGCGGGACTGCGGAAGGAAGAGGGCGGCATCGACGAGCACGGCGCCCATGCGGTAGCCGGAGCGGGCGGCGCGCCGCAGGATGGCCTGGAAGTCGCGGCCGGAGTTGGAGGTGAGGACGCCGGGGACGTTTTCCAGCACCACGATGGGCGGGCGAATGGAGTGGATGAGGCGCCAGAACGGGACGAAGGTTCCGCTGCGCGCGCCGGCGAGTCCCGCGCCCGCACCGGCTAGCGAGAGATCCTGGCAAGGGAACGAACCCCAGGCGAGCGTGGCGTGCGCGGGCAATTCGGCGGCGCGCAACCGGCTCACGTCTTCAACGCGGAGCTCGGGGCATGGCGAGAAGTTCTCACGGTAGGCGCGAGCTTTCTTTTCGCTGATCTCATTGGCAAACACGCAGCGCCAGCGCGGACCAAGGCCGAGGCGGGCCATGCCGCCGCCGGCGAAGAATTCGAGGAAGGGCCAGGGGGAGCGGGGGTTCGTGCCGGGCCGGGGAGGTTCCTGCGGTTGGCGATTGGGCGGATTTCCAATCCGCCCAGCCCAGAGGGCACCCGTTTCAACCTGCCCCACTTGGCATCTCACTTGGCGGGTCATGATTCTGGAACCAGGAACTTCGCAAGGCGGGATTCCAGGCGCGTCGCATCTTTGAGTTGGCATTCCCAAACAGTGAGCACGCTCCAGCCTTGACGGCGCAGGCGGCGGCGATTGGCGGCGTCGCGAGCTTTGTTGCGATCGAGTTTGGGAATCCAGTAGGCGCGGCGCGAGGACGGTCTGTTCTTGCCGGCGCGGCATGAATGGCCGTGCCAGAAGCAGCCGTGGACGAAGATCACTTTGCGGCGGCGAGTGAAGACGAGATCGGGATTGCCGGGCAAATCGCGGCGGTGGAGCGACGGTCCGAGGCCGAGTTTGCGGACGAGGGCTTGGACCCTTAGTTCGGGAGTTGTGTCTTTGCCGCGCACCTTGCGCATGATGGCGCTGCGCTCGGAGGGAGTAAAGGTGTCCATGGCCTCGCAAACATTATAAGCAGCGGCCGGGGGCCGGAGTCACGGGGAACCCAGACCGTTCGCTATCGTATAGGCATGGAGAAGAAACGGCTCGGGAACAGCGATATGGAATTGACGCCCATCGGGATTGGCGCATGGGCGATGGGCGGCGGCGGATGGAGGTTCGCATGGGGACCGCAGGACGATAACGAATCCGTCGCGGCGATTCACGCGGCGCTGGACCACGGCGTGAACTGGATCGACACGGCCGCGGTTTACGGGCTGGGGCATTCCGAGGAAGTGGTGGCGCGCGCGCTGGCAGGGCGGGCGAACAAGCCCTACGTGTTTACAAAATGCGAACGCGTGTGGGATGAGAACCGCGTGATTGGCGCGTCGCTGAAGGCCGCGAGCGTGCGGAAGGAATGCGAAGCGAGCCTGCGGCGGCTGAAGGTGGACGCGATCGACCTCTACCAGATCCACTGGCCCGAGCCGGATCACGAAGTCGAAGAAGGCTGGACGGAGATGGCGAAGTTGAAGGAAGAAGGCAAGGTGCGCCACATCGGCGTTTCCAATTTCAACGCGCAACAGTTGGAACGCTGCCGCGCGATTGCGCCAATCACTTCGCTCCAGCCGCCGTATTCGGCGATTTCTCCGGAAGTGGAAGCGGAGACGCTGCCATACTGCGTGAAGCACGGGATCGGAGTGATTGCGTATTCGCCGATGAAATCCGGATTGCTGACCGGGACGATGACAAAAGAGCGCGTGGCGGCGTTTCCGCAGGACGATTTTCGGAGACACGCTCCGGCGTTTCGGGAGCCCGCGCTGACGCGGAATTTGGCGCTGGCGGATTTGATGAAGAGCATCGGCGCGCGGCACGGCCGGACGGCGGGCGAGGTTGCCATTGCGTGGACGCTGAGAAACCCGGCGGTGACAGCGGCCATTGTAGGGATGCGGTCCGCGGCGCAAGTCGAGGGAGTGATTGGGGCGCTGAAGTTCCGGCTTTCGCAGGCGGAGGTTGAGGAGATTGAGGCGTTTCGCGGGTAGGCGGCTGGGCAGCCGCGGGAGGATTGCCAACTCCGCGAAATGCCGGCATCAGCGGCGCCGTGCCCTTGGCCGCGGCGGTCCGATCACTGGGTCTGAATCTGGAACCGGGTAAAGCGATGTTCGATACGATCGTGATCGATCACGCCGAGAGGCCGGCCGCCGACTAGCCGGAGAGATCAGGTTTATCGGGTTGATGTCGTGGCGAGCGTCAGATTTCAAGGGCGGCTACGCCGAGCGTACGGCCAGCCGCCAGTAAGTCGCGATCCAATGTGGCGAGGCTCAACCGGTCCCGCCTCGCTAAATCAAGGTAGGCGGCGTCGTATGCCGTCAGCCGATGCTCGCGGGCAAGTGGCAGCGTCGCTTGCCACAACCAAAGCGCCTCCCGTCGTTCGATTTGAATCGGGAGCCGTCGCAGCATCTCCAGGAATGCGGCGATGCCCTCCTGGGTGATACGCTTACGGCGTTCCGCGAGTGCAAGGGCGTTGGCGATTTCAAAGGGCCACAAAGCCGGCACAATCGCGTAGGTGGTTTCGAGGGCGGCGAGGACGCCACGGGTATACGAGGTGGCCTCGTCGGCAAAGCACCAACTCAACGTCATCGAGGCGTCCACCACGAACGGCGGCATCGATTAGTACTTGTGCCCCTCATGGACGAGGGCGCGAATGTCGATGTCCGCTCCCAGGGCGAAGCGGTGCTCTCCGGCGAAGGCCAGCATGTCCTGCACGGCCCGCCGCCGCTCGTCATTCTGCGCGAGGGCTTGGTCGTCTTGGGTCATGGCCTCGAGGGCGCTGACAACGACCTGCTCGGGACACTGGTAGCGGCCAGAGCGGAGTTGTTGCTCGACGAGGCGCTCGCCGCGCGAATCGAGATGAATGTCCATATCGAGCCTGGTTTCAGTATATCAGCGGGCTTATAACCCCATGAGCGAAGACACGAAACGCACCCGAAAGTTAATTGGGCGTGGTCTTCGAGAGAAATCCGAGGAAGCGGACGGCTTTAACTCGTTACGCTTCAGAGAATCTCCGAATCAAAGGCGCGTGCTCAGCCTTCGGATCAGCGAGTCCCCGTTTTTGTGGTGTACACTCGTTCTTGTAGTCGAATACTCCGCTGGTTCTTGGGAAGCTGGTGAAAATCCAGCGCGGCCCCGCCACTGTAAGCGCGGAGGATCGGCCAAGTTCAGCCACTGTTCCGGAGACGGGATGGGAAGGCTGGCCGATCCGTAGATGCGCAAGTCAGGAGACCGGCCGGCGGAATGCAAATGGTACGGCTCTCGAGGGAGGAGCCCGCAATGTACATTCGCGTTTCCCGCTGGTTGTTGCTTTTCTCCGCTCTAGTTTTCGCAAACGATAAGTCCGTGCGCGGCACGGTTGTGGACGCGTCGGGCGCGCGCGTTGACAGCGCACAAATCTCCGTGGTGACTCCGCTCGGGGTGCTGCGCAGTTTCCCGGCTCCCGGGGGCGCATTCGAATGCGCGTTGCCGGAAGGATCGCGCCTCGTGATAGCGGCGCCGGGATTCGCCGTGAAATCGATCCCAGCGGATTCGGCGGCCGCAACGCTCGTAGTGAAACTCGATCTCGCGCCGGTGGTCGATTCGGTGAAGGTGGTCGGCTCCGCCATCGACGTTCCGGCCAGCGAACAGGGCGGCAGCGTCAGCATCATTCCGACGGAAGAAATCCGCGACCGCGACGAGCCGCTCGCGGCCGGCTTGCTGCGCCAGACGCCAGGCTTGGCGCTCAGCCAGAACGGGCCGACGGGCTCGCTCACCGGGCTGTATATACGCGGCGGGGATACGGAGTACAACCTGGTGGAAATCGATGGCGTACCGGTGAACGCCTTCGGAGGCGATTTCGATTTCGCGCACATTCCCACCGAGGCGCTCGATCGCATCGAGATCATCCGCGGGCCGCAATCGGCGGTCTATGGGCCGTACGCCAATAGCGGCGTCGTAAACTTCGTCACGCGCGAGCCGCAAGACAGCTTCAATTTCGATGCCGTGGCCGAGGGCGGCTCTTTCGGCGAGCGCCGCTTCGGGCTGACCGGTGGAGGGACGGTCGCCGGTTTCGGTGTGGTTGTATCGGCGTCGCAGATGAACACGGATGGACCGGTGGCCAACAGCGATTACCGGAATCAGAACGTGCTCGTGAATGTGACGCGGCGATGGAGCCGGCAGGAACTGGCCGTGCATGGCGATTTCGATTCCAGCGAAAACGGCGTTCCCGGTCCCTGGGGCTCGGACCCCGCGCACACCTTCACCGGCATCGATACCGTCAGCCGCAACAAGAATAACTTCTCGGACTACGGCGCGCGATACCAGGCGGACCTTTCGGACCGCGTTCGTGTGGAAGCCTTCGGCTCGATGTTTCTCAACAACAATGGGTTCATCAGCCCGTACGGCTACAGCGCCAACCAGGATCTGCGCGTGGACGGCGAGGCGCGCGCCATCGTGCGCGTTTCGAAAGTCTACACGGTTTCCGTTGGAGCGGGCGGCGGGATCGAGCAGGTGCGCAATTCCTACATCACCGACGCCGAATTCCGAGACGTTCCCCGTCCGCCGCCGCGACGAGGGCGTTTACGTCGAGAATCGCTTCGCGTTCGGCGGACGGCTGTTCGTCAACGCCGGCGTTCGCGCGGAGTTCCTGCACACGGGATCCATCCCGCCCGATGGTTATTCGCGGCCTTACTTTCCGTCGCAGACCAACGCCGCGGCCAATCCCAAGCTCGCCGCGACGTACGCCGCGGGCGATTGGCGCCTGCACGGATCGTTCGGTACGGGAATCCGGCCGCCCGGCGGCTTCGATCTCGCCTACACGAACAACCCCGCGCTCAAACCGGAACGTACGCGCAGTTTCGACGCGGGCGTCGAGCGGCGGCTCTTCCGCCAGAAACTCTCCCTGGATGCGACGTTCTTCGACACACGGTTCTACGATTTGATCGAGATTCTTGGCGGGAACCTCGCGCGCCTGAGCACTTACCAATCGGACAATTTGGGTAATGCGCTGGCGACAGGGGCGGAGTTCACCGCGCGCTTCCGTCCGGCGCGCTGGATCTTCGTGGAAGGCTCCTACACAGCGCTGCATACGGAGATTCTCTCGCTCAATGGCTGCCGCGGCTTCGGCTCCGGCCCCATTCCAGGTGGGGCAGCAATTGATCCGAAGGCCGCCGGGATCGGGATCGCTTCTGGCTTCGGTACGCCGGGGGCGTATCTCGGCGAATCTTACCGGGGAATTCCGAAGCTCGGTCCTCGACGTGGAGCCAGCCTACGGGGCCACGAACGGCTTGTTCAACAACCCGGGCTACGCCAACATGGGATTGAACGTCAATTACGCGCTGGGCGGCGGCGTAACGGCGTACGCCTCTCTGCGCAACGCGCTGGACTGGCATTATGAGGAGGCGCTGGGCTATCCCTCCCCTATACGGAATTTCGCGGTCGGGATGAAGTGGGCGTTATCGAAAGCGAAGTGATTCGATGAGCGAACAACCGTTCGACGAGCCGAAACTTGCGATCACGAGCGTATACACGCGCCGCGGCGATAGCGGAGAAACCGGATTGGCCGGGGGCCAGCGCGTCGCCAAGGATTCCGCTCGCGTGGAAGCGTACGGGGCGGTAGACGAGCTGAACAGTTTCCTTGGGCGCGCGCGTGTTTCCGTGGAGGAGCGGGCCTCCGGAAACGCCGCGCTCGCGCCGCTGGCTGCGGTTCTTCTGCGAGTGCAGCAAGAGCTCTTTAATCTGGGCTCTACTCTGGCCACGCTACCCGAGAATATGCATCCGCGCCAGGCGCGCATCACGGACGCGGAAGTGGCCCGCCTGGAGCGCGAAATGGACGAGACGAACGCGGAGCTTCCGCCTCTCGGTTCGTTCGTTCTGCCCGGCGGCGGGCGCCTCAACGCGGAACTGCACGTTTGCCGGGCGGTCTGCCGCCGCGCCGAGCGCGCCGCGGTCACGCTGGCCCGAACGGAGAACCTCCCGCCGGAAGCGGTGCGGTACCTGAACCGCCTGGGCGACGCCCTTTTTGTCTGGAGCCGATGGGCCAGCCGCGCGGAGGGAGCTCGGGAAACGCTATGGGACCCGAATCGATCCGCCTCGGGCCTTGGTGAAGGATAGTAAAATACGATTGAGATCAAGGAGAGCACGATGCAGAACGCTTCACATAAGCCGCTCGGGTTGGGCCTGACTACTTTGGGCGCGCTGGCGCGACTGGCCCCGCATCCGGCGAACATGACCCCGGTAGGAGCGCTGAGCCTGTTTGCCGGCGGCAGATTGAAGGGCTGGCAAGCTTACTTGTTGCCCTTGGCTTTGATGGCCGTGACCGATCCTCTGGTGGGCGGCTACTCGTTCGCCACGCCGTTCGTGTACGCCAGCCTGCTCATCAACGTTTGGATCGGCTCGCGCTGGATGCGCGGCGCGGGCAGCCCACTGAGGATTGGAGCGTGCGCCACGGCGGGCAGCCTGCAATTCTTCCTGCTGACGAATTTCGGGGCGTGGCTGGGACGCCTTCAGACCTATCCGCATACCCTCGCCGGTTTGGGCGCCTGCTACGTGGCGGCTATCCCGTTCTATGCGCGTACGCTGGCTGGCGATTTGATGTGGTCCGTGGCTCTGTTCGGGATGTATGCGCTGATCAGCCGCCGCTACTCCGAGGCCAAGCCCAGCGTGCAAGCCGCCGTCTGATCCACCTGAGCATGTCGCATGGCGTTAATCGCCGTTTCGGGCCATCCGGGCTGCCGTTACGAAGAAATCGCGCGAATTGCCGCGCACCGGCTCGATTTCGAGTTGGTGACGCAATCGAGAATCGAAAGCCTGGCCGGCGAGGAGTTCGGCCACGGCGTCGCGCTTCCCGATAAAGCGTATTCCAGTCTCGTCACTTCCATTCTCGGCAAGCTGGCCACCGAGTTCCACCTGGTCTATTGCGCCAAGGGCGGCGAGTTGCAGTTCCGCAATTTTCCAGGAATGCTGCGGGTGCATATCGTGGCCCCGGAGAACGTTCGAATCGGCAACATGATGCTGGATCGCCGGATGGACCGCCCCGCCGCCCGGAACGAGTTGCTGGCGCTCGAAGCCGCCGAGCGCGCCGAGAGAAAAGCGAAGTTCGGCAAGAGCAAGGCGACCGCGGAGTTATTCGACCTGGTGCTGAGCTCCGAGTTTCTCAGCTCGGAGCAGATGGCCGGCATTGTAGTTACGGCCGCGCAATCGATGGGTCTGGCCGAGCGAGGTCTCCTGTCTCCGGCCGCGGAGGCTCAGCTCCAGTTTCAGATGCGGTTCAAGCTGGCGCGCCACGGCATTGTTCCGCCCGGGCAGGTGACGCTTCGCAAGAAGGTTTTCGCCAACCAGAGCGAAGAGATGTTCGCCAACCTTCTGGATTTCTACCGCATCGCCTGGGAATACGAGCCGCGCAGTTTCCCCGTCCAGTACGACCGCGACGGCGGCGTCTCCGAGGCGTTCACGCCCGATTTCTATCTGCCCGAATTCGACTTATACGTGGAACTGACTACCATGAGGCAGACCCTGGTGACCCGCAAGAACCGCAAGGTTCGCCTGCTTCGCGAACTCTATCCGCACATCAATATTCAGGTCTTCTATCAGAAGGATTTCGAGAACCTGATCTTCAAATACGGCTTAGCCGCCCGAGTGCCCGCATGAGCGCGCATACTATTCCGGGCATCGAGCGCGTTCTGTTTACCGAAGAGCAGATCGACGCGCGCATTCGCGAGGTGGCCGCGCAGATCTCCGCGGATTATCATGGCAAGACGATCAAGCTGATTGGAGTGCTGAAGGGTTCGGTGTTCTTTCTCACCGCGCTGGCCCGCCACATCGAGATTCCCCTTCAAATCGATTTCCTCGCCATCTCCAGCTTCTCGAACAAGAGCGGAGCCCCTGGGCTGGTGCGAATCGCCAAGGACCTGGACGATAGCATCGAAGGCGAGGACGTGCTGCTGGTGGAGGATATCGTGGACACCGGCTTCACCCTGCGGTATCTCCTGCAGACGCTTTCGGGCCGCGCTCCCAATTCGCTTTCGGTATGCACGTTTCTCGACCGCAACTCGCGCCGCATCGTGCAGGTGCCGGTGCAGTACCGCTGCTTCGAGATTCCAGACCGATTCGTCGTCGGCTTCGGTCTGGATTACAACCAGCTTTACCGCAATCTGGGGCACGTCGCCGTGATGAAGCCGGAGCGGCTGTAAGCGCCGCGGCTTTCATGGTTTCTTCTCGATTTTGTCATTGAAATCCGGTTCCGGCAGGCGTACCATGAAGCCAGATTCCGAGTCTTCGTGGAATGTGCCCTATGGCATACCGGATTCTGTTTGTTTCCGGGCATCACGAGGATGCCCGCCGTCTCTCGCACATGCTGCGAGCCTTACCTGTAGCCATAAATCATGCGCCCAATTTGCGCCAGGCGCGCGCCGAGCTTCAGCAAGCCCGCTATTCGGCCGTTCTGACGGAAGCCTCCTTGCCCGACGGAGACTGGCTCGACGCCCTGAGCCTGGCGCGCGAATCCCAGCCGGACCTCGAAGTGGTGGTCACGTCTCCGCAAGCGGACGCGCTGCTCTGGAGCGAGGCGCTCGAACGCGGCGCATTCGATTTGGTGGCTCAGCCCTTCTACGAGCCCGAGGTCCGGCGCATCTTGCAGAACGCGTGCTGCCGCCCGTCTCGCGAGAGCCCGAGCCACATCGCCAGCCAGTGAGCGGCGGACGGGCCACCGTGGAGCGGATGGTAGAATGGGTCCCGATGGGAAATCTGCTCGAAAGGGCGTTCTCCGAGGCATCGAGGCTTCCTGAGAGCGAACAGGAAGCGATCGGCGCCTGGCTGCTGGCGGAAATCGAATCCGAGCGCCGGTGGGACGAGCTTTTCGCTAAGCCTGGAGCGTCTCTGGAGGGTTTGGCGGACCAGGCTCTTGCCGACTATCGGCAGGGCTTGACGTCCCCGCTCGATCCGGAACGGATGTGATTTCCCACACGACCCCGGCTTTTCGGAAGTTGCTGGCCGGGCTCCCCATCGACATTCGCAGGCAAGCCCGCTCCGCATACCGGCAGTTCGCCGAAAATCCGCGAAGCGCGGGCCTCAGGTTCAAGCAGATCCATGGGTCGGAGCGTCTCGTGTCTGTGCGCGTCAGCCGCGAGTACAGGGCTGTCGGAGTCCGGAACGCTCCAGACGAGGTCATCTGGTTCTGGGTCGGCCGGCACGACGAGTACGAGAGACTGCTCGCAGGCTGACCAGCCGGGGAACTCTTCCGGGTGTGCGACATAGAAATGGAGCTTGGGGCTCGCCTTGTATCAGGGCATGGCTTTAGCCGTGCCGCATCGTCTGTAGTCAAAGGCTTTAGCCACTGGGTTTTTCTGGGTTCGCAGGGGCTAAAGCCCAATCCTTTTTTTGCGATTCTACGGCACGGCTAAAGCCATGCCCTGATACAAGGCTAAAAGCGATTTCGGGCGTACCTATACGCTCAGATTCACGCGAATTCGCTCGGAATGGCCGGCTTCGTCATTTCTGTGTCGCACACCCAACTCTTCCTCCGTGAATTCACGCGGCCCGCGGCGCGGTTACACTTAAGAAGGACACCGTGGCGCACTCGCACGCGCATCACCATGGACTAGGGACGGGCAGGGTCCTGCGATGGAGCCTGGCGGCGACGCTTGCCTTCGCGGCGTTGGAGACGGCGGCCGGCATTGGCGCGCACTCGCTGGCGCTTCTTTCCGACGCGGGACATAATTTCACGGACGGCCTCGCGCTGCTTCTGGCGTGGGTTGGCGTCTATCTGGAATCGAAGCCCGCCGACGAAACCAAGACGTATGGTTACCACCGCGCCGGAGTTCTTTCCGCATTTGTGAACGCGGTTACGCTGGTGGCCATCGCGCTTTGGATTTTCTACGAGAGTTTCCTGCGCTTGAAAAACCCCGCGCCGGTGCGCGAAGGCGTCATGATGGCGGTAGCCTCGGTCGGGTTTTTCCTGAATGGCGGCATCGTATGGGCCCTTCGGCAGGCGCGCCGCGGCGATCTCAATATCAAGAGCGCGAGCGTCCACATGCTGGGAGACGCGTTCAGCTCCGTGGCGATCATTGCGGGAGCGGCGGTGATTCGCTTTACGGCATGGGATTGGCTGGATCCCGCGCTCTCGGTCCTGATCGGCGCGTTGATCGTGTGGACCGCCTGGGACATCATTCGCGAGTCGCTCAACATTTTGCTCGAAGGGCTGCCGCGTGGGTTGCGTCTCGATGACGTGAAGAAATCGATGTGCGCCATCGCGGGAGTGCGAGGCGTGCACGATCTGCATATCTGGAGCCTTGGATCGAACACGCGCGCTTTGAGTTGCCACGTGCTGATTGACGATGTGCCGCTCTCGGCGAGCGAAGCGATTCTGCGCCGCGTAAACGAGGATCTGGCCAGCCGGTTCCACATCGACCATACCACCATCCAGTTTGAACACTCGGGCTGCGGGATTTCGGAGAACGGCTGCGCGATTCCATCCAGAGCGGATGAACACGAGCACGAAGGACATTTGCATTCGTAGCGAAAGGAAGGACCGCCGGGGCAGGCGTCAGAACCGAATGATGTCGTGCATATGCGAGCCCCCGCTCCCTTACGGTCGCGGCTCGGTGAGCGGCCTAAGCCCTCGGACTGAGCCGCGACCGTAAGGGAGCGGAGGCCAAATAGCAACGAATACCGCGGTCGGAGCGCTATTCACCCGCGGCTTGAAATGCCAACCGAGGCCAGATGGGTGCGGAGTTGACTCGAAAAGAGTTGGACAAGCTCGATGTGGGGAGCCGCGGCGAGTGGCGCGCCTGGCTGCGCGACCACTGCGATTCGAGCGGCGGAGTGTGGCTCGTGTTCTACAAGGACCGCGGCGCCCCGTTCCCGATGAGTTACGGCGACGCCGTCGACGAGGCCTTGTGCTTCGGCTGGATCGATAGCATCATCAAACGGCTGGATGAACGGCGTTACGCACGGAAGTTCACGCCGCGGAAGCCGGACAGCAAGTGGTCCACCTCGAACCGGCTGCGCTACGCGGACCTCAAGAAGCGCGGCTTGTTGGAAAAGCCGGGCTTGGAACGCGCGCCCACGGGCCGGAGCGGAGACGCGCCGAGGCCTTCCCTCTCCGCGATCCCCCCGTATCTCGAAGAGGCGCTGGACGCCAAGCCGCGCGCGCGGAAATTCTTTGACGGGCTCGCGCCGTCGTATCGGCGGATGTGCGTCGCCTGGGTCGAAGCGGCCAAACGCGAAGAGACCAGGCAACGGCGGCTGCGCGAGGTGGTTGCGCTGCTCGATGCCGGCAAAAAGTTGGGGATGAAGTAAGCCGGTAAGCTCAGGATGTCTTCGCCCGCCGCGCCTTCAGCGCCCCGATAATCGCCGGCAGCAGGGACACGACGATGATCAGCACGATCACCTTGTCGAAGTTGTGCCGAATGAACGGCACGGATCCCAACTCGTAACCCAGCAGGGTCATCACGACAATCCAGCCGATGCCGCCGCACACCGCATACGGCGCGAAGCGGAAATACGGCCTCTGCATCACACCCGCCATAAACGCCGAAAAGGTGCGAACGATGGGTACGAAACGAGCGTAGACGATCGTGAGGCTGCCGTATCGATCGTAGAACGCCTTGGTGCGAAGCACGTATTCGCGCTTGAAAATCCGCGAATCCGGCCGGCTGAAGATCTTCTCGCCGGTCTTACGGCCGAGCAGGTATCCCGTTGAATCGCCGAGCATCGCGGCCACAATCAGGACCACGATGACCGTGATCAAATCCAGATGGCCGGCGCCGGCCACCACGCCCACGGTGAAGAGCAGCGAATCGCCCGGCAAAAAGAACCCGACCAGCAAACCGGTTTCGGAATAGACCACGGCGAACAGCGCGGCGTATCCGAGCCATCCGCTGAGGATGGTAGTCAGCAGGTCGATCAGCCGATCGGGGTCGGTGAGCGACCGGAGAAAGTCGATAAACGAATGGATCATTCCCTTAGCTGGATGAAGTGTAGCGTGAGATCAACCGCTGGACTACAGGCTGATGGATCTTGATTTTGCCTTGTTTCTGCAGAGCGTCCCGCACGCCTTCTTCGAAGATTATGTTGCGGTCGTTTTCTTTCTGACGCTTGACTTCGCCGCGGATCGAGGTAATCTGATCCGGCAGTTGGGTCGCATCCGCCGGAACGTGTCCCACCACGCGCACCACGGCCGTGCCGTCCGGCATGCCGATCGGTCCGATGACAGACCCTTCGGGACGGCTGAAGGCAGCCTCCAGATAGCTGGCGGAACCGAGACCTTCCACCGTACCGCTGCGGGAGAATTCGTCGGAAGTCTTGCCCTCCACCCCCAGGCCTTTAGCGGTCTTCAGCAGGTCGTTGGATTTGCGCGCGGCATCGGCCAATTCCTGCGCGTGTTTCTGAAGGGCGTTGGCGCTGCGCGTTGCGAGGAGCGTCACGCGAATCTGGCTCTGCGCCTCGTCGAACGTGGACGGGCGCGCGGGAATCAGAGCGGTCACCACGGCGAAGGCCACCTTGGTATCGACCCCCACGGGAGGCGTCACTTCGTTTACCCCCAGTCCGGATACCGCCTGACTGAAATCGGAATTCAATCCGACCTCGGGCAAGGGCTGGCTCGGTTCGTAGGCGGACACGCGGAAGGTCAGCATGCCGAATTCCTGGGCCACTTTATCGGGATGGGCGGGATCCTGCTGTAACTCGGCCTGGGCTTTATCGGAGACTTTTTCCATCAAGTCATTGACGCGCTGCTTCCTCCACTGGGCGATCAAGTCGGCCTTGGCTTCCTCGAGAGTCCGCTGGTGAGCGTCTTCATGCGCCAGGACCTGGAGAATGTGGTATCCGTACTCGGTCTTGATCACGTCGCTGACTTGGTTTACTTTCGCCGAGAAGGCCACGCGCTCGAACTCCGGCACGGTCTGTCCGCGCGCGATCCAGTCCGGCAGCTCGCCGGGATCCTTGGCGTTATTCGCCGAGCCCGTGTCTTCGGAGTTCTTCTTGGCCAGGTCCGAGAAATTCGCGCCGGCGCGGATCTGCTTCAGCAAGTCCTCCGCCTTGGCTTTCATCTTGGCGTCTTCCTCGGGCGGCTTGCCCTGGGTCTTCAGCAGGATGTGGCGCACGCGGACGCGTTCGGGATTCATGAACGATTCCTTCCGCTGCTCGTAGAGGCTGGCCACATCGGCGTCGCTCGGCGTGAGTCCGGCCCCGATCTTGTCGGGATCGGCGACCAGCAAGGTGAAGTCGCGCTTCTCGGGAATCGTATAGCGCGACGAGTTGGCCTTGTAGTACTCCTGCATATCCGCGACGGAAGGCTCCGCTTCGGCTTTGTATTTGTCGGCGGTGAGTTTCACCCACTCGACCTTGATCTTCTCGTTCTTCTTCTTGAACGAGTTCTCGATTTCGGACTGAGTGACCATCACCCCGGCCAGCGCAACGTCTCGCAGCCGCTGCACCAGCATCTGCCGGCGCAAAGTGCTCTCGAACTCCTGGATCGTCGTGTTCTCCTGCCCCAGCATGGCGGCGTACGTGTCGGCGCCTACGAATTTGCCGTCCGGATACAGCGCCGGGAACATCTCGCGGATCTGGGCTTGCATCTCCGCATCGGTGACTCGGAAGCCGAGTTGCTCCGCCTCATAAGCCAGCGCGTACGAGGTCACCATCTGGTTGATCACCTGCGGCAAGTAGCTGGCAATCACGCTGTTCGGGAGCTGCCGGCCACGCATCGTCTGATCGATGCTCTTCAAGACTTCGTCCTGGGTAAGCGTTTGCTTGCCGATCTGCGCCACCACTTGGTCGGTCGGATCGCTAGCCCCGCTGTTGAAGCTGGGGACCAGGTAGGTGAGCATCGAAAGCGATACCACCACCAGAATGCCCCCGAGAAAAATGCGCACCATCTTCTGGCGGCTGCGAAACAAATCAAACATGTTTTTGAGGAACTCCCGGTAAGGTAACCTTCAGTATATCAAGCCGTTCCAAGATGTTTAGGGTAACGCCGACGAGGGCTTCCGGCCACGGCGCAGCGCCTGGAAGCCCTCGCGAAAACCACGAGGACCGAGACTATCGGATCGGCGCCGGGGCTTGGGCCGGCGGCCGGTTCTGGCCCGCCGCCGGCGGGGGCGGGGCGCCGATGGCCGGGGCCGGCCCTTTGCCTTCGCTTGCAATGAACGCCCGAAGCTGGACATAGGGGCGATGCGGATTGTTCTGGCTGTTAGCGGAACGAATCCACGATTCCTGATACCAGCGGTCGAACGGCGGGTACTCGGCCCGGCGAAATTCCGTCTCAAGCTGCTCCAAAGACGCCAGCGCCTCCTGGGAAAGCTGCCACATCCGTGCGGCGTCCGGAGCATTCAGTGCGTCGGCCAGTTTGAGCGCGGCCTCCGTCTGCCGCTGGGCCGTCTGTAAGCCGAGCGCCACATCCACGGAGAGGAACCGCCGCTGCGACATCGGCATGCCCGTCTCCGCCTGCGCTTCCGCGGCCAGCGCATCGTCCAGTTTTGCCTTCCGCGCCTGCAACTGGGCAAGCTGGTTGGCGTCGAACGGTGCGGGCATCTGGCCGGCTACCTTGCTATAGAGGCCCCGAAGCAACGCGGTGATTGAATCCGCGGCCTGCCAGAGTGATGCCGGAGTATCGATTACGCCGAAGTACTTGTTGTAGGAGTCCGTCACGCTCTGCGCAGCGGCCGGCGGGCTTCCGGGTGCGCCATTCGGCGTGGAAAAATACTCGCGCGACCACCAGTCGGTGTAGCGCTCGGCCGCGCTCTGAACGCCTCCGGGCGCGGAGTAGATGGCCGGCGCGTCCCAGGTGATATCGGCGAGCATACGTCCGCCCATTACGTAATCGCGCACCTCGGACATATTCACCAGCATGTACTCGGTGGCCCCGGACTTCACGATCTTCTCGAACTGTTCGGCCACCGTCGCGGGCGCCACGACGTGCGTCAACTGCTTGCTCAGATTGCTGCCGAGATAGGCCAGGTGGTAGTAGACCCCGTGTTTCCATTTCCCCAGTTCCTTGGGCAGGTCGCGCATGATGCCGTCGTTATTGTCGGGCCAGACGATGATGACGTCGGAGGGCAAATCGAAGGCCGCGGGATTGGCCAGATAAGCGGGCAGCATTTCCGAGTACATGGTGAAGTGGAAGGCCGGCGTCTTATCCTTCGGGATTACCTGCTTCACCATTGCGACCTGATCGGCGATCACCTCACGGAAAGTCGCGGCGCGCTGCTCCGGGGTGGTTCCCGCCGGGAAAGTGAACGGCCGGTCCTCGGTGCCGCGCATGCCGACGGGCCAGATGACGTCGAGATCCTTGTTCTCCACGGCGCCGGCTTTCCAGTAGGCCAGCATGCCGTCCCTGTTCGTGAACCAGTCGTAGACCGGACTGACTCCGCGCTCGGCCGCGAGGTTGAAACGCGTAAGTCCGAACGGGTTGGAGACCAGGATGTCGTAGTGATGCGACGTGTAATAAAGCCCCCAGTCGCTGGCCAGTTTCTGCACTTCGTAGCGCCGGTGAACGCGCGTATAGGGCGCCACCATGTTCATTTTCAGGCGCAGCGCCGTCTCGAAAAAGCGCTTGTACCAGTCCAGCGGGACGTCGCCAAGTTGAGACGGGTAGCCGTTGACGTCGAATGGACGTGGCAGAAGGTCCTCGTCGTCGTGAAAGAAGCCGCGGTACTTGAATGCCGGCGGCGCCTGGGAGAAACTCGTGCGCTTCAGAATGAGCGGGTCATGATGCTCGGGACGGTATCCGGTCCAGATGTACAAAGGGTCCGTGCCCAGGCGCTCGGAGAGCGTGTAGGCCGCGAACGCCGTTCCGCGCGGATTCGATCCGACCAGCCAGACCACATTTTCATTCGTCGCGATCCGGTAGCTCTCCCATTGGCCCTGCATGGCGGCGGCATTTACCGCGGCCGGGATGCCCGGTTGACCGAGCGTGGCCATGCGGATCGCAACCTGTCCCGCGCCGGGTGCGTTCACGATGGGCGGCTTGTGCCCGCTGATCTTTTCGATGTCTCCCGCGAGAAACTCGGCCGCCTGATGCACGGCGGAGTTCTCGGAATCCGCGACGACAATCTGGCACACCGCGTTCGGCGCCGCGAGCACCACGTCGCCCTGGGCAGCCGCGCCGGTCTGCACCCAGGACCCGCGAAGGGTCGCCGTCCAGGGCGCGTCCTGCGCCATCGCGCCAGCGGCCCAAAAGATTAACAGCACGGTTGAAACAAGTTGAAACGATCGAATTCGGAATAAAGGCATAGTCGTTTCCCTTGGCTTCGGGAATCTTTTCCGCCGGAGCCGGGCATGAGTATAATTTGAGCCTGCAACAAATGGTATGTCAAGGGGGAGCAGACAGCGTCCCCGCCTCGCGGTCGAATCGGTTGACGCGCGGTCATTAATCGCATCGCAACGAGCGGGTCGGATCGAGCCACGCCGCGCGTCGCGCAGGCGCCAGACATGCCAGTAGCGCAACCGGCAAAAGCAACGCCGGTACTCCCACGAACGTTGCGGTATCCGTCGGACTCACGCCGTACAAAAGGCTCGCTGCCGTTCGGCTGAGCGCGAGCGCCACGCCCAGACCAATGGCCGAGCCGATGGCGGTCAGGGTGAGACCTCGTTTCAAGACCATTCCGAGTATCTGCCCGCGCCGGGCGCCGAGCGCCATCCGGATACCGATTTCCCTGGTTCGCCGGGCGACGGCAAAGCTGATTACGCCATAGATGCCGACGGTGGAAATCAGCAGTCCCGTGAAGCCGGCGAACCCGAACAGGAATGCGGCGGCGCGCGGCAGAAACAGCGCTTGGGAGAGGTGCGTGTCCATCGTTCGCACATTGAATACGGCGAGCGACGGATCGATATCCCGAAACACCTGCCGCACCTGCGTAGTGAAACCGGCCGGATTGCCTCGCGTGCGCACTGCCAGCGTGATGCCGGTGAGCGAATCGTTGCCCCGGTAATCCTTGGCGATCGGGAAGTACAGGCAGGGGCGGGGATCTTCACCGATGCTGCGAGACTTGGCGGTCGCGACCAGGCCGGCGATGCGGACCATTTTGCCGAAGTACAAGATGCGCCGTCCGACGGGATCCTCTTTGGGAAATGCCTTGTCGGCAAGCGCCTGGTTGACGATGACAAGGTCCTCCGCGGGCGCACCGGGGCGAAAATCATCGCCCTCGATCATTCGGATGCCGAACGTCTCAAAGAAGCGTGGCGCGACCGAATAAATATCGGCAAGTACGCCATTATTCCGCTTGTCGGAGAGCTTGTCCTCGGGAACAAAGAAGTTACTCGTGCCTTCCAGGCTGAGCGGAACGCCGCTGGTGAGGCTTACGGATTCCACGCCCGGAATGGCGCCGGCGCGAGCGACGATTGTCTCCACGACGCGGCGCGTCTCGTCTGGAGAGTAGCGATTCAGGCTGGGATCGAACGCCGCCAGGAGCAGGTTATGGTGCGTGAGGCCGGTTTCTATGGCGTACGCCGAATGGAGGCTGCGCAGAAACAGCCCGGAGCAGACCAGCAGCACCATGCAGATGCCGACCTGCGCCACCACCAGGAGGTTGCGCAGCTCGAAGCTCCGCGAACGGCCAAAACGGCTCCCGTCGTTCTTCAGCGCGCCCACCATGTCTGGCCGCGTTGCCCGCAGCGCCGGAACCAGTCCGAAGACCACGCCGGTGAAGGCGGAGAGCGCCATGCAAAAGAGCATGACCCGGTAGTCGAGCGAGATCGCGAGATCGAGAGGAATCCCGATCGGGAGCCGGGCCCTCCCAATGCTGCCGGCCCCCATTTCCGCCAGTGCGTATCCCCCGATGCCCCCGACTAGGGCCAGCATCACGCTTTCCGTGAGCAACTGGCGGACCAGCCGGCCGCGTCCCGCGCCAATCGCAAGCCGGGTAGCTATCTCCTTCTGTCGCGCCGCTGCGCGCGCCAGCAGCAGGTTGGCGACGTTCGCGCAGGCTGTGCAGAGCACCAGCGTCGCCACGCCCAGCAACATCAGGAAGAGCGCCACTACCATTTTCCGGATGCCGGGATTAAGCTGTCCGGCGCGTTCGATAGAGAATTCGCGATCGCGGTTCGTGGCGGCGTAGCCGCTCCTCAGCCGTTCGCCGATCACTCCGATCTCGGCGCTTGCCTCGCGCTCGCTCACCCCGTCGCGGAGCCGCCCAACGACCATGAAGTTCTGGCCACTGCGGTCCGTCAGACGATCGGCTCCCATGCCTGCATCCGCCAGGCTGTCTAACATCGAGAAGGGCAGCCAAAAGGCCGAGACCAGCATCGTCTCCGTGCCCTGGAAACCGGGGCCGGTGACGCCCACGACCGTCGCCTTCCGGTTGTTCAACTCAATGGTTTGCCCGATGAGATTGCGATCGCCTCCAAAGCGGGACCGCCACAATTGGTAGCCCAGCACCACGACCGGCGCTTCGCCTTTTCGGTCGTCTCTAGCTGCATCGAAGCCGCGTCCCATGACAAAGGCCGGTCGCACCACGTCGAAATAGTTCGCCGTAACTAGCGACCCCCAGTAGCGCTGCGGCTCGCCACCGCTCGATATGGCGCCGGGCGCCGCCGGGAAGAAAGCCGTCATCCCCTGGAACGAGTGCGCTTGCCGCAAGTCCTCGAAATCGGGAAATGAGATGCTCTGGCCTATCCGATCTCGCCTCAGATTCTGGCCGGAAACGCTCATCAGACGCGACGATTCCGTTACCGGCAGCGAGCGGCGAAGCGCAAAGTTAGCCATGCCGAAGATCAGAGAGCACGCGCCGATCCCCAGAGCCGCCGAGAGGACGGCGGCGGTCGCGAAGCCAGGTTGCTTCCGAACCGTTCGCGCGGCATAGGCCGCGTCCTGCATCGAATCGCTCAGCCAGCGCGCGATCCACGTTCCGCGCGCCTCCTCCTGTTGCAGAGTGGGGTTGCCCATTTGCCGCCGTGCGGCGTCGCGAGCCTCCGCTCCGTCCATGCCATCCTCCATTAGTTCCTGGGTCTTCAGCTCCAGGTGAATCTCCATCTCCTCGCGCAACAGCCGCGCGCGCTCGCCGCTATGCAGCCAATAGCTCAGCCGTCTTCGCAGGCGCCCCGGCATCAGGCGATCCCCATCACTCGCGCGATGGCGCCGGTCATCTGCCGGTATCTCGACGTCTCGGAAACCAGGGCTTTCCGGCCGCTAGCCGTGAGCTTGTAGAAGCGAGCCCGCCGGTTGTTGGAGGAAAGGCCCCACCCGCCTTCGATCCATCCGTTCAGTTCGAGACGCTGAAGGGCGGGATAGAGAGATCCTTCCTCCACGCGCAAAACATCGTCGGAAGCCTGACGGAGTAGTTGCGCGATAGCGTAACCGTGGAGGGTCCCGCGAGTCAGCGTCTTGAGAACCATCATGTCCAGCGTGCCCGGCAACAAATCATTTTTTCCCATAGACAATCTGAGTATACGGCTTCGGCTCGCTGGGAGTTCCAGGAGATTACTCGAAGCCGCTCAGGCGCGGATGAAGACGGGGTAGCTTCCCTCGAAGCTGCTTCCTGCCGGACATTGGACTCCCGCCCAAGTCTGTCTTCGCTAACGAACACTGGCGGGCGGCGCGCACCTTTACGCAATCGAGTTCCAGTCACGAAACTATCGCCCTCCATCCGCCGCAGATCCCCGAAACGCAAAACTTACCGCCGAACGCCCAAACCGCGGAACTGCGCCTCCTAACCCGGCGTAGTCGGAACCAAACAGGAATGTCATGATTCACCGCGGAGACCTCGCGGAGGAAAAACGGAGAAGCAAGAAAGGATTTTACCGCCGAGTCGCCGAGCCGCCGAGAAGACGGAAAAGTCAAAACCCGAGAACGCCGAGGGAGCGGAGCTCCGTGCCACGGCGCCGCGTTCGGCAAAAGTTGGAGGCATTTTCAGAGTGAAGCCAAGCACTTGAAAATGGCCCTCAGGACGCACATCACGGGAAGTATCCCGCCACAAACGGACAGGAATCGACTCGGTAGGTACTCAGCGCTCCGCAAGTCCTTTTCTGAGACTACCCCGAAAGGGCCTCTCCGGAGTTCACCGGAGTGCGTGATGCGTCGAAGTCTCGCCGGCCCGCGCCGGCAAGGGTGATGCTTCGGCGCGGCCGAGAGCGTTCCTGGTCCGCTCCTTCTCGGCATCGTCGTTCAGCGCCGCACCCATACTTGCCTGGTCGCTCGCGTGATTGCGATCGTCTCGCCCGTAGTCGGCGGCCACTACGGCATCTCCGCCTGGTTCTTTGTCGCGTCAAAACCGACGGCGGGGAGCAAAACCAGAGGCGGAGTTTCCTGTTTTGCCTCTACCAGCCTGGTTCGAAGCCAGCGACAGCCGCTTTCCGCAGAGCCCTTCTGGACCGTGAGACAGAGCGGAGGTCAGGGACGGGGGCTACGCGCTCACTTGGAGAACTGAGCGGCGGATTTCTGTCCGGCAGGCCCACAAAGAAATTCCGTCTTTGGTCCACAACTGCCCGTCGGGCATGATTCCCTCCTACCACTAGCCGGGCGCGACAAATGCCAGCGGTGCGTGCCGGCCCTTGTGCCCGCCAGTTAGGAGAGCTACGGTCAACTTATGTCCTGCAAAGGAGCCCTCCACGCGGCAGCACTGATAGCTGGCTTGACGGCGCCGGCCATCGCTCAGTTTTCCCATTTGTCGGCCACAGACGACGGAAAGTATCTGTACTTCACTTCACAACTTGTCCTCAAGAGCAGCGGAACGCCGACGGCCGCACAGAGCCGGCTCTACCGCCTCGGGCCGGACGGGATCGTGATGTTCGCGGAAGCGGGTGCCTTTGGGCCGCCGGGACGTTTTTCCAACACCGTGCGTGCAGCGTCCGTTTCGGGCGACGGCAGGGTCGTGGGCGTTACGGTTCAAGGCCCCTGTTCCGATGCGCAGCCGTGCGGCAAACTTATGGTCCAGGGTGCGGAGAGGCTCGATCTTGGCGCCGGAACGTTGAGCATGAGCCGCAACGGCAAGTGGGCAGTGCTGGCTCCGGCTTTCAACCCGCTCGCTCCAAACGCCACCCTGATCGAAATCGGCGCGGGACAGCGTACCAGTGTTCCTCAATTGGCGTTCCAAGCCACCTCAGTCCTAGCGTCCGATGGCTCCGTCATGGTCCTGTCCGGGCGAAACAGCATGTCGCTGATGTACCCGGCGGGCATTTTGAAGAACGGGAAATTTACTCCCTTCGCGCCCGATCAGTCCCACATGATCTCCCCGATTGCGCTGAGCGACGACGCCAGCACTTTGGTGTTTGGAGACCTGCAGCTTAACGCTCGGGATTTGGCCTCCGGACGCGACACGGTGCTTTTCCCGGCCACCGGACGGAACGGCCCCGGACTACCCCCGCCCGAAAAACCCGTGGTTCTGGGCCTCTCCGACAATGGGAAGCGCGTGTTGTTCCGCGTCGGCCCAGCGAACGAGCCCGCAGGCCCGGCTTACGCCGCGGACTCAGCCACGGGAAAGCTCCAGCCGCTGCCCCTCGAGGAAGGCGAATTGGTCTCCGATGGAACGCTGAGCGGTTCCGGCGAGCTTGCGTTTCTGGTCACGACGGCCGGGCGCATCGTGAAGGTCACCCTGTTGACGGGCGCCGTAGATACGCTCATTCCAGCCACGCCGTCCGCCGGCAACTTCGATTGGTGGGCGTTCGGCTCGCTGTTCCATATGAAGGGCACGTTCTCCGGTTCGGCCGCCGATTGGACGAATCGAATTCTGATTGGCGGACAAGCGGCCCCGGTGCTATCCCTCAAGCCGGGGCTGCTGGACATTCAAATCCCCTGGTCGGAGGCCACGGGAAGCGTTCCGTTCCGAATCGTCGATTCGGGCGCAACTCCATTCGAGCAGAACGAGCTGGTTCTCGCGAGACCGTACGCTCTCACCCTCGAGAAGGCCAATTCAGGCGAGCCCAGCGTGTTTGGGATTAGAGCGTCCAACGGCGACGGGAGCGGTCCGCCGGCTGCCCAACCCGGCCCTGGAGATACGTTCCGACTCTATATGACGGGTTTAGGTCCGGTCGCGAACCGTCCCCCTACCGGCGCCGCCACGCCGGCTTCGGTCTCTAGCCCGATTCGGGCGCAGCTCACTTGCAGTTTCCTGCCGCACACCAATCCCATCGAGACGGTCTCAGCGAGCCTGGCGCCGGGCATGATCGGAGTCTATCAAGCGACATTTAGATTACCGGCCAACGCTGCTCCCGGAACCCTGATCGGGGCATCCTGTGAGCTTTGTGGGCCTTGCGATGCGGTTTCGCAATCTTCCTACCATGGGCAGTGCGGCACGGCTTGCATGGTAAGCGCCACGAGTACGTCGATGCCTTCCCGCGGGTTCACGCCGGTTCCGTAATTCCGAGCGTTTTAAGAATCGTGATGGTCGTTAGCGGTCCCGAAGTGGTAGCACGGAAAACGAAATTCCCGAGGGCCGCCGTCCATTTGGATGTATCACGCCCGAATCGTGGATCTGCGCCGCCCGACGCTCCGCAAGGCCTTTAGCAGGATGCCGAAAAACTCATCGGGATCGATGGCCGCCGATAAAGGCCGATGAACGCGGATTGAAAACGGGAGGCGTGCATTCTTCGAATCCGCGTTTACCCGTGTCCATCCGCGGCTAAGGAGTCTCTTTCCGCAGCTTATTAGGGAAGCTACCCTCGAATCGGGCTTTCCAGTCCGCGGGGCCGCGGTCTCCCGCTGGGCGTCTTATGCCACCAGCGGCTCCGACAGGCGGATCACCTTTTTCTGAATCGCGTACTGTACCAGTTGCGCTTTGTTGTGGATGTTGAGCTTGCGCATCAGGTTGAATTTGTGCGCCTCGACCGTCTTCACGCTGAGCTCGAAGGCGGCAATGAGCTTGAGCCCATCTGTGGCCCTTCGGCCGCTGCGGCACGGAGGACGTCGCCCTATCAAAAAGGGGGGGCTGCGCTCTCCTGCTCATAGACCCGGAAACGCGTTGGCCGGATAGAGGACGAGTTGTCGGGGCAATAGGGTTCGGCCTGAACTGCGCACGTCCCACTCGGCGATCCCTATCGAATTGGTACAACGTCCAGATCTTCAATCGAAGCGTAGTCTCTGAAATCCGTGGTCACCAGCGGGCAGGCCCATTGGCGGGCAGATGCCGCAATCCAGGCATCCGCCGTCTGAATTGGCTGTCCGGCGCGCCGGCATTGATCCAAGACGGCAGCCCAGATCGCACACGTGCGATCGTCTGGAAAAAGTGTCAGATACAACGCCATGTGCTCTTCGAGAGCCGTGCGGCGGGCCGCCCCCCAGTTGTTAGCCGCGGGCCACAGCAACAGTTCGGCCCGGGTCATGAAGGACATCACCAACTGATGACCCGCTACGGCTTCTATACACGTCTGCCGCAGCGAGTGATTTCGGTTAAAGAGGATCGACACCACGTTGGTATCGAGAAGCAGGACGTTCATCTCGCGTCGGCGTGGGTCGCCACGTCCTGACGACGGAACTCCCGGATCATCTTGATGAAGGCATCGACTTCGGAGGGATCGCCGTCATCGGACGGGACGAAGTCCCGCACTGGGGGCTTGAGCCCCGGGATGAACACCTTCGGGTCGGGCGGAATTCTCGAGTTGACCACCTTCGCCATGACTCCAGTGTATCGGAATTTGCGACAGGAGGCCGATCCGAATCGTGATCCGAATCGTGCCCACTTGAACATCACATGCCCTCACCGTATATGTGGCCCGTACCGGCCCATCCGGCGGCTGTGGCTGCCAGGTTCATGGAAAGCGACATTCCCGGGGAGCCCACATCCGCCTGGCAGTATCACGCCCGAATCGTGGATCTGCGCCGCCCGACGCTCCGCAAGTCATTTAGCAAGATGCCGAAAAACTCATCGGGATCGATGGCCGCCGATAAAGGCCGATGAACGCGGATTGAAAACGGGAGGCGTGCGTTCTTCGAATCCGCGTTTACCCGTGTCCATCCGCGGCTAAGGAGTCTCTTTCCGCAGCTTATTAGGGAAGCTACCCTCGAATCGGGCTTTCCAGTCCGCGGGGCCGCGGTCTCCCGCTGGGCGTCTTATGCCACCAGCGGCTCCGACAGGCGGATCACCTTTTTCTGAATCGCGTACTGTACCAGTTGCGCTTTGTTGTGGATGTTGAGCTTGCGCATCAGGTTGAATTTGTGCGCCTCGACCGTCTTCACGCTCAGTTCGAAAGCGGCGGCGATCTCCTTCACGGACTTGCCTTCCGCGAGCATTTTCAGAACTTCGCGCTCGCGCGTCGTAAGCAAGTCGAGACCCGGCTTGCGAGCCGGAATCGGTCCGCTGGTGCGGTAGCCTTCTACCAGCCGCGAGAGCAGCCTGGGCGTGAGATAACTGCCCCCTTTGTACACTTCCCGCACCGCGGTCAGGAGCTGGTCAATGGGGCTCTCCTTCAAGACGTAGCCGCTGGCGCCCAGATCGATGCACTCTGCCAGGTAATCTTCGTCGTCGTACATCGAAAGGAACACGATGCGAGTCTGCGACCTCTCTTTGCGGATCGCGCGGGCGGCGTCGAAGCTGCTTGGGCCTTTCATGCCGATATCCATCAGCACGACGTCGGGGTGAAGCTGGCGGGCCATCGCCATGGCTTCCGCGGCGTCCGAGGCCTCTCCCACAACCTCCATGTCCGGTTCCGCGCCGATCAGGTTCCGAACTCCCTGCCGGAACAGCGCGTGATCGTCAGTGAGCAAGATTCGAATTTTCGACATGATGGGTCACCTCTCCAACGTGATTCGGCAGATCGAGAACGACTCGCGTTCCCCTGCCGGGGGCCGTGCGTATCGCAAGCGTTCCGCTCATCAGGGCCGCTCGCTCCCGCATACTCTCCAGGCCGAACGCCATTGGCTTCTCGCGGGCCGTTTCCAAATGAAAGCCCGCGCCATTATCGGCGACGCTCAGTCTGATCCTGCTATCGGCCGACCGCAGGGAAATCTTTACGACGCCGGCTCCCGAGTGCTTGGCGATGTTTTGCAGACACTCCTGCGTCACCCGGTACACGGTTTCGGCCTGCGGGCGGGGAATCCGGTCGCACGCCGGCGGTGCGCTCAGCCGCAACGCGCAAGGGTGAGTTTTTTCGAAGCGCTCCGCCAGACGGCGCAGGGCGGGGCGTAACCCGAGACGCTCCAAAGATAGGGGACTCAGCGCCGACACCGCGCGGCGGATTTCCACGATGGCGCCTTCCGTGGTCCGGCGCGCTTCCGCCAGGCGGGTCGCGATCGGGGCGGGCGCGTCGCGCTCGATCATCTCCAATTGCAGGCGAAGCGAAAGCAGACTTTGGCCGGTTTCGTCGTGCAATTCGCGTCCGATGCGCCGGCGCTCGTCCTCTTCCGCGCGCTTCGCTTCGGCGTGCAATCGCCGTACGGCGTTTTCAAGCCGCGCGCGGTTCAACGCCGCGGCGCAACGGTTCGCCGCCGCGGCCACCAGGGATAGCTCGCGCGGCAGCCAGGGGTACTTCGTGGCGAAGGCGAACTGCACGGCCGAGGTCTCGCCTACGGGGTAGGACCAATAGGAAGCATAGCGGCCGCGGGTCAGGCCGGATGAAATCAACCGTTCATTCGCGGAGCCGCGTTCAATGTAGAGCGGCTGGGCTAAGCCGCGGCCTTCCCGCAACACCAGGCGGCCGGCGCGGGCGCGCATGGCGCGCGAGAGCGCGTGAACGAACCCGCGCAGAGCGTCTTCCAGGCTGGCCGACTCCGTTTCCGCCCGGTAAAGCCTAAAGAACGTCTGAGCCTCGGTATCCCGCACCTCGTAATAGGCGTCGTTCAGAGTGAGCGTCGTGGCCAGCCGGAGTTGCTCGCGCGCGGGTTGGAAGTCGCCGTCGAAAACAGGCGCCAGCAGGGCGCCGAACTCGTCCAGCGCGGCTGCCGCCTCTTCGGGAGGCACGTTCAACTTGGCCAGCCTCCGCCCGTTGTAAGCGACCTGCTCCAGGAACCGAGCCAGCGTGCGCAGGCGCGCCGCCGCCGCCGGCGTAATGGCCATCAGCGCTCGAATGCGCGCCTCGCGCTCCGCACGCGGCGTTTTGAACCCACTCATGCGGCTCGAAGCTTGTTCCGCCGCGCCGCGCTTAATGAGGAGCGCCCGGAATTGAGCGTCCAGCCTCCCAGCGGAGGGAGCAAGGAACCGCAGCATCTTCTCGATGTACCGCCGCGCGGTGGGACTGACGGCAGGTTCAATAGCGCTTGCCATAAGCGGCTTCCAAGCCACTTATCGGCGAGTTTCAAGTGTGGCTTTAGGGTGGCTGCCCTAGCTGCCCCACGTACTGAACTTCTTCTTCCAACTCGATCCCGAATCGCTCGCGCACGCGGGCTTTAGGTCCGCGATCAGCGCGCACAAGTCGGCGGCGGTTCCGGCCCCGCCGTTGTAGATCAGGTTGGCGTGATAATCCGCTACGTGGATATCGCCCCGCGAGGCTCCCCTAGCTCCCGCTTGCTCCAGGAACCACGCAGCCGGGATTTTTCCTTCGCGCACAACCGGCGCGGGGACCTCCGCGACGAGCGCTTGCGGAAGATCCTTCACCAGCAGATTCTTGAAAATGCTGCCGGCGCATTTCATGGTGGGCGGGAATTTTTGGTTGCGGATGGCCAGGATTTCGCCGGCCCTCGCCTGCAGGGCCGCTGCGTCTCCAGGCTCGAGCTCTAACTCGGCCGAGAGAATGATCCAATCCTTGTTGCGCTTGAAGACGCTTTCGCGATATGCGAATTCGCACGCGGCCGCCGGGAAACTGCGCACCCCGGCGCCATCGAAAAAGCGGATTCTCGCCACCCGCTCCCCTATGGATCGCCCGTAGGCCCCGGCATTACCGTAGATGGCCGCTCCCACCGAGCCCGGAATCCCGGCGAGCGTTTCCAGCCCGGCCAATCCGTGCGCATTCGCGAAGTCCACCAAATCCTGCAAGGAGGCGCCGGCCTGAGCTGCCACGCGCGAGCCTTCGGCCGCCAGCGCCTCGCCGCGAAATCGCAACGCCATGCCGCGGAAGCCGCTGTCGGAAACGATGAGGTTCGTCCCGCCGCCAATGATGACTGTCTTCAGACCGCATTCACGCGCGGCCGCGAGCGCCGCGGCGAAAGCCTCCTCGCTGGGCGTCTCCACCAAAAAATCGGCCGGACCGCCGATTGCGAACCTCGTGTAGTTGGAAAGCGGAGCGCGCTCGGAAACGGTTACATTGGGGATTGCGGAGAAACGCGCGAGCGTTCCCTCGGCCGTTGGCATCCATTCAATTATAGAGGCGTACATGCGATCTCCATTCCCGGGCTTTCCCCAGGCCGGCATCGATTTTCTCCGCGCTCTGGCGCGCCATAACGATCGCGAGTGGTTCCTGCCGCGAAAGGCCGTTTTCGAAGAGCGGGTCAAGCGGCCCATGATGGAACTGATCGAGGCGTTGAACACGGAATTGGCGCGCTTCGCTCCCGCGCATATCACGCCTCCGGCGAAGGCGATCTATCGCTTCTATCGCGACACGCGTTTCACGGAAGACAAACGTCCGTACAAGGAGCAGATCGCCGCCACGTTTGCGCATCGCGGCCTCGACCGGCACGAAGGCGCCGGCTTCTACTTCGCCGTTTCGCACAAGGAAGTGGCTATCGGCGGCGGCGTCTACATGCCGACTCCCGAGACCCTGGCCGCCATCCGGAAGAGCATCGCCGAGCGCCACGCGGAGTTCCGGCGAATCGCCGGCGCGCCCGCGTTGAAGAAGCTTTTCGGCGCCATCGAAGGCGAGCGGCTCACGCGCCCGCCCAAGGGTTACTGCGCGGATCATCCCGCGGCCGATCTTCTGCGCTACAAGCAAATCTACTACTACGTCGAACTGGAGCCGGCTCTCGCCACTACCCCCGCGCTCTACGAAGAAATCCGAAAGCGGTTCCAGGCGATGGCGCCGTTCAACGCATTCCTGAACGCTCCCTTGGTTTCCAGCCGCGAAAAACAACCGCCAGAAGCGTTCTTGCGCTGAAGCGCGGATGCGAGGCGCTCTACGGCCGCCCTAACCGGACAGGCGGAAGCGTCGCGGTTGGTGTGATCGACTGCCCTCCCGTCGCGCCCGAGCGGTTCGTTCCCTGCGTGCCCGTCGCGCCCGATTGAAGGCCGCCCGTGATTCCCCCGGCGACCGGTTGCCCCATCGGCGTACCGGCAAGCGTGGTTTGCCCGAAATTCGCGAGGACGCCCGCCATCTGATTTCCCCCGGCCGCGGATTGACCGGCCGTGAGCGTGCCGGCCGTGCCGAACTGACCCGCGCCGCTCTGCCCCGCCAGCGCCGAACCAAACGATGCAGTCCCTCCCATTGCAACGCCGGACATAGCCGATTGGCCCACACCGCCCAGCCGGCTCGCGTTGCCAGCTTGGCCCGCCATCCCCGAAACAGACCCCGTGATGGAGGGAATCGGCGTGACCTTGGCTGGATCGAAAATGAACTCCCATTCGTTGTACGCGGAGTGATCGTCGTAGACCATGATGGCTACCGACTTCGAGGCGCTGGCGATACCCGCCACAAGCCCGGTTCCCTGCGTGCCGCCGCCAATGCCGGTTCCGTTCGCAGGGGCCGCGTAGATCAAGCCCCCGCCGCCAACGAGGTTTCCCCCCGGAGACTGGAGCGCTTGTTGCACCATTTGCGCTCCTTGCGGATTGGGGCGAGTCATCAGATCGTTGATCAAACTGGCAACGGTGGATGGCGCGGCCTGGACGCCGCCGGGGCTGGGCGATCCGAAGCCCGGCAATACAGGGGCGCCGGGCGCTCCGGGAGCCCCCGTCATGCCAGGCATCGAACCCGGCATGCCCGTTTGGCCCATCGCGCCGCCCGGATTCGCGCCAATGGGGTTCTGGAACGATGGCGCTTGCACGCCGAGTCCCGGATTGGCGGAGATATACGAATCTCCCCCGCCGGTCTGCTGGCCTTGCAATCCGCCCGTGAGCTGCTGTCCGGACATGCCGCCCGAACCGGGCATCCCGGGCTGCGATGGAGAGTTCCCGCCGCCGAAGCCGGACTGGAGCGCGGGGTTCGCCAACGCGCCCGGCTGGGCGGGCATCATGCCGAGGTTCGGCAGAGTCCCCGGTTGGGTCTGGCCGGCCGGGCCTTCCATGGCGCCGGGGAACTGGATTTGGGAATCCGGATTTTCGCTCGCACGGCGGCGGTCCTGCGGCTTGGCGGCCTGCGTGGGATCGGTTTCGCCGAGCCCGGCGTAGGCGCTGATGTAGCTGCTCTCGGCTTTGCCCGATCCCTTATCACTCTGAACGCTCTTGATGGAATCCACCACCACGTTCCCTTGGACATGGATGATGCGCCAGTCATCCTTGCCGGTCATCGGATCGAGGTACTTGTGGCGCACGAAGTGGCGGCCGTTGGTCTCGACCAGGGCGTCCAAGCTCTTCGGATACTGTTTGGTTGCGGCGACGTATACCTGAATGCCGCGCTTGTACTGCTCGCCGCGCTCCACCAGCAGTTGCTCCTTGTGGCGCTGCGATTGGAACGCCACGCGGGGAATCTCGCTGTACAGTGAGATGGCGAGAACGGCCGCCATCAGGAAAACCAGCAGCAGCGCGTAACCCGATTCCTTATCACGGGAGCGACGCATTGTCCTCCAGAGGCAGCGTCTGTTCGCGCTTGTAGTCCATATCTTCCATGACCACCGAGTTCACGCCAATGCGCACCACGCGGTAACGCTTTTTCAGAACGTCTCCTTCCGAGCCGATGAGGATCTCATCGCCGTCCAGAAAGAAGGCGGCTTTCTTGCCTGTCGCTCTCGCCGTGGCCAGAGCATAGCACTTCAACGGGATCGGCGGCGGAGGCGGAGCCGCAGCGCGGGATTCCGTGCCCGGAGTTTGCGGCTTCGGCTGCACGACGACGATGGGCTCGGGAGCCGTCAGCTTCGCGAGGGCCGCTGGCGGGGCGGGTGGAGGCGGAGGGGTGGAGAACTGGAACAAGTTGCGGCCGCTGCTCTCGGGAGAAACATCCTGCAAGCGGGCCAGGAGTTCCAGGTGCAAGGCAGGATCCACGGTGTTCGGGTCGATGCGCTGCTCGGGCCGCTTGGAACGGAAGACCGGATGAAAATCCTCTCCGCGCGCGACCGGCGCCGCGGCCTGCGCGGGTGTGGGTATGGAAGCCGCCTCGGCCGCCAGAGCCGCTTCCGACGGTCGGCGCCGGCGCGGCTGTCTTATTCTCGGGAGCGGGGCCGGAGCTTGAGAACAGGTTCGAGTACGCCAGGTAGCCCAGCAGCAGCACCAAACCGGCCAGAATGGAGGCCTGCTTCTTGTTCTCCAGCCCGATCATCATAGCGCGGCCCCCGGAACGATGCGCACGAACGCATCCATCTTCAGGGTAACGGTAACGGTTTGGGCCGATTGGGTCTGCGGCGCCGTGACCGCCATGGTCTCGATAATCAGGAAGCGAGGCGATTTGTCGAGCACTTCCACAAACTTTTTGATGCCGGCGTAGTTTCCTTCGTAACCCCCCGTGATTTCCGCCATGTAAATCGTGTCGCTGCCCTCGATGGCCACCTGTTGCGTCTGCGAAGCCAGCGGCTGAATGCCGGCCGTTTTGGCCGCGCGATTCAACTCGTCGTCAAGCAGCGAGGAGAACGTCCGCGCGTCCATTACGTACTTATTGAAGAAGTCGTCGCCGCCGAGCCGGGCTGTCTCCACCTTGCGCGCCAGCCCGCGGCTCGCAACGATACGGCGGTTCAAGTCCGCCAGTTGAACCCGAAGATCGGATTCTTCCCGCTGCAGGGCTTCGCCCGAGCCGCCGCCCAGCGGGGTGAAGGCGGCCAACGCCGCCGCGAGATTCAGGGCGATCAGCGTCCACGCGACGCCGCGCATAGCCATGCGCGGATCGCGCAGCGAGAACGACGGGAGTTTCAGTTTTGGCAGGTTAAGGCTTCGGGGCATACCTCACCATCACCCGGTAGCGGTGCAGCGGCTCGGACTGAGTCGGCGGGATGCTATCCGGCCGCCTGACCTCGCCAAAGAGAGGCGAATTCTCCAACGTCTCCAGGAACTTGATTTCCGATTCCGGCTCCGCGCAGCCCACTATCATGTCCAGAAGGACCTGGTTCTGAGGGTTGAGCGTGGGATGGATCTGAAGCAGCTTCACATCGTACGGCAGCACTTTCTCCAGGTCCGAAAATATGCCGGTCCAACTGATGCCCTTGCGGTAGAGCAGCGTGTTGATGAACACCACGCGCTCGAGCACTTCGGAGTTTTCCGGCTTCTTCAGCGCCGCGCTCAGAGTGGCTTGCTCGGCTTGCGCACTGCGCACTTGGGCATTGAGCCGCGCGACGCTTCCGCGGACATCCGCCAACCGAGCGCGAGCGCTCAGGGTAAGAGCGATGAGCGCGGCAAGCGTCCCTAGCAACGCTACGCTCGCGACGACGGAGGCGACCAGCGGCGCCCGCACGCGGTGGAAGGGCCGGCTGGCCAGATTGATGGGGATTCGCATCTCAGTTCCTCGCGGCGCGCGCCGGGTGGCGGATGGACCGCAGGTAACCCAGCAGCCCGGCGTTTGTCTCCATCGGCGCTCCCCAGGGCGATTGCATCGGCTCGGTCTCCACGCCCAACTCGTCGCGGAATCGGCTGGCCGCCTCGCTGGCGAGCGGGCCGAAGCCGCACAGGACGAGCCGCTCGGGCCGGCGCCCCAAATTATCCTCAATGAACGCGAAGGTCGGTATGAGGAAGCTCGCCACCTCGTCGAAACCCGTGGAGGCAAGCTCCACGCATCGGGCCAGTTTGAGCGCGCCGTCTTCCACCACGAGCGCGGAGAGCGCTCCTCCGGAAATCTTTGCCACGGCGATCAAACCTTTGTCCGGGACCAATTCGAGCGCGGCCAGCGAGGAAACGCCCACCAGGCCAGGGTTCATGCCATTGGCGCGGAAGGGGGCTTCGTACCGCGAGACGATTTCGAGCGGCGCGATGGCGGCGACCACCTCGCGCTTCTTTTCACCGGCGTGCCGCACCCAGTAGCTCATCGCGGCCGAATCGACATCGAACGGCACGCTGCGCTTCAAGCGGAACCGCACGAGCGACATTTGCTCTTTGGCGTCGGAAGGGAAGACGTCGAAATCGAGCACCGACACGCGCACGCTGTAATCCGGCAGGATGAGAGCGACGTCTCTCCGTTTCCGCTGTGGGACCGCGCCTTTCGGGCCTCCAGCCAGGGTCCGCACGGCTTGAGTGAACTCGTCCGCGTCCATGACGTTCTCTTTAAGCGGCGAGATCGACAACGTACCGGGCTTGAACGGCCTGAATTCGACCTCCGTCTGAGCGCCCGTTCGGGCGGCGGCCAAGCCGGCCTCGGAGATCTCGAAGACCATTTCCGGAGGCGGGTCCTGGAGCAGCGACTTGAGACGATCGATCAACATGCGGAACACCGGAAGTTCACCGCGGAGACGCGGAGATGGCGCGGAGTCTGCGCGGAGAGAGAAAGAGAATTCACCGCGGAGACGCTGAGGCGCAGAGGACCTAAAGATTCAAAACCAGAGCGCGCAGAGCCGGCAGAGAATCGTGGTTTCCCCGAAATTCCAGGTACGGGCAAACCTCCAAACTCAGCTTCCTCTGCGACCGATCCCGGGGGCTGTTGGACTCCCGACGCACGCTTCAGGTTCTTATGTTTAATCTCGAATGCTCCGCGCCTCCGCGCCTCCGCGGTGAATTCCGACCTCCCCGCTCTTTTGGCTCTAGCCTTCAATGAACGTCACCTTATTGATTTCGCGGAGCGTGGTGGCGCCGCTGCGCATTTTTTCCACTGCCGATTCGCGGAGGAACGTCATACCGTCCTCGCGCGCCACGCGGCGGATTTCCGAACTCGGCCGGCGGTCCAGGATCATCTCGCGGATGCGGTCGGTCAAATCGAGCAATTCATGTATCGCCGTGCGGCCGCGGAAACCCGTGCCGCCGCATTCGAAGCAACCCGCTCCTTCCTCGAACACGTGGTCGCGCCATTCCTCGGGCTTTAGGCCGCTTTCCACCAGGTACTGATCCGACTGCCGGACCGGGCGCCTGCAGCGGTCACAGACCACGCGCACCAGCCGCTGCGCCAGAATGCAATTGAGCGACGAAACGAAATTGTACGGCTCCACTCCCATGTTCAGGAAGCGGCCGAGAACGTCCAGCACGTTGTTGGCGTGGACGGTGGTGAAAACCAGGTGGCCCGTGAGCGCGGAGTTGATGGCGATCTGGGCCGTCTCCTGATCGCGGATCTCGCCGACCATGATCTTGTCGGGGTCGTGACGCAGGATGGAGCGGAGACCGCGCGCGAAGGTGAGCCCCTTCTTCTCGTTCACGGGAATCTGCGTGATGCCCTTGATCTGGTACTCCACGGGGTCTTCGATGGTGATGATCTTGTCTTCGTCGTTCTTGATCTCGCTGAGCGCGGCGTAGAGCGTGGTGGTTTTGCCCGAGCCGGTCGGGCCGGTCACCAGCACCATGCCGTACGGCTCCATAATGTAGCGGCGGAACTTGACCAGATCGCTTGGGCAGGAATCCCACCACGTCCAGCGAGAGCTTGGCGAACTTCTCGCTCATGGACTCTTTATCGAGCACGCGCAGCACGGCGTCCTCGCCGTGAATGGTGGGCATGATGGAGACGCGGAAATCGATGAGGCGGCTCTTGTAGCGCACGCGGAAACGGCCGTCCTGCGGGACGCGCTTTTCGGCGATATCCAGCTCGCTCATCACCTTGATGCGCGAAATGATGGTGGATTGCCAGTCCTTCGAGATAGGCGGCATGGCGTAGTGCAGGACGCCATCGATGCGGTACTTGATGGCCACTTCCTGATCGCGCGATTCGATGTGAATATCGCTGGCGCGCCGTTCGAGCGCGTTGAAGATGGTGGTATCGACCAGCTTGATGACCGGGCGCGATGTCGGCGTCTTCGGAGGTGAGCTTATCGATGGAGAGCGTTTCATCCTGCTCGCCCTCTTCGCCGATCACATCCAGCGCGAAACCTTCGGTGACTTCTTCCAGCACGCGCTGCGATTGCTCGGTCTTCTTGAGCAGCTCGGCGATTTGCGAGAGCGTGGCCACCTTTACGCGCAGTTTGCGATTGAGAAGCAGCGCTAGCTCGTCCACCAGATTCAGATTGCGCGGATCGGCCAGCGCGATATCGAGCGCTCCGTTTTCGGCCCGCAGGGGGACGAAGTTGTAACGGAACATCAGGTCGACGGGGATAGAGCGGAACAGATCGTGATCGATGGCCCCGTCGCGCAGGTCGACAAACTCGCAGCGGTAACGCGCGGCGATGGCCCGCGCCTGCTCGATTTCCGCTTCGGCGTCAAAAGGTTTGGTTCGGTCAACGGTCGCCATAGGTCACCGAGTTGATAAGTCCATCATTCAAAGCCGGTTACGGGCCCGATTCGTACGCTGCGCGCTCTCCCGGCGGCGGGCGGCGAAAAGACACCCCGCCGTCACCAGGGACAGCTCACAAGAGATTTGACGCAGCGGGGGGGTGAAGCGTGGAAGGGGATGCAGCGACACGATTTTCCGCCCGGAAGTTTACCGCTGAAGCCGGCTCCCTGGCATTTTGGCGGGTTCGTTTTTTGCGTTTCCTTTGTTTTCAATAACTTCCTGGGTTCGTTTGGCGTCCCCTGGGGGTGCGGGCCATTCGCGGCGCGCGGGTCCGGCCTTGGCACAGCGCCAACCGTCTGGCCGGCTGCGCTAACGCGAACGTCTCCAAACGTCTGATGAGCGCCCCTCACGAACCGGTTCCCTCCGGCTCAAGTGTACAGCAAGTTGTTCGAGAGCCATTAGCTAAGGCCAATATTATCAAGGAAAAATGGGCTGCGACTCGACGAAGGTGGAGGCGGAATCGCGCCGTCTACGGCAGGGTGACAGAATCGACGGCCGAAGCAGAGGAAGACCCTGGCGCAGTTTTTGTGGCTACGCGGCTTGAGCTCCCAAACCCCGCCCTTGGGGACGTGCTAGAATGGCATTAAATGATGGGTGGACCCATTGTTATTTGCCAAAATAAACACTCGACTCACTATCGATAAAGCCGGACGTGTGGTGATTCCCAAGCCTTTGAGGGACAATCTGCATCTGGAGCCCGGCGATACGCTGGAAGTGGAAAGCTCTGGAGAGCAGATCACCTTGCGGCCGACGCGAGGTACGGGTCCGCTCACAAAAGAGCGCGGCGTGTGGGTGTACCGTAGCGGCCAATCCCTCCAGGCCTCCGCCACCGATGCGATGCTTCAACAGGTTCGCGCGGAACGCGATCTCGCCAATCTGGGCCAAGGCGAATGAGGGGATTCTTCGATACATCGGTGCTCGTGCCGGTGTTCTATGGCGATCACGTTCACCATCAAGCCAGTATCGACCTGTTCCTTCAGTTCGGCAAAACCACCGGCTGCTGCGGCGCTCACAGCCTGGCGGAGGTCTACTCCACGCTCACGCGGATGCCGGGCAGGCATCGCATCGGCGGGGAACAGGCGATGCTCTTCCTTGGGAGCGTGCGTGAGAGGCTGGCCGTCGTCTCGCTGAACGGGGACGAATACTCAGAGGCGCTGGAGGCCGCGTCCGCGCTCGGAGTGGTGGGCGGCGGTATCTACGATGCGTTGCTTGCGCATTGCGCTCTGAAAGCCGGCGCCGAGGCGATTTTCACCTGGAATGCGAAGCATTACTCGCGCTGCGGACCGGAAGTGACGCGAAGGCTGCGAACGCCGTGGGGGTGACGGCCGAACCCGATTGTTCAGCGCGGCATCGGCGGCGATTTGGTCCTTCGCGGGCAGAACGAGGCCAAGATGAGGTTGCGGCTGAAGTGACCGGGGAACAAAGGCGTCCGCCCCCGTTTCGTTCCTTTCCGTTCCTACTGTCGATGGAGAACCGCTCTCGCGCCGTCGGCAGTGCCAAGCTCATGGTCTGGGCGGAACCGCGTTCTCGGCAAGCTTGCGCAACTCGGGCGCCGACGACATCTTGGCTGCCGATTCGGTCGCCGCAGCCTGCATCGCAGCATCCACCAGGGCCTTCATGTCTTTCTTGGAAAGGGTCCCATTCGCGCGGCCCTTTACTGTTGCGGTTCCCTGGACGGTCTGAAGCCACACCGTCTTGCCAGCAGGGTCCTTTACGGTCCACTCCACGACCACAAGAAGATCTTTCTTCGGCCTGTTGAAGATCGTGATTCCAGTCGGCCGTGTTGCGGACGCGTTTACGAGCCTCGGCAGAATGACGACCCCGTCTGTGTTCGCGGGGGGGGCCGCGACTCGGCTCAGTTGGGAGAAGACTCCCCGGAGCGCCGGCTCCAGGTCCGTGCAGGCTGCGGGCCCAACCTCGAACTTCTCCTGGCCGGTCCAGAATTTGTCGCCCTGCTTCATCGTGGTCGCGCAGAATTCCGGCGTGAGCACTAACACGGCGCGCAAGGCGAGCCTCGAATCCCCGGGAACAGGCTGTCCACTGAGCGTCTGGACCGCCGCCGGGAGCGCCAGCGCGCAAATCATCGACAACCAAACGAAGGTATGGCGGATCATTGACATATTGTGTGCCTCCTCAAAAGCTCAATTCAATACTGGACGTTTCCCCCGAGCCGACTTTGGCCAGCACCACCCGAAGCTGCATCTTTTGACCGGCGGCACCTTTCGCCACCGGCAAGTACAGGAAGCCATGCGTTGCGGCGCCGGGAGCCAGCGTTGTACTCTGAACCTCCAGCTTCAGGAGGTTTTGCTGGTTCTTAAAGCCATGCGTGATGAATAGGGGAGAGATGAGGGCACCGGCTGCATTCCGGCCGCGCGATTTCGTGACATCCGGGCTGGCGATGCCCGTCTCCGCCGGGCCGAATTTGAGGTTGGCCTTGTCGAAGATGAAGCTGTCCTCCTTCGACCCGTTCTGGATTGCGATGAAAACCGGAACGAGGCCATTCAGGTCCATTCCGAGGTACTTCTTTTGTTCTGCCGGGTCTCGCATTGGCTGAACGCCGACTACCATACCACCGCTCTCCGCCGAGACGGCGCACTCGCGCGGCGAGCGAGCGGGGTAGTCCGGAAGCGTGCCGGCGGCCAGCCACACCTCCGCAGCCAGAAACAGGAAGAGCAATACAACATTCGTTCGCATGTTCACGGAGAACCTCCTCAATCGCGGTGCAGCGTGAGATAGAGAGTCAGTATAGTACAAATCAAGGCGCAACGGATTATCAAAAGGGGCCAAATCAGAAAGGGGACCGGCCCGCTATTGTCTGCTCACTTTCTCGGACCACCCCGGTGCTGGAGGTGGCGAGCGACTGACCCTGTCATAAAAGGTTCTCAGCGGCTTCCCCGTATCTCTTGAGTCGGCCGCGCCCCCACACTCGCAATCGGAAACCCGACAGCAATCGGAGCCCGGGCTGGCCCTCCATACGGCATAGCCGTATAATGGTTCCGTGCGACGCGTCATCCGGGGCAGCGGCTATGAGCGGGCCAGCAAGCGGCTGCTGCCTCCTTCAGCGCGGCAGGAAATGGAGGAAGCGATCGCGGCCGAGCCCGAGCGCCACCCAGTGATCCCTGGGACCGGCGGGTTTCGGAAGGCGCGGTGGCGGCGTCCCGGCGGCGGAAGGAGCGGGGGCCTTCGAGTAATTTACTATTTCATGGTCCGCCCGGATCTGGTCTTCCTCGCCGACCTATACTCCAAGAACGAGAAGGAGAATCTCACCCATGCGGAAAGAAACGAACTCCAAAAGATCGCCTCAGAAATCCAAACGGAATTCGGCGGCTAGGGCCAGCCGCCGGGGCGAAGCGCCGCTCGGGAAGCGCCTGCTCGATTCGATGGAGGAGCTTCGAGCGCATCTGAGGGGCGAGATTCGTCTGAGCGAAACGCTCTACCACGTCCCGCCCGAAACCGACGTCAAGAAGTTGCGTGAGCGGCTCGGACTGCCGCAAGCGGATTTCGCCGCGTTGTTCGGCTTCAACATGCGCTCCTTGCAGGATTGGGAACAGGGCCGCCGCCGGCCGGAGATCCCGATACGCGCATACCTGGCGGTGATTCAGAAGGACCCCGAGGCCGTGGTCCGCGCTCTACGCGCTGCGTAACGAAGAGAGGACGGACGCTTTGCTGGTAAGCAAGTTGCCTGCCGCGCGAAACGGAAGACCTTTTGAGCGGTTGCGGGGGCGGCGCGTCACCAGATTCTGCGCTTATGTGCAACTCTTGCATCGCCTGCGCTGGTCGCGGGCCCGTTACCCTCAGGTGGGCGGCGGAAGAAAAGCCGAGATGAATCTCGGATGCGCCCAGAGGGCCTGCGGCTGGACAGCCCGCGCCACGGCGCTGGGTGCGCAGCAATGAGGTCCGTGAGCGTTCACGCGTGGCTCTTCGCCGCGCCGATGGCCTGAGCCATCATCATTTGGCCTTCCCGCCGCCCTCGAGCTTCCGTTCCGACTGCGACTTATCCAAGGCCTCGGCCGCCGCCCCGCAATCTCGGGAAGCCCCTTGCGCCGCGGAGTGGATGGCGGATTGCTAGCGTCAGAGGCGGTCGACATTTCTCTTGACCCTCACGAATCCGACCACGGTGCTGTCGTTTCTCGCACTCCTGGCGGCGCTCGGCATGCGTGGCCACAGGCAGTGGTGGTTGACCTTGTTTCTCGCAGGCGGGATCTTCTGCGGTTCGATGGCGTGGTGGATTGCGCTGGGCAGCATCGTGAACCGCTTCCGTGACCGGTTCAGTGACCGCATCCTGTGATCGATGAATCGCTTCGCCGGGCTGGCGATCGGCGGATTCGGCATAGCCGCATTTATCCTGTACCGAGCTCGACCGTGACACAGGTCATTGCAGCCAAAGATGCTCACTCGAGCTAGCTGCGAACATATCGCCGATGAAGACTTCGCTTTTCCGAAGGAGTGCCCATGGGCCGCTGCGGCCCGCCAATTCCGATGAAGCCGCCGGCCGAGTGGGGCAGGATACCGTCCTGCCCCGGCGGGCAAGAGGGCAGGACGGTATCCTGCCCCGGCGGCAAGAGGGCAGGACGGTATCCTGCCCCGGCGGGCAAGAGGGCAGGACGGTATCCTGCCCCACTTCAAGGGGTCTTTGAGAGAGCGTAAGGAACCCATCCATGATGCCGCTCATGTTCGCAACGCGATCGCCCGCTTCAAGCAGGTGCAAGGGGTGTCCGGCTCCGAGCGCGACGCCGCCTGGAAGCGCATCCAATCCGCCGCGAAGAAGCATAACGTGGAGTTGAACGAGCAAGACTGGCGCGAACTCAAGTAGCCGCTCACGCGCGCCGCCTACGAAACTGCCAACGAAGAAGGGAATGAATAGAAGCGGATTCTCTTCACGGGAGATTCATTGGCCCTCGCGGTTCCGGATCCGATCGCTTCCGAAGCCGCAATCGGCCACCATCCGTTCCCACGAGAGGCCGCCTTCCGGATTCCGGCGGAAATACTCCCGCGAATCGGCCACGGCGCGGCGGTCCGCCTCGCTCAGTTCCTTGTCCTCATCGTCCCGCACGATCGCTTCCAGCAGTTTAGCGACGGCGTCGAACTGGACGGGCCGAGTCATCGAGCAACTGGTGCGCCTGTTGTCTATCCATGATTCTTCCTTAGCCGCAGAAAGCTCCCCAGTCGCGCCGCGCGGTGCGCGGAGCGGGAGAAGATTGCAGCTCCGCATTACAATAGGTTACTTTAATTCTGGATCAACCGGCGAGCCGATTTACCCAACTGTAGACTGGGGAATCCGCCCGGAGGCGAACCCAAAACGACGATTGGGCTTGGGACTGCACGTACGTATCCTCGCATGGGCGAGCGGCCCTCGCGCGGGGTTAATTAAACTCGTGGAAGGGGAAGGAGCCGCCCGGTGAGGACGATGATTGCAAGGACGACGGTTTCCAAGCATCCACCAAGTCCCCGCGCCGTTGCCGCCCTTCGACAACACTAGCCGGCAGACCCACCGATGGACTCCCTTCACTTGGCCTGGCACTCACCCCGCATGGCCGGCTTGTCTTAGTCCCCGACGCCGGGGCAACGCCCCTGGCGGGTGAGCTCCAGACCGTTTGCCGAGGGCGTTCGACCGCGGATCGGGCCACGGCCTTCTGCTGCTGGGCGCCGACGAAACCGGGACCGCGCTGCCGCCGGTGTTTTCGTATTGGCGCGAATTCGGGGCGCGCTACGTGACCGCTCTCTGCACCCGGCAGGAGAGCGAAGCCGCGCCCGAGGAAGCACGCCCTGACGCTCCCCCGAGCCGGCGAACTGGAAAGCATCGCGCTGGCGGCGCCGCCCATGACGGGCGCGGAGTATCTGACGGCCGCGGTCCTGGAGGCGCTGTGGCGGAGTTGGACGCGGCCTTCCGGGCGAGCTGTCCGAATCCGGAATGCGGCGTGCAGGATTTTCTGAAGCGCCGGAACCCGGCATGGAACCTGGTGGGCCGCGTCCACTTCAATGTCGCCGAGAATCGCAAGGACTCGGACGCCCCGTTCGCCTTTCTGGCCACCTATACCACGCGCTTTCGGCGCAGGCCAAGGCGCAACATCTGCCGCTGGGGCAGGCGCTGCCCGAGTATGCCGGCGCGGCCAACAAGGAGCGCCTTCTGTCGTTGCTGCTTCCGGTGCAGCGGGCCTCGGAAACTGCCCCTGGCTGAAGGCCATGGTCGACGCGGGAGAGATCTTTCATCCGTTGCGCTGGACGCCGCGGGAGGCCCTGCAACTTCTGCGGGACGTCCCGCAACTGGAGACGGCGGGCGTGGTGGTTCGCATGCCGGCGGCGTGGCGCGGCAATCGTCCGCCGCGGCCGCGAGTGACGGGCACCGTGGGACGCAAGCCGCCGTCGGGGCTGGGACGGGACGCGCTGCTCGATTTCCGCATGGAAGTGACGCTCGACGGCGAGCCGCTGACCGCCGCCGAAATCCGCGACCTGCTGGCTCAGACGGATGGGCTCGCGCTGGTGCGCGGGAAGTGGGTCGAACTCGACCGCGAACACCTGCAAGGCATGATCGAGCGCTTCCGCGAAGTGGAGCGCGCGGCCAGGGAAAACGGCCTGGCCTTCGGCGAGGCCATGCGGCTGCTGGCCGGCGCGGACGTCGCCGCCGAGGATGAGGACGCCCCGGCGCAGGCCGACTGGGCGCAAGTGGCGGCCGGCCCCTGGCTGGCGGAGACCTTGAAGGGCCTGCGCAGCCCGCAGGGGTTAGCGGAAGTCGATCCCGGCGGCGCGCTTCGGGGAGCCTTGCGGCCCTACCAGCAAGTGGGCGTGCGCTGGCTGTATCTGCTTGCGAAACTCGGCCTGGGAGCGTGCCTGGCCGACGACATGGGCCTTGGAAAAACCATTCAGGTGCTATCGTTGCTGCTCGTTCTCCAAGCGCCAACCGAAGCAAAGCCGCAGCCGAGCCTGCTGGTGGCTCCCGCGTCGCTGCTGGCGAACTGGGCCGCGGAAATCGATCGGTTCGCGCCGGGATTGAAGGCGCTAATCGCCCATCCGTCGGCGATGCCGGCCACCGACCTGAAGGCCCTTGACGCCGCGCGGCTTGGGGGTATCGACCTGGTAATCACCAGTTACGGCTCGCTGCTCCGCGCGCCATGGATTGCGGAGACCCAGTGGCGGCTAGCCGTTCTGGACGAGGCCCAGGCGATTAAGAACCCCGATGCCAAGCAGACCCGCGCGGTGAAGAAGCTCAAGGCCGGCGCCAGGCTGGCGCTCACCGGCACGCCGGTGGAGAACCGGTTGGGCGATTTGTGGAGCATCTTCGACTTCATCAACCCGGGGCTGCTGGGAACTTCGAAGGAATTCACGAGCTTCGCCAAGCGGCTCGGCGAACGCCTTCACGGCTCTTACGGGCCGCTGCGCGAATTGGTGCGGCCATACTTCTGCGGCGCCTGAAGACCGACAAAACGGTGATCGCGGATTTGCCGGACAAGACCGAGCTCAAGGCGTTCTGCCCGCTCAGCCGGCGGCAGGCCGCGCTGTACGAGCAGGCCGTGAAGGAACTGGCCGAACAACTGGCCGAGGCCACGGGAATCCGGCGCAGGGGATTAGTGCTCGCCTTCCTGATGCGGTTCAAGCAGATCTGCAACCATCCTTCGCAATGGCTGGGAGACGGCGCGTGGAGCGAGGGCGACAGCGGCAAATGGGCGCGCCTGCGCGACATCGCGGAAACGGCCGCGGCCCGCCAGGAAAAGATGCTCGTCTTCACTCAGTTCCGCGAGGTGACGGCGCCGCTGGCCACGTTTCTCGGTTCGATCTTCGAGCGCCCCGGACTGACGCTCCACGGAGGAACCGAAGTAAGGGCGCGCAAAGACCTGGTCCGCCGGTTTCAGGAAGACGAGACCGTGGGGTTTTTCGTTCTATCGCTTAAGGCCGGGGGCTCGGGACTGAACCTCACGGCGGCTTCGCACGTGGTGCACTTCGACCGGTGGTGGAACCCCGCCGTGGAGAACCAGGCCACGGACCGCGCGTTTCGAATCGGCCAGACCAAGAACGTACTGGTGCATAAGTTCGTGTGCCGCGGTACGGTGGAAGAGAAAATCGACCAGCTCATCGAATCCAAGCGGCAACTTTCGCAGGAGTTACTCGAAGGCGGCGCCGAACTGGCGCTCACGGAGATGCGAGACGAGGAGTTGCTCAAGCTGGTTGCGCTCGATATCGGTAAGGCGCTGAAGGAGACATGATCGATGTCCTACAACGAATGGGGATGGAGACCCTATGTTTCGGTGGCGGAGCGGAGGCGCAAAGCCTTACGCGCAATGGAGAAGCGCAAGAAACAGGGTCACGAGGTCTCACCCGTGACCATCGAGGGCCGCACCATTGCCAAGACATTTTGGGGTAAGGCCTGGTGCGAGAACCTCGAACGGTACAGCGACTACGCCAACCGTCTGCCGCGCGGGCGTTCTTACGTGCGGAATGGGTTCGTAGTCCACCTTCAGATCGCTCCCGGCGCGATTCACGCCTGCGTGGCCGGGTCCGCGCTGTACGAGGTCGATTTGAAGATCGCTCCGGTAGCGAAGACTCAGTGGAAGTCCATTTGCGCCGACTGCGCCGGCGCGATCGATTCGCTGATCGAACTGCTGCAAGGCAAATTGTCCAAGGGCGTCATGGAACGGATATGCCGGCAGGGCCACGGCCTGTTTCCCGCTCCGCACGAGATCCAGCTTTCGTGCAGTTGTCCCGACTGGGCCGGCATGTGCAAGCACGTGGCGGCCGTGCTGTACGGCGTCGGCGCGCGTTTCGATCGCCAGCCCGAGCTTCTTTTCCACCTGCGCGCGGTGGACCACACGGAATTGATCGCCAGCGCCGGCCAAGCGGCCCCGCTGACGAAGACAGGGCCGCGCGCCGGCAAGGTCCTGGAAGGCGAGGATCTTGCTGGGATCTTCGAACCGAGATGGCGGCGGACGGAACGCCCGCCGCGGAAGCCGCCAAGCCTAAACCGGCCAAGCCGAAGCGCGCGGGGAAAGCGGCGAGTGCGCCGGGGCGAAACCTAATACGCGCGGGCGGGTTGCGCCGAAGGCGCGCCGCTCCACGGCCAGAGCCGCAAAGAAGATCGGGCGGCCACGGAAGAAGTAGGTTTTCCAGGAACGGCAACCGGCGATTTCGCAACGACAAACACCGGGATGCCCCAAATCTCAATTAGGACAGACCCCGCGACCGGCACGAGCAGCGTGTCTCTGGCTGGCCAGATTAATGTCCGCGGAGACGCTTCCGTCAATGCCCAGCGGGGACTTCTTCCAGCAGGGTGGGGCAGCGGTCTAGCAGCCACCTGGGCTAGCGGTGGCTTGGGCTTGCCGCCTTCGTGACGCAAGAATGCGTTGGGGCCGCCGCTGGAAACGGCGGCCGGCAGGCCTCGCCGGGGTGCGATAATCGGGCTATGCTCACTTCGTACGTACGGGTGGCCATGCGCGCCGCCAAGTACGAGATTCTCGAGGATGACGGGTCGTTCTACGGCGAGATTCCCCCCATCCCCGGCGTCTGGGCGAATGCTAAGACGCTCGAAGCGTGCCGAGAGGAATTGGAGAGCGTTCTGGAAGGCTGGTTGTTGCTGAGTATCTCGGATCATACTCCGATTCCCGACATCGACGGCATTCGCATAGAAGTTCGCGAAGCGGCGTAAATGCCGGTCATCGGCCCAATCAAGCGCAGAGAATTGGTCGCCTATTTGCGCGCTCTGGGTTTCGACGCCCCGGTAGCAGGCGGAGGCCACCAGTACATGAGAGGACGCGGCAGAAAGCTCCGCATCCCGAATCCTCATGCCGAAGACATTAGCCGGGGGCTGCCCGTCCGCGTCCTCCGGCAAGCTGGAATCGATCGCGAGGAATGGGAAGGGCTCTGAGTCGGCAGGCTCAACGAGCCGCGGGAGTTTCGCCAGACGCGGCGTTCGTCACCGTATCGTATCCGCCAGAGAGAAGATCGGGAGATAGAGCGAAACCAGGACGAAGGCTACGAAGATGCCCATGAAGATCATGATGGCCGGCTCGATGAGCGAGAGCGCGGCGGTCATGCGGGTGGTGACGTCGTCTTCGAAGAACTCCGCCACGCTGCTGAGCATGGCGGGCAGGGCGCCGGTGGATTCGCCGACCTCGATCATGTCGATGGCGAGCGAGGGGAACATCTTGGACGCGCTCAGCGACCTGGAGAGCGGCTGGCCTTCCCGCACGCTCTTGCCGGCGCGCTCGATGGCTCTTTTCAGCAGCGGCGTGCCCACCGAATCGGAGGCGGTCTCCATGGCCTGCACCAGCGGGATGCCGCCGGTGAGCAGCGTGCTCAGCACGCGCGCGAGCTGGGCCACCTGGTATTTCACCCACACTTCGCCGGCCACCGGAATGCGCAGTTTCAGGCTATCGATTTTCAGGCGCGCGGATTCCGCCCGCGACCACCAGCGGTAGGCCACGATGCTTCCCACGAGCGCCGCCGAAAAGCCGAGCAAGTAGGTGCGGGCCGCCGAGCCTATGGCGATCAGCGCCACCGTCATGGCCGGCAGTTTCGCCTGCATGCTGCTGTACAGCGATGCGAAGGTCGGCACCACGTAAGTGACCAGAAAGGTCATCAGCAAAATGACCAGCACGACCAGCACGCAGGGGTACATCAGCGAAGTGATCAGCTTCTTCTTGACCGCGAGCGAAACGCGCTGAAAGCCGATGTAGCGGTCCAGCACGTCCGGAAGGCTGCCGCTTTTCTCGCCTGCCAGGACGGACGTGCAATAGATGTTCGGGAACACGCGCTGGCGGCGGAAGGCATCGGAAAGCAGCGCGCCATCGCGGACGGCGTCCCGCACCGCGCGCACGTGCGGGCCGAGCTTGGGATCGGTGAGGCGGTCGGCCAGAAGGTCGAGCGATTTCAGAATGGGCAACCCGGCGCGGATCAGCGTGACGAACTGCTGATTGAAGATCAGGAACTTCTCCATGTCGATCTTCTTGCGCTTGCCCAAGAGGCGCGCGCCGGGGGCGGCGGCCCGCGCCTTGATGGAGTAAATCAGGAACCCTTGCTGCGTCAACCGGTCGCGCACTTCGCGCTCGGAGTCGGCCGTGGCCACCTGCTGGTGGATTTGCCCCCTGCCATCCGCGTACTTGAGAATGAATTCCGGCATGGCTATTGCTCCGCCGGCACTACTTCCGCGCCGGGCGGAGGCGCGAAACGGAAGAGCTTGGCGTCCAGCGGCGGGTCCATCTTCTCGTCGTCGAACGCGAATTGGAGGATGGATCGGTCGTAGCCGGTCACCGTGACCTCGCGGATGCGGAAGTCGGCTGTGACCAGGAATTCGACGGCAGTGTAGGGTAAGTCGCCGGACACGGGCTCGGCAGCGATATGCGTGCCGCCGGCATCGGCGCGTCCCTGAATGTTGCGGAACTCCTTTTGAAAGTTCAACTTGCCGAGCAGGAACGCGAGCGGCGCACGCATATCCCCGGTTTCCTTGAGGCTCATCTTCTCGGCGCGGTTATCGGCCGGCGTGTACATCCACAGCAGCTTGCCATCGGAAACGAACAACTTGCCTTTCGGCTGGGAATACTCCCAGCGCATCCGCCCCGGCTTACTCAAAAAAAGCACGCCACCCTCTGTCCTGCGCATCTGGCCTGCGCCGGCATATGTCTCACTGAACGATACTTGCAGGCTTCCGGAGTGGTTGTAGCGGGCTTCGACGTTCTTGAGCAGAGCGTTCAGGCCGGCGTCGCCGGCAAAGGCCGGGAGAGCGAGCGCAACCATCCACAACCAGCGAAGGCTCACGAAAAGGTTGACGCTGAACCGGGCGGAAGCGTGGAGGGATGGTTTGGGGGAGTTAGGCGGGCGGAAAGATTACATTTCTGCCGCCTCCGGCGACAAAGGGTTCGCGACACAAAAATGGCGAAGCCTCCAATTTGGAAGTAGTTCCTTAGAGTCTAGGAGTAGCCGATGCCCACATCTGATCTTTAGCCCGTCAGGGCGCAAGAAGTTAGCCCAGGGCGCGAGCCCTGGGAAGGGATAATAAACCGGAGAGCCCCGGAACGGGGCGAAAGAGCGATCTTCCGCCCCGTTCCGGGGCTGGGTCGATTCGCTACCTACCCACGGCTTACGCCGTGGGCTAACCTCTGTCGCTCCTCCGGAGCTTTGCCTCCGATGGGTCACGGGCTCCTCTGTTTCGACGGACACGCGCATCAACAAGGACCCGGCGGCCTCATCGGCCACGGATACACATCGAGCATGAGCGAAGCCGGACCCGATTGACAAGTGTTCGCAGATTTGCGAACGCTAAAGAAGGCCCATGCCGGTGACAGAGGTCCTGGTGTTTCGCAATGCGGACGGCGGTATTCCATTGCCGGATTGGCTCAAGGAGGTTTGATATGTCATCACGCCGGCGATTTCGGTCCGATACGCTCCAGTTCTTTTGGGAACGTTATGTCGGGGACGATCCGGGACGAATTGCGGAGTACGAACAAATCGGCGCCGACATCGAAATTGCGCAGTTGATTCACGACATGCGGACGGAAGCGGGTTTGTCGCAGCGGCAATTGGCGACAGCCGTGGGTACCACCGCTTCAGTGATCTGCCGTCTGGAGGACGCCGACTACGAAGGGCACTCATTAGCGATGCTGCGGCGCGTGGCAGAGGCATTGGGAAAGCGAATTGAGATCCGTTTCGTTCCCGCTGCCAAAACCAAAGGGCACCGCTCCCGGAAAGCCGCCTGAGGATAACTCCCGGCGAGCCGCCCCGGCCGCTTTTTAACGTGTGGGCTGTGGATTGCAGAGCAGGCGCGCTTCGGGCGAGTGCGCCTGCCCCACTTCATCTCGTCTATTTCCCCTTCGGCTGGAAGAGCAGAGGGGCCAATTCTGCGAGATTATCACGCCACAACGGCCAGACGTGCGCCATCTCCGGGACCTCCTTGTAGCTGAACTGCACGTTCTTCGCGGTCAGAAAATCGCGAAACTGCCGGTTGACTCCCATCAGGCTGTCGGCCGTTCCGACGGCGATCCACAGCAGGCGGATCTGCGCGTTGGCTTTGGCGTCCAGGGTGGGGAAGTTCTTCGCGATGTCTTCCGGATTGAGCGATTGGCCTCCGCCGCGACCTCCGCGGCCTGCGCCGGCGGCCGCAGTTCCAGTTCCCGGTGCGGCGGGCGGCGGCGTTGCCGGCTGAGCCGGCGCCCCAACTCCACGGCCGGCCCCCGCCGCGGGCGCTCCGGCGCCGCGGCCGGCGTTCTCACGCGGCCACATGACGTAGGCGCCGCTGAAAGAGCCGATCCAGGCGAACTTGTCCAGGTGGTTCAAGCCGGTGAACGTGGCTTCGGCGCCTCCCATGGAAAGGCCGGCGATGGCGCGATCCAACCGGTTCTTCGACACGTTGTAAGCCTTCTCCACCTGCGGGATGACTTCTTCGATCAGCGTCCGCGAGTAGCTCGGGAGCATGGTGGAACCCATCGCGCCGGAGGTTCCGCCGGAGTTGCCGTAACCGAGCGGATTCACCATCACCATCGGCTTGGCCTTTCCCTGCGCGATCAGATTGTCCAGAATCGCGTTGGCCATTCCCGTATCCACCCAGGCGTTGGAGTCGTCGCCCAAGCCATGGAGCAGATACAAGGTCGGATACGGTTCCTTGCGTTTGGCGTCGTAGTTAGCGGGCGTGTAGACCCAGAAATCGCGATCGTCTCCGGCCACCGCCGAGCGATAGAAATGATGGGTCACCGCGCCGCGCGGAACGCCCGCCGCGGGAGCCCACGGGGCGGAGCCCGGAACCACCACCTGACTCTGGCCTCCGCTGCCCCACGACGGCTTGAAATGCGGATTGCCGGGGTCGTTACGTCGCTCCGTCGACGGAAAACGAGTACTGATAAACGTCCGGCTTCAGCGGGTCCGTGGTGACCGACCAGACTCCCTGGTCGTTCTTCTGCATCGCGAGGCGCTGGCCGATTCCCGTCACGAATACTTCCTTGGCGTTCGGCGCGCGAAGGCGGAACGTCACGCGCCCGTCCGCGGCGACTTCCGGGGACCGAACTCCGCCGCCTCCGAACCCGCGGCCCGCGGGCGGACTCCGGCGGGAGCGGCGGCAGGCGCCGGCGCGTTCTGCGCGAACATAGCGCACGCGACGGCCAGGAGAACGAGGAAAATAGCGACTTTACTTCGCATGGAGCCCTCCGATTGGAAACTCTATTATAGGGGCGCGACCGGGACCAATGCGTTCAGGAGGGGCGCATCAAAAGGATTGGTCCGTCCGCCGGGCCGATCCGGCGGAGGGAGAGAAACATCTTAGCGAGGCGGAGGATGCGGCCGTTTTCGGCTATTGCTTCTTGTCGGAGGAGGCGCCGCCGTTACGGGAAGCTTCGGAGCGCCCCGGCCGGAGCCGCGGCGGGCTTTGCCGCTCCCGGAGCAGCCGCTGGAGCTGCTGCGCCGGCGAGCGGATACTTTTCGTCGTAGAGCTTAACCATATCGTTGGTGATGTTCGCCGACGAGGCGGCCCAAAGCACCGGGGTCTGCTCCATGCTCACGTCGAGCACCATCGCGAAGCAATTGTCGAGCGAATACTGGGTCAGGAGCCCCATCATCTTCTCGCCCATGGCGTTCAGGACTTTTCCTCTCTCGTCGTCCATCTCGGCCTGGGCATCCTCCGTATCGCGGTTCAGCAACTTGATGGCGGCATCGATGTCGGCCTGCAGCTTCGCCTGCGCCTCGGGGCTCATTGTGGCCTTGCCCTTGGCCAACTGGGCCTGCTTGCTCTGAATGTCCGCCTGCTTCTTATCGAGAGCGT
>CAWAOP010000040.1:0-93769 GCA_963783505.1 Terriglobia bacterium | reverse complement strand
GCCTGCCAGTCGCCCAACAAGCTGCAACTCGGCCCCAAACTTACCAAGGGCCTCGGCGCGGGCTCCGATCGCGAAACCTGCCGCCAGGCCGCGCTTGCCAACACCGATGACATCGTCGAGCTCCTCCAAGGCGCCGACATGGTCTTCGTCGCGGCCGGTCTCGGCCGCGGCACCGGAACCGGCGCGCTGCCCGTCATCGCTTCGCTGGCCAAGGAGCTCCGCGCGCTCACCGTTGCCGTGGTCACCAAGCCCTTCGCTTTCTCCGGACCTCGGAGCCAGGCGATCCCGGAGGAGAGCCTTCAAACGCTGACCTCGTGCGTCGACGCCGTGATGACCATTCCCAATGAGCGCCTGCTTGCGCTCATCCCCGAAGGCGCCAGTCTCTTCGATGCATTCAAGGCCGCCGACGACCTGCTCCGTCAGGCCGTCGAGGGCGTCGCCGATATCATCAACTCCACCGGCGCCATCAACTGCAATTTTGCGGACATCAAAGCCGTGATGGCCGACATGGGCTACGCCCTGATCGGCACGGCCACCGCCGCCGGCCCGCACGCCACCGTGGAAGCCGCCCGCCAGGCCATCGGCTGCCCGCTGCTGGAGGACACTCGCATCTCCGGCACCCGCCGCATCCTGGTCAACGTCACCGGCGCGGACACTCTCGGCCTTCACGAACTCAATAAGGCCTGCACGCTGGTCCGCGACGCCGCGCAGAATCCCGACGTGTGGTTGAACCTCGGCCTCATCGTCAATGACGCCATGGGCGACGCCGTGAAGGTCACCGTGATCGCCACCGGCGTCCGCCAGGAGCCGCCGCAAGCCGCCGCGCCTCCGCCCGCCCCGGCGCAAGCCGTCGAGGCCGCTCCGCCCTTCGAGCCTCCCGTGAGTTACGAGCCCGCGCGCGCGCCGGAGCCGGAACCCGAAGCCACTTCCGCCGCCGAAGCCGAGCCCGATATGGACGACTTCGATACCCCTGCGTACCTGAGGCAGGGCAGAGCCTTGAACTGAAATGGCGGCTGACGGTTTCCATTTCGATCTGAAGGCGAAGCGCACTCGCTTGAGCGACGGCGATCTTGTGGCCGCGCTGCAATCTGCTACTGAAGTGCTTGGGGAACGCTACTTTGCTTCTACGCAGTACGATGAGCTACCCGGAAAGCGCCCCCGCTCCGCAACGATAATCGAACGATTCGGTTCATGGAAGAAGGCGCTAGCGCTCATCGGCATCAGCGGAGGCAGAAAGGCGGCATTCGCCTGATGCGCTAATAGCCAATCTCGAAGACGTATGGAAGAAGTTGGCGTACCCGCCTGGCAAGAGACAAGTCGCAACTCTCGGGGAGCGAATCTCTGAATCTCCATACAGGCGCTACTGGGGTAGCGTGCGCGGGGCATGCGAGGCCCTTGCGGCTTTTCACGATGGAAAGATCTCAAGGGAGAAGCTGCTCGCCGGAAATACCGAACAACCTGCCCGCGTAGCAATTCCGCTCAAGGATAAATGGGCCGTCTTGAAGCGTGATGATTATCGGTGCACAAGATGCGGTGCCAGCCCAGCGAGAGATCATCAGGTTGAGCTTGAAGTGGATCATATCGTCCCGGTTGCGAGAGGAGGGGGAAATTCCACGAAATCTTCAGACCCTCTGCCGAAACTGCAACCAGGGCAAGAAAGACCGATGATGCGCTTCAACCTACCGGCCCTTGACCGCCTGGTGGTCAGCGGCTTTAATAACATGCATTATCGGTTCGCCTCCCCACTTCCTAGCGCGCCTGTGGAGCGAGCCTCCGGCTTGCCACGTCGGCATTCGTGCGGACGTTTGGCCCTCGATGCCGGCAAGAAAGCCGGCATGGCAGGCGTGGACGCCCACTCCACGGCGCGCTGGATAATCGCTAATCTGCTTGCCGCAGACCACTAGGACTCAACTGAAAGCTTACAGGTCATTCCACCCCGCGAAGTGATTCACCGGCCCCGACCCATGTCCCAAACCCGGATTCGTCCGAATCGCCTCGTGGATGAACTTCTTCGCGCGCGCCACTGCGTCCACGAGCGGCATCCCCAACGCCAGGCATGCCGTGATCGCGGCCGAGTAGGTACAGCCCGTTCCGTGCGTGTGCCGCGTGTCTACGCGCGGGGCGGGGAACTCGCGCCACTCGGCGCCGTCGAACAGCACATCCGTGGCGTCGCCCTCCATGTGTCCGCCTTTGATGAGCGCCGCCCGTGCGCCCATCTCGCAGATGCGCCGCGCCGCGCGCCGCGCGTCATCGGCGGTGCGGATCTTCATGTCCGCGAGCGCCTCGGCCTCCGGAACGTTCGGGGTCACTAGCGCCGCGGCCGGCATCAGCCGCTCGCGCACCGCGCGCACCGCGTCATCCGGCAACAGCGGCTGCCCGTGCTTGCTCACCATCACCGGGTCAACCACCAACGGAAACCGGAACCGCGCCGCCGCGCCCGCGATGGCCTCCACCATCCCGGCCGACCCCAGAGCGCCGGTCTTCGCCGCATGGGGAGGGATGTCTTCCAGCACGGCCTCCAACTGCTCGATCACCAGTTGTACGGGCATTAATTCGACTCTCGAGACTCGCACCGAATTCTGCACGGTCACGAGCGTGACCACGGCTTCACCATATACGCCGAACTGATGGAAGGTTTTCAGGTCCGCCTGCAATCCGGCCCCGCCGCTGGGGTCGGCCCCGGCAATAGTCAGTGCAATCTTTGTCATCCCGCTCCAGAATATCAACCCCTCGCCGCGCAGCGGGCCAGGCCTCCGAGTGGGCAGTTCCCCACCTGTCGCACTGCAGAACGGACGTACGGACAGCGAATATCCGAAACAGCCGCTTGGCGTCCGTGCGTTTCCTCACCATCGCCCCGCCGAACCGTGCGCTTCCGCACGACACAAAACGCAGTCCTCATTTGCCGGGACGAAAAGCAATTTCGGAGCTAGAAATCTTGAATCCATTGAAAGCGCTCGCGGCGCTCTTCGCGCTACGCGTGTGCCTGAACGCGCAGGGAACGATTCGTCTCAAGTCCCGCGCGATTCCAGGCGTCGAACAACGCGAGAGCCCGCGACGCCTCAGGCTGCGCAACCGGCCGTGGTTCCGGCCGGCGTCCACTCCATTCTTCAATTCGACTCTCAGCCCGGCTCCGAAATTCGCGACGAACTCGAACGCCGCGGCGTGCGCGTGTTGGCCGTCCTGCCGGATACCGGCCTCATGGTAGTCTCTCCGCGCGATATCGATCTCTCCGATCTCGGCGCTCGCTCGGCCGGTCCGATGCAAGCGCGCGACAAGTTGAGCAAGCAGCTCGATGCGGCGCCCGCGCCGGCATATCTCGTCATGTTCCACGCCGACGTGCCCGGCGGGCGCGCACGGGCCGCGCTCGATCGCTGGGGATTCGCCGTCATCGAGAATCGCTACTTGCGCCCCGGCCACTTCGTCGTCATCGGCAACGCCGCGCGTCTCGAAGACCTCGCTTCCGAGGACGACGTCTCGTACATTCTCCCTGCGTCGCCCGATCTCGCCGCCGGCGCGCCTGTCATCGGCTGTGACGACGGCATCGCCGAAGCCGGCGCGGTCGCCGATTACGCGATCGCCGCGAGCGGCTGGTCGAAGGATCCCAGCGGCGTTGCCGCGTTGAATTACGTATTCGAATCCCTCCCCGCCGGTTTGAATTCCTCCGACGCCCAAAGCCAGATCGTCCGCGCTTTCAATGAATGGGAGCGCTATGCGGCCGTCTCCTTCACGTCCGGCGGAAGCGCCTCCGCTTCGCGTACCGTCGCCATTCTCACCGCCAGTGGCGCGCACGGCGACGCCTACCCGTTCACCAGTTCCAACGTGCTCGCGCACACCTTCTATCCCGCGCCTCTGAACACCGAGCCGATCGCCGGAGACATGCATTTCAACGCCGAAGAAAGCTGGGCCATCGGGTCGAGCACCGATCTGTTCAGCGTCGCGCTCCACGAAATCGGCCATGCCCTCGGTCTCGGCCACACCGACATTCCCGGCGCCGTCATGTATCCGTACTACCAGTTCCTCTCGGGCCTCGGCGCCGACGATATCTCCGGCGTCCAGGCTCTCTATGGGCCCGCGACAACAACGTCAACCACTCCCGCAGCCACCACGCCGGCAACGCCTTCGACGCCGGCGACTCCGGCTCCCTCCACTCCCACAACGCCATCGACCACCACGCCCTCCACGCCGTCGGCGCCCACCCCCGCGACGCCGGCGACGCCAGCGACGCCCGATACCACCCCTCCCTCGCTGACCATCCTTTCGCCCGGCGTCACGATCCTCGCCACCTCGGCGGCATCGATCACGGTGAGCGGCATGGCTTCGGATAACGTAGGCGTCGCTTCCGTTCAGTGGTCCACCTCGCTCGGCTATTCCGGAGCGGCGCACGGGACAGCGGCGTGGTCCGCTCAGGTCCCGCTGCTCGTGGGAACGAACGCCGTCACCGTTCGCGCCTTCGATGCAGCCGGTAATTCGGCGTGGAGAGCCATTACCGTAGTACGGCGCTAAAAAATCGAACATTTCTGTCCTTAGTACTCTCGTTGTTTTTCCGCTCCCGCCGATAGGACAGGTAGCGAGTACGCATGAATCGAGAGTCACTCTCAGCCCGCCACTCCTGGACGACCTGCCGGTCGCTGCCGGAACTCAAAGAGTGGCGCGAAGCCGAAGCCAGAAAAATGGAAAGCCGCACGGTCCATCGCGGCCGCGCCGACGGCCTTAGCCCCAGCGAAACGGAGGGAATCCTGTTCGCGCTCGCCCTTGCCGTCGAGCATCGAGACGGCCACACCGGCGGCCATTGCGAACGGCTTGCCTTCATGAGCGTGGCCATGGGCTTGGCCCTGAAGCTCGCTCGCCCCAGCTTAATCACCCTCTATCAGGCCGGTTACCTGCACGATGTGGGAAAGATCGGCGTGCCGGACGCCATCCTCCTCAAGCCCGGGAAGCTATCGGCGGAGGAATGGGAAACCATGCGTACCCACCCGCTTCGAGGCGAGGAAATCTGTAGCCATATCCATTCGCTTTCCTCCGTGCTCCCGGTAATCCGCCACCATCACGAGCGCTGGGACGGGTCCGGATACCCGGACGGTCTGAAAGGCGTCAGAATCCCGAAACTGGCTCGCGTCCTGCAGATCGCCGATATATATGATGCCCTGGTGAGCACCCGCCCGTACAAGGCGTCGTATTCCCCGGGGCAGGCTCTCGAAATCATACGCGAGGAGACCGCCTGCGGGTGGCGCGACCCCGGGATCGTGGAAGTGTTCTTAAGCATCCACGACGGCGTCGCCCCGATCATTGAAGAATACTTCTCGAGCCCCGCTCCGGAGCGCTCGTCTCTTCGGGCCTCTCTCGGGAATCTCCAGCGTTTCCTGGCTCTGGCCCAGCCCGCCGTGTCCTGACCAGCGCGGCATCACAGATCAGGCAGCCCCCAATGGGCGCGTCTTCGAGCGGTCCGGATTCGCGCCGCTTCCGAACCCGTCTCGGCGCCCATTGTTTCCGCGCCGCGAGCCCCAGCGGTCGGGCGGGGATCGATGCCAACCGCCGCGAGTGCCCATTTTGCCAAGCAACGCACCGCCGCTGCCGCTGACGAATGTTGATTGGCGCCTATGCCCGAGCCCCGTGCACGCCTCCGTGCCCGTTTCCGTGCCGCGAGCGCCAGTGAGCGGTCGGGCGGAGATTCAGCCTGTGTCGATGCCTACCGCCGCCAGTACCGATATTTGCCAAGCGACGCGCCATCGCGCCATTCCTGCTCCAGCCCGCGAGTTCGCCACTGGTGCGCCACACAGTCGTGACTTCCAAGGCTGGCCGAATCCAAGCTCCAGAGGAGCGAAAGAAAGTAGCCCACGGCGTGAGCCGTGTGGAAACGCGCGAAATCGATCCAGCCCCGGCACGGGGCGAAATAACGCTCGTTCGCGCCCCGATTTTTTTCTCCCACACCCGATCGCCGCCGGCTCACGCGTCCACCCTCGCGGCTCTCCGGCCACTACCGGTAGTGAGCGGCCCCACGAAGGGTCACCGTCGAGACCTGATTCTTCTCCACCTTGACCTCGGTGGCGCTACGCCAGAACCGGCTCAACCGATCCGAGGCCCCCGGGAAGGAAACCCAGGACGGGTTGTCCAGGTAGTCTTGATCGAGACCGTCGATCGCCACAACGCGGTAACTTCCAGGCCGAAGGAGCGGCGATTCAAAAATGCCTGTGGCGTCCGATTGCGTTGCCTGAAGCTCGCTAGGCGACTCAAGGTCCAAGGGAGCGAACACGACTAATACCCGCCGCGCACTCTCGACCTTGCCCTGCACCCTCCCGCCATCCGTCTTGAAAATCAACTTGACCGGGGGCATGTTCGGCGATACGTCCAGTTCAAGCCCGTGTACGGGCCGGTCGCCAACCTGAATGCTATCCAGATAGTAGCCCTCCGGCGCCGGCTCTATGAGCAGATACCTTCCGGAAGAGACTTTGGTCGAGACCATCTTCGCGCTTCCCAGAGGGCCTAGCGATCCAATCGATGCCAGCGCCGGCGGAGCGTCCATCGGAAAGAGGATCAACCTGTCGGGTCCGCCTGTCTTGCCGAGATTCTCCAGTCCCGCCGCGCTCGCCTCGAAGGTGAACGGGGCTTCGACCCGCAGTCTCACAGCGTCGTAATCCTGAGTCAGCGTCACGCGGCGCCGCCCTGCCATCAGCCTCTCGCCTACCTCCGCGGTGATCCACCAATCGCCCGGAGCCACGGCCGGGAATTCAAACTCCCCGTCCGGCCCGGATACGGTTCGAGCCCGCTGCGACGCAGGCTCGAAGAGATCCTCCGGCGCGTCGGCGGAAATCATCGTGACTGAGGCGCCCGCCAGCGGTTCGCCCGATTCGCCGGTCACCACGCCGGAGACGCGGAGCGGCGCCGTGCACGGAAGCTTGAAGTCGAAGCCTTCCTGGTCGGCGCCGTTGACGGTGATCGGGGAAGCCGCTTCATGTCCGGGCGCCAGCGGGAAATACTGCGGCGCCCAAGCGGCGTTGTCCGGCAGGTTGCGGCACGGGTCTCTGTCGCCCGATGCGGCGACAGTGCTGGGAGCGCCACGCTTGGCGGATCGCATCGCTCGCAGTAGATACGTGCCCGGCGCCACGCCGTCGATTGCGAACCCCCCATCGGCCCCAGTCTTCGCCGTCTCGCTGCCGACCAGCACAAGGTCGTTTGCCAATTCGACGCTTGCGCCGGGCGCCGGATCTCCGTTTTCGTCCGTCACGCGGCCCTTTAGAGTCGCAAGCCGCACGAGCGCCATGCGGATATTCGCGGCCTCGGCCCCGCCGGCTACCTGGATATCCGGCCCAAAATAGGACTCCTCCGGCGGATAGATGTAGCCGTCCTTGGTTAGCTCGATGCGGTAAGCGCCGGGGGACAAGCCGGCGAATTGGAACGCGCCTTTAGCCGATGTCTGTGTCTCGGAGACGGTCTCATTTTGCGGAGAATTCTTGAGTTTCACCGCGACGCCGGCGATGCCGGAGCCGTTGGAGATGTCCAGTACGACGCCCTCGATGCTGCCCGTCGTTCGCGCGGTGGCTAGCGCCGCCAAGAGAACACCAACCGCGCTCGCCCATCCGCAAGCTCGCTTCATAGCGCTCTCGAATTGAAAGACGCCATCATACGCCAGAATCCAGACCGACCCCTTCGCGGGCGGACTTATCGCTCTTCCGAGCCCGTGAGCGCCTGCGCCAGCAAACCCGCGAATTCTTCGCTCTTACGGTCCACACGCTCTTTGAGCCGATGCAGATCGCGCTCGAGTTCGCGCAACCGGTCCGCCAGGTGCAGACATGCCAGCACGGCGATGCGGGTGGAATCGGCGTTAGGAGCTTTGGCGGCGATCGAGAGCATCAGCTCATTGACCTCCGCCGCCACTTCCTCGACATCGCGCGGGTCGCCCGAGGCTATCAGCGTGTAGGGACGGCTGAGAATCGTAACGCGTACGGACTGTCGTTCCCCGCCGCCGCCTTCCATGCCGCCTCCGCCGTGACGCTTAGCGCGCCGATCGACTGGTCGATCTGCCCGAGCAGTTTTTCAATGCGGGTGCGCACCTGTTGCCGCTCCGCTTCGAGCGTCTTCAACTGCGCCGCCATGCGCTGCGCTTCCGCCGTCGCGTCCGCGGCGCGTTCCACGGCCTGATCGCGCTCGCGCCGCAACCGCGTTACCAGTTGCACCGCTTGTTGGATGCGATCTTCCAGACTCGCCAGCGAATCCGCTTCGCGCGTCTCCGGCGTCATGCCTTCTCCAACGCGCTCTTGGCCGCTTGGATCAACTGCCCGAAGGCAGCTTCATCGTGATAAGCGATGTCCGCCAGCGCTTTGCGGTTCAGGTCCAGCCCGGCTATCTTCAGCCCGTGCACGAACTGGCTGTAGGACATATCCGCTGCGCGGCACGCGGCGTTGATGCGCACAATCCACAGGCTGCGGTAATCGGACTTCTTGTCCTTGCGGCCCGTGTACGCAAACTTCAGCGCGCGTTCGACCGCCTCTTGCGCGGCTCGATACAGTTTGCTCTTGGTGAGGAAATAACCGGACGCCAGATGGAGCGTCTTCTTCCGGGATGCCCGGCGGTGCGGTCCACGTTTAACTCTGGGCACGTTTCAATCTCCTTTGATGAGTTTCAAGTTCCGGCGGATCGGGCACGTGCAGGAGCGCCGTCCACGCGTTTCCCTAACGGATTATCAGTAAGGAATCATCCGCTTGAGAACAGGTTGATCGGCCTTGTCGGCCGTCACCTGGGTATGCAGCTTCTTCTTTCGCTTGTGCGCCTTCGAGGTCAGAATGTGCCGGGCGAATGCATGGCCGCGAACGACCTTGCCCGTGCCCGTCTTCTTAAACCGCTTGGCCGCTCCCTTATGGGTCTTGAGCTTCGGCATGACTATCCTTATGGATCGGGACAGGTGAGACTCACCCATCATACCACGCCCGCAAGGCGGGCCAAAATCGCCGGGCTATAACGACAGCTTCCCCTTGTACATCATGTCCTTCGGGGTGAACTTGGCCTTATAGACACGGTTCCCGATTGAGGTCTGGAACGTGACGATTTTGTCGTCGGCTGTAATCGGATCGTCCCCGTGAGGAAAATAGAACAGCACCACGCCCGACTGGTCGAACGGCATGTTGATCTTCGAGGCCGTGATGGGCGGCTTCCCGGTGCGCACCAGCGACGTGGCTTTCTTCAGAGCCGCGAGACCGGAATCGTCCAGCGTTACGAGAGTGTCGACCGTGAACGATGGGAACCCGGAAAGACTCAGCACGTAGGAATGGGAAACGTCGCCGGTCAGCTTGATCTTGGACTTGGCCTGAATGGGCGCGGCGGTTTCCCAGCGCGCAACGGCGCCCATCCCCGGCCCTCCACCGGGGCCTCCACCGGGGCCGCCGAAGCCGCCCCCTGGCCCACCTCGTCCGAAGCCGCCGCCGCGTCCGCCCATGTCGCGCCCTCCCGCGGTTCCGGCCTCGGCCGTGGCGGGCTGGCCCCAGGGCGATTTAGACATCAGGCGCTCGACTTCCTTGTCGGTCCAGGCGGAAGGCTCTTTCGTGTCCCAGAAATCGGCCGCCATCGCCGTCCAGGCAGCCAGGCTCAGGCCCACCGTCAGCCCAAAGATGAGGTTGCGTCGAATTACAGTCGGATGAGTCATCATTCGCCTTCTAGTGTTCTGACCGGTAGCGGCTCGGATCGGAGCCGCGACAGTAATGGAGCGGTTTCCCGCAGAGCACTCCATCAGGCGGTCACAGCACTAGCATAGCGCTCTGACAAAGTTTCGAATTGTTTCCAAGTTCTATCATAAAAAGCCGGGACGCCGCGCAGCGCGTTTCTCCGGCCCCGCGGCCGCAGGCCGCATCCCCAAGCCCCAGCCCCCAACCCCAGCCCCAACCCCCAACCCGCAACCCGCAACCCCCGCAACGGCAGGCCGCGCTAAGATGGGATCTCTATGAGAGTCGAAGTCCTTCTCACGGAAACTGACATCACGCAGGAGTTCACGGAAGCTCTGGAAGCCCGCGATCTGCCGGAGAAGCTCTTCTTCTGGCTACCCCGATCGGCCGCCGCGTGGGCGTCGCTCGCAAAGGACGCCTCCCTCTACGGCGGCCTGCGTGAGACCTGGACCCAACTCGCCGCCACTGCTCCCGATCTGGCGCGCCGTTTCGGCGGCCGTCTTCCGGTGATCAGTTTCGGCGCCGGGGATGGCGCCCGCGACCTGCTCCTCATCTCGGCCCTGAAGGACGCCGGCGTCGAATGTTCCTACTTTCCCGTCAACGCCAGCCAGACCCTGCTCGAAATGGCCTGCAACTCGGCCGACGACCTCGATATCGAGAACACCGGCATTAAAGCCGATATATCCAGCCCAGTGCATCTCGTCTACGCCGCTGACGCCGCCGAGTCCCCGCGCCTGATGATCCTCTCCGGCAACACGCTGGGCGTTTTCGATCCGCTGGCAGAAATCCGTTACCTTTCCCAGTGCATGAAGCCCGGCGACCGCCTCGTCGTCGATGGCGAGATTTATGCCGAAAAAGAGACCCTCGCGCGCCGCTCCAGTCCCGGCTCGCGCAATCTGTTGTGGGCTTTGCTCGGCAGCATCGGCATCAATCGGGACGATGGCGAGTTGCGCTTCAACGACAAACGCGATGACCGTCACGCCGGCCTGCACCTGATCACGAAGTACTTCCGCGCCGAGCGCGACCTGTCCGCCACCGCCGCCGGACAAGAGGTCGCCCTCGAACGCGGCGAGCGTATCGGCTTGAACTTCCAGTACGCCTACGAGCCCGAGACCTTCCGCTGGCTGCTCTGCGAGCAAGGCGGTCTGGAAATCGAATCCGAATACCGCAGCCCCGACGGCCGCTTCCTCACCGCCATCTGCATGCGCTAGTGGAGCGGGTCGGGGAACCCCTTGGGTCCACCCGCTCAGGCCGGCCGAAGGCCGCCCAGCCGCGAAGCGGCGCCGTTCATGCGGCCGCAGGCCGCAACCCCAGCCCCCAACCCCGCAGCCGAAGGCCGCCCAGCCCTGCTAACATAAAGGCTACCGGCCCGGCGTTCGCGTTCCGAGTGTTTCCGAGTCCGGCGGGCGTGCGATATGGCGAGCTTTCCGTTGGCCCTCCTCGTGACCAAGTCCTTGACCGGCCGCTTGGCGCAGGGTCTTTTCGACGACACCTTTTCCGGCATTCATCAACTGGCTTGGTTCGACTGGGCCATGCTCATTCCTTACTTCACGATTCTCGTCATCCTTTCGATTTACGGCGTCCACCGTTACGAAGTCATCCGCACGTACTTCAAACACCGCAAGAAGGCTCCCACAGGCCCTCCTCAGCGCTTCGACGAGCTGCCGCCAGTAACCATTCAGCTCCCCATCTTCAACGAGCGTTACGTCGTCGAGCGGCTCATCGAGGAAACAGTGAAGGTGGAATACCCGAAGGACCGCCTCCAGATCCAGGTCCTCGACGATTCCACGGATGACACGGCCCCCTTCGCCGAGGCCCTCGTGGAGCGCTATCGCGCGCTGGGCTATCCCATCGAGTATCATCACCGCACGAATCGCGAGGGATTCAAGGCAGGGGCTTTGCAGGAAGGGCTAAAGACGGCCATCGGAAAATTTGTCGCGATTTTCGACGCCGATTTTTGTCCGCCCGCCGATTTCCTCCTCCGCACCATCCACTACTTCGCCAACCCCAAGATCGGCGTCGTGCAAACGCGGTGGAGCTATCTCAACCGCGACTACAACTTCCTCACGGAAGTGGAAGCCATGATGCTCGATGGCCACTTCATCCTCGAGCAGGGCGCGCGTTCCCGCGCGGGCTATTTCTTTAACTTCAATGGAACGGCCGGCATCCTGCGCGTGGAGACGATTCAGGACGCGGGAGGCTGGCAGCACGATACTCTCACCGAGGATACGGACCTGAGCTATCGCGCGCAACTCCGCGGCTGGCGCTTCGTATATTTGCCGGGTCTCGACTGCCCGTCGGAACTGCCCGTCGAGATGCACGGCTTCCAGGTGCAGCAATCGCGTTGGGCCAAGGGCCTCACGCAGACCGCCAAGAAACTGCTGCCTTCCATTTTGAAAGCCGATCTCCCCATTCGCTCGAAGGTCGAAGCCTTCATCCACCTGACGCCGAATATTTCCTACCCGCTCATGATCGTCGTCTCGGCGCTGATGCTGCCGGTGATGATTGTGCGGTTCTATATGGGCATTTGGCAGATGGTGTTCATCGACATGCCCCTGATTGCGGCCGCCTTCTGGTCGTTATCGCTTTTTTATGTCGTGGCGCAACGGGAGCTTTACCCCCATAACTGGAAACGTTCGATCTTGCTGCTCCCCATGCTGATCGCCGCCGGCGTGGGACTGACCATTATCAACACCCGCGCCGTTCTCGAAGCCATTTTCGGAATCAAGAGCGCGTTTGCGCGCACCGCCAAGTATGCCGTGGCCGGTAAGATCGTTAATCTCGAGAACAAGAAATACCGCCGCAAAAGCGGCTGGCTCCCATACGCCGAGATTCTGGTGGGAGCTTATTTCGCCGGGATGATCGTATTCGCCGTCAACACGTTCAATTACTTCGCCATCCCGTTCCTGCTTTTATTCGTCCTAGGCTACTGGTGGGCCGGCTTCGGTACGCTCTACCAGGAATACCAAACCAGACTCCGCTGGCTGAAAGCCCGCCGCCTCGAACTAGCCCGGCAGATTTAGCAGTTTGCTGGAAGTCCGTTGGCAGGCGGAAGCGCCTGCCCCACCTTTTCCGCATTCCCATCGCAATCAGCTATCCCGCGCCGGTCCTTGTTTTGGGAGTCTGTAATGTTTCAAGGGCCTTGCGACAGCCCGAGCCCGGCATGGTGGGGCAGGCGCTTCCGCCTGCCAGCGGCGGCGAAGCCGCCTGTATGCCCCCTGTTCAGCCAGAACCCCGCGAAAACGGCACTGCTCCGACTGTATTCACGAATACTCAGAATTTTTCTTAACCTATTGACCCAAGAGTACTTAGCATTCACTCGGCCCAGTTGGGAATCCTGCTTTTCCCGCACCCCTGCTGTATTACTGAATTGAGAAGTCGGCGCCTCTCGTCCCAGGGGCTGTCTGAAGGGTGCTTTTGCGTGAGGGGAATCGAGGCCGTGCGGACGCGCACGGCTTTAATTCAAGAGGAGAAGGCCATGCGTCAGCCTGGCGGCTTCGAAAAGTTCACCATTCCCGCGGTGAGCGCGATCTGCATCAGCCCGGCGACATTATTGACGCCGAGCTTTTTCATGAGGCTCTTGCGGTAGCTGCGCACGGTCTGCAGGCTCAGGGTCAAGACCGCCGCCGCTTCCTTACTGGTCTTGCCTTCAGCCACGAGCCGCATCACCTGCAGCTCACGAGGCGAAAGGGTCCCGAGCGGGCCGCGGCCCCGCGTCTCGAGATCGCCTCGTTGGATCCGTCCGAGAAGACGATCCGAAACCTGCGAACTCAGGTAAGATCCGCCGCGCGCTACCGTGCGCAACGCTTCCACCAGCTCGCCCGATGAGGCCTTCTTCAGCACGAACCCGCGCGCTCCAGCGCGAATCGCGCCAACCACCGAATTCTCGTCGTCATACATCGAGAGCATGACGACTTTTACCGCCGGGCACTCCCGGAGCAGATCCGCCGTCGCCTCGATGCCGCTCACGCCGCTCAGCCCTATGTCCATCAGCGCAAGGTCCGGCGCAAGGCGCTGGCATAGTTCCACGGCCGCGGACCCGCTTTCGGTTTCGCCTACGACGCGGAAATCGTCGCTTCGCTCAAGGAGTGAACGGATGCCGTCGCGGACCAGTCGATGATCGTCGATCAGAACGACAGTGTAAGAGCCGGGAGATGGTGTCACTTCGCGCCCTCCTCCGCGGACTTCGCCGCACCTTCAAAAGAAAGACGCCAAGCCCCAAAGTAAAAGCCCGCCCCACGAGCTAAAAAGGTCATTTTTACCGGTCCGGGACAGGGTAATCCATAGTCCTCCTGCGCGCCGGAACCCCTCCAGCGGCGGAACCTCCCTCTGAAGAAACCGCCTGTGTGGACTTTAGCGCGAATTGTCGCGCCGAGCAACCGGGATGTATCGGCTTTGTCACACTCGCAGTTTGCGGACATATCCTCGAACGTCCTCCATGACCGTCTCCAGAAGACGCTGAGCGTCCAGGATCCGCTTGCTGGAAGCAGCCGGGTCGCGTCCCAGGTCCATCCGCGCCAGATCGAGCCCAAGGCCCAGAGCCGTCAGATTTTGGCCGATCTGGTCGTGGAGAAAACGGACGGTCTCGCGGCGGTCGATATCCGGGTTTGGGAATGGGACCGCAAGTCCCGCCGCACGGCGATGTCCGCCGGACTCTTCGGCCGGGAACATCGTGGCCAGCCAAAGCGCCGGTCCCCGGGATTCTCGAACCGTTAGAACCTCGCCGGCGAGCGCTCGCGCGAATCGCGCCTCCCAAGTTTGACCGGCTTCTCGCCCAAGAACCTCGGCGGGCGTACGCCCGGGGAGTTCGCCGGGCGTGGCGCCGAACAGGCTTTCGGCGTCCCCGGAGATACTGAGCCACTCCCCCCGCTCGCCGATCAGCCACTGGCAGATCACCGGTTCGTCGTTCACTCACGCCTCCTGGTTTGGGGCCACACCGCGGGCCGAGACACCCAGATCAATCTACCACCAACTGCATGCTGGTGTACGCCGAGACAACGATTTCGCGGGGCTGAACGCCGTTGCCGCTCGCTCAGGATTCGCAATCGCCCCTTCCGAAGGCCGGAACAGCGCCGGCTGTTATACTTACGTTTCCATGGTACGAGTCCGGTTTGCGCCTTCCCCTACTGGTTTCCTGCATATCGGAAGCGCCAGAACGTTCATCTTCAACTGGTTATTCGCCAGGCGCAACGGCGGGACCATGATCCTACGCATCGACGATACCGACGCCGGGCGTAATTCGGAAGCTTCGCTGACATCCATCTTCGACGGCCTGCGCTGGCTCGAGCTCCCCTGGGACGAGGAGTACCACCAATCCGAGCGCCTGGCCCTCCACCGCGCGCTGGCCGATTCGCTGCTCCAAAAAGGACTTGCTTACCGCGACTTCACACCCGCGCAGCCATCAGAGGAAGAGAAGGTGGGGCAGGCGCTTTCGCCTGCCACTTCGCCGTTGCGGCAATCATTCGGCAGCGGAAAATCCGGCTCCCACGGCACTTGGCTTTTCAACGCGGACATGCGCGAGCTTTCCCGCGAGCGAAGCGACCGCCGCGCCGCGGCCGGCGAGCCGTTCGCTCTACGTTTCCGTGTTCCGCGCGATACGCGTTCCGAGATCGGCTTCACCGACGGCGTTTATGGCGAGCAGTCCAAAGCCACGGCCGATATCGAAGATTTCGCCCTTCTTCGCGGCGACGGCATGCCAACCTATCACTTGGCGTCTTGCGCCGACGACGTCGATCTTCGGATCAGCCACATCGTCCGCGGCCAGGACCACGTCGCGAATACCTTCAAACACATTTTGATCTTTGAAGGCGCCGGATGCGAGCCGCCGGCCTTTGCCCACCTGCCGCTTCTCACTGCGCCCGATGGGGCCAAGCTCTCCAAGCGCAGGCACGGCCCGGTGGTCAGCGTCACCACGTACCGCGATGCCGGCTTCCTGCCCCACGCCTTCGTGAATTTTCTTTGTCTGCTCGGCTGGTCGCCTAAGAACGACCGGGAATTGATGAACCGCGAGGAGTTGATCGACGCCTTCACGCTCGAAGGCGTGCATCGCCATAGCGCCGTCGTCAACTTCACCGACCAGGATCCCTTCGACCCCAAGGCGGTGTGGCTCAACGGCGAATCCATCCGCGCGCTTCCACCGGAACAACTGAGCGGCTTGCTGCTTGGTTTCCTCGCGCGCGCGGGAATCGACGTCGAGCCGCGCCAGATGGCCTTGATTACGCCGCTCATCCGGGAGCGCATCCACCTGCTGCGCGACGCGCTCAAGGTAGCGGACTTCTTTTTCGCCGCCGAGCTCGCGCCGTATGACAAGGCGGAGATGGTTCCCGATAAAGGCGACGCCGCCATGGCGCTTCGCGCTCTGGAATGCGCCGCTTCCGTCCTTCCCGGCTGCGATTTCTCGCACGACGCGCTGGACGCCACGCTGCGCGAAGCCGCGCGCAGCCTCGCTATCAAGACCGGACAGATGTTCCTGCCCGTCCGCGTGGCCATTTGCGGGCGCAAGACCGCGCCGCCCTTGTTCGGCACGCTGGAAGCGCTAGGCAAAGAGCGAAGCTTGGCGCGCATCCACCAGGCCATCGAGAAGCTGAAATCATGACTACTCCAACCGAACCTCCGGCCCCGGCCTCTGGGGCGCCCGGCCCGACGCACTTCGTCCGCGAAATCATCCTGGAGGACAATCGTACCGGGAAGTACGGCGGCCGCGTCCACACGCGCTTTCCTCCCGAGCCGAACGGCTACCTGCACATTGGCCACGCCAAATCGATCTGCCTGAATTTCGGACTGGCGGCCGAGTTCGGCGGGAAGACCAACCTCCGCTTCGACGACACGAATCCCTGCAAGGAAGAAGTCGAGTACGTCGATTCGATCATCCGCGACGTGAGATGGCTCGGTTTCGATTGGGAAGACCGCCTGTTCTACGCCTCCGATTATTTCCACCAGATTTATGATTGGGCCGTTCAACTGATCAAAGCCGGCAAGGCATATGTTTGCGACCTTCCAGCGGAAGAAGTGCGCACGTATCGCGGAACGTTGACCGAGCCGGGGAAGGAGAGCCCTTATCGGAACCGTTCCATCGAGGAAAACCTGGAACTATTCGAGCGCATGAAGGCCGGCGAATTCCCGGACGGATCGCGAACGCTTCGCGCCAAAATCGATATGGCTTCGCGCAATTTGAACATGCGCGACCCGGTGATGTACCGCATCCTTCATGCGAGCCATCACCGCACGGGCGACGATTGGTGCATCTACCCGATGTACGACTTCACTCACGGCCAGTGCGATTCCATCGAGCGGATTACGCATTCCATCTGCACGCTCGAATTCGAGGATCACCGCCCGCTCTATGACTGGTACGTGGAGCAGTTGGGCATCTACCACCCCCAGCAAATCGAATTCGACCGCCTGAACTTGACCTTCACGCTGCTGAGTAAGCGCAGGCTCTTGCAGTTGGTGGAAGGCAATTACGTGAGCGGCTGGGACGATCCGCGCATGCCGACGCTCTCGGGCATCCGGCGCCGCGGTTACACTCCGGAGGCGATCCGCAATTTTTGCGCCTCTATCGGCGTCTCCAAGACGAACGGCACCATCGAGCTGGGACTGATGGAGCATTTCGTCCGGGAGGACCTGAACAAGCGTAGCCCGCGCGTCATGGGAGTTCTGCGCCCTCTGCGCCTGGTGATCGATAACTATCCCGAGGGCCGGGTCGAGGTGATGGACGCCATCAACAATCCCGAGGACGCCTCGGCCGGATCGCGCAAAGTTCCGTTTAGCCGCGAGCTTTTCATCGAACAGGACGACTTCCGGGAGCACCCGCCCAAAGGTTATTTCCGATTGTCGCCGGGCCGGGAAGTCCGGCTTCGGTACGGTTATTTTGTGACCTGCACGTCGGTAGTGAAAGACGGTTACGGCGCGATCAAGGAAGTCCATTGCACGTACGACCCCGCGACTCGCGGAGGCGACGCTCCCGATGGCCGCCGGGTGAAGTCCACCATCCACTGGGTCTCGGCCGAACATGCCATCGGCGCCGAAGTCCGGCTTTACGACAGTCTGTTTACTAAACCGGATCCGGGCGAAGTAGAGGAAGGCCAGGACTTCACGGCCAACCTGAATCCGAACTCGCTGGAGACACTGACGGAGTGCAAGCTGGAGCCCTCGCTGGCCACGGCGACCGAAGGCGGGCGCTTCCAGTTCGAGCGCCTCGGATACTTCTGTGTGGATCCCGATAGCCAACCCGGCGCGCTGGTCTTCAACCGCACCGCGAGCCTGCGCGATACGTGGGCCAAAATCGAAAAGCGTGGCCAGGAGACGCGCGCATGATGCACCAATGGGATCGCAGCGTCATCCCTCCGGCTCCTGACTCCTGGCTCCTTTCTCCCGGCCTCTCATGATCATTCTTGGCATTGGCGGCATCCTGGGCGACGCGGCGACAGCGATTTTGAAGGACGGCGAAATCGCCGCCGCCGTCGAAGAATCGAAGCTGGTTCGCCGCCGCACGCGTCGGGATTCGAACGGCGATTTGCCCGTTCATTCGATTCAGGCCTGTCTCGATCTGGCCCGCGTCCGCGCCGGGGAAGTGGAAATCGTCGCTGTGGTGCGTCCGGTCCCAGGCGCCGATTTCCATCTCAAGCTCCGCGCGTTCTTCCCCAACAGCCGCGTGGCGATTTTCGGCCACCACCTGGCGCATGCGGCCGCGGCGTATTATCCGTCGCCGTTCGACCAGGCGACCGTGCTGACGCTGGACCGGCGCGGCGACCTTCGTTGCGGCGCCCGTTGGCAGGCCAGCGGCGCGCGAATGACGATGGACATCGAGCAGTACGCGCCCGATTCCATCGGCGCCGTCTATGGCCGCGTGGCGGAGCTTTTGGGATTCGAGCAGGACAGCGAAGAGCACAAAGCGCAGTGGCTTTCGGTCCATGGAGACGAACGGTTCAAGGAACTCTTCCTGGAGATTCTGAGCCTTACTCCGGCCGGGCCGCGCCCCGATTTTTCCTTCTTCAGCGCCGAGCGCCTGCGTAACGGAGGCTTTGGGCGGCGGTTCTACGAACGCATCGGCGTGGCGGATGGCGCCCCGGTTCCAGAGGCTCTGCGCGCGCACATTGCGGCGGGCATGCAGAAGGCTCTCGAAGACGCCGTGATTCGCATGGCGGGTGAGGGCCGCAATCTCTGCCTGGCCGGGGGGCTAGGGCTCAACGCGCTGCTCGTCTCGGCGCTGGAGACGCGATCGGGATTCGAGAACGTGTTCGCGCAGCCGGTTGCGGGCAACGCCGGCTCGGCGATTGGAGCGTTGTTGGCCGCTTGGCACCTGACGGCCGGGCAAGAGAAGCGCATCGCGCTGAAAACGCTCTGCCTGGGACCTTCCTACTCCGCGAACGAGATCAAGCAGGACCTCGAAAATTGCAAGCTGCGCTTCCGGTACCTGCTCACGGACGATGAGTTGATCGATGCGGCAGTCTCGCAGTTGAACGACCACCGCATCGTGGCCTGGATGCATGGCCGCATGGAGTTCGGCGCGCGCGCGCTGGGCAATCGCAGCATTCTGGCTTCGCCGCTCGACCCATACTCGACCGAGAACCTGAACGTCTTCATCAAGCACCGCGAGCCGTTCCGCAAGTTCGCCGTCTCCGTGCCGGCTGAACTGGCGTCTCAATACTTCCAGGCCGGCTGGAACTCGCGGTTCCTCTCGACGGTCGGCCGCGTGCTGCCGGCGCATCGCGAGACCTTCGGCGCGGCCGCTCTGGCGCAAGACCTGGTGCGCGTTCACACCGTGGATCGCGAGGAGAACCCGCTCTACTGGAAGCTGCTCCACGCCGCGGGCAAAGCCACCGGGCTTCCGGCGCTCTACAACACGTCGTTCAACCTGTTCGGCGAACCGCTGGTATGCAGCCCGCGCGACGCCGTGCGCAGCTTCTACTCATCCGGCATAGACGCGATGTTCGTGGGCCACTTCTTTTTGCAGAAGTAGCGTATACTGCGGGCATGTTTGAGAGGTTTACGGAAAAGGCCCGCCGCACGATTTTCTTCGCCCGCTATGAGGCGTCTCAATTTGGCAGTCAGTCCATCGAGCCCAGCCACCTTCTTTTGGGATTGCTTCGCGAGGGGCGAGACATGTTCGGCGCCATCGTGAAGACAGGCGTCGGCGGCGCGGTGCGATTGGCCGTTACGATTCGCGGGCTCGAGATGCCGGCAGCCAAGAAGATAGCGACGAGCGTCGATTTGCCGCTGAGCCATTCGAGCGCAGCGGCGCTCGCGTTCGCCGCGGAGGAAGCGGAACGCTCGAACAGCCGCGCCATCGATCTCGCTCACCTGCTTTTGGGCCTGCTGCGCGCGCTTGAAGACGACAAATCCGCGATGCTCGGGGCGCTGAATTCGCTCGGCGTTACCCTCGAATCGGTCCGCGGCTTTGCGCTCGAAAGCAACCCCGCCGAACGTGCACTCGACAAGCTGGTTTCGAATGATGAGATCGCCAAGCTCCTGGCGCGGATCCCCGAGGCGCGGCGCGGAGCGGCGAGCCGCCTGCTCGAAGGTCTTTGCGGGCCCAACTTCTCGGCAACCGGCGTGGATTCGCGCGGGCCCTTCACTATTTCATTCGGTCCCTATCCCGATCCGGACGCTTGCGCAACGGAGTAGTTACCAGCCTTGGTGACTCGAAGTGGGGCAGGTTCCCGACCTGCACCTTGCCAGGTTTTGATCGCCACAGGGCAGGTCGGGAACCTGCCCCTCGCTGCCAAACCTCGGCAGCCATGCTGCGGCCAGCCGCCCGGGGAAACGACATACTCGAATATACTTGGACAAGCATGCCGCTGGCTGCGCCGCGCGGAATGCGGAAGATCCGAATGCCCGCGCTTTTCAAGACGCGCCGCCTGCGGCTCCCAGACGGCATTGTGTATCCATCCCTCGCGGCCCGACTATCTTTGGTCACAGCCTTCGCGCTGTCTGCGGCGCTGTTTGCTCAGGAACCGGCGGAAATGACCACTACCGACCAGACGCCGGTATTCCGCAGCACGGTGAACACCGTGTTGGTTCCGGTGATTGTGCGGGACGCTCACGGCAAGGCGGTTGACAATCTCCGCAAGGAAGATTTCCGGCTGACGGACGCGAGCAAGGCGCAGGAGATCCTACGGTATTCCGTGGAGCGCCGCGGGAAAGAAGCAACCGGCGCAGCCGGGCCCGTAATTCCAAGTCAGTCCCCATTGGAGTTGGCGGAGATGCTCCCATCACCGGACTGGCGGAACGCTTTATCCTCTATCTGTTCGACGACATCCACATGGAGACGCAGGACGTGCTGTTGAGCCGCAACGCGGCCGAGCGGCACCTGGCCGCCGACTTCACCTCCGCGGACCGCGCCGCCATTTTCACCACATCGGGCATGTTCACTCAGGAATTCACGGGCGATCGCCCGACGCTTCTGAAAGCGCTCGGCGGCATATCGGCGCGGTATCAGCGCCCATCGAACCCCTGCAACGAGACCACGTACTACATCGCCGACCACTACCGAAACCTGCACGATCCCGATGCGGACCAGTTGCTGACGGCGCAGGCGACCGAATGCGTGCCGTCGAACCTGCCCACAACAGACCTCCAGGCGGCCATCCAAAGCCTGAAGAACTCGATCACAATGACCGCGGTCGCCCACGGCGAGATGGACGCGCGCCGGTCTCTGTACGCAGCGGCGAGCGCTATCCAGCGTCTTTCCACCATGCCGGGCGACCGTTCCCTCGTTCTGGTGTCACCGGGCTTTCTGTCCCGGGAGAGGACCGTGGAGAAATCCGATCTGATGGAACGCGCCGTCAAGGCTAGGGTTACCATCAATGCTCTGGACACCAGGGGCGTCGCCACGTTCGCCGCGAGCGCCGAGGCTCGACCGCAGTTGGGCGGCGGCATGGCGCAGTCGCTGCGGCGACAATTGGATTCCGCCGCGGCAGCCGAGGAAGGCCAGGTGCTCGGAGAGCTCGCCGATGGTTCCGGCGGCGCATGGATACACAACACCAACGATCTGGTCTCCGGGTTTCGCACCGCCGCGAGCCCGCCGGAAGTACTGTATGTCCTGGCGTTCTCTCCCCAGAACTTGAGATACGACGGCAGGTTCCACTCGTTGAAAGTGACGGTGAGCGGCCAATACTCCATTCAAGCGCGGCGCGGTTATTACGCGCCGAGCCATCTGGCGGACGCAGCCGAGCAGGCCAAGGAGGAGGTTCGGGAGGCGGTGTTTTCGCGCGAGGATGTTCGCGAGATTTCGCTCGATGTCCGCACGCAGTTCTTCAAGCCGGATGAGGTATCCGCCCGGGTTACCGTGCTCGCTCAGTTCGACGCGCAACAACTGAAATACCGGAAGGCCGATGGACGAAACAACGACGTTCTGACCATGGTCGCGGCGCTGTTCGACAGGGACGGCAAATGGGTATCCGGAAACGAGAAGACCCTCACGATGCGGCTCAAGGACGATACGCTCGCCTCCCGGACGGCCGGGGCGCTCAGCCTGCGCAGCACGTTTAGCGTGATTCCCGGCCTGTACCAGATCCGCGTCGTGCTCCGGGATTCGGAAGGACAACAGATGGCGGCGAAGACGGTCGCCGTAGACGTTCCATAGGAGGCGCATATGAAAGGCAGGGGAATCATACTGTTGACGGCGGCGTTGGGTTTGGCGGGGAGTTTGGGTGGCCAGAATAGCGGAAAGACGGTGATCCGCTCGGAAACGCGCCAGGTGTTGGTCGATACCGTAGTTACGGACAAAAAGGGCGCTTATGTCCACGACTTGACGGCCAAGGATTTCAGGGTCTGGGAAGACAACAAGGAACAGAAGATCACGTCCGTCGTCATGCAATCCGCCGCCGCCGCTGGAGAGAAGAGTTACATGCTCTTCCTGTTCGACAATGCCGCCATGAACGCCGCTGGCCAGCGCTTCGCCAAGAACGCAGTGGGGCAATTCCTTGGCGCGCAGGAGGACAACAACCGGGCGATGGCAGTGGCCGTGTTCGACGGTGGCTTGAGGATCGCGCAGAATTTCACCTCCGATGCGGAACTGATCCGGCGCGCCGTGGACGGCCTTCCAATTCCTTCGAACCGGTTCTATTCAATGGGAGATTCGGGCGCCTCCGGCGTCTCCGATCTGAACATGGGGGCCCCGGGAGCCTCCGGCGCTTCCGGCCTGAACATGGGGGCCCCGAGCGCCGGACGCGGCGCTCTGCCTACGACGGGACGGCCGAGCCAGTCGCCGTTGTCCTCTCCCGTTTCAGCCATGCAAGACAACATGGCGCGACAGTTCCTGTACGCGCTGGGCGCCACGGCGGGAACCCTGGGTCCGCTGCCTGGGAGGAAGGCGCTCGTCCTCCTCACCGGCGGCATATCCCTATCCATGCAGGAAACGAACGAACTGACCGCAGCCATTAATGCCTGCAATAAAGCGAACGTGGCTATCTATCCCATCGACGTGAGAGGTCTGGGCCCGGCGCGCGGCGCTCTGGAGGCCCCCGGCGCGTTGTGGGCCGAACGGTCCGGACGGACGGGGGCGGTTTTCAGCCCGATGCCCGTGATTTCAGCAAGCTTCCAGTCCAGACAGGCTCCCACGACGCCGACCGCCCCTACAACCCCGACTGCGCCATCCCCTCCCACGACACCGACGATCCCGACAACTTCGCCCACGATTCCCGCTTCGCCGACGACGCCGGCTTCGCGGACCGGATCGACCACGACAGGGAACTCCATGGATACCGCCGGCCGGGGGACAGCCTTTCCGCAGCAGCAAGAATCGAGGATGCAAAGCCGTGAGTTCCTGTCCACCTTAGCCGCGGACACGGGAGGGTTCGTCATCCGCAACACGAATGACTTTGCCGAGGGGCTTCGCAAGATCGGCAACGAGCAGCGCGAGTACTATCTGATTTCCTACACGCCTCCCGATTCGAAAGATGGCTGCCACTCGCTGAAGGTCAAGGTTTCGCGCAGCGGCGACGATGTCCGGTCGAGGAATAGCTACTGCGTCAGCCAGCCGCTCAATGTATTGGCCGGGACGCCCGCCGAACGCGATCTTGAAGCGAAGATGGGGAACTCGCCGACGGCCTCGCCCGGCGCGGGGGCTTCGTTGCAAGCGCCTTACTTCTACACAGCTCCGAATACCGCTCGCGTCAATCTGGCTCTGGAGATCCCTTCGGCGGGAATCCGCTTCGAGAAGGTGAAGGGCAAGCTCCATGCGGAAGTGAACATTCTGGCGCTGGCGTACAGGGGAGAGGATGTGGCTGCCCGTTTCAGCGATTCCGTGAAGCTGGATTTTGACCTCCAGGTCGATGTGGACGAATTCGCGAAGAAGCCGCTGCACTACGACAACCAGTTTGAAGTGGCTCCTGGCAATTACAGTCTGAAGGTGGCTTACGGACAGACGGGCGGGACCGCAGAGACGTTGACAGCGCCGCTCGCCGTGGATTCGTACGATGGCAAAGGCCTGAGCATCAGCACGATGGCCCTTTGCAAAGACACGCGCCAGGTCCAGGAGTCCGATCCGAGCATCGAACTGGCGCTTTTGGAAGGCCGGGCTCCGTTGTTTGCCCATAGCACGCAATACATCCCCACAGGAACGAACCGGTTCCAGCACGACGAATCGCCGATCGTATACGTGGAGGTTTACGACCCGGAACTGCTCGGAGGATCGGCATCCGTGAAGGCGCGCCTGACGGTGAAGAACACCGCCACGGGAGTTGCTGTCGTGGGGGGCGATTTGGGCGATGTCGCTCGATTAGCGCGTCCCGGAACGAACGTAATTCCGCTCGGGATCAAACTGAACCCGTTGGCCGCCGGTACGTACCGCGTGGAGATCCAAGCCGCGGGATCGTCCGGGAACGCCACTCGAAGCGTCGAATTCAACGTGCAGTGAGAGTAAGGCGCTTGGCCGGCCTGCCCCACGGCGCGCATTCACTCGGGGGTCGGGTGGATCGCGGTGGCCTTGGCGGTCTGGGGCGCCTGAACCGTCGGAACATTCTTCAGGCCCACCGTTTCGGCCACGCGGGTTTAGGCGGGGGCACTTCCTCCAAGGGATCCGTCCGCTCTACAGGCCACCTACGATGACGGCGCTCCAGTCTTGAAGGCGTACGGCCTCGATTCCGCGCCCGCCCGCGCGGACCGGACCGAGCGCGCCGCTGCGAGAGACAAGACTTCGCGTGCGTTGATTGGCAGCGATACCATCTGCCAAGCCTGGTAGCAAGTCACGAAGCCCGTACTGGACCACTTGGTGCCCGGCATTACCTTCCGGTCTATTCAAATTCTCCCTTTGGTGATGATAGTCTGGAAACCGGCAGAATCGACCAAAGGACTCTGAAATGGGAATGGTGGCAACACGCGAATATTGAGGAGAGTGTTATGAGGACAGGCTTACTCGTAGTGGCGCTTGGCGTACTGCTCACAAGCGTTGGAACAGCTGGGATAATTGATGGTCAGTTCACGCTAACCTCGCAGCAGTACTCCGGACCGGCCATAGTTGGTTCGGACGGAGACTACTGGAATTACTTTGATCAGAACTACGTGAACTTCGGGCCAGTAGCTCTTCTGGACTCAAGTGGGTCGGCAACCGCCGTTACGCTGGCCGCGAGCGGCTGGGACCCCCACTACCAGGCTAATATCTCGGCGCCTCCAAATGGCTTTTACGGGGGGCCGTACCAATGGCTAATGTACGGAACTGCAGCGGTCGGGTTCGGAACCTCAGCTAGCCTTACCTTCGGCGGGCTTGACCCGAACACACAATATGATTTCTACCTGTATTCCGACTGGGACTACAACTTTGCCTTAGACCGCGAAGCGGATGTGAACGCAAACGGCACGCTGTCGCACATCGGCCCGGGCGACCCCATCGCCAGCACCTTTATTCAGGGGCAGAACTATATCCAAATGACACCGACCACGGACGCCTTCGGCGCGCTGACCGTAACCATTTTCAACGTTGCGAGCCAGGAAGACATCACCGGGTTCCAACTGGCTTCTGCAGGTACGCCACTGAATCCGATTGAGCAGACGACCCCCGAACCCTCGAGCGCTTTGCTCCTGGGTTCAGTGCTACTGGTGGGGATGGGGGTATGGCGCAGGCTTGCGTGAGTGGCGGCGGTTCGGCTGGGCCAGTTGGTCGGTTCGGATTAAGGCATAACGGACTGACTGGTCGGCGCCCGCGACCGTCTGCTACTCGGGAATCAAGTGAATAGCTGTCGCCTTTATCACGGCGAGCACTGAGTCGCCGGGTTTCAGCTCCATCTCGGCCGCCGACTGCGCAGTGATGGCCGCTACCAGCGGGAATCCGCAATCGAGTTCTACGCGGGCGATCGGGCCTTCGGTATGCAGCGCTTCCACTCTCGCGGAGAGCCGGTTCCTGGCGCTTGAAGGCTGCGCGGAGCCGCGCATGAGCACGACGTCTTCGGCGCGAATGCATGCCCAGGCGGTGGGGGCGCCGGCGGCGCCATCGAAGGTTGCGCTGGCGGCTACGCATTCCAGGTGCGCGGAGCCCAGGCGGAGAGAGAGCAGGCCGCCATCCCAGGAAGCGATCCGGACCCTCAGAACGTTTTCGACGCCCAGCGTTTCGGCCACGCGGGCGTCGGCGGGGTGACGGAAAACGTCTTCCACGGGCCCTGCCTGGCGGACGCGTCCGTCCACCATGACCGCCATCCAGTCGCCCAGGCCGATGGCTTCCATTCGGTCATGAGTGACGAGGATGCTTGGGACTCCTCCGGCGATCAACAAGCGGCGCAGTTCGCGGCGCATGCGTAGCCGCGTGGGATGGTCGAGCGCCGATAGCGGTTCATCCAGAAGGAGAAGCGCGGGGTTGGCAGCCAACGCCCGCGCCAGCGCTACGCGTTGTTGCTGCCCGCCGGAGAGGGAACTTGGGCGGCGCGCGGCCAGATCGGAAAGTCCGAAGGTCTTCAGTAATGCGCCGGACACCGCTCCCTTACGGGGCGCCCTCTGGGTCCGGCTCGGTTCGGCGTAGCGGACATTTTCGGCGACCGTCAGGTGCGGGAAGAGGGCGTAATCCTGGAATAGGAATCCGGCGCTGCGGCGCTGCGGGGCCAGTGATGTTGCCCGCGCGGAATCGAACCAAGTCTCGCCGCGAAATAGAATCTCGCCCGAGTCCGGTTGGTCGAGGCCCGCAAGAAGACGCAGCAGCGTTGTCTTGCCCGAGCCGGACGGCCCGAATAGGACAGTCACAGGGGGTCCGGCCAAGGGAATTCGCAGATCGCAATCCAGCTCGAAGCCCGACGGAAAACGCTTCCGGCAGCGGCAAATCAGATCGTCGGCCATAGCGACCAGAACCGCCTTTGCAGCGAATAAGTGAGCGACAACACGACGAAGGAGAAAGCCAGCAGGAAGAGGGAAGTCTCAGTCGCGGCCGCGTAGTCGAGCGCCTGTACCTGATCGTAGATCGATATGGAGGCAGTGCGAGTGACTCCCGCGATGTTCCCGCCGACCATCAGCACCACGCCGAACTCGCCCATCGTGTGAGCGAAGGTCAGAATCGCGCCCGTGGCGATGCCGGGCCGCGAGAGCGGCGCGATCACCCGCCAAAACGTGGCCACGCGCGAAACGCCCAGGCACCAGGAGGCCTCCACCAGCTTGCGATCCACCGAAGCAAAGGCCGCGGCCATTGGCTGGACCGTGAACGGCAAGCTGTAGAGAGCCGACGCCAGAAGCAAGCCTTGGAACGAAAACGGGAGCAGGCCGCCCGTCAGCTTGCCGTACAGCGCGCCGATGGGTCCGCGAGGACCGATGGCCAGCAGTACATAGAATCCGAGTACGGTGGGCGGCAGAACGAGCGGCAGTGCTACTACGGCCTCCACGAAGAACTTCCACCGGCGCGGCGAAAAGGCCAGCCAGTATGCCAACGGCATGCCGCACGCGAGCAGCAAGGCGGTGGTGGCCGTGGAGAGCCGAACGCTTAACCAAACGGCCTGCCAGTCCATCAGCGTTGCTCCGGCGCCAGGAAGCCGAATCTCTTGAGAGTCTCGCTCGCGGGCGCGCGCAACAGGAATGCGCGGAACGCGCGAGCGTCGGAGGAGTCTCTGAGAATCAGGCCGCCTTGATCCATCCGCGGGTACGCGGATTGCGGAATCTCCCAGTAGCGCCCGCGGCCCGCCGCGGCCGGAGCGAGCGCGAGGGACAGCGCGACAATGCCCGCGTCGGCGGCGCCGGTCTCCGCGAACTCGAAAGCCTGAGCGATGTTCTCGCCGAGAACCAGTTTTGGCTTGAGCGCGTCGTAGATCCCCATCGAGCGGAGGGCGGCTTCGGCGGCCCGTCCGTACGGCGCGTGGGCAGGATTGGCGATCGCGAGACGGCGGAGGGACGAGGCGCGGAGCGCGGTCGCCGGGTCGAGTTTGGAATCCACGGGAACCCACACCGCGATGCGGCCGGCGCCATACGTGAACAGGGAGTCCGGCGCGCCGATCTTCTGGCCGAGAAGCCTGCGCGGGTAGTCCAGATCGGCCGAAAGAAAGAGGTCGAACGGAGCGCCCTGCGCGATCTGCGAATAGAAACTGCCGGAGGAGCCGTAGGTGGGATCGATCGCGACGCCAGGGTTCGCGCGCCGGAAATCGGCGGAGAGTTCGTCGAGGGCGAATTTCAAATCGGCGGCCGCGGCGACGGCCAGTTTTCGTGGGGCCGCAGGCCGATGCGCACAGGATTCGCTCAGCAGCAGGGCGCCTATTGCAAGGCTGCAGGCGACTCGGTATGCCGAAGGCAGGCGCGTGTGGATCGGTTGCATACGATTCTTGGGCGCTATGCGTGAACATACCACGCCGGACCCCGGTTTTGCCGTTTGGCGCCCAATGCTAAACTGACGCCTGAGGAATGCGTCCGGCCAGCTCCAATCCGCTCACCCTGGACGAGCACCGCCATCTAGGCGTCGAATTGCGCAAGACTCGCGTACGTATTCATGAGTTGTGCCGGCTGGTGGTGGACGTTTACGGGCCCAACACACAGGCTGCATTCAGCTTCGTAAAAGCGGCCGAGGCGATTGACCGGCTGTGCACCGACATGGAGACGCAGGCGGCGCACGATTGGCCGGGCCAGTATTTGGGCGGCATTTACCAATAAGAAACGAATAAGAAACGGGGACAGGCTACGAAATTCCGCCCCCCGAATCCCCTGAAAACAGGACTCGCTTGATTGCGGGGTTTCGTAGCCTGTCCCCGTTTTTCCGACCGCTACCAGCCAACCGGCTTACCGCGATTCTGCTCGTCGAGCCATTTCTGCAACGGCGCGAAATAGTCTCGAATGGCGGATGCGTCCATTTGGCGCGTGTCCGCGATCTTTTCCAGGGCGTCCTGCCAGGGGCGGCTTTGGCCCATCTCGAGCATCGCCTTCAGCCTTGCGCCTGCCTGGGCGTTGCCATAGATCGAACAGCGGTTGAGCGCCGTTGTGCAACCCGCGGCTTGCGAGAGAGCGCGATGGAACTGGAACTGGAGAATATCGGCCAGGAAATAGCGCGCGTAAGGGACGTTCGCGGCCACGTGATATTTCGCGCCGGGATCGAAATCGGCTTCGGAACGGCCCGGCGGCGGCGCGATCCCCTGATACTTCAAGCGCAATTGCCACCAGGTTTCGTTGTACTTCTCGGGCGGGATTTCGCCGGAGAATACCTTCCATCGCCATTGATCGATCAGAAGGCCAAAGGGCAGGAAGGCGACCTTTTCGAGCGCGCGCCAGCAGCAGTCCGATGTCCTTCGAGGCGTCCGGAGCTTTGTCCAGCAGACCTAGCTTCACGAGATACTCGGGCGTAACCGAAAGGGCGATGGTGTCCCCGATGGCCTCATGGAAACCGTCGTTGGCGCTATCGCGGAACATCGGCGGCTGCTGGTTATACGCGCGCTGGTAGAAGTTGTGGCCGAGCTCGTGATGAACCGTGAGGAAGTCTTCGCCGGTGATCTGAATGCACATCTTGAGGCGGAGATCCTCGGCGTAATCGACGTCCCAAGCGCTGGCGTGGCACACCACGTCGCGGTCGCGCGGCCGCAGGAACAGGCTCCGGTCCCAGAAGCTGGCGGGCAGGGGAGGGAAGCCTAGCGACGTGAAAAAGCCTTCGCCGTATCTCACCATCTGTTTCCAATCGGTATTTCGTTTCTTGAGCAGGTCCGTGAGGTCATAGCCCGGGTCGGCGTTGGCCGGCGCCACCAGCGAATAGACGTTTCCCCACTCCTGGGCCCACATATTGCCGAACAGGTATGCGGGAAGGGGGCCGCCGGCGGGAACGACTATCGCCGTACTTCTCGTGCAGCCTGGAACGTACGTAGGCGTGGAGAGAACGTACAATGGGCGCACCTGATCCCAGAGCCGGTCGAGTTCCTTGGCGAAAGCGTCCGGTTCCATGTCGTACTTGGAACGCCACATGGCTCCGTTGTCCTGGAAGCCGAGCTGCTTGGCTCCCTTGTTGGCCAGCTCGACGTAACGAACGAAATCCTTGCGCATGGGCCGCGAGATGGCGTGCCAGCCCGTCCAGGCGTCCAGCAACTGCCTGGCGTCGCGATTGGTGCGCATCAGCTCTTCCAGATCGTCCAGGGTCTTGCAGCTATCCGGGCCGCTGGGGCAGTACTTCCCTTTGCCGTACATGCCTTCCATTCCGGCTGCGATCCGGGTCAGCTCTTCGCTCTCCTTGGGATCGGAGGGGGTGGCGATAGTGAGAGAAAGTCTGAGGAGTTTGATCTTACGGGCGGTATCGGGATCGAGCTTGAGGCCGTCGAAGCGGGTGGACTTTTTTGGCGTAATCCACCGTAGCGTCGATGGCCTTCTGGTCGAGCAAGGCCGAGACCGCTTCGGTGTCGTCGGTGATGTAAGTAGACTTGATCCAGTCGGCGCGGCCCGCATCGACGTTGAGCGCCAGGAGCTTCTTCTCCGCGTCGTCGATAAAGCGCTTGGCTTCCTGGGGAGTGGGAGGCGTAGCGGCGATGGCGGGGAGGACGACGACGAGCGCGAGTCGCGCAATGGTGCGGATGGTCATGTAGACGAGGATAACGCCGGGAGGAAGCTGTCAGCTATCAGCTATCAGCCATCAGCCTTCAGCGATCGGCAGTCAGCCATTAACTTGAGCCATCCGCGTTCCACGAAGATTGATAGGTGTTACATCTGGTTCATGCGGGCTTTTCGTGAACTGAGTGTTTGGCAGAAGGCTCACAGCCTGACCTTATCCGTGTACCGCGCCACGGCGGGGTTTCCACGGGGGGAGTTGTTCGGTTTGACCTCCCAACTGCGCCGCTCGTGCTCTTCAGTCGCGGCCAATATCGCTGAGGGCTGCGGCAGGAACGGAGAGGCGGACTTCCGCCGCTTCTGTTCTATCGCCATGGGCTCTGCAAGCGAGCTCGAGTACCATCTGCTGCTGGCAAAGGACCTGGATTTGCTCTCGACCGGCGAGCACGACCGTCTCTCGACACAGACGACTGAAGTCAAGCGAATGCTCACCGGGCTGATGAGGAAGCTGAAAGCTGAGAGCTGATAGCTGACCGCTGACCGCTTTCCTGCAATACTGATTCCTGATGGCTTCGGTTCTCATCGCGGGCGGCGGGCTGGCGGGGATGGCTGCCGCGGCGGCTCTTGGAGGCGCGGGGTTCGAGGTGGAACTCTTCGAATCGCGCGCGTTCCTCGGCGGGCGCGCGACCTCCTTTGTTATGGGGGACGAGGTCATCGACAATTGCCAGCACGTGCTGCTGCGCTGTTGCGTCAACCTGCTCGATTTTTACGACCGGCTGGGGGTGCGGGACCGCATCCATTTCTACGGCGAGTTCCGCTTCATCGAGCCGGGCGGGCGCATCTCGACGCTCAGGCGCGGCCGGCTGCCGGCGCCGCTGCATATGGCTGGTTCGTTTCTGCGGCTTCAATGCCTGGGCTGGCGCGACAAGCTTTCCATCGCGAGGGGGCTCCTTGCCCTGCGCCGCGAGCGGATCGGGCGTAGCGACCTGGACCGGATCAGCATGTTGGATTGGCTCAACCAGAAGCGGCAGACGCCGCGCGCCATCGACCGTTTCTGGCGCCAGGTGCTGGTGAGCGCGGTCAATGAGGATCTGGACCGCATGGCCGCCGTGCATGGCTTCAAGGTGTTCTGGCTGGGCTTTCTGGCGCGCGCGGACTCCTATGAGATGGGCTTGGCGTCGGTCCCGCTCGCGGATCTGTATCAAGAGGACGCGTTGAAGAGGATAGGGAACGTTCGGGTTCACCTCCGGACGCCCGTGGAGCGCATCGATGCGGAAGGCTTTATGGTGGCGGGCGAACGGCGGAAGGCGGACTGCTACATCTGCGCGCTCCCGTTCGAACGGCTGGAGGCCGTGGGCTTGCCTGCGCCGGCATTCGAGCATTCGCCTATTACGGGGGTGCATTTGTGGTTCGACAGGGAAGTCACCACGCTGCCGCACGCCACGCTGCTGGATCGCACTATGCAGTGGATGTTCAATAAGGACCGCGGCCGGTATCTCCAACTGGTGGTAAGCGCGTCGCGGGAGCTGACCCATTTGTCCAGGGCGGAAGTAATCGAGATGGCGGTCGGCGATCTTCGGCTGTTCCTTCCGAAGGTGCGCGAGGCCAATCTGGTAAAGGCCCACGTCATCAAGGAACAGCGGGCCACGTTTTCCGCGGCGCCCGGAACCGAAGCGCTGCGGCCGGGGCCGGAGTGCGGCATTCCGAACCTGTTCTTTGCGGGCGATTGGACTAGGACAGGTTGGCCGGCGACCATGGAAGGGGCTGTAAGAAGCGGGTATGCCGCGGCCGAACAGGCTACCCGGATTGTGGGTAAGCACACACCGTTCGTGGTGGCAGACTTGGCCTAGCCGCGACTAATCCATTGAAACAAATGGAGAAATATGAGAATCCGTATACACCCTCTATAGCCGATAGCCAATACCCCCCATAAGTGAAACTTGCTTGAAATACGGTTTCAGAAGTGCGATACTTTACAGAATCGTGGTCCGTACGCAACAGTGTTGCGGCTAGGGACCGGTTGCCGCCGGTTGGAACGGTGAGCAATTAGGTTCAACTGGGTTGGGTGTTCATTCGCCCGGAGCTGTAAGGTTCGTCTGGCCCGTGGTCGCGGTTCGAGGGGTCCGCCGCGAAGACGGAAGGTGAGTAAGTTCGGACAAAAAGGGAGTTGACGATGAAGAAGCTGCTAATAGCATTGTTGTTATTTGCGGGGATTGCGCTTGGACAAGTCGCTATCACCACCGCGCGCATGGACGGAACCGTAACGGATCCGCAGAATGCCGTCGTCGCCGGCGCGGATGTGACGGTGGTCAGCAGTACCGGGGCCAGTTTCAAGACCACCACGGACGGGCGTGGACAATGGGCGCTGCCGAGCATGCCCGAGGCCACGTACAAGGTCACGGTGGCGATGAAGGGATTCCGCACCACGGTAGTCGATGGCGTGGTCATGAATGCCGGCGTGCCGGCTACGGTCAACGCCAAGCTGGAAGTCGGCTCGGTGGCCGAGACGGTCGAGGTTTCGGGCACGCAGGAACTGGTGAACACCTCGTCAGCCACGGTTTCCGACACGCTGGAGAAGCGCCAAATGACCGAGCTGCCGACGCTGTCGCGCAGCGGCCTGGACCTGCTGATGTCGATGCCCGGTATTCAAACCAGCGGCATCGATCGAAACTCCACCATCAACGGCCTGCCCAGCGGCGCCATCAGCATCACGGTGGATGGCGTCAATACGCAGGACCAAACGTTGAAGAGCAGCAGCACCAGCAGTTATTTCACTTTCATCCCGGTCCAGCAGGACTCGGTGCAGGAAGTGACGCTCAGCGGCGCGGCCGCCAATGCCGATTCCACGGGTGAAGGCGCGGCCACGGTGAAGTTCGTGACCAAGAGCGGCACCAACGACTTTCACGGCGGCGCGTTCTGGCAGAACCGCAATACGGTTTGACGGCCAACTCCTACTTCAATACCATTAACCACCTGCCACGGAGTATCGTGAATTTGAACCAATACGGGTTCCATGTGGGTGGCCCGGTGTACATTCCCGGGGTCGTGAACCTCAGGAACAAGCTGTTCTTCTTCACCAACGTCGAATTCCGCATACTGCCGCAGTCGGCGTCCTTCACTCGCACCATGCCCACAGCGGACGCGGCCGCCGGAATCTATACCTGGGGCAGCACGAGCGGCACGGTTTACGGGAGGGTAATGTGCTCTCGCTGGCCCAAGGGGCCGGGCATCAATCGGCCATAGACCCGATCGTGGCTAAGACCTACAGCCAGATCCTGGCGCTCCAGAGCAACTGCGGCAGCGTGACCAACCGGATCAGCGCGGGCGACTTCAATTCCAACACCTGCAACTATACGGTGGGTGGTCGGGACCGCCGGCACTATTCGGTCTCACGCGTGGATTACAACCTGAACGGCAGGAACCAGCTCAGCCTCACCTATAGCTACAACATGTACAATGCGGCGCCGGATGTGCTGAATAGCGCGGTAGCGGTCTACCCGGGCACGGGCCAGATTCTTGGCGGCAACGTCGCCACTGGCCAGTCAAGCAACCGATTCTCGGGGACGCTGGCGCTGCGTTCCACTCTTACGTCGCACATGACAAACTCCTTCCAGAGCGGGCTGGAAGGCGGAACGGTGGTGTTTGGCCCCGGCCCTCCTCCCCGGCCAATTATGCGCAGTGGAGGGGCTACGTTCCCATCATCGACTACGCGAGCGTCTCGACCGTGAGCGGGTACGTGTCGCGGCGCAACGCGCCGGTGAAGCAATTGAGCGACACAGTGTCCTGGCTGAAGGGCGCGCACCTGCTGAGCTTCGGCGGCGACTTCTCGCAGATCAATTATTGGGCACAGTCGTTCGGCACCGAGAGCTTCCCCACACTCACCCTTGGGATCGCCACGGGCGACCCCGTGCACAGCGGCACAACCGATGTTTTCGGGATAACCAAGGGCGGAAACTTGTTTGCGGGAGCGCCCGGAGTCAGTACGACCGCCACGCAAACGCAGGCCGACAGCGCTGCGGCCCTTTACGCCAGTCTGACGGGCAGGGTCTCGGGCATCACCCGGACAGTAACCGAGAGCGAGGCGACGCACCAGTACGGCAACCTCCCGGCGGTCAATCGCGACCAGCAGCGGCAGTTTGGCTTCTTCATCCAGGACCAGTGGAGCGTGGCTCCGAATTTGACCGTGAATTTCGGCCTTCGCTTCGAGCAACAGCGGGCGCCGGTGAATTTGAGCAACCTCTATACCGCTTCCACCATGCAGGCCGCTTACGGCGTCTCTGGTATCGGAAACATGTTCAAGCCCGGCGTGACCACCGGCCTGTCTGCGCAATCCGGCGGCTCCGCTTATGCGCCACCTATTTCGGCGTTTCAGGCGCTCTCGTTGTCCACCGAGTACCACATTCCCGATTCTTGGGACCCCAACATTGGGATCGCGTGGCAGATTCCGGGTGGGAATAGCATTCTCGGCCCCATTTTCGGCGACAGGCCGGGTCAACCGTGCTTCGGGCGGGCTACTCGATCGCCACCATCCGGGAAGCCATCGGCATGTTGTCCTCGATGTACGGCGGTAACCCTGGGCTTAACTATCCGGCGAGCGTGGACCCGGTAAACTACCCGCAGTATTTTGGCCAGCCGGGAAGCGTGCTGTTCAGCCAAGGCACCTTGCCTACCATCCCGACGCCAACGGCTCCGACCTATCCCATGAATACGACTCCGTCCACGAGCGTCAACGCATTCGACCCGAATCTGAAACTTGGGTACGTGGAAAGCTGGAACTTTTCCATGCAGCGGCAGATTAGCCGCAACGACGTGCTTGAAATCCGCTACCAGGGCAACCACGAGGTAAAAGGCTGGCGGCAGGTTCAGCTGAACGAAATCAACGTTTTCGAGAACGGCTTCCTCAGCGAGTTCCAGAATGCTTATAACAACCTGGTAATTGCCCGCAACGGCAACATCAGCAACACCAACACGAACAATTTCGACAACCAGGGCCTGCCGGGGCAGGTGGCCATTCCGATGATGCACACGGCCCTGTTCCCTTCGGGACTGACGAATAACTCCACGTACGCTACGTACATTCGCCAGAACCGCCCCTACGCCCTCGCAAGTGTGATCTACCCTAATGCTACGTACATGGGGCGCCTGGTGTCCGCCGGATATCCGGCCAATCTCTTCATTGTGAATCCCTCCGTGGGCAGCTCCGGATCGTGGCTGGTCACCAATTGGGGCTCCAGCTTCTGGGATGCGGGCGTGGTGGAGTACCGGCGCCGCTTGGCCAACGGGGTGCAAATACAGGCGAATTACACGATGTCGAAGGCTCTCGCGAACGGCTCCACGGGCAACAGCTCGGTCTATGCCGAACCGACGACCTTCCGCAACCTGGCATTGGATAAAGCGCCTTGGGGAGCCGACATCCGACATGCATTCAAGACCAATTTCATCTATGACCTGCCGTTCGGCCATGGAAAGGCGTTCCTGTCGGGCAATACGATCGAGGACAAGGTCTTCGGCGGGCTGGGAGGTGAGCGGCATCCTCCGCAGCCAGAGCGGATCGCCTACCCAAATCGGCGGGCGCACCGGCATAAATGGCAGTGATCCTGGCGTGGAGCTCATAGGGATGAGCCGCCAACAACTGCAGGACCAGATGCACATTACCAAGACCACAGGCCCGGCCAGTTCCTCGGCGTGGGGCGGTCTTGGCCAAGTCTGGGACCTGCCGGTGGCGCCGGCGGGAAACAACAATGGGGCCTACTTCGTCAGCAATTCGCAGGCCTCGTTCGAAGCCAATAGCTTGACTTGGGCCAACCTCAATCCCAGCAACCCGTACCTTTCGCCGCAGTTGTCGCCGGGCAATTTCGGCTACAAGATTTTCCTGTACGGGCCGTGGCAGAATCACGCGGACTTCAGCTTCGCGAAGACGGTTACGTTCGCTCACGAAAAGGCCAATGCCCGGATTCAAGCCAACTGCCTGAACTGCTTCAACCTGACCGACTTCTTCATGGGCACACTCGCCCCCACGAGCGCGAAGTTTCGGGCAGACGACGAGCGCCTACAACGACATTTCGAACACGAACGATCCGGGCGGCCGGATCTTGGAGTTCGTCGTGCGCCTCAACTTCTAGGGAAGCGGGAGTCAGAAGTCAGAATAAGACCGGCGGGGCTCCAAACAGGGGCTTCGCCGGTTTTTTTTGCGGCGTGCGAAATGTGGGGCGGACAATCATGTCTGCCGCCGCCTATCAGGCGGTGTCGCCGACCGCCCCCACGGCTGCGCTCGACCAGGGGAAATCCTCGGGCCTCGACGCCAGTCCGGCTTTGACAGGATTCCACTCAATGTACCTCCGTATGCGCTCGAACTCGCCGTCTCTCACGAGATGGTCGTAGCTCTCGTCCTGCCAAAACGTCTGGCCTGTCGTTCCCAGGATGCGGTTCGCTTCATGGGCGGTGAATCCCTTCAGCGGACCGAGCCACTTTGAGGCGATGACTTGTGGCGTGGCCAGCATGTGCACGTGGTTCGGCATCACAACGAATGCGTGCAGGAGGTAGCGACGGAAGCGGCTCTCACCCTCACGCAATGCCGAGAGGACCATCTTTGCGATCTCATCGCGGCGTAGAGCGAAGGGGCCAGCAGTAGCCGTATCCAGCAGCCGGTCCATGGCGGCGAAGGCTTTACCGTTTGAGGTGAGAAGGTCAGCGGGGAAGAAGCGATAGCCTGGAAGGCTGCCATGGAGGCGGAAGGTGACGAAAAGAGGCTCACCAACCACATCGAAATGCGGCAAACGTCGCTGGCGATAGTAGGCCATTACCGAATAGTGTCGCGGGTGCGGCGGAATTCTCAGTAATATCGGCGCCTTTCACCGCCTGATAGGCGGCGGCAGACATGATTGTCCGCCCCACAACAGCGTCGGGCCATTTTTCTTTTCGGGATCCAGGGCGGGCCGGTGGCGTGAGGCACGCGTTCGCCTGGGCCGCAGACCGTTCGGTCACTTCCAGCGAGGCGGGACGGGCAGAGCCTGCGAATCCCGCTTCGGAGTTGAAGCCCAACAATTCCGGATTCCAGGAGGGCCGTTCGGCGTACAATAGACGCTCCGGGAGAACCGATCATGCAAATCCGGGCGAAATCCAAGCTCTTCATCCCAGCGGTAGCTGCGATTGCGTTGCTCGCTCAGAAGCCCGCGCCGGAGCAGGCGGTGAAGTCCGTTAACCGGCTGGTTGAAGTCAACGTCATCGTGCGCGACAAGAACGGACCGATCGCTAACCTCACTCGCGACGACTTCAAGGTTTTCGACAAAGGCAAGGAACAGAGAATCGTGTCTTTCGTCGCCGCCAGCAACCAGGGAGTTCAACCGCAGAGACTGGGGCCGGATGTATTCTGCAACCGGCCGAACTTCAACGCGCCGCCATCGGGCGTCACGGTGGTTCTGATGGACGCTCTGAACACTCCGCTGGCAGTGCAGACGTATGCGCGAAGCGAAATCCTGAAGGCGCTGGCCGGCGTCAAAGCGCCCGACCGGGTGGTGGTCGGCGTCCTGGGCGACCACATCCGCCTGCTCGACTACGGAACACACGGGGGCGAGGACGTTTCGCTTGGGGAATGGATGACATCCGGCGGATCGAGCGGCGCGTCGAACATCTCCACCCAGCTTCGCTTCACCACGGAAGCGCTCGTAGCCGCCTCCGCCGATGTCCGCCATTTCGCCGGCCGCAAGAATCTTGTGTGGGTTGCCGGCAATTACCCCGTGGAAGTCGACCACTTTGGAGCCGACGGGCCGCCCGGCTGGCAGGACAACGCTACGAACTTCTCAGCCGCCGCCGGCAGCATGAACGCGCCGGTGGCCAATCCCACGCTGGTGGACCGGCAGGTTTTCAGGAAGACCTTCAGCGCGGCCATGCAGGCGCTGAATTTCGCCGCTCTCGCGGTTTACGAAGTGGATGCGCGCGGGGTGGCGGACGCGGCCTCCGGCCCAACCGCGACCAACACGTCACGAAGCGCCGCCGCGAGAGGCAGCGACGCCTCTCTGGTTCCGCGCGGCTACGGCGCTCTGCACGTACTCGCCGACGACAGCGGCGGGCGCACATCCGACGGCGGCAACGACATCCAAAAGGCCATTCGCGTGGCCATCGCCGACGCGCAGGTGACTTACACCCTGGGTTACTATCCCGATGTCAAATCGCTCGACTCGCAGTTCCATTCCCTGAAAGTGGAGGTAAGCCGCAAGGACGTGGACTTGCACTACCGCAAGGGCTACGTGGCGCTGCCGGAAACCGGGAACGCGGAGACCCAGCGCAGCGAGGCCATCCGCGAGGCGCTGGTCAATCCGCTGTCGGTCGATGGCATCGGGCTGATGGGGGGGCTTCAGAAGGTCGATCAACCCAAACCGGGAGGCCTTCGGGCAACCGTGCTGATCTCGGCGGCCGATCTGGAACTGCAACAGAACGGCGACCACTTTGACGGCGAGTTGGAAGTGGTGCTGTCCCCGCGATCGGCGGACGGCAAGGACCTCGGCGCCACCCGCCAGCCTCTCGCGCTCAAGCTCCCCCAGGCGCAATATGAAACGGTGCGGCAGAAAGGGCTGACGTTCAGCGCCACTCTCGAACCCACCGGCGAGGTGGCGGAAGTGCGCGCGGTAGTGTGCGACCACGCGTCCGGCCGGCTGGGGTCGCTCATCATGCGGGTAAAGTAGGGTGCGAACGGCGAAGCCGCCGAGGCCCAACGATACTGATGAAGCCGCCCGGGCGGGGCCTTCGCTAAAGGGCGCTCTATCTCCGTGGGTTGGCGGGAATTCCGAGTGATTTTGCGGCTTCGTCCGCCAGTTTCGCCAGCGGACTTTCTGGATACACTCGCAATATCGTGCGATACGCAGCGTATCCATCCTGCGTTTTCCCCGATTGAACCTGTGCCTGGGCTTCCAGAAACAGATAAATGGCGCCGATCTCAATTTTTGCCCTGTCCGCAAGCGGATGACCTTGGTATGTGGAGGCAAGCGTGAGCAGGGCCAGCTTCGCCCTTTCCGGCCTTCCTGCTTGTTCATCTCGAACGCCCGCGTCAAACAACACCTTGGCCGGATCGACAGATTGCCCGAACGTCGGAATGGCGGCAAGCAAGAACAACACGAGAGAAAGTCTCATCATGGGGCCACTGAAGCACTTGAGTGGCCATACACCAACGCCTGATGTTGCAGCAAGATAGCCGCTTACGGCTCGCTGAAGTCACCACACACTGGGCACAGCTTTCACTCTGAGCACCTCGACTGCGTTCGTGGCGGTTGAAGGGCCGTACTTCAGTGGAATCCGTTGAAAGCCAGGCTGGCTTTGAAGCTGGAAGGTTTCCTGTGGTCGAGCGCCGGCGCCAACCCCATCGGGCTCACCGCCTGATAGGCGTGGCCCAGAGGGCACACCGACAGTGATTTGTCCTCCCCACGGCGGCGACTTCGCTAGAATCGGATGTGCCCCCGGTTTCATTTGAGGTAGTTGCGGAGTGCCCGATAACGCGCGCGCGCGCCGGGGTGCTGCATACGCCGCACGGCTCGATTGAAACTCCCGTGTTCATGCCGGTCGGAACACAGGCATCCGTGAAGGGCCTAACCCAAAGCGATCTTGCCGACGATCTCGGCGTGCGCATCCTGCTGGCCAATACCTACCATCTCTATCTCCGGCCCGGCGCCGAGTTGATTCGCCAGATGGGCGGCCTCCACCGCTTCATGTCTTGGGACCGCGCGATCCTTACGGACTCGGGCGGGTTTCAGGTGTTCAGCCTCAGCGGACTGCGGAAAATCACGGAGGATGGCGTGACATTCCGGTCGCACCTGAACGGAGACGCGCATACGTTTACGCCGGAATCCACGGTGGACGCTCAACTCGCCTTCGGAAGCGACATCATGATGGCGCTCGACGAGTGCCCGGAATATCCCGTCAGCCATGAGTACGCGCGGGAGAGCATGAAGCGCACGCTGAGGTGGGCCAGGCGGGCGTTTGCTCATTATCGGGAGCGCGTGGGGCCGGCCGGGAACCTGCCCCACTGCGGCGCGCTTTTCCCAATCGTGCAGGGGTCGGTTTTTCCCGATTTAAGACGGGAAAGCGCCAAGGCGCTATTGGATTTGGAGGCCGATGGATACGCGATCGGCGGGCTTTCGGTAGGGGAACCGCGGCCAATGAGCATGGAAATGGTAGAGGTGGCAGGGGACGCGCTTCCGCGCGACCGGCCGCGATACGCCATGGGCGTGGGCATGCCGGAGGAACTTTCGGAATACGTGCGGCGCGGCGTGGACATGATGGATTGCGTTCTGCCGTCGCGCAACGCGCGCAACGGCTGCCTCTTCACGCGCGAAGGGCGCGTGGTGATCAAGCACGCGCGATATAAAGACGATCCGCGGCCCATAGACGCGGCGTGCCAGTGCATGGCTTGCCGGCGTTACTCCAGGGCCTACCTGCGGCACCTTTTTCTGGCCGGGGAAATGCTTTATTCGATCCTGGCGACCCACCACAACATCCGGCGCTACCTTGACATCATGAGGGATATCAGGCAGGCTATAATATTTGGTCGGTTCCCCGACTACTTAAGGACTGTTTATCCGGCGTCGAGCGATGCCGGGTAAACCGCCAAATGGTTGTAACGTGATCCTAAACCTGTTCCTCCTCCAAGCGGCGTCGCCCGGCTCGCTGATCCAGTTTCTTCCGATTCTGCTGATCTTCGCGGTCTTCTACTTCCTTCTGTTCATGCCCATGCAGAAACAGCGGAAGCAACAAAAGGCTATGCTGGCCGGGTTGCAGAACGGCCAGACGGTCACGACCAGCGGCGGAATTGTCGGCACGATTGTGGCCATCGAAAGCGACGACACGCTGATCCTTCGGGTTAAGCCCGATGGGGTGAAAATCCAGGTGACGCGGGGCGCCGTCTCGAGCGCAGTCTCGCCGGAAGGAAAGAAGTAGGGTGAGTGCCCGGCGGCTATCGGCGGCGAACGGGCGGAAGCCGATACTCATTTCACCGGCAGGGCTGGAGGGTGATCCGCCGGATCCCGCCGGGCAGGAAGTACAATAAACGATTTACAGGTTGTGAAATCCCATGAGAAAGAACCTTAGGCCGCGAGCCCTGTTCATCCTGTTGGTGATTCTGGCATGCGTTGTCGGCGTGATCGGATTCCCGACTTCGCCCTCCGCGCTGATGGCGAACCTGAAGCACAACATCCGGCTGGGCCTCGATTTGAAAGGCGGCAGCTATCTGGTGTTGGAAGTGCAGGTTCAGGACGCCGCGAAAGCCGAGGCGCAACAGACCGTCGAGAAACTGAGGGAGAGCTTCCGCAAGCAGGGAATCCCGGTGGGGTCCATGGATACCACCGACCCGCAGACGGTCGAAGACGCCGACAAAGTCGAAGTCGACATCAAGGGCGCCGCCGCCGGCTCGGGGAACGCGATCCGGAGTCTGGTGAACGACGGCTTTCCGGACTGGGTGCTGACCGCGGCCAGCGCGACGGATTATTACATGCGCATGAAGCCCTCTTCGATGGAGCAATTGAAGCGGGACACCGTGGACCGCTCCATCCAGACCATCAGCACTCGCATCAACGGTCTCGGCGTCACGGAGCCCACCGTGCAGCAATACGGCAGCTCCAGCGACAAGTACGAGATTCTCGTTCAGTTGCCCGGCGTGGACGATCCGCAACACGTGAAGGATCTCATCGGAACGGTCGCGCGGTTGGAGATCACCGAAGTAAAGGATGGGCCGTATAGCAGCAAGGAGGCCGGGCTCGCGGCGAAAGGCGGAATCCTGCCGGTGAACTCGGCGCTGCGCAAGGCTCTTCCCCGCGGGACCGAAGGCGAGCAGTGGTACCTGCTTTCCAGCATCCCGACGATCCGCGGGCAGGAAGTTCGCCACGCCACCGAAGGCCAGGGAGATATGCGGCGATGGGAGACGAACTTCGTTCTTTCCACGGCCGGCGGGCGGAAGTTCGGGGATTTCACCGAGAAGCACGTCGGCGACAAATTGGCCGTGGTGCTGGACAATCAGATCGTAAGCGTGGCGACCATTGAAAATCGGATCGAGGATCAGGGCCGGATCACGAATTTGAGCACGGAGCAGGAAGCTTCGGACTTGGCGCACTTCCTGGAATCCGGAGCGTTGCCGGCCAGCGTGAGATACGCGCGGGAAGACTCCATCGGACCGTCGTTGGGCGCGGATTCCATTCATGCGGGAATCATGGCGGGTATTGCCGGATTGCTGGCGGTGGTGGCGGTCATGCTGGTCTACTATCGCCGCGCCGGCGTCAACGCCGTGCTGGCGCTGGTTCTTAACGCGGTGATTCTGATGGCCGCCCTGGCCTATTTCCATGCGGTCCTTACGTTGCCGGGAATCGCGGGCGTCATCCTGACCATCGGTATGGCCGTCGACTCGAACGTGCTGATTTTCGAGCGCATACGCGAGGAACTGCGGGCGGGGAAGGCCGTGATTGCGGCGGTGGACGCAGGATTCTCGAAAGCGTGGTGGACTATTGTGGACACCCACGTCACAACGGTGGTATCGTGCGCTTTCCTGTTTTTGTTCGGCGAGGGGCCGGTTCGCGGATTTGCCGTTACCTTGGTCATCGGTTTGATCGCCAATGTCTTTACGGCCGTATTCGTTTCGAAGACCATTTTCGATTTCGAGCTCTCGGGCAAACGGCAGGTCGAGGCGTTGAGTATTTAGTCTTGGAATTGGAACATTTTGAGTAAGGCTGGTGTCCAAGCAGTTAAGGGCCGCTGGCTGGGCTGGTGTGATGGAGCTATTTAAGCAAACCAACTTCGATTTTCTCGGGAAGAAGTGGCCCTTCATTTTCGCTTCGATCGTGCTTTCCGTGGCGGGGCTATCCAGCATCGCCCTGAAGGGCGGCTTGCGGATGGGAATCGAGTTCCGCGAAGGCACGGCGATGACCGTTCAGTTCGCCACTCCGCCGTCACTGGACAAGATTCGATCGGCCATGGCGCAAACGGTCAAAGGCGGGGTCAGCGTCCAGAATATTACGACGACCACCACGAAGAACGAGGTGGAGATTGCCGCGGAGCTGGCCGATAAGGCGCATCCCGAAAGCAGCCGGGCCCCCATGGAACAGGCGTTAAGGAACGCGTTCGGCGGCGCCGTACCCGGCAAGGTTGACTTTAATAACGCGGGCAAGGAAGACCTGGCTCGAGCCTTGCGGGATCCGCTGGCGCAAAACAGCGTGGCTCTGAGCGATGCCCAGGTGCTGCAACTGGCTACGAGCTTAAAGGACTACGCCGCGCAGAACCTGTCCGGCGTGGTTACGAACTTCGATCAGCTTTCTTCCGTCCCTGGCGCGACTGCCGGCGTTATCAAGACTTTGAAAGATGCTTGCTACCTTGCTCCCTACGCCGTGATCCGCACGGAGATGGTGGGTCCCAAGGTGGGAGCCGAACTGACCCGTAAGGCCATATTGGCGACGCTGTATGCGTTGGGCGGGATGCTGGCGTACATCGCGTTCCGGTTCGAATGGATTTACGGGCTGGGCGCGGTGATCGCCTGCTTCCACGACACCATCATTACGATCGGTCTGTTTTCGATCTTCAATAAAGAAATCTCGATGACCGTCATCGCCGCGCTGTTGACCCTCGTCGGGTACTCGATGAATGATACTATCGTCATCTTCGATCGGATACGGGAGAACGTGAAATTCCTGCGGCGGGAGCCGCTGGAATCGGTGATGAATAAAGCCGTCAATCAGACGCTGAGCAGGACTGTCATGACGTCCGGCTTGACGTTTCTGACGGTAATAGCGCTGTTCATTTGGGGCGGGCCGGTGTTGCACGCGTTTTCATTCGCGCTGGTCTGCGGAATTATCGTCGGCACGTACTCGTCGGTGTTCGTGGCGAGTCCGATCGTGCTGTTCTGGCATAATTACACCGACCGGCGAGTGAAGGGAACGGCGGGGGCTAAGAAATAGGGATTCCGACCGCGCGGCCCGGACGGTCCGGCAGCGCGGCAAGTGAAAGGAAGCAACCATGTTTGAGCAAACATTCGTGGATGGGGTGGGGAAGACGAAAAAGGGCTGGACGGTCATGATGGCCTTCCTCGGCCAGATCGTCTTCATCATCGTAGCCATCCTGATTCCGATGATCTACTTCGACGTTTTGCCGAGGACGCAGCTTACTTCGCTACTGGTAGCTCCGCCTCCTCCGCCACCGCCTCCTCCGCCACCTCCGCCGGAAGCTCCGCAGGTGAAAGCGGTGAAGGTGATTCCGCGGCAATTCGACGCCGGCAGGCTGATGGCGCCTAAGGCGATTCCGAAAGCCATCGCCATGATCAGTGAAGACGAACTTCCTCCACCCTCGTCGCAGGTTGGCGTGGCCGGCGGACTGGGTTCTGCGTCGATGGGCGGCATGGGCAGCGTCCTGGGCAGCATTATGGGGTCCGTGCCGACGGCCGTGGCTCCTCCGCCTCCGCCGCCCAAGGTTGCGCAGACGATGAAACGCATCACGGTCGGCGGCCAGGTGACCGCGGCGAAGCTGATACAAAGTTCCAAAGTTACGCCGCAATACCCGCCGCTGGCGAGATCGGCGCGTATTCAGGGGCACGTGCTTCTGCACGCCATTATCTCCAAGGACGGAACGATCCAGGATTTGAAGGCCATCAGCGGGCACCCCATGCTGATTCCGGCGGCGATCGAGGCGGTGAAGCGGTGGCGGTACAATCCCACGATTTTGAACGACGAGCCGGTCGAGGTGGATACCGAGATCGACGTCAATTTTACGTTGCAATAAATAGCCCGGCGGACCCGGAAGGTCCGGCGGCAAGGTTTCAAATTCAACTCGCAGGAGAAAAAACGAGATGTTCGCGCAATTGCATGTATGGTCGCTTTACCTGTTGCAGGAAGGCGGAAGCGTAGGATGGGATCCGAGGTCGTTGTGGGTCCAGATGGGTCCGCTGGCCAAGATCATCGTGGTCTTTCTGTTCTTCATGTCGGCCTACTCCATTGGCGTCATGATCGACAGAGTCCTGGCCTATAACGCGGCCCGGAAGCAGTCGCGGCAGTTCGCTCCGGCGGTGGCCGGCGCGCTGCGCGAAGGCAAGCTGGACGAAGCCGTTAAGATCGCCGACCGGTACAAGAAGAGCCATCTGGCGAAGGTCGTCGTGGCCGGTTTGCAGGAGTTCCAGGCGCACCAGATCAGCACCGAGATCCCGGGCGAGGAAATCGAAGCTTCCAAGCGCGCTCTGGAGCGCGCCGAAGCCATCGTTCACGCCGAACTGAAGCGGGGCGTCAGCGGCTTGGCGACCATCGGTTCCACGGCGCCGTTCGTGGGACTGTTCGGAACCGTCGTCGGCATCATCAACGCGTTCAAGGGCATTTCGACCGAGAAGTCCACCGGTCTGGGCGCGGTGGCCGGCGGTATTTCGGAAGCCCTGGTGACCACGGCTATCGGTTTGTTCGTGGCCATCCCGGCTGTCTGGATGTTCAACTACTTCACGAACCGCATTGAAGCGTTCGACGTGGAGATGGGCAATTCCAGCTCCGAGCTGATCGACTATTTCCTGAAGCGCTCGCAGCGCGGTTCCGGCGTTCGCAAGTAGGGCGGTCGAGACTGACGACGGATCCGGCGAGTTGACGTTCGGGGGCCCAGTCCGGGCCCCCGTTCGAAGCAGCCGTCCGTGGAGGGACACGATGGCAAAAGAAAAAGCGGCAAGAGTGATGATGAAGCATGAGGCGCCGCCGCCGGTCGCCGACATCAACGTCACGCCCATGGTGGACGTGATGCTGGTGCTGCTGATCATCTTCATGGTCATCACGCCTATGTTGTCGAAGGGCGTAACGGTGACCATGGTCAAGACGAGGAATCCGATCCCCATGCAGGCGGCCGACAAGAGCGACGCGATCCTGGTCGCCGTGACCCGCGAGGGCAAGGTCTTCCTGGGGACGACGCAGATCGCGCCGGAGGATCTCGCGCCCAAGGTGAAGGACCTGCTCACGGACCGGTTGGACAAGACGGTCTTCGTGAAGTCCGATGCGCGCGCGAAGTATGAGCGCGTGGTGGAAGTGGTGGACAATCTGCGGGCGGCCGGCGTGGACCAACTGGGCCTGCTTACGGAGCAGGTTCAGGAAAAGGGCAAAGCTGCGCCCACGGCGCCAGCCAAGTAGCAAGAGTCTGGCAGCAAAGAATCTTAAAGGAGCAATCATATGGGAATGGCAGTCGGCGGGTCGAAGGGTCCGAAATCCGACATCAATATGACGCCCATGATCGACGTGTTGCTGGTGCTGATCATTATCTTCATGGTCATCACGCCGCTCACGCCGCACGGGCTGGAGGCGCTGGTGCCTCAGCCGCCCCCGCCGGGACAGGTGGCCAACGCGTCCGACGAGCGGACGGTGGTGATCTCCATCGACGCGGATCATAAGATGAAGATCAACGAGGAGGCGACCGACGCCGAGCACCTCGGAGAGCGGCTGCAAGCGATCTTCAAGACTCGCGCCGAGCGGGTTGTGTTCGTGAACGGCAATCCGGACCTCGAGTTTCAATGGGTCGCCACTGCAATCGACATTGCGCACGGCGCGCAGATCGATAAGGTCGGATTGCTGACCGCGACGCTGGAGAACAAATGATGAAGATCGGACCGGTTTTGACGGCGGCGGTGGCCCTCGCGCTGACGATGGCCGGCTCGGGCTGCAAGCAGTTGCAGTCGCGTGACAACCTGAACAAAGGCGTCCAGGCGTTCAAGAACGCGCAGTATCCCCAGGCGGTGGAGTTCTTCAAGACCGCGGTGGAGTTGGACCCGACGTTCCTTACGGCGCGCCAATATTTGGCCGTCGCATACATGCAGCAGTATATCCCCGGCGCGGAGTCGGCCGACAATAAGCAGATGTGGCAGGCGGCTCACGACAACTTCATGGAGGTCCTGAGACAGGACCCGAAGAACGCCGTGGCTATCGAGTACCTGGCGTCGCTCTATCTGAACGAGAAGGACTGGGACAACGCCCGCGCCTGGTACGAGAAGGATGTGGCCGTGGAGCCGGACAACCCGGTCGCCTACTACAGCCTCGCGTTCATTGCGTGGTCGGAGTGGTATCCGAAGTACGGCGAGGCGCGTCTGGCGATGGGGATGAAGCAGGACGAGCCCGGGCCGTTCAAGGACAAGAAGAAGAAGGAAGAGCTCAAGCAGCAATACGGGGCTATGATCCAAAGCGGCATCGACTATCTGGATAAGGCGCTCAAGCTCGATCCGAAGTACGACGACGCTATGGCCTACGAGAACCTTCTCTATCGAGAGCGGGCCGATCTGGCGGAGAGCAAGCCGGAATACGAGGAACAGGTAAAGATCGCCGAGCAATGGTTTAACAAGGCCATGGAGACTCGGAAGGTCAAAACCGACGAGAAGAACAAGAAGAGCGGCGGCGGCGGTATTACCACCGAGACCTCGCCGCAGTAGCCTTTCGCGGGACATCCGGCAATTCATCGGGGAGCTGTCCGCTACGGACCGCTCCCCGATTTCATTTCAGCCCGCCCTCCATTGCTAGAATCGAGATAGCTTGCCATCCGAATCCACCAGCCTCCCGGAAACAGCGGCGCCACTGCCTCCCAGCGATCCCGTGGAATCCCTGTATCGCGAGCTTGAAGCGAAGGTTCGCGAGCAGCGCCCCAAGGAAGATCTGACGCCGCTCCGAAAGGCGTTCCTGTTCGCAAGGCAGCGCCACGAAGGACAGATGCGCGCATCCGGGGACCCTTACATAGTCCATCCCGTCATGGTCGCCTGCATTCTCGCCGACATGAAGATGGACGTGGTGACGCTCGAGACCGGGCTGCTGCATGACGTGGTGGAAGACGCGGGCGTGGAGATCGATCGTATCCGCGAGGAATTCGGCCCGGAAGTGGCCCACTGCGTGGATGGCGTCACCAAGCTGAGCAAGCTGGATTGGTCTTCGGCGGAGGACCGTCAGGCCGAGAGCTTCCGTAAGATGATGCTGGCGATGGTCAAGGACCTTCGCGTCATCCTGGTGAAGCTGGCCGACCGCACGCATAACATGCGGACCCTTGGAAGTCTGGCCCCGGAGCGGCGGCAGCGGATTGCCAGGGAGACCCTGGATCTGTATGCGCCGATCGCGCACCGCCTGGGCATGGGAAAGGTGCGCAATGAACTTGAGGACCTCTCGTTTCAGCATCTGGAGCCGGAGGAATTCCGTAAGATCGCCTCGGATGTGGAGAACCGCCGTCATGCGAGCGAGGAATTCCTGGCCGAGATCCGTAAGACGGTCGAAGCGGGTTTGCGCAAAGAAGGAATTCCGGCGCGCATCGATGGGAGAATCAAACGGCCGTATTCGATTTTCCAGAAGATGCGGCGGCAGAAGGTCGGGCTCGATCAGGTTTACGATCTGGCGGCGTTGCGGATTGTCACGGACTCGGTAAAGAACTGCTACGCGGCGCTGGGCGTGATCCACGCATTGTGGCATCCCATTCCGGGGCGGATCAAGGACTTCATCGCAATACCGAGGCCCAACCTGTACCGATCGCTTCACACATCGGTGGTCGGGCCGGAGGGACAGACCTTCGAGGTGCAGATCCGCACGGAGGAAATGCACCGCGTGGCGGAAGAAGGCATCGCGGCGCATTGGAAATACAAAGAGGGCAAGACCGGACCCGCCGACGACGATCAGCGCATCGCCTGGCTGCGCCACCTGGTGGAGTGGCAGCGCGACACCCAGGACCCGGCCGAGTTCATGGACAGCCTCAAGGTGGATTTGTACCCGGAGGAAGTCTACACGTTTACGCCGCGCGGAAAGGTGCATCGTGCTTCCGCGGGAGGCCACGCCGATCGATTTCGCGTACGCCATTCACTCCGATGTCGGACATACCTGCGTGGGCGCGAAAGTAAACGGGCGGATTGTTCCCCTGCGTTCCGCGTTGCGCAACGGCGACATTGTCGAGATTATGACGCAGCCGGGCCACTCGCCGAGCAAAGACTGGCTGGCCTGCGTCAAGACGCAGCGCGCGCGAAACAAGATCCGGCACGTCATCAACGCGAACGAGCGGGCGCGCGCCATCGAGATCGGCGAGAAGTTCCTCGAGAAGGAAGCGCGCCGCATGGGCGTGCAGATTGCGCGCATCACCGGCGCGGATCTCGATCGCGTGGCCGCCGACTACGGATACGGCAAGATGGAGGACCTGTACGCCGCCCTCGGTTTCGGGAAGTACTCGGCGCGTCAGGTGCTGGGGAAGCTCGCTCCGGAGCTAGCGGGCGAGGGTCCGGATTTCAGAGGCGCGCCCGTCCCTCCCGCGCCTGACGCCGCGCAAACCGCAACGGGGAAGGAAGACGGAGGCGTCATCCGGGTACGGGGCGTGGACGACTTACTGGTCTACCGCGCTAAGTGCTGCAACCCGATTCGCGGCGAAGCCATCGTGGGCTATGTCACTCGCGGCAAGGGAGTGGCCGTCCATTCGAAGACTTGCAGTAATGTTCAGAACCTCATGTACGACGCGGACAGGCGCATCGACGTCGAATGGGCGACCGCCGCTTCGGAGGCCTATCCGGTGCGCATCGTCGTGCATACCGATGACCGTCCCGGAATGTTGAACCAACTTACGGGCGTCCTCTCCGACGAGAACACCAACATTCGCAACCTGGAGGCGCGGGGAGAGACCGATCAGGGCGGCGGCATGGTGGAGATGACGGTAGACGTCCGCGACAAGAAGCATCTCGAAAAGCTGGTCGCTTCCATGCGCCGGCTGAGCGGCGTGCGCGACGTCGAGAGGCTGGTGAGATGACCATGATTACCACCACGGACCCACAACACATCGCTGTCTCGAAATCCAAGGGAGTCACTATCGACTGGAAGGACGGGCACCGCAGCCATTACGGGCTTCGGTACTTGCGCGACGAATGCCCCTGCGCGGGCTGCACGGGAGCCCACGGAACGCCTCCCCGGCCGAAAGGCGGTGAGACCGCGCCGGCGAGTCCCTTCCAGATGTACACAGCGGCCCTTAAGATCGATAGGGTCGAGGCAGTGGGAGCCTATGCGCTCCGGATCCATTGGAATGACGGCCACAACGCCGGCATATACTCGTTCGAGCACCTCCGGGATATCTGCCCTTGCGATCCATGCAAGGGTTGAGCGCCGGCGTGGCCGTGTCCCACCACGAGATTCACGTCCCAAGGATTGGATCTAGCGCATCGCGCTCTTGCGTTGCGGGCGGGGTCTGCGGCCAAGGAACCGCTCGTCACAAGTCCGGCAGCGGTAAGGAAGCCAGCCGGCCAGGCTCAGGACAAACTCGGATAGCGAACGCCGGGACAAGGAGGGCCGTGTGTCGTAACCCTCGCATCTCGGGCATCGGAATGAGCTTGTCCGTATCGGCATAGCAAGCCAGGATTAAGACCAGGATTAAGACAAGGATTAAGACAAGGATTAAGACAAGGATTAAGACAAGGATACACTACTTTCGTACCTTGTCGGCTGCAAAATTTCGAGTGGATGCTGTATCGCTTTTCATGCGGGGAGCCACGCGCAACGGAGTGCCGGGGCCAGACAGCTTAGAGCTTGTCGCCGAATAACCATTGCAGTCTCGGAGCGCATTCAAATGCGAGTGCCGTAGCCACCGCGGGACGCCGGCCGGGGGCTGAAGCCCATTGTTTTTGGGCCGTTGTTAGGCATGGCTAAAGCCAAGCCCTGATACACGGCTGGAACTGAGCGACGCCCTGCTTGGCACGGTTATCTTCTGACAGGCCCTTACTCGGTTGGTTTGGATGCGCGGGATACCGTACTCGAGTGACTTCCGGGCGCGTCAGATATAGGGCTAAACAGAACGTCATAAGTAATTGCGCCTCCGCTCCCTAACCCGGTCGCGGCTCGGCGAGAGGCCGCGAACCGAGCCGGGCCCAGAGGGCGCCCCGTCAGGGAGTGGTGGCGGCGCAAACAATAACGTCGCCCTGTTTAGCGCGGTCGGGGAAACAAGGTGCGGTCATAAAGTCGAGGGCCGGGGAGCTGTGTCACGTCAACCCGTTCCGATCCATCAAGCCGGAGAATCGGGTAAGATTGCCTCATGAGGATTGCCGTTGCATTCCTGGCATGTTGCCTTACGCTTGGGGCGGCCGACGCGCTGACGGTCTTCGGACGCCAATGGAGTGTCCCTTCCGCCGCGGACTGGAGCGTGGTGCGCGAGGGCGGCGCGGAGATCCTGGCGATGACTCAAGGGCACGAGCCGCTGCCCGGACCGCGCCGGCCATACAATTTCGCGCTCGCCGATGCGCCGCCGTATTCGCGCCTCACCGTAGAGGCGGACGTGAAGCCGTTGGTGCGTTCGCTCATGATCGTTTTCGCGTATCGGGACGAAGCGCATTTTGATTACGCTCATCTCTCTACCGATACGGCAACCAAGGCGCCCGTACACAATGGGATATTCCATGTGTACGGGGGCGAGCGCGTGCGCATCAGCGATGAGGCTGGCCCCGCCGCATTCGCCGCCACAGGCCGCTGGTATCACGTGCGGTTGACGCACGATGCCACGTCCAGGACGGTGGTAGTCCTTGTCGATAACCGGCCCGTGGCGGCCCTTAGAGGAACCGACATGAGCTTGGGAGCCGGCAAGGTGGGCATAGGATCTTTCGATGAAACGGCCGAGTTCAAGAACGTGAAGATCGCGTTCAGGGGTCTGGCCGGACGGAGGTAGCGGGAGGGTCTGACCTGTATTCCACCAAGCCTCGCGCAGAATCCGATCGCCGCGCGCAAGGCGGCCATTGAAGGGGAACGTACGCACGGACCGATCCCGATGGTATCCGTCCAGGACGACGAAGTATGGCGTTCCTCAGGCAGTACCTGGCGCCCGGCGACTCGCCCGGGAATACCGGAGCACGCTGAAGGGCGAGAGATCGGCGAACCCCGGCTACCCGCCAATTAGGTTGCAGAACGGTTAAGCCCCCGCACGTGAGTAACGAAGCCGGGATTCCAGACGTCTCAACAAATGAATGGAAGAAACGCGCAGCATTTAGCGTTCACTTCTCGCACTAAGAGCGATTGGAGAATCCCAGACGATGAAGATCGGAAATTTAGTGTGCGCGGGCGCGCTTGTGTTGGCCGGTATGTCCGTCGCGAACGCCAAGACGTATCACTTTACTCTTAACAGCAGGACGACTGTCGGCCAGAGCCAGCTCAAGCCGGGCGAATACTCGGTCGAGGTGAAAGGCTCCAACGCTGTCATACGCAACGACGACGGCTCGGCGACCGTTACATTGCCCGTTAAAGTGCAGACCGCAAAATCGAAGTTCAGTTACACGACCGCGGATACCGTTACGGAAGGCAATAGCATCAGGCTGAAGGCTATCGACCTCGGCGATTCGGATACCGAGCTCGATTTCTAGCGCGTTCCACGCGCGAAGGGCTGCCGGCGAGGCTGATTGCGCGCTAGAGCCGCCGCTCCTCGCGACATCCCGAAAGTCGTTGCCTTTTGAGCGTTCCAGTTAAACGGAACGTCATAAGTAATTGCGCCTGCGCTCCCCGACGGGGCGCCTACTGGGCCCGGCTCGGTTCGCGGCCTCTCGCCGAGCCGCGACCGTAACGGAGCGGTGGCGGCGCAGACAATAACGTCGCCCTGTTTAGAACGGGCGCGTACTGCGCGCTTGCCGTTCCCCACGAAGCTCGGAAGCGCGGCCCTGCTTGGCCCGCAGGACCTATCGTGTCCTGCCGCGGGCGGTTCATTGTCCGTTCATCCGGAAGCGCGCACAATGGAAGTATTGTGCGGGTCTTGCTGGTTGAGGACGAAGAGCGCGTAGCTGGGTTCATTGCCCGGGGCCTGCGTGAGCAGGCTTACGCCGTCGATGTCGCGGTGGATGGCGAGCAGGGTCTGTACCTTGCGTCCGTGAACCAGTACGACCTGTTGATCCTGGACGTCCTGTTGCCGCGCAAGAACGGCCACGCCGTGTGCCGCGAGCTTCGCGCGTCCGGGTTCCGGTCGCCGATCCTGATGCTCACGGCGCTTGACGCGGTGGACGACCGCGTGGCGGGCCTGGATTCGGGCGCGGACGACTACCTCCGCAAACCGTTCGACTTCAAAGAACTCCTCGCGCGCATGCGTGCCCTCCTGCGGCGTCCCAAAGAGCTTCGTACGGAGTCTCTGAGGGCGGGGGACCTCGTTCTGAATACCGCAAGCCACGGAGTGACGCGCGGCGGAAGGTCCATTACCCTGACCGCGAAGGAATACGCGCTGCTGGAATTCCTGGTCTTGAACGTGGGCCGCGTGGTGGGCCGAGAGGATATCGCCGAGCACGTTTGGGACGAGAGTTTCGATCCGTTTTCCAACGTGATCGACGTTTACATCCGCCGGCTTCGCGCCAAATTGGATGCGGGCGCATCCCGCCGTCTCATCCATACGAGGCGCAGAGAAGGGTACATGCTGACTGCCGACGCGGAGCCGGGCGATGAGTAAACGGCATAGCCTGCGCTGGCGGATCACGGCCTGGTACGCAGCTCTGTTCTCGCTTCAGATCCTCCTGTTCGGCATTTTTTTTGACCGCCTGCTCGCCGGCAAATTGCGCGACCGCATGGATTCCGAGATCCGCTCGGAATTGGACACCGCGGTTGCGATGTTCCAGGACGAGATGGAAGAGATGAAAGGCGATATCCGCCAGGCTGCGTCCGAGGCAGCGACCGGGATGCGCGTCGGCGACGATATCGTGGCAGTCTGGAGCGACGCGGGCCTCCTTGCGATTAGCAACTCGAAACTCGATCGCGCGGTCGCTAGCGAGGTGTTGCCCCGATACTCGGGAGAAGCGGAGCTTCCGAACTTCGGTCCGCACGGCGCTCGCGCCGCCTCGCGGTCGGTAAGCGCCGGAGGCCATCGCGTGGTCATCATGGTCCTCTCGCCGCTCGACGCGGTCGCCGCGGTCATGGAGACGGAGCGCCGCGTCCTGTTTGTTTTTATTCCGTTGATGATGGCCCTGGCGATCGCCGGCGGTTGGGTGCTCTCAAGCCGCGGACTGGCCCCGCTGGACTGGATGGCGAGGCAAGCGCGCGACATCACGGGGAGCAGTTTGCACCGGAGGCTCGAGATCGGGCAGGCCGCGGAGGAGTTACGCTCGCTTTCCGAGTCGTTCAACGAACTGTTGGGCAGGCTGGATCGATCCTTCGATTCCATGCGGCGTTTTGTCGCCGACGCTTCCCACGAACTGCGCACGCCGCTCGCCGTGATCCGCGGCGAAGCTGACGTGGCGCTCAGCCAGGAGCGGGGAGCGGCCGACTACAAGGCGTCTCTGGCGATCATCCTGGATGAATCCCGCCGTTTGTCCCGGCTGGTGGACGACCTGTTAAACCTCGCCCGCGCCGATAGCGGCCGCGTCAAGCTGCACGTCGAGGAGTTCTACGCTAACGATCTGCTGGCCGACTGCTGTCGGAAAGCGCAAGCCGCCGCGGAGCCATAAGCGGATCGCGCTGACTTGCGACGAGGGCGAGGATGTGGCGTACCGGGGCGACGAAGGCCTTTTACGCCGTCTCGTCATTAACCTGCTCGATAACGCGATTCGATACACTCCCGAAGGCGGCAAGGTTTTGGCGGAGCTGAAACTGGAACCCGAGGCCCTCGTCATCCGAATTACCGATTCGGGTCCGGGGATCGCGCCGGAGACGGCCACCCATGTTTTTGAGCGCTTTTACCGGGGCGACGATGCGCGCTCGCGGCAGGAAGGCGGCTTCGGGCTGGGCTTGTCCATCGTCAAGTGGATCGCAGAGGCCCACCACGGAACCGTAACGCTGGCCACGCGGCTGGGAGCGGGAAGTACATTCTCGGTAGCATTGCCCAGGTAGCGGAAGATATTGCCCGGATATCGAAATTGAATTCGAAGGCGTTCAGCCCGCGTGCCGGGAAGTGAAACGGTGGAACGAATTGTATCAGGGCATGGCTTCAGCCGTGCCGCGGAACGCATACATGTCGCGGCAAAATGATAATGTCCTATTTGGGCAAAGTAGAAATGTCCTATTGACCGGGTCCAGCCTGGAGGGTGGACAAAGGACAACTACTGATGACCCAAGCCGAACGAGACCGGCTGGTGGCCCTGAAGAAGGCCAAGAAGAAACTGATCACCCAGAAGCAGGCGGCCGAGGAGATCGGCGTCACCGAGCGGCAAGTTCGGCGACTCCTGCTGAAGCTGGGGAGGAGAGGGGACCAGGCGGTAATCCATGAGCTGCGCGGACGAGCATCGAATCGGAAGCTGCCGGCCGAGATGGAACAGCGAGCGATCACGCTCCTCTCCGATCCGGTGTATCGAGGCTTCGGACCGACGCTGGCGGCCGAGTACCTGCACAACCTGCACCAGACGACAGTGAGCAAGGAGACGTTGCGGCGGTGGATGGCGAAAGCGGGGCTATGGAAGGCGGGCCAGCGCGGCGTGGTGGAGGTGCACCAATGGCGGCCGCGGCGGAGCCGCTGCGGCGAACTGGTGCAGTGGGATACCAGCACGCACGACTGGTTGGAGAGCCGGGGGGAGCGGATCTATCTGATTTCGATGATCGACGATGCCACCAGCCGGCTGTTCGCGCGGTTCGTGCGGCACGACTCGAGCGAGGAGAACCGGCGCCTGCTGGGGTCGTACCTGGAGCGCTTTGGCCGACCGTTGGCGTTCTACACGGATAAGGCGGGCATGTTCCAGGTGGCAGTCAAGACCAAACGGCAGGAGCAGCGCGAAGGCCGGGATCGGCCCCAGATGCCGCCCACGCAGATCGAGCGGGCCTTGCACGAACTGAGTGTGATTTGGATTCCGGCGCACTCGCCGCAGGCCAAGGGGCGCGTCGAGCGCCAGTTTTTGACGGCGCAGGATCGGCTGGTGAAAGGCATGCGTGTGGCCCAAGTGGGCACCATCGACCAAGCCAATGCCTACCTGGAGACAGACTATCTGCCCTGGTGGAACCGGACCCTGATCGTGCAGCCAGCCGACGCTGCCGACGCCCACCGCCCGCTGAGCAAAGAGCACGATCTGGCGGTGATTCTGAGTCACGTCGAGCAACGGCAGGTGACCAACGACTACACCGTGAGGTTCGACGCCAAGGTCTATCAAATCGACCGCCGGGACATTCGGACGGGGATGCGCAAGGCCTGGGTGCGCGTGGAGGAGCGAATGGACGGGGTTGTCGCGGTGCGTTTCCAAGACCGCTATGTGCGCGTGCGCCGCTGCGCGCCGCCGCTGCGCGAACTGGCGGCGCCTCCGACGACGGAGGTAAAACCCGCGCGCCCCATTGGCAAGCCACAACGCAAAAGCGATTGGATGAAGAATTTCTCTGTCCGGTCTGGCCGCTCTCTCCGCCAAGCCATCGAGGTGTCCAATGCTCGCAGTTGAGCGGGCCCTCCGCTACGAAAGGCAAAAGGAGCGCCGGGCAAAATCGGCCCGGCGGCCTCTCGCGTTTCATAGCCCAAGGCCTCAGCTCCTCAAGGGCCCCACCAAAGAAAGTACGCCCTTGAAATCAAAACCCTCCGATGGCGACTTCGTCGCCGCCATCGGAGGGTCGCTAGCCGATGCTTTCTTCGGAGCCAGCCCCGTCGTCGCCTCGGCCTTGGGCATCCGCTCGGGCGCGACCCCTCGCGGACCAATCCACTCTAACCCCACCCCCTCCGCTTTACTTCGTAAAGCGGACATTTCTACTTTGCTGGGAATAGGACATTTCTACTTTGCCTTGACACGCGGAACGCATACACGAACGATTGAGGAAAACGAGGGCTTCAGCCCCTGGCTCCGACGCAGCGGCTAAAGCCGTTCCGTTGGTCAGCCTTGTGCGGCACGCATAAATGCATGCCCCGATACAGTGCTCTCCCAACTTTGGGACTCGGGTTTAGCGTGGGACCATCCGCTCTTCAAGCCGTTGCCGTAAGCGTGCTAGTGTCGTATTGATTCATCGTCCGTTCATGTCTTGAAACCTATACTGGAAGCACCGCATGAAGCCTATTCCGCCGACTCTAGGGCTATGTCTGGCCCTTTCACTGGGCGCGGGAGCGCAAACTCCGCAAGCGGCCCCGAACGCCGCGCTAAGACTCACGCTGGACGATGCGCTGGCGCGCGCCCGCGCCAATAGCCCGCAGCTCTTGCAGGCTAACCTCGCCACTCTCTCGGCCCGTGAGGACGCCCGCCAGGCTAAAGCCGCGCTGCTGCCCTCGGCCTCGTCCTTCAACCAATTCATTTACACGCAGCCCAACGGCCAGCCTTCGGGAGTCTTCGTATCCAACGACGGCGTGCATGTGTACAACAATCAAGCCGTCGTCCACGAGGATATTTACGCTCCCGATAAAATCGCCGACTACAGGAAAATGCAGGTGGCGGAGGCGGTCGCCAAAGCCAACATCGAGATCGCGGCGCGCGGCCTCACGGCCACCGTGGTCGGCGATTATTACGCGATGGTGGCAGCCGACAGGAAGCTTGGCAACTCCCAGCAGAGCCTACGGGAAGCCCAGCACTTCCTGGATATCACGGAGAAGCAGGAGAAGGGCGGGGAAGCCGCGCACGCGGACGTGATCAAAGCGCAGATCGAAGTGGAGAAGAGCCGGCGCGAATCCGGCGAGGCCCTGCTCAACCTGAACAAGGCCCGCGTTGAGCTGGGAGTGCTGCTCTTTGCGGATTACAGGCAGGACTTTAGCGTGGTAGACGATTTGGAGTCGGCCAGACTCTTGCCCACTCTCGAAGAGGTCCGAGCCAAGGCCGTAGCCGGCAATCCGGATATTGCCGCGGCGCAGGGCACGCTTCAGATGAGGAATTGGGAAGTGAAATCCGCGCGCGCCGCGTTGCTGCCTTCCGTTTCGTTCGACTACTTCTTCGGAATCAACTCGAACCGGTTCAGCCTTCATACCGCCGATGGGCTTCGCAACTACGGCTCGGCCGCCCAGGCTCAGTTGACCGTTCCGATCTGGACGTGGAGATCGCAAAGAAGCAAGATTACGCAGGCGCAGTTGGGCGTGCAGCAGGCCAAAAGCGAGTTGAGCCTCGCTCAACGCGAGTTGGCGGCGAATTTGGAATCCTTCTATAGGGAAGCCGACACCGCCAGTTTCCAGATCGCCTCGCTGCGCCACTCCGTCGAGCTCGCCACGGAAAGCGTGCGGCTCACACTCCTCCAATATCAGGCCGGCGAAGCGAGCGCGTTGGAAGTAGTGGAAGCCCAGAGCGGGCTCGCGGATGCGCGCAACGATTTGGCCGATGGCTTGGCGCGTTATCGCGTCGCCTTGGGACAGCTTCAGACACTCACGGGAGCTTTATAGCCGATGTTTAGATACTTATTTGTGCGGACGCAAGGCCGCGGGCCCTGGGGCGAGCCTTGATCGCGCTGCTGGGCGCGGCCGCGCTTCTGACCACCGCGTGCGCCAAGAAAGAGGCTGCCGAGGCGGAAGCTCCCGCGCCCGTCCAGGTGACGGCTGTGACGCAAACCACCGTGCACCGAATTGTCACCGGCGATGGCGTGCTCTACCCCATCGATCAGGCCGGCGTGCCCCCGAAGATCGCCGCGCCGGTGCAGAAGTTCTTCGTGAACCGCGGCGACCATGTGAAGCAAGGCCAGCTCCTGGCGGAGTTGGAAAGCCGAGATCTGACGGCCGAGCTGGCCGAGGGCCAAGGCGCGCTCGACCAGGCGCAGTCGAACCTGCGTTCGACCTCCGACGCCACCGTGCCGGAATTGGTAGTGAGAGCGCAGACGGATGTGGACGCCGCCCGTGAGACCACGCAGGCGGCGCAGAAGGTCCTGAACTCGCGGAAGGACCTGCTCAAGGAAGGCGCCCTCGCGCAGCGCCAGGTGGACGAAGCGCAAGTCAGTTACGCCCAGGCCAATGGTCAGTACCTGGCCGCGCAAGAGCACCTCAGGGCTGCTCCAGGCGGTAGCTAAGGAAGAGCAGGTGAAAACCGCGACCGCGCAAGTGGCCTCCGCGCAGGCGCACCGCCAGTCGCTGGAGGCTCAGCTCAGCTACTCGAAGATCTACAGCCCGATCTCGGGTATCGTTGCCGATCGGCCGTTGTACGCGGGCGAGATGGCGAATCCCGGTTCCGCGCTTCTCACCGTCGTCGATATCTCCCGCGTGGTGGCTCGCGTCAATGTCCCGGTCGCTTCAATCTCTTCGGTGCAGGTGGGCCAGCCCGCCACGGTCACCCTGACCGACACAGGTGAAACCGTGCAGGGGAAGGTCACCGTGGTGAGCCCCGCCACCGACCCGGCCAGCACTACGGTTCAGCTCTGGATACAAGTGGAGAACCCCGGCGAGCGATTGAAGCCGGGGGCCGGCGTCCACGTCGGAATAGTCACGGAGGAAGCCGCGCAACGCGATGGTGGTGCCCGCGGCGGCTATTCTTCCGGGCGAGGAAGGCGGAACGGCGGTGCTGGTAGTTGGTTCGGATTCCATCGCGCATCTTCGGAAGGTCGACATTGGAATTCGCGAGGGCGATAAAGCACAGCTCCTCAACGGCGTCATGCCGGGCGAGTCGGTGGTCATCGTGGGCGGCCTGGGTGTGGAAGACAAGGCTAAAGTAAAGGTCCTCACCGCTCCAGAGGAAAGCGACGACGAAAAATGAGCGATCCCGAATCCGTCACACCTCCGTCCGCCGGGAGCGAAGAACGCCATTGGACCGACCGCTTTGGCAAGCCTGTCATTTTCGTCATCCTGACCCTGATCGTGCTCGGGATCTACGTAGCGTTCAGCGTACCTGTGGCCGTTTTCCCGGAAACGAACTTTCCGCGAATTGTGCTGGGCGTGGAGAACGGCGTGATGCCGATCGATCAAATGCTCGTCTCCGTGACGCGGCCCATCGAGGAGGCTGTCAACACGGTTCAGGGTCTCGACCGCGTGTATTCCATCACGAGCCGCGGCGACGCCGAAATCAATCTGTTTTTCAATTGGAGCGCGGATATGAATCTCACGCTCCAGTTGGTCAACGCAGCCCTGGCTCGCGTCCAGACCAGTCTGCCGTCCACCGTGCATATCCGGGCCGACCGCATGACCTTCGCCGCGTTTCCGATCATGGGCTACAGCCTCACGTCGGACACCGTGCCGCAAACGCAGCTCTGGGAGTACGCCACCTACGTGATGAAGCCCCGGTTGAATCGCGCGAAGGGAGTATCCACTGTAGTCGTTCAGGCGGACCAGATCCCCGAATTCCAGGTGCAGCCCGATCCAGCCAAGCTGGTACGAGCCGCGGTCACCGTTCCCGACATTCTCGATTCCATCGGCCGCAGCAACCTGATCGATTCGCCCGGGCTGATCGAAGCGAATCACCAGCTTGTCCTAGGCCTTGTGACGGGGCAGGTGAAGACGCCGGCGGCCATTTCCGATATTGTCATTAAGACCACCCCCGCCGGAGCTCCCATCCGCATCGGCGACATCGGCACGGTGGGTCCTTCGATTCAGCCGGTCTACACGGTTGTCACCGCGAATGGGAAGCCTGCGGTTCTGATTAACATCAACCGCCAGCCGAACAGCAACACCGTGGACGTCGCCAACGCCGTTCATCGGGAGATCGAGCTTCTGAAGCAGGGAATGCCGCGCGGCGTGGACCTGCGTTCCTTCTACGACCAGTCGGACATCGTGGCCGCGTCGATCGCCAGCGTGCGCGATGCCGTTCTCATTGGCCTGGTGCTCGCATCGCTCATCATGGTGCTCTTCCTGCGCGACTGGGGCACGTCGCTGGTGGCCGGCCTGGTCATCCCCGCAACCATCGCAGTCACCTTCATCGCGTTGCGCCTGGCGCACCAGAACTTCGACCTGATGACCCTGGGCGGCCTGGCCGCCGCCGTGGGCCTGGTGATCGACGACGCCATCGTGGTGGTGGAGAACATTGTCACGCACCGCGATTCGGGACAGTCCCGCGCCAAGGCGATCCGAAGCGCCATTCAGGAAATCCGTGTACCGCTGGTCGGATCGACCATCACTCCCATCGTGGTATTGGTCCCGCTGATCGCCATCGCCGGTGTGACTGGCGTCTTCTTCCGCGCGCTGGCTTTCACTGTAGGCGCGGCGCTGCTGACCTCGCTGGCGCTGGCGCTTACCTGGACTCCTACTCTCAGTCACTACTTCATTCGCAAAAGACATGCCGGCAAGGCCGTGGAATCCAGCGTGCCGCATGGGTTCATGCTCATCTACGAGCGTACGTTGCGCGGGGTATTGAAACACCCCGTGTTGCTGGGACTTGCCAGCGTAGCCCTGGTGGCCGGCTCGTACTTCTGCTTCACACGGATTGGGTCCGACCTGTTGCCAACCCTCGACGAGGGCGGATTCATTGTGGACTATTGGACGCCCGCCGGCTCCTCGCTAGCGGAAACCAACCGCATGCTTTCCAATATCGAACGAATCCTTGGGAAAATCCCCGAGGTGGAAACCATCTCGCGGCGCACGGGAATGGAATTGGGACTTGCGGCGGTCACCGAAGCCAATCGCGGCGACATCTCAGTCCGTTTGAAGCCCAATCGGAAACGCGATACGGAAGAGGTGATGGACGAAGTGCGCGGGCGCCTGACGAAAGCGGAGCCCGTCATGGACATCGAGTTAGTTCAGAAACTCGAGGACGAGATCGGCGACCTTTCCAACGAACCCGAGCCTATCGCCATCAAGCTCTTCTGCGAGGACCCCGACGCGCTCCGCGACTGGGCGCCGCGCGTGGGCGACGCCATCAAAAAGATCCCCGGCGTCGTGGACGTGTTGGACGGCATCGAGAACACCATCAGCGGGCCGGCCAGCATCTTCCAGGTCGATCCCGTGGCCAGCGCCCGCGCAGGGTTCACGCCGGAGGAAATCGAACAGGACGCCAGCGCCATCCTCCAAGGCGAGCCGGCCCAAACGCCCGTAGTGATCAACGACCGCGTCTACACCATCCGCGTACGTTTTCCCGAGCGTACCCGCGCGTCTTTGCAAACCATTCGCGACACCCTGCTGATCAGCGGCACTGGCAAGACGGCCACCATCGGGAGCCTGGCCAGCGTTACCGATATCCCCGGCCAGACCGAAATCCGCCGCGACAACCTTCAACGTCTCGTGACGGTGACGGGGCGCCTGGAAAACGTGAACCTGGGAGAAGGAATCAAACGGGTGAAGGAAACTCTGGCGAGCCTCGGCATGCCGCCATCCATACGCGTGGAATTCGGCGGCCTCTACGCGGAACAACAGAAGTCTTTCAAAGATCTCGCTTTCGTGCTGATCCTGGCGATTGTCCTGGTCTTCATCGTTTTGCTGTTCGAGTTCGTCAATTTCGCCGCCCCCGTGGCCGTGCTGTGTTCGGCGCTGCTCTCCACTTCCGGAGTCTTCGCCGGACTGCTGATTACCCGTGAAACGTTCAACCTGGCTTCGTTCATGGGCCTGATCATGGTGATTGGCATCGTCGCCAAGAACGGTATCCTCTTGCTCGATGCCGACCAGAAGTACCGGGGGGAAGGTCTCTCGCCGGAAGAGGCGATGATTCGCGCCGGCGAACGGCGGCTGCGCCCGATCATGATGACGGCGCTGGCCACCGTGGCGGGCATGCTGCCTTTGGCCCTGGCCTGGGGCGCAGGTTCGCAGATGCTGCAACCGCTCGCCATCGCGGTGATCGGCGGAATCCTAGCATCGATGGTCTTATCGCTAGTAGTGACTCCGGCCGTTCACTACTACATCGGCGGGCGAAACAAGTAATCGATCCGCGGCCCAGAAGGGCGGCGGGATGAAGGAGAGGAACAGATGAAGAAGGTATTGATAGTCGTAGTCCTGGCCATCGCCGTCGTGGGCTTGCTGGGCGCGGCCGAGGGCTTCAAGGTACTCAACAAGATCAAGATCGGCGGCGGCGGGAGCTGGGACTACGTCGCAATGGACAACACGAACCGCCGTGTGTACGCTTCGCACGGCTCCAGCGTCGCGGTAGTCGATCCGGATAAGGGCACGGTGGTGGGAACCATCTCCGACCTGCACGGCGTGCATGGAATCGCGGTAGCGACGGATCTCAATCGCGGCTTCATCACTAACGGCCAATCCAACAGCGTGACGATCTTCGACCTGAAGACGCTGGCGAAGATCGGCGAGCCTGCGGTGGGCCAGAACCCGGATGCAGTCTGCTACGAGCCGAAGACCCAGCGCGTGTTCACCTTCAACGGCCGGTCCAACGATTCGTCGGTGCTGAACGCCAAGACCGGCGAAGTGGTTGCGACCCTTCCGCTGAACGGCAAGCCGGAATTTTGCGCCGCTGACGGAGCCGGCAAGCTCTATAACAATCTGGAAGACAAGAACAGCGTCATCGAGATCGACGCCGCCAAGCCCAGCATCACTCGCACCGTCTCGATTTTGCCGTGCGACGGGCCGTCGGGCCTGGCGATCGATCTGAAGGACAAGGTTCTGTTTTCGGTCTGCGATAACGTGATGGCCGTGACGGACATCGCTTCGTTCAAAGTAATCGCCACGCCGAAGATCGGCAACGGGCCGGACGCCGCGGGCTTCGACCCCGATTTGGGTCTGGCGTTCGCCTCGAACGGATCCGGGACGCTCAGCATCGTCAAGCAGGTGAACGGGAAGTGGGACACGGTGGATACGGTAACCACCGAGAACCGCGCCCGGACCATGACGGTCGATCCGAAGCTGCACCGCGTGTACCTGTTGGGGGCGGATTTCGCGGCTGCCGCCGGCGGTGGCCGCGCGCAGGCCGTGCCGGACACCTTTCACATTCTGGTTGTGGGTAAGTAGCCAAACCGCGTGAGTTGGGAAGTGGCGGGGCCAGCGCCGGAGTGGGGCGGGCAATACTGCCTGCCGCCGGCTATCAGCCGGTGTCGGCGCCGCCCACCGCCTGAAAGGCAGCGGCAGACAGGGTTGTCCGCCCCACACTGACAGGCCTATAGCTTGGATCTCTTTTGGCGCCTGCGTCCGGCGTAGATGATGCGAGCGGCAAAGAGTAGCAGTGTCGCCAGGCATGCCGCCCGGCACAGCTTGGCTTCCCAACCGCCGTCGTAGACCAGCCGGACGTCGCAATCGCCGCTGCACGCAGGGTCAATCACCATCAATTGAAGACCGTCGTATAGAATCTTGCGCGGAACGCCGTTTACGAACGCATGCCAACCCTTGTCATACGTCACCTGGACCGAAAGCGCATCCCCCGGCAGAACACGAGCGTGGATCAGGGCTTCGTTTGGCCCGCGCCACTCGAACGAGGCCGACGCAACCGGATGATCGAGGGCATCGACGTACGACGCGATCTCCTTCGTGTCCAGGCCATTATGAGGTGGGAGGTGTACGACGCGCTCGCGCCTCATCACGTGAGCCAGGGAGGACGAAGATTGCGGCACGCGATAGATGGTCGTATCGTCCTCGCGCCAGAGCACGGGCAATACGCCTTCGAACTTACTCGGATTATGGAACGGCTTCCAGGCTTCGGGACTCCGCGGTCCCGGTACGGCCACCGCCTGCACGCCGTACGCCTTCATCCAAAGGAGCGTCAGTTCCGCTTCGCGCGCTCCCATGGCCTCCCCCGTCATGATCGACCAGTTAGCGATCTGCTGCATCCGGCTGGGCGCCGTGCTATAGGATTGCCCTCCCATCTGCTGAACGTTGGCGTAGGCGTTCAGCCAGGTCGCCATGGATCCCACGGCCAGGACGCGTCCCTCGGGGAAGGCCGATTCGAACCACTTCGCGGAACGGTACTCGATGCTGGATGCAACGTTCATCGGGGCGGTCATCTTGGCCACGAACTGCCGCAGCGCGGCGATTTGACCTACCGCAAGGATTAGCGCCGCGGCCACGACGAACCCGCGCGTGCGTTCCGGAATCCGCCGGAACACGGAGCGCGCCCCGAACACGATTATCAGGCAGAGCGCCATTTCCAGCTCCGGGAGATACCGCTGGGGTTGGGGCAGGAAATGGATGTGTGCGTAGTGGTCAAGGCCTGGGATCAGAACTGAAGGGCAGGCGAACAGCGCCATCCACCGCTGCGGCCATTCATGGATGAAACGAGACGACAACCACCAGACGCCGACGCCGGCAAGCGCGAGGATGCCAAGCGCCAGAAATCCACGGCTGGACCAGTCCATTTCACCATCCATCAAGGCGACGCTACGAACAGTCTTGATGAGGGACGGATTCGTCCATGGGCTTGCCAGCGCGTAGCCGGCAAGAGCGATCAGAGCCGAACGAAGCATCGCTCGCGTGAAGCGGAAGCCGGCGACGGCAGCCGGCACGGTCGAGGCTACGATAGCCGTCAGCACTACGCCGAACATGGAAGCCGTCATCATGGCGGCGAAAAGCGCGGCGGCGAAGGCTTCGCACCACGGCCGGCGCTTCTCAAGCGCACGGGCGAGCGCCCAGACAGCGAGCGGCACAATCGCAAGGCAGAGAAGGTGAGGCAGGTCATCCCACTCGAGCAGACGGTAAGCGCGGCGCGTAGTAACGAACCAGGCCAGCCCGAATCCGCTGGAGGGGTCCAGATGCTCCGCGGGGAAGGCGGCCAGATACGCCAGCGCGGCGAAAAAGCTGTATCCCGGAGCTCGGGTAAGCCGCCAGGCGGCGATGTAGAGCAACAGGGGACCCATGCAGAAGACGAGGCCGGTCACCACGTGGAGCGCCATGGCCGGAGTGATGGCGGTCAGGCGCGAGATGACCGCCATGGTGAAGGGCGCAAGCGGAGCGTACGCGAACTGCGCAGGCGCCCCGCATCCCCAGTATGGCCACCAGCGCGGGCCCAGCCAGTCGATTCCTACGATCCGGGCGAGGGCGATCCACTCACCGTGCATCGACCCCCAATGTCCGGTGGATTCGGTGTAGAAGGTCTCGCGGCAGATGAAGAACGAGATGCCGGCGAGGATCGCAAGGTACAGCCAGGGCAGAGCGGCGGCGCGGCGGTGCAGTTCTCTCAAGCCCCCATTTTCCCTTATGGCGCCCACCCAGGGGCGACATACGCGTAAAACAGAACCACCAGGCCGATCACACTGGCTAGCAGAGCGCTGTGCTTCAGCGTAAAGCGGAAAAGGCGCGCCTCTTCCTCTTGCCGCATGGAGGTTGCCGCTACCGCCACGGCGATGCTGGTCAGGCTGATCATTTTGCCCATCACGCCGCCCGCCGAGTTGGCCGCGGCCATCAGCGCCGGGTTCATCCCCAGGTGTCCCGCCGCAACGGTCTGCAGCGGTCCAAAAAGCGCGTTTGCCGAGGTGTCGCTTCCGGTCAGGAATACGCCGACCCAACCCAGGAGGGCGCTGAAGAACGGGAAGCAGGGGCCGGTAGCCGCGAACGCCAGGCCAAGCGTTCCGGTAGCGCCGGAATAGTTCATCAGGAAAGCCAGCGCCAGCACCGCCGCCAGAGTGAGCTCGGCCATTGCCAGTTGCCTGGCGTTACGGGCGACGGCCCCGGCGAACTGGCGTGCTTTCATGCCCGTCACCAGCGCCGCCGAAAGCGCCGCCAGGAAGCAGGCCGTTCCGGAAGCCGAAAGCCAATTGAAATTGAAAACTGCGGCGTAAGGCACGGGCTTTGGGACGGCTGGCGGAAGGCGCTGGATCGTGTTATCGAGAGCCGGCCAATGCACGGGGATCGCGGGCGCATTCAAGAGCTGCTGAACGGGCTTGATACCCCAAACCAGAACGAAAATGACCAGCAGGATGTATGGCATCCAGGCGGAAACCAGGGCCCGCCGGCTGGTTTGCCCGTGGGATGGCCCGCTTGGGTGCGACGTCGAGCGGATGTACACGACCAGCGCGGCCATGCTGGCTAGCGATGCGAGGATGTCCGTTAGCTGAGGCCCGAGAAGATTCGACACTACGAGTTGCGTCACGGCGAAAACCGCGCCGCAAAGCGCCGCGGCTTTCCAGACGGAGCGCAGGCCCTTCCGTCCGAACATCACCAAAACCAGGTAGGCCGGGATGAAGAGCGAGACCGGCGCGCAGATGCGGCCCACGGCAGCGCTCACCCGTTCGACCGGAAGATTGGTCACCCCAGCCAGGGTGATAACGGGGATTCCGATGGATCCAAAAGCAACCGGGGCCGTATTCGCAAGCAGGCAGACCGCCGCTGCGTAGAATGGTTCGAAACCGAGGCCCGCGAGCATGGCCGCGGCGACGGCTACCGGCGTTCCAAAGCCGGCCGCGCCTTCGATGAACGCGCCAAAGGCAAACGCGATCAGGAGCGCTTGCAGCATCCGGTCGCCCGTGAGCCGCCCTATAGAGGCCTTGAGAAGCTCGAACTTGCCGCCCTCAGCCGAGACCCGGTAAAGCAGGATTCCGCCGAAAACCACCCAGCCGATCGGAAACAGGCCAAACGCACCGCCATAGGTTACGGCGGCGAAGAGCCGGCCAGCCGGCATTCCGTACTCGAACGCGGCGACGGCGATGGCCGCTCCTAAACCGGCTAGAGCCGCCTGCCAGGCAGGGCGGCGGAGCAAGCCGAGGAGGATGAGGAGAACAAGTATCGGCGTCGCGGCCGCGAGCGCGGACCAGGCCAGACTGCCGGCTATTGGCGCATAGTTCTGTGGCCACATAAAACTTGGGGAGGCTTTCCAGCCTGCCCCGTTTTGACATTACTTCGCCACCCGATTCTCCCTCGGGCAGTGTGTCCCATTATATCGGCAGCCGGAGCCGATTGCGGTTTATTGTTTGCTCTCGCTCTCGATCCGCATTCCGTAGAAGCTGCGGTAGACGAAGATCGCGGAAACCACGAAGAAAACGGCCGCCAGTATGGTCGTGAAGTTCGCGCCCTGCGTCTTCGTCAGATCCACAGCCAGCGAAACCGCCAGCAATCCGAACAGCGTGGTGAACTTGATGATGGGGTTCAGCGCTACCGAGCTGGTGTCCTTGAAGGGGTCGCCCACCGTATCGCCGATCACGCAGGCGTCGTGCAGCGGCGTGCCCTTGGCGTGGAGTTCCGTCTCCACTACCTTCTTCGCGTTGTCCCATGCGCCGCCGGCATTGGCCATGAAGAGGGCTTGATACAGGCCGAACAGCGCGATCGAAATCAGGTACCCGACGAAGAAAAACGGCTCGAGGAAGGCGAACGCCAGCGTCGCGAAGAAGACTACCAGGAAGATGTTGAGCATGCCCTTCTGCGCATACCGCGTGCAGATGGCCACTACCTTCTTGGAGTCCTCCACCGAGGCTTTGTCCGTGCTCTCCAGCTTGATGTTCTTCTTGATGAACTCGACGGCACGGTAAGCGCCCGTGGTGACCGCCTGCGCGCTTGCGCCGGTGAACCAGTAAATCACCGCGCCGCCCGCGATCAGGCCGAGCAGGAATGGCGCGTGCATCAGCGAGATCAGCTTCATGTACTGGTCCTGCAATCCATGCGTGAGCGCCACGATGGTCGAGAAGATCATTGTGGTGGCTCCGACCACGGCGGTGCCGATCAGCACGGGCTTGGAGGTCGCCTTGAAGGTGTTGCCCGCTCCGTCGTTCTCCTCCAGGTGGTCCTTGGCCTTGCCGAACTGCGGTTTGAAGCCGAATTCCTTTTCGATATCGCGATCGATGTTGGGGAGCGTTTCGATCATCGAAAGCTCGTAGATCGATTGTGCGTTGTCGGTGACCGGGCCGTAGCTGTCAACGGCGATCGTCACGGGGCCCATTCCCAGAAATCCGAACGCCACCAGGCCGAATGCAAAGACGGCCGGAGCCAGCATGATGTTCGGAGCGAACTGCAAGCTCATGGCGTAGCCCATGCCCATCAGCGCCAGCATGGTGAATCCCAGCCAATAGGCGCTGAAGTTTCCGGCCACGAACCCGGAGAGAATGTTGAGCGACGGGCCGCCCTCGCGCGAGCTGGTGACGATTTCGCGCACATGGCGCGAGTTTGTGGAAGTGAAGACCTTGACGAACTCCGGAATGATCGCGCCCGCCAGCGTTCCACAACTAATCACGGTCGCCAGTTTCCACCACATCGTGGAATCGTCGCCCAAACTGGGGATCATGAACGCGCTGATGATGTAAGTCAGAACGATCGATAGAATCGAGGTGAGCCAGACCAGCGTGGTCAGCGGAGCCTCGTAGTTCATCTTGTCGGCATTGCCGTAGCGTGCTTTGGCGATCGCGCCGTTGATGAAGTAACCCACCGCGGAAGAGATCACCATCATGACGCGCATCGAGAAGATCCAAACCAAGAAGTTGCACCTGGACCGAAGGTTTGGCGACGGCCAGCAGGATGAACGTGATCAGCGCGACGCCCGTGACGCCGTAGGTCTCGAAGCCGTCGGCCGAAGGTCCCACCGAATCGCCCGCGTTATCGCCCGTGCAATCGGCGATCACGCCCGGGTTGCGCGCGTCGTCTTCCTTGATCTTGAAGACAATCTTCATGAGGTCCGAACCGATATCGGCGATCTTCGTGAAGATGCCGCCCGCGACTCTCAACGCCGCCGCGCCCAGCGACTCGCCGATGGCGAAGCCGATGAAGCACGCGCCGGCCAGCTCGCCCGGAACGAATAGCAGGATGAACAGCATGATGAGCAGTTCCACCGAGACCAGCAGCATTCCCACGCTCATGCCGGATTGCAGCGGAATTGCGTAGCACGGATAGGGCTTGCCCTTCAGGCTTGCAAACGCCGTGCGCGAGTTCGCGAACGTGTTCACGCGCATTCCGAACGCCGCCACCGCGAAGCTGCCCGATATGCCGATCACGCTGAACAGCAGAATGATGGCGACCTTGTAGGCCTCGAAATCTTTCAGCACGCCGAAGTAAACGACGATGATGACGGCGATGAAAGCCTCCAGCAGCACCAGGAACTTGCCCTGAGTGGCCAGATAAGTTTTGCATGTCGCGTAGATCAGCTCGGACACCTCGCGCATGGACGAGTGCACCGGCAAGTTCTTCAGCCGGACGAAAATGATCAACCCGAACAACAGGCCGAGTGCGCTTACCACCAGGCCGCCCAGCAGCAGGTTGTGGCCGCTGATGCCTCCTAAAAAGGACTGAGTGCCCAGGTCGGGCAGCTTCAGGTTGGCTTCGCCGCCCGCTTCGGCAGCGGAGATCGGAAGGGCCAGCGCGAGAATGCCGAGCAGGATCGCGCCCATTCGTGCGAACCAGCGGGATGCATTACTGCCCGCTCGCTCGACACACCTCACATCCCTATTCGTATGCATTTATGATGAAACCTCCTCTGGAAATCCCTCAGTCTGCCTTGAACGCAGCCTTTGGAACGGAACAAACCCCCGCTTTGGGCAGTCCATCCGCCTGGTAACTAAGCCCTAGTATAAGAGATAGACAAGTCGGTTTTCAATGAAGCCCGGGGGCGTCTTCCCCTTCCGTGCTCGCCTTTCGCGGATGCCGGCCGGCAAATGCCGCGCTTCGATCCGCGGACGAACTCGACCAAATGCCGCGCATCGTCCGACGAGACTTCGGTCTCGATGCGTGCGAGAGCCTCTTCGAGCCGCAGGCCGGAGCGGAACAGAATATCGTAGGCCAGCTTGATGGCTGCTATTCGCGACGCGTCAAAACCGGCGCGGCGCAGGCCCACGGAATTCAGTCCGGTGGCGTTGCCGCGCCAGCCGGCGCAGGTGATGAACGGCGGGACATCGCTACTCACGCCCGTGTTTCCAGCTATCATGGCCAGCCGCCCGACCTTGCAATACTGGTGAATGGCGACGTTCCCGGAGATGAACGCCGCATCCTCCACCTCCACATAGCCGGCCAGCAAAGCGCAGCTTGCGATTACGTTGCCGTTCGCCGATTTTGCAGTTGTGGGCAATGTGGCCCGAGGACATGATGTAGTTCCCGTCGCCGAGTTCGGTGACGGATTCCGGCGCCGTTCCGCGGGAAATCGTGAAGTGCTCGCGGATTATATTGCCATTCCCAATGCGCAAATAACTTCGGGCCCCGGTGAAATGCTTATCGAACGGGTCCGTTCCTAAAGCCGTCCCGGCGGAGATCTCGTTCCGCTCGCCCATCTCCGTCCACCGCTTGATGTAGACGTAGGGTTCGAGCGAGCAGCCGGCGCCGATGACCACGTCCCGATCGATGACGCAGTAATCGGCGATACGGACTCCGGCGCCGATACGCGCATCGGGGTGCACGCGCGCCGTCGGCGAAATCTGTGCGGACGGATCGATGGACATGAAACCGTATGATATAGCCATCGCGGAGCCGCGGGCTAGTGCATTGACCGTGCGACTCGGTCCGCAAGACGGCTCCGCGCCCTTACGGTCGCGGCTCAGATCGAGGGCCATGCGCCAGGGCCACTAGCCGAGCCGCGACCGTAAGTGGAGCGGAGGCTTGCATAAGCGCAAGATCATGCGGCGGGAGCGCTAGGCTGCGAAGCGACTGGCGACAGACCGGCTGGGAGCGGTTGGCTTGGGCCCACGGCCGTTTGCCGAAGGAGTTCATGTGCCTTGGACGCGCCGGAGCCACGCTATAGTAGTGGGCATCCATCGGGCAAAGGACTTTCCCCAAGATAAATGAAGCGAGCGCTCTCGAAGATCGGCCCGGCACTGAAGGCGCTCGCTGGGCGCCGGCATTGTGACGTGGATGTGTCTGAGTGGAAAGCTGGACCTGTCCCAGATTGCGCGGGCTTTCGAGCATTGGCCTCTGATGCTGGCCATTCTCGCCCTGGGTTATTGCCAGGCCGGAATCATCTCGATTCGATGGCGGCTTCTGCTTCGCGCTCAGGAGATCGGGCTCTCCTTCCGGCGGACCTTCGGACTAACGATGATCGGGCAGCTCTTCAATGTGGCGATTCCGGGGGCAGTCGGCGGCGATCTGGTCAAAGGGTATTACATTACGCGGACCGCGGGGGACCGGAAAACTCATGCCGCGACGTCCATTCTGATGGATCGATTTACGGGCATGGTCGCCCTGTTCTTTCTGGGAGCCGTAATGTCGCTCGCCAATATGAGCGAGACCCTGCGAACGCCGGCCACGCGCAGCCTGGGAGCGCTGAGCGTGATGGTTTTCGTCGGCGCCATTGCGGGATTGTATGCGGCGCTGTACGCCGGCGAACGGCTGTCCCAATGGGCCTTTCTTCCTCGCTTCGTCCGGCACGCCTTTTCGGCTTTGCACGAGTACCGCCGAAGGCCCTCGGCCGCCCCCGCGGCTCTCGCCCTGAGCGTCCTCAACCAGAGCATCAGTTGCATCGCGTACTACCTGGCATTGCTTTCGACCGGCGCGACCGGCATCCCTGTCGGCCAGTTCTTCCTGATAGCGCCGCTGGGGTTCGCCGCGGGAGCCCTTCCGATTTCCCCGGCGGGAATCGGCGTGGGGCAGGCGGCGTTTTTTGCCTTGTTTCAGATTGTCGCGCGCTCCTACGCATCGGCCGGAACAGCCGCCTACACGGTCTGGCAGGCCATGTACATCCTGATCTGCGTCAGCGGCTTGTTCTGGTATATCCCCTATAAACACGTGACGCTGGCCGAAGCCGAACGGGCGGCTTGAGTATCCGCCGTTCCCCGGCGCCTCGCCCGTAATCCGTCCGTAAGGCAATAACCCAGCTTAACCGCGGAGGCGCGAAGACGCCGAGAAAAAGCAGATTTAGGAACCCTTCGCGGCCTCTGCCGGCTCTGCGCGCCCGGGGGCGTCAGAAGCCGCGAGAAACGTCCAAGACCTTTCTGGGGAATCCTCTCACCCCGCAGGTTCGCCAGCCGAGGGAGCGGAGATCGCGGAGAACTCAAGAAAACTCGGCGTCTCCGCGGCTCAGCGGTGCGTTTCTTGTGGCTCTATGGACCGGATCAGGGCCTCGCCGCCCCATGCGGACTGGGGCTATCATGATGCCTATGCGAGTGCGAGAATTGGCCGAGTGGCTGGGGGCCACGTTTGAAGGCGATGGCGAGAAGGAGCTGATCGACGTCGCCGCGCTTGAAAACGCGAGCGCCTCGGAACTTTCGTTTGTCGCGAACCGCCGGGCCGCGGAACGCGCCGGGGAATCCGCCGCCGGATGCCTGCTCGTGCCGATAGATTGGCCGAGCCCGAGCCAGAGAACGGTGATCCGGGTGGCGGAGGCGCGCACGGCCTTCGCGCGGGCCATCAGCCGTTTTCATCCCACCGAGGAGATGAAGCCGGGCGTGCATCCGACGGCCGTCCTCGGCAAGGACATCGAAATGGGGGCCCTCGTTTGGATCGGTCCCCACGCCGTGGTCGGCGATGGCGCGCGGCTCGGGGTCGCCGTGCGTGTCGGGGCGGGCTGCGTTGTGGGGAGACGGGTCATGCTAGGGGACGGCTGCGTTCTGTATCCCAACGTAACGGTGTACGACAACGTGGATATCGGCCGCGGCTCGATTCTGCATTCCGGCTGCGTGATCGGAGCCGACGGATTCGGCTACGTGATGGACCGCGACCGCTGGCACAAGTTCCCGCAGGTCGGCCGCGTGGAGATCGGCGATTTCGTCGAGATCGGGGCCAACAGCGCCGTCGATCGGGCGGCTCTGGGAGTGACCTGATCGGCGAAGGGACCAAGCTCGACAACATGGTGCACGTGGCGCACAATTGCCGGATTGGGCGGCATGTCGTGGTAGCCGCGCAGACTGGGTTCTCCGGTGGGGTCGTGGTGGAGGATTATGCCGTGATAGGCGGCCAGGTCGGCATCGGCGACAAGGCTCGGATCGAGTCCCGCGCGGTGCTGGGATCGGGCTGCGGCGTTCTCACTTCCAAGATCGTGCGAGCCGGAGAGACGGTCTGGGGCACGCCCGCGCGGCCGCTCAAGCAGCATCTGGAGCAGCTCGCGAACCTCGCGCGCCTCCCCGACCTGCGGCGCGAGATCGCGGAGTTGAAAGGCCGGGTGGCGGAATTGGAAGGCCGGGCGTGACGATTTGGGGGACTGTACCATTCGCTCCCAAGACCCCGGCGGCTGGTAAAATAGCCTCTAGATGATTAGTTTCCGCGAGTTTGAGGCTGGGCCCGATCCGTTCGGCCGCAAGTTTCAGGTGATGCTCAAGTGGTTGCAAACGGCTATCTCCATCCGTCACGCCGACGCCGTTGACGTGAAGTTCGTTCTTACGGGCGAAGATGGAGCGCGGATCGAAAGAACGGTCTCGCTGCCCCATGCGGCGCTGGTACAGGCGAGCGCCGAGACCGGGCGGAGAATGGACGACGCCTGGTGCGGCCGCCTGGCCCGCCTGCACCTGGAGGAAATGATCCGGAGCGGCGAGGACATGGAGAAGGAACTGGTCACCGTTGGTTCCTCCGAATTGCGGAAGCTCGCCGCGGAACTGGCAGCGCTCGAACGAACCGGCGCCAAGGCAGCGTAAACGTCTGTAACCGTGACCGAACAATTTCCGTGCGATGCGCCGGCGCTGCGCGAGCCCTTGCGCCGCGCATTGCGCGCGATGCCGGGTTTTCGTGGCGCCCCGATTTGTATCATGAGCTCGCGCGGATTGCGCGACCGCCGGGGCCCGGTTCATGCCGGGGCATTCCTCCGCGAGCGCCGGATTGTATTCGACTGCGCGCGCCGCGGAGTTCCCCCGGATTCTGGCTCACGAACTGTTCCATTTCGTCTGGCTGCGCCTGGGCAACGGGATGCGACGGTCGTTTGAGGATGTGCTTCGCGCAGAGATCCTTCGTGTCGCCAGGGGCGAGCTAGGGTGGTCATCGGAATGGCGCAAGCTCAAGCTCGAATCGCGCGACTGGGAAGCGCGCACCCCAAGATGGCGGGATTACTGTTGCGAAAGCTTCTGCGATACTGCCGCCTGGATGTATTCCGGCGTGCGGAGCCACCCGGAGTACACGCTGGGGAAGGCCATCGCAAACGCCGCCGCGCGTGGTTCAGCAAGAACGTGAACGGCCGCAGCGTGCCGATATAATCGGAATAGGAAAGTCCTGGTGCGTAAGCAATACCTGATAACCGCGGCTGTATCGGCGATGGTTGTAATCGCCACCGCGGGTTGTTCCGCTGATCTTCCGCGCCAGCCCCGCGCCAGCGCCGTGAAACCGGAGAAGGACCGCAAGCCCGCGCCGCCATTCACGTTGAAAGACGCCGAGGGTAAGGCCGTCAGTCTCGCGGATTACCGGGGGCAAGTGGTGGTCCTGGATTTCTGGGCCACATGGTGCGACCCATGCAAAATGGAAATCCCCTGGTTTGTCGACATTCAGCGCAAGGATAAGGCTCGGGGGCTTACCGTATTGGGGGTTTCGATGGACGATGACGGCTGGGACGCCGTCAAGCCGTTCGTTCGCCGCCTGGGCGTGAACTACCGGATTCTGATGGGCAACGACGCCACCGCCAACCTTTACGGCGGAGTGGACGCTCTGCCCACGACTTTCCTGATCGACCGGGCGGGCCGTATCGCCGCCATTCACGTTGGACTTGCGGATCGGAGGGATATCGAAGATGGCGTGGAAGAGCTTTTGCGGACATCCTCGGCGGCTGTTTCTGGCGGCGGTTCTATGCTCGCCGTTCTTGCTGGGGCAGAACGGCGCTGACCACCTGACGGTTGGCCAGATCGCCAAGGTCGCGGGCAAGCGCGGAGCCGCGCTCCAGGCAAAGATCCCATGCGCCGTTCAGACGGGTTTCCACGTAAACAGCGACAAGCCTACCGATGAGTACTTGATCCCTCTCAAACTGACCTGGACTTCGACTGGCGCATTGGAAGCCGGAGCCGTGACTTACCCGAAACCGGAGCTGGGGAAATATGCGGGCGCCGATAAGCCGCTCTCCGTCTTCACCGGCAAGTTCGATCTCGTCGCGAGCTTCAAGGTCGCGGCTAACGCGCCCGCCGGTCCCGGTTCGGCCGTCGGAAAGCTTCGCTATCAGGCCTGCAACGACCATGCCTGCTTCGCGCCGAAGAACATCGACGTTTCGATTCCGTATCAGGTGCAGTAGCTAGCCCTTCAGAAACTGTCCAATCGCCTTGGTGGCCTGCTTGATGCGCTGCTCGTTCTCCACTAGCGCAAAGCGCACGAAGCCCTCGCCGAGCGGGCCGAAGCCGATGCCGGGTGAAACGGCCACCATGGCCTTCTCGAGCAGCAGCTTCGCGAATTCCAACGAGCCGATGGCGCGGTAACGCTCCGGAATCGGCGCCCAAAGGAACATGGTGCCCTTAGGCGGCTCGACCGGCCAGCCCGCGCGTTTCAAACCCGTCACCAGCGCATCGCGGCGTTTCTGATAGATGGAGCAGATCTTCTGCGGGTCGTCGTTGCATTCGCGGAGCGCGATGATGGACGCGATCTGAATGGGCTGAAACACGCCGTAGTCCAGGTAGCTTTTGATGCGCGCCAGCGCCGCGATCATCTTCGCGTTGCCCAGGCAGAAGCCAACACGCCAACCCGCCATGTTGTAGCTTTTGGACATCGAGAAGATCTCGACGGCCACATCCTTCGCGCCTTCCACCTGCAGGATGCTCGGCGGCACATATCCATCGAAGCCCAGATCGGCGTAGGCGAAGTCATGCACTATGAGCGTTCCATGGTGGCGCGCAAGCCGGACGATCTCGCGCATGTAATCCAGATCCACGCACGTGGTGGTCGGATTGTGCGGGAAGGAAATCAGCAGCAGCTTCGGCTTCGGAGAGGTATTCCGATACAAGTCTTCCAGGTTGTTGAGGAAGGTGGCCGCGTCGGGCATGGGAACCACGGATGCCTGCCCCTCCGCCATGATCACGCCGTACTGATGGATCGGATACGCGGGATTGGGAGAAGCCACGATGTCGCCCGGGCCGACCACCGCGAACAGCAGGTGAGCCAGAGCGTCCTTGGCCCCGATCGTGACGATGGCCTCCTTGTCCGGATCGAGGTCCACATCGTATTTCGCTTTGTACTTCTTGGCGATTTCTTCGCGCAGCTTCGGTATTCCGCGGGACTGCGAGTAGCGGTGGTTGCGGGCGTTGCGCGCCGCCTCAACGAGCTTGCTGACGACCGCGCGCGGCGTGGAGCCATCCGGATTGCCCATGCCCAGATCGATAATATCGATTTGCGCCGCGCGCGCTTTAGCCCTCATGTCGTTGATGACGGCGAAAACGTACGGAGGCAGTTTCCGGATGCGATAGAAATCCTGGGAGTTCTCGGAGCTCATGAACTCCCATTCTATAAGAAGCTGGAAGGAGCCGCGCCCGCGCGCGCGGCGAGGTTCGGGCCGCCGAGCGCGCGGACGCGTAAGGAGCGAACGAATCTTGTCTAGACTACGTGGATCGCGCGGGCGCTTCGCGCCGGATGGAGCGGCACACTCGGCTCCGCTTCGTCATCCGAGCCTCGGAGGAGCAACTGGATCATCCGGGCGGCGAGATCCTTCGAGCAGATGCAGTCGGCTTCCGCCGGGATCTCCGCGGGGCCTCGCATCTCCCACTCGTATCCCATACGGACCGGTTCGCAGTCTTCGGAGATCCAGCGCCCATTGTATTGGGCGACCGCCAGAACGTCATCCGAGCCTTCCAAAGCGAGCCGCATGTGGCCGGCATCCTGCGCGAGGATCACCGCGTTCTTCTTCCGGCCGTCCGAGAATGTGATGGTCATAGCGTCTTCCATTACGTTTTCGATGATGAACTATTTTCTGAAGTTTCGCCAGATCCGAAAGTACTTAGGCCCTACCAGGACTTTCGGATAGGCCGCTATTAACCTTCGTTATGAACCTCTGGTCCCGCGGACCGGGAGATTGAGCCTGAAATCCGAAATCGTATTCGACAAGATCGAATCTTCACCTTGGAAGCTGCTACGGATCTGTGTCTTGTATCGGGGCGCGAGTTCAGTCGCGCCGCACAGACTGGAATTTATTGGCTTTAGCCGCTGGGGCGGCCGAACAGCAGCCCCGGGCTCTTCCGCATAAAGAAGCGCAGGGGTTAAAACCCTCAAGTCTTGCGCTGCTTGCGACGTCTCAAGACGTGCCCTGATACAAACCACCCAACTGCGGATTTCAGATTGAGCGCAATTGCCCGGAAAACACAAAGAGGGCGGCCCTTTTGGAGGGGCCGCCCTCAGTCAACTAAAGATAGTAGCGAGTGAAAGCCGAAGTTACTTCTTCAGCTCCGGAAGCCTTCCCGGAGTATAGGGAGCGTTCAGCGCATCGAGTTGCTTTTCGAGCGCCTTGATATCCGTCTCGACAATCTTCCGCAACTTCGGAATCTCGGCGGAGAGTTCGTCGAAGGCGATTTGATACTGCTCCTGGGCGGTCTTGGTGGGCCGGCCTATGGCGCCGCGCCCGCCGGAACCGGCCGCGCTGACGCGCTCGGAAATCGACGCCGGCGTGCCCTCGTTCAGCGCCCGCCAGGCCGAATCGCCGCGCAAGGCCAGATTGATGTCATCCAGGTCGTGCTGTGCCTTGATGGTGTCCTGGCGCAGCTTCAAGGGCGGGGAAACCAGCCCGTCGATAGCGCGCAGGATGCTGCTTAGCGTCGTGCCGGCTTCCGTAGCCGTCTGCTGCGTCGCCGTCAAGGCGCGCTGCAGATTGGCCACCTTCAACTGGAAGTCGACCATGGCCGCCCGGTCTTCGTTGGTGGCAGGCCCTTCGCCTTTCACCTCGAAGGTCTGCGAACCGGCCAGCGGAGTCACCTCGTCGTGAAACATCTTGGCCAAGCTTACGGTGTATTTGCCCGGGACGACGAAAGGACCGCCGCCGCCCCCGCGGCCCCCGCCGCCCGCGAACTCTTCGCCACCGCCAGCGGCTCCGCCGCCGCCCGCTCCGCCGCCTGCACCGCCGCGTCCGCCCCCACCGGCTCCGCCACGGCCGCCGCCCGCGGCTCCGCCGCCTGCACCGCCGCGTCCGCCGCCGGCAGCTCCGCCACCGGCTCCGCCCGCGAACCCTGCGCCGCCGCCCGCGCCGGCTCCTGCGCCGGCTCCGCCACCAGCTCCGCCACGCCCGCCTGCAGCACCACCCGCGGCCGCGCCGCTGGTCCCGCTAATTGCCACGCCGGTCGGAACGGCTGCCGCCAGCGCATTTCCTTGCGCGCGCAGGTCCCAGGTCATGCGCTGGAGTCCCGCGGATGCCGTCTGGGCGATGCGCCGGATCGGCTTACCGGCCGCGTCGCCGATCGTGATGATCACCTGGGGCGCTTCTTCCTGAGATTCCTCCCGGAGTTGTTCCGGCGTCGGGTATGGCGGCGTCTCGCCGCGCTGTACGGCCTGCCGCTCGGCCTGCTGCCGCGCCGCGAGCTTGGTGGTCGGGATGTCTTTGATGAAGTACGTGATTACCGCGCCCACCGCTGGATTCGCAGCCGTGTACTTGGTCTCGCCCTCATCGCCTGCGTTATTGTTGAACGGGATGTAAGAAAGAGCCGTCTTCACGGGGAAGATGTAACTGTCTTTGGTCAGAACGGCCGGGTCGGTCGCCGCGTACCGCAACGCAGTGTAGTCGTCGATGATGTAGATGCCCCGGCCGAACGTTCCGATAATCAAATCATCCATGCCCTTGTGTATCCAAAGGTCTCGCACCAGAATGGTCGGCAGGCTTGCCTGAAGCCTGATCCAGCGTTCGCCGCCCTGCACGGTGTAATACAGGCCGAACTCCGTGCCCACGAAAAGCAATTTGGGATTCACGTGGTCTTCGGCGATGGCGTACACTCCGCCGCGCTCGGGAAGGTTGCCCGCGATGTTGCTCCAGGTATGGCCCTTGTCTTTACTCATCAGCAGGTAGGGCTTGAAGTCGCCGTTCTGGTGGTTCTCGAACGCAACGTAGACCACATTGGCGTCATGCTGCGAAGCGAAGATGCGCTGCACGTACCCGTTGTCGGGCACGCCCGCCATCTTCTCCTCTTTCCGCCAGGTTTTGCCGCCGTCTTCGGTGATCTGTATGAGCCCGTCGTCGGTACCGACGTAAATCAGGCCTTCCTGCTTCGGCGATTCCGCTATGGCGGAGATGTTGTCGTAAAGGGCGGTGGAGACATTCTTCTGAATGGCTTCCACGGGCCAGACGCGGCCCATCAGCGGCAGTTTATTCCTGTCCAGCGCCCGCGTCAGATCGGGACTGACGGCCTTCCAGCTATCGCCGCGGTCGTCGCTGCGAAAGAGCTTTTGGCTGCCGATGTAAAGACGCGTGTTGGAGTGCGGGCTGATCATCATCGGCGCGTCCCAGTTCCAGCGCAGCGCCGGGTCGTTTTTGTCCGGTTGCGGCTGGATGTTGACGCGCTCGCCCGTGCGCCGGTCGAATCGCACCGTGCCGGCGTTCTGCATGTTGGCGTAGACCGTGTTCGGGTCCTTCGGATCCACCTTGGTGTAGAAGCCGTCACCGCCGTTGGTCACGAAGCAATCCGCGCTGACAATCACCTGGTTGCGCGTCTTGCCGGGACAGCCGAAGCTGTTGTTGTCCTGCGTTCCGCCGTAAACGTTATAAAACGGCGTGCTCTCATCCGCCGCTACATCGTAAAGCTGAGCCGTGGGCAGGTTGGACTTGAAGATCCAGGTAGCGGCGCGGTCCCAACTTTCGTACAGGCCGCCATCGCAGCCCACCAGATAATGGTCGTCGTTCTTCGGATCGACCCAGATATCGTGATTGTCTACGTGCTTGTTGCGCGTGCCGAGGCTGGTCTGCGTGCGCCCGCCATCGTCCGACACGGCGATGTTCACGTTCATCGCGTAGACGCGGTCGGGAGTCGCGGGGTCCACGACGACCTTCGAATAATACTGGCCCTGCGAATCGGAACTGTTGCGGCGCTCCCACTCCAATCCGTTGTCATTGGATCGGAACAGACCGCCGCGGCCTTCCGGCCCTTCCACCTGCGCGTAGACGATGCTGGGGTTGGAAGGCGCGTAGGCCACGCCGATGCGCCCCAGATCGCCGGAGGGGAACCCGCCGCCGACCTTGGTAAACGTCTTTCCGCCATCCGCCGTGCGCCACAGCGCGCTCTCCGGGCCGCCGTGGATGATGCCAAAGTAGGTGCGCTGGCGCTGGTGCGTCACCACGAGCATGATGTCCGGATTGCGCGGGTCCATGATCATATCCGGGCAGCCCGTATATTCGCCCACCTTCAGGCTCGCGACCGGATTCCAGGTGCGGCCGCCATCCGTGGTCTTGTATAGGCCGCGCTCGCCGCCGCCCTTCCATAGCGGGCCGGACACCGCGACCCACACAACGTTGGAATCGCGCGGGTCGACGATGATCTTGCCGATGTGTTCGCTGTTGCGAAGACCCACGTTGCGGAACGTGCGCCCGCCGTCCTCGCTCTTGTAAATGCCGTCGCCGTAAGAGACGCTGCGCTGGTTGTTGTTCTCCCCGGTGCCGGCCCAGACGATTTCGGGGTTCTTTTCGTCGATGGCGACGTAGCCCATCGAATACGATCCGGCGCTGTCGAAAACGGGCGTGAACGACGTGCCGTTATTGCGCGTCATCCACAGACCGCCGGAAGCGACCATCACCAGGTAGTGAGCCGGGCTGTCCGGAAAAACCGCGATTTGGTTCACGCGGCCCGATATGAACGCGGGACCGACGCTCCGCGCCCGCAGACTGGTGAACGTGCGCGCATTGATGGGGTCTTGAGAGCCTTGCGGCGGCCCTGCAGCCTCTTCCTGAGCGAAGCCGGCCATGGAAAGGCAGAATACAAGCGGAATAAGCCTCATGGGAGAGAATTATAACTGGTTGCACGATGCCTTCCGAAATCGGCCCAGGTCGGGGGTACGACACAACGATGACGAGACCCTCCACGATTGCGGTCCGGTTGCCGGAGTGGGGCGGCCAGTGCCCTGCGCTAAATCCGGCTCGGCGTGCCCGAATCCGAAGCCCCCGAATGAGATAATGACCAAAGATCGCCCGTGGCAGTCTTCGTAAATACATTCTTCGAGGAGCGTGTGGACCGGCTATTTGATTTGGCCTCGCGCGTGGAAGAGGCGTTCGCCTCCGCGGGACTGGAATACAGAGTGGTAGGCGGCCTTGCGACGTATCTTTACGTCGAATCGGTGGAACCCGACGCAGGGCGGCTCACTCGGGATATCGACATCGCCGTCAGGCGCTCGGACCTTGAGCGAATAGCGAGAGCCGTGGAGCCATATGGCTTCGAATATCGCCACGCCGCCGGCGTGGACATGCTTGTTCAGAGCGGAGAACCCGCCGCCCGGAGGGCCGTTCACCTCGTTTTCACGGGAGAAAGAGTGCGGCCCGATTATCCCGAGCCGACTCCCGAGTTCAGCGAATCTCGGGTTCTCCGGGGCGTGCGCCTTGTGTCCCTGGCGGATCTCGTTCGCATGAAGCTCACCAGTTTCCGCGCCAAGGACGAGGCCCACATCAAGGATCTTGACGAAGCCGGGCTGATCACGCCCGAGGTCGAAGCTAGTCTCGCGCCCGTGCTCCGCGAAAGGCTGGGGCTGGCACGAAAGCGGGAGTGAGGCTCTGAACGGTAATATCGCTTCCTCCGGACGGAACCGGAGATGGGCGCCCCGCGTACTCTACAACGCCGCCAGCACTTCTTTGTAGAGGTACTTCGCGCCCTCTACGCGGTCCCACGGGCCATCCTCGTACTCAAGCGCGTACGTCCCCTTGAAACGGGCGCCTTCCATGATGCGCACGCAGCGGCGCACATCGCACTCGGCCCAGCGGTTCCAATACTTCGCATGAACATTAGTGTGTGCGTAGGGCGCCAGAGCGGCCAGGCCGTGGTAGCAAAGGTAGTCGTGCTCCCAGTTGAAGAAATCGGGTGACGCTTCGCAGTAGGGGTTGTTCACTTCGTCAATGATGATCTGGATGTTGGTCGGATTGGCCGTCAGTCCCCAGTGATTCTCCAATGTGACCTTTACCCCGACCTTCCCGCCGTAGTCGGCCATCTCCCTGAACGACTCGACGCAGTTGGTCAGTAACTTCGCAAGTTCATCGTTTTTCGGGTAGCCGTCGGGGCCGTTAATTGGCTGCGGCACGATCCTCGGCCCGCCGCTGTTGACGCGCATCGATTTTGCGCCGATGATCGCCGCTCCATCCAGCCACTTCTTGGCGACCTCGATGCCGGCCTTACGCAAGTCTGGGTTCGGGTCGCAAATGTTCGTTGGCGCGTTGTTCGAAATATGCTGGCACTTAGTCCCGGTGACCACCATCTTGTTGGCCAGCTTCTCGAGCCATTTCTTGCCGGAGTCACTCGACGGGTCGAACTCGCGCGCCACGCGAGGCGCCGGGGCCGGCGCGGCCCCAGGCGTTGCGCCCGGCGCCGGTGCGGGCGGGTTGCCGCCAGTGAACATGCTGTCGTCCGTGACATCCCCGAACAGCCCCGAGAACAGATCCATGCGAGTCACGCCAGGGAAGGTGCTCTTGGTGAAATCCGGGAAGTCCAGCATCGTGATCTCGCCGTACTTCTGCTTCATCGCGCTCGGCGGCGGAGCCGTGGCTCCGGCGCGCGTGCGGGTTTTGAAAATGTCCCGAATGGGCCAGGTGTTGGAAGCGATCCGGTCCAGCTTTTCTTTATCCGTGAGCTGCCTCGCGGCGGGGTTGGCCTGTTGACCTTCGGCGCGCCCCGCGGCGCCGGCCGCCGCCAGTCCCGCGCCCGTTGTTCTTAAGAATCCACGCCGGTCCATAGCACGATTCTCCGATTGGCTTTCTTGCATCTTCGGCTCCTTTCCTGTCTTCGATCGCCCCGACGACGCGGGATCAAGCCGTCAACCGCCGGTCTTCGCACAAGGATAACTCCAACCGGCCGCTGCTGAGGACTTCCCGAGGAATGTTTAAGAGCGGGCTACTTCCGGCACGGCGCGGCGCGGCCAACATCACTCGTGGCGTTGGCGCGCCAGAGTAGGGTCTGCGATCCATCCGCGCAGACGGCGCTCGCATCCTGCGACGTGATCCGAAGCGCTGCGCCGGTACTGTCCCCGACGCCCCGGCTCATTCCCACATCGATGAAGAACAGAAGCCCCCAGCGCTGGAACATTTCTCCGGCGGCGCGTTTGACGCCGTCCTGGAAATGCGCCGCTCCATGCTGATGGCCTTGAACCATGTGCTTCACGCCGAGCGCCGCCGCATCAGTGGCCAGCAACGGCCGCTCACCGCCCGGGGCGTCAAACCAGTTGCCCGTCGCATTGGCGCGGGCTTCCAGAATGGAATTGGCATCGAGCAGGTTGTACGAGCCGCTCTGAATGGCGCGTGATAACGCCGCGATGCCGAGGCCGCCCGTATTCCCGCCATGCGAGAAGAACCAATCGCCGACGCGCGCCGCAATCGGCAGGGAACAGAGGAACGCTCCGAGATCGCCTTCGCAGGCCGCCAACCGGTCGAGGGTTTGGCCGGACTCTTTCAGTTCGGCCGCCAGTTCTTCGTGCTGGGAAGCATCGCTCTTTTTCGCGCCGCCGAGCAACTCGGCCTCATGATTCCCTGCGAGGACGATTACGTCGCCGCCACCTTTCCTCGCCGCCGCTTGCAGAGCCTGGAGCGCCTTGAGGACGGATGCCGGACGGGGCCCCTTATCGATCATGTCGCCTGTCACCACGAGAACCGAGCGACCGGCAGCCCAAGCGATGCTCTCGGGCGCCGATGGAGCCGCCTGGATGATCCGCGAGCCCACGAGCAGCCGTACGAGCCGTTCGTAATCGCCGTGTATGTCGCCGATGGCGTAGAAGACCGCTGGAGCTTCGGTCTGAATGATCGCCGGATAGCGATTCCAGTCGCGAAGCGAAAGCCATGTCTGGGGACCTTGCGCCGGAGAAGCCCCGGACGCCGCTTGAAGCGCGGCCGCGGACAACGCCACAACGAACAGGCACAGGAGTCTACGCGATCGAAGCACGGCTTAAGTCAGATTCCCTCCGGGCACTACGTCGGCCTAGTCTAGCAGTTCAGGGTCAACAACCGGTGACGCCACAATGACAAACTCGTTACTCCCCTTTTTTTTTTTTTTTACCCCATCAATTCCCTCCCACTCTCTCCTATCTCATTCAATCCACCCCCGGCGGTTCAACTTCACGACTTCAGTACAACTCTTTCGTAGAGGCTGGCAACCCCCGGCTCAGCGTTCCGTCGTCGCTCAAGCGAAGCCCCTCGCCGCCGATCCGGAAGTCGCGGACTCTTCCTGCCGGTTCCCACTCGGGCAGCCTTCGCCTGAGTTCGAGCGCTGCCTCGGGGCTGGAGGCCAGCATCATCATGAAGCCGCCCCCGCCGGCCCCCGCCAGCTTCGCCCCGGCGAGATATGGCCGCGCGTGTTGGAGCAGCCGGTTGATGGGAGCGTTGGCCGTGTGCGGATCGAGAACCTGATTGAGCGCCCAGTGCCGGTCGATCAAGCGGCCGAGGTGGGCCCACTCGCCTTCCCGCATCGCTTCCCCCATTTCCAGGGCGAGCGTCTTGATGCTGTGCAGTACCTGAACGGTGGAAGTCTCGCGAGCCAGGTAGCTGCCCACAACCTGGCGCAACAGGTTCTTGGCAATCCTCTGGATGCCCGTATCGAAAAGGACGAGACGCTCGCGGAATTCGCGTTGCCGGTCCGCGCTCCAGTCAACCGGGTGAACGCGTAAACGCTGGCGCAAACCCGGGCCCGAGTGAATCAGCTTGGCTCCGGGGAAGATCCCGCCGGCCTGATCCTGCCAGCCTCCGCCAGTGGTCATCCGCTGCTCGAGCCGCATCACGACGTCGGATAGCGCGTGCCCGTTGAGGTCCCTGCCGCCCATCTTCGCCAAAGCCTGGACCACCGCCGCGGCCAGGATGCTGCTGGTGCCGAGTCCGGAGCCCATCGGCAGACGGACGGACGTGAGTATCTCCAGTCCGCCGCCGCTACGTTCGAAGGCCGCGGACAAACGCTCGCCAGGGCGGAGAAGACTGGAGAGTTGCACGGAAGTGCGCGGAATGGCGAAGGGGCTGCCGGGCTCGGCGCCAGCGGCCAGTTCTTCCACCGACCGATACTCCACGCTTCCGGCTCCCTCGGCGACGCAGCGCAGGACGGGCTCGGCCAGGCGAGTGACACGCGCCTGGATAGGATAGGAACCTTCGAGTTCGAGAGCTATGTTCAGCACCGAGCCGCCCCAATCGAGGCAGAAGGGCGGCGTATCCGACCAGCCTCCTCCCAGGTCGATGCGGGGTGGGGCGCTGACGGTTACTTCCGCGAACTGCCATTCCCGGTCGTCCAGAAAACCCTCTTCGGACTGGACCGTGCCCAGCTCCACGGCCTGACGCACGGCGCCGAAGGCCCGCTCTTCCGATCGCTCCGCTTCGCCCGTCAATCCGGCTTTTCCGAAGAACATGGCCGCCTGGTAGAAACGGCTGGCGGCTTCGGGTAACGGGTGCGATAGCGCGGTCTCGACAGCCCCGGATCTTTCCAGGAGTTCGGCTTCGGCCTGGAGCGCCCGCGCCGTTTCGGCGAGCGCCAGGACCCCTGGCGGATTAGCCAGGATGGGCCGGATGTCCGCTCCGGCCTGAACGAGCGAGTGGGCAGTCAGACGCCAGTTGCCCCGAGCGCGCCGGCGGCGGCACTCGGCCAGCGCGTCGGCGTCCGTCAGTTTTGCGCTCTCTCGAAGCGACAGGCGTGTCGCGCGCTTCCAATCCGCCAGTCCGAAGGATGAAGGCAGATGCAACATCCACTTGCAAGCCTGCCAACATTGCTCGGGCGGCAAAAGGGGGAACAAGGAGGCGTTCCAGAGGGAGCGTTCGGATGGAGCTACTCCCGGCCAGACCAGATCGGAGGGCAGGCTGAGGGCGTCGAGAGCTTGAAGCACGGGACGGCCGAACCAGGTTGCGTCGGGAGATTCGACCGGGAGCTTGGGATCGTCCTCCACGCCGTAGACCCGCATTACCACTCCGCGCACGGCCTCCCGCGTAAGAACGGGAACTTGGTGGAGAACGACGTCTTCGGGAACGCCGATCGCATCTTCGATGCCGTTGACTCCGTGCAGGATCGCTCCATGATCGACACGCAGTGGGCTCTCGATGTAGCATTCGATCATTACGGCGTCCGGACCGAGAGTCGCATCGGCGGGCAGTACGCTATCGATGATGACGGGCTTGCCGGGTTCCCGAGGTTGGCCGGCGGCCCGATCCAACAGGCCGGATGTGAGGGCCGTACGAAACGCTCGAGTCGTGCCTAAGTGGACGAACTCGCCATCCACCAGGCAGCAGGAGAAAGGGACGCCTTCAAGAGCTGCCGCCACGGAGCGGATGAAGGGCAGGGCCTCGGCCGGTGGTCTCCACTGGCCCGTCAGGGCCATGGTCATGTGCTCATAGAGATCCAGGGCCGGCAGCGCGCCCGCCTGTGCGGACAAACCGGACAGGCCCGCGGCCAGCTCCGGGTGGAAGCGAAGAAGGCCCGTATCGACCGCGACCGTCTCGCCCGCCAACATGCCGCCAGCGGCGCGGATTTCAGAGGGCGAAGGCTTCTGGAGAAAGCTGTAGACGCGCGAATGGCCGTCCGTTACATAGACGCCGTGGCGCGCCCCGACCTCGGCCGGCTGGCGCATCGCTATGCCCGTGACGCCGGTACGGTCCAGGTCAATGGCTGCGGCGTCAAACGAGAGCAGTACATCGCCGGAAGAGATCAGAAGTCCGGCAGTCATGCGCTCGGCCCACGCCGTGGAGCGGGCCAGAGTTTCGTCGAAGAGGGTTGAGGCGGGCTCGCCGGGCAAAGACGCGGGAACGGCTGTAAAGAGCCTGCCCGAAGGGGAGTACTGGGGAAGACGGCGCGAATCGCCGCCCGAGTGGACGAGGAAGACCCGGTTGCGCTGCCACCAGGACTCCTCCGCGCAGCGCTCGCCGAGGGCTTGGTGGAGGGAACGCAGCGCGTTGAGCGTAGCGCCTCCGCTGCCGATGCGTTCGCCGCCCGGATCGGCCACCACGAGGTAGAGAACGCCGGGCGGGATACGCCCCCGGTCCTTGCGCAACTCGATCTCTCTGCGGTAGGAGTCCGCCTGCCGGTCCGAGCTTGCCGTCAGCAGGACAACATCCCACCACGGTCCAACCTCACCGGCGGAGCGCGCCAGGTGTTTGAAATAGCGCTGATGAATGGCCGGAATCATTGTGGTCCGAGCGTAGGTTGCCGCGAATTCCTCGATCGATGCACTCCAACGGCGAACGGAGCCCCTCATTTTAGCGCCCGGCCCCGTCAGGAACGGTCAGATAACCGCGAGCGAATGCCGGCTTCCCAACGCTCGCGGCGCTCCGCGCGGGAGCAATAGCGGAATGGGGCCCAAGCCGTTAGTGTGGCGTCGCCGCGCCGAGGGGCTTGGCCCGAAATAGCCTCGGCGAGCCTCCGCGCCTACGCGGCTGGCTTCTGGCCGCCTGGCTTTCCGCCTAGGATTCCGTAGAGCCAGCAGAATAGTGCGCCCACGATTGCCGCGCTCACAAACCCGTAAATCAGCCCGATAACGCTGCCGAAGTAAGTGACGCTGTAGCCGGGGTACACGGCCATGAGGTGCTTCAGCGCCAAGCCGGCGCCGCGCGCGGTTTCGAGAAGAGTAAACGCAAAGAGCAGGAATCCCCACAGTATCCCCGCAGCCAAAGCGAACGTCTTCGTGTTCATTGTGTGGTTCTCCATTCCCGGTTCCCTACTTGCCGGCCCGGCGCGTCCGATCACGCTAACGCTCGCGCATTGCGGCCAAGCCGGCATCTATTCTAACTCCAGGTCGTATTCAATATGCTGACTTGCCGCTCTCTCACCGGACGGGCCCCTGTGATGGGGGATTTTGGGTGCCGGCAGCAGGCCGCCTCAGAGAGCGGTTTGCCAGGGATCTATCGGGACTCGCGTAGAGCCTTTGGGATGCTGCGTACCAGCGGCCTGCACAGCCGCGAGGCGGATTCCCTGGCGATGACTCAAGAGTCTCGATGGACAGGCCGTGGGGTGTCCGCTCCAGTCCAGCCGTACGTTGCCACTTTGGTCTTGTACCGCCTTTGGAACTGGTCGACGAGTATGAATCTCCCCGACCACGGCCTTCCCTTCTCGGCAAGAACCGGGACGGCAAAGGAGACGACCTGTTGTGGCACGAGGGTCCCTGGCGGAATGCGAAACCGGCTAACCCCAGGGATACAGTTCTGCGTGCCCTCTGGAAAAACGTCCATGATGACGAGAGTCTGCTTATCATCGTCATGAGTAAAATCGGCCGCGAAATGAACCTGCATTATTTCAAGGTCCGGCCCGTGCCGTTGCTTTTGGAAGCCCACATCCCAGCCCATCTCGGAAGGGTTGAAGTGAACGTAGAGGCGGGGTCTCCGCCGCCCCCAGCCGATTACCGATCCGCCCGGCGAGAGGGTTGAAAAGGCTACTGATCGGCTTTGGCAAGTTCTCTAGCCAAGCCAAGTTCAGCGCCCGCCACTTTAGCAAGTAGCAAGCGGTGCCGCTATTGTCCGATGATTGAAGGACCGCACCGCGCCGCTCCCCTTGGAGGCCACCGCTCTGGAGTTCGGCTTGCCCGGCTCGCTCTGGCTGGCGGCCCAGCGCACGGGCATCTTTGAGTTGCTCCAGTCTCTATGGCCCGCCGCTCGCTCCGGCCCCTCGCCGGCGCATTATCTCTTGCTGGCCGCCATTCACCGCATCTGCCAGCCGGGACCGAAAACCGAAGTCGCCGCTTGGTATGACCGCACCATCCTGCGTTCGCAGTGGGGCTTTGCGCCCGAGCGGTTTACCTCGCAAGAGTTCTGGGACTGCTTCGACCCGATTCCGGAAGAACAACTCGATCAAGCGCAGATCCGGCTCCTCGGCCTGTGGAAAGAAAAACAGTTGGTCAGCCGCCGCCTGCTGGCCTACGACACGACCAACTTTTATACCTACGTGGCCAGCACCAATGAGCGCAACCACCTGGCGCAGCGGGGACATAACAAGCAAGGCCGCCATAATCTGCGGCAGGTGGGCTTGAGCTACTTGCTGGACGGCGAAAACGGCATTAGCCTGTGCCATCACGTGTATCCGGGCAACGTGGCCGATGCCGACGAACTGCCCGAGGCGCTGTCGCGCATGGCGGTCCTGCTGGACCGCAACCGGATTGCGCGCGATACGGTCACGCTGGTGCTGGACAAGGGATCGGCCGCATTAGCCAATACTTTAGAACTGGAAAAGGCCGGCGTGGGCTGGATCTCGGCCTTGCCCTGGAACCAGGCGCCGGTGGAGTTGCGGGATAAGAGCGTGGAGCAACTTCCGGCCTGCGGCGCCGCGCATCCCGGCGTTCGGGCGGCGGCCCAGAAGATGCTGGCGCATGGCAAGGAGTATCTGTGCGTGCTGGGGTATCCAAGCAGACCCTCGCGCAACAAGCCCTTGCCGAATCGCTTGGCCTGAGCAGCTCGGCAGTACCCAACGTGGGTAATACCCCGCGATCCCCACAAGCCTCACGAAACACAACTACTTGCCCGTGCCTTCACCGGCTTTCGAGTAAACTCCCGCTCGGTAAGCGTAGATGCCAGTCTGTGCGTTGCCCGTGCCGGTAATCGAGTGGCCGGCGCAATCAATACTCACGTTCGATACGTTGGCCCCGAAAGCCTCGATGTCGAGGCAGTCACCCGAATTGTATGAGAGATCCGCCGCAAGAACGTAGCTGCCAGACGTACTGATAGCGCCGCACTGGTTGATCGGGGTCGCTGCGGCCGCAGGGGGCGGAGCGGCAGCCGCTGCCGCTCCAACCGCCAACAATCCGAGAACTGCGAACGTGTTGATGGTGTAGGCCTGGCCAAATGTGCAACACGAGACGGCCAAGGTGGGAATCGTAGACGTGAACAGGCGCACGGCGGTTCCGCCTGCGCCACCAGCCACCAGCCAGCATGCCACCGCCGCTTCTCAAGAATTTGCGAAGTCGGGTGGGGCAGGCCGGCCCAAAGGGCTCCCCGCCTGCCATCCGGCGCTGGACCACGGCCACTCGTCCGCAGAGCGGACCAAACCCGCCGAAACCGGATTGCCCTTGATGTAATCCGAAATCCGCCCCGATTTGCTTCGGGCTCCGCAGATAGTGATCGAAGCTCTCGTCCTGCCAAAACGGTTGCCCGGTCCGGCCGAGTATCCGGTTTGCGCTCCGCGCCGTCGATCCCTTCAACCACCGCATCAATACGGCGACGGAAACCTGAGGAAGAATGAGCAGGTGGACATGGTACGGCATCACCCCCATGAAAGCAGTTCGTAGAAGCTGCGCTCGCTCTCTCCGATCAGAATGGATGAGGCCGCCAGACTCGCGACGCGGGGATCTTTGAGCCACAGCGGACCCGTGGCGCATCGATATAAAGCGCGGTCCTTAACGGCGAAGGCGTGACCGGCGGTGGGCTGTGCTACTGAGCTTGCTCGCGCCGGCAGCGAACCCCAGAGCCGCCAAGTTAGGAAAACATACCTCTCAAGCGGTTGGAAGTGAGGTAACCTTCTGCGGTATTCAGGCATGATGGGGGCCGGGCAGGCGGAAGCCCCGACGCCACCATGTAGTCGCCTGACCCGCCCGGAAATCTCGCAAAATGTGAAACCTCAAAGCGCAGGCAAACCGCCTGCGCCACCACCGGCCGGAACCACAAGCCCCGGGTCTGCAAAGGTGGGGCAAGGCTGGGCCTCTGGGCGTCGGCCTCACCCGCATACCGGCGCCTTCTTCAGACGCTCGGTCAGCCGACAGCCCTTCCTACCTCAGCTCTTCCATGATCTCGTCGAGAGCCGTTTTCGAGGGCCGCGTCTTCGATTGCGGCAGCGTGGCCAGGGGCTCGTCGGCCATTTCAGCATCTCGAGGAAGTTCGGCTTTTCGGTGTTCACGTAAAGCACGCCGGTCAGCACTTCGCCCTTGGCTTCGGCCTCTTCGAGCGCCGCCAGCGCCGCCAGCTCGGTCGGTCGGATCGTAATCGCGGCCCAGCTTGCGGATGCGCAGGTGCGAGCCGTCGTGCATCTCGACGTCGCGCCACTTCGCCCTCGGGAATCTCCACCGAGATGTCCTCGAAGGACGGCACGAAATCCAGCTCGTGCAGCACCTCTTCGTGCTCCTTCATGTAGCTGTAGCTCTTGGTCGAGCCTTCGTGATCGTTGAAGGTGACGCAGGGCGAAACCACGTCGATGACCGACAGGCCGTGGTGCGCGATGGCGGTCTTGAGAATCGCCTGCAACTGCCTCTTGTCGCCGCTGAAGGAGCGCGCCACGAACGTCGCGCCCCATTTCAAGCGCCAGCGCGCAGCAATCGAACGGCGGCAGGTCGTTGACCACGCCGGTCTTCAGCTTCGAACCGAGATCGGCGGTGGCCGAAAACTGGCCCTTGGTGAGGCCGTAGACGCCGTTGTCCTCGATGATGTAGATCATCGGCACGTTGCGGCGCACCAGGTGCATGAACTGGCCGATGCCGATCGAGGCCGTGTCGCCGTCGCCGGTGACGCCCAGGCCGAGCAGGGTGCGGTTGGCCAGCATCGCGCCGGTGGCGATGGCCGGCATGCGGCCGTGCACGCCGTTGAATCCGTGCGACAGCCCCAGGAAGTACGCGGGCGATTTCGACGAGCAGCCGATGCCGGAGAACTTGGCCACGCGCCACGGCTCGACGCCCATCTCGTAGAAGCACTCGATGAGGCGCTCGGAGATGGAGTTGTGGCCGCAGCCGGCGCACAGCGTGGTCTTGCCGCCCTTGTAGTTGAGCACCTCGAGCCCGATGCGGTTGACTTTCTTGGGCGGCGGATGGCACGGTCGGCGGTGCTCATTTCCCTCCTGGTCGACGATTTCGTCGGTGACGGTGCGGGCGTCGAGCGGCAGCCCGCCGTAGTAGCGCACGCTGCGCAGTTTGGCGATCAGGTCGCGGCTCCAGCTCCAGGCGCATCAGCCCGAGCAACTGCGCGTCGCGGTTCTGGTCCACCACGTAGACGCGGTCGTGGCGGCGGATGAAATCGAGCAGTTCCGCCGGTGAACGGATACGCCCTCAGCCGCAGGTAGCTGGCCGCGATGCCGTATTCGGCCTGCAACTGGTCGCAGCTTTCGCGCACCGCGTAATCCGAGGTGCCGAGCGCGATGATGCCGATGCGCGCGCCCGGCGCGTATCTGCACCACCGGCTCCGGAACGTGCTGGCGCATCACCTCGAACTTGTGCGCCAGCCGGTCCATGTTGTTGATGTAGTCGTCTTCGCGCTCGGTGTACTGGGCCTTGTCGTTGTGGCCGCTGCCGCGCGTGAAGTAGGCCGCCGCCGGATGGTTGGTGCCGGGCAGCGTGCGGTAGCCGACGCCGTCGCCGTCCACGTCCTTGTAGCGCGCGAAGCCGCCCAGCCGGTCCAGGTCTTCGGCCGTCAGCACCTTTGCCGCGGTCGATGGGCTTCTCGGGATAGGGGAACGGATCGGACATCCAGTTGTTCATGCCCAGGTCGAGATCGGTCATCACGAACACCGGCGTCTGGAACCGCTCGGCGAAATCGAAAGCCTCGATGGCATGGTGAAGCACTCTTCCGGCGAGCACGGGAAGAACATGGGGTGCTGGGTGTCGCCGTGCGAGAGCAGCGCCGTCGTGAGCAGGTCGCCCTGCTGCGTGCGCGTGGGCAGCCCGGTCGAAGGGCCGACGCGCTGCACGTCGTAGATCACCGCCGGCACTTCGGCGTAATAGCCCAAGCCCGACGAATTCGGACATCAGCGAGATGCCCGGCCCGGCGGTGGCCGTCATCGAGCGCGCGCCCGCCCAGCCCGCGC
>CAWAOP010000039.1:0-166494 GCA_963783505.1 Terriglobia bacterium | reverse complement strand
ACTCGGATGTAGAGATCGGCCGCCTGAGCACGATGCTCTGCCACCTGGGCGACATTTCGTACAAGCTGGGCCGGGACGTGAGTTCGATCCCGCTACCGAAGCATTCGGCGACGATCGGGAAGCGACAGTCTCCTCTCGAGGCGCTACCGGGAGCCGTACGGCCTGCCCCAGGTTGAGAGCGGCCGGGAGCGGAACCGCTGCCGCCCGTAGCGCTAGCAGGCCCCAAAGCCCGGTGTCCGCGCCCGGGACTCAAGGGATCAAGGGAGATGAAGCCCTAAACTTGCGGCTCCGCTTGAAATGATGAACGCCCTGATCGCGGAGATCGAAAAGAAGGGGCTACCCGGCGAAGCCGCGGCGTAACTGCGCGTCTCTCGACCACGTATCTCCAACGTCATGCGGGGCAAGCTTCACCTGTTTTCGATCGACATGCTAGTGGTCTGTCTCCGCCGCCGGCCTGCGAGTCGAAATGAAGGTGCGAACAGCGGCGTGATGGTCCGGCGACCGAACCGTATGGACTTCACTCAGGCGGACTCGTCACCTTCGGGGGCAGCCGGAGCGGCGCTCTCCAGTTTGGCAACGACGTACGCGCTCAGGCTCCTGCCTCGCCTTAGAGCTTCCATCGCCACGCGGCGATGTAATTGGGGCGGAGCGGACGGTGAAGGAACCGGAAAACGGTTTATCCGGGTTCTCCCGGCGAGGCGCAGAACTCCAGATAGCCGTCTACGGATTCTTGAAAGGCGCGCTTCAGTTCCTTCACCGATGCGCCCTGGAAAGCGACCACATCGCGTGTGTTGAGCACTTCGCCAGTGAACGTTCCGGCGGCTTCATCGAATCGCGCCACTCCTTCATAGCCCTTGGCGGTAATTGATGTGGCGCGGAGATCGAAGCCCCACGCTACAATCGTGGCGTGGAACCAAGGGCTGAAGCGGACCTGGCGCGCGCGGTTCTGGCGGGAGAGCCCGAAGCGTTCGAGCGCTTCGTGGAGCACTTCCGCTCGAAGGTGTTCCACTATAGCTGGTTGATGTGCGGCCAGCCGGAGGACGCCGAAGAGGTCGCACAGGACACGCTGCTCAACGCCTTCGAGCATTTCGATACGATCGGGAACCCGAGCGCGTGCGCTCCTGGGTGTTCCGCATCGCCAAGAACGCCTGCCTGATGCGCCGCCGGAAAAGCGTCTTCGCGCCGCCTCAGGAGCTTTCTCTCGAGCATGGAACCTTACGACGAACCGTCCGGCGAGGCGCGTCCGCCCGACGCTCAGTACCTGCGATCCGAGCTGCGGGCCGTGCTGGACCGTGTGATTCTGGAACTCCCTCAGGTGTACCGAGCCGTCGTGCTGTTACGCGATCTGGAGGAGTTGTCCACCGAAAGACGGCTCAGATTCTCGACCTGAGCACCGACGTGGTAAAGACCCGCCTGCGCCGCGGGCGCGTGGCCTTGCGCAAAAAATGGATTGCTATCTGAACGCGCACTGCCTGGAGGACCAGCCTACCCCGAGTCCGGCGCCATTGACCGCCGGCGAACGGGACAAACTTACGCAGTGTGGCGGCACGGCCTGGCCGGCGCGAAGCAGTAGTGCGCTTGCAGCCTGCCCCACCGGGTCATATCCCATCGCTTAGAATGGGATAACTTCGATGGTCTCCGATTCGAACGAACGGGAACAACTGAAACAGGATCTGGGACTCGGAGGCAAGTTCTCCGAGCGGACCCGCGTGCGCCTGCTCAATCGCGACGGGGCATTCAATATCCGCCGCAATAATCTGAGCCGGTTCCATCCGTACAACGCCTATCACACGCTGCTCTCGCTGTCGGTTCCGCGGCTCATCGCCCTGATGGCCGGCGGCTACTTCGCGACGAACTTCGTTTTTGCGTCGCTGTATTGGCTGGCTGGGCCGGGCGCGCTTTCCGGCGCCGCGGCCGACCCGGCCGGACGGTTTGAAGACTGCTTCTTCTTCAGCGTTCAGACCATCGCCACCATCGGCTATGGAAGGATCACGCCGAATACGCCATTGGCCAATTTCCTGGTAGCGATTGAGGCGCTGGTCGGATTGCTCGGTTTCGCCGTGCTGAGCGCGCTCTTATTTGCGCGATTCGTGCGGCCAACGGCGAAGATTCGTTTCAGCGCGAAGGCGCTGATTGCGCCTTATGAAGACGGATTTGCGCTCATGTTCCGCCTCGCGAATCTGCGCAATCACGACTTGACCGATGTTCACGCCATTGTGTCGTTTGCGCGATGGTCGGAGTGGAAGGGCGGACGGCGGCGGCGCTTCGACCAGCTTTCGCTCGAGCGCGAGTCCATCATTTTCATGCCGCTGCACTGGGTGATCGTGCACCCGATTACGGAGAGCAGCCCGCTGCACGGATTCACGCCGGAATCATTGGCCGCGGCCGACCCCGAATTCGTGTGCCTCATCACGGCCGACGACGAGACGTTCGCCCAGACGGTCCACGCCAAAACCAGCTACGACAAGAGCGATCTCGTCTGGGGCGCGCGTTTCCGCGACATGTACATCCCCGATCCGGAAAAGGTCGCGGTGGACCTGAACCGTCTGCACGATTTCGAGATAGTGAACGGACCCACGTCCATTTGATCCTACGGCATTCACGCGGGACGAGTAACGCCGCATAGACCCCAGATCCCGAGAACGCCAAAGTGGGGCAGGCGCTTTCGCCTGCCAACCCCTGGGGCACTCAGTCTTAGCCTGAAGCGCCAGCCGTCGACATGAATGCCGACGCTGCACGCTGAAGCGCGCGCCACGCTACGGCTTGTTCGACCGCACGTGAATCGTTGGGCCGTCCACAACGAACTTTCCGAAGCCGTGATGGTGGATGGTCTTCGGGTTCTTCTGCCTCGGGTCGATCCAGGCGTTGACCACTTCGAGGATGAAGAGGCAGTACCGATTCGCCAGCCTCGTGTCGATTACCTTGCACTCGAAGTTGGCGAAGCATTCGGCGATCAGCGGAGCGGCGACGCTCGTGGCCGGCACGGGCGTAAGCCCGACCTTGGAGAACTTATCAACGTCCCGGCCGGAACAATTGCCGATCCGTACAACCATTCGAGCCAGCTTCGCCGCCGGTATGGCGATGACGCATTCCTTCGTCGCGCGCAATGCCGTGTGGCTGTAATTCGCGTCGCTGACAATGCAGGCCACCAGCGGCGGCGTGAACTCCACCATCATGTGCCACGACATGGGCATGACGTTCGCGCGACCCTTGTGCGCAGTTGCAAGCAACACCACGGGCCCCGGTTCAAGCAACTGGTAGACCTTGGAAAGAGGCAGCTTCTTGAGGGCCTGCAAACCTGCCCGCTTTGATTTCTTCATGGCCGAGAACTCAGCGGATAGCATAGCACCGGACTTCTAGCGTAGTGCGTCGCAAATAATGGACGGTCAGATTCGCGTAAGGGCAAAGCGGGGACAACCACGAAGTTCCGCAAGAGGCGCGAAATTCGAGGCTGTCCCCGTTTTGCAGTCTGTAATCATGATGTGCGGTAGTTGCGCCGCACTGCACTGTCTCCTCACTCCCGCTTTACTTCAGTGCGTCATCGAGTAGACAACGTAATTGACGCCAAGTCGAATTCCCAGCGCGGAGAACTTCTCCGGATAGATCGGTTCGTCCGCCCACTCCCAGGAATCGCCGACATCGGAGTTGAAGGAGATGGCCACCATGACGCGGCCTTTATCGTCGTAGACGCCGAGCCAGTGGGCCACCGTGCCCGCGGCGCGCTGCGACATTCCGCCGTAGCCTCCATAGCCACCGCCTCGACCGAGGGCCCACTCGCCGAGAATCTGGTAGCGGTCGTCCAGGTCGTAGACGGTGTGGAAGATGGCGTCGTTCGACGGCATGTCCACCACGGGGCGGTCGGGAAATATGCGGCTCATGGTCTCGTTGAAGCGATCGTATTCCTCCGGGCCCCAAAAATCGTCGAGCATGAGGAAGCCGCCTCGCAGCAGGTATTCGCGAACCGTTTTCACCTGCGCATCGGTCAGGAGCCAGTCGCCCATTTCGCCGGCATTGAGCCACGGCCAATTGAAAAAATCGTCCGTGTCATCGGGACTCACCGATTGCTCTACCGAACGTGCGTGGACGCGCGTCAGGCGGCGGACGGCCTGGGCGAAATGCCTGTCGGCGCGCGGATAGTCCTGAGTCCAGCCTGTGCCGCCTTCGCGCCAATCGTTTACAAATCCGCCGCCGAAGCCGAAGCCCCCTCGCCCGCGCCCGCGGCGAGCGGCCCCAAACAGGCCGTAGGGATGCTCGGGATACATCAGGCGGCCGAAGACCCACTCGGCCTTGTCCTGGTAGTCGGTGGGTAGGGGAATATCGTCGTAGCGTTCGATGCTGAAGTAGACGCGGAAGGGCTTCTGGAACGCGAGAAGCGCTCCGGCCAACGCCAATCCGGCGCCAACTACCCACGCCGCGCGGCGAAGCATCATATCCCCTCCCGGCCTTTATTACTCTTCGGAAGCCGCTTCGGCTTCGGCGGCCGCAGCCGGTCCGGCGGCTCGCGCTTCATCGAGCAGGCGCTCGGCCTCCTCCAGCCTGATGCGCGGAACCTGAACCTCAAAAGCAAGCGACGGAATCACCGAGGCGCCCACCAGCACCGAAGGAACGCCGGAAGCCTGCAAGACGTTGTGGATGTTGTTGGCTTCGAGTTCGGCGTCGATATTGGAGGAACTGAAGAGCGTTACGAGGTCGAGATCGGAAGAAGGATCCAGCGGCCCCCCTTCGAGTTCCCCGCCGTCCCGCACGGGATCTTGCGCCATGCCCCAAGGATAGCGCAGAATGTGGATGGGGCGGCCCGCAAGCGGCGCCTCTCGCGGAGGCAAGCGAATGGCGGAACAAACACACACGGATCGGGGTTCGGACCTCGGCGGCAAGCTGGCGTGGTTTCTTACTGGAGCGGTGATCGGCGCGGCCGTCGCGCTCTTGTACGCGCCGCAGACCGGGAAAGAGACCCGCAAGGTCATATCCAAGACAGCGACGAAGGGCAAGGAGGCGGTTACCGAGACGGCCGGCGATCTGATCGATGGCGGGCGCGATATGTTCGACCGCGGCCGCAAGTTGGTGGAAGACGCGGCCGATTTGTTCGATCGCGGGCGTAAGCTGGTGCAGGGCTAAGCGAAGTGGGGCCAGCCAATCATGGCTGCCGCCGGACTTCCGTCCGGCGTTCCGGCAGTTAGAAGGCTCCGCGCGCCGCGCGGAAGTCGGCCCTGAAGGGCGCCCCGGCGGGCCGGGAGGCCTGCCCCGGCTCGCACCGCGAACTTCGAACACTGAAACATAGGCGAGTTTTTCGAATGTCCCGCATCACTCTCGGCAACTTTGAGATATCCCTCATCCGGGAGTCCATTCACTGGTGGGATGGCGGGGCGTTTTTCGGCGTCGTACCCAAAACGCTGTGGAGCCGGCGAGTTGCGTCCGACGAGTTGAACCGTATCCCCGCCGGTTTCAACTGCTACCTGATTCAAACCGGGGAGCACAACATCCTGATCGAGACCGGCGGCGGCGACAAGATGGACGCGCGGGCGCGCGAGCGAATGAAGATGCCGCCCGAAGCCGGCGACCTGTTGGGGGCGATCACGCGCGAGGGCTTCGACCCCGAATCGATCGATATCGTCATCAACAGCCACCTGCACTGGGACCACTGCGGCGGGAATACGATCCTATCGGACGGCGTGGCGCGTCCTGCGTTCCCCCGCGCGCGCTATTTCGCTTCGCGCGGCGAATGGGAGCACGCGCACGCGCGGCACATCCGCGACGCGGTGAGCTACATCGACGCCAACTACGATCCGCTGGTCGATGCCGGGCTCATGACGCTCATTGACGGGGATCATGAAGTGGCTCCCGGTATTTGGATGCGCAGCGCGCCCGGCCACAACCGCGATCTGATGGCGGTGACCGCCGAAAGCGGCGGCCAGACCTTCTGCTTTCTCTCCGACATGGTTCCGATGGCCGCCCACTTGCAGCCATCTTGGATTGCCGCGTTCGATCTATTCCCGCTTCAGGCCATCGAAACGAAGCAGCGCTGGCTTACCGCCGCCGCAGAAGGCGGTTGGGTCTGCGGTTTCCCGCACGAAGTCGATCGCGATTTCGCGCGCATCGCCCAGCACCCGAGGACGGGCTTCGCCGCGGCCGATCAATCCAGCGTCTGAAGGACTTTGCGGAAGCGCTCCGCGTCGGGCGAGTTCGGATAGAGCGCCAGATAGGTCTCGAAGTGCTTCTTGGCGTCTTCCTTGCGGCCGAGCTTAAGATACAACTCGGCGATGTTGCCGTGCGCTTCCTTGCGGTTGGGGTTGGCGGACAGGGTTTTCTCGAGCCAGATGAGCGAGTCCGTGTACCGGCCAAGCACAAAATCCAGGAAACCCAGGTTATTCATCAGCACCGGGTCGTTTGGCCTCAGATCGACCGCCGCCTGGGATTTCGCCGCGGCTTCCTCATACTTCTTCTCACGGTAAAGCTGGAGGGCCTGGCGGTCCAGATCGTAGGCTCTGCGCGGATGCGTTCTTGGGCGTCGCCGCCGGTTTGGCGGCGGGCTGCGCGCCGGCGGCGGGCGTCTTCACCGGCGATTCAGCCACGGCGCGCTGCGCGGCAGGAGTCGCAGGCGGGCCGGAACGCTGCAACTGGGCCAGCTTGACGGCTTCCGCCTGAATGCTCTGCTGAAGCCGCAATAACTCAGCCTGCTTGGAAGCGATTTGCTTCTGCAGCGATCCCAATTGCTCGCTCATCTTCAGCGCGCTTCCATCCAACTGCTTGGTGAGAGACGTCAGCGACTCGGGTTGTAACTCGAAGACGAATTCCCCGCCCTCGCTGCCCACCAGGTTGCCCACCGCGGGCGTCTGTTTGGCGAACTGGGAAACGATGGGGCTCACATACGCGCCGAGTTCCGACGCCGTGATTACGCCGTTGCCGTCCAGATCGGCTTGCCCCCCGAGACCCTGAAGCAAAGCCCAGGTGAAGACGGAGTGGCCGTCGGGTCCATCGTCGGCGACTTCCTGATCCGCTCCGCCGGCGGTGAGGATTTGGCGCGCCGTGCGCTTGGTGACCTCTTCCAGATAGGTCAGGTCCTTCGAAAACGCCCCGGTTCCGCGCGCAAGCGCCAGGCCGCTGTAACAGGAATCCATGACGAAGTAAATATGCTTGGCGGGAATCAGGTCGGCGGCGTCGCGCAGCGAATTCATGCCGATGGCGGTCGAGTAATAATTGGATCGGTTGGCATCCACGGGGACGATGAACCCGATCTGGCGGCCGTCCTCCATGGTGCGCGTCGCGCCATGGCCGGCGAAGAAAAAGAACACGCGGTCCTCGCGGTGCACCTTCCGGCCGTCGGCGAGGTCGTCGCCGAGCACCTCCATGATGCGCTGGCGCGTCGCTTCGGCGTTGATGAGCTTGCGAATGTTCTCGCGTTTGAACGCGAACTTCTCGACCAGAATCTGCTCCACGGCGTTGGCGTCGTTAACCGCATACCGAAGCCTGGGCCAGCTCTGGTAATCGTTCACTCCCACAACCACGGCCCAGCTTTCCCTATAGAACCGCTGGGGGCCCACGGCGGGCGGCGCCGGCGCGGGCCCGGCATTTTCGGTGATTTCGAGGTTCCGCTCCGTCGAATCGGGCGGGGCGGTTGGCAGGAATTGGCCGTTCGCGTACGAGACGAACGTGTAGCCTTGGCGGCGCAACTCTTCGACCACCGGGGACAGGGCCATGACGCCCTGCTTGTGAATGTCGTGAAACAGAACGATGCCTTTGTGTTTCTCGTTGAGCTCGTGCAACACGCGCATCGCGACGGATTCCGGAATGGGGTCGGCCCAGTCCATGGAGTCGATGTTCCAGAGCACGGTGTGGAAGCCATCGGCCGTAACTTGCTGAATCAGATCCTTGTCCTCTCCGCCATAGGGCGGCCGGAAAAGCTCCGGCTTGCGGCCCATGACGTCCGTGAGCAGAAGGGTGGTTCGATCGATTTCGCTCGCCCGGTCCGCCGGCGATAGCTTGGTGAGCAACGGGTGTGAGTACGAGTGATTGCCGATGACGTGACCGGCGTCCAACACCTTCTTTGCGATGGCGGCCGTGGGCAGGAGCTTGACTTGATCCGGCGCCGGAGCCGAGCCCAGATGCTCGCCCAATTCGAAGAAACAGGCGCGGATTCCATACTTATTGAGCACGGCCAGCATTTCCTCGGTGTACTTGGGGTGGGGACCGTCGTCAAACGTCAGCGCGACGGTCTTGGCTGGGAACTCGTTTCCGAAGATGACGCCATTCGCGCCGCGCGATTCCGCCGCGGGCTCGGCGGGAACGGCATCCCCCAACTCGCTCAGTATCTTCTCCCGGCTGTATCTGGCGCGGAGGCCGCGCACGTAGGCATCCCATTTTTCGCGCGGAGCCGCGCCGCCGCGAGTGGCGAACTGGGAGAAGATGCGGCTAACCTCTTCGCGGTACGTGGACTGAATGGATAGAAGGTTGTCCGCAAGCGACTTAAGCGGGCCGGCCAGCGGATTGGCCGCGCCTCCCACCGGCGGCGCGGCGGTTTGGAGCTGGTCCACCAGATCCAGAAAGGCGAGCTTATCCGCGTCGTGAAGATCCGGATTCGATTCGAGGTACTGGAGCAACTGGCGGACGCCGTCCCCGCCCGTGCGGAAACCCGACGCGGCGAATTGGCGGTACTGTTCGGCCAGCGCGTGCGTGGCGTCATCCAGCGCCTGCTGCTTGCGCCAGAAGATGACGCGCCCGGCGGAGGTGGCGCGCGCGCGGGCGCCTTCGTCGAGCGATTCGGCGCCATCGACCAGAACGACGATCTTGCGGAAATCGGCCGTGATGCCATCCAGGGCCGACGCCAGCGCGGGGTCGCGCTGAAACGCAGGACGCCGCAGGGACTGAAGCGTAATCAGAAGAAACGCCGCAGCCATGGCGATGGCCGAGGCCAGTATGACGATCTTCCTTCTTTGCATGGGCGGAACAGCGGTCCACTGCCAATATACCCCTGCGACAAACCGCCCACCAACTGGGACGGAGCGTTTGGAAAACGGGTTTCAAAGCGGAGGTCCGCGCCCGAGGTATTCGCTTACCATGTGGATATGGCTGCCGCGACTCTTCCCGCATTTCGCAACGAACCCTACGCCGATTTCTTTTTGCCTGCCAATCGCGAGGCGATGGAGAAAGCTCTCGGGCTTGTCCGCTCCGAGTTCGGGCGCGAGTATGCGCTGCGCATCGGAAGCGAGATTATTCAAACCGGCGACAAGCTGGTTTCGTTGAACCCTTCGAACACCAGCGAGGTGGTCGGCGTTCACCACCGCGCCTCCGCCGACTTGACCCGGCGCGCGGTGGATGAAGCCGCGGAGGCGTTCCGCGCATGGAGCCGCGTGCCCGCCGGCGAACGCATCCGGCTGCTGCTGAACGCCGCGCGAATCCTACGCGCGCGCAAGCTGGAGTTCGACGCCTGGCTGGTTCTGGAAGCCGGTAAGACCTGGCCGGAAGCCGAGGCCGACGTTTCCGAGGCCATCGATTTCTGCGAATACTATGCGCGGGAAATGGCCCGCCTGGCGACGCCTCCGCCGGTGGTGCAGCTTCCCGGCGAGCGCGACGAGATGATGTATATCCCGCTCGGCGCAGGCGCCGTGATTCCGCCTTGGAATTTCCCGCTGGCGATTCTCGCGGGCATGACCGTGGCCGCTCTCGTAGCTGGAAACACCGTGGTGGTGAAACCGTCCAGCGAAACGCCGACCATCGCGGCGAAATTCGGCGAGCTGTTGCTCGAAGCGGGCTTCCCCGAGATGTGCTTCACTGTGCTGGTGGGAAGCGGCGCGGCCGTGGGCGACGCGCTGGTGGGTCACCCCAAGACGCGTTTCATTTCTTTCACGGGGTCGCGCGACGTGGGGCTGCACATCAACGAACTGGCCGCGCGGCGTCAGCCGGGACAGATGTGGATCAAGCGCGTGGTCGCCGAAATGGGCGGCAAGGACGCGATTATTGTGGACGCCGGCGCCGATCTCGACAAAGCCGCCGAGGGCGTTGCGGTTTCCGCATTCGGATATCAGGGGCAGAAGTGCTCGGCGTGCTCGCGAGCCATTGTGGATGTCGCGGTCTACGACGCTTTCCTGGAAAAGCTCGTCACGCAAGTCAATAAGATTCAAGTCGGACCGTCGGACGACCCGCGCTATTACATGGGGCCAGTGATCGGCGCCAGCGCCCGCAAGACCATCCTGGATTACATCGAGATCGGCAAACGCGAGGGAAGAATGTTGGTGGGCGGCGGCCCGGTCCCCGAATCCGGCTACTTCATTCCTCCTACGGTGATCGCCGATATCGAGCCCGCGGCGCGCATCTTCCGGGAAGAGATCTTCGGACCGGTGCTGGCGGTTACCAAAGCTCGCGATTTTGAAGACGCTCTAGCCAAAGCCAACGACTCCGAGTACGGGCTCACCGGGGCCGTGTACTCGAACGATCCCGAGCATTTGCGCGCGGCGCGAGAGCGGTTCCACGTGGGCAACCTGTACTTCAATCGCAAGTGCACCGGCGCGATGGTCGGCGCGCATCCGTTCGGCGGATTCAATATGTCCGGCACGGATTCCAAAGCCGGCGGCCCGGACTACCTGCTGTTGTTCCTGCAAGCGAAATCGCTGGCCGAGCGGGTTGGGTGAGAGAAGAAGGAAGGCGGAAGGCAGAATACTGAAGGCTGAAGGCGGAAGGCTGAAGCTGGAGGTTCGGAACTGTCACGCCGATTCGTTTGGCGCTGCCTTTGGCCGCCGGTTCTGCCGGGAGGAGAGTTTCTTCCGCAGCGGGCATTCCGCATTCCGCGTTCTGCCGTTCTCCTTCCGCCTTCAGCATTCAGCCTTCCCCCTTCAGCATTCCTTCCCCCCTCCCCTATACTGATAGTTGATGCGGGCTGCTGCTGGGCTGGGGATCATTGCGGGGCTGGCCGCGGTAGCGTGGACCCTGCCCGCGTTCCAAGACCCGTGGCGCGTGTATCCGTCCTGGGAGCACGATGGCTATCCGATCCCCCCGGACTGGGCCGAGAAGGGCGAGTGGACGTTTGCGCGCCTGATGTACCCCAGCAACCACCGAATCATAGACTGGCAGTCCACGTACCACCTCGGTTTGGACTGGCGCCTAGGCGTCACCAACTGGACCATCGACTATCCGGCTTCGGACCGGCACTTGTCGCTCGCCATTCGCCGCCTGACGCGCATTCAAGCCAAGTCCGTCGAGCAACCCGTCAACCTGGATGCCGACGATGACGTGTTCAATTACCCCTGGCTTTACGCCGTGGAAGTGGGCCACTGGGAGCTTACCGATTCGCAGATCGCAAAATTCCGCGAGTTCATGCTACGCGGCGGGTTTTTCATGTGCGACGATTTTCACGGCGATGCCGAGTGGGAGAACTTCTGGGAGTCCATGTCGAAGGTCTTTCCGGACGGCATGGTCGTGGACCTGCCGAATGACAGCCCGATTTTTCATACGGTTTTCGATCTGGACGAACGCTACCAAGTGCCCGGAATGCAGTACACGCAGACTCACAGCTTGTGCGAGAAATGCCCCACGTTTCCTCACAGCCCGCCGTACCCGTCCTATGTCGGAGCGGGTGGAGATAATCCACACTGGCGCGCGATTTATGACGGCCGCGGCCGTATTATCGTGGCCATCTGCCACGATATGGACCTGGGTGACTCATGGGAGAACGCCGACGATCCCCTGTACCCGCAGAAGTTCTCCGCCCTGGGAATTCGCATCGGCGTCAATTACCTGATCTACGCGATGACGCACTGAGGCGTAAAAGGAGTAAGGAGCCCGGAGTAGGAAGGCGGAATACGGAATGCGGAAGGCTGAATGTGCAATGCGTGCTGTGGAAGACTCTCCCGCCGGCAGAGCCGGCGGGCCCCAAGGCAACGGTGATTCGCGCCTCGTGTGGGAATGCCTTCCCGCGACCACAAATTGCGTTGACCGCTCAAACGCCAAAGAGAGGGGTCTTCAGTCTTCAGTCTTCAGTCTTCAGTCTTCAGTCTTCAGTCTTCAGTCTTCAGTCTTCCGCCTTCCGGCTCCCGCCCGTCACGGCTCGCGAATCCAAGTTTGGGAACGGCCTAGCAACGAGATGCCGAGGTAGCCGCGGACGAGCAGCTTGCCACCGCCTTCGAGCAGGCGAATCTTGCAGCGGTATATGGACCCCGTGTCCGGGTCGAGAATGTCTCCGCCATCCCATTCCTCTCCGTGCTTGCGAAGTCCCCGCATCAGCACCATACCGACGATGGGCTTCCCTTTGCGCTCGTCCTTGCACAGGTCGCAGAGCCGTCCCGCGGTTTGCGGATTCAGGCTGGCTTCGACTCGGCCGTAGAGCAGCCCATGCTCTTCGTATACGCGAATGATGGCGCGAGGCTTGCCGGTCTTGTCGTTGACGGTTCGCCACGCGCCCAAGGGCGAGGGCTCGGCGGCGAAGGCGCGAAAGGCCAAAACGAAGAGGGCCGCGGCGGTCCCGCCACGCATCGGAATTTGGACACGCTCCATAATCATGGAACCATAGCACAGCCGGACCGCGCGGTGGCGCGCCGTGGAGGCGGGTAGAGGCGCCCCCGGCGGAGACGCTATTCGGGGCGCTCCCGGCCTTGGGTGGGTCTCGGGGAGTCCCACGGCGCCCTGACCGGCGCCCATTTTGGGCGTTCGCGTTCCGCGTGAAGGGCAGGCTCTTCCTTGACTGACTATACGTAAGTTCCGTATAGTGTAGACAGTGCGGGCAAAAGTATTCGCCACCAGCCGGTACGAGCGTGAGGCGAGGCGGCTGCTCTCGGAACCGGAGATAACGAACAGGCGGACATGAGCGCGGCCGACAGGAAAGCCGCCCGGAGGTTTGTGGAGGAACTGAAAGATGCCAAGGGCAAGGAGTAAGGTTGTCCGCGCGAAGCTGAGGTTGTCGCCTGTGGGAAGAGATGTCGTAGCCGGGCTGAAAGAAGCCATTGCTCACGCGCGAGGCGAGATAGCGCTTGCGGCGCGGGAGTACGAGGTGCCCGGTCCCGTGGACGTCCAGGCCATCCGGACTCGTTCAGGCCTGTCGCAGTCGATGTTCGCTCGCGATTACGGATTCAATGTACGGACGTTGCAGGAATGGGAATCTGGCGGAGCCAAGCCGCCGGCCGCAGTCCGCGCATACCTCACGGTAATTGACCGGAATCCCAAAGCCGTCCGCGCGGCGCTTCAAAATAAGACGGCGGCTTGATCGACTGAAGGCGTTTTCTGATTTGGAGTCGCGGTATTCATGTCCCCTGACTTGCCCTGCAGGCCCGGGCACAGAGTCATGCTCTAGCAGTGAGCGCCTCGGTTCTTCAATGAATACGTCGATTTGTGAATGGCGCAATCCCATTTGGCGTGGGTGTCGCTATACGTTGCAAACGGCCCGTCGAGTCGAGTGGGCTTCCTTTCCGCATCCCAGCAGTTTGGGCAGTAGGGGTAGTCAAGACGCCAATATACGCCCTGTTCAAATGTGAAGTCGTTACCAAAATCGGCGCATCGTTCCAATTCCTGGATCCGCCCCCGAAGCTTGCGATTCTCATCCTCCGCGTCCGCCAGACTGCTCCGCGCGTCCAAGAGTAGCCCCTCGATCTCTAACAAGCGGGCGTGGACCTCAGCCGGTATCACATCCGGTTTCGTAAGAAGCTCGCGGAGGCTCTTGATCAGGTCAAAGCTGGTTTTCACGGCCGACAGACCAGCCCCGATAGCGGGCGCAACGGCGGCAGGCATACGCATATTCTGTCATTGCCCAAATGTGAATACAAGCCCAACGGCAGGCGCAGGCTCCCGGAAAATTCGCGCGACACGGGCTGACAGGTCCCGCGGGTCTGGGCACCGGCCCAGACGGGATCGGGCGCTTAAACAGACCCTAATGGTCTTGCCCTGTTGGTTATCGAGCGCCCGGCCACAACCGAACCTACACGGCCCGCAATCGCTCGGCTGCCGTCTCGGGCGTAATGTCCCGCTGGGGCTCTGCCAGCATCTCGAATCCAACCATGAATTTCCGCACGGTCGCGGAGCGCAGGAGCGGCGGATAGAAGTGCGCGTGGAAGTGCCACTCTGCGTGCTCGCCTCCGTCGGTCGGACGCTGGTGAAAGCCCATGCTGTAGGGAAACGAGATGTTGAACAGCCGGTCGTAGCGAGCGGTCAGCCGTTTCAAAATGTCCGCAAGCTGGCCTCTTTCCGCGTCCGAGAGCGAGTCGATGCCCGTGTGGTGGCGCTTGGGAATCAGGAGGGTCTCGAACGGCCAAACGGCCCAGAACGGAACCACGGCGCAGAAGCCTTCGTTATCCTCAACCATGCGGGCGCGCGCTTCACGTTCCAGCGCCGCGTATTCGCACAGCAGGCAGCCGCCGCGCCGGGCTCGCCATACCTTCTGCGCGCGTTGCTCCTTGGCGGGTTCGTTGGGGAGCGAATGGCACGACCAGATCTGGCCGTGCGGATGCGGATTGCTGCACCCCATCGTCTCGCCGCGGTTCTCGAAGATCTGGACGTAGTTGATGGCCGGATTCGCGCCCAGCTCGGCGTATTGGCCCACCCACGCGTCCACTACTTTCCGAATGCTGGAGCGCGACATTTTCGCGAGCGTCAGATTGTGCTTCGGCGAGAAACAAATCACCCGGCAGACGCCGGGCTCGGCCTGTGCCCTCAGCAGCCCGCGCGAATCGAATCGGCTGCGTGGAGTAGACGGCTTGAGCGCCGCGAAATCGTTATCGAAGATGAACGGCGATTTGTAACGCGGGTTCCGGGCGCCGTTCGCGCGCGCGTTTCCGGGGCAGAGATAGCAATCGCGGTCGTACTCCGGCTGCTCCTCGGCGGATTCCGATTCCACCTGTCCCTGCCATGGTCTCCGCGCGCGGTGCGGCGATACCAACAGCCATTCGCCCGTAAGAGGGTTCAGACGGCGGTGGGGGTCCTGCTGCCAGTCGAACATGAATCCATGGTAGCGGCCTTTCGAACCGCGATCAGCGATTTCCCGAGGCCCAGGAAACGCTCCCTGACAATTCGGGCTTCGGGGAACAGGCGGCGCATGTCTCCGGCTCCGAGCAGCTTTACCTCTTCGAGATAATGCCGGACATAGAATTCACGCCGGTCCGGCGGCAGGCTGACGATTGCGCCCCAGACGGTGGCGCGGGGCGCCAAAGCGCGTTGCCAGGCCTTGGGAAGCCAGTGGAGGAACGGCGTGAGGAGGTGTTGTTCCACGGGGAACCACTTATTGGGAGTCTGTATCCAATAGCCGCGGCCGGCGCGCGCGGCCTCCCGCGCAAACCGTTCCTGGCTGGCCTGATCGCCTACGTGCTCGATGACGGAGTTGCTGAAGACGATATCGAAGGCGCCGTCGCGGAAGGGGAGCGAGCGGGCGTCGGCGGCCACGCGCACCTCGCCGCCTACGGTCTCCGCCATGGCGCGCGGCATGTTGAGCAGCGTCACGCGCGGCGGCCCCGCGAGCAGCCTCCAGTATTCGTGCGCGCCGCCGATATCGAGCACGGTGGTCCGCTCCGTTACGCCGAATTCGCGCGCGAAACGCTCCATGCGCCGGCGGCGGAAATGGAGGGAAATAGAAGCGATCACGGAGAGAGTTTCGGCGGCGCCCATCGGCTCCCAGTGGTAGGGGCGGGGCGACTCGAACGCCCGACCTACGGCTTAGAAGGCCGTTGCTCTATCCACCTGAGCTACGCCCCCACACTGATATCGTGCCACAAAAGCCCGCCCTCAAGCCCGTGCGTCGGTTTCAGGACCGGTTTTGGGCTCCAAAATGCTATACTCATGCATCCCCATCGGTTTTAGGTGAATCCAACAAACAGGAATGCTGTCTGTGGCCTTTGCCTCTCCTATACCTCGGCTGGCCCGCGTGGACGCGGAACCGTTGCTCGCGACCATCGGCAATACGCCCTTGATCCGGCTCGATAAGATCGCCCGAGATTTCCCCGGCGTAGAAATACTGGCCAAGGCGGAGTACGCCAATCCGGGCGGATCGGTCAAGGACCGCGCGGCGCTCAACATGATCCTGGATGGCGAGCGGTCCGGTAAGCTCAATCGTCGCCGCACCATCCTGGATGCAACCAGCGGCAACACCGGCATTGCCTACGCTATGATCGGCGCTCAGCGTGGCTACAAAGTGAAGCTCTGCCTTCCCGAAAACGCCAGCATCGAGCGGAAACGCATGTTGCGGGCCTACGGAGCCGAGATGGTTCTGAGCGACGCGGCCGACGGCTCGGATGGCGCTATCCGCCTGTGCCGGGAAATCTATATGGCCGACCCGGATGTGTATTTCTACCCCGATCAATACAACAATCCGGCCAATTGGAAAGCGCATTTCGAGCACACCGGTCCGGAGATTCTGCGCCAGTCCGGCGGCCGCATCACGCACTTCGTCGCCTCCATGGGCACCAGCGGAACGTTCATGGGCGTGACCCGCCGGTTGCGCCGCGACGCGCCTCACGTGAAATGCTATTCTGTGCAACCATCGAGCGGCTTCCACGGGCTCGAGGGTCTAAAGCACATGCCCACAGCCATCGTCCCTGGAATTTACGACGACAGTCTGGCCGACGGCAACCTGTGGATGGAGACCGAGGACGCTTACGCCATGGTGCGGCGGCTCGCGCGCGAGGAGGGCGTGCTGGCGGGGATCTCCTCCGGCTCCAACGTCTATGCCGCCACCGTGCTGGCCCGCGAACTGGCCGAGCGCGAAGAAAACGCTACAATTGTCACCGTACTCTGCGACGGGGCGGACAAGTACCTCAGCGAGCCGTTCTGGGAAGAGTCATGATCCGCATCGAACCCAAACCATGGGAGACCATGGTCGCCCACGCCCGGCGAGTTTATCCCAACGAATGCTGCGGCGCGATGCTCGGCCATACCGACGACGATCTGAAAATCGTCCGCGAGGCGCTGCCCTTGGAGAATTCCTTCGGCGGCGAACGCAAAGCCCGGTACGAATTGCGGCCCGAGGATCTGCTGGCGGCCGATCGCGCGGCGCGCGAGCGCCACATGGAATTGATCGGCATCTATCATTCGCATCCGGATTGCGACGCGTATTTTTCCGAGACCGATCTGAAGAACTCCTGCTCCTGGTATTCGTTCGTCGTACTTTCGATTCGCAAGGGCGAGTTCGACCACGCCAATAGCTGGCTCCCGAATCCGGAACAGACGGAAGCGGCCAGCGAGGAGTTGGCGTATTGAAGTCAGGAGTTGGAATACGGAAGGCGGAATACCGAAGGCTGAAGGCGGAAGAACATCGAGTTCGAATCCCGTTTCCGTGCCGCGAACGGCAGTGAGCGATCGGGAGATCTCCCCGAAGAAAGCATATGCCAAAGATACTCATTCCCACACCACTTCGACAGTTCACCGGGAAACAGAATTCCGTGACTGTCTCGGGAGCGGCCGTCGGCGAAGCGCTTGACGCGCTGACCGATCGATACCCGGATCTGCGGAAGCAGATCTTCAACGACGAAGGCAAGGTGCGCAGCTTCGTCAACGTCTATGTGAACGACGAAGACATCCGCTACCTGAACCGCGACGCTACGCCGGTCACCGACGCCGATACGATCTCTCTGGTGCCTTCCATAGCCGGCGGATCGGCCGCCGCGGCGCCGCCCGCGGCCGGGACGCTATCGAACGAAGAGATCCTGCGCTACAGCCGGCACCTGATCATTCCGGAAGTCGGCATCGAGGGCCAGGAAAAGCTGAAGGCTGCGAAAGCGCTGCTCGTCGGCGCGGGCGGTCTGGGCGCTCCGCTTGGGCTGTACCTCTCGGCCGCGGGAGTGGGCAAGATCGGCCTGGTGGATTTCGACGTCGTCGATTTCACGAACCTTCAACGCCAGGTGATCCATGCCACGCGCGACGTGGGGCGCAAGAAGCTGGATTCCGCGGCGGAAAAGATGCAGGCCATCAATCCGCACATCACCGTGGCGAAGCACGAAATGGCTCTCACGAGCGAGAATGCGCTGGAGCTATTCAAGGACTACGACATCGTCATCGACGGCACGGATAATTTCCCTACGCGCTATCTAGTCAATGACGCGTGCGTGCTTAGCGGCAAGCCCAACGTCTACGGCTCGATCTTCCGCTTCGAAGGGCAGGCCACGGTTTTTGCGTATCCCGGCGGGCCGTGCTACCGCTGCCTGTATCCGGAACCGCCGCCTCCGGGACTGGTTCCGAGCTGCGCCGAAGGCGGCGTGCTGGGCATCCTCCCCGGCGTCATAGGCTTGATTCAGGCCACCGAGGCCGTCAAGCTGATACTCGGAATCGGCGAGCCGCTGGTCGGGCGTCTTCTGCTTTACGACGCGCTCGGGATGAGATTTCGCGAACTGAAGCTGCGCAAGAACCCCGAGTGCCCCGTGTGCGGCGAGCGTCCCACCATCCACAAGCTCATCGATTATCATCAATTCTGTGGCGTGCCGAATCCGCGCGCACAAGACCCGCGGGCGACCGGCCAAGCCCCCGTTCAGGAGACTCCGTTGAACTCAGGAGAAATCGAAGTTACCGAAGTGAAACGCAAGCTCGATGCCGGCGAGAAGTTCGTCTTCATCGACGTGCGCGAGCCGCATGAATACCGCATTTGCTGCATCCCCGGCGCGAAGTTGATTCCGCTCGGCGAGTTCCCTCGCCATGTTTCGGAGTTCGACCCGGCGGCCGAAATCGTAATCCACTGCAAGAGCGGAATGCGCAGCGCCAAGGCCTGCGCCATCCTCCGCAACGCCGGCTTCCAGAATGTCCGCAACATGAAGGGCGGCATTCTCGCCTGGAGCGATCGGGTGGACCGAAGCGTGCCGAAGTATTGAAATCTGCGCGGCGCACCCTGGCCTTTAGACCATGTGCGTCTTGAGGTCGTCCTTCATCCGCTTCAGGTATACTTGAGCGGACGTACGAATCGCGGCGCCCTCGTGGAACAGCCAGAGCCGCGTCGCGTACCAATCGATGCGCGATTCCCGCGCGCCCGTCTCATACCACTTGGGCCGCCGCAGGAACACGTCTTGCATCAACAGGTGCAGGAATTCGTGTACGCAGGTGTTTACCGAGAAGAATGGGATCTGGTTGCCGTGCGCGTACCGGAGCGCGAGGACGGACATGTGGTAGCCATCCAGCACAGTGCTGACGCCCGCTACCGCCCGGCCGCTGTCCCAATCCATGGGGATGTGGTCGGTCAAGACTAAGTTGATAGCCCCGCGCCGGAGGCCGACAAATAGTGGCCGGTCGCTGGGCAACCGGCGAATCTCTCCGGGACCGTCGGTGGTCTCCAGTTGAATCCCGCCCAACGAGAATTCGCGGTACGCCTCCGGCCAGATGCGCGACCAGAAACCCTGAAGCTGCGCTGCCGTGAGATTGGCCCTGGAATCCACCACCCGGTGGAGGGGGACCGTAACGCGCGCCTGCGGACGCGCTGGGACCGCTGCTGAAGCCGCTATCTGGAGTAGTTCCCGCCGAGTCACCGGTCCGCCCAGAGACATTCTACCAATGCCTCATGGCTCTGGCTGACCAATAAACCGGTTTGGACGCGCCAGTCGTCGAACAGCGGGAAGTCGTGGGAAGGAACCGAGTATCAGGTAAAAGCCCCTCTCGATCTGAAGCTCCTTGGTTTCGGGCGCCGGGGAGGGTTGCTTCAGGGGTCTTTTATTAGAGGTTAGTCTCGCTTTGGTGGGAGTTACCTCCCCGGCTTACTTCCAATAATAGTAGATTCCAAATCCGGAATCAACAAAAATCTGTATTTTTTATTTGGGCTTGACCTCGACGCCAGCCAGTTCCTCCAAAACCTTGATAGTAGAGCAGTAATCATCCTCCCCCAAACCGGAGGAGATGGCCGTCTGGTAAAGCTGCCTGGCCAATCCCGTCAATGGGAGAGGCACTCCCATTTCGGTCCCGGAATCGAGAGCGAGGCCTAAGTCCTTATGCATCCACTTGGTAGAGAAGTACGGGCTGAAATCCCGCCGGAAAACGAAGGGCGCCTTATAGGCGATCAATCCGGACTTGGCGGCGCTGTTTTCCAGGATCTCCAGCATGAGTTGCGGGTCTACGCCAGCCTTCTGGGACATTACCATGCCCTCGTTGAACGCCCACAATATATTGGCCAGGATGAGGTTCTGGGTCAGCTTGGCGTGCAGGCCCATTCCGGGCCCGCCACAGTAATATAGGCGCTTGCCCATGGGCTCGAAGTACGGTTTCGTGGCGTCGAACACGGCCTTATCGCCGCCAATCATGAAGGTGAGCGTGCCGCTTTCGGCGCCGGGGATCGATCCGGTGCAGGGGGCATCCAGAAGGCTGGCCCCAACCTCATGCAGGGCTTCCCCGGTCCTGCGGCTCTCGCTCGGACTGATCGTGCTGGCGTCGGCGACCACGGCCCCCGCCTTCAGGCCATCCCTCACGCCGTTCTTGCCAAGAATGACCTCTTTGGACATGCGCGTGTCGCCCACACAGAGGAATACGCACTCGGCGCACTCGGCCGCGTCGCGCGGGGTTTCGGCAAAGCGCCCGCCCGCTTCTCCCGCCAACCGCCTGGCTTTTTCGGCCGAGTGCGACCAAAGCGCCACTTCGTGCCCCGCGCGCAACAAATTGCGCGCCATGGGATACCCCATGAGCCCCAATCCGAGAAATCCTAATCGCGCCATAAGCCACCAGCATAACCGATAGCCAAAACCGGTTCAGCGCTTGCCGGTGAAAGATCCGTTCCGGCGCTTACCGCCTCGCAGAAATGGGGCGAACGGGACCCTCGCTCGCGCTAGCCCCAGCCGCGGATTTCGGCGTTGCTTCGCGGGGGTCGTTGTGCTATCAATGAGGTCAAGTCGGAAATTCGATCCATCCGAGACGCCTCGTCAGGGTTCGAAACCGGGGATTATCGTAATCCACTCAACAAAGGATGGCCACCCGTGGAAGCCGTCAATCGCAGACTCATACGCCCTTCTCTGAATGAGATCAAAGAGCAGATCGCACCTGCCCGCCACCCGCCGCAACAGTTGGCCGCGAAGAAGAAGATCGCGCCGCCGGAGCAGACCAACGCAGAGAACTATTACTACGTGAAGCAGATGCAGGCGAAGACGCCGATGGTCTTCGTGCTGCGGGACGGGGAGACGCTCCACGGCTCGATCGAGTGGTACGACCGCTGTTGCCTGAAGATCAATCGTCCCGAAGGCCCTAACCTGCTTCTATACAAGGCCAATATCAAATACATGTACAAGGAATAGCCGCCGTTCAGGCTTTCCCGGTTCGATTGCGCATCGCCAGGCGGTATTCCCTTCTTTCGCCGGCTTCGCGATAACGTCTCTTCTCTTCCTCCGTTTCGGGGATTACCGGGGGAACGGGACTCGCCTTTCCATCCGGATCGAGCGCCACAAACGTGAGGTACGCGGAACAGGTGTGCAGCCGCTCGCCCGTGAGCAGGTTTTCCGTTTCCACCGTCACTCCCACTTCCATCGAGGTCCGGAAAACCCGGTTCACCGACGAGCGCAACGTAATCAACTCGCCGACGTGGACGGGATGCAGAAACCGAAAGCTATCGACTGCGGCCGTGACGGTCGGTTTGCGCGCGTGCCGCATGGCCGCCATGGCTGCGGCCAAGTCCACCAAGTGCATGACCTTACCGCCCAGCACCGCGCCCAGGCCGTTTGCGTCCGTCGGCAGCGCCAACTCGGCGTACTCCGATTTCGATGCGCTTACCGGTTTGCCTTCGAGTTCCATATCAATCCCCCGCGAGCGCCCGCCGGCGCGCGTAACTGCGCGCATAAGCCTCGGCTTGATGGCGTAGCGACTCCCGGCACGGGCTGACGATTTCGTCCCGCGTCAGGGAGTATTCCAACACGCCATGCTCGAACGGGCGATGGTCCCGTTCCAGCGCATAGGAAACGCTCAAGGTAACGCCATCGTCGCCGCGAACCGCAAACCGGACCGCATCCGGACCGCAGGCCATGGGAAATCGCGCGCACGTTTCGCGCGCATATCCCAGATTGCACGTTCGCAACATCTCCCGAAGCGGCTGATAGGCTTCTCCGGTCGCCGCGCAACAGAGCCCGTCCCAGCGTCCGCCGAGCGGTAACATGGCCGCCCTGGAATCTTCGTCCCCGGAATCCCATTTGATCGGACGGAAAAACGGGCAGCACATTCCGCAAGAATAGTAGCACGGGCAGGGCCCGCGAGAGGAATTCGAGGATTGAAGCAGCCGGGCAGGCCCGAGGGCCTGCCCGGTGATGCATTCGTCTTGGCTGTTATTCCCAGCCTGCGACGGTCTAGGCCGCGTTATTGCCGATCATAGACGACTTTGAATTTTTCGCTGGTGGCCGTGGCGCCGCCGGTTTCCGTCAACACTTTGCCGTCGGCGGAAACTTCGTAGGACACCTTGTAAAGCAATTTGCCGCTCATTTTCACCGTGCAGTCGAGCGAGCGCGGTCCGGCTTTGGAGAATGCCACGGTCCATCCGGCGGCTATCGTGGGGCCGGTGCAGGGGTAGTCCTTGCCGTCCAACTTGGAATCGCAGGTCAAACCCATATCGGCGAGCTTAAAGGCGAGCCCGTCGGTTCCCGATGGCGCAAGTTCCATCACGCTCGGCGAAGTGGAATTCATGTTCTTGGTCTTCCACTTCCCGCTCAGTCCCGGACCGCCGGAAACACGACTGAAGACGGCGGTGTCGTTCATTGCATCGCCGTTCGGCTTGGCGCCTTTGGAGTTCACGGTTAGCGTCTTGCCGTCGGCGGACAGCGTAACCGTATCGGTCCAGAGCGCCTTGCCCTTCAGCTTCCACGCGGTTTCCCAGGAATTGGCGCCGGTGGATTTCCACGCAGCGGTATCACCGAACGGGTCGGGATAGTCTTTTCCATCGATCTTGAACTTGTACGATTGGCCGTCGGCGGTCGCCTGCATTTCGCCGGAAGGCAGTTGTTCGTAGGTGATTGTAGTTTCGCCGAAATCGCTCTTGGCCGGGTTCATCTTCCATTTCCCGGCATACGGCGGATCAGCCGCCAGAAGCACGGCGGCGGCGGCAAGTGACACGAGCAGCATCTTAAGTGAACGCATGGTAATCCCCTCTCTTCAAGGGATTATCCAACGGTGCATCGGGCGGGGTCAAGCAGGCAGGCGTATGCTGGCGGCGAGTTCGAGCCTCCTCGGAACTCCGGGCATAAGCCCGGCGGCAGGCCAAAAGGCCTGGCCCCACATTTCTGTCAAGCGCGATGGCGAACTCAGTCGTGCAATCGCCGGATGACCGCATCCGTGAATTCGGATGTGGACGCCTTGCCGCCTACATCGACTGTAAGAGACTTGCCTTCGGAATACACGCGCTCGATGGCGCGCTGCAGGCGCTTGGCTGCTTCGCGCTCTCCCAAATGCGCCAGCATGAGGACGGCCGACTGCATGAGCGCGGTCGGATTGGCGAGGCCCTTTCCCGCAATATCCGGCGCCGTGCCGTGGACCGCTTCGAAGACGGCGTGGCTATCGCCGAGATTCGCGCCGGGGACGATGCCCAGGCCGCCCACCAGACCCGCGGCGATATCGGAAACGATGTCGCCATAGAGGTTCGGCAGCACCATCACGTCAAAGGACTCCGGCCGCATGACAAGTTGCATGCAAGCGTTATCGACGATCAATTCGTTGTACTTGATCTCCGGGAATTCCGCGGCCACTTCGCGGCAGCAGGTGAGGAAGAGGCCGTCGCCGAGTTTCAGAATGTTGGCTTTGTGAACGGCGGTGACTTTCTTGCGCTCTTCGCGGCGTGCGAAGTTGAAAGTGGCGCGCGCGATATTCAGGGACGCGGCGCGCGTGATAATCTTGAGGCTCTCCACAACGCCCGGGATCACCTCGTGTTCCAAACCGGAATACAGGTCCTCGGTATTTTCGCGGAAGATCGCGATATCCAACGTCAGGTCGCGGTACCGGAGGCCGAGGCCGGAGATCGATCGAACCGGGCGGAAATTCGTATAGAGGATCAGCTTCTTGCGCAGCGTTACGTTGATGCTCTGGTGGCCGCCGCCGATGGGCGTTGCGGTCGGCCCCTTGAGGCCGACGCGGGTCCGGTCGAGCGATTCGTAAACGCTTTCCGGAATAAGCTGGCCCTGTTCGGCGAGAGCGTAAGCGCCGGCGTTGACACGCTCCCATTCAATATCGGCGCCGGCGGCCTCCACCGCGCGCGCGGTGGCCTCCGCCACTTCGGGACCGATGCCGTCGCCGGGAATCAGAGTTACGGGATGGGCCATGACTCCAGTGTACGCGGAGCGGAAACGTCGAGATGAATCTCGACGCTGCAAACAGGACTGTTTGCGCCACGGGGGGCCGGGGCGGTTGCTCGATCCCCGGTATATTCCCTACAGCGAAACCTGTTGGCCAGCCCCCGTGGCGCAAGCTGTCAAGCTTGCAGAGCCGAGATTCGTCTCGGCTTTTCTTGGACTTTTCTTTGAGAAGTTTGAGCCTGTCACACGACTAATACAAAATGGAGTCTTTCCGCCGCCGGCTTCCCCACTTTCACCCTGCGGGCGTACCTCTGTTCATCACCTGGCATCTTTACGGCAGCCTCCCTCATAATCTCTATCCTCCACCCGACACGCTGAACGCCGGCAAGGCCTTTGTCTGGATGGATCGTTATCTGGATACAACCCGAACAGGGCCGATGTTCCTGCGACAGCCTGCGATTGCCCGGCTAGTCGCGGAGTCCATCCGATTCGGCGCGAGTAAACTGCGGCATTACGACCTTCAGGCTTTTGCGGTGATGCCGAACCATGTGCACTTGCTGGCCTTGCCGCTCGTATCGCCAAGCCGCTTCATGCAGACATTGAAGGGTTATACAGCCCGCGAGGCGAACCGTTTGTTGAACCGAATCGGACAACCGTTCTGGCAGGCGGAGTCGTATGATCACGTGGTGCGCAATCGGGAGGAAGGCGATCGCATCAAGGAATACGTCGAGAGCAACCCGGTCAAAGCCGGACTTGCGGCGTGCGCCGGGGATTACCCGTGGTCCAGCGCCAATCCGGAGTGGAAGGTCGGGGCGGCCGAGACTGTAGACGTGGGGCGGAACGTCGAGATGACTCTCGACGCGGCAGACATGAAGGTTCAAGCCACTTAGGCCCTTGGCGCAAGCTGTCAAGCTTGCAGAGCCGAGAGTCTTCTCGGCTTTTCTTGGGGAATTGGGAGCCTCTCTGGCCTGAAGTCTCGGGGTTCGCGCACTTCCGAACATTGCCAAGAACGTCGAGATGACTCTCGACGCTGCAAACAGGACTGTTTGCGCCACGGGGGGCGCCCGTGGCGCAAGCTGTCAGGCTTGCAGAGCCGAGAGTCGTCTCGGCTTTTCTTGGGGAATTGGAAGCCTCTCTGGCCTGAAGTGTCGGGGTTCGCGCACTTCCGAACATTGCCAAGAACGTCGAGATGACTCTCGACGCTGCAAACAGGACTGTTTGCGCCACGGCAATTGGAGAGGCTAGTTCGGCGTGGGCATCAGGTTGATGTGGTCGATTACCAGGTACTTGCGCAGTTCCTTGCCCGGCTCCAGCTTCAATCCGAGGCTCTTCATGTTCGCGATGGCCGTCGAAAGTCCAGTCTGCGAGCCATGCTCCTGCAAATCCTCCCGCCAGTCGAAATAGAACCGGTACTCACCCTGAATGCCGGTCTTGTCAATCACGTCCTGGCCAACCACTGACGAAAGGAATCGCACAAGTGTGGAGACAGGCTGCGACTTCACGTCCAGGAGCCACGCGGAATTGAGCGAGCCCCCTTTCGGTTCGGGCTCGGTAGCTCGAGTCAGCTTGAGCGTTCCCGTTCCCTTTTCCAAGAAGTAAATTGACGTCTGGCGCTCCACAATGCGGTACCGAAACCCGAGGCGCTCCACCAGCGTGTTCCGCAACATCACGCGCGCTTGGTCGAGCGTCGTTCCTGGCGGTGCGATTGCGTCTATCTGATAATATTTTCCGCGCGTCAATTCCGGGGAATCGAAGCGGAAGGGAGATATCAGCGGCAAGCACGCGAACTCGATGAAGTTGTACAGGCCCGCGTCACCCGAGAGCCTGTTCCCCTTGAATTCCAGGGGCCGCCAGTACATTACATAGCCGCCACCCTTTCTGGCAGTCGCGTGGTCTTGGGGTGATCCGGCGTACTTTAAGGAAACAGCGTCGAATGAGGGCTCGGTCTGGGCTCCGCGAGCGCCCTTCGCTGTCTGCGCTTCGCACGGACCAGCCAAGGCCAGCATCAGCGAAGAACACATTGCGGCCATAATCAACCGCCCCGCCACGCAGGTGCAACGCCGAAATCCGTAAGTCATACAAGATCCGTGCGGATGCCGTTTCCAATGCCTCACTTCACCGGCAAATTACTCAAAGCCTTGTCGAGTTGATCCAGCTGGCTTTGGAGGGAGTCCACGCTGGACTGAGCCGCCTGCACTTGCGACTGGGCTTCGTATTCGCGCGGATGGCACTGCTGTTCCTCGTTGGTGAAGAGCGCCAACTGAGATTTCAGCCGGGTGAGGTTGTCTTCCGCGGCTTTCTGGTCCGCCGGATTCTGGGCCGCCCGCGCCCTGGCTTCGAATTGGTCAATCTGCATGTTCAGGCTTCTTACTTGCGATTGCATCGTCGAGCAATTCCGGCGCGCATCGTCGAGGCGTTGCGTGGCGCGGGAGAGATTGCCTGTCTCCACTTGGAGCCGATACATCAGGATCTGCGCTCTCTGGATTACCGCCGCCGTGAGCTGCAAATCCTGGCGAAGCTGGCGGATCTCGTTGATCAGCGTTTGAGTGAGTTGCGCATCCTGGGAGGGCGCTTGAGCTCTCGCGAATGGCGCTGTCAGCAGGAACGCTAGCGCGAGCCAGCACACGCCGGCCCTCCTGCACTCAGGATGTGGCAAGCTTTGAATCATGTTCATCGGAAACTCCTATTGAAGATTGGTGAACTTGAAATGGACCATCGCGCGCCTAGTTTTTCGGCTTCCATGGCGGCGCTACGTACTCACGCAACTGGCTGAACGGGAATTCCAAACGGATCAGCGAACTGCCCGCGGGGAAGTCCGGCGGGACGATGATCCGCGCGGCTGGGAGCTGGTCTTCCGGAATCCGCCACGGGTGGCCGATTACCGGCGGGACCTCACCAGGCTCGCCGACCTGGAAGAATGCATCCCTGTGGTCGAGAGGCGAAAGCCATGGCATCGAGGGCGGCCCGGACATTGACCTTGTCGTGTACAGATAGCTCGTGACTTCGCCGTCCAACCCCGGCGCAACCACCTTGGTGGCGGTTTGGGGGATTACGCCGCGAGGCGATTCGCAATCGACCTTAATCGACGAATTGTACCCGGAGGGTTGTATGACGCTGGAGCACCGCTCGGACGCCGAGAGCTGCGCCTGGCCTCCGACGGGCATCGTCACCGGATTCCCGCGACGCGAGTAATCGATCCGAAGCGTGCCTCTTACCGTCACCGATTCGGACTGAAGGCGGTCATAGATCTTGCGATCAACCGTCAACTGCAGGAACTCGGGGACCTTGTCGGGATTGCCGGTCACGTATGCCCGGCCGGCGGGAACTTGTCCAGTTGCAGACCATGAGTAAGGAGGGATCGCCACCGGATAGCGCTCGCCGCCGGGGCCATCGAACTCGAGCGTCATCAGACTCACTTGCGGGACGGCGCCTTCGAGCAGGCCAGAGAACTCGAGCGGTGCGTAGATGAGGAGTGCGCCTCCAGCCGGCGTGTAGAAGTTAGGACCGCGCGGCCGTTCGACCGCCATGCGTACCGCGGGCTGGGCGCCTGCCTGAGCGGGCGAGAGCGCGCAATCGATCGCGGCGGAGGCGTCACGGGGAAGTTCGGCGTAGACCAAAGCTGCGCATAACGCTGCGGCAATGCCGATGCTGCCGGCCAGTTTGGTGCTCCGCCGCGCGAATTGTACAAACGCGACCGCCAGCGTACCGGCGGTGAACGCCAGCAATGCCAAAAGGCGATTGCCGGACGCAGAGCCTACGTATCCCGGACCCACCGAATTGAACGACGCAACATAAGCGTTCAGTACAACTAAGCCGCCGCCGAGCAATAACGCGACCATGACGAACTGGGCGAGATTCCGCACGACAGTAGCTATGGCCGCGGCCGGGAGCACAATCAACGCAATCAAGAGAACCTGCTTCCAGAGCAACTGCGGAATGAACAGCGCCGGATTGAAGCCGCGTGCGGCCAGTATGTACCCGGTGGCGATGAAATACGGAACGTGGACCCAGGCCAGCGCATAAAGGGCCTTCGCCGCCATCAGCGAGCGCCAGCGGCACGGCAGCGCCAGCCAGAATTGCCGGTCCCCAGCCAGGGGATCTTCAAGGATGAGCAGCCCAATCAAAATGACCCACGCGAAGGGCAGCAGCAGATTCAACCAGCCCTCCGCAAAGCTGGGATATGGGTCGGTGCGCCAGCGATCCTCATGGACAAACCAGAGCAGCAGAGCCAGTGCCAGAGCCGTTGGAAGCCACAGGCGCCGTACGTCTTTTTGGAAGATGTGCCAGATTGTTCGCATCGCTTATCTCCTCTTGGCCGCTTTGGCCAGCGCTACGAAAATGCTTCGCAGCGGGACGGCCCGTATGGAAACCTCACGGACGCCCGCAAAGCGGTTTCCGATTTCGGCTTGCGTTTTTTGCGCGTCGAAGCGCGAATCGGTGAAGCGGATTACCGGGCCGGCAAGCTCGGGATTCAACCACGCGGCGGGCAGGCCGGACGGAAGTTGCGCCGGGGCCTCCAGCACGATTTCCACCTCGCGGAAGCGCTCCGAGAGTGCGCCCATTTCCTCGACGAACTCGAGATGGCCTTCATTGAGATATCCGACGTGCGTAGCGAAGCTTTCGATTTCGGCCAGGTCGTGCGAAGCAAGAAACACCGTGGTTTCGCCGGAGCGCTCCAGAATCGTAGCGATGAGCTGATCGCGCACGAGCACGTCGAGACCGCCGAATGGCTCGTCGAGAATCAGCAGGCGCGGCCGGTAGGCCAGCGCGGCGGCCAGCGCGGCCTTCACCTTCATGCCGCGCGAAAGAGTCTTCAATTTGCGGTCCAAGGGCAATTCGTAGGCGCGGACCAGTTCCCTCAGATCCTCGTCGCGCCATCCGGGGTAGAACCCCTTGCAGTAGGAGAAGAAATAATCCACCCGCATCCATTCCGGCAGCCGGCGGTTTTCCGACACGTAGCCGATCTGCGCCAGCTCGCGCGGGCCGATTCCGCGCGAATCCACGTCCAGGATTTCCGCGCGGCCCGCCGTGGGGCGGATCAGATTCAGGAAGATCTTGATAGCGGTGGTTTTACCGGCGCCGTTGGGTCCGACCAGCGCGAACACGGAACCGGCGGGGGCTTCGAGCGTGAAATCGGCCAGCGCCTGAACGCCGCCGAACTTCTTCGCGAGCCCTTGCGTTTGTAGGATCATCTCAGGACCTCTCCTGTTTTTCCGCGCGTTGCAGCTTGCGCCACCGTTCGGCCACGAGCGTCTGCAACTCTTCGAGCGTCACGCCCAGCTTGATGGCCTCCACCGCCAGTTGCTCGACGTCCGCGCTCAGCAGGCGCGAACGCTCCGCGCGCGCCGAAGGCGGCGGCTGGGCCACCACCGTCCCAATCCCGGGACGCACCTCCAGCAGGCCTTCCTGCTTCAACGCCGCAATGACCTTCTGCGCGGTGTTGGCGTGAATCTTCATGGCCGCGCTCAAGGCGCGGACGGAGGGAAAAGGGTCGCCGGGACGGAGGCGCCCGGAGACGATGGCCTTCTTGGCCGCGAACGCCACCTGTTCGTGCACCGGCACGCCCGATTGCAAAGTAATGTGAAATGGGACCACACGTGTACTATGTACCATGTTACACGTGGAATGCAAGAGAGATCTTTTGGGGGCTGGGGGCTGGGGATTAGGGGCTGGGGCGGCTCGCTGCGCTCGCCGGGGCCGGCGGCTCGGATCAGAAGCTCAGGACCAGGTGCCAGATGTAGAGGTACGCGAGGCCTTCGATTTCGTCCCAGACGCGGCGCACCAGGGCGGGATCGCCACAGACAGGCCGCAGTTCCTTGGCTTTTTCGGCGAAGGGAAAGCAGATGCCGGGAGGAACGGCCGGCGCCGTGACCCACGCCGGCAGGCCCGGCGTGCCCGCCGGCGGAATCGCGACCGGCCGCTTCGCCGCGGGAGACGAGGGCGAACGGTAAACGCCATATTCGAGCGTCGCTTCGGTCATGGCTTTCAGATTCTCGATGGTCGCGTCGTTCTGCATGACGGCGCTGGCGTCCATGACGTAACCGCCATCGGCGCCAATCGATTCGATCAACGCCCGGCAGTGGCTTCGCACTTCTTCCGGCGTTCCAAACGCCAGCAGCGTGTTCGGCACGCCGCCGCTGAGGCAGAACTTTCCGCCCAGCGCGCGATGCGCCGCCGCCGGTTCGCCCCGGTCGATGTGGTAGACGATGCTCCCCGCGGGCAATTCCGCGAACCGTTCCAGATGCGCTTCCCACTTGCCCTCGGCGTAAAACAGCGTCTGGTTCCCCTGCGCCCACAACGCTTCCACCATGGGTTTCAAGGTTCGCCAGTAGATGTTCTCGAAATCGGCCTTGGAGATGAACGGCGTTGAACCGCGATGCATCCATATGGGAATTGGAACGAGCTTCGCCGGATCGGCGCTCGTGAGAGCCATGTATCCCAGATGCGGCATGAGCGCATCACACGCCCTCTGCACTTTCTCGGGGATCTCCATCAGGTCGAAGGCCAGCGCCACATAGCCGCGCAGCTTATCCGCAAGAATATCGAGCGGAGCTTTCAACATTCCGCAGATGGCGGAGACCGTGCCGCATTCTCTCCTCATGCGCTCCACCTGCGGGCCGAACGCGCGGAAGTAATCGAGCATGGCCATGGAGCTTTTGACCAGAGCGACGTTGTTGCGGAAGGAGGCAGGCTCGCCTTGCGCGCGGATTTCCGTCGAGACGCGGGGCAGCCAGGTCTCGTAGAGAAAGCGAACGGGATCGGCGATCAACTCGTCGTACTCCTCGCGCTTCATGAACGCGGCCTCCTCCGAAGGCTCGCGGTACTGGAACGCCACATCCGGGTCAACGTCGATGCCGGGGACGCCGTAATAGCGCAGACCGGCCGCCTGCGTGAGGCCGGTCCACACATAGACCATATTGGGGACGGCGGCGTCCCACTCGAAATCGCGGCAGCAGCGAAGGACGGCCTCGAACGCTTTCCGGTAGTCGTGCGTTACTTCCTGGCACGTGAAGCCCGCGTACTTGCCGGCGATCTCCGCCGCGAACGGACGAATGGGAACCCGGTCCGGCTGCCCGTTCCGGAGCGCGGTGACATAGCGTTCCAGCCTTTGGGCGTAGAGCGCTTCAGGGTCTTGTCTCATCTAAAGGTAGACTCCATAAAGGCGACAGGCGCTCGTGCGAGCGCCACGCCGCCTGATAGGCGGCGGCAGACAATATTGTCCGCCCCACAACGGGCTTGTGTCTCATTCTGACTTCCGTCTTCTGACTCCTGTCTTCTCACTCCTCCGCAGGGAACGGCAGGCATTGCACAAAGGTCTCCTGAAACTTCGGGTCCGCCGCCAGCGGGACATGCTGGACGCGTCCGCGAATGCCGGCGATCCAGGCATCGCGACGCGACGGAGCGAGCAGCGCCATCTTAACGCCGCGTAGCGACGTATTTCCGGCGGGCGCGATGCGCGCGGGCTCCGCCTCGATCAGCCCGATGCGGCGAGCGCTTTCTACGTTCACGTAGTTTCCGAAAGCTCCGGCGAGATAGATCTTGCGCAAATCAAGAACGCTTGCGCCGGAACGCTCGGACAGAATGCGCAGGCCCGCGGCAATCGCGCCTTTGGCGAGTTGAAGCTCGCGCAGGTCCCCTTGGGTGATTCCGATTCCGCCTGTGAGCGGAAGTTCGCGCGCGCCTCCGGCCAGCCGCCCGTTGGGAAGAATGGAGCCCAGTTCCAGCCCCACGGCTGCCGCCTCCACCAGGCCGCTGCCGCAGATACCGCGCGCGGTTCCGCCGCCGATGACGCGGCATTCCATCGCGCCGTCAACCGCCGAAACGTGCGCAATGGCTCCCGGCGCCGCGCGCATCCCCATGCGGATGCGGCCCGCCTCGAACGCGGGGCCCGCGGCCGTGGAGGCGCAGAGCATCCCGCGCCGGCTGCCCACCACAATTTCTCCGTTGGTGCCCAGATCCGCGAGCGCCGCCAAATCGTCGCTCTCGCCAATTCCCGTGGCGAGGATTCCCGCCAGGACATCGCTTCCGACAAAGCTGCCCAGGCACGGCAGAAAACGCGCCTCGGCCCCGGCAGGCAACTCCCATCCGAGTTCGCGAGCCGTGAAGCGGCGCTCGTCCCCGCCCGTAGTGTGGAATGGGGCCTGCGCCAGCGGAGCCACATCCACGCCGCAGAACAGATGGTGCATGACGGTGTTGCCCGCCAGCATGACCGCGCGCACCTCGGCGCGGCGCGGCATGGCGGCGATCATCGCACCCAGCGTCTCGCGAATCGACGACGTGAGCGCATGCGCGCCGCCATTCATAGCGAACTGCACGCGGCTCATCACATCGGCGCCCCAATGCGTTTGGGGATTCAACGCCGTCTCGACCGCTACCACCTCGCCGGTGGCCAAATCGAGCGTCTGCGCGGCGAGTGTGGTAGTTCCCAGATCGATCGCGATGCCGCAGCCTGCGGCCGGCTCGAACGCCAGCCGCGCATCGTCGGTGAGCACTTGGGCGGACCATTGCCCGACCTCCAGCGTCAAGGGGCCTTCCACGCGCCCGCGGCAAGCCAGCCGCCAGCCCGCGGCCAGTTCGCGCGGCGTGAAAACTTCTTCCATCTCGCGCGTGATGCCGATTGCGCCATCCAGAACGCGCACGCGGCAACCGCGGCAGATGCCTTCGCCGCCGCAGGGAAACTCCACGCCGTATGCGGAAAGAACCGTTTCGAGCGTCGCCCCGCGTTCGACTTCCAGCCGCTCGCCCAGGGGAACCAACTCGACCGAACAGGTTCCCCGGCCCATCACGCAATCGGCTCCTTGTCGATGATGCGGCCGTCGTAGACCGCCTTCACGCGCCAGCCGGGCGGAACTACCAGGAAGTCTTCCTTGCCCCAGTCGCCGCCCACGAGTTTCTCGAATAGCTTCAGATCGCCCGCGACGGATTCGAACCGCCATCCGCGCTCGGCGGCTTCCTCGCGGGCCTTTTGTTCGAAGCGTCCGTCCGGTTCGAGGCCGGTAGCGATGTAGGTGAGTTGACGATAGTGTCGGTGATGAGCCGTCAACTCGCCGTAAAGATAGCGGCCGTTTTCCTCGCCGTAGCGCGCCACCAGTTCTTCCAGCGAGTAGCCTGCTCCCGTCTTCGTTCGCGCCAGGCCGATCAGTTCCTGATCCAGGTTTTCGGCGCGCTCCAGCCAACCGGTCGAACGAAAGTAGACGCCGGGCGTGCCTTCGAAATAGGTTTGATAGCGTTCGCGTCCGCCCATGAGAAGAGCGATGCAATCGTGCGCGCGCGGAATCACGAGCGGCAGCGAGCGGGCTGCCAGGCCGGCCGCCCCGTTCCCGCACAAGCCGTAGCCCATCAGAATCGCTTCGTATCGAGCGGCGTCAATGCCGTCGACGGCCTTCTGCAGCCGGTCGAGCATGGCCGCGCCGCCGAGGTCGTGAATGCCCTTCGGCAGGAACTCGATATCCACCTGGTGCGGAGAACGCGACGAAGCCGCGCACAGCTCTCGATAGAGGACTTCGCACGCGATCAACTTCAGGCGCATAACGTGGCGAGCGTCCGAGCCGCGGCGCGGATGAATTCGGGACCTGTCCCGCAGCAGCCGCCCACCACCTTCGCACCCGAGGATATCAGGTCGGGGATGCGGGCCGCGAAGCCGGCGGGCTCGCACCGGTAGATTACCCGTCCATCCACGAACTCGGGAAGCCCGGCGTTCGGCTTAATCCACAAGGGCAGCGTGGTGGCCGCCCGCATACGGCGGCAAACCGCGACCGCTTCGACGATGCCCACGCCGCAGTTCGCCCCCACGCCCGAAGCGCCCTCGGCGGTCATGCGCTCGGCGGCCTGTTCGGGCGTCACGCCCGTCATCGTGCGGTCCTTGTTCTTGCCGCTATCGAATGCAAACGAAACCCAAACCGGAAGACCGGTCTCTCGCGCGGCGGCGAGCGCAAGCGAGGCCTCGGCAAGATCGCTCATTGTTTCCAGGATCAGCGCGTCCGGGTGTTCTTCCGCCAGCGCCAGGGCCTGTTCGCGAAACGCGGCGCTCGCCTCTTCCGGCGCAATCTCGCCGGCGGCCACCAGTTTCCCGGTCGGCCCGATCGAAGCGAACACGAACGCCTTTTCACCCGCGGCTTCGCGCGAAATACGAACGCCGGCGCGATTGATGGCGGAGAGATCGCTCTCCAATCCCGCGGCGGCGAGCGCCACGCGATTGGCGCGGAACGTATTGGTCAGGATGATATCGCTGCCTGCCTCGACGTACGAAGAGGCCACCGATCGCACGCGCTCCGGCTGCAGCAGATTCCAGTGGTCGGGGCATTCGCCGGGGGGCAAGCCGAGGCCTTGCAGTTCGGTTCCCCACGCGCCGTCCGCGAGCAGCGGTCCAGCCGCCAAACGATCGCTAATTGCCATGAGACGCCATCAATTTCCGGGCCAGTGCCACGGCTGCCGCCGCATTTTCACCGTACCCGTCGGCCCCGATTTCATCCGCGAAGCGCTGCGTAACCGGAGCGCCGCCCACCATCACTTTGGCCTGGCCCCGCAGCCCCGCGGCGGCGATCGCCGCCACAGTGGCTTTCATCGCCGGCATGGTAACGGTGAGCAAAGCGGAGAGACAGATCAGGTCCGCCTGTCTGGCTCGCGCTTCAGCCACGAACCGTTCCGCGGAAACGTCCACGCCCAGGTCGATCACCTCGAAGCCGCCGCCTTCCAGCAGCGAAGCTACAAGGTTCTTGCCGATATCGTGCAGGTCGCCCTTGATGGTACCGACCACCACGCGACCGGCCGAAACCGCGCCGCTGGCCTTCAACAGCGGCTGGATGACGGCCAACGCGGCCTTCATCGCACGCGCCGAGATGAGCAACTCCGGCACGAAATACTCCTCGCATTCGAAGCGACGTCCGACTTCGTCCATGGCAAGGACCATGTGCCCCTGCACCAGTTCCAGCGGAGGAGCGCCTTGCGCGAGGGCTTCGCGCGCCGCCTGCGCCGCGCCGGCGGCGTCGCCGTTCAAGACTGCGTCATAGAGAGCCGACATAGGCCGTACTCCAAATCTAGATTTTAGCGAAACAGCTTTCAGCTATCAGTGGTCAGCCATCGGCGCTCAGCTTTGGGCCGCGGGCATCGATTTACTGGGAGCCGATGACTGATTGCCGATTGCTTTCATCAGCCACGCCATGTTCTGTCCCAGCGTCTTCATGGTCGCGATGCCTTCGGCGTCATGCTCCACTTCGCCCGGTTCGCGGCCAATGGCGATGTTCCAGTAGGACGAGCCCGGCACGACCATTTCGTTGATCAGGAAGAAATGATTCAGTGTGTCGAAAGCGTGAGTGGCTCCGGCTCTCCGGACCGCGACGACCGCCGCGCCCACCTTCCGCCGGAACATGGATCCATTGGCGCGGCCCACCAGGCAGGCCCGGTCGATCAAAGCCTTGATCTCGGGCGAGACGTCCGTTACGTACGTTGGCGAGCCAAGCAGGATGCCATCGGCGGAGTCCATCTTCTCGATACAGACGTTGCCGAAATCGCCCGCCTGGGAGCAGCGGCGGTCTTTGCGCGCGGAGCACTTGCGGCATGCCAGGCAGCCGTGGATGCTCTCTCCGCCCATCTCGACCAATTCGGTTTCGATGCCTTCGTTTTCCAGCTCGCGCAATACGTAGCGAAGCAGGATGGCCGTATTAGCGCCGCGGCGGGCGCTGCCATTGAATGCGACGACTTTCATAATGGAAACGCCATTGTCTCAAAGCGCGCGCCGCCGTGCCCGCACGCGGGATAAACGGCCCCGGCGGAGCTCCATCGAAAACTTTGATTGGACTTGCCCCTGCCGGCCCCGTAGACTGAAAGCAGTCTAGTCCTCGCCAACCCCTCCTAAGACTCCCCGCGGATACCCCTGATTCCAGGAGATTCCAATGGCACACGTTACTTTGCTCGGGTTCCCTAGCGATCTTGCCGCTCAGCTTCGCCGTGCGCTGACCGAGGATTCGCACACCGTCCAGCGCAAGGGAGCCGCTGCGCAACGCAAAAGCGGAACGCCGTCCGGCGTGATTTTTGTCTGCGGCGATGCGCCCGATTTCATGCGGACGCTGTCGGAAGTCAGGAAGAAAGAACCCGGAGTGCCGGTGGTAGTGGCCACGCGCATGCCCGAAACCAAGCAGTGGCTCGACGCGCTGGAAGCCGGCGCTTCCGATTACTGCGGCGCGCCGTTCGAAACAGTTCAGTTGCGCTGGATCATGGGCAGCGTGCTGGCGCAGCCAATCGGTAAGGCAGCCTGAAGACGGCGCCTTTGCACGGGCAGTGACGGGTAGATTTGGCGCGATTCGGCAACCGCTCTGTCGAAGACGCACTCAAGTGGGGCCAGGGCTTTTGCCCCGCCGCCGCCATTTTTGGCGGCGCTCCGTAGCGGCCTCAGCGCGCCGGGCCGAAGCGCGCCGGGCCGAAGCGCGCCGGGCCGAAGCGCGCCGGGCCGAAGCGCGCCGGGCCGAAGCGCGCCCATGGGCGCCCGGCAGCCCCAAAGGGCTGCCCAACGCCGCGTCTTCGACAGAGCGGTTTCTCGCAAGAGCACTCCATCGCGCGGCCAGAGCGCTCGGGCGCGTGCTGCCTTCCGATGTAAAAGGCCAGGCAGACGGCGATTGCCGCCGAGAAACGCGAAGGCAGGCCGGGAGGCCTGCCCCACTGTTATGCGCCGAGTTTGGGCGCCATCACGTCCACGAGTTCTTTCACCGCGGCGGCGCTCTTGTGCAACGCGGCCAACTCATCCGCGGTAAGTTTCAACTCGTAAATCTTCTCGACGCCGGCCGCGCCCAGCTTCACGGGCACGCCTACGAAGAGCTTGTCGATTCCGTACTCGCCTTCCAAAAGCACCGAGCAGGGCAGCACGCGCTTGCGGTCGTGTAAAATCGCTTCAGCCATTTGCACGGCCGAAGTGGCGGGCGCGTAGTAGGCGCTGCCGGTCTTCAGGTATTTGACGATCTCGGCGCCGCCGTTTCGCGTGCGCGTGACAATGGCGTCGAGCGTCGCGGCGTCCATCAAGTCCGTGAGCGGAATGCCCGCCACGCTGCAATAGCGCGTGAGCGGCACCATGGTATCGCCGTGTCCGCCGAGCACGAATGCAACCACGTCCGAGGCGGCCACGCCGAGCGCCTGGGCGACGAACGCGCGGAAGCGCGCCGAATCCAGAATGCCCGCCATGCCGATAACGCGATTCCTGGGGAACCCGCTCGCGTGCAGCGCCACGTGGCACATGGCGTCCAGCGGATTCGTGACTACGATCAGAAAGGCGTTGGGCGAGTGCTTCACCGCCTGGTCCACGGTGGCCTTGACGATATCGTAGTTGGCCCACAGCAGATCGTCGCGGCTCATCCCCGGTTTGCGCGGGAACCCCGCGGTGAAGATCACAATATCGGACCCGGCCGTATCGGCGTAGTCGTTGGTTCCGACCACGCGCACGTCCGTTCCTTCAACAGGGCAGGCCTGGAGCATGTCCAGTCCTTTGCCCTGCGGAATGCCTTCCAGAATATCGACGACGACAACGTCGGCCAGTCCTTTGCTGGCAATGCGCACCGCGCAACTGGCCCCGACGTTTCCCGATCCGACTACCGTAATTTTATTTCTCATGTGGGCAACCTCACGCCGCTCTTAGGCGGCCTCCATGTTCTCCGCGATCGCCGCGGCGAACTCGCTGGTTTTCAGTTTCGTGGCCCCCTCCATCTGGCGTTCCAGATCGTAGGTGACCCGCTTTTGCCGGATGGTTTCGGTGATTCCCTTTTCGATCAGGTTGGAAACCTCTTTCCATCCCATGTAGTGAAACATCATGACGCCGGAAAGGATCAGGCTCGACGGATTGATCACGTCCTTGTCGGCGTATTTCGGAGCCGTGCCGTGCGTGGCCTCGAAGACGCCGTGTTCGTCGCCGATGTTGGCGCCGGGAGCCATGCCCAGGCCGCCCGTCTGCGCCGCGCAGGCGTCCGAGAGATAGTCGCCGTTAAGATTGGGCGTGGCCAGGACGTCGTATTCGTCGGGCCGGAGAAGCACTTGCTGGAAAATGGAGTCGGCGATGCGATCCTTCACCAGCAGCTTGCCCGCCGGCGCCTTGCCTCCGCACTCTTCTTCCGTCACACAGACGTCGGCGAACTCTTCCTTGACCAGTTCGTATCCCCAGTCCCGGAATGCGCCCTCGGTGAACTTCATGATGTTGCCCTTGTGCACCAGGGTGACATTGCGGCGGCCGTTATCGAGCGCGTACTGAATGGCGCGCCGGATGAGCCGCTTGGAACCGGTGACGCTCATCGGCTTGATGCCGATGCCCGAATCGAGCCGGATGTGCTTGCCCATCTCGCCGTTCAGGAAGGCGATGACCTTCTGGGCCTCGGGCGTACCTTCCTTCCACTCGATGCCCGCATACACGTCCTCGGTGTTCTCGCGGAAGATGATCACGTCCAGCAGTTCGGGCCGGCGCACGGGAGACGGAACGCCCGCATAGTACTTCACGGGCCTCATGCAGACGTACAGGTCGAGCAGTTGGCGGAGAGAGACGTTCAGGCTGCGGATGCCGCCGCCTATGGGCGTAGTGAGGGGCCCCTTAATGGCCACGTGGAACTTCAGGATGGCGTCCAGCGTGCCCTGCGGCAGCCAGCTTCCAAACTTGCCGAACGCTTTCTCGCCCGCGAAGACCTCGTACCAGGCCACACGGCGCTTGCCGCCGTAAGCCAGCCGGACCGCCGCGTCGAACACCAGGCGGGAGGCCTTCCAAATATCCCGGCCCGTGCCATCGCCCTCTATGAAGGGGATGATCGGATTGTCCGGAATAACTAATTTCTTATCTTTGACTTGGATGGCCGCGCCATCCACAGGGATAGGGTTGTCGTTGAATTGATCCATAATGCCTCCCGAGCCCGGATCTCGGAGTGGAGCCGGATTCTCTCTCTGATGATCGCGATGTTGCCCTCCTGGTGGAACGGAGAGATACCCCTCGCGGCGACGTTCTGCCCGCCGCGAGACGCGAATCGGACCCTAAACGCCGACTAAGAATATACCAATTCGCTCGCGCTCAGGCAAACGGAGAACAATTCGGATTGACAGGTCCGCTTAGCGCCCCGTTACAATATAGGCTTGCATCTCCGTCGTCTCATTCTCGGAGTACTCCTCTGCCTGATGGCGTTCGGGCTATCTTCGTGCGCCGTCCGCCGCCGGATTTTCTCCCGGCTCGGCGGCAAGAACCCTCAACCGCTTCTTACCGCCAGCAAAGCATCGCTGATAGAGGCCGTCGCCCGCACGTACAATGCCGTGCGCGATTTCAACGCAACCGTGGACTTGACTCCGGCGCTTGGAAGCGCGGAAAAAAGCGAGATCACCGAGTACAAGGAAGTGCGCGGCTACATTGTGTTCCGTAAGCCGTCCTCGATTCGCATCATCGGTCTCTACCCGGTCGTGAGATCCACCGCATTCGACATGACTTCGGATGGCTCGATTTTCGAGGTTAATCTGCCGTCCAAGAACCGCTTCGTGGTGGGCCGGGACGCCGTTGACGAGCATCCCTCCGTGAACAAGCTCGAGAACCTTCGCCCGCAGCATTTCACGGAAGCGCTGCTGGTTCGTCCCATCGCGGACCCGCGCCGCGTCGTGATGGAGAACTTCACCGACGAGGACAACGCCTTTTACATCCTGCACGAACTCGAGGACCGCGATGGCCAGTTGGAGCTGCGGCGCACCATCTGGTTCAACCGGCTCAACATGACGATTGCGCGGCAACTGATCTTCAACAACGCCGGGGATATTATTAGCGACGCCCGCTACGACGAGTGGAAGTCCTGGGACAACATCCCCTTCCCGAAGCATGTAGTGGTGGACCGCCCCAAGGATGAATACGGCGTCATTGTCGACATCGTCAAGATGGATATCAACAAGGGAGTAAAGGACGAACAATTCACGCTGGCCCGGCCGGAAGGATCGATCCTGCAACTGATCGGCAGCGATCCCGTGCCTGTGCCCTCCTCCGTCACTACCGGAAAGTAGATCTCTGAAAACGTGACCGCAAAAATCGTCCTGGAAAACCTGAAGCATCGCCCGCTGCGCAGCCTGTTGAGCGTGCTGCTCATCGCCGTGCCCGTGACGCTGATTCTCTCGCTGGTAGGAATCAGCCACGGTTTTATCGAAGACGCCAAGCAGCGCGCGCGGGCCGTGGGGGCCGATGTGATTGTGAGGTTCTCCAACGGCAGCGTCTTTGGGTCTCCAGGGTACATGCCCGAGAAAATGGTGGAGACGCTCCGGAAGCGGCCGCACGTGGCGATGGCCGTGGGTGTGCAAAGCATGCAGGTGGAGAGCGTGACCATGGGCGCTACCGGAGTCGACCTGGCCCAGTTCGAGGCCATGAGCGGCGGCCTGCGCCTGAGATCCGGGACCCGGTTTCAGCCCGGATGCGATGTCCTGGTGGATGAAGGTTACGCCGACGAGAAGAACCTCCGCCCCGGAAGCGTCGCCATCATAGAGAACCGTCCATGGCGGGTCTGTGGAGTCTTCGAGGGCGGCATGCTCGCCCACATCATATTTCCGATCGGCGTCTTGCAGGATCTCAACAACCGCCCCGGCAAGGTGAGCATGGTTTACCTCAAACTGGACGATCCCGCCAATGCCAAAGCGGTGGCCGATAGCTTGAAGAACGATCCCGAATGGTCGGGCTTCGGCATATACCTGATGAAAGAATTCACGGACCTGTACAGCGTCAACCGCGTGCCCGCCCTGAAGGGATTCGTTGTAGTGGTGATTTCTATCGGCGTGGTCATCGGCTTCGCGGTGATGTGCCTCTCCATGTACATGGCGGTGCTCCAGCGCACGCGGGAAATCGGAATTCTGAAATCGCTGGGCGGGTCGCAGGCGTTCATCCTGCGCATCATTCTCATCGAAGCCCTCATGATGGGCTTGGGCGGTTCCGTGCTAGGCATTGTCATGAGCTATGGAGCGTGGTGGTTGATCAGGACGCTGGTTCCGGCTTCCATTCAGATGGTGATCGCTTACGACTGGTGGCCCAACGCGACCCTCATCACGCTGGCCGGCACGTCTCTGGGCGCGCTGTATCCGGCCGTCGCCGCCGCGCGGCATGACGCGATCGAGGCGCTGGCATATGAGTGAGGGCCCCATCATTCAGGCGCGCGATCTGTGCAAGGTGTACCAGGTCGGAAAAGTCGGTGTGAATGCGCTGCGCGGCGTCGATCTGGAAGTTCAGCCCGGCGAGTACCTTTCCATCGTGGGCCCGTCGGGTTCCGGCAAGTTGACGCTGTTTCACATCATCGGCGGACTCACTCCGCCGACTTCCGGGTCCATCACCGTGGCGGGCCGCGATCTCTCTCACATGACCGACTCCGACCGCACTCGGATGCGCCGGCGCACCGTCGGTTTCGTATTCCAGAAGTTCAACCTGCTGCCCAACCTGACCGCGCGCGACAACATCGCCGTGGCGCGGTTCATCGCGGGCTTCGGCGCCAATGAGCGGCACGCGCACGACGACCTTTACGATGAGATTCTCGAATTGCTTGGAATCGCCAATCGCCTGGACCACAAACCCGCCGAGCTGTCCGGAGGGGAACAACAGCGCGTGGCCATCGCGCGCGCGGTCGTGAAGCATCCCGCGATTCTGCTGGCCGACGAGCCGACCGGAAATCTCGATAGCGAGAACTCCAATGCCGTTCTCGAAATCCTGAGGACCCTCAACAAACGCCTGGGCCAGACCGTCCTGATGATCACCCACAACCCCGAAGCCGCCGCCTACGCCGACCGCATCGTCCGCATGAAAGACGGCCGGGTAGTCGGACAGTAGTTGGCCCGGCATTGCAGTGGCTCCCGCCCCCGTGCCGTGAACCTTGCCGTACTGCGAACGTTTCCGTGCCCGCGTTTCCGTGCCGCGAACGCCAGTGGGCGGTTAGCCGGCGCCTGATACTACTCCGCGCCTCCGCGCCATGCTCTACGGCAGCGGCTTTTCGCGGTGCAGTAAGTGCAGGATGTTCCCCTCGGGGTCCCTGAAGAACGCCGTCGTGTTCCCGCCGGAACTCGCCTTTTCCGCGATGAACTCCACACCGGCGGCCTTCAGCGACTCGTAGGCCGCGTCAAAGTCCGCGACGGCCAGCGCCATGTGGCGTAAGCCGGGCTCTTTCATGTCCGCCGCATGACGCGGATTAGCGTTCGATTCGATCACCTCGATCATCGAGCCGTTCGGAGCTTTAAGAAAGAGCGCCTTGCCGGACGAGGACCTGTAGTTCACCACGAAACCCAGTTTCTCCACGTACCACTGGGCCAGCCGGTTCAAATCGGGCGATGCAATCGCCGTGTGTTCGATGCCTTGTATCATGTCCGAGCTCCCGATGACAAGACGGATTGTAGCAATCCGCTAGTCGAGCCACCCGGTCGCAGCCCGCATGGGCCGCGGCGCCAAACCGCCGTAGCGGCGTTCGCGCGTGCGAAACTCGCGCACTGCGCCGGCCAGATCCGCGGCCTCGAAGTCCGGCCACATACGCCGGCTAAAGACCAGCTCGGCGTAAGCGCACTCCCATAAGAGGAAATCGCTCAGCCGCCGCTCGCCCCCCGTGCGGATGAGCAGGTCCACCGAAGGACCGAGGGCGCGGTCGAGCGATTCGCGGGAAAGATCCAGCAACCCGCGCGCGGCGGCCAGAATGGCGTCACGCCCCGAGTAATCCACCGCCAGTCGGAGCCACAGCCGGTCGCACTCCGCCGTAGCTTCTTCCGCGCGCGCGATGGCTGCCCGCAGCCGGGCGCCGAGGCGATCGCGCCTGCCCAGAGCCGTGAGGCGGACGCCGTTTTCGGCGCAACGGCCAGTTTCGTTTTCCACGTAGCGCGCCAGCAGATCCATCAGGCAATCCACCTCCGAGGGAGGGCGGCGCCAGTTGTCCGAAGAAAATGCGAACAGCGTTAGGACGCCAACGCCCAGGTCCGGCGCGGCTTCCACCACGCGGCTCACGGTCTCCACGCCCGCGCGGTGGCCTTCGGAACGCGCCAGCCCGCGGCCCGCCGCCCACCGGCCATTGCCGTCCATGATGATTCCGACATGAAGAGTACTTTGTATTGTAAAGTTAATGGACATAAAAAAACGTCACTTCTCCCGCATGGCTTGAATCAGCCGCTCCATATGATCCACGTAACGGTCCAGCGCGCGCCGGCCCGCCGCCGTGAGCCGGTAATCGGTGCGCGGAACGCGGCCCTCGAAGCCCTTGGCGCAGGCAACATAGCCGGCCTCTTCGAGCTTCCGGGCGTGTACGCTGAGATTGCCGTCGGTGGTATCGAGGAGTTTCTTCAGCTCCGTAAACGTAAGCGAATCGGTGACGGCCAGAGCGCTTAGAATGCCCAGGCGCAGGCGCTCGTGGACCAGGCGGTCCAACTGCTGGGCCGCGCCGGCTGGCGATGCCTCCGCGGCCAAAGCCTCGGACCGCTTCGGGCGCCGCACGAGATTGGTCTTAGCCGCCATATTTCACCGCGATCGCAATTCCAAACGCTACATGCAGGCCGCCGAAGCCCGCCGCCAGAAAAATCGAGCCTGCCGAAGGGACAAGCAAGGCCGCCGCGCCGGCCGCCATGAAGCAGGCTCCCATCAACGGAACCACGCGCACGGAAGCCGATCCGCCGGCCACCACTGCCGCGCCGTAGAGCAGGAGCCAGAGCCCCGGCAGAAAGGCGAACATCCCCGCGCCAAACAAAGCCCAGGTGAGCGCCGCGCCCGCCAGCATCGGCGGCGCGAAGCCCGCCACGAATTTGCGCGCGGGACTCTTGAGGAGCGGGGCTCCCGCCCGCCTGCTTTTGAGCGACGCTCCCGCGATTCCTATGGCCATGGCCACGCACGCTTCCGCCAGCCAGACCAGCAACCGGGCCCGCGGCGTTCCCATGCGGCTCGCGAGCCATGCCGCCGCGAGCGCCGTCACGCCCATCCACACGCCGCCCACGCCCGGCACGGCCGTGAACGACCCGGCCTGTTCCATGGTCCGGCGAATGTACCGGAGATTGTCCATGGCCGAGGCCCCGATTTCGACGGGCCGGGGCTCCGGAGGACGGATGGGTCGCACGGACGCCATGAAGCCATCATATCCCCAGTCCGCACCCAATTTCAAGTACTTTTTGCTTTAAAGCCGCCGCACACCCATGGGGCGGGTTGCCGACCCGCCTGCCGCATCGTTAGACTCAGCCCGAATCCCGAAGTTAGGAGAGCTTTGTATCAGGGCATGCATTTATGCGTGCCATAGAAGGCTAACCATCTGAACGGCTTTAGCCGCTGATTCAGAGGCAAGGGCTAAAGCCCCGGTTCTTTTCAACCGTTCGGCCTGGCTGAAGCCAGGCCCTGATACAACCCGTTCCGCCGTTCCACTCGCCGGCGCGCAGGTCGAGCATTTTCGAATTCAACATCGGAACCGGGATCGGCGCCAATTTGGCGCTCCCAAAGGCGTTCACAGCCAGCGCAGTTCCACGTTCCTCTCGCCGGTCAGATGGAGGAACAGGCTTTCCAGCGTGTCGAATTCCTTGCCGTCGTAAGTGATGGCGCCTTCGCGGCCGAACGTCGTGATATCGCCGCGCCACACCAGGCGGCCCGGCGTCGCGATGATCGCCACTTCCTGGCACAGCCGCTCGACGGTCTCGAGCACGTGGCTGGTCATGAATACCGTGCGGCCCTGCGCCACGAACCGGTGCAGCCACTGCTTCATGAGCGCAACTCCGGCCGGATCGATGCTCTCAAACGGCTCGTCCAGAAACAGCACTTCGGGCGAGTGAATCACGGCGGCGGCGAAGGCCACGCGCTTCCTCATGCCGGTGCTGAACTCTCCCAACATTTTGGAAGCGTCCGTCAGCTCCAGCGCGTCGAGCAGTTCGGTGACGCGCTGCCGCGTAGTGTTTTCGTCCAGGCCATACATGCGGCCCGTAAACGAAAGAAACTCGTGCGCGCGGAGCGGGTCGAACAACCCCAGCGTCTCCGGCATGACGCCCATGCGGCGCTTAAGCGCGGCGCTGTTTCCGTCGAGCCGCTGGCCGAGTATTTCGATCTCTCCAGCGGATGGATCGAGCAGCCCCGTGAGGCAACCGATGGTCGTGCTCTTTCCCGAGCCGTTGGGGCCGAGAAAGGCGAACATCGTGCCCGCCGGCACGGTGAGCGAGAGGCCATCCACGGCCGTCACCGTGCCGTACCGCTTCACCAGGTTCGTAATTCGGATCGCGTCCATGCGCCTAGCTCCTTCCTTCCAAAACCGCCAGCAGTTTTTCGCGCCGCGATGACAACATCGCGGGAGCTTTCGTTACGGAAACGGCGTAGACGCAGAACGCGATCCCCGCGAAGAGAATCGCGTACGGCCACCGTTCCGGCGTGATGGCGTTTTTCCGCGTCTGGCTAATGATCAGCGGGCCCATGAGCATGGTCATCATGCCGCCCATCACCACGATGTTCCCCGCAAGCGAAAGGTCATTACCCATGACCTTGTTGGGATCGGCGCGGCGGGCGCCGTACAACGTCGTCCAGAGGCCCGCGGCGTGAAACGCGAATAATCCTCCGATGCCGCATGCAATCAACATCGGCAAAGCGTGCGGACCATATTCCCTAGGGCCAAACAACGACCACGCCAGCGAGGCTGTGACCACATATACCGAACTGAGCGCGAGCAGCGTATAACTGCTGGCGCGCAAGGCTACCCCGGGGTCCATGGGAAAGAGAAAGAACCGCCGTAAACCGTAGCCTACGTAACCAAATTGATTGACAACGAAGGCCGCGGCTGGGGCCAGACCGGAAATACAGAACACGCCCACCGCCATCCCGAAGGGGTTGCCCTTGGGGGACTGCCGCGTCCAAACCAGCAACAGAAACGGGAGCAGCGGCAGCGACATCAGGTAGGACAGCTTGAAGCGCCGGCAGCGGAAAAAGAATTGGAGCCAGTAAGTTACCAGCGGTCCGTTGCTTCCTCCCAGCAGAGCGCCAAAACGTTCGAACGGCGTGTCCCAGTGTATGCGCGAGCTCGCCACGGCGCGCGCTCTCGGCGGTCTGCGCTCCAGAATTACCAGCGCCGCCGCGAGGCCGGCGATCCACAGGACCACCGAGGCGAATCCCACGATCGCCGCGCCACCCGAACCGGCCATTAGCGATCCGGCGCCGAAGGATGGCGTGACTCCCATGACGCGCACAAAGGCGTGGAGCGCGGCCGGGTTTTTTCGCATCACCGGCACCAGCGTTCCGGGCAACATGCACACGGCCATCAGCGCGATGGGAAGCAGAAACGAGCCGCCTTTCTGCTGCATGAGGCGGTCGAGCGCCAGCGCCACCACCTGCGCCAGCAGGTAGTTGCACACAAACAGGAGCAGTACGGCGACGATCCCGAACAGCAGGTTGCTGGCGCCGAACAGATAAAGCCCGAAGGCCAGGCCCAGATCTAGCGCCAGGAACAGGAACCAGAATGGGTCCACCGCGCCGGTGAAGTGGCGGGCGACCATGCGGTCGCGCGCCGAGAGCGGATACCGGCGAAGCTGCGCATCGGAAAACGCCGCGTTCAAGCCATAGCCGAGCATGACGCTCGTAGCGGTGGCCGTGGCGAAGAACGCCGTGAGAACGCCCTGCGCGATGCGCTCCGCTTTCCCTAACTTCACCGCCGCCAGGCCTCCGCCGGCCCCGATCAGCCCGAACAGTATGGCTACCAGAACCAACAGCATGTAGCCGGCGACAAACAGGACGATCTTGCCGTTGCGCGTGCGCGTTCGCGCCCACATCAGCTTGTAGCGCAGGCGTATCAGACAGCCGATCCGTTCGAAATCCATATCAGCCAACGCTTTCCGTTTCCGTGATGAAACTCCCCCGCCCCCGCGCAGCGACACGTTTCTGTTTCCATGCCGCGACTGGAAAGGAGCGGTTGGCCGGGCGCCGATAACACCCCACCCCTTCCGCCGAATGCGCTCCGCCCGTTCCTCGGAGACCGGCGAGGCGTCTCACATCAACCACGCTGCCCCGGCCGTATCGCCTCGTCACCGAAATACGGGCGCAACGCCTCGGGTATGACGACGCTTCCGTCCTTTTGCTGGCAGTTCTCGATAATCGCAACCCACGTGCGGCCGACGGCCAGCCCGCTGCCGTTGATCGTGTGAACCAACTCGGATTTCTTGCCGCTTTGAAAGCGGATTCCCGCCCGCCGCGCCTGGAACGCCTCGAAGTTCGAGCAGGAGGAAATCTCCTTGTACGCGTTCTGGCCGGGAAGCCAGACCTCGATGTCGTAGGTCTTGGCCGACGAAAAACCCAGGTCGCCCGCGCACAGCGCCACTGTGCGGTAGGGCAGGCCAAGCCGCTGGAGAATATCTTCGGCGTCCGCGGTGAGCTTTTCGAGTTCGTCGTAGCTCTCGTCGGGCCGCGTGAATTTCACCAGCTCGACTTTCTGGAACTGATGCTGGCGGATGATGCCGCGCACGTCCCGTCCGTAAGAGCCGGCCTCGCTGCGGAAGCACGGAGTGTACGCGCAGAGCTTGACCGGAAGCGCGCCGGCATCCATGGTTTCGCCGCGGTAAATATTGGTGACCGGAACTTCGGCCGTGGGGATCAGCCACAAGTCGCTGCCCTCGCACTTGAACAGGTCCTCTTTGAACTTCGGCAACTGGCCCGTGCCGTAGAGGCTCTCGGAGTTCACCAGGAATGGAGGCAGCACTTCCGTGTAGCCATGCTCGCGCGTATGAACGTCGAGCATGAGGTTGATGAGCGCGCGCTCGAGCCGCGCGCCGGCGCCCCAGTACAGCGCGAAGCGCGCTCCTGTAATCTTAGCGGCGCGGGTCAGGTCTAAAATGCCTAACTCGGGACCCAGGTCCCAGTGGGCCTTCGGCTCGAAATCGAACTTGCGCGGCTCGCCCCACTTGCGGATTTCCAGATTGTCTTCCGAATCCTTGCCGGACGGCACGGATTCGTGGGGAATATTGGGGATGCCCGCCAGCAGTTCGCGGAACTCGCCGTCGAGCGTCTTGACGTGTTCCTCCAACTCGGCCGTGCGCTCTTTCATCGCGCGGACCTGTTCCTGCCGGGCCGTGGTGTCTTCGCCCTGGCGGCGGAGCTTGCCGATTTCGGCGCTACTGGCGTTGGCGCGGGCCTTGAGCTGCTCGCTCTCGGAAATGGCGGCGCGGCGAGCGCGATCCAATTCGCCGAAGCGGTCCAGCCCGGCGATGGCGCCGCGTGCGGCCAGGCGCGCGGCGACGCGCTCGAAGTCCCCGCGGAATAGAGATATATCGTGCATTCCTACCTATGCTATCGCGTGGCTCGGCTGGCTATTCTTCTTCCTCGTCCACGTTGACCGGTTCGAGGTCTTCAGCCTCAAAGATTTCGCGGCAGTCGAGACATTCCACAAAGTCCACGCCGTCTCGCCTGGCTATGACTTGAGTGCGCTTGTGCGGGCAGGGGGCCTGCATAATCCAAAGGGGTGATGAGAATTATTCTACCGAGACGCGCGGCCGTGTCAAGACCCTGTTTCACCGGGGTCCCGTGCGCCCGCAAGAAATCTACAGCCGCTACATGGTATTGAGATAGCGCTCCAGTGCTTGCCAGCCCGCGGGCGAAAGCCGGTTTCGCAACTCATCCAGCCCGGCTTTGAAGATATCGGCCTGGCGCGGCGCCTGACTGGAATCGGGCCGCACGCCCTGCACCCGCGCCTCCTGCTGGAGTTGGTTGATCTTCTGGCGCTGCTCGTCGTAGCGTTTCGACGTGGCGTCGATCACTTCGCGATAGACCTGAGCGTCATGGGAGCTGAACTGCGCCAGGAATGGCTCTGGCGGCGCAGGCAAGCCGTGAGAGCGGAGAACAGTGTCTCGAGTAACCAGGGCGCCGAACCGCATCTCCAGGAGTGTGGCAGCCGATACCGCCCGCAGGCTCGATGCCTGAACCGTCCAGCGGGCCGGAGGCGTCACCACGGGAAGCTGGGCGACGCGAGCGATCGCCTCGCGATTGGCGGCCCACCAGTCGTTCCAATAGTCCAGGTATTGCTTTTCCCGATCCGGGTCGTTCAAGGGCGAATGCTCGGGGCATTCGGCGTCCATCTCGGGTTTCCAGAATTGCTGAACGGTCGATCCCGGAGCCGGGCGTAGCAACTGGTGGCACATGCTGAACAATGCGTTGTCGCGGATGCCCTCCGTCGGACCGTTCAGCAGGAGCATGAAATACGGCAGGACTTCGGGACTGTGCGTGGAAGCGAGCGTGCGCGCCATCGCGCCTTCGATGCTCGGAATCGTAGTTTCGCTTAGAGCGATGCGGGCCAGCGCATGAGCGGCGGGAAGATCGGCGCCAACGTCAATGAAACCCAACTGCCGCATCACCGGCATCTGATGCGCGGCCCAGGTCATGGCGAGCCGCGGGAGGTCCCTTTCGAGATCGAAGAGAGCGCTGTGGTCGCGGCCCGCCAGCCTTCCGGCAATGCCGGCGAGCTTGAGATTGGCGTCGGATTGCGCCGACATATACCGGTACACCGGCGCGGCGGACGCGGAATCCAGGCTGCCGAGCGCTTCGAGCAGTGCGCTGAATTTCCCGCGGACGATGGCCGCCTGGGTCGGCAAGGCGACCGGACCCGGTCTCACTGGCGTCGGCGCTGGATTCTGGGGAACGGACACATCCAGATCGCCGGCGTGTTGCGCCACAATGTCCTGCACTGCGGCGCCGATTTCACACCCCATCTTCGTTTGGAGAGGCTGGCCGGCGGTGTAGGCGAAGGGCCCGGCCGGCGGAGCGGAGGACGCGGGAACGAACTTGCCCCAAAGGCCGGTGTTCATGGAGGCGATCAGCAGATCGAACCGGCCGCCTTGTTTGCGCATCATCAGCAGGCCGCTCGGCGGCGCTTCCGTGCCCGCCGCGCCTATCGTTTCGCCCGGGCTGGGCCTGAATGACCAATCCAGATCGAACTCTTCCTCCGGGCGCAAGCCGCCGGAAAGAACGCGCTTGGCGACCAGACGCGAACGGACTCGAATCTCCGATCCCGTGTCGCTGAAGGAATTGCTCAGCACATCGGCGGCGACCACATCCGTAGCCGTGCGGAACGATTCCTGAATGTCCCGCGAGGATACGCCGGAACTGCTCGGGGATGAACCCGCCGGCGCGGGCGGTGTCTGCCCTAGCGCCACCGTGGGCGCGACGTTCGGCGAGAAGGCCGCGAGGATGAGAGGCGCGATCAAGGGAGCGAGCTTCATAAGCCCTCCTGATTGAAACGTACCTCTGCGTGCGCCGCCGGGCAAGCGCGGCTCCTGGGCTTGGGTCTTTTGCCGCGCTATGACATCAACCCGCCGCCAGCGCCCGGCGCACCGCTTCCGGCTCTCTGGCGATTACCGTCAGATACGCGCGTGCAGCCGAATCCGGCTGGCGCCCGCCTTGCTCCCACTCCTGGAGCGCCCGCTTGCCGATTCCGTATGCCAGGGCGAACTCGGCCTGCGACATCTTCACCCTCTTGCGGATAGCCTTCACGTCGACGGGCTTCGGCCAGACCTGCTCCAGTTCGATCTCGCCGCGCCGATGCGCAAGCACCAGATGCATATCGGCGATCAGCTTTCGCCCGAAAGTCGTAGTTTTCGCCGCTTTCTTCGGCATTCTATTGCGCTCCTTTCAGATAAGCCGCGATCTGCTTGGGTTCCTTCCTCAGCCCCAATCAGTTTGATGACCTCCGCCTTGAACTTCGCAGTTGAATAACCGTGATTTCGGGCTGCGAATCCACCGGGAGACAGTATACCGCAGTGCGGTACAGGACTTGCGTCGGCAATCGGCCCAACTGTTTCACGCTGCAGAAGCCGGGTTCGAGCGGCGGCTAGAGAGTGAGCACCGTGAGGCCGGGGATCATCTGGAAATGGCGGAGGTTCTCGGTCAGAACGGCGTAGCCCTGCTCGATGGCCGCCGCGGCGATGAGCAGATCGTTCATAGGCAGCACGATGCCCTTGGCGGCTTCCTGGCCTTGGATCCTGCCCACCAGAAACGCCGTCTGTATGGTCACCGGATGGATTGGAGCCAGATCCACGAGTTCCTCGATGTAGGCGCGCCGCCGCCGGCCGGCTTCCGGATTCTTCGCGCGGTAAATGCCATGCACGAGTTCGGCCACGGTCACCGGCGAGAGCGAGAGATCGACTTCACCGTGGGCCGCCTGGATCGCTTCGATGAATCGAGGCACGGGCAGCTTCCCGCGTTCCGCGGTGATAACAGCGCTGGAATCCAGCACTACTCCCAGGAGGGCGGATGCCATGGCTGCTCTTGGCTGGCGATAATCGCTTCCATGTCCGCGCCGAAGTCTTCATCGAGCGTGACCGTGGAGTCACGCTGCCGGGCTTCCCGGAGGATCTCCGAGATGGGTCGCCCACTGCGGTGGGGAGGCCGTAGAATGGCCACCGGGAGGTGATCCTGCTCGATGACGACTTCGAGGCCCTGCCGCACCTTGCCCAGCACGCCATGCAGATCGCCGGCCAGTTCGGCTTCCGTGATGCGGACCGTGGCCATATCTCCGATCATAGCCTTTTTCCGACTGGCCGTTCTTCGTGGCATTGTATGGCATCGGTATAAAGCGTCGCGGCAGAATCCGCAAAATGAGCGCTGGAGCGCGCCCTGGACGGCTTTGCTTCTTCGGGCCGCCGGATGCCAACGTAGAGGGCGGGAACCGGCGTCGATAAATCGCTCAGATCAGGCTGAGCGGTTTTCCGTTGCGGAGAATTGATGCATCGTCGCTTTGAGAAACTCTGGGTCGCTGCGTAACCTGTTGTCTATGTGGTTCAGTTCCGGTCCGCCAGCCCGCGTGGATATGAGTGCCTCCGCTGTGGCGGCGCGGGTATCGGGGTCATTGAGGAACGCTGGATCGAAGTAGGGCCTACAGTCCCACGGATCGTTGAAGGTTGCAGGGCTGGAACACCAGCCGCAGTGGCTCGTTAGGAGGTCGCGTAGCCGCCCCTCGTGATCGTCGCTGCTTTTCAGAGCGAAATCCTGATAGTGATACAGGCTGTTCAGCCCGAGTTGTCCGGCCGAGTACGGCGATAGATCCATAGCTGTCTCACGACAACGGCCCAAACACCCGTTCGAAGATGCGGTCAACGTTGCGAAGCTGGCGTTCCAGCGAGAATGCTTCGGCGATTTGGGCGGGCGTCAGGATAGCGCCGATTTCGGGGTCGGCGTCGATGGCGGCGCGGAAATCGCCGTCTTCATCCCAGGCGCGCATGGCGTGGGCTTGCACCACGCTGTAGGCGTCTTCGCGCAACATGCCGGCGGCGGCCAGATCGAGCAGGAGCTGGCCCGAAAACACCAGGCCTTTCGTCAGATCCAGGTTGCGCTTCATGCGCTCGGGATAGACCAGGAGCTTGGCTACCAGGTTCGTGGTCTTGTCGAGAAGGTAGTCGGTGAGAATCGTCGAATCCGGCAGGATGACGCGCTCGACGGAGGAGTGCGAAATGTCGCGCTCATGCCACAGCGCGATATCTTCGAACGCCGCTTGAGCGTTGGCGCGCACCACGCGGGCGAGGCCGCAGATCTGCTCGCAGGTGATCGGGTTCTTCTTGTGCGGCATGGCCGAGCTGCCCTTCTGGCCGCGCGAGAAATACTCGGACGCTTCACGCACTTCGGTTCGTTGCAGGTGGCGCACTTCGAGCGCGATCTTTTCGCACAGCGCCGTCACCAGCGCCAGCGCCGCCACAAACGCGGCGTGCCGGTCGCGCTGAATCACCTGCGACGCTACCGGCGCGGGATCGAGCCCCAACCGGGCGAGGATTCGCTCCTCCGCCTCCGGGCCGATATGCGCGAACGTGCCCACGGCGCCGGAGATCTTACCCACGCGCAGGCCTTCCACCGCGGCACGGAGCCGCTCCAGATTCCGGCCGGCCTCTTCGTACCAGATGGCGAATTTCAAACCGAAGACGATCGGCTCGGCGTGAACTCCGTGCGTGCGCCCGATCTGCGGCGTGTGGCGGAATTCCAGCGCGCGCTGCTTCAGCGCCTCGCGCAGATCTTCCAGACCGCGCAGGAGAATCGCCGAAGCCTCTTCGAGTACCAACGCCTGCGCCGTATCCACCACGTCGTTCGATGTAAGGCCATAATGCAGCCAGCGCGACGCTTCGGCGTGGCCCGCGGCCGCCATGGTCTCGGCGACGGCCGTGGTGAAGGCGATCACATCGTGCTTCACCTTGGCCTCGATATCCAAAATGCGCTGAACGTCGAAGCCAGCGTGCGCGCGCAACAGGCGCGCGGCCTCTTGTGGAACCACTCCGAGCGCGGCCAGCGCCTCGGAGGCCGCCAACTCCACTTCCAACCATTGGTGGAAGCGATTCTGGTCGCTCCAGATCCGGCCCATTTCGGGCCTGGTGTAACGGGGAATCATCGGTTCTCCTAAAACTCGAACACTTCCGTCGGCTCGCGTTGCGAGGCGATGGTCAGCGCCGCCGCGAGTCCGCGTTCTTCCAGCGCTTCGGTGGCCACCATGCGCACGATTTCCGGATGGTTGTTCTGCTCGCTCAAGTGGCCCAGCACCAGCCGCGTGGTGGAAGCGTCCATGTCGCGCGCCAGAAAGTCCGACATGCTCAGATTCGAAAGATGTCCCACGCGGCTCATCACGCGCTGCTTCACGGCCCACGGATAAGGCCCAACTTTCAGCATATCCAGATCGTGGTTGGATTCGAGAAGCAGAAGATCCGTGCTGCGCAGATGAAAGCGCACGGAATCGGGAACATAGCCGAGATCGGTCGCCACGCCGATGGTGACGCCGCGCGTCTGAAAGAAGAAACCGACCGGGTCGGCGGCGTCGTGCGGAATGCCGAAGCTCTGCACGTCGATATCGCCGATACGGAACGCCGCTCCCGACTGAAACGGCTCCAGCCGTGGCGTTGAATCGCCCCAGTCGATGGCGGGTTCGGTGAGCTTCGTGAGATATATGGCGGCGCGAACATTCTTGTTACGCGCCAGCACGGGCAGGCCGGCCACGTGATCGGAATGCTCGTGGGTGATGAGAACGGCGTCGAGGTTCGCGATGTCTTCGCCGATCAGCGCCAGCCGCCGGCGTCAGCTCTTTGAGGCTCAGGCCGGCGTCCAGCAGGATGCGCGTTTCATCCGTGGCCAGCAGCGCGGCGTTGCCGGAGCTACCGCTCGCGAGCGCGCAGAATTTAACGATTGGGCTCCTCCGACTTTTCAGAATACACCGGAACGGCGCGAAACAATCCGGCAGGCTAATGTTTCCGGGAACCGTGGCGTGGGATACTGGCTGAGACGGGCGCGCAGATCCGGCGTCCGCATAGCGGGCGATTATGCTGCGAACGGCTGCGGCTGTCGAGTTGCTGGTCTGTTGGTTCGCCTGGGCGTATCCGTTCATCGTGCGGGCGCCGCACTGGCAAAAGCGCAAAGCGAAAATCGATGCGCTTTCGACGTGGTCCGGCTTCTTCCTGGAAGGCGCGGCTGTGTTCCTCGCTTGGGTCAACAGGCTCGGCCCCGGCGAGCCGCCCGGCCTGGCGCGAGTCATTGCCTCCATGGCCATAGGCCCTTGGGCAGGCGCTCTTGCCTGGTTCGCCGTGAAGCATCTGGGCCGGCAGTGGCGCATCACGGCCGGGGTCTGGGACGATCACGAACTGGTGCGCGGCGGCCCGTACTCCCTGGTCCGGCATCCGGTCTACGCCTCCCTGTTTCTGTTGTTGCTGAGCACGCTCCTGCTGCTGACTCCGTGGATGTGGGTTGCCGTTTCGCTCGCGCTCTTCATCACCGGCACGGAGATCCGCATCCGCGGCGAAGAGAGGTTGCTCAAGGAGCGCTTCGGCAAGCAGTTCGAGGACTACCGCCGCGAAGTGCGAGCCTACATTCCATTCGTCCGATAAATCGCCGCAACCCGCGCCGCGCATGGATTCACTGCGCCGCCTGTGCGATAGTGAGTTTATTGCAATGGGTTTTCGAAAGTCTCTTACTATAGTGGCCGCTCTGCTGGCCGCATCCGCGCTTCAATCGCGCGCTCAGGATCTGACGGAAGCTTACCGGGCAACCGCAAACAAGCTGATCGCAGCGTCGCTCGCCGACACGGATGGATACGACCGGCTCGCCTACCTTTGCTATCGTATCGGCAACCGGCTGAGCGGCTCGCCAAATCTGGAGCGCGCCATCGCGTGGTCCGCGGACCGGATGCGCGCGGTTGGCTTGAGCAATGTCCGCGTGATTCCGGTGAAAGTGCCGCATTGGGTGCGGGGGGCGGAGTCGGCGCGGCTCGTAGCGCCCGTGGATATTCCTTTGCACATGCTGGGCTTGGGCATGAGCGTGGGCACGCCGCCGGGCGGAATCACCGCGGATGTGGTGACGGTGTCCGATTTCGATCGGCTCGATGCGCTGGGCCGCGATCAAGTGCGCGGCAAGATCGTGCTCTATAACGCGCCCTATCGCGACTACGGCACGACCGTGGTCTACCGGTCGGCCGGGCCGTCGCACGCCGCGGCGCTGGGGGCGGTGGCCGTACTGGTGCGTTCGGTGACGCCTCTCGCCATGCAGATCCCGCATACGGGGACGCTCCGTTACGCGGATGACCAGCCCAAGATACCGGCCGCCGCGGTGTCTCCGGAAGACGCGATGATGATCGCGCGCCTGTGCGCCGAGGGCTCCACGGTCCGGGTGCATCTGGAGATGGCCGCGCATCAGGAACCCGACGCCGATAGCGGCGATGTGATCGGCGAGATTCCCGGCAGCGAGCGGCCCGATGAGGTTGTGGTGATGGGCGGTCACATCGATTCCTGGGACGTGGGCCAAGGCGCGCAGGACGATGGCGCCGCAATCATGGCCAGTCTCGAGGCCGTGGCCCTGATGAAGAAACTCGGGATTCAACCGCGGCGCACACTCCGCGTGGCGTTCTGGGTGAATGAGGAAAACGGCAGCCGCGGCGGGCAAGCGTATCGCGAATGGGTGGGAGACAAGATCGGCCAGCACGTGGCGGCCATCGAGATGGACGGCGGCGCGGAGACGCCGCGCGGCTTTGGCGCGGGAGTGGACGCGCCATCCATGTCCTTGATGAAGCAGATCGCCCGATTGCTGGAGCCGATTCACGCGGACCAACTGAACACCAGCGGAGGAGGCGAGGATATTCGGCCTCTCACGGCGGATGGCGTTCCGAGCCTGAGCGAGCAGACCTACAACGTGCTCTATTTCAACTGGCATCACACGGAAGCGGACACATTGGACAAGGTGAACCCCGAAGACTTCCGCAAAAACGTAGCGGCCATGGCTGTGATGAGCTACGTCCTTGCGGACATGCCGGGCCGTTTGGCTCCGGGAGCCGCGCAGCCATAAACCTGTCGAGCTTTGGCAGGCGGAAGCGCCTGCCACACTTTGCATTGCGCGCGCAGTTCTCGGAGGGCGTCGGAAGCGATCCATCGCGCGGAGGGCGAGTCCTGCTTTCGAATCTTCTCGGCCGCGGCGATGGCCTTCGCGCGCAGATCTGCGTTGCGCTTGCCGATTTGGCGCAAGGCCCAATTGACGGCCTTCTTAACGAAGTTGCGGCCGTCCGATGCGGCCTCGGCGATCGGAGGAAAAAACGCTTCGAATTGCGCGTCTGAGACGCCCTTAGCTTTCACGGCGAGGCCCGCCATGAGAGCGAATCCGGCGCGCCGCACGAATTCGTCTTTGGCTCGCGCCCACTCTTCGGCTTTGGCGAAAGCGAACGGCGTATAACGGAACAGATTCTGGCAGGCCTGATCGCAGACATCCCAGGAATCGAACTGGCGCGCCCAGCGGTCCATCTGGCGCGGCTTGATTTGTAGCGGGTCTTCGACCAGCGTTGCGAGAATGCGGGCCTCGTGAATGCCGGAACCCCAAAGCTCGCGAGCCAGCGCATGGTCGCGGCCAGCATCTTTCGCCATCTTGCGAATGATGGGAATGGGTACGCCGAAGGTGCCGTTGACGCTGATGCCGAAACGCGCCATGCCAGCGACGTTGGCGGGGTTGGCGTGCGATTTCAACTCGCGCAGCAGGCTCCGTGCATCGGTTGACGAACGCGTTCGGGGCTGATTCACACTTTTATATTGGCGCACTTCGCCGCGGTGGGGGTAAACTCGTGGAAGCCGGAGGGATACATGTCACTAAGGCCTATCAAGAGGCTCAGCCAATCAAAACCGACAATGGAGGGCGCGGGCGTCCATCTGCGCCGCGCGTTCGGATTTGGAAACACAACCGAGTTCGATCCGTTTTTGTTGTTCGACGATTTCCGCAATGAGGTGCCGGAGTTTTACCTTGCCGGCTTCCCGTGGCATCCGCACCGTGGAATCGAGACCGTCACTTACGTTCTCGCGGGAACCGTGGAGCATGGCGACAGCCTTGGAAATCACGGCGCGCTGGGAGCGGGCGATGTGCAGTGGATGACGGCGGGCAGCGGCATCATTCATCAGGAGATGCCCAAGGGAGACCAGACCGGACGGATGCACGGCTTCCAATTGTGGGCGAATCTCCCCGCGTCGCTCAAGATGACCGCGCCGCGCTACCAGGACGTAAAAGCCGCCGACGTTCCCGAGGTTACCGACGACGACGGAACGCGAGTGCGCATCGTGTGCGGCGAATTCTGGGGAAGGCGCGGGCCGGTGGATGGAATCGCGGCCGACCCGATCTACTTGGACGTGTCCGTTCCTCCCGGCAAGAAGCGTTCTCTTCCGGTGGAGACGACACGCCACGCGTTCGCCTACGTGTTCGCGGGCGCGGCCAAGTTCTGCAATGCGTCCGGACCGCTGGCCGTGCCGACGGAAAGCGTCGGCTGGTCGGATACAAGGCCGCCTACGCGGGCCGAGAACCGCTCGCTCATTCTCTTCGATAGCGGTGATGAGATCTCTCTGACTGCCGGTGAAGATGGCGCGCGATTTCTGCTCGTGTCGGGCAAGCCGCTTGAAGAGCCTGTGGCGTGGTACGGCCCGATCGTAATGAACACAAACGAACAACTGCGGCAAGCGTACGACGAATTGCAGAAAGGGACGTTTTTGAAAACTTCCCGAGAGACACCTTGAAACGGCCCCTAATACGGTAGGATCGATAGAGGAAACGGCGCCGCGTATGACACCGAACGATCCGCGATCCAGAATCGACAAGGTGTTGGCGGACCTAGCCCAGTCCGTTGAGATTCTAGCCGCGATGCAGCGCGACAATGAGAACCGGTTTGCTCAGGTGACTCGCAACTTCGAAGCCGCTCTCGACTCCATTAAGCGGCTCGAATACATCGCAACCTCACACGAGCAGCGCATCGACCGTCTTGAAGAGTAAAGCCACCGAAGCCAACTTCAGTACTCGACGCTCATCAGGAATAGCCCCTTGGCCGGCGCCGTGGCGCCGGAACGCGCGGGGAGCGCGTCGAGATTTTCGATGTTGCCTCTGCCCGCTTCGATCAGCGTGCCGACAATGTTGCGCACCATGTGTTTCAGGAATCCACTGCCGCGGACGCGATAGATCAATCGGCCGGGAGCGCTTTCCAGAACCGACGAATAGATCGTCCGCACCTTGGATTCGTTCTCCGCGTCGCGATCGTCTGACGCCGCGAAGGCCGTGAAATCGCGTTCGCCCTCGAATGCCCGCGCGAGTTGGATCATGCGGCTTTCATTCAACGGGTACGGATAGTGGTGGACGTAATGCCAGTCGAATGGGCCGCACACCTCGGTTCGGACTATTCGGTATTCGTACGTCTTGGCTTTGGCGTCGAAACGGGGATGAAACTCCGCGGGCGCCTCTTCGACGGTCAGCACGCGAATCGCCGGCGGAAGCTGGCGGTTCAGGGCTCGCAGAAGGTTTGGAACCGGAATCGGATTCGAGATGCTGAATGCGGCCACCTGCGCCAGTGCATGGACGCCGGCATCTGTACGGCCGGAGCCAGCCACGTGCACCGGCGCGCCTTCGAGCGCGCCCACTACTTGTTCCAGAGTTCCCTGAATGGTGGGGAGGCCGGGCTGAACTTGCCAGCCGTGGAACCCTCCGCCATCGTATGCGAGTTTGACCTTGATGCGGCGCATCACGCGGGCCGCGAGCCGGGTTTCACGGCGGGAATGCCCGAGGCGCACAGCGGGCAAGTCCCCGGATCGTAAGCCGGCACTTCGAGAGTCGCGAGTGCGATGCGAGGGACTCCGGCATCGGCGCGGCCGCCGCTGCGGTCTATGATCGAGCCGGCCGCCAGAACTTCGGCTCCGGCGGCGCGAAGGGCGCGGACGACTTCCGCCGTGCTGCCTCCCGTCGTGATCACGTCTTCCACCACGATGGCTGTTTCGCCCGGCGCGATGGCGAAGCCCCGGCGGAACACCATGGCGCCGGCAGCGTCACGCTCCGCGAACACGAACCGCACGCCGAGCGCGCGAGCCGCCTCATGCCCGACGATCAATCCGCCAAGCGCGGGGGATGCGACCAAACCGACCGGGCCCGGCGCCAGTTCGCGCAGCTTACCGGCCATCCACCGGCCCAGCTTTTCCGCATGGGCGGGATGTTGCAGCACCAAGGCGCACTGCAGGTAGGCGGAGCTGTGCAGCCCGCTGGTCAAACGGAAGTGTCCTTCCAGATACGCTCCGGAGGAACGGAACATCGCCATCACTTCTTCGGATTGGCCGCTCATCAACGGCTACTATAGCACTGGCCCTTCGCGCGAGCCGTCAAATTCCCGTCGCGTTCCCGCCACTTTTGCGCCGGTTGCGCCTGGCGGATTTGCGTATCGCGCTGATAATTACTGCGATGGCGGTTGGCCGCTGGATTGCGGCGGGATGCTCGTGACAAAAACCAAGCAGGCTAGCGGCGAGGCGGCCGATCCTCTGGACCATTCGCTCCAAGAGTCACACCTCAGGTACACCCATTCACTCCGAAACCCCTTCCCTCACGGCCGTCCTCGCCGGGGCCTGTGCCCGTGAAGCGCCCGGCCTGTGCCACCATATCTTCATATGCTGTTTGAATCCGATAAGGTGATGTTCGAGATTTACCGGGAGACCGAGTACACAGGGCGGTTCCGCGTGGTGTACTTCACCGAGTTGCAGGACCATAACAAAGAATCAGAGATCAACCGCGCGCTGGCAGGGGAGCACTTCTTCGACGGCTTCATCCGCAACAACCGGAAGGACGAGGCCAAGGGGATTATCGATTCCATCGTGAGCCGCCTCAACGAAGGGGAGCGCGTCGAGCCGGTGGAGGTGGAGCGGGCGCTGGCGGATTGCGCGGCGTGACGGGCGGCCGCAGCCGTTCGAAATCCCGGCGGGCTTCTATAATGAGGCTGTCATGAGTTTCCGCCTTGCAGCCATCACGGACGAATTCTCTCCGGATCTCGAAGTCGCGGCGCGAGCGATGCGCGAAGCGGGCCTTCAAGGGGCCGAACTGCGCATGGTGTTCGGAAAGAATGTCGCCGACTTGAGCGACGAAGAAGCCGACAGCGCCAGCGCTATTATCCGGCGGCACGGCCTGGAGGTAGTCGCGATCGCCTCGCCGCTTTTGAAATGCGTGCTTCCGGGAGGGCCGGAAGTGGAGGCGCGGCTGCAGCGGGATGTGTTCGCATCGGCCCACGGCTTCGAAGACCAAGCGCATGTCGCGAAGAGGACGTTCGAGATCGCCAAGCGCACCGGGGCTAAGATTGTTCGCGTGTTCTCGTACTGGCGCACGGTTCGGCCTCACGAAACGGTGCAGCGAGTAGCAGAGGCGCTGGAGGATCTGGCGGCCGACGCGTGGCGGCATGGGATTACGATCAGCCTGGAGAACGAGGCACGCCTGCAACGTGGCGACGGGGCATGAGACTGGGCTTGTGTTGGCGTCTGCCAAACATCCGAACCTGAAGGTGGTCTGGGACCCAGCTAATGCGCTTGTGGCGGGCGAGACTCCATTCCCGGACGGGTACCGCGCGATGCCGCATCAGGCTATCGGACACGTCCACGCCAAGGATTGCCGCATGGAGAATGGCGTACCGGTCTGGGTGGAGCTTGGCCAGGGTGTGGTGGATTGGAAAGGGCAGTTGGCCGCGCTAGTGAGCGACGGTTACCGCGGGTGGATCAGCCTGGAGACTCATTGGCCCGGACCGGGCGGGGACAAACTGAAAGGCAGCACGATTTGCGCTCGGAATCTGAAGCGACTGGTGGCGGAAGCGGTGAGATGAGGCGGGGCCGGCGGGTCTGCTCAACGCAACTTAAATAAGGGGGCGTCTCCGTAACTGTATGATTCCAAACATCTCGACATGAATGTCGAGACGGCGCGCTGGAAGCGTGCGCCACGGTTCCTGGCTGGGGCCTTGGGACTGCTGCGTCGGGAATGATCACGGCCTCTCCGGAGACAAGCCCTAACTCGCGGAGAGTGTTTTGGATACGATGGCCCAACGTTCTTGACTTGGCGTCGGGCGGGGCCTGTCCCAGCTCTGGCATGCGGAAGCGCCTGCCCCACTCCGACCTAAGGCTATGCCTGAACTTTTGTGCACGCGTGCACGGAATTCCGGGATGCTCTTACTGATTCTAAACAAGTTGTTAGCTTGCGGTCGTGCACGTTTGCACAAAACCACGCCTCCGCTCGACGAAATATCAGGCACCGCATCTCGGAACAGCTTGTATTGCAGATTTCAAAGAACCGCCGGGCGCAAAACGCCGAACCGCTTCGGAGCCAGTCCCCTCTGACTTCATATATACATCGGCGAATAGCGAACGGGGGCGGACAAGGAAGGGCGAAAGTGAGACATCTCGCTTGATATCAAGGAGTTGGAAGAAATCGAAAGATCCGTGAACGAAAAAGGTTCCCCTGCCGCGCGGGTTAGTTCACGGTCCAGGAGCCGCGCTGTTCCGGGCCGACGAATTTCTTGGCGCCCGAAGCAGTCACCCAGATCTTCTTGGGGCCTTTGGACAATCCGGTGAACGTCACGGGGACGGTGATGGCGATCTCCTGACCGTTGGCCTCGACTTTCACTCCGGCCGCGCTCACCTTGCAGACCTTGTTGGAAACATCGCCGAGCGCGCCGATGGCGGCCGGTTTCTGGAACGCCGTGCCATCGTCCGTGCGAACGGCGACCGACTTGAGCGAATTGATATCGATCCAGCATGTTCCCGCGCTCTGCGCAATGGTGGCCGGCAATTTCTCGTCGATGAGGATTTGCACGTCGGCAACGCCGGCCGCGCCGGCGGGATGGGTTAGGGGCACGCGGAAGGATTGCGAACTGCCCGAGCCGCTGGACGGGCTAATCGCGCCGATCGCCGGAGCGGCGTCCGGCGACGCAGCGGCAGATTGGGGTTGCGCGCCCGACTGGTCGTTCGACGAATTGCACCCGAACATGACCAGAAGAATTGCGACGGAGGCGAAGATGCCTACGATTCTGAGACGGCGAAGTAAGCTCATGGTCCCTTCTATTGGGTCGCCGAGCCCGGATGGGGGCTCTCGAATTTGGGGAACGGTTTCAGTTTAACTCAAACTGAGAGTTGCAGTTCGGCCGGGCGGGTCTCCACTGTGGCGTCTTACGCCCCGTTGCGGGACTTCGCCATTTGGTTCCGAGCTTTCAGCGCTCGCGCGCCGGGCTATCTTCTAACGCCCCTGGCGGGGCTTGGCTGCGGCGTTCCAGAAGGCTGGGAGTAGCCGCGGAAAGCCCGAGGACCTCGCGTGTATGCGCGGCGGCCCAACCCCGCTGTGCCGCACCCCTTAAGTTCAGTTCGGGGTTGAGCCCGCGTTTAGTATTGCTAGAATAATGCTGTGGGCAATATCAGCTTCGCCTGGGACCGGCGCAAAGCTCGCGCCAACATCCTCAAGCACGGCGTCTCATTCGAGGAAGCGCAGACCGTCTTCCTGGACGAAAACGCCCGTTTGATCGACGACCCGGAGCACTCCCGCGGCGAAGAACGTCTCCTGCTGCTTGGATACAGTGTTCGAGCGAGATGTCTCCTGGTCTTTCACTGTTACCGGGAAGCCGAATCGGTCATTCGCTTGATTTCCGCCAGGCGCGCAACGCCTCGTGAAGAGATGGAGTACTGGAGCTTTCGATGAGAAGAGAATACGACTTTTCCAAATCCCGGAGGAACCCTTACGCAAAGAGGCTGAAGCGGCAGATCACGATCCGCCTGGACGCCTCATCGGTGGATTACTTCAAGGAGACCGCCGCCGATCTCGGGATGCCTTATCAGAATCTGATCAATCTGTTTTTGCGCGAATGCGCGGCGCGAAAACAGCGGCCCGTCCTCCATTGGCCAGGAGACGCCGAGGGGCGGATCGCGGACCGGCGCGGTTGATGCGACGGCCGGCGCGCGCACTTGCCGCATGAGTCTTCAGGCGCGCTTCGCGGCGCCGTCCGCTTCTTCTTGTTCGCCCAGTTCGCAGTAGTACAATTCGGTGGGAGGAGACATGCGGCTCCTTACTTTCCTGGAGATCCTCGGCGCCCCGCGCCGCAAGTTCGGGCTACGCGCCGCACCAAGGGCTGGATTGGAACTGGGCCTGGTAATGGTATTGGCGACGGCGGCGTTCACTTTCTCAAAGTGTTTTGGATTCCAGGCGGCGGAGACCGGAAGCAGATTGACGTTCGACGCCGTTTCAGTGAAAGCTGTCGGCGGTGTGGAACAAGTCCGGCTTCCCGATGGGAGGCAGACCCTAAACATCATACCGTTTAGGTTCAGAGGCCAGAGCGTAACGGCTACGGAAAGGCTTAGTAGCATCATCCAGCAGGCGTACGGCTTGGAGGATTGGGAGTTGGTGTGCCCGGAGTGGGCGCACTCGTCGCTCTACGAGATCTCCGCACGGACGCCCCCTGACACAAGCATCGCGGACGCCCGCCGAATGCTCCAGGATATGTTGGACGACCGGTTCGGGCTCAAATTCCACCATGAAGCTAAACGGATCTCCGGGTACGCGCTGCTTGAGGGCTCGCAAGGGTTTAAGTTGGTTCCAGCAGACAACCCCGGACCGTCTTCAGTGGAAATGAGGGAGGGCCAGTACAAGGCTACGGGCACACTGGACGGATTGAGGCACTCGTTCATGAACTACACGGACAAGCCCCTCATCGGCACGGTTGCTCGCGAGGGGGTTTACCACATCGAGTTGCACTGGGATGCCAACCCCTCGGCCCCTCCTGGTAGACATTATGAGCCCATGTTTTGGCGGGAGTTGGAGCGACTGGCGGGGCTGAAGATCGAGAAGCGGGAACTGCCGTGCAGCGTACTTGTCGTTGACCACATCGAGCGTGTTCCAACTCCGAATTAGAAACCGGTTCCCGGTGTCCATGGGCGCCTAGGAAGCGTGTGGATAATCGCGCAGATCAGGCTGAGCGAATTTCCCGGACGTACAGGAGTTATATTGAGTGTCGGAAAGGGGGAACTGCTTGCCCTCTTTTGACCTCGCCATCGGATTACTACTAGTCAGCTCGGCTGCCGGCGCGCAGCAGTACGCAATCTCCACGGTCGCCGGCGGTTCTCCGACCCCGTCGCCGACTGTGGCTGTCAACGCCTACATCGGCCAACTCACGAGGGTCGCCGCCGACTCCGACGGAAATGTTTACTTCACTTCGTTCCAAAGCGTCTTGAAGCTGGATGCCAACGGGGTGCTCACGCAATTCGCCGGCAACGGACGGTCCGGATACTCCGGCGACGGCGGACCGGCCACGAGCGCACAGTTATCCTCACCCCAGGGCCTGGCCCTGGATGGTTCCGGCAACCTCTATATCGCGGATTCCAACAACAGCCGGGTCAGGATGGTATCGCCCAGCGGCATCATTACCACGGTGGCAGGCAGCGGCATCGGCGGCTTCCTCGGAGAGGGCGATGGCGGGCCCGCTACCAGCGCCCCGCTCGCCTTACCTTATGGGGTGGCCGTGGATACCGGAGGCACGCTCTTCATAGCGGACTATGGCAACAACAGCGTCCGCAAAGTATCGCCCGGCGGCGTCATTACTACCGTGGCAGGCGGCGGCATTCTTGTTCCAGGCGACGGCGGCCTGGCCACGAACGTCAGCCTTAGCGCTCCCATGGACGTGGCCGTGGATTGGAGGGGAAATGTCTTCATCGCGGAGATGGGTCACAATCGCATCCGCGAGGTCACTCCCAACGGAGTCATCACCACAGTGGCGGGCGATGGCAGCGCCGGCCACGGCGGAGATGGCGGGCCGGCCACGAGCGCGCAGTTATCCAGTCCGTACGCCGTGGCAGTCGATTCCGGGGGAACTGTGTACATCGCGGACACGGAGAACTACCGCGTTCGCAAGGTCTCCACGAACGGCGTCATCTCGACCTTCGCTGGAAATGGCAGTTACGGGTACACCGGCGATGGCGGGCAGGCGCCGTCTTCTCCGATCACTCATCCCGTCGGCGTCTCGGCGGATCGATTGGGCAACGTCTACATCGCGGATAGCGATAATCAACGCATTCGTAAGGTCTCAGCCAGCGGCGTTATCGGCACAGTAGCCGGAATCGGGAATTCCGCCAATTCCGGCGACGGCGGGCCGGCCACCAGCGCCCAACTCTGGAATCCGGCGGGCGTTGGCGTGGATGGTTCGGGTAATCTGTACATCGCGGACCAGGGTAACTTCCGCATTCGCAAGATCTCGCCCGGCGGCATAATTGCCACCGTGGCCGGCGACGGAACTGACGGCTACTCGGGTGAGGGTGGGCCGGCCACGAATGCTCAGCTAGCCGGCGCGGTCGGCCTGGCTGTGGATGTCTCCGGCAACATCTACGAGGGAGAGGTGGGCGCCTGCCGGGTCCGTAAGATTTCACCCGGCGGCACGATAAGCACGGTGGCCGGAAACGGATCTCCTGGCTTCTCCGGTGACGGCGGGCCGGCCACGAACGCACAACTGGGCTACCCGATCGGCATGGCAACGGACGGCTTGGGCAATCTCTACATCGCCGATGGGTCCAATAACCGCGTCCGGAAGGTCTCGCCCGATGGCACAATCGCCACCGTGGCAGGCGGGGGTACGGATTACCCGGGTGACGGCGGCGCGGCCACCGGCGCAAAGTTGAGCTTTCCGAACGCCGTCGCTGTAGACGGCGCGGGCAACCTCTACATAGCGGACAACTACCACCAGAGAATCCGCGAGGTTTCACCCGGCGGCATCATCACAACGTTAGCCGGAACCGGCGTCGCCGGCTATTCGGGTGACGGCGGGCCCGCGATCGGCGCTCAACTCGCGTTTCCCAACGGCGTCGCGGTCGATGGGTCGGGCGACCTGTTCATCGCCGATCAAACCAACAAGCGTATTCGCAAGGTGTCGCCCAAAGGCGTCATCACCACGGTGGCGGGCTCGGGCACGGCAGGCTCCAGCTTCGGTTATTCGGGCGATGGCGGGCCGGGCGCGAGCGCTACGTTCGGCCAACCGTGGGGCGTGGCCGTGGATGCGGACGGCGACATCTTCGTGACGGATAGCTACGCGAATGCGGTTCGCAAGCTCACGCCGGTTGCCGCCCTGGCGATCGCAACAGGTTCATCGCGTACGCCGGCCCGCATTGGCGCTCCGTATTCGCAATCGCTCGCCGCCACCGGCGGCTTCGCACCCTACACTTGGGCGGTCGCGTCCGGCGCTCTTCCGCGAGGTCTTGCGCTCTCAAGCGCTGGCACGATCTCGGGTACGCCCACCGCTGCCGGCTTGTGCAGCTTCACTGTGCAGGCCACCGACAGCGCCGGCGGAACGGCCAGCGCAAGCATCACTCTGATGGTCGCTCCGCGCAGCGTCGTCTTTCCGGCGAGGAGGGGCGCGCCGTTGGGCCCGCCGTAGTCCGAAGCCGTAGCGCCGGCGCCTAGTGGCAATCCCAGCGCCTTTGTTTTCGGATCTCCAGAACGAAAAAGGGGGAAGGACTCAGTTTCTTGCGCGGCTTTTCGGCGGCCTGCGGCCGCTGGTCCGGACCCAGCGGGCGCCCCAACGCCGGCCCGCAGCCAGGGACGGCCGCCCCACTTTACTACTTCTTCTCTTCCTCGCCGCCTTCTTCCTCGTCGCGGCCTTCGCGTTGCGCCTTCAAGCGTTCTTCCTTGCGCTTGGCGCGTTCGGCGGCGCGCTTGACCAGCTCGGAACCCATCAGCTCGATAATGGCCTGCTCGGCGCCGTCGCCCTTACGGGGGCCCAGGCGCGTGATGCGGGTGTAGCCGCCCTGGCGCTGGCCGAAACGCGTGCCTAGGGTATCGAACAGCTTCTTCACGCTGGCGGGAGTCATCAGCTCGGCGGCGGCTTGGCGGCGGGTGGCCAGGGTATCTTTCTTGCCGAGCGTGATGAGCTTCTCCACGATCGGACGGACGGCCTTCGCCTTGGGAACGGTGGTGATGACGCGCTCCTGCAAGATGACGCTGGTGGCGAGATTGCGCAAGAGCGCTTTGCGGCTAGCGGCCGGCCGCTTGAGTTTGAATCCTGCGACTTTGTGTCTCATGGCTGATTCCCCAACATTTCCTTCGTTCGAGCCCCGCGCCGGGCGGAAGTCCGGCGGCAGGCCAAAAGGCCTGCCCCACGAAGCTATCCTTCGAGTTGATCCTGCGGGCCTTCGTCTTCCGGAGGCAACTCGGGTTCGCTGCCGGGGACGGGAGGCGGCGGAGCCACCAGGCGGCCATGCTGGTCGATGCGCATCCCAAGCTGGAGACCCATGCCGGCCAGAATCTCCTTGATTTCGTTGAGCGACTTGCGGCCGAAGTTCTTGGTGCGGAGCATTTCGGCCTCGCTCCGCTGGACCAGCTCGCCTATGGTCTGAATATTGGCGTTCTTCAGGCAGTTATAGGAACGAACGCTCAACTCGAGCTCTTCGACGGAACGGTTGAGAATCTCGTAAGCCTTATCCAGGGACCGTTCGGAGACTTCCTCCACCTGCTCGGGCTCTTCCTCAAAGTTGATGAAGATGGCCATGTGGTCCTTGAGCAGTTTGGCGGCGAATCCGATGGAGTCCTGCGGTGAAACCGCGCCGTTGGTCCAGACTTCGAGCGTGAGCTTGTCGTAGTCGGTCATCTGGCCGAGGCGCGCGGCTTCGACGGCGAAATTGACCTTGCGCACGGGCGAGTGAACGCTATCGATGGGGATGTAGCCCACGGCCAGGTCGTCGTCGAAATTCTTGTCGGCGCTTACGTAGCCGCGGCCGGTCTTCAGCCGCATCTCGACGTGGAGTTTGCCGCCTTCGCTGACGGTGGCGATGTGCATATCGCGGTCGAGCACTTCGACGTCGGCGTCGGTCTCGATCTGGGCGCTGCGCACGTCGCCGGTACGATCCACGCTCAAGCGGACGGTCTTCACGCCTTCGCCCGCAATCTTGAACGGAATCTGCTTCAGGTTGAGGATGATGTCCGTGGCGTCTTCGACCACGCCGGGGATGGGGCTGAATTCGTGGTCGACGCCCTCGATGCGGACCGCGGTGATAGCCGCGCCTTCAATGGAGCTGAGCAACACGCGGCGAAGGCTGTTGCCAATGGTCGTGCCGAAGCCCCGCTGGAAAGGCTGCGCCGTAAACGAGCCATACCGGCCCGTGAGGGTCTCGGTATTGGCGACCAACCGTTTGGGTTTCTGGAAGCCCTTGAACATGAAAAACCTTTCTGGAAGTCCGAATACAGAAGGCAGAATCCGGAATGCCGCACTTCAACCGCGGATCGCGATCCGGCTCATATCCGAATCCTTCTCATCCTCGCATATTCCGCAATGACGAGCCGGAGCCCGATCTTCTTCCGCCTTCGGCCTTCCGACTTGCGTATTCCTTCTTCTTACTTCGAGTACAGCTCGACGATGAGCTGCTCGTTCATCTGAATCTGCACCAAATCCTTGCGCTTGGGCAGGCCCGAGATGCGGCCCTTCAATCCCTCGCGATCCACTTCGATCCAATTCGGGGCGGGAGCGTGAGCCGTGGCGTCGCGCGCCGCGAGAATGGTTGGGTTCTTACGGCTAGGTTCCCGCACGGCCACTTCATCGCCCACCTTGACCTGGAACGATGGGATGTCGGTCTTGCGGCCGTTGACCTGGATATGGCCATGGCGGACGATCTGGCGCGCCTGAGCGCGGCTGGCGCCAAAGCCCATGCGATAGATCACGCTATCGAGACGCCGCTCGAGCGCGTTCATCAGATTCTCGCCCGTGATGCCTTTGGCGTGCGCCGCCTTTTCGTACGTGTTGCGGAATTGCCTCTCGAGCAATCCGTACGCGCGGCGCACTTTCTGCTTTTCGCGGAGCTGCAAGCCGTAGCCTTGGATCTTCGCTTTGCGGTCTTTGCCGTGCTGCCCGGGGACGAAATTGCGCTTCTCGATGGCGCACTTTTCGCTATGGCAGCGTTCGCCTTTCAAGAATAGTTTGGTTGCCTCGCGCCGGCATAGCCGGCAAACGGGTCCGATGTATCGCGCCAAGTTAGTTGACCTTTACCTTTCTCTGTCAGGTGCGGTTTACGGCGATGGCTCGCCTTCGTCCCGCTTACTCCGCTGTCCGCTCTCCGCTTCTCGCTTTCCGCGGCCCGGGATTCTGGGCTTCGCGGACGGCGGATAGCGGTCGGCGGATAGCGTTCTTCACACTCTTCTCTTCTTCGGCGGGCGGCAGCCGTTGTGCGGAATCGGCGTGACGTCCTTGATGCTCCGGACTTCGATTCCGGCAGTGGCGAGCGCTCTCACCGCCGATTCGCGGCCCGAACCCGGACCGCTCACCCTGACTTCCACCGTTCGCAAGCCGCTCTCGGCGGCCTTGTTGGCCGCCGTCATGGCCGCCTGCTGCGCCCCGAATGGAGTTCCCTTGCGCGATCCGCGGAATCCCAGGGACCCCGCGCTGGACCAGGCGATGACGTTTCCTTCCGGATCCGAAATGGTCACGATGGTGTTGTTGAACGTGGCCTGAATATGCACGAGCCCGGTGTGGACTACGCGCTTTTCCTTCTTCTTGAAGCTCTTCTTCTTGCCTGTCTTTGCCGGTGCTTTAGCCATGTTCGCTATCCGCTATCCGCTATCCGCTCTCCGCCTTCCGCCAGGTCCGGCTTAGCGGACAGCGGAGAGCGGATAGCTGACAGCTTCTTTACGTCTTCGACGCCGATTTCTTCTTGTTGGCCACCGTTCCGCGGCGCGGTCCCTTGCGCGTGCGGGCGTTGGTATGCGTGCGCTGGCCGCGCACAGGCAGGCCGCGGCGATGCCGCAGGCCCCGATACGATCCCATCTCAATGTGCCGCTTGATGTTCATGGAGATCTCCTTGCGGAGATCGCCTTCCACGGCGCCTTCGTCCTCCAGAATCTGGCGGACGCGGTTGACCTCGTCTTCCGTGAGGTCCCTGACCTTCCTGTCGAAATCGATTCCGGCCCTGTGGAGCAACGAGCGCGACCGCGTGCGGCCAACACCGTAGATGTAGGTGAGCCCGATCTCGGCCCGTTTTCCGGGCGGCAAATCCACGCCTGCAATGCGCGCCATATTATTTGTTCCTTATCCCTGTCTCTGTTTATGTTTCGGGTTGACGCAGATGACCCGCACCACGCCCTGGCGATGGATCACCTTGCACTTGTCGCAAATCTTTTTGACTGACGCTCGTACTTTCATAACTGGGGGCCGGGGGCCAGGGGCCGGGGCCAGGGAAATCCGGTCCCGACTTAGCTCCAGCCATTGCTCCTTAGTCGCCGTCCTCCGCTCACTTACGGGGTGCCCGCGGGGCCCGGCTCGGTCAGCTTCCTCGTAATTCTTCCCCGGGTGGGATCGTGCGGGCTTAACTCAACCTCGACTCGATCTCCCGGAACCAGCCTTACAAAATTCCTTTTCGCCACGCCCACCAAGTGGGCCAAAACTCGTTGCTGCGTCGGCAACGCAACTTCAAAAATCAACCGAGGCCGTTCCGCAACTACCACGGCCTCGACTTTTCTCCCCCCGACCCCTGCTACGGCCTTGTCAGAACCCACGGCCCGTTCTCAGTCACCGCGACGCAATGCTCAAAATGCGCCGAGTAGGACCCATCTTTCGTGACGGCTGTCCATCGGTCGCTTTTCACTACCGATTCCGGCCGGCCGGCGTTCACCATCGGCTCGACGGCCAGAACCACGCCTTCCTTCAGGCGGGGGTTTTCGTTCCGCCGATCCACGTAATTGGGAACCTGAGGCTCCTCGTGAAGCTGCGTTCCGATACCGTGGCCCACATATTCCCGCACTACCGAAAACCCGTTGGATTTGACGTGCTCTTCCACCGTTCCGCAAACGTCAAAGAGCCGGTTCCCGGCCCGTACCCGGTCGATGGCCAGTTCGAGCGCCTCCCGCGTCACGTCCAGCAGCTTGCGAGTCTCACCGCTCACTTCGCCGACGGGCACCGTAATCGCGGAATCGCCGTAATAACCTTCCAACTTCACCCCGGTGTCGATCGAAACGATGTCGCCCTTCTTCAAAACCCGTTTCGCGCTGGGCATTCCGTGGACGATTTCCTCGTTGACCGAAGTACACAATACAAACTTGTATTCCTGCCCGGCCGCCGGCACGTAGTAGCCTTTGAAAGCCGGCTTGGCGCCCGCATCCGCCATCATCCTGGCGGCCGCCACCTCAAGATCCATCGTGGTGGCCCCTTCAACCGCCAACTCCTTCAAGGTCTGGAGGATCCGAAAAACCAGCAGCCCGGCGCGCCGCATCTTTTCCAACTCGGCGGGCGTCTTACGAACGATCATCCGCCCCTCCCAGAGGTTGCGGGCCGCAAGGCGCTATAACTTCATTGTAATCAATGACGGAACCGGTTTCCGGACCGCTTCCCGAATCCGCCGGAATTTGACCCTGGTCAATCACATCCAGACTAACCGACCGGTCCCTTGCGGGCCCGGCTAGAAACTGCTTCTCCGGCCCCGGATGCGCCCGGAGCGCGGCGTAAACCCTTCGTAATGACGCATGATGAGCTGGGCCTCGACCTGGTTGATAGTATCCATGGCCACGCCCACCACGATCAGCAGCGACGTTCCGCCGAAATAAAAATTGACGTTCAAGCCTTCCAAGATGAACCGAATGTGCGCCGAAGTGCAGAAATTATCCATCCAGTTGCCGATCAGCGGGAGGTGCTGCAAATGGACTCCGCTAATCAACAAATCCGGAAGGAGACAAAGAATGGCAAGATAGATGGCCCCGACGAAGGTGATCTTCGTCAGGATGGTATTCATGTACTCGGCCGTATTCCGCCCCGGGCGAATGCCGGGGATGAAGCCGCCATACTTGCGCATGTTGTCGGCGGCTTCGTTGGGATTGAAAATGATCGAAATGTAAAAGAAGCAGAAGAAAATGATGCCCGCGACGAGCAGCACGTAGTAGAGCGGCTCGCCAAACGATATCGCCCGCAGCATCTCCGCCAGCCATTTCACGCTGGAAACCCATTGCACCTTGGCCAGCGTCATGGGGAACGCCAGAATCGAGGATGCGAAAATCGGCGGGATCACGCCGCCGGCGTTCACTTTAAGCGGCATGTGCGTGGACTGTCCGCCCAGCACTTTTCGCCCGACCACGCGTTTGGCGTACTGAACGGGAATTCGCCGCTCGCCGCGCTCGACCAGAACGATGAAGCCCACGACCGCCACCATTCCGGCCAGCAGGAAGAGCAAGGTGAACGCGTTCCACTCGTGCGTCACGAACACGTTGTGATAGATGCCGCTGATGGCCCGCGGCAGCCCGACGACGATGCCGGCGAAGATAATCAGCGACATGCCGTTGCCGATGCCGCGCTCGCTGATCTGCTCGCCGAGCCACATGATGAACGCCGTTCCAGTGGTCAGCGAAATGATGGTCAGCAACACGAAACCGAGGCCCGGGTTGATCACGATGCCGCCCTGCATGCCCATCAGGCCCTGCGCGATTCCGAACGACTGAACGATCGAAAGAGCGATGGTGAGATACCGCGTCCACTGCGTGATCTTGCGGCGCCCGAGTTCGCCTTCCTTCTGGAGTTTCTCGAGCGTGGGGACCACGACGGCCATCAACTGCAGGATGATGGACGCGGTGATATACGGCATGATGCCCAAGGCGAAAATAGTGAGGCGGCGGATGTTGCCGCCGGCGAACATATCGAAGAAGCCGAAAATCGAGCCCCCAGCCCCGCTGAAGAAGTCTTCCCAAGCCTTGATGTTGATGCCGGGCGTCGGGATATGGCCGCCCAAGCGGTACACGGCCAGCAGCCCAAGCGTAAACAGAACCCGCTTGCGCAGATCCGGAACCCGGAAGATATTAGCGAACGCTTCAAGAAGCTTCATGGTTCCCTTCGTTTCCCGGCGCGTCTACTCGGCCCGGCCCTCTTCGGAGGGCGCCCCGCCGACCACTTGCGCGGTCCCGCCGGCTTTCTGGATTTTCTCCAAAGCCGATTTCGAAAACATGTGGGCTTCCACGGAGATTTTGCGCGTCAATTCGCCGGTCCCCAATACCTTGAGCCCTTCGCCGGGCTTCTTGACCACGCCCAGCTTGACGAGGCGGTCCAGGTCGAACGTATCGCCTTCCAGTTTGTCGATCCGCCCCAGATTGATAATGGCGTACTGCCTTTTGAAAATGTTCGTAAAGCCGCGCTTCGGCAAGCGGCGGTGAAGGGGCATCTGGCCGCCCTCGAATCCGCGCTTCTGGCCGAAACCAGTGCCGGCGCGCTGTCCCTTGTGACCGCGAGTGGAGGTCTTCCCATGGCCGGAGCCCATGCCGCGTCCGATGCGCTTGCGAGACTTCGTCTGGCCAACCGGCGGTTTAATGTCGCTGAGGTTCATAAAATCTCCGAAGAGGTATCAGCTATCGGCCTTCAGCGCTCAGCCTTTCCGGCTGACGGCTGAGAGCTGAAGGCTGACGGCTCCATTACTCCAGCACTTCCAACAGGTGCGGGACCTTCTTCACCATGCCGCGGAACGCCGGCGTGTCGGGCCGTTCCACAATCTGATTGAGCTTGCGCAGGCCGAGGCCCTTCACCACGCGCTTGTGCTTTTCGGGGGTGCAAATGGGGCTGCGCACCAGCTTGATTTTGATTTTGGCGTCCATTACAGCTTCTCCACGGGCACGCCGCGCATCTCCGCCATGGCGGCCCTGTCGCGCAGGGATTCGAGCGCGACGATGGTCGCCTTCACCACGTTATGCGGGTTGCGCCGTCCGATCGATTTCGTGAGCACGTTGGGGATGCCGCAGGCGCTGATGACCGCGCGCACGGCGCCGCCGGCGATCACTCCGGTGCCCTCGGGAGCCGGCTTCAACAGCACTTGCGAAGCGGCATAGACGCCGAGAGTCTGGTGCGGGATGGTGGTTCCGAGCACGTTCACCTTCCGCAGCGTCTTCTTGGCCGCCTCGATGCCTTTTCGGATGGCGGAAGGCACTTCCTTGGCCTTTCCCACGCCATATCCCACCACCTTGGCCGCCGGATCGCCGATCACCACCAGAGCGGAAAAGCTGAGGTTCTTGCCGCCCTTCACCACTTTGGTGACGCGGTTGATGGCCACCACCTGTTCCTTCAGATTGAGCGTCGCCGGATCGATTCGCTTGACTGACGTGATCATGAATTAGAACTCCAGTCCCGCGGCGCGGGCCGCATCCGCGAGCGCCTTCACGCGCCCGTGATACACATAGCCGCCGCGGTCGAACACGACGCGCTGAACGCCCTTCTCCTTGGCCCGCTCGGCTACCAGCTTGCCGATGGCTTTGGCCGCCGCCACTGTGCCGCCGTTGGTCTTGGCGCTCTTGTCCACCGAAGAGGCCGAGACCAGGGTCTTGCCGGCGTCGTCGTCGATAACTTGCGCGTAGATGTGCGCCAGGCTGCGGAACACCGCCAGGCGCGGCCGCTCCGCCGTACCGCGCAACTTGCGCCGGATGCGCACGTGAACACGTTCGCGCCGTTCTTTCTTTGCGAGATTACGAATCATTTTGCGCCTGCCCCGGTCTTACCGACCTTCTTGCGCAACGCTTCGCCCGTGTAACGGACGCCCTTATTCTTGTACGGATCGGGCTTGCGAAGCGCGCGGATGTTGGCCGCCACCTGACCCACCAACTGGCGGTCCGAGCCGCTGAGGACCAGGTGCGTCTGCTTGTCGATCGTCAGGCTCACGCCTTCCGGCAAGAGAACCTCGATGGGATGCGAATAGCCCAGGCTGAACGTCGCCACCTTGCCCTTCACGTCCGCGCGGTACCCGATGCCGGTGATATCCAGTTCGCGCGTGAAGCCCTTCGACACGCCATCTACGGCGTTGGCGGCGAGCGCGCGCGTGAGGCCGTGGAGAGCGGCGAACTCGTCGGAAGAGCGCTTCACTTCGAGGACCCCGCCCTTGTTCTCGATGGTGATCCCTTTCGGAATCGGCACCGTCAGAGTGCCCTTCGGGCCTTTCACTTCCAACCGATCGCCGATCCGCGCTTCGACGCCTTTCGGCAGCGGGATCGGTTTTTTGCCAATTCTAGACATAGAGTCGAAACCTCGCTACCACACCCGGCACAGGATTTCCCCGCCGATGCGCTCTTTGTGCGCGTCGCGGCCGGTCATGACGCCGCGTGGCGTGGTGAGAATGTTGATTCCCATTCCGCCCAGCACTCGGGGGATCTCCGTCTGGCCTACGTACACGCGGCACCCGGGCCGCGATACGCGCTCGATGGTGGAAATCACCGGGTTACTGTCCGGCTTGTACTTCAGATAAATCTTGATGGTCTTCTTCGCGCCCTCTTCGGCCACTTTGAAATTGGCGATGTAACCCTCTTCTTTGAGGATGCGGGCGATTTCCGCCTTCAGCTTGGAGGCCGGCACATCCACCTTCGGATGGCGGGCCCGGATCGCGTTGCGTACGCGAGTCAGCATGTCCGCAATGGGATCGCTTGTCATAAAACTCCTTGGGGGCCGGGGGTCAGGGGCCGGGGGCCAGGGAGAACCCTGCCGCTCGCCGCCTCCGCTCCGATCCCGTCGTCTATCCTCATATCCATTGAGAGCCGACCAAGAACCTCAGGCCGTTCCCCGGCCCCTAGTCCCGACCCGCTGTCGCGGGTCCCCCGCCCGGCCCCCCATCCTTTACCAACTCGCCTTGGTCACGCCTGGGATCTCGCCGTTCAAGGCGAGCTGGCGGAAACACAGCCGGCACACGCCGAACTTCCGCAGGAACCCGCGGGGCCTGCCGCATCGCCAGCAACGGTTCCGGTGCCGGCAGCGCAGCTTGGGGGTCTTAGCCTTGCGCTCCTTATCCAATCTCAGGTCTTTCGCTCTCTTGGCGGTAGTGGCCATATCTTCTTAGCACTCAGCTTTCAGCGATCAGCTTTCAGCCATCCACTCTCAACTCGCCTTGTGAGGTTCGCTGAAAGCTGACGGCCGATGGCTGACGGCTATTGTCTAAACGGCATTCCCATGTGACGCAGCAGCGCCACGCCTTCCGCGTCCGTGCCCGCCGTGGTGGTGATGGATATGTTCATTCCCTTGGTCTTCTCCACCTTGGCGTAATCGATCTCCGGAAAAATCAACTGGTCCTTCACGCCCAGCGTGTAGTTGCCGCGTCCATCGAACGATTTACTGGAAACGCCCCGAAAATCGCGCACGCGCGGCAGAGCCACGTTTACCAGGCGGTCGAAAAACTCGTACATCCGGTCGCCGCGCAGCGTGACCATGCAGCCGATGGACTGGCCCTCGCGCAGCTTGAACTGCGAAATGGACTTGCGGGCCTTGGTGATCACCGGCTTCTGCCCGACAATCTGCGTCAGTTCGGCGACCGCTCCGTCCATCAACTTGGCGTTCTGGGTGGCTTCCCCGAGACCGATGTTGATCGAGATCTTCTCGATCTTCGGGACCGCCATGGCGTTCGCGTACCCGAACTCCTTCACCAGCGCCGGAACCACCGTTTTCTGATAAAGCTGCCTCAAACGCGCGCCCATAACTTCCTCACTTCCTGTCCAGCGAGTGGCCGCACTTGCGGCACACCCTGGACCGGCGAACCTTTCCGCCCGCGGCCGGCTCCTCGTGATGCGCGACGCGGGTCGCCTTTCCGCAACCGGGGCAAACCACCAGAACGTTGGATACCTGAATGGGGCTCTCCCGCTCGGCGATGCCGCCCTTGATCTGCTTGGACGGATTCGGACGCGTGTGGCGCTTGACCATCATCACGTGCTCGACCAGGATCCTGCCTTCCGGCTCTACCCGCAGCACGCGGCCGGTCTTGCCCTTGTCGCGGCCGGAGATCACCTTTACGGTGTCTTCCTTCTTAATATTCACCCGGACGGCTGGGGCGGATTTCTTGGCCTTCGCCATTAGATCACCTCCGGAGCGAGCGAGACGATCTTCATGAACTTCTTGTCGCGCAGCTCGCGGGCCACGGGCCCGAACACGCGCGTGCCGACGGGCTCGCCCAGCTCATTCACCAGAACGGCGGCGTTGGAATCGAACCGGATGTAAGTCCCGTCCTGCCGCCGCGTCTCTTTGCGCATGCGAACGATGACGCAGCGCACTACCTTCCCTTTTTTGACGGCCGAATCCGGAGCCGCTTCCTTCACGCTGGCGGTGACGACGTCTCCGAGGCCGGCTCGCAGGCCCTTATCCCCGCCGCGCGGCAGGATACAAGACAGCCGGCGCGCGCCGGAATTATCGGCCACGTCGAGAATTGTTCGCATTCCAATCATAGTCGCTTCGCTCCGAAAAGCTGTCCGCTATCCGCTCTTCGCTATCCGTATGTGGATAGACGGATAGCGGACGGCGGAGAGCGCCTTTTACACCTTCACATCCAGGTCCGCCGGCTGCGCCCCGACCTGAGCGGCGCGGCGAATCACTTCGGCCAGACGCCACCGCTTCAACTTGCTGAGCGGGCGGCACTCCACAATCCGGACCACGTCGCCGGGCTTGGCCGCGCCCTCTTCGTCGTGCGCGTAGAACTTCTTTCGCTTGCCCACGATCCGCTTATAGAGCGGATGCGGCACACGGCGGCTTACCTCGACCACAATAGTCTTGGCCATGCGGGTGGAAACCACCTGGCCAACCTTCTCGTTCTTCAATCCCTGACCGGCTGCCAGTCTCTGCCATATCACTTCTTCTCCGCGGCGCTCGCCGCCCGTTCACGCAGAATCGTAAGCATCCGGGCCCGGTCTTTCCTGAGGGAGCGGGCCTTCTTCAGCCCCTCCAACTGACCTGTGGCCATTTGGAATTTCAGGCGGAACACCTGCTCGTTCGCTTCGCCCAACTGCTGTTTCAATTCCGCGTCGTCGAGATCGCGAATCTTCTGCGCCTTCATATCTGGTTACTCCACGCCTTCCCGGCTGACCAATTTCGTCTTGAGAGGCAGCTTGTGCGCGGCAAGCCGCATGGCGGCGAAGGCCGTTGCCCGGTCGACGCCTTCCATTTCAAATAGAACCTTGCCCGGACGAATCACGGCCACCCACTGCTCCGGAGCGCCCTTGCCTTTACCCATACGGGTTTCGGCCGGCTTCTTGGTGATGGGCTTGTCCGGGAACAGCCGCAGCCAGACTTTGCCGCCGCGCTTGATGGCGCGCGTCATGGCGATGCGGGCCGCTTCAATCTGCCGGTCCGTGATCCAGCCGCATTCCATCGCCTTGAGACCGAACTCGCCAAAGGAAATCGAGGAGCCACGCCACGCTTTGCCGGTCATGCGGCCGCGCTGCTGCTTCCTGTACTTGACCTTCTTGGGCATCATCATGGCGGTTATACCTCGTTATTGCTTGTCGCCTTCGGCCGGCGCCGGAGGCGTGGTTTCCTGCCGCGCTTCCTGCTTCCAGGAAGGCTGTTGCGGCGACATCAGCGGCGGCAGAATGGGCGTCACGGGACGCGCCGCCGGACGCGGAAGGTCCGGAGGCGGCGTCTGAATCGCCGGTCCAGCCGCTTCGGGTATCGGAGGAGGAGGAGGAGGAGCCGCAACCGGAGGACGGTCGCCCATCCTCTCGCGTCCACGCCCGCCACGGTCTCCGCGGTCTCCACGATCGCGGCGATCGCGCAAATCGCGCCGTGGCTCGGGCTCGGGGAGGAAGCCGCGCTTGCCGGCATCCAGAATCTCGCCCTTGTAGATCCACGTCTTAATGCCGATGACGCCGTACGTCGTCCGAGCTTCGGCGAATCCGTAATCGATATCCGCTCTCAGAGTGTGCAGCGGGAGCTGGCCCTGCAAGTACCACTCGCTGCGCGCGATTTCCGCGCCGTTCAACCGGCCGGAGACGCGCACCTTGATTCCCTTGCAGCCGAACCGAAGCGCCGAATCCACGGCCTTGCGCATGGCGCGGCGGAAGGCCACGCGCTTTTCGAGCTGCAGCCCAACCGATTCCGAGACGAGCTGGGCATCCAGCTCGGGCTTGTGCACTTCCTGGATGTCGATGAAGACCTCGCGCTTGGTGCGCTTGGCCATGTCCTGCTTGAGCTTCTCGATTTCCGCGCCCTTGCGGCCGATGATAATGCCGGGCCGCGAGGTGCGAATAGTCACGCGGAGCTTGTTGCCGGGGCGGTCCACTTCAATGGAGCTGACGCCCGCGGACTTCAGCCGCTCCCGCAGCGTGGTCCTCAGCTCAAGATCTTCCTGGAGCAGCTTGGCGTATTCCTGTTTGGCGAACCAGCGCGAGCGCCAGGGCTTGTTAAAGCCCAGCCGGAATCCGTACGGGTGAACCTTTTGTCCCATAATTAGCTTTCAGCTTTCCGCTCTCCGCTCTCCGCGATTCGCCACCGACGCTCCAGAGAGACCTCGCCGGTTGCGGACAGCGGATAGCCGATAGCGAACATCATGCTTCTTTCTCCGCCACCTTGATGACGACATGCGCCTGGCGGCGCTGATATCGGTACGCGCGGCCCATCGGAGCCGGGCGAATCCGCTTCCCTCGCGGGCCGTCGTTCACATACGCTTCGGAGACGTACAGCCGGTCCACGTCCAAATCCGTGAAACGATTCGTCGCGTTGGCGATGGCCGACTGCAACGCTTTCTCCACCAGAGGCGCGATGCGCTTATTGACCGTCCGCAGCCGCGTGAGCGCGTCACCCGCCCTCATGCCGCGAATCAGGTCCACCACGAGCCGCGCCTTTTGGGGCGACGACCGTATGTACCGCGCTTCCGCCTTGACCTGCGTGTTGCCTTCCATAGGGCTCCCTTTCTGGCCTAGGCCGGCTTGGCCGCCTTCTCCGTGGCGGCCTTCACCGAGTGGCCCCTGAACTGGCGCGTGGGCGAGAACTCGCCCAGCTTGTGCCCCACCATGTTCTCGGTGATGTAGACCGGAATGAATTTCTTGCCGTTATGCACGGCGATGGTCTGCCCGACGAATTCGGGAAGTATCGTCGAGCGCCGCGACCAAGTGCGCACCACCTTCTTTTCGTTGGTGGCGGTCAATACGGCCATCTTGGCTTCCAAATGCGTGTCGGTAAACGGACCCTTGGCGACTGATCTGCCCATTCCCTTACCTCTTCTTGCTCTTGCGCGTCACGATCCAGCGGTCGGTACGCTTGTTGTTCCGAGTCTTGAATCCGCGCGTCGGCTGGCCCCATGGAGTCACCGGATGCCGGCCGCCGGAAGTCTTGCCTTCGCCTCCGCCGTGCGGATGGTCCACCGGGTTCATCGTCACGCCTCGGTTGTGAGGCCGCTTGCCCAGCCAGCGCGTGCGGCCGGCCTTGCCCAACGAAACGTTCTCGTGATCGACGTTGCCCACCTGGCCGATGGTGGCCATGCAGTCTTCGGGAACGCGGCGCACTTCACCCGACGGCAGCTTGAGCAAAGCCACGCCGCCTTCCTTGGAAACCAACTGCGCCTGCGCGCCGGCGGACCGCGCCATCTGCGCGCCCTTGCCGGGCTTCAACTCGATGTTGTGAACGATAGCGCCGGCCGGAACGTACTTTAGCGAAAGCGCGTTGCCGGGCAGGATATCGGCGTCCGGTCCGGACATTACTTTTTGCCCGACCTTCAGCCCGTCCGGCTGAAGGATGTAGCGCTTCTCTCCGTCGACGTAATTCAGCAGCGCCAGCCGGGCCGAGCGGTTCGGATCGTACTCGATGGCCGCGACCACGGCGGGAACTCCGGTCTTGTCGCGCTTGAAATCCACAACCCGGAAGGCGTTTTTCGCGCCGCCGCCGATGAACCGCGAGGTAACGCGGCCGGTGCTGTTGCGCCCGCCCGTGCGCTTCTTCGGCGTCACGAGAGATTTTTCCGGACGTTCCTTGGTGATGTCTTCGCGCGACACCACCGTCTGGAAGCGCCGGGTGGGAGTGGTGGGTCTGTATGTCTTGATGGGCATATTCTAGACTCCCGTGAAATCGGGGACCTTCTCCCCTTTCTTCAACCGGACGTAGGCTTTTTTCCAATCCGGACGGTAGCCGGAGAAGCGGCCGCGCCTTCGCAGCTTTCCTTCGAAGATCGCGGTGCGGACTTCTTCCACTTTCACCTTGAACAGCTTCTCGACCGCGGACTTCACCTGCGTCTTGTTGGCGTCGCGCGCCACTTCGAAGCAGACGGTCCGTTCGTTGTCCTTCTTTTCCACGCCCTTCTCGGTAACAACCGGGCGGCGAATCACTTCGTAGACGGTCATTTTGCCAGCGCCTCCGAGAATTTCCGCGCGGCCGCCTCGCTCAGCAGCACGCTCTTATGGCCCAGCAGATGGTAGGCGTTGACCTCGCGGGTGGGGAGCAGCGTGACTCCCTTGATATTGCGCACGCCCAATTCCAGATTCCGGTTCTCGCCGTTATCCACTACCAGAACCGTGCGGCCCGCTTCGAGCTTCGTCAGCGCGCTCCTGGCGTTCTTGGTCTTGTTGTCGGCAAAGGCGAACGCCTGCACCACCTTCAATTCGCCGTCCCGCACTTTCGCGGAAAGCGCCGACCGCAACGCGCCCTGTGCCATCTTCCGCGGCAGAGCGTACGAGTAGTCGCGGGGTTGCGGACCATGCACCGTGCCGCCGTGGCGCCAGATCGGGGAACGAACCGAGCCTACGCGCGCCCTGCCCGTTCCTTTCTGTTTCCACAGCTTCTTACCGGAGCCGGCGACTTCACGGCGAGTCTTCGTCTTGTGGGTTCCCGCGCGCAGGCCGGCGCGAAACTCCCGCACCGCCTCGTAGAGCAGCGAGTCGTTGACCTCGGCCCCAAAGACTTCGTCGGCCAATTCCACCTGGCCAACCTTCTGATTGTTCAAATCCACTACGTCGAGGGTAGGCATGGGTTACCTCTTCGACCTCCGCACCAGGACGTAGCCGCCGTTCGGACCCGGTACCGCGCCCTTCACCACCAGCACGTTGTCGTCGGCGTCCACGTCGATCACTTCGAGGTTGCGAACCGTCACGTTCGCGTTGCCCATGTGGCCCCCCATGCGCATGCCGGGAAGCACGCGGGACGGAAAGCTGGACGCTCCGATCGAACCGGGCGCGCGGTGGAACATGGAGCCGTGCGAGCCCCCGCCGCCGCGGAAATGATGGCGCTTGACCACTCCGGCGAATCCGCGGCCCTTGCTCACGCCCACCACGTCAACCTTGTCCTTGGGCCGGAACTGATCCACAAGCACTTTGTCGCCGGGCTTAAAGTCGTCGTCCCCGGGGCCCAAAAGGAATTCGCGCAGGAATTTCGCGCCTCCCACACCCGCCTTTTTCAGGTGGCCGGCCGAAGGCTTATTGATGCGCTGCGGTTTGATGAATTCCACCAAGCCGAGTTGCACCGCGTCGTAGCCGTCCGTGGCGGGCGTCTTGCGTTGCACCACCATGCACGGCCCGGCCTTCAGCAGCGTCACCGGCACCGCCTGTCCATCCGGCCGGAAAACCTGCGACATCCCAATCTTCTTGCCAAGGATTCCTGGACTCATTCGAACTTCCTCGGGGGCCGGGGGTCGGGGGCCAGGGACCGGGGATGAACCCGCGCCCTTGCTCTCGCCTTCAAGCCCCAAAAATCCTTCAAAAACCCAATTCGCACCGGAACGCCGGTTCTTCCCCCGGCCCCCGGACCCTGGCCCCCGGCCCCGGCCAGCGCTTTGTGCTGGCCAGGCCTCCGGCCTCTATCTTCCGAACGCCTTGATTTCGACATCCACGCCGGCGGGCAGATCGAGCTTCATCAGCGCGTCCACCGTCTGTTGCGTCGGTTCCAGGATGTCCAGCAATCGCTTGTGCGTTCGGATCTCAAACTGCTCCCGCGATTTCTTGTCCACGTGCGGCGAGCGCAACACCGTCGTCACGCTGCGCGACGTCGGCAGCGGGATGGGTCCCGCGACCTGCGCGCCCGTCCTTTTCGCGGTGTCCACGATCTCCGTGGTCGATTGATCGAGCACGCGGTGATCGTACGCCTTCAAACGGATGCGAATGCGTTCTCTTAGCGCCATCGTTTACTCCGGCCCTTAAGCGATAACCTCGGTCACCGTTCCAGCGCCCACCGTGCGGCCGCCTTCCCGGATCGCAAACCTCAGCCCCTTGTCCATCGCCACCGGCGTGATCAACTCCACTACCAAACTCACCCGGTCCCCAGGCATCACCATCTCCGTTCCTTCCGGCAACTCCGCCACCCCAGTCACGTCCGTCGTCCGGAAGTAGAACTGCGGCCGGTATCCCTTGAAGAACGGCGTGTGCCGCCCGCCTTCTTCCTTGCTCAGTACGTATACTTCGCCCTTGAACTTCGTGTGCGGCGTGATCGACCCCGGCTTCGCGATCACCTGCCCGCGCTCCACTTCCGTCTTCTCCACCCCGCGCAGCAGCAGGCCTACGTTGTCCCCGGCGCGCCCTTCGTCCAATAACTTCTTGAACATTTCCACGCCCGTCACCACCGTCTTCCGCGTCGGCCGGAACCCCACAATCTCCATTTCCTCGCCGACCTTGCAAATCCCTCGCTCGATGCGCCCCGTCACCACCGTCCCGCGCCCTTGAATCGAGAAAATGTCCTCAATCGGCATCAGAAACGGCTTGTCCAGCACCCGCGCCGGCATCGGCACGTATCGGTCCACTTCCGACATCAGCTCCAGAACCGTCTTCTCCCACTTCTCTTCCCCGTTCAACGCCCCCAAAGCCGAGACCCGCACCACCGGCAGATCGTCCCCTGGAAATTCGTAGAACTTCAGCAACTCCCTCACTTCCAGTTCCACCAGGTCCAGCAGTTCCGGGTCGTCCACCATGTCGACCTTGTTCATGCACACCACGATGCACGGCACCCCCACCTGCCGCGCCAGCAGCACGTGCTCCCGCGTCTGCGGCATCGGCCCGTCCGTCGCCGCCACCACCAGAATCGCCCCGTCCATCTGGGCCGCGCCCGTGATCATGTTCTTGATGTAGTCGGCGTGCCCCGGGCAGTCCACGTGCGCGTAGTGCCGGTTGGGCGTTTCGTACTCGATGTGCGCCACGGCGATCGTGATGCCGCGCGCTTTTTCTTCCGGAGCGTTGTCGATGGAATCGAAGCTGCGGAACTTCACCTTCGGGTTGTTCTTGCCCAACACCCGCGTGATGGCCGCCGTCAGGGTGGTCTTGCCGTGATCGATGTGCCCGATCGTCCCGATGTTCACATGCGGCTTGCTGCGGTCGAATTTTTCCTTTGCCATAAGAAAAGTACGATCTCCTTATCTAGAAATCCTTCCCTGGACCTTGCTCACGATCTCCTCGGCGAGCGCGGACGGGACTTCTTCGTATTTCCCGAAATGCATGGTGAAACTGCCGCGGCCCTGCGTGCGGGAACGCAATTCCGTCGCGTAGCCGAACATCTCCGAAAGCGGCGTCATGGCCTTGATGATCTGCGTCGTGCCGCGCAGTTCCATTCCCTCGATCCGCCCCCGGCGCGAATTGAGGTCGCCGATCACGTCGCCCATGTACTCTTCCGGCACCACCACTTCAACGGCCATGATCGGCTCGAGCAGCACCGGAGACGCCCTCTTGGCGGCCGTCTTCAGCGCCATCGAACCGGCGATCTTGAAGGCCATTTCCGAAGAATCGACTTCGTGGTAGCTCCCGTCGTAGAGCGTGACCTTTACGTCGGACATGGGGTAGCCCGCGAGCACTCCGCCTTCCAGCGCTTCTGAAATGCCGGCTTCCGTCGGCTTGATGAATTCCTTCGGAACTGTGCCGCCGAAAATGTCGTTGACGAATTCGAATCCGGTTCCCTGCGCAGTCGGTTCGATGCGGATCTTTACGTGTCCATACTGTCCACGTCCGCCCGTCTGGCGCACGAAGCGGCCTTCGGCTTCGGCGTTCTTGCGGATCGTCTCGCGATAGGCCACCTGAGGCTTGCCGACGTTGGCCGCCACGCCGAACTCGCGCAGCATCCGGTCGACGATGATCTCCAGGTGCAGTTCGCCCATCCCCGAAAGAATGGTCTGCCCCGTATCGTGGTCGGTATTGACCCGGAAGGTGGGGTCTTCCTGCGCCAGTTTCTGGATCGCCAGGCCCAACTTCTCCTGATCGGCTTTCGTGCGCGGCTCGACGGCGAGCTGAATGACGGGCATGGGAAAGTCGATGGATTCGAGCACCACCGGCGCTTCGTCGTCGCAAATCGTATCGCCGGTCGAGACGGTCCGCAGCCCCACGGCGGCGCAAATGTCGCCCGCGCGGATTTCCTGAATTTCCTCGCGCTTGTTGGCGTGCATGCGCAGCAGGCGGCCGATGCGTTCCTTCCGGCCTTTGGCCACATTGAACACGGAATCGCCGGACTTTAAAACTCCCGAGTAGACCCGGAAAAATGCGAGCTGACCGACGTAGGGGTCGGTCATGATCTTGAAGACCAGCGCCGAGAAAGGCTCTTCGTCGGAGGCCTCGCGGAAGACCGGCTTCGAAGGATCGTCGATCTCCACGCCTTCCACCGGCGGTACGTCCAGCGGCGAGGGCAGATAATCGACCACCGCGTCCAGCATGGTCTGCACGCCCTTGTTCTTAAAAGCGGAGCCGCAGATCACCGGGAAAATCTTGAGCGCGATGGTGGCCTTCCGGATGCCGGCGCGAATTTCCTCGTTGGATGGCGCGTGCCCCTCGACGAACTGGGCGAATAGGCGATCGTCGAATTCCGCGATCGCCTCGATCATCTTGTCCCGGTACTTCTGCGCGGTCTCGACGAGTTCCGCGGGGATATCCACCACATCGAGCTCCGCGCCGAGCGTCTCGTCGCGCCAGATAACCGCCTTCATCTCGACCAGGTTGACCACGCCCTTGAACTGATCTTCGGCGCCTACCGGGAGTTGAATCGGAACCGGCCTGCACTTCAGGCGCGAAACGATGGTTTCCACCGAGTGGGCGAAATCCGCGCCTACGCGGTCCATCTTGTTGATGAAGCAAATGCGTGGGACGTTATATTTATCGGCCTGCCGCCACACCGTTTCCGACTGCGGCTGAACGCCGGCGACCGCGTCAAAAACCGCCACCGCGCCGTCGAGCACCCTCAGGCTGCGCTCGACCTCGGCGGTGAAATCCACGTGGCCGGGGGTGTCGATGATGTTGATCTGAATGTCGCGCCATTCGCAGGTGGTTGCGGCCGAAGTAATGGTGATGCCGCGCTCCTGCTCCTGTTCCATCCAGTCCATGATGGCAGTGCCATCGTGAACCTCGCCCAGCTTATGAGTACGCCCCGTGTAATACAGAATCCGCTCGGTCGTAGTGGTCTTACCGGCATCGATATGCGCGGCGATGCCGATGTTCCTCATCCTTTCGAGCGGTACCGTGCGGGGCATTTAGTTCTCAGTCTTCAGTTGTCAGTGGTCGGCCGCCGATCTCTCGCTGAGAACTGACGACTGATAACTGACGACTTTCTCACCATCTGTAATGCGCAAAGGCCTTGTTGGCCTCGGCCATACGGTGTACGTCGTCCCTTTTCTTAATGGCTCCGCCGCGCAAATTCGCGGCGTCGTTCAATTCGTTCGCCAGTTTCTCCGGCATTCCCTTTTCGGGGCGCGTCCGGGCGTTAAGCAGGATCCAGCGGATGGCCAGCGAAGTGCGCCGGTTCTGCGGAACCTCGATGGGCACCTGGTAATTGGCGCCGCCCACGCGCCGGGTCTTCACTTCCAGCAGCGGCTTGGCGTTCTCCACCGCCTTCTTAAACGCCTTGAGCGGATCGTCGCTCGTGCGTTCGCGGAGCTTCTCCATGGCGTCGTAAAACACGCCCTGGGCGACCTGCTTCTTGCCGTCCCACATCATGGAGTTCACGAACTTCTCGACGAGCGTCGAGTTGTACACCGGATCCGGCGTCACTTCACGTACTACGGCTCTTCGTCTGCGCGGCATACGTACCTACGATTTCGGCCTCTTGGCTCCGTACTTCGAGCGTCCCTGCCTGCGGTTGGCGACTCCGGCGGTATCCAGCGCCCCGCGGATCACGTGATAACGCACGCCCGGCAGGTCCTTCACGCGGCCTCCGCGAATCAGCACAATGGAGTGCTCCTGGAGGTTGTGGCCCACTCCGGGAATATAAGTGGTCACTTCGATTCCGTTGGTCAGCCGCACGCGCGCTACTTTCCGCAGAGCCGAATTCGGCTTTTTGGGAGTGGACGTGTACACGCGCGTGCAAACGCCACGCTTTTGCGGACAGCTATTGAGCGCCGGGCTCGAAGTCTTCCAGCGCGGCGGTTTGCGGCCGCTGCGCACGAGTTGGTTAAACGTCGGCACGAATTTACCTCTTCGCGATCTTCGGTTCGGTTAAAGGCTCACCCCGCCGCGGCAGGAACCCATGCAGGCCCCCAAAAACATCCGCTCGCCACGACTGGCGGGCTGCCTTGCTTCGGACAGGCCCATATTCGACTCAGGGCGACTGGTCGAACATCGGGGCCTTACTCCCGGCCGGACCCATCAAAAGCATGGGTGGTAGCACAAGAGCAGAAAAATATCTTCGCGAAACCAATCCATCATACAAGAATTCGATGGCCGGGCGCAAGTTCGGCTTTTTCGGCTTTTTCCGCTGAAAAGAGGGCCGACGGACAGGAGCCCCCCTTTTTCGCTCGGCAGGGGCTTTGATTGCCTTTGAATTTCTGATATAAGATGATTCGGCCCCCGTTGGGGCGATCGAGCTTCAGGCAAGGCCGACAGACCTCAAGGAGGGAAAAGTGAATTCACGTTTCACGAGACGGCATTTCTTCTATGGTTCGATGCTGGCCGGCGCGATTCCGGCGGGGGGATTCGGCAGCTCGCCGTCCCTTCAGGCGGTGGGTTATAAGTCGCCCAACGAGAAGCTGAACATCGCTTCCATCGGCGCCGGCGGCAGGGCCGCCGACGATATTCATGGCTGCGCTCCCACGGAAAACATGGTGGCGTTCGCCGATCCGGATTCGGTGTCCGCGCAGTCGATTTTCAACCAGTTTCCCCAGGCAAAGCAGTACAAAGATTTCCGCAAGATGCTGGACGCGGAGTCGAAGAACTTCGACGCCTGCATCGTCGCGATTCCCGATTTCATGCACGGAACGGCCGCCATGTGGGCCATGGAGCGCGGCAAGCATGTTTACGTGGAAAAACCGCTCACTCACACGCCGTGGGAGGCGCGCCAGTTGGCCGAAGCGGCAGTCAAATACAAGGTCGCCACGCAGATGGGCAACCAGGGGTATTCGAATAACGGGGCGCGCATCGCCGCGGAGATTCTGTGGTCCGGCGAAATCGGCAACGTCACCGAGGTGCACGCCTGGACCAATCGGCCGATTTGGCCGCAGGGCATGACCAAGATTCCGGCGCCCGTTCCTCCGCCTGCTACGCTCGACTGGGACCTCTGGCAGGGGATTTCGGCCGCCCGGCCTTACGCCGGACTGCCGACCACCGAAGAAGAAGGACTGCCCGCGGGCCGCGGGGGCGGCGGGGGCGGCGGCAGCCGGAATGGCTTTTACTGCCCCTTCAACTGGCGCGGCTTCTTCGATTACGGCTGCGGCCCGCTGGGAGACATGGCCTGCCACATCCTGGGAGCCGTGAACATGGCGCTGATGCTGGGCTCGCCGTCCAGCGTCGAGGCGATCAAGCAGGAGGGGACAAGCCCCTTTGCATTCCCGAAAAAGTCCGTTACGGTCTTCGAGTTCCCGGCCCGCCACAACATGCCGCCGGTGAAGGTCTACTGGTACGATGCGGCGGCTGCGGCCATGTATCGTCCGGCAGGGATCCCGGATGACGAACGGTTGATCGGCGGGCCGGGATCGTTCGGTCCGGAGACGAGCGCAGCGGCCGGCCGCGGGGGCGGCGCCGGGCGTGGCACGTTTGTAGCGCCCGGAGCGGCTGGTGCGGCCGGGGCTCCGGCGGCAGCGGCAGGCGGCCGGATGGCGCAACCCGCGGGAGCGCCCCCTGCCGGCGCGCCTTCCGCCGCCGGAGCGCCCGCGGCGCCAGCCGTCATCACGCCCGGACGCGGGGGACAGGGCGGCCGCGGCGGATTCGGCGGCGCCGAGAACAACGGCGTGGTGTTTGTCGGCGACAAAGGCTTCATGACCACGGATACCTACGGCGACAACGTCCGACTGGTTCCGCTCTCGCGGAATCAGGATTACCGTCCGCCGAACCAGTTGCTCACGCGTTCCCCCGGCCACTACCGCGATTGGATCCGCGCCTGCAAGGGCGGAGACCCGGCCTGCTCTAACTTCAGCGTCTCGGGCCCCTTCACCGAATGGATCGTGATGGGGGTCATCGCGTTGCACTTCGAAGGCAAGCTGGAGTGGGACGCGGCGAAGATGCAGTTCACCAACAACCCCAAAGCCAACGATTTCGTCAAGCCGACATTCCGCCAAGGCTGGAGCTTTACGTAGGATCAAGCGGAAAGGGAAGCGCCGAAAAGCGCTTCCCTGCCCCACTGGTCACTCACATCTCTGACCGGCCCGTGTTGCGCCGCGCGCCGTTACCGTGACTGCTGGGCGCCTTCGGAGTGGTGTCTTACATCCACGCCCTGGACGAGGAACAGCACGTCCTCGGCGATATTCGTGGCATGATCGGCGATGCGCTCCAGGTGACGAGCGACGAAGAGCAGGTCGAGCGCCGAGGAAATGCTCGGCGGGTCCTTTTCCATGTACGATACCAGCTCGCTGCATGCGCGGTTGCGGAGATCGTCCACCGCGTCGTCGGAGAGGAGCACGCCGCGCGCCAGTTCTCCATCGCGGCGCACAAAAGCGTCCAGACAATTGCGCACCATGGAATCCACCAGGCTGGCCATCTTGGGAATGTCGATGGCCGGCCGGATGGTCGGGCGGCGCATCAGGGAGATGGCCCGCTCGACGATGTTAACGGCCAGGTCGCCCATGCGCTCCAGGTCGTTGTTGATCTTGATGGCGGAGGTCAGAAACCGGAGGTCCTTGGCCATGGGCTGGTGCAGCGCGAGCAGGCGCACGGCCAGGTCGTCGATCTCGATCTCCATTTGGTTGATGCGCGCCTCGTTGCGCAGAACGTCCTGCGCCAGCGAGGCGTCTTTCGTGGTCAGCGCATCCACCGCGCGGTGAATGGAGGCTTCCACATGCCCGCCCATCTCCAGCAGCAGCTTCTGCAAGTCCTGCAATTCTTCTTCAAAATGGCGCACTTTCCCTCGCTCCTCCAAGCGCGAACCCAACCCAGCGTGCCGCCCAGCGCATGTTCTATCCGAAACGCCCCGTGATGTAATCTTCGGTCTCTTTTGCCGCGGGCGTCTTGAAGATCACTTCCGTGCGGTTGAACTCGATGAGCTTGCCCAACAGGAAGAAGCCGGTGAATTCCGCCACGCGCGCGGCCTGCTGCATGTTGTGCGTGACAATCACGATGGTGGTTTGCTTCTTCAGCGTGAAGAGCAGCTCTTCGATCTTCGCCGTGGCGATGGGGTCGAGCGCCGAGCACGGCTCGTCGAGCAGAAGAACTTCCGGATCCACCGCCAGCCCGCGCGCGATACACAGCCGCTGCTGCTGGCCGCCGGAAAGCGCGTGGGCCGACTTATGGAGACTGTCTTTCACTTCGTCCCACAGCGCCGCGCGTTGCAGGCTTTTTTCCACGATATCCTGGAGCCGGCTCTTCCTGTGCATCCCGTTGATCTTCGGCCCGTAAGCCACGTTGTCGAAGATCGATTTCGGAAACGGGTTCGACTTCTGGAAAACCATTCCGACTCGCCGCCGCAAGGCGGTGACGTCCATGGCCAGCGTGTCCTCGCCGTCCAGGCGGATTTCCCCTTCCACGCGCGCATGCCGGACCGTCTCGTGCATGCGGTTCAGTGTTCGCAGGAACGTGGATTTCCCGCAGCCGGAAGGGCCGATCAACGCCGTGACCCGCGTCTCGGGAATGCTCAAACCGACGTCGTGCAGAACGTGGTTCCGGCCGTAATAGAAATTCAAGTTCCGGATGAAAAGTTTCGGTTCTCCGGCCGCGGCCGGGATTGCGCCTTCCGAAGGCGTCCCGCCGCGTTGCGCTTCGTCCATGAGTTCACCAGGTATCGTCGTCATCCGTGCGATTCCGTTCCGCGGGAAAGGACCAGGCGCACACCCACGTTGGCGCCCAGCATCAAGACCAGCAGCACCAGTCCGGCGGCCCAGGCCTGCCGGTGCAAGTCGTCGTACGGGGAGATGGCGTACATGTACACCATCATGGGCAGCGAGGCGACGGGCTGGCTCAGGCCGCTGCTCCAGAACTGATTATTGAAGGCCGTGAACAGCAACGGCGCCGCTTCACCGGCCACGCGCGCTATGGCCAGGATGATTCCCGTGACAATCCCCTTCGCGGCCGCCGGAACCACCACCGTCGCCACCATGCGCGCCTTACTGGCCCCCAGCGCCAGCGCGCCCTCGCGAAGGGTATCGGGGACGGCGCGCAGGAATTGCTCGGTGCTGCGAACCGTAATCGGGATCACCATGACGCTCAACGCCACGGCGCCGGCCATCGCCGAGAAATGCCGCATCGGTACCACCACGATGGCGTAAGCGAACAACCCCACGACGATCGAGGGCACGCCGTTCAGCAAGTCCATGGCGTAGCGGACGACCGACCCGAAAGCCGCTCCGCCGAACTCGGCAAGGTAGACGCCGGCCAGGAAGCCGATGGGAATGCCCATCAGCACGGTGAACAGAAGCAACTCGCCCGTACCCAGAATGGCGTTGGCCATCCCTCCCCCTACGTCGCCCTCGGGCTTAGGCAACTGGGTCAGGAAACTCCAACTGACGGATTTCCCGCCGTAATAGATTAGATATCCCAGGATGAAAAAGAGGGTGGAGACCGCCAGGAACGTACACGCGCCCGTAATGGTGAACATGATGCCATTGACGAGCTTGCGCCGGATCATCGGCCGGACCCCTTCCGCGTGGTTGCCAACACCAGCAGCCTTGCCAGCGCGTTAATGATCATGGTGATGAGGAACAGCACCAGCCCCAACTCGACCAGCGAGCTGAGGTGCAAGTCCGATGTGGCCTCTTTAAATTCGTTGGCGATCACGGCCGCGATGGAGTAGCCGGGGGCCAGCAGGGACGCCTTGATCTGAGGCGTATTGCCGATCACCATGGTGACGGCCATGGTCTCCCCAAGGGCGCGCGCCAGCGCCAGAAACACGCTGCCGATAATGCCCAGGCGCGCGAACGGGACTACCGCGTCCCAGGTGGCCTCCCATCGGGTCGCTCCTACGGCCAGAGCGGCCTCGCGCTGCTCCCTCGGTACGGCCAGCAGCGCCTCGCGGGAAATGGAAATGATGAACGGGAGCAGCATGATCGAAACCACCACGCCCGCCGTGAGCATCCCGATGCCATAATTCGGTCCTTGGAATAGCGGCAGAAAACCCAAGGAGTCTTTCAACGCCGGGATTACCGCGGCCCGCATGATAGGAACCAGAACGAAAATACCCAGCAGGCCGTAGATGACGCTCGGAATGGCCGCCAGCAACTCGATGGCAAAGGTCAGGGCGTTAGACACCTTGGGCGGAGCCAACTCCGCGAGGAAGATCGCCGCTCCCAAGCCGAGCGGAACGGCGATCATCAGCGCCAGCGTGGCAGTAACAACCGTTCCGTAAATAAACGGCAACGCGCCGAATTCTCCCGCGACCGGGTCCCAGACGCTGGTAACGAAAAACGACCAGTGAAACTTGTGAATGGAAAGAGCCGAGTCCTGGTACAGCTTGAAGACCAGCAGCCCAATTAGTCGCCAGAATCCCCGCGGCGATCAGGAAGAGAAGCCCATGGACGGCTTTGTCGCCGCGGCGCGAGTCCCGCGAGGCGGAACCCGCGCCGGAGGCGTCGTTATCGAGGAAGATGCCGGGTGTACCGATGGCCATTTGACCTATTGGATCTTCTTGATGGCCGCCTTTTCCTTCTCGACCACCGGTTTGGGCAACTGCGCGTATGACAGCGCTTCGGTATACTTCTGGCCGTCCCCGATCATCCAGTTCAGGAAGGCGACGATGTCCTTGCGCTTGGCGGCGTCCGCGATCTTCGAGGGGACCAGCAGCCAGGTGAAGCTGGAAATCGGATAAGCCGTCTTGCCCGGCGCGTTGGTGATGGACACCCGGAAATCGTCCGGCATATTGGCGGCAGCGCCAGCCGCGGCGGCCGAGACGCTGGCCAGGTCCGCCTTGATAAACGCTCCCGAGGAGTTCTTTACCTTGCCGTAAGCCATCTTGTTTTGAATGGCGTAAATCAACTCGACGTAGCCGATTGCGTTCGGCGTCTGTTTCACCTGGCCGGCGACTCCGTCGTTGCCCTGCCCGCCCAATCCGACAGGCCAGTTCACCGACGTCGCCGCGCCGACTTTGCTCTTCCACGCCGGGCTGATCTTGGAAAGGTAGTCCGTCCAGATGAACGTGGTGCCGCTGCCGTCCGCCCGGTGCACGACGAGGATATCGTTAGCCGGCAGTTTGACGCCCGGATTGGCGCTCGCAATCTCGGGAGCGTTCCATTTGGTGATGGTTCCCAGGAAGATACCGGCCAGCGCTTCCGGACTGAAATTCAATTCCCCTGTAACGCCGGGAATGTTGTAAGTTGGAACGTCCGCTCCCAGCACGGTGGGGAAATGCAGCGTTTTGACTTTCAAGGCGGCAATCTGTTCATCGGTCATGGGCATGTCCGAAGCCCCGAAATCGACCGTGCCCGCCGTAAGCTGGCGGATGCCACCGCCGGAGCCGATCGACTGGTAGTTGATCTGCACGTTGGGATGCAGCTTGTGATACTCGTCGAACCACTTGGAGTAAATGGGGTTGGGGAACGTAGCGCCCGCCGCGTTGATCAAGTCGGCGGCCATCATGACCGTGGCCAGCGCGGACAGGGCGCAGGCAAGACACAAAATCTTCTTCATTATTTCTCTCCTTTAACAGTTGCAGGGCTTTGTTACAGTTCAGTTACTGGTTCCGTTACAATTCGGTTAACTTGTGCAAGATCACGGCTTACTTAACGGCGGGGGCCCCGCCGGGAAGCGTGTAGCGGACGTTGAAGTAGATGGTGTTGTCGTGCGTGGCCTTGGGCGCGTTCAAGGCGACGTACCAGGGATCGCGCGTCAGGTACTCGTACTGCCCCATCAGGTTGACCGCCCCGTACTTGGCGTCCTTCCAAATCGTCTGGTTGAATCCGAAGCTGACTTCCTGAATGCTACGGTTCTGGCTGTTGGCGGAACCGCGGTATCCATAACCGACCAGGCTCGTGCCATTGGCATCGATCACCACATTGCGTCCGATATAGATGCCGCCGTAATAAGCGTACAGCAGCGTCTTATTGATGGTTGCTTCAAATCCCTCGACCGCGCCGCCGGAATGAATCGGGCTCACGCTGCCATTGGCGCGTACCACCAGGTCCGGGGCATTGCCGAACATATAGCGGCCGCCGCCATCGCTCCAGTAGTTGTTGCTGACCACGCGGAAGTTCTTAACCAACTCGACGTTGAAGTTGAACGATCCGCCGCCGCCGGCCTTGGTGGAATACATGCCGGAGGCAGCTTGGCCCGTGGTGGTGTTCCAGGTCTTGAAGGTGCGCTCGATCCCCGCGAACTCGAAGTGGACGTGAGAGCTCGGATCGAATGCCATTTTAGCGATGATGTCCGGATTGACGTTGGGCGCGGTTTGGACGATGGCGCCATTATCCAGTTGCGTGCCCGCCAAGCCGGTCAGGGCGCTGGGAAGCACACTGCTGGAACCGCCGCCCGAACCGCCGATGTATTGGTCGGGGTTTTCGAGCGATAGCCCCATGGTCACCTGGCTGCTTGGGTGATACAGGAAGCGGACGCCAGGTTGGCGGGTCCAGGTCAAGCCTGCCATGTAATTCACGTCAACGACTTGGCTGTAGAACAGGTCGCCCGGCAGCGCCGATATGCCCTTGCGGTTGGGGGTCAACATGCTCCAGCTTTGGCCCGCCAGGAATTCGAACTGACCCTTGCGCAGATCTATCCAGTACAACCGAATGCGGGGGACGAACGCGCCGTTCGTCACCGTGATGGCATTCGAGCCGCTCGTTCCGAGGAAGTCAAATTCGTTGTAGGCCGTGAAATGCGTGCCCTTCCAGTCGCCGTCTATGCGAAAACCGAGGCGCGAATTCTGGGGGCTGAATTTGAATTCGGAGAGCTTGCCCGTGGCCACGTTGTTGTACGGGACGCTGCCGAAGCTGCTGCCCAGGGATCCGCCGGCGTTCTTGTCTTTCCAATCCGCCGTGAGATCCATGAAACCGATCGGCTGGATGGTGGTATCGCCGATCTTGAGTTGCAGCGGCGCGGATGGCCGCCGGCGCGGCTTGCGCGGCGGGGGCTGCTCCGCCCTGCGCCCAGGCGCCGCTAACGGCAAGCGCCGCAAGCGCGGGCGCGAAAAACATTCTCGATTTGATCAGGTTCATATAGCCTTTCCGATGAATTGGTCTTGCGTGCTTAGGGAGAGCAAGCGGGAACGTCAAGGTAGCAGGGTAACGGGCGACGATTACATCTCCATGACTGCAACGTTAAAAATCGGGTTCGAAACGGCTGCGGCGGTATTCCCGTGGGCCAAGCCCGCCGCGGCGGAATGGCGCTGCAACTGTAATGGAATTGTCATATCCTAAGTTGTTCCAGGTTAGGACGACCGGATCGGATCATCCGCGTACCAGCGCGCCATGGCGCGCTCAAGCGGCGACGAACGCTTCCCCATATGTCCGTTTTTCATCTCGCCCTGTTGATCGTCGGCGTGGCGCTGACGTTCGACTTCATCAACGGATTCCACGATGCGGCGAACTCAGTAGCCACCGTGGTGGCCACGCGCGTGCTTACGCCGCTGCAAGCCGTGGCTTGGGCCGCGTTTTTCAATTTTGTCTCAGCGTTCACGTTTGGCACCGGCGTGGCCGGCACGGTCGGCAAAGGCCTTGTGAACCTGACTCTGGTGACGCCCTACGTCATTCTTGGCCGGCGTTTTGGGAGCCATTGTCTGGGACCTGATCACGTGGTGGCTGGGCCTTCCCACCAGTTCTTCGCACGCGCTCATCGGCGGATACGCCGGGGCCGCCGTGGCTCACGCCGCTCTCAAGCTTGGCCCGCGCGCCGCTTTGAGCGGGCTGGTGGTGGGGCAAGTGGCCGAAAACGCTAGTGTTCATCGTTATCGCTCCAATTCTGGGGATGGTTCTGGCCTACGGTCTGATGGTCGCGGTCTACTGGCTGTTCCGGAAATCCACGCCGTCGCGCATGGATAAGCACTTCCGGAGGCTTCAGCTTCTTTCGGCGGCGCTGTACAGTCTCGCGCACGGGACGAACGACGCGCAGAAGACCATGGGCATCATCACGGGAGTGTTGTTGGCGTGCGGATACCTGAAGAGTTTCGCGGTCCCCTTCTGGGTGATGCTTTCGGCCCATGCCGGCGATCGCGCTGGGCACGATGAGCGGCGGCTGGCGAATCGTGCGAACCATGGGAACCAGGCTCACGAAGCTAAAACCGCGGAGCGGCTTCTGCGCGGAGGCGGCCGCCGCGGCATCCATTCTCTTTGCGACGCTTTCTGAAACAGCCGGTTTCGACCACCCACGTGATCGCCGGAGCCATCGCCGGCGTGGGAAGCATTCAGCGTCTCAAAGCTGTCCGGTGGGGCTTGGCGGGCGAGATCGTGTGGGCATGGGCGCTGACTATCCCGGCGTCGGCGGTGATCGCCTCGCTGTCCTACGCCGGCCTCGTGCTTCTGGGGGCCCGGTGAATGAGATAGGAGCGAGCCCCGGCTCGATTGACCCCGGCCAGGGCCGACGAATACCATGAACTATTCATGCGCGCCAAGCGCTTTCTTTCGCGAAAGCTGCGATCTATGAGATTTCTCCCCCGCGAAGAAAATTTCTACGTCCTCTTTTCGAAACAAGCCGAGTTGCTTTCCGAAGCGGCGCGCGTCCTGCTAGAAGGCATGCGCAAGGGAAACGCCTACATGGCCGGCGCGGCCACCGAGATCGCCGTGCTGGAGAACAGGGGCGATGAAGTGATCCATGATATTTTCACCCGCCTCAACCAGACGTTCATCACGCCGATCGACCCGGAGGACGTGCACAGCGTGTCCTCCGCGCTCGACGACGTGCTGGACGGGCTCGAGGATACGGCGCACCGCCTGGTTTCCTACGCGATTGATCCCATCCCTCCGGTCATGGTCGAACTGGCCCAGATCGCGGCCTCGTGCTGCCGGGAGTTGAGAGGCGCCGTGGCGGCGCTCGCGGTGAACGGCCCCATCCTGCCGCACTGTATCGAGATCAACCGCCTGGAGAACGAAGGCGACCGCATCGGCCGGAGCGCGGTGGCGGAGCTCCTCAACAAGGAGCCGAACCCGATCCAGGTCATCAAGCTCAAGGAAGTCTACGACTTTCTTGAGGCCAGCATCGACAGTTGCGAAGACGTGGCCGACGTCCTTCAAAACGTGGCGGTCAAGAACAACTAGCGTTCCGCCGTCAGCCCGCCGGCGCAATCGGCAGGGTCACGGTGAACGTGGATCCCTTGCCCAGAGTGCTATCCACGGCCACCAGGCCGTCCATCCGCTCCACCACATGGCGGACAATAGCAAGGCCCAGCCCCGTGCCTCCTACCTCGCGCGAGCGAGCCTTATCCACCCGATAGAAACGCTCGAAGATGCGCGACTGATCCTCGTATGGAATGCCAATGCCCGAGTCGGATATGCTCACCTTCACCTTGCCATCGAAACGTATGCAACCGATGCGTACCTGGCCGCCCGGGCGGTTGAACTTTACGGCGTTGTCCAACAGATTCACGAAGGCTTGTTCGAGCCGGATGCGGTGCCCAAGCACGTTGGTGTTTTCGAATTCGTCCCAGACCACCGCTACCCGCCGGATCTGCGCCTCGGATTCCACCGCGCGCGCGGCGGACTCCAGCGCGGACCGAAGCGAGATGGGTTCGGGCGCCAGTTCCTTGCGGCCGGATTCGAGTTCGGAGAGAGCCAGCAAATCGGTCGCGATGTTATTGAGGCGGATGGAGTGCGCGCGGATGATCTCCACGAACTTGCGGTTATTCTCCGGGTCTTCGAGCGCGCCGTCGAGAAGCGTCTCGGCGTATCCGCCGATGGCGGTCAGCGGCGTGCGCAATTCGTGGGATACGTTGGCCACAAAGTCCTTGCGCACGCGCTCCAGCCGTTCCAATTCGGTAACGTCGTGCAACACCGCCAGGGCCGCCGGCCGCGGCGACCCGACCAGCGGCGTGGCGTGAACTTCATACGAGCGGCTGCTAGAGTCCGACATGCGCATCCGCTCGACTATGGACTGGCCGGTCGCCAGCGCGCGAGTGAGAATATCGAGAAACGCCGGGTCGCGGACGAGCTCCAGCACCGGCATGCGCTCGGGAATGGGAGGCTGGGCGTTCACCGCGCGGGCAAATGCCGGATTGCAGAAGATGACGCGCATCTCGCTATCGACCGCCAGGACGCCTTCCACCATGCTCGCGAGGATCGCATCGCGGCGCGCGGATTCCAGGCTCAACTGATTCACGTAATCGCGGAGTTGCGCGGCCATGCGGCCTAGCGAAGCGGCCAGCGCGCCCAGTTCGTCCTCTCCGTCGCGGGATATTTCCTCGGAGAAGCGCGCCTGGACAAGATTGTCGGCGAAACGCTGGAGACGGAGCACGCGGCGGCTCCATCCGCGCGAGAACCAATACGCCAGAAGCAGCGCCAGCGCGGCGGCGCCGCCCGAAATCCGCAAGATGCGCCAGCGCATGGCGGCGACGGGTTCGGTCAGATCGCGCAGCGGCGCCGCCAGACGCAGCACAAAGCCCGGCTGGCCCATGTAGGTAATCGGGATCGCCACGTAGAACAGGTCGCGGTTGATGGTGGCGCTAAGGCGCGTGGAGACTCCGATTCTTCCGCCGTAGGCTTCGAGCACCTCCGGACGCGTGGAGTGGTTCTCCATGGCCGAGGGATTCTGTTCGGAATCGGCCAGCACTACGCCGGAAGGATCGACGATCGTAACGCGCGCCTCGGAGCGCGCGGCCGCCTGGCTCGCCCATGGCTGAAGACCGTCCCACGCAATCGCCGAAAGCTCTCCGCGCAGCACCTGCCCCTCTCCGGCCAGTTGCATCCGTAGCGCCTCGGATTGCTGGCGGCCGGCGTTGCGCGTCACGTAGAAATCCACCGTGGCGAGCGGAATCGCTATGAGCGCAGAGCGCGCTCAGGAAGAGCCTTCGAAAGACGGGGCTAGCCACGGCGAGCGGCATGGAGTAGTCGAGAGGTATTGTAGCAAGGAAGAAGTTACGGCGACGTGAAGACGCACGAGTCTCGCCCGATGACTTCTAAACCGGGAAACGGCCCTTTCGCCGGGCGCGCCAGTCCATGCGAGGACCCCGTCCGGCCGCCGCCTACTTCACCAGCGGCAGCACGCTGGCCAGCGATCCGGACGTGTTCGCGCGGAAAGCCAGCGTACTGATCTGGCCGCCCGTCGGGACCGTCAGTACCAGCGTGCCCCGTCTCTGCGCCGCCGCCGGAAACTTGTCCGATAGCATGAACGCCGTGTGGCCCATCGCGGGGAGCGGAATGGTGGTGGCGGCCAGCAGCGCGCCGCCGTCATCCACCAGTTCCGCCAAGATGTTGGCCGCGGCGGGCGATGCGTTCGCCACGGCGACCCCCAACACGTAGCCGCCGGTCTGGTCGAACGAGAGCAGAAAGGCACCGGGCGACCGCGTCTCCAGTTGGGCGGCGGCCTCCTGCTGGCTCGGCGGCGCGCCCCAGCGGAAGAGCGACTGGCCCGTCAGGCTCCCGCTCGCCTGCACCAACGCCCATCCGCCCAGGGCGGGCTGATCATCCGGCCCCACGGTCTCGATCAGGAGCTCGGCGCCCGCGTTCACCGTGCGGTCCACGCTCGAAGCCAGCAGCGGCGCGGAGAGCGGCGCCTGGGGGAAGTTCACGGGCAAGACGAACGGGTTGCCATTGTCGTCGTAGAAGCTGACGAGAGCTTCCTCGCCGGCGTTGCCGTTATTGATGAGAGTGATGGTGTCATCCCAGTACCCGCCCGAGGTGACGTGTGGCAGCGAGCCGATTACGGAGAGGCCGGAAGTGGACGCGGCGGTCTGCTCGACGGTGAACGGGAACCCGGCGATGGCGAGCGAGCCGGAACGCGCCGCGCCGCTGTTTGCGGCGACTAGAAAAGTGACCGCACCGCTGCCGATTCCCGAGGCGCCGGCGGTGATTCCGACCCAGCTCAACTGGCTGGATGCGGTCCACTGACAGCTTGAGGGCGCAGTTACATTCACCGTGCCCGATCCGCCCGGGGCGCCGAAGGCTTGGCCGCTGTAATTCAGGCTCGATGCGCATCCGGGCGCGGAGACAAGCAAAGTGAAGACCCGGCTCACGGAAGCGGAGGAGGAATCCGTCGCCTGAACCGTAAAGCTGAAGGAACCCACTTGAGACGGGGCGCCGGTGATCGCGCCGCCCGAAGAGAAGACGAGGCCCGGAGGCCACGCGCCCAACTTGACCTGCCATGTGTACGGAGGAACGCCGCCGGTGGCCGCAAGCGTCTGCGAATACGACGCGCCGACAACGCCCACGGGAAGCGTCGCTAAGGTAGTGATGGCGAGAGGGCCGAGGGTGATGGTGAGCGAGAAGGCTTGGCTGGTTGTGTGTGAGGCCGAATCTGTTACGGTGATGGTGAAAGCCGAGAATCCGGGCGTAGCCGGTACGCCGGAGATCACGCCGGTCGAGCTGAGAGTCAGGAGGGGAGGGAGGGAGCCGGAAGTCAGTTGCCAGGTGTAGGGAGACACTCCGCCTGCGGCGGTGAGAGTCTGTGAGTAGGCCGTGCCGGCGACGCCCGGAGGCAAGGGAGATGCCGTGGAGATAGCGAGCGGAGAAAGATTGACAGTCAGCGTGAACGGTTGGCTGGCAGTGGCCGAAGTGGCATCAGTGACCGTGGCAGTGAAAGTGGAGGTTCCAGCGGCTGTCGGGGTTCCCGTAATCGCGCCACTCGAAGAGAGCGCCAGGCCGGTCGGTAAGGTGCCGGCTTCCAGTGCCCAGAGGTACGGAGGGGTCCCACAGCAAGCCGACAGTAACTGCGAATACGTCGTGCCCGTCGCCCCCGACGGCAATGCTGAAGACGCCGCAATGCCCAGCGGACCGGGGCAGATCGTGAGGGTAAACTGCTTCTGGGCAATGTACCCGCATAAATCCGTCGCACTCACCACGAAGCTAAATGTCCCGGTGGCCGAAGGGGCGCCGGAAATCACGCCTATGCTCGAAAGCGTCAGCCCGGCAGGAAGCGATCCGGATGCCAGTCTCCACGTGAACGCGTAGGATGAATTGCCGACGTCGGTGGCTGCCAGCAACTGCGAAAAGGCGACGCCTAACGCGCCCGCGGGTAGCGGGGAAGGCGTCGTGATCTGTGGATAGTAGATGCCGCACCCTTGAGGCGAGGCGGGACACACGAGAAGCAGCGCCAAAACGAGTGGCACGACCCTCGCAGCGCGCTCAGCGGAGCGAGAAAGCATTGACTGGCCTCCATTTAAGCCGAGACTCGGGCCCTGGTTCCCCACCCGGGATCTACCCCACCGCTGTCGGCTTGGTATCTTACTAAGCAATTCTGTGGCCTAAACCCGCGGTGAAATTAGGCTGGGGCCAGCCTGGGCCCGCCTCTCCGTATCGCCGCACCTCCCTGCGCGCGGGTATCGCCACCCGTGCCACTCTCCCGGACCGTCCCCCGGTGCCTGTTAGACGGGTTCTTGTCAATCGATCAGGGAGGGTTCGCGGTCTCACCTGTGCGTCCTCAGGCTGCGCCGCCGAGTCTGGAGCGACATAAACGCCGCCTGTGTCGGACAGGTCCGACTGGTATCCGCGGCTGCCCAAAATGAATAAGTGGTCGAACGCCGCGTAGGAGTACCCCAGAGACGCGCACGACGTAAACGACACCACATACGGGGCATACGGGTTGGAGATGTTGACAATCGTAATTCCGGACCCGGTCCCTTTCGGATACCCGTACGCTGTTGTGTACGCGAATGTCCCTATGATGTGAATATTCGACGGCTGATTGAAGCTTGTTCCGTCCGTGAGCGTAGCGACGACGGACATGGACGCTGGGTCGGTTACATCTACAACGATGAACTTATTGGCGCTTGTACCGGCGACAAAAGCGAAAGTCCTCTGGACCGCGGGGTAGTACAGAATGTTCGACCCCCGTCAACCATGCACCAAGGTTGATTGCCCCAAGTATGTTCATTGCAGACGGGTTTGAAGCGTCGATCACGGCAAGCGATTGTCCGCCTCGGCTGGTGCAATAGTTGACGCTCCCAACGTTCACGGAGTAGACCGCCTCGTATAATGACGCCGCTCCTTTAGGCTGCAGTATCGCTGGAGACGTTGGGTTCGAGATGTCGATCGACACGTAATCGTCCGTGCCAGTTGACAAATAGTTCGATACGAACGCGGTGTTGCCAACGACCAATAAGTTTTCGGGGCTGCCAAGCCTGGTGTCGGTAAGCGTGTGGATAATAGCCGGAGCCGCCGGGTTCGAGATGTTGACGGTCAGGAAGGCGGGCGTCGTTCCGCCCGTCCCGTTAACAACCGCGACAAAAGCGTAATTGCCAACGACCCATAGCCCTTCGGCGTAGTACAGGGCGGCGCTGACGATCTGGCCCAGCAGCGCGGGTGGCGACCCGACGGCGACCGACGAAATATCCCAAACGGAGAAGGAACCCGGCGGCCATGAGTACCCTATGTCTTGCCACGTGATCGTGCCATCGCATGTCGGCGATTTCCTTTCAAGCGATGACGAGTTAGCCCGCAAACCGGGCCTCCGTGTCCGATTATGCTCCCTTCGGAGAGAATGTCAATGGTCGAGCGACTTGATTCGCTCTCGGCGCATCCCCCTTACCCGCAATTGCCGTACCACCGCATGGGTTCGAAGAAACGGGAAGTTTCGATGGTCCCCCACGCGTCCGCCGGGTTGTTCCGACACGGCCCTGAGTCATAATGACCGATTCGGGATTTGAGCTCCACCTGTGCAATTCATAGGCCTGAGGGGACGATCGGATGCGTCAGCCGGGCGGATAGAGATGGGTTCCGGCGCCGGCGGGGAATTCGCGCCGGCCGCCCCTAATGCCTGAAATGCCGCACGCCGGTGAAGACCATGGCTAGACCCAGGCGATCGGCGGCGGCGATCACTTCCTCATCGCGGATCGACCCGCCGGGCTGAATGACCGCCGTCGCCCCGTTCTTGGCGGCTTCTTCGACGCCGTCCGGGAATGGGAAGTACGCGTCCGAAGCCACCACCGTGGCGGCCAAAGGCAGAACGGCTTTCATGGCCCCGATCTTCACCGAATCCACCCGGCTCATCTGGCCGGCTCCTACGCCGACCGCTTGCCCGGCGCGAGCGTACACGATGGCGTTCGATTTCACGTGCTTGGCCACCTTCCAGCCGAATTCCAGCGATCGCCACTCCAGTTCCGTAGGCGCGCGTCTGGTTTTGACCGTGGCGGACGCGCGGTCGAGTCTGGCATCGTCGGCGGTCTGGACCAGGAAGCCGCCGGAGATGGACTTCACCACCAGCGAATCGCCTCCCGGCGCGACGCGCAGCAGGCGAAGGTTTTTCTTTGCCGTGAGAATCGCAAGGGCTTCCGCGGAGTAGCCTGGCGCCGCGATGGCTTCGATGAACGTCTTCGCGATCTCGCGCGCGGTCTCTTCGTCCATGGGCCGGTTGAGGCCAATGACGCCGCCGTAGGCCGAAACCGGATCGCACTCGAACGCTTTTCGATAGGCCTCCGCGAGCGAAGCCTGTTCGGCGCAGCCGCACGGGTTCGTGTGCTTGATGATGGCCGCAGCCGGTTCCGAAAACTCGCAGGCGAGTTGCCAGGCTGCGTCCAGATCCACCAGGTTGTTGTAGGAAAGCTCCTTGCCGTGAAGCTGCTCCGCGCCGGCGATGCCTCGGCCGCGCGAGCCGTAGAGAGCCGCGGATTGATGCGGGTTCTCGCCGTAGCGCAGGCCCATGAGCCTGGGCGCGCGAATGTCGAGATCGAGGGGCAGCGTGTCGGACGATCCTTCGCGTTCCAGGCGCGCGCTGATGGCGGCGTCGTAATCGGCCGTGGTGCGGAACGCCTTTTTCGCCAGATGCCACTTAGTCTCGACGGAGAGACCGCCGCCGGACGATCGCATCTCTTCGATCACGGCTGTGTAATCGGCCGGCGAAACCACGACGGCCACATCCTGATAATTCTTGGCGGCCTCGCGGATCATAGTCGGGCCGCCAATATCGATGTTCTCGATCAACTCTTCCAGGTGAGCGTCCGCGCGCGCCGCGACTTCCTCGAAGCGGTAGAGGTTGACGACCACCATGTCGATCGGCGCAATGCCATGCTCGGCGAGCGCGCTCATGTGCTCCGGACGCGAGCGCATGGCCAGGATTCCGCCGGCGACTTTCGGGTGCAGAGTCTTGAGGCGCCCGTCAAGCATCTCGGGAAATCCGGTGAGATCGCTGACATCCTTCACCGGGATGCCGCTCTTTCGAATCAAGCTCGCCGTGCCGCCCGTAGAGACGATTTCGATCTGCATGGCGGCCAATTCACGGGCCAGTTCGACGACTCCGGTTTTGTCGGTAACGCTGATCAGTACGCGCTGTATTCGAGCCATCAACCGAACGATAGCACGCAAGGGGCTGGACGCCAGGGGTTGGGGGCTGGGGAAAACCCGCGTAGAAAGGCGGCGCCGGCACGTATTCGATTTCCGCCATGAACACACTCCAAGCCAGCTTCACGCCGTTGGTCACTTGGCGCCGGCTCACAACCTTTCTTCTCCCCGGCCCCCAGTTTTACGCCGCGCATTCGCCGCGGCCCAGCTCGAGAGAATATGCGACTTCGTCGCCCCAGTCCTGGTAAAGCTCCGGGAACGCCTCGGCGGGCTTGGCGAGATCGCGCGTGAGTTCGCGGAATGTCTCCACTTTGTGACGCACCACGTAGTCGCGGAACGTCTCGTTATCCAAGCGGTTGGCGATGAAGTGCCCGATGACGCGCTGAACCGCGGTGGGGGCCAGGCGCGCGGGGATGGCTTGCACGGTCAGTCCAAAGCGCATGACGCCGGTATCGTCGTAGCCGCCGCCGAGCAGCATCTGGTAGTAGGGAACCTCCCGGCCGGCGATCTTCCGCGCGTTGCCGAAGAATCCGAAATCGCCGATCCAGTGCTGGCCGCACGAGTTGGGGCAGCCGCTAATCTTGATGGCCAACCGCCGAACACGCGCATCGTCGTAAGCGCGGACCACGTCTTGAAGCGCCGCTCCGAGGCTCATCGCCTTGGTGATCCCCAAATTGCAGGAGTATGCGCCGGGGCACGTCGTGACGTCTTCAATGCGCCGCGCGCCGGGCGAGGCCAGATCCGCTTCCGCGAGCTTGGCGTAAACCGCGGGCAGCGCGGCAAGAGGGATATAGGCGAGGATCGCGTTCTGGTCGATGGAAAGCCGCACCATTCCATCGGCTTCCGACTCGGAAATCGCCGCGAGGGCGCGCAACTGGCCGCTCGTGAGATTCCCCTGGTCCACGCGGACCACCACCGCCGCGTAGCCCGTCTGGCGCTGCTCCACGACGTTGGTTTCACGCCATTCGTCGTAGGCCGGATCCCCGGTGCGCCGCGAGCCCGTCACCGGCAACTGTGCGCCGGTTCCCAGCGGTTTCGGCTGTGATCGGAAACCGCCGAAACCCTCGGGAATCGTATCCGGCCACTCGATGCCGCCGTGAGCCAGGATATCCGCGTGCTCTTCCTCCACCTTTTCCTTGAACCACGCCAGGCCGCGCTCGCGCAGGACGAATTTCATTCGCGCCAGATTCTTGTTCCCACGGTTGCCGTATTGGTTGAACACGCGGATGATGGCTTCGCACTTGTTCAGGAGCCGCTCTTCCGGAACGAACTCTTCGAGCGGTTGCGCTTCGCGCGGCAGTGGACCCAGGCCGCCGCCGACGATCATACGGAACCCGCGCCGGCCGTCGCGAATCTGAGCGCGAAGGCCGATATCGTTGATGGCCCCGGCGATGCAGTCATGGCCACGGCAGCCGTCGAAAGCGATCTTGAATTTGCGCGGCAGATTGCCGGTGAGGTCTTTGCGCAAAAGGGCGAAAGCGACGCGCTGGGCATACGGGCGAACGTCGAAAACTTCGTCGTGCGCGAGACCGGCCCACGGGCAGACGGTCACGTTGCGGACGGTGTTATAGCAAGCCTCGCGGTTCGTGAGAGCCACGTCGGCGAGCAGATGCATGACGGCCGGAACGTGCCCGAGCGGGATGAAATGAAACTGGATGTTCTGGCGGGTCGTGGTGTGGCATTTGCCGCCGGCGAATTCGTCCGCGATGCGGGCAAACTGCTCGGCCTGGCGGGCATTCAGCAACCCGCCCGGAATCTTGCAGCGCACCATCTGGACTCCGGCCTGGCGTTGGCCATAAATGCCATGCTTGAGGCGGAAAGGCCGGAACTGGTCTTCGGTGATTTCGCCGGCGAGAAACGCCTCGGCGGTCTTACGGAAGGTCTCGATCTCTTCCCGCACGAGCCGGTCGTAGGCAACTTCGAAATCCGGACTACTAGAATGCCTCTCCAGGAGTGTGGTTTGCATTATTACCCTATTGTATATCAAGATTTATATGATTGATCCGGGCGACGCGCAGATCGTTTGTGCACACGATAAGGGGTATTCTGAGGGATGCTCGGAGCCCGCGTCTGTGAGGGGTGACGGCGGGCGAGGTCTGGGAGTTCGCCGGGGCAAACAGGGTGAGACTCAACCGCAGCCGCTGGATTCGGGCGGCGCAATTCGCGGGGTTCGGCGCGGCTGCGTGGCTGATCTGGCTGCAGGCGGCCGCGTGTCGAGCCCAAGGCATCGCCGTGCGGCCCCTCGTCCTCCGCTCGCTGCTTCTCGAATTCGCTGCGTGGGGTGTGGCGGCCGCGGTGACGCTGGCGGCTTACATGGCCTCATCCATGGCCGAGTTCCGAAAGGTGCTTGGCACGGCGGTTTCCGCCGCGATTCCCGCTGTATGGTGCGTCCCCTGCGCGTTGCTGCTCGCCACCGGGACGCCTCTGGGCACGGCCGGTGGACTTCTGCTGGCGGCGAACACGGCTCGCGTGCTCGCATCGCGCAGACCGCCGGGAGTCTATTCAGGCAGCAAACGCAAGAGGAATCCGGAGAGCTCCAGCGCGCAGGTCTTTTTGCCCGTAGACTTGCCGTGGCACGCCAATGGGCCGCTCGCCGGCGCGCTCGTCCTGCAAGCGGGCGTGTGCTGCGCGATCGGGACGGACTACCGCGTGGCGGCGGCCGCCCTCGTCGCTGCCGGCGCGGCGGTATGTACCTGGTGCTCGATCCAACGGGGAGCGTACACGCCGCGCCAGGAAGCAAACCTGCCGCACCTGGCCTTGAGCGTGGCCTTGGTGTTGCTGTTGGCTCTGACGCCGATGCCGATGGGGGCCGGCAGGCCGGGGCCGGCGGCGACGCCGTTCGCGTATCTCTGGGGGCATGACCAATTGGCCGAGGCCGAAACGCCGGCCCAGAAACAGAACGTGACCCCGGTGTTTACTCCAAAGCCGTTGGGAGCACACGGCGCCGATGGTTTTCCCGCTGCCTTGCTTATTCCGGAAGCGCCCGTAACGCGCGGCCTGTTCTGGGGCTCTTCGGGCCAGCCGGCGATGCGAGCGCTCTTCTCTCAGCCGTTTGTGGTGCCGTTTACCGGCGAGTATCATCTGTACCCAAGCCCACTGGGCCACATGCCCGCGAGTTGGGTCATTTTCCGGGGCACGCCGCTTGATGGCTTATACGTCACGCTGAACGGCGCGGCCATGGATACCGAGGCGTACCAGAAGCTGAATCCGCCCGTGGACTTTTCCACCTGCCGGTCCGTGCGGGTGGGGCTATCGAGCGAAGAGGCGTCTCCGGCGAACGCCCGGATGGAACTGATCGGTTCCAGCGGGACCTACGACCTTGGAAGCCAGTTCTTCGGATTGAGCCGGTCCACCTTTGAAACGCTGGAGTTCAAGGCGCCGGCGGCCGTGCCGCGCCGGCAGGTGAACGCAATTCGCATTGTCTTCCGGCGCGGGCTGTTCGGCTCCGAACCGGACCGCGCGCAAAACGCAAAGGTCGCGGTGCGGTGGTTGGAATTCGCGCCGCGGCGGTGAACAACATGGCGGGTTGGCGTACCATCGTTCCGATCTCGCCGGATTCCGCGTGCTGGACTACCGCCGGGGAGAGGAGACGGAGGTTCTTGAAAAGGCGATACGCCCCGGCGCCCTGATAGTCCCCGTGGCTTTCGAACTCCCTCTTTCTGGACTGCCGGCCGGGGCGTATCGCCTGGAAATCAAGGCGCAGTCTCAATTCGCCGCCGAACCGGCCGTCCGGACGGCGGACTTCGACGTCGAGTAGCGCTGCGAAAAAGCGGCGCGTCTTGCGCCCGCGGCCGTTGAAATCCCTACACTACGGGATCGTAGAGCAGCGCTGTGAACTTCTCGCCGAGCAGGCAGTTCTCCACCGTGGGCCAAGCGCGCTTGTGCTCGGCGCTATCCACCCATTTCAGCCGCTGCTCTTCCGTTTGGAAGCTGATGACCAGGCGGTACGAGGCGCCCGCGGGAGCCTTGCCCTGGTTTTCTTTCTTCAGCTTTAGCAGGGTCACGGACACGAATCCCGGTTGCTTGATAATGGTCGGGTGGAAGATCTTGGCGTAATTGTCCAGCATTTCCTTTTCCCGTTTCGGGTCCAGGAACAGATCGCAGTGAAGCTGGATGGGAGGCGCCGCGGCGGCCTTCGCCATTTGGGTGGCGGGCAGAGCCGCTGCCAGGACTTTCAAGTAGTTTCTTCGGTTCATTGCGTTGCGAATAGACATGGTGTCCCCCTCAAAGTCGGTCTACTGATACAGAGCCTTCGCGCCGGCCACCGACACCTTGATCCGGTAAACGCTCGTCACGGCCGTGATGTAGAGCGTCTTGCCGTCTTCGGCCCAATTGCAGTTGGAAGGAGGTTCGGGCGTCTTGATCGTGCCCAGGTGCTTGCCGTCCGCGGAGAAGACCCAAAGGCCGCCCGGACCGGTGGCGTAAATATTCCCCTGCGCGTCAACCTTCATTCCATCCGGTACGTCGGTCTCCTTCTCGTCGCTGACATCGGCAAACACCTTCCCGTTCGAGACCGCGCCGTCGGCCCCTACGTCGTAGCGCATCCAGTATCTCTTCGGCCCGCTGTTGGCAACGTAGAACGTCTTCTCATCGGGCGAAAAGGCCAGGCCGTTGGGACGGCTCAGATCCTTGACGACCGGAGTCAGCTTGCCATTGGCGAAGCGGTAGACGCCGTTGAACTTGAGTTGCTTCGCGGGATCGTCATCCTGTTTCGGCAGACCGTAGGGTGGATCGGTAAAGTACAGCGCGCCATCGGATTTGTAAACCAGATCGTTGGGGCTGTTGAAACGCTTCCCTTCGAACTTGTCCACCACGGTGGTGATCTTCATGTCCTTGGCGATGCGCACGATATCGCGATTGGTATGCTGGCAAGCCAGGACGGCGCCGTCCTTATCGGCGATCATGCCGTTCGATCCGATATAACCTCCGGGAGGCGCAGTGCTCTTGCCGCCCGATTCTTCCAGCACCACCGCTGCCTGCCCATCCGGGGTCACCGAGCGAATCATGTTGGCCTTCAGATCGGCGAACCACAGCAATTTGGAGTCCGGACGCCACAGCGGACCCTCGGTGAACTGGAAATCGCCGGCTACTTTCTCAATCTGCGTGTCCTTGGCAACCAGCGCATCGAACGCAGGATCCAGCCGGACGATGCTGCCGATGACGGGCTTTGCTGGCTGCGGCGGCGGAGCGCTGGAGCAGCCTACCATCAGCGCCAGAGGCGCTACCAGAACCACTGTTTTGATATTCATAAGTCTCTTTTTTCCTCTTAGGATGAGGCGGTTATCCGGCGCGCCCGGAAATGGCCTCTCTATTTCACACTCACCGTATCGAGCTTGAACTTCTCCAGGGGCGGCGCCAGTCACCGTCAACCGCGGCGCCACGCCTCCTGTATCCTCCGCCCCGCACGCATCGCCGGACGCCGTGATGCGGAACCGCTCGCGCACGGGGCCCCACTTTGCGGCTGCGATTCTTCTCACTGCCGAGACAACAGAAGGATATCTACTTGCGCGCCCGGTGTAAAGGCTTACATCCGCGCGGATCGATGGACGCCGTCCAGATTTCCCCCGGGAAATCTCCGCAGAGACGAAAGAAGCCGGAGACCCTCGAGCCCCCGGCTTCCTTGAGTTGCAAACCAGTCTTGAAACGAACCTTGTCTTACGCCGACCAGGCCACGCCTTTCATGCTGTCGCCGTCGTTCTCCGGGACCCGACAGAAATGCGCCCAGCGAAGCCTTACCGTCCGTCGAGTTGACCTTGAACACCAGCTTGTTTTCGCCAGCTTGCAGTTCGATGGGTTGCTTGTACTGACCCACGCGGGTTCTCGGAGATCCGTCTTCAGCCATGATCTGGCGGCCGTTCAGTTCCACGGTTCCTTTGCCTGAGAAGCCGGCCCACAGAAAGCCTTTCTTGGCCCCGTCGGCCTTGACCGTGACGGCCGCGGCGTAAACGGGCGCAGCCGATCCCGCGGCGGCGGCCAGATCCCCTACGTCTCCGAACGAAGTGTAGCGCTTCCAGTTACGCACGTCGGAGGACGGGTCCCCCGTCACCCTCCACTCGCGAATGGCGCGAGCATACCACGTACGCGGCTTGCCCCACTTCCGGTAATACTTGTCAGGTTCCTCGCCCAAGACTTCGATGTCCTTCAGGTCGAAGGAGCCCAGGCCGCGCGCATTGGCCATGTGCAGATAGTCGATGTCCGTGGGGTTGTAGCCGATCATGGTGGCCGCAATGGCGTCCACCGAGACCGGATTCTCGCCGGCCATGATGATGTTTGTGCGGATCATCTGGTCGGGTTGACGGTTGTCGTGCTCGGTGTACTGCAAGCCGCGGATGAAGTCCACGACGTTGTAATCGGGCGGATGGAACGCGGCCAGATCGCCGATAAAAGGATCGATGCGCGTATCCACCGAGTGGTTGTTGTGCAGGCCCTGGTTCGTCATGATGGCGCGCCCGTAAGCGATGCGCGGCCCGGTTCCCACGTAGTTCTTAAAACAACACGTCATCCCGCAGTTTTCATGTACTTTGACCACGGGCAGCGAAATAAAGAAGTCGCACTTGGTGACGGCGTTGGTGACGAAGTACTCCTTCTTATTGCTGAACGACCCAACGCCGTTATGCTGGGGAACGGGCAACTCAGCATATTGCCGGACGCATCCCTGACCACGTCGTAGGCCAGGTCGACGAAGTCGATTTGCTTGTCGGGATGCTTGGCGGCCACTTCACGGATCAAGGCGCCGTAGGCGCCGCCCATGCCGGGCCACTGGTCCGGGCCCCAGTCGTACGAGATCAGGTCCACGTGCTGACCGTTCTGCATGACCACGTTGCCCTGGTCGGTATCCTTTACGTTGCGGTAGCTGCCGCCTTCGGCGATGGTGATGCGCTTGGCTTTGGAATACTGCGCAACGTACTCCAATACGGCGCGCACCATGCGCATGTCCGACACGTCGCCTTGCCGGTATCCCGGTTGCGTGCCCAGGTAGCAGTAGTTGGGCTTCATCACGACCCACGATCCCGGTTTGATCTTCGCTTCGAGACTGCCCGCCTTGGGCTTGCCGAGACGGATCGCCTTCCACACCATGTCGCGGACCAGTTCGTAATCGAGCGGGTGATCCGCCGCGACCGGCTTCAGCAGGCTTTTGTTTGAAGAGTGGATGAGTGCCACCTTGGTTTTCGCAGGGGGCATTGAATATGCCGCGACGGCGGCGGCCGAACCGAGGATAAATTCGCGGCGTGTCGTCATAACTGGATTATAGTGTGGTTTGACCGGAGGTAAAGGTGTACAGGCGCAATTTTCTTATCGCTGGAGCCGGCGCGGTGGCGGCCCTGGCTCAGAGCCAGACCCAAAAGAAGGAAGACGAGCCCAAGGTGGCAGGTGCCACGCAGGACCCCACTCCGCGGGTAGGAATCGTCCTCTCCAGCTTCAAAGAGGGGGAGGATGACGACGGAACCAAGATCGCCGGGCTCAGCGACCCGCAGCCCCCGACCGCGGACCTGACCCCCACTCAGTTCGATGCCATGATTCGAAAGGCCATCGATTTGGCCGCCCGCCGTCACGGCGGAGTTCTACGAAACCATCGAGCCCGATGACTGGATCGTGGTACTCACCCGGCCCCAGGCGGATGCGCGGATCGTGAGCCTCGCCATGGTCTCCTATCTCGCGGACCAGAAGCGCGGGGTCCGCTTCACCGTCGCCGCCCGGTTGCCGCAGGCCGGCCAGTGGAGCCAGGAGTACCAGAAGCTGGTCGAGCGACTTCACGGCGAAGTACAAGGGCATGAAGTTCGAACTCGTGGATCTGAACACCGCGCCCACGGTCGAACTGCCGGTGCCCGACAAGGTATCGGTCAGCTACGCCATTCCCAAGGTCATCCAGCAATGCGACCGCGTGATCAGCATCGCGCCGCTTGCCACGGATCCCGCCCGCGGCGTTTCGCTCGCAGTGGCGAACTACGCATCGCTCGTCGCCAAGCCGGTCACGACGGACGAAGCGCTGATCGACCTCTTCAGCTACAAGCCAGCCGATTTCGCCTTGGTCGGCGGTTCTATGGCGACGGAAGGCGATGGAACGCCCGTCCACTACAACGCAGTGGTTGCCGGCATGAAGCCAGTGGCCGTGGATTCGATCGCCGCGTCCGTGATGGGCTTCAACCCGGCGGACCTGCCGTACCTCGCATTGGGCCAAAAGAGAGGATTCGGGTCGTGGGACCCGGTTGAGATCTGGCAGCGGGGCGCCGAAATGAAGGACGCCAAACGAGAGTTCAAGAAGCCCAGCGGTTGGCGCAAGCCGTAATTCGGCACCAAGTGGGGCGGGCATTCCTGCCCGCAGCCGCTTTTCAAGCGGCCTTTCGGACGCATCTCATCACGCCTGCCGATAGCGGGCGGCGGCCAGTATTGGCCGCCCCACTTTGGCGCGGGCCTCCTGGCCTGCGTTGCGAACTTGGCACCGTGCCGTGTATCCACCTCTACCTATGTGCGGCTGGATAGCTCGAACTCCGTCGAATCGACCAGTTGCCCGTCAACCTACCAAACGTATGTTCCCACCGCTCCCGGATTCAGGCGGATGTTTGCGCTCAGTCCGTTGTACTGAATCGTGAATGAACTGACCGACAGCGTATCGTTCGCAACGATCAACACTATCTTTCCTTCAGGCGTCCGGAATGCGACGTTAGGTAAGACCTGCGTGTTTTCGATGACCGCCACCCGCTTCACGCCCGGCCGCTCTTCGTCTTCGGTGAGGCTGATACTCGGATCGCCGCGCGTGGTGGAACCGATGCGGACCGAGCCGGGGCGCACGAACTTCGATGCGTGGGCGACGGTGTAATAGGCGATGTTGAGCGAGGCCGCGTCTTTGTCGATGGTCACCGCGCCCTGGCACGAACCGCAGCCGCCGTTATCGGTGTGCGGCCTGTTCTGCGGGTCGGCGGCGAGGTTCCACAGAATCACGTTCCTGGACCAGTTGCGCGTGGTGTCGACGATCATCCGCTTCACCGTGGGCGCGATATTGATGGTGGCGCTGCCGGGCCTTTCGGTAATCATCTGCTCGGTGAAATAGATGTTCTTGTCGGGCCGCGCCAGATGAACCCAGCTCATGGCGCTCATTTCGCCGCCGTAATTATGAAAGCCTACGCCATCGGCGAATTGCGAAATGATCGGGTCGGCCAGCAGGACCAGCGGATAATCCGGGCGGTCCGTGTTGTGATCGAAAAGCACGACTTTGGTCTTCAGCCCCGCCTTGGTGAACGCCGGATACAGATGATCGCGCAGGAACGCCATTTGCTGGCCGATCTGCCACTGCATGCTCGGCGTGTTCTTCTGATTCAGCGGCTCGTTCTGGATGCTGATGGCGTCGATGGCGATGCCTTCCTGCTTCATTGCCTGCACGTACTTCACGAGGTACTAGCGCGTAGGCCGGGTAACACTCTTCCTTGAGCGCTCCGCCCCGCACGTTGTTGTTGGTCTTCATCCAGGCGGGCGCGGACCACGGCGAACCGAGAATCTTGATGTTCGGAGAAATCGCGAGGATCTCCTTGAGCACGGGAATCACGTCCTTGCGGTCCTGCGCGAGGTCGAACTTCTTCAACTCCGGGTCGGTCTCGCCGGCGGCAAGATCGTCGTAGGAGAAGACGAAGCTGTTCATGTCTGAGGAGCCGATGCTGAGCGCAGATAGCTGACGCCGACGTTGCTCCCATCCTGCGCAAAAAGCTGCTTCAACAGAGCGGCCCGCGCGGCCGGGTTCATCTTCGTCAGGAGTTCGGCGCTTCCCCCGGTCAGGGCGAAGCCGAATCCATCCATCGTTTGCATCTGTTGCGATGGATCGATCACGATCGGCGGAGCCTGCGCCCGCCGGCGTTGCGAAAGGCGATTGGATCGGGAACCCTTTGAAATAATGCGGACCGGTCCGGGTTGGTCACCCATGCTTCAACTTGCGGGGAGGCGGATTGCGGCCAGCCAGCGCACATGCCGGAAACGATGGCCGAGGAGCGCCGCCGGGACCGCTGTGCGAGTGTACTAGGATAGCCGAAGTCATCGATGCTCATGATCGCACACGGGGCCTGGAAGCCGGCGGCAGCGCGAGAGTCATCCCGGGTCTCGATCTCAATCATCAGTCTCCGCGCGGTTTTAGTTAACTGGCATTCTGTCGGTAATTCCAAGAATCTCGGCTCGAATGCCGAGACGGCAGACATGAATGTCCGCGCCACGGGGCCGTGGCGCAAGCCTTTGGCTTGCAGCGTCGGAGTCATCTCGACGTTTCGATCTCGAAGCTTGCAGTTCCGGACCGCGGTTCTTGCTACGGCTTCCGCTGCCCAGACGGGCGCCGCAACTCCGGCCGCTGCGCGCCGGCCGTCTCCACGGCGAACAGCGCGTGGTGCCCGAGAATGAACAGTGTGCGGTTTGCGGCGCCGCCAAAGACGATGTCGATCGGACGCTCCGGAACGTCGATCCGCCCGATCTCCTTGCCGGCTGGGTCGATAAACGAAGATCTGACCGTTCGCCACGTACACATTGCCTCGCGCGTCCACGGCCACGCACTCGCCGCCGCGCGGCGCGAACGGCTGCAAATCCGCCAGCGAGCCGTCGGGCTTCACCGTGGCACGGTAGGTGACATCTTCCGACTCATTGCTCACGTACACCTTGCTCCCCGGGAGCCGCGCTCACAAAGCCGTACGCATCCAGGCTGTTCGAAAATCGCCAGCCCTGGTAATCGGCCGGCCCCTGCTGGAACACGCGCGCCGCCGGCAGGAACACGCTTCCGTCCGGCGAGACGTATTGGCGCGGGCGCGGTTCCGTCACGTCGCGCCGGAACATCTCGGCGAGCGTCGTGTACGTCATCGTCTCGAAGTTGAGCTGATTCGCGAACTCCCCGTTGTTCCAGTAATTCACCGGCAGGATCGCCCGCGCGCCGGGCCGCGGATTGCGCTTCTTCGCGGCGCAATCTCCGCCATCGCGCCGCCCAGCCGCGCCGGGACGGAAACTGTAGACCGTACCTTGGGCGCCGGCGGAGGAGAGCACCAGCAGATTGCCCGACTTATCGAACGCCAGGTTCACCGGATCGAGCGGATGATCGCGCTCCACCGTCAATCCCTCCGCCGCCGACCAGCCGTAGATTCGCTGGCGCCAGTGGTCGGCGAAGTAAAGCTTGCCGGCCGCGTCCACCGCGGCGCCGGAAATCGAAAAGAACCCGTCGGCGAGTTTGCGCACGGCGGCTCCCAGGCGCCGCAAGCACCGCCGCAGCGTTGCCCGGCGCGGGCGCGGCAGGCGTTGCCGGCACGTCCAGCAACGCGAACTCCCGTTCGCGCACCTCCAGATGATGCGTCACGTCCTCGATGGCGTTTTCGTCCGGAAACTTGCTGGCGCGCAGAAACGTGCCGCAGCCGTTCTGGTCGCAGGTGGCCAGTCCGCTCTCGGCATTCACGTGCACGTTGCGGAAATGAATGTTCGAGGAATCGTACAGCCGGACGGCCGTGGGGTACGGAGCGCGCGAGCGCGTCACGCGGTAGGCGTGATAGTTGGCGATGGTGATGTTCTTCGATCGGCTGATTTCGAGCGACAGGCAGTCGGCGCTCTCGCCGGCTTCTTCCTCCGTTTGCGGCGCGAAGATCTCCCAGTTCTCCACGCGGTCGAGCTTCAACTCGTTGCGCACGTGATGCTCGAGCGAAATCTGGTAGACGTGGCCGGGCGTTTTGGTGTCGGAAACGTACAGACCGGCCTGCGCGAACGTGCTCGGCGTCCAGATGTTGGCGAACGTTCCGCCGCCGCCGTTGGTCACCCAGATGCTCGGATACTGGCCGTTCCAGCGTTTGCGCGGATCGGGATCGCCGGTGTGGTCCGCGTTGTACGGATTCATCGACCCGCTGCCGTGGCCGCCGAGCAGCCGCACGTCCTCCATCAGCGACGCCTCGCCCGCCTGCCACAGCACGCCGACCGCGCGCGGATTGATGCCGCCCGTGTAGACGCCGATTCCGCTCATGATGTTCGCGCCTCCCTCGGGAGCGAGGATCACGGGGCGCGGCGCGCCAACGCCCTGGAACTCGGGCGTGCTGTCGGGCAAGATCGATGCGCGTCGCCAGCGGGTGCAAGCCGATCGAGCACGGTGTCCGGCTTCAGCGTAAGCGTGCTCCTTCACCATGTACTGCCCGATCGGGAAGTAGAGCACGCGATGCGCGTCGATGGCTTTCTGAAGCGCGGCCGTGTCGTCCGTTTTGCCGTCGCCCACGGCGCCGAGCGTCCGCACGTTGGTCCATTCCGAACGTGGGCGGCAGCGGCGGGATGGCCGGATGCATGACGACCGGGACGCCTACCAGCGGCTCCAGATCCAGACGCTGGCCGAGCGACGCCCGGCGCGCCCAGGTCCGGGCAGAATCAAACCGAAGCTGAAGCTGCGCACGCGGTAGATGGCGCCCTTGCCCGCTACCGTCTTGCCGCTTGGCCGGAACAGCGCGAACACCGGCGTATTCAGCGCCACCGCGTTCTCGAAGCCGATCTCGTTGAGGTAGCTCTTTTCGTTGCCGATGACCACCGCCGCGCGGCTGACGTTTTCGAACCGGCAGTCCTTCCCCCAAAGCTGGTCGTAATACTCCGGATCGATATCGATTCCCGCCGGCGTGTTCAGGAACCTGTCGCGTACGAGGGTCAGTCCCGCTTCGTGCTCGCGGATGGCCGCATCGCGCTGCCCGTCGAAAAGCGAATCGACCAGCGTGAACTGCCATGCGGGCGAGGGCTTATCCGTGAGGATGCCGTAGCGGCCGCCGTAGAATTTGAGGTCCTCGGCGTAGTTTCCGATCTCGGTGAGCGCGGCCAGATCCGCTACCGATGTGGAAGTCCATGTGGCTCAGATACGCGTGCTGCGCGGCGTGGAAGCGGATGCAGATGGCCGCCGGGTTTCCGCTCGCCGATCTCGAAATCCACATTGCTCATCGCGGAGTAGAACGTTCCCGGGCCTGCGTCGGCGATGGACGCGTTGGGAGGAACGGTTCCCACGGGCGGAAAAGGAACGCGGAAGCCTCGCCCGCCGCCGCCCGGCGAGGCGGGCGCTCCAAGATTCGCGCGCGCGCCGGTGAACATCACCATGACGCCCACGCCCGTTTGGAAGCCCGGCGTATTCGCTCCCAGAACGAAGACGGGCCGCGTTTCGCCGTATCCGAAGATGCGCACGCCGGGCCACGCGTAGATCGTCCGCGTCAGCCGGTAACGCCCCGGCGGGACGAACAAAATGTCGCCGCCGTTCGCCGCTTTGTCGATGGCCGCCTGGATGGCGGCGCTATCGTCCGCCACCCCGTCTCCTTTCGCTCCAAACTCGGCGGCGGAAAGATAGACGGCTTTGGGATCGTCCAACCGCGTCGTGATCAGCGACGCCGCGGGAGCCATTCCAGCCACGAACGTGGCGAGCATCGAGTATCGAATCAGCGTGTTCATTGCGCGTACTGGTGGTATATCACAGGGCGCACCCGGCCGGAGAACCGCGGATTAATGCGCCGGCCCAATGCCCCCATTGAGAGCCCGGAGGACGCTGAGCACGCCTGGGACCAGCGTTACCACGAAAAGAGCCGGCAGAATGAACAGCACGATCGGAAACAGCATCTTGATGCCGGCCTTGGCGACGGAGGTTTCCGCGCGCAGGCGGCGCCGCGTGCGCAGCGAGTCGGAGTAAACCTTGAGCGCTTGCCCGAGGCTCGTGCCGAAACGCTCGCTCTGCACGATCATCGCCGATAGCGCCTTGATATCTTCGATGCCCGTCCTGCGTACCAGTTGCTTGAAAGCCTTGGCGCGCTCCTGACCGGCGCGCACCTGCATCACCACCGTGGAGAATTCGGAAGACAGTTGCGGATAGATGAACTCAAGTTCCTCGCTCACCCGCATCAAGGCTTGATCCAGCGCCATGCCGGTGCCCAGCACCACGCTCAGCAGATCCACCGTGTCCGGAAGCGCGTCTTGCAGTTTCCGGCGGTAACGGCGCACCGAGTAATGCAGCCCCTGGCGCGGCAGCAGCCATCCGAGAATCAGCGCGGCCACCAACCCGCCGAACTTCGAAACCGCGTCGGCGTCGCGCTGGATGTACGCCATGGTCCCAATGCCGCTCAGAAGAAACAGAACGACGAAAAGGGCGTAGGCTCCCACGATCCACGGCTGCCGCAATCCGGCTCGCGCGAGTTCCTCTTCCGTGTCGCGCAGCCATGAATCGCCTCCCGGAACCAGGCTCACCCCATAGAGGAAACCGTTGAGCGGACCGCCCCGCGCCCTTCGCGAGCGCCGGGTGGCTGCCGACGTGGATACGGCCTGCAAGTCTTCCAGGCGGGCGCCCAGAGGGTCCTCGCGTCCGCGAGCCAGTTCGATGCCGGACCACAACATCGCGGCCACGGTCGCGAACGCCAGCACGAAGAATAGAGCGAAGGTCCCCATCAGAATTTCGGGTTCGCGATCCGCCGGATCGCAATCAGGCCGACGACCTCGGAGATCGCAGCGTAAGTCAGGAACTTCTGGCCCAGTTCGTCCTGCCAAAGCAGGCGGACGTAGTCGGGCTTGACCAGGAAGAACACCAGACCGACCACCATCGGCAGCGACGCCAGCAGGCCCGCGGAAAAGCGCTGCTGCGCCGTGGCGGCTTTGAGCTTGGCCGCCAGATTCAGGCGCTCGCGGACCAGCAGCGAGAGATTCTCCAGCACCTCCACCAGGTCCGCGCCGGTTTGGCGCTGCAAGATCAGACCCGTGATGAAGAACCGCAAATCGAGCAGCGGCACGCGCTGCCCCAGCCCGTGCAGCGTCTCCTCGAGCGGCGCGCCCAGCGCGAGTTCTTCATTCAGCTTGCGGAACTCCATCCGAATCGGATCGAAAGTCTCCTGCGCGATGGATTCAAGACCCGCGTGAATGTTGTGGCCGGCCTTCATGGATCGGTTAAACAGGTCGATGGCGTCGGGCAGGCCCTCCTCGAATTTCCGCAGACGCTTGCGGCGCGCGCCCAAGACGTAAACGATGGGCAGCGCTCCAACGGGAATGGAGAAGCCCACCCGCAGAACCATCACGGATAGGCCGGCAAGGCCTAGCAGGAAGAACACCAACGCGCCGATCGCCGCGGAGAGGAGAAATACGTCCGTGGCGCGGTACTTGAGATTGGCCTGATCGATGCGTTCCTGGAGAACGCGTAACGGCCCGGCCCTTCCCAGCAGATAACCCAGCGGGCCGAAGCGGCCTCGTTGTTCGCGGCGCATCAGATCACTTAAGGAACGGCTGCGAACCGCTCCGGTCGCCCGCAACTCGCGCAAGCGGCCGGCCAGGGCCTCCTGCTCCTTGCTCCGAACCGTGTTCCAAAGATAGTAAGCCGCGCCCGCGGAAACGCAGGTGAAAACCACCATCGCGAGAATAAGAAAGTGGATCACCGTTCCCGCAGCTCCTGAACTTCCGAAAAGATCGACGCTGGAAGCCGTACCCCGTGCGCTTTCAGGCGGTCGAGGAAAGTCGGCTGAGAACCGGTGGCGACGAACCGTCCGAGCACGCGTCCGCGGCTGTCCACGCCCGTGCGTTCGAGCGCGAAGAGATCGCGCATCTCCACCCGGTCCCGATCCACGCCCAGAACTTCGCCGATGGACATCACTTTACGGGAGCCATCGCTCAACCGGGCGGTGTGAACCACCAACTGAATCGCGGATGCAAGCATGTGGCGGATCACCACATCGGAGACGTTTTGGCTGACCATCATGACCATGGTTTCCAGGCGCGAAAACGCATCGCGCGCGGAGTTGGCGTGGGCGGTGGTCATGGAGCCGTCGTGGCCCGTGTTCATGGCCTGCATCATGTCGAACGCTTCGGGACCGCGGCACTCGCCCACGATGATGCGATCGGGCCTCATGCGCAACGCGTTGATGACGAGGTCGCGCTGGGCGATGGCGCCGGCGCCCTCTATATTCATCGGCCGCGTTTCCAGGGGCACCACGTGCGGCTGCTGCAATTGCAACTCGGCCGTATCCTCGATGGTGATCACGCGCTCGGCTTCCGGAATGAATCGCGAGAGCGTGTTGAGCAGGGTGGTCTTTCCGGAACCCGAGCCTCCCGAAATCAGGATATTCAACCGCGCCTCGACGCACCCGCTCAGAAAATCCAACATGCCGGGCGTGAGCGTTTCGTTCTTTAGAAGGTCGCCGGTGGTCAGCAGCTTCTTTCCGAAACGCCGGATGGAAATCACCGGGCCGGTAAGCGAGAGCGGAGGAATCACCGCGCAGACGCGCGAACCGTCGCTCATGCGCGCGTCCACGATGGGCGAGGAATCGTCGATACGCCGCCCCACGTTGGAGACGATGCGGTCGATGATCATGCGCACGTGAGCCTGATCCTTGAAACGCACGTTCGTCTCGACCAGCTTTCCGCCGCGATCCACGTATACGTTGTCGAAGGCGTTCACTAGAATGTCGCTGACGGTCGGGTCCTTGAGCAAGGGCTCCAGCGGGCCGAGGCCGAAGACCTCGTCGAGCACTTCTTCGATGAGCCGCTCGCGCTCGGCGAGCGTCATCGGAATGCGTCCCTCGGCGATCAGGCGTTCGGCGGCGTTGCCGATCTGGTCCCTCATCCCTTCCTTGCCGATAGATTTGAGCTGCGCGGGCGTCAGCGAGTTCACCAACTGGGCGTGGATCCGCGACTTGGTCTCGGACCAGTTGGCGGATGCTCCGTTTTCGCCGTCGCCGCGCGTAGCCATTAACTAGCCGCCACTTCGGTTTGGGCCGGGGCCTGCTTGGGGCCCGTGACCTTATCCAGGAAAGAACGGAAAGCCTGAGCCAGATCGCCCGCCGCGGCGCGATCCGCCAGGAACGGCCGGCCCCGGTTCACCGCCGCCAGAGCGGTCGGCGAGGAGGGAATGCCGAAAAAGACCGGCTGATTGAGCGTCTGCCGGATCTGGTCGAGCGTGGCCAGATCGGCGGGCGGACGCTTCAAATATTGGTTCACGACGATCTTGATCTGGTCCTGATGGAATCCCAGATGCGCCAGCGCGGCAATGTAACGCTGGGCGTTACGAACCGCGGGGAATTGCTGCGTGAGCACCAGGAAAACCATGCTGGAGTTCCGCAACGCGGAAAGCACCACTTCATCGGCGATCCAGCGTCCGCCATCCACCACGACGGCCTCGTATTTCTCCACGAGGAAGCCAACGAAGTCCCGGAACGTGGCCTCCGCGAGCGGTGGACTGGGTTCGGCCTGGTCGGGGGGACCGATCAGATAGAAGCCCATAGGGTCGCGTACGGCGAGGCCTTCGAACAGCGCGGGGTCCATGCGGGACATATTCTCGCCCACGTCGCGGAGAGAGTGTTGCGGCGCGCAACCGAGTTGCATGGCGCAATCGTTGGCGGTGGAATCCAAATCCACCAGCACCGTCTGCTGCTTGCGAAGCGAGAGCGCCGCCGCGAAATTCACCGCGAGCGTGGTGGTCCCGGCTCCACCCTTGACTCCGAGAAATGTGTATACCTTTCCGAGCCTGCTGCCGCCCGCGGCCGCGCGCCGCGGAGTGCGCTCCAGGCGCGTCATGGCCTCCCGGAATTCCAGGCGTTTGATGGGTTGCACCACGAAGTCGCTGCTGCCGGCGCGCACAGCGGCGATCACCGTCTCGCCATCCGCGTGGTAATTGGAAGCGATCACGTAGAGATCGGGAGCCGCTTGCCGGACCTTTTCCAGCGCCTTCAAAGACCCTTCCGGATCCGTCGCCAGATCCACGATCAGCGCGGCGTCGGGATAGCGCTCGAGTTCCTGCAAGACCTGGATGTACAGGCTCGAAGAGACTTCCGTATGTTCGGACACTACGCGCACCCCGGTGACGTTCACCAGGCTGTCGCGAATGGTTTCCCGAAAATGTTCGTCGGAGGAAGCGACGATAAGAGAGATCGGCACGGATAACCCTCCATTCTATGGCAGGCAGACTCCCTGCTCCGGATCGCAGCCCGCGCTCTCCATCGGCACGGAGGTCTGGAAATTCGGGAGCGTGATCGGCGGGAGCCCGACAGTCGCCAGAAACGTCGAAAACTGGTAGCCTGTCACGCTCACGTTGACGGTTTGCGGAATGCACTGCGTATCGCAACCGCCGGCGCAAGTGGGCGGCCCCAGAAGCCCGGACGTTGGATCGAGCGCCAGATAGGTGACGTTGATTTGCGCCGGGCCGTTTTGAAACTCGAACTGGTTGAGCATGAGCGGCACGTTGGATTTCATGAAATCGAGGACGTTCTGGGCGTCGCTCACATAGCAGTGAGTGGACGCGTAGCCCGCGCCCTGGCGGGTCCAATCGTTGACGCTGTGCCAGATCCACAAAACCTCCGCGCTGAATATCGTCGCGAAGGTGAGCGGTAACACCACCCCCGCGAAAGCCATGACGAATTCCAGGGTGGTCTGGCCGCCGCGATTCCGCCCGGTACGGCGGCGCAGTTTAGTGGCATTCGTGTTATCGCCTCGCCCCGCTTGGTTTGTATCAGGGCACGACTTTAGTCGTGCCGCGCAACGCCCAAACAGTCTGGGCTTTAGCCCCTGTCCCATCTCGACCCATGTACCGTTACGGCCCGGCATATGGAACCCTCACGCTGGGGCGAAGCTGAATGGACGCCGGGACGAACTTCCCACCCGTGGTTGGGAATACTGGATTCACCGGGTAACCGCCCGTGAGCGAAACCACGATGTAGTCGGGCGCCAAGCCGTCGCACTCGGGATACGCGCAAGTGCACGGAAAAATCTGCTGACTGGTCGGATCGAAGCGCTCCGGAAGAACCTGGACCATCGCGGGAGTCAGGCCTGGAACCACCGAAGGGCCTGTTGCGTCGATGGTACCCGTGAGGGCGTAGTTGGTGGCGTCGATCAGCGTTGTGTCGTTCTGCGGGTTGCAGTAATCGACGCCCTCCAGCGTCGTCAGCGATCGCCCCAGGTTGTACATTACCTTTTCGAGCATGTAATACGTGTAGGTGACGCGGGCCAATCCCACCGCGCCCACCAGCAGGGCCAGGATGACGGGCGCGAGAATTACCGTCTCGAGCAAAGCCGCTCCCTGCCTTCTCCGTTCCGCGTGGGGCGGGCGCCCTCGCCCGCGGACTGACGCCCTCGTCAGTCCACCGGCCGTAAGGCCGGCCTGGGGGCCGGCCGCAGACCTGGGGGTCTGCCCCACGCGAACGCGACTTCGAGAGAGCCGTACACGGCCTGCGCCGTCCCCAGCCGTGGTAGCGCCAGATCGCTTCATTGATGCAGCACCACCTTCCCCGGGCCGGACGCGAACGGCGTTGCGAGACTCGAGAGATACGGGCAACTGGCCGGATTGAAGCTGCCGGATTTCAGCGGAACGATGCTCCCGATGTACATGGCCGCGAATCGGCCGTATGCGTCGGCGGGGTTGACGTAGATGCCGCTCGTCGTATCCTGCGGCATCAACAGGAACTGGCGGAAGCCCTGCACGGTCATCGTTGCGGTTGCGCTGAGCGTATCTACGATCGGAATGGAGATGATGCGCCTGCCGTTGCCGGCGTAGTCCGTATAGACGCCGGGCGAGCTCAAATCGGAATCGTTCTGGTACATCGTCTGGAGGGCGCTGAATTCCGGCGTGACAGTCGTGCATGCCGCCGATGCGGCCGACGATCCAATAAACTCGAACCGCGAATCGAGCCCGCACAAAGCCGCTCTCACAAACGACGGCACGGCGCCGCCGCACGCGGCGATCGTCGCCCCGGTCCACGCCAATTCCGGGCCGCCTACGGTGAAACACGCCAGCGTGGAATCCGGATACCCGGGCAACCCGGCGGCGCCATCGCGATAGATCTGCGCCGCCTGATCCGGGAAATTGGGATCGTTGGGGTTGTACCGGTTCAGCGGCATATAGGCTATGCTCGGCGAGGACGTGGCCGCTGGAAGCAATGGAGCGGAGCCGGTGCAGTTGTAGGCGAACGAATACACCAGGCCGGACACGAAGCCGAAATCCACCGGATCCGTTCCTCCGCTCAGGTCCCGCACGGCGAACGGTTCCAACCCGCAGGCGTAACACAACGGAGGGCTGATGCCGGCCACCGATGTCGCCAGCACGGGGATGTTGGGATCGGTAATGATCGGAATCAGACGCCAGAACAGCAGCGGTATCGGGCCGGTGAGCGTGATGCGAACGTATCGCGCCTGAGCGCCGGGGACCGGCGTAACGGAATTGGAAGTGGCGCTGGCGATAGCGTTGGCGGCCGTGTCGTAGTAAGCGGGATCGTACACGACGCTGTTGAGCGCGCCGCTGGATTGGCCGATTGCGATTCCGCTGAAGAAGTACTTGTTACCGTGCCCGGAGACGGTCTCCACGGTCTGCATGCCGGCCGCCGTGGCCTGGCCTGAAGCGGCGTCCGTGCCTATGAGCCGCTGCGCGGCGGCAATGGCCATGGAGTTGGCCGCGGCTTTCAGTTCCCCTTTCACCGAGTAGATCATTCCCAGATCCACCGCAAAGCCCAAGAGGCCGAACAAAATCGGGATAAGGATAATCATGAACCACACGGCGGATATGCCGCGTTCTCCGCTGTGGGGCGGGCAATTTTGCCCGCAGCCGCCTATCAGGCGGCTTACCGGGAGCACCCCGGTATCCCCAGTGGCGCAGGCGTTCCTGCCTGCCGCGCCGAGATTCGTCTCGGCCTTTCGAAAGTCGGCATGAATGCCGACTCTGCAAGCCTGGAGGCTTGCGCGACGGAACGCAGTCGGGCCCGATCCAGCGCCAACGCGCCGGACAGCGGTCGGACTCCGCAGACCGGGAGGTCTGCCCCACTTAATCCGGGAGCACATATCCGCGCGGGCCTACGTACGCGGCCTGTTTACCGGCCGGTTGGGCATCCTTCGGCTGCTTCTGCTTTTTCGTCTTGGGGGGAGCCACCGGTTGCAGGAACGGCGCCTCGGTTCGCGGCAGCGGCGGCTCGACTCCCGGCGCGAGCGGCGTCACGAATTTGGGGGTAACGACAACCAGCAGCTCCGACGACGATTTCTCCGACGAGTGGCTTCTAAAGAGCGCGCCTAGAATCGGAAGATCTCCCAGCCCCTTGATCTTATTGACGATCTGCGTGACGCGGTTATCGAGCAGACCGGCAATGGCGAAGCTCTCTCCGTCCTTCAGCACCACTTCGGTTTCCGCCACGCGCGAAGAAATCGCGGGAATCAGGAAGCCTTGCAGCGTGACGGCGTTGGTGTAATCCAGCGAGCTCACCTCGGGCTTCACCTTCAGGTGAATGGCGCCGTCGGCGGTCAGCGTGGGCGTGAAGTTCAACTGCACTCCGAACTTCTTGAATTGCACCGTCACCACGGGCGCCAATCCGCCGCTCGTAGGCGTCGATGTGATGGTCGGGAACGGGAACTCGCCGCCCGCCAGGAAGCTGGCCTCGGCGCCTTCCACCACCACCAGATTCGGCTCGGCGAGAATCTGCAGAAGATTTTTCTGCTGCAAGGCCTGGATGGTCGCGCCCAGGTTCAGATCCGGGCGATAAAGGAAAAGGTTCAGCAGGCTCGACAGATTGAGGTTGGTGTTGGCGAGCTGATTACCCTGAAACTGAAGCTGCGAGAATAGCGGACCCTGGAATTGCTGCGTGGAAGTCTCGCCCATGGTGACGCCGTTGCGGCTCACGAGGTTGAAGCCGACCTGACTCAGGGCGGTCCGGTCCACGCTGGCGAATTTCACCTGCAACATGATCTGGCGCGGGTCCGCCACCTTGAGCATGTTGACCACCTTCTTGGCGTGCAGCGCGGCGATGGCGTCGGCGCGCTTCGATTGCTCCGCATCGGCCACTTTGCCGGTGAGCAGGATGGTTTCCGGATTGCCGCTGAATTCGATGGCGGCGCCGGGCAGCGCGGCCTTCAGTTCCGCGCCGAGCGCCTGGCGCAACGACTCGGTGTCCGTCACGTCGGCGACCACTTGGATATCGAACCGGGTTGGCTCGGCGTCGGTTTCCCAAACCACCAGCGTGGTTTGCCCGGGCTCCTTCGCGTTGACCATCACGGCCCGCGGCGATACGACCACGGCGTCCGCGATTTTCGGCTCGGCGATGGCCACCGTTCCGATATCGCGCGTGAACCGAAGCAACTCGCCTCTTCCCACCGTCACCTGGAGATTGCGCGCCGCCGGTTGGGTTCCCGTTTGTACGGGAGCCTGGGCGGCCAGCGTTCCGAGCCACGCGGCCAGCGAAAGAAGCGCGACGCGCGTCCTCATTGAAAGCTCCTTTGGCTATGCTCGTTGCCGCGAAAGACTTCCACCGTCTTCTTGGGCTTCGGCGGCTCCGGCGGGGCCACGGCGCGGGCCGGTTTGATTTCGGGAGCGGGCCTTTCGACGACGCGCACCGGCGGCTCCTTGGGAGCCAACCCGCTATACAAATCCCGCGAGACGGTAGCCGTGTCGGACGCCGCGTTCTCATGGTCGAGCGGGTTTCGCAGCACCAGGCTGATCCGCCCCAGGTTCTTGGCCAGCTCCAACTTCTCGGCCTGATCCGGCGCCACCAACAGTGTGGCGGCCTGCGCGGCGGTGCGAGTGGCCGTTTGAGCGGCCGTGTTCGCGGCCGTCGAGGCGTTGGCCACTTCGGTGGTCCGCCCGATGGCCAGCACGGGAACGTCTTCCAGAATCGTCGTCGTCAGCGCTTCGGAAAGCGGTCCGGGCCGGGTGAACAGCACATCCACCCTGGATCTCGGCTGAATCAAGCCCGATACGCCGCTCGAATCGGTGATGGGAACCGAAATCGCGCGCAGACCGGGATCGATGGTGGCGGCCAGTCCCTCGATGCCCTTCGCGGAAGCTACTTTCCCGGTCATGAACGGTTCGTTCGCGCCGACGGGAAACAGAAGCGGATGATCGAGCACCGCCGCCTTGTCGCGAATGGCCGCCGGGGGAGCGTCCTTTTCCACGACGCGTATCGTCTTGATATCGGCTTCCCGAAGCAACGTTCCCGCGGGCAGGTCGCGCGACGCCGCCTCTAACGCGACCGTGCTCTCGGCGTGTGGAGCCCGCGTGGAAGAGTACAGAATCCACGTGAGCAGCGCGGCCGAGATCCAGGCCACGACTAAAATCAGAACCACCTTCTGGCGATCCATCTATCTGGCCTCCAGTAGCGTCGTTACGTCGTCCCGATACAGCGCCTTCCAGCCGGCTTGTTCGAGAGCCGCGCCGAGGGCGCAGGATTTCGGCAACAACGCGTGGGTGAATCCGTATGCGGCGGCGATTTCCCGCCAACCTGGGCGAGCCTCGATCAACGTAAGGTAATCCTTGAGGAAATCCACGCCGTAGAAATCGCTGCGGCCGTCGAAGAACACCTTGCGTTCGCCTCCAAAGCGATAGATCAGGTAGCCGCCGTAACTATCCGGCGCCATGATACGCGCGCCCACGGGCAAGGCCTCCACCGCGGGCATCGCGGCCACCGGGAAAGCCGAAGGCGGAAAACCGATATGACGCGAATACGCCGGAAGAAACGCCGTCAGCAGCAGCGCCGGAATGGCCAGCGCCGAAAAGCCCATGCCGCTGACGCGGCGGTCTATAGCCAGCAGTCTGGAAGAGTACCCGAGCGCCAGGTCCAGCGCGCGCCGCAACGGCCCCGCCAGTCCCTTTGCGTCGCGCAAAGCCGTGGTGATGGCGCCGTTGGCCAGCGGCAGCGCCACCAATGCCACCAGCGGAAGTATGCGCGCGGAACGCAGCCCGCCCCACAGCAGGGCGCCCGAAAGCAGGAAGCGCTCCACCCGTCCCTGGCTCAAAGAGAGCACGGCTCCGGCCGCCGCCAGCGCCATCGAAAGACCCATGAACACCGCGCCGGGAACATGGAAGTTGAAGGACTGGAACTCGGCGATCTTCGAGGTCAGGTCGTCGTTCCAAAGGTATGGAAATATATGCGCGTGAAGCTTCCAGCCGTATGGATTCGCCAGGCTTCCGGCGGAAGCGGCCGCGGCCGCCCACAAAAACCAACGCGCCCTCGCTCGTTCCGCGGCTTGATCCATCGGCCTTACGAGCGGCGCGATCCCGTGGCCAGCCGCGTACAACAAAGCGACGGCGGGGGCCAGAAAGAAGCTGGCGTGGAGATTGGCCCACAAGGCGGTGTATCCGGCTATCGCCAGAGCGTGTTTCGCGCGGAACCGCTCGGGAGCCTTCTCCGCGTACAGCACGGCGCCAAGCAGGAACAGCCATCCGAAAATGTGCGGCCGGGCAAGCCAGTGCGGGCTCGCCGTCGTAATCATGAGCGGAGCGAACAGCCCGGCCATCAGGAAGTCTCCTCCGGCGGCGAAACTCAAACGAGTCCACATCCAGGTACACGCAGCGATCGCAAGCGCGATAACCACCGTTACCGCGCGCAAGCCGCCGGCCCGGTGGGCGGCGCCGAGCAGAACATCCGACCCCCACTCCCAGGCAAGCCACGGCCGGCCGGCGCGCGAGAAAGAGAATGGATCCGTGCGCGGCAGGCGGCGTTCCGAGAGAATCAGCTCGCCGTTGCGTATGTGCCACCCCGCGTCCGAGTCGCCAAAGAACTTCTCTCCCGCGCCGAACGCAACCAGGCAGTAGGCCAGCGTCGCGGCGGCCAGCGCCGCCGCGAGATTGGGTAGCCAGAAATCGGCCAAAGCCGGCCTGAACGCTGCGGGCATCCTAACCGCCAGTCCGTTCCTATTGACCCGCTCACGCCGATTGTGGTGATGGCTTGAGCGATGCTCGAATACAAGCTCACAATGGCGGACGAAACCTGGTTTACCGTGACGATCAGCGCCAGGCCGATCGCGGCCACGATCAAAGCATACTCGACTAAATCCTGCCCCTGCTCGTCGCGGAGGAACCGGATCAAAAACGCTCTCATGGTAGCTCCCTCACTGTTTCGCGGCGGCGTCCGCGGGATTCGCCGGGCGCCCGGCTACCGCGGCTTCCGCCGTAGGTCCGTCCGCGCCGGCGCTCTTCCCCTCGCCGGGCGAAGACGTTTTGCTTCTAGACCCGTTCTTCAGAATCTTCGACCAAAAAGAGGTCCGTTGCGGCGCCCGCGCGGGTTTTGTCAATGCCGCTGGGGCCGGCATGGGCTGCCCATCGTGCTCCGCCACCAGCCTCAAGTTGGCGAGTGCGGGCGCGAAATCGGGCCGCTCCTTCAACGCCTCCATCAGCTCGGCGCGCGCCTCGGGCCAGCGCCCCCGCTCGATCAGCAGAGCCGCCATATTATTGTGAGCCCCGGCCGTGCCCGCCGTCCGCTGCCACTCGGCAAGCGCCTGGGCCGCCGAGGGTTTGTCTTCGGACGCCAAGGCCGCCGCCAGGTTATCGTGCGCGGCGTCGAATGAGGGGTCGAGCGCGATCGCCCCGCGGAACTCCTCCTCGGCTTCCTCGAACCTGCGTTGAAGATACAAGTTATACCCAAGATTATTGTGCAAAGCGGCGTTCTTGGGTTCCAAATTCGCCGCCGCGCGGTGAGACGCCTCGGCCGCGGTGCGGTCCCCCTGGTCGTCCTGCAGGATTCCCTTTAAGGAAAGCAGCCGCCAGTTCGCTCCCGGTTGTTTGGCTTCGGCCTCGCGGATCGCCGCAAGCGCGCCGGCCGGCTCCTGCATTTCACGGAGCGTCTTGGCCAAACCCAACGTTGCCGCCGCCGACTCGGGGAATTGCGCCACGGCCAGCCGGTAGTGCTCAAGGGCCAGGTCGGGAAGGTCCATTTGGGAATAACGGGCCGCTAATTGGAGCCGCGTGTCCACATCCCTAGGGTTGGCCGCCAGGCGCCGCCGCAACGCGCGCAGCTCGGAATCGCCCTCGCCCGCATCCACGGCATTCGCCGTCTCGCGCGCGGGCTGGGCCGCCGCGACGCCCCGGGAAGCCGTTCGCGAGGCGACCTGCACCTGATGGACGCACGATGCGCACGATAAGGCGCAGACCAGCAACGCCCATCCTCGCGGAGCTGCGGCTTACCTGCATAGGGATGTATCCCAAGATCGGGCTAAGTTACGACGGATCTGCAGTCTGAATCCCCCCTCCGAGTAACCTCGGAAGACAAAAATTACCCCTAACTCCGCGTCGCCCGGCGGCCACCGCCACCGGCCCAATTACCGAGTAAAACACTCTTGGCGTCGGGACCGCAACACTGTATCATTAGTTGTGATCCGAAGGCAAGTTCAGCGTTCACTAATATGGGGCGCGGCCTTGTGCGCGCTCTTTTCACCCTTGGCGCGAGCGCAGTCGGCGGCTACGTTCGGTCAAGTAATTTCCCTCGGCTACATTCCCAGCGACATGGCGCTCGACGAGAGCCGGCATCTTCTATATCTGGTCAACAACAACGGGAACCGGGTGGATGTCTACGACTATGTCGCCAACTCGGTAGTGGGCTCCATTTCGGTCGGACAATCGCCGCTTGGCGCGGCCATGTCCTCGGATAGCTCCTATCTTTACGTCGCTAACCACGGGGATAAGACGTTGAGCGTGATTACGCTCGGCGGCTCGGGTTACGGCAGCGCGGCTACTCCGGTCACGCTACCCGCGGCTCCGCAAGGCGTGGAAACGGAGCTGAGCGGCCGGGTCATCGTTTGCACGGACGGTTCGGGAACGGGCAGCGCGTCCAACACTCTTTTGATCTACGATCCATCGCTGCCGTCCGGAAGCCAGGTGCTGTCCGTCGTCGTACCGCCGCCCGCGGCTACTCCCCCGACGCTCGCTCCCGTAACGGCCCGCCCCACTTCCGCGATCAACGGCCGGCTGCGGCGCACGCCGGACGGAAACTACATCATCGGCGTGAGCGGGGTCACTGTGGGCACAACAGCCAACGCGTCAACCGTAGTTTACGTTTACGAGCCGGCATCCTCCACCGTGTTGCGAACGCGCACGGTGGTAGGTCAATCGAGCACCCTGTCCATCGCTCCCAACAGCGCTACGTTTATGGCGGGTTACACGATGTACGACATCGCCACGCTCAACGTGCTCGCGCAACAGAACATCGCCAACGCGCCGTTCACCATGACGAGCGCTTTTTCGACCGTGGCCAACGTGGGCGGGAGCATGTTTTCTCCGGACGGATCGACGCTCTACAGCGCCTTTAACACGGCTCCAACGACGGTTCCCGCGCAGACCGCGCAAGCATCCACCTTGCTGATATCCGATCCCGCCAGCCTCGGAATTCGCCTCGGCATCAATCTCCCGGAGAGCATTATCGACAAAATGGTGATGACCTCTAGCGGCAGCGACGTGTGGGCCCTCTCGCTATCCGGAGTCACTCATTTGCCGCTCTCCACGCTGTACTCGCGCCCGATTCTGATGCCCAGCGCGACCACCGTTTTCCTGGCGCAGGATCCGTGCCATCCCGGGCTTGTGCAAGCCACGGTAAACGTTAACAACATCGGCGGCGGCACGCTGACCTACGCCGTTCCCTCCACCATCCCCAGCGGCGCGGCCGCTCTCGAAGTCTCGGCATCCAGCGGACTGGCCCCGGCTACTCTCACCTTCACCTTGGACCCCGGCAGTTCGGGCGTCATCCGCGTGCCCGGAACGAACCTGTATAGCGGCGGCGGCGCCTCCAACAGCGGAACGCCGGTGAACATTCAGTTGGCTTCTACTACCGCCATCAACGTGCCCCCCGTGATCCGGGTGTTCATGAACTATCGGGATTCCACGCAGCGCGGCTTGATCTACCCGGTTCCGACGGCGCCGAACTCCTCGGTAGCCTCGAATACCGGCCTTCAGAACCTGGTGCTCGATCCGGTGCGCAGCCGCGTGTATATCACCAATGCCGGGTACAACCGTATCGAGGTTTTCGATACCCTGAATCGCGTCTTCCTGACGCCCATTTCTGTTGGGCAACTGCCTGGGCAGATGGCTTTGGATCTGGATGGGACAACGCTATACGTAGCCGATGCCGGCGGCGAGACGGTGGCCGTGGTCAACCTGGATCAGATGGCCGTGGTCAACCGGATCGTTTTCCCGCCGTACCCGCTCGCGGCGACATCGGCCATCACTTCGGTCAGCAGCCTGGCGGCCGGGCTGAGCGGGCTTGAAATGGTTCTCAGCAACGGCAACTTGTGGGAGGTAAGCGCGAACCAGGCCGTGCCCCGCGTCGGCACCTCGGTGACCGGCATCAGCGCGACCGGCGCGCAAACGGCGATCACGGGTCCGCCGCGAGCCATGCTCGCTTCGCCCGACGGGACCTACATCGTGCTCGTGGCCAGCAACGGCGTGGCCTATCGCTACAACGGTTTAACCGACCTGTACGAGGCCTCGAGACAACTGATCACCAGCACGGCCATTACGGGGTATTACGGCCCGCTGGGCATTTCGCCGGGCGACAATTATTTCCTGGTGAATGGCCTGGTGGCGAATACCTCGCTGACGGCCATCGGCGGCGCGACGGCTCCCGGGCTGACAACCATCACTCCTCCCGGGACCACCGGCGCGGTTCAAGCCGTCCTGCGCAATGTGGCCGCCGTGGCCCCCGTGGATCAGAACTATTTCGTTCGCCTGACCACTCCGGTCCGAGCCTCGGTGACGGCTACGATTACCGACGACGTACACACCACCCTCGAGGCGGTCGATACGCGCTCCGGCGCTTCGGCGGTGGCCGCGGAAATGCCTGAGAACCCGATCTTCTCGCTGTTCGGCACGACCCGCACGAACATCCCGCCCCAGCAGATGGCCGTGGACTCGGCCGGCACGGTTTATGCATTGACGATCTCGGGCCTGAGCGTCGCCCCCATCGCCGCGGCAAGCACAGCCACCCAGCCCGTTGTCGCTACCTCGAACGGGGTCGTAAACGCGACCACCGGAAAGACCGCGGTCGCGCCCGGTGGATTTCTCAAGATCACCGGTACAAACCTCGCTTCGACGGCGACGGCCACTACACTTCCAACGCCAACGGTTCTGGGCGGCTCCTGCGTGCTGGTGGACGGCGTGGCCATCCCCCTGCTCACCGCGTCGCCGACGCAGATTACCGGCCAGCTTCCGACAAGCATCCGCCCAGGATTGAGCGTCATTGAGGTCAAGTCGCTCTGGATGGCGCAGCAAAGCGCGCCGATGGTGGTGACTATTTCCAAACCGTGACGTCCTATGCGCCGGCGTAATCACAAAGGAAGGCTTGGGGCGGCGCTGTTCCGTCAGTTGGCGTGGTGGATCGGGTGCGCCGCCGCTCATGCGGCCACGTTCGGAACCGCCGTGTCTATCGTCGGCGGCGCCTCCGATCTGGTACTGGATGAGAGCCGCAATCAAGTCTATCTCACGGCCAGCACGGCGAACCAGGTCCAGATCTATTCCATTTCCAGGAAAGCGTTTCTGACCCCCATCGCGACGGACCAAACGCCATTGGCGGCGGCCTTGTCGCGCGACAACCAGTCGCTATACGTGGTCTGTTACAACGGCCGGTCGCTCGATGTCATCAACCTCGCTACGCTCACGCTCGCCAGTAAGGTGAGCCTGCCGGTCCAACCCGAAGGCGTCGCGGTGGGCAAGGATGGCCGCGTGCTGATTTCGACCGTAGGCACGAGCGCGGGCGCGGATGTGCTGATGCTCTACGATCCGTCTCCCACGGCTGCGATTCCGCTCGCCGCCATCCCCATTGCGCCCCCGGCGCCCACGCCGGCCACCTTCCCCGCGCCGTCGGGCCGCGCGTTCCTGGCCGACCACAGCCGCCTGATCTCCACCCGCAACGGCTCGTTCATTGCGGGAGTAGACGCTCCCGCCACCGGATCGCCGACATTGTTTGTTTACGAATCGGCCTCCGCGTCGGTCTTGCGAGCCCGTATTGTCGCAGGTTCCTCGACGGTGATTTCCATTTCCGACGACGGGTCCCGCATCCTCTGCGGCCCTAACCTCTTCGACGCTTCCACGCTGGCCGTGCTGGCCCAGCAAAACCTCGCCAACGCGCCGTACCCCATCACGCCCACGGCGGCTTTCAATCTGGCTTCCAACCAGGGCGGCGGCGTCTTCGCACCGGACGGCTCGGTCCTGTACTCGGTGTTCGACGTGGCGCCTGTCGGAGGCGCGGCCAGCACCAGCCAGTTGATGGAGAGCGATCCGGACAATCTGCTGATTCGCATGGGTATTCAGTTACCCGAGAACCTCTCCGGCAAAATGACGATCGGTGCCAATGGGGCCGCCATCTATGGGCTCTCCGATTCGGGATTCATCGTATTGCCGGTTGGAACGATTGCCCAAAGCCCGCTCGCCGTTCCCAGTTCCCAGGCTCTGCTGCTGACCAACGATCAATGCGGCGCGACGGCGGCGACCTCCTCCGCCATTCTCAGCGTAGCCAACGCGGGTGGCGGAACGCTCACCGCCGCCGCACAGTTGCTTCAGTACGCGGGACAGGCCGGCCAGGCGAGCCCGGCGACGGCGCCTTCCATCCAGACTTCGCAAACGTCCAGCGGCGCGCAATTTACGTTTAACTTCAATACCGCCGTAGGCGCTACGCTCGGCACGGTGAATCCGCCGCACGATTTCATCTTTCAATCGACGCAAGCGATCAACATCCCCAACCGCGTCCGCGTCTATGAGAACAACCGGAACGCCGAGGCGCGCGGAACGGTGATTCCGATCGCGACTGGCCCGGTAAACGGCGAGACGCTGCCGGACCTGATCATGGACTCGACCCGCCAGCGTCTCTACATCGCCAACGCCGGCCTGAACCGCGTCGAAGTCTTTGACCTTGTCCAGCAGAAGTTCCTGGCGCCGATCAAAGTCGGTCAGCTCCCCAATTCCATGGCGCTTACGCCGGATGGCTACACCCTGTATGTACTGAGCGCCGGAGGGGAGAGCATTTCCATTGTCGATCCCGACGCCATGCAAACGACGGGGAACATCAGCTTTCCGCCGATACCGTTCAATTCCTCCACTGCGCTGGTGACGCCGTCGGTTATGGCGGTAGGCCTCAGCGGCCCGCTCGTGCTGACGAGCGACGGGACCATCTGGACCGTTGTGGGCAATTCGCTGGTCCCTCAGGGCGTCAGCCAGTTGCTCGGAACCACAGCGGCGGGCGCGCCGGTCAAAATTACAATGCCGGCCACGATGGCGGCCACGCCGGGCGGAGAGTACATCCTGATGGCGTCTTCGAACGGGACGGTGTACCTGTACGACGCGACGGCGGCCAATTGGGTGGCCAGCCGCGCTGTTTTCTCGGCGGCGGCGACCGGCTACATCGGCCCTATCGCGGCGGGCCCCGGAGGGCAGTATTTCATTGTCAATGGGCAGACGCTGAATACGACGCTGACTAACGCGTCCGGCAGAGCCACGGGGCTGGCTTCCGCGGTGGCGTCCATGGGTGGGTCAACGTTCGCAGTCTTCTCTCCGCCTTCCTCCGGAACGGGCGTGCCGGCGCTTCAGGTGCTGGACGCCAAGAGCGCCAGTGCGGGGACGTCGTACAGCGCTCTGGAAGGACCTCTCACCCAGGTAACCACCGGCCGCGGGACCATCAGCGGACGCGCCATGGCCGTCGATTCGGCGGGCGCGAACGCATACGTCGTCACCATCAGCGGCCTCAGCATCGTCCCGCTGACAACTACGCCGGCATCGAATAGGCCAGCTATCACAGCGGGCGGCGTAGTGAACACAGTGAGCCTCCAGACGGCTGTAACCGCCAATGGGCTGCTTTCGATTTTCGGCCAGAATCTGGCGGGCTCGGGAACGTTCAGTTCGACGCCGATGCCGACAGTGATGGGAGGCGTTTGCGTAACGCTCAACAACATCGCGGTTCCGCTGTTCATGACGAGTTCGACGCAGATCAACGTGCAGATTCCGCCCGGCTTCGCCACCGGGTCGTTCCCTCTGGTGGTGCGATCCATCGCCAACCAGGCGGCCTCGGCTTCGCAGACGGTGACGGTTTCTAAATACGCGCCGGCCGTGATGATGGCGGCCAGCGGGCAGCCCGCTCTCTACCATATGGGCGGGACGCCGGTGAATGCGGACCACCCCGCCACAAGGGATGAGAAGCTGATCCTGTATGTGACCGGCCTCGGGCCTACGACGGGAGGGACGGTGGCGCACCGGCCAGCCTTCGCCGTCGAGTCCGCTCGCGAGCGTGGTGGGCGCGGCGGTGTTTATTGGGCCTACGAACTACGCGCAGTCGGCGATCATTGTGAACTCCAGCTATTTAGCGCCGGGCCTGGAGTCCGTCTATCAGATCAATTTGACGATTCCCGGCTTCCACATGAACGGCAATGCGCTGCCGATTACGGTGCGCATCGGCAATGTCAACAGCCCGACGACAGGACCGGTAGTTCCGTATGCCTCGCTCAATTAACTTTCGGCGAGGGTGGCGCCGGCCTCCCGCTATTGTTTATACTTCCGTTTTCGTCTGAAGGGGAAAACGTCATGGGCACAGATACCACCGTCCGGCTCGTAGCAGCCATCCTTCTAGTCGTCGTCCTTGCCATCCTGATCCTCCGCAGGAAAGGCAAAAAGGCGAAGAAGGACGACGACGAGTTCTGAGGCGCTGCCGAGACGGGCGTGGGAGTCCGATAATCCTGAGCCAGGCGCAGCGTTGCACGCCAGCCTCCGCTGTTTTCTCGCTTTGTCGTCTTTTGGCGCTTCTATGGCACACTGGGGTAGAAGAGCGCAATGGCCACGCTACCGGAAGAGACGGTTTCGAAATTAACGCGGCTGGTGGTGGATGCTGCGCATCCAAAGCGCCTGATCCTGTTCGGTTCCCACGCGAGAGGCGATGCCCGAGAGGACAGCGACGTCGATATTCTTGTGGTCGAAGAGCAGACCGCCGGCCGCCTCATGGAGATGGTGCGGCTGAACCGCCTGCTGCGCAGCCTGGACGTCGCGGTCGATCTTCTCGTCGTCAGCGAAGAGAAGTTTAACCACTGGCGGGACACGCCCGGAAACGTGTACTTCGAGGCTTCGTCGGAGGGCAGGGTCCTGTATGAAGCGGCGTGAACAGGCGCTGCTGCTTCTCCGCAAGGCTGCGCAGGATGAGGCGTTACTCGAAGCCGTTCTGGAGTCTGCCGACATAAGCGACGAGATCTTTGGGTTCCACTGCCAGCAGGCTGCGGAGAAGATGCTCAAGGCACTCCTGTCCGACTCGGGAATTCGCTTCCGCAAGACGCATGAACTGGGGGCGTTGATCGCCTTGATCGAAAGCTCCAAAGGCCCGCTCCCCGAGGACTTGGCCGACATCGATCTATTGACGCCATTCGGGACAGTGTACCGGTACGAAGATTTCGATGCGGAGCTTGACCTCGACCGGCGGCGAGCTCGCGAGTGGCTTCGAACGCTGAGGACGTATGTCGAGGCAAGGCTGGGGGAACGCGACCCGCAAGATTAGCTTCCCGTTCCCTATTCCACGCGGGCGACATCGGTGGCCGCGAGATCGCGTCCCTTGAACAGCAGCGGTTCGCCGGACCACTGCGCAAGAGCATACGCTGCGCAGTCTCCGAAATTGAGCCCGGCTGCGTGACGGCCCTTGCCGAACCGCCGGAAGGCCGTGCGCGCCAGGACGAGATGGTCCTCATCGAAGGCCACGGCCTCTACCGAAGCCCTTTGAAGAAACAGGTCGAGATCGCTGTCGGCGTCGTCACCCCTCCGCCCTTCCGGGACCATCGCCGCCTCCGGCGCCGACACCGCCGACATCAGCCGCCGGGACGATTCTTCGATCCGTACAACGAACTCCGCCCGCTCCGCCTCATCCTGAAGTATTGCAAGAACCGCCGAGGTGTCCCGAGTCAGCGGGCCGGCGCCCCCGGATCGTCGTAACCCAGGATCTCATCGGCGCTTAACGGAGAAACAATCGGCCGCTTCGCGCAGCGCAACGCAATCAAATTGAGCTCGCTCGCGAGCGAACGTCCCGCGCGCTCACGGCGGAGCCTGTCATAGCGCTCCACCACCGAAGTCTGAATGGCTTCGGTCAACGTTTCGCCGGTGAACTCCGCCAGTTTGCGGGCGGCGCCTTCGGCTTGGTGGTTCTTAATGCTGATCGGCACGGTGATTCTACCTTTCATGAACAATATCATGGTAGGTATGAAATGGCGCGAACCGATCACTTGCGATTCGGATGTGAGGAGGTTTATTGAGGCTCAGTTTCCGTCAGCGCGCCGTAGCCGCGGCGATCGCCGCGGCCATCGCGACCCTGTGATCCTTGCCCCAGGGCGGCCCGATAGACCTCCTCAGCCGGAGGAAATGGGCATCGAGGTCATCGATTCGCAGCGCCTCGCGCGCTGCGCCAAACACCTTCTTCGCGTCGTACCAGTGGACGGCCCAACCGCGCGCCTCGGCCGCGGCGGCTAGCGCCTTGCGGTACATCACCCAGTCCGCGACGTTTCGCGCCCGGTAGCCCTGGATGCGCCCGGCTATGGTTGGTGGCAGATCCGGGCACTGTCGAAGCGCGACGCCGAGGATGCGCCCGGGCACAGTCGCCGCTATAGCGTCCAGGCCGAGCTTCGCGTGGCGTTCCGCCGACGCCCGCACGCGCTCCACCAGCGCCACTGCCTCATGGAGTGGAAGCGCCTGGCCTTCGCTGTGGTGCGGAATCTTCGGCAGGTCCTCATCCACCAGTTCGACGCGGCGCCGGTCGAGGAGCGTCCCGTCGCCCGCAGCCGTTACGAGCACCGCCCAACCGCCGTGATCCGATACCCCGACAATCCCGCCGTCCCTCGACACGATGTTTCCTCCAGCGCGAGTGCGTTGCCGACTTATCGGGGAGCCCGCGCTACGCGTTCACCGTCACCACTTCTTCGAAAATCGAATTGGGGATCGCCACGCCGGCCACCTTCAGGCGCTCGAGAATCTGCGGAGTCTCGCCCGAGCTGCGGAACTGGCCCTGAACCCTTCCGCCCGGCCCGATGCCCGAGCGGTCGAAGACGAAGATATCCCGCACGTCGATGCGTTCGTCCTTCACGCCCCGCACTTCCGCGATGCTGATGACCTTGCGCGACCCATCCTGCAAACGGCTCACCTGCACCACCATGCGGATGGCGCTGGCCAACTGTTGCAGAATCACGCGCGCCGGAATCTGCAGATCGGACATCAGCGCCATGGCCTCCAGGCGCGAAAACGCGTCGCGAGGCGAGTTGGCGTGAACCGTGCTCATGGACCCTTCCACGCCCGTATTCATGGCCTGCAACATCTCGAGCGCTTCCGCGCCGCGGCACTCTCCCACGATAATGCGGTCCGGGCGCATGCGGAGCGCGGTCCGCAAGAGCTGCCGCTGGTTGATGCCGCCGGTCTTGTTCAGACTGGCGGGGCGCGTCTCGAATTTCACCACGTGACGCTGCTGAAGCTGTAACTCGGCCGTGTCTTCAATCGTTACGATGCGTTCTTCTTCCGGAATGAAGCGCGAGAGCGCGTTGAGCGTCGTCGTCTTCCCCGATCCGGTGCCGCCCGATATCAGAATATTCGTCTTGGCCTGAACGCACGCGGCCAGGAACCGGAGCATCCCGGGCGTCAGCGTGTGATTCGCCAGCAGTTCTTCGGACGTAATCACGTGGCGGCCGAACCGGCGGATGGAAAGCGTCGGCCCTCCCAGCGCCAGAGGCGGAATGATGGCGTTCACGCGCGACCCATCCGGCAGGCGCGCGTCCACGATCGGTTGCGCCTCGTCGATCCGCCGGCCCACCTGCGAGACGATCTTCTCGATGATGTGCATCAGGTGAGCGTTGTCCTTGAACCGCACGGCGGTGCGCGAGAGCCTGCCGCCGCGCTCGATAAACACCTGGTCGAAGCCGTTCACCAGGATGTCGGAGATGGAAGGTTCCTTAAGCAGCGGCTCCAAAGGCCCAAGCCCCAGCACTTCGTCGAGAACTTCCTCGATGATGCGGTTCTGGTCGGCCGTTGTCATCGGCACCCGCTCTTCCGCGAGCAGGTGCTCCACGACGTTACGGATCTCGGCGCGCAGACGATCGCGCGGCACCGAAGAGACGCGCTCCAGGTTCAGCGCCCCGATCAGCTTGCGGTGAATCTCGCTCTTGAGCTCGAAGATGCGGTCCGCCGCGCGCGTTGCAGCCAGGTTGGCGCGTGGAGCCGGCGCACGAAGATCTGTCCCCAAACGGGTCTCCTCACCCTCCCGAACCGGATGGACTCGGCGAAATCGCCTAGGTCAACAATTTTACCTCCAATCTCGAGCCTGCATTTCTCACACTCGTTCGTGGCGAGGCGCGCGAGAAGGCCGTGGATGCGAGGCGCGCGCCGCTCAGCGCGCGCAGGCATACTTGAACAGTATGTCGAGCACGGTGAGCGAGCGCAACGAAGTAGACGCGGCCTTATCGCGTGCCGCAGTAGAATGAGTGTGAGAATTGCGGGCCAGGTTTGCCATTGCTCGCTTGGCCGCCAGCCATCTATAATCGATATCGCGATGCCAGGGATTCGGGCGGCATTCTGGATCGGTGCGCTCTCCGCGGCGCTTTCCGCGCAGACCTTTACGGTTGGCGGCGGAGCGCCGTCGGCTGCCGTGACGCAAGCCTTCCAGGCGGCTTATCAGCGTAACGGGTTTTCCGGTCTCGCCGGCGCGGCGCTGGAGAACGTGACCTCCTATGGCCCCACGGGCTTGATTCAGACTTTCAAAGCCGCCACCGGCAGCGGCGCCGTGGCGCTTTTGAAACCCGATACCACCGCCACGCAGAACGTTTACCAGTTGACGGCGTCCATGTACGCCTACTTCATTACGGTAGGAGTAACTACCGCTGGGTACGCCACGGCGGATACAACCGCTTGTCCGGCGCTGCTTTCGGGCGCTGGATCCGGCGATACCTGTGTGTGGCAGCCCTTCAGCCTCGACTACGCGCTTTTTGTCTACTCCAGGGCCGTGAATGGCTCGGCAACCTATGCCCTAAGCGATCCCTATTACACAAAGTGGCTGACCGCGGGAGGGATTTCAGGCGCCGGCCCGCTGCAGTCCGCCCAAGCTACCGTCACCAGCAAGTACGGCACGACGGCCACCAGGCTGCTTTTTGACCAGGGCGCAATCTACGCCACAACCAGCGGTCTTAGGAGTGGTCAAACCTTTCTTATCAAAGAGCCGGTCTACGATGTATTCCTGTCGTATCAGGGGGATATTGGAAGCTTCGGGCTTCCCGTATGCGATTTGCGAGCGATTGCCGGCGGCACGCTCCAGCAGGCTTTCGAACGGGGAGCTATCGAGTACTCCACGTCCGTTCCCAAGCCCGTAGTGCGCCCGGCGGTCGGGTCCGTGCAACTGACCCCGGGAGGCTCGCTACAACTGTCCCCCGGCGCCACCGGCGTCGAGCAGATAACCCTGGCGGCCATGGACGGTACTCCGATCGTCGACCGTCCGGTGATTTGGACATCCACGAATCCGTATGTCGTGCAGTCGACGCCCAGTGGCATGACCTCGGTGCTCACCGCGCGCGGCTTCGGAACGGCCGACGTATTTGCGACGGTCGAGGGGTTGAGTGGGGTCGTGATCGTCACCGTGTCCGGAACGGCCTGCTGCCAAGTAGGCGGGGGCGCTCCGTCCTCGGCCATCCAACAGGCGATTCAAGCCGTGGTGACCCGCGACGCCCTGCAATTGCAGTTGCCGGCGGCCGCGGGCGTAACCCGCGTGGGCAACGGTTATGTGCAGCAATTCCTCGGCTCGTCGGTTCCCGCCGTTCCTTATTTGATCGCCGTTCCCGATAGCACCGGGGCCGGCTCGCTGGTGGCCGGCGCGATACTCGCTCAGTACTACGTTCTCGGCGGACCGGCGGGTCCGCTGGGCTATCCTCTGTCGGATGCGACGGCGGGCGGCCGCCAGATCTTCGAGAACGCCGCCCTGGCCGGCTCCCCCGTGCAGTTGGTCTCGGGAACCATACTGTCCAAATGGAAGGCCTTGGGATATGAGACGGGGAGCGCGGGCTCGCCCGTCGCGGCTTCGGCGGCCTTCGTGACATTCGCCGGTACGAGCGGCGCCATGCAGAGTTTTCAGAACGGACAGATCTACGCGCCCTCGCTTGGCTCCTTGGCCGGGAAGTCGTTTTTCGTGACCGGACTGGTTTTGGCTGCTTACGCGTCCAGTAGCGGAGCCTCGGGCGCGCTGGGATCGCCGATCACCGACGAGAGGCTTCTCAATGGCCGCCGGCGTCAGGATTTCGAGGGCGGCTACATCGACTATGCGCCGGGGGACGCCTTGGCCGTGGCGCACACTTCGACGAGGCAGCCCCAGGTGTTTGCCACGCCCGCATCGGTTCCGGTGGGTTCTTCCGTCCACCTCGTCATGGGCGGGTTCAATAACGGCGCGACCGTTCGGGTTTCACAAACCGGGCAGGCGGATTTCCTGGTCACGGTCGCCAAGGGAACATATGCCTGGGATGTGTGGGTCCCGGCCTCCGCATCCGCCGGCGCGGTGACTGTCAAAGCGACTGACTCCGCCAGCGGCGCTTCCTCCCAATCGACATACGCGGTTTATGCTCCGGTTGCCGTCTCGCTTTCGCTCGCCGTCGTAAGCGGCGATAAGCAGACCGGGGCCCCGGGCGCTCAACTGGCCCAACCCCTGGTGGTGGCCGTCACAGACCAGAATGGAAACCCGCTAAAGGGTCAAACCGTGGTGTTTAACGCGGTCCCGGGCGCCGTGGTCACGCCGGGGTCGGTGGTCACCGGCTCCGATGGGCGCGCCGCCGCCACGCTTCGTTTGCCGCCTCAACAGGGGGTCGTACTGGCCACCGCTCAAGCCGGAAGCAAGCTGGTGACCTTCAGCGCCCAGTCCGCTGCCGTGTCGCTTACGAATTTCCCCGCCCTCACGCAGTCCGTGGCCGGTCCGCTGGGCGGCGGGAGCGATACCATAAGCAACCAGGGCGCTTTGGTCACGGCGGCCGCGTCCATCCTCCGCTACCATCAGTTGCGGGGCGAATTGCCCGAGCCGAACGGCCTGGCCGATCCAGCCACTCTCGCGGCGTTTCTGAGTTCATTTTGTACGGCCGATTCCAAAGGCAACCGAATCTGCGACGGGTTTGTCTCGCTTGTCCCAAACGCGCACTCCACGGTAAATCTGTGGCGCGTGGGAGCGTTCGCGGGAAACAATGTCATTGTTAGCGTGGAGACGCCCAGTCTGAATGCCGTCGCCGATCTGGTCAATGCAGGATGGCCGGTCCTGCTGGCACTTTCGATTCCGGGGCTTGGTTCCCACTTTGTGGTTGCCGACGGAGTCGCCTCCGACGGCAGCATCCTCATCGCCGATCCCAATCCCGCTTTCGCGCAGGCGGATCTGAATGGCTACCTGAACGGGTTCGCCGCCGGGAGTCAGTCGATACAAGCCACTCTTGCCGGCGCAATCCGGCTGCTCCCTGCATCGCCCAATCAGCCGGGGTTCCTGGTCGCCTCGAACGCTCCGGCGTCGGTGTCTTCGACCTCGGGAACTTGCGGCCAGCCGTTCGCGTTTCCGGATACGCCGGCCGTGGCCGGAGCTTCTCCCACCTTGATCGGCGGGATGTATCTCCAGCCGTGCGGCGGTTCGGCGGCGTTCTACGAGCTAGACGTCGCGGCCGCCGGAGCTTACGGCCTCGTCTTCACCGATTTGTCACCGGGCGGCAGCCGCGTTCCGCTTTCCGGCGCTACGTCCGCGTCCTACGGGATCTCGGGAGGAAGCGGACAATGGAGCGTAGCCCCGCTTGCCGCTCAGATCGTGGGCGGCGTCGTGAACTCCGCCAGCTACACCAATCAAATCGCCCCCGGAAGCCTGGTTTCGATTTTCGGTCTCGGACTCGCCGCCGGCGCGCCCGCCACGACGGTGAAGGTGAACGGCGAATCCGCGCGCGTGCTGGCCGCGTTCCCCTTCCAGGTGAATACTCAAATACCGCTCGACATTCCGGCGGGGCAGTCCGTCGTGAGCGTCACTTCGGGCGCCGCGTCATCCCAAATACCGGCTACGGTTTCAAGTCTGGCCCCAGCGATTTTCTCCACAAGCGCCGGCCAGGCCAACATTGCCAACTCCGACGGCAGCATCAATTCCCCGTCCAATCCGGCGACGCGGGGATCGGCCATCGTAGTTTATGCAACGGGCCTTGGCGCGGTCTCCGGTTCCGGCGCCGCGCTCGCGCCAGTCAGCGTAGTGGCGGGAGGCGTTGTAATTCCAGCCTCTTCGGCCACGATGGCCGCGTCGACTTCAGGCCTCTACCAGGTGAAAGTGACGTTGCCATCCACCATCCCGCCCGGCCTGTACCTCCCGCTGTACCTTCAGCAGGGGACCGCTTCGAGCAATATCGTCAGCGCATCGGTTCAGTAGGGCGGTGAGAGCGGTCGGAGGGGATTACTTGGTCAGCGGCAACACGGAAGCCAGGGAACCCAGGCTGTTGGCGCGAAAGGCTAGCGTACTGAGCTGCCCGCCGGTCGGAACTGCGAGTACGAGCGTTCCTCGCTCTCCGGCCGCCGCCGGAAACTTGTCCGATAGCATGAACGCCGTGTGACCCATGGCGGGGAGCGGAATGGTGGTGGCGGCGAGCAACCCGCCGCTGTCATCCACCAATTCCGCGAGGATGTTGGCCGCGGTGGATGATGCGTTCGCCACGGCCACTCCCAGCACGTAGCCGCCAGTCTGATCGAACGAGAGCAGGAACGCGCTGGGCGAGCGCGTCTCCAGTTGGGCGGTGGCCTCCTGCTGTTTCGGCGGCGCGCCCCAGCGGAAGAGCGAGTAGCCCGTCAGGCTCCCGCTCGCCTGCACCAGCGCCCAGCCGGACTGAGTGGGCTGATTATCCGGCACGGCGGTCTGGATGATGAGTTCGGCGCCCGCGTTTACCGTGCGGTCCACGCTCGAAGCTAGCAGCGGCTCGGAGAGCGGAGCCTGAGGGAAGTTCACGGGCAAGACCAGCGGGTTGCCGTTGTCGTCGTAGAAGCTCACCAGGACCTCTTCGCTGGCGGTGCCGGTATTGACAAGCGTGATGGTGTCATCCCAGTATCCGCCCGAGGTGACGTGCGGCAGCGAGCCGATGGTGGAGAGACCGGCTGCCGATGCGGCGGATTGCTCGACGGTGAACGGGAATCCGGCTATGGCGATGGAACCCGAGCGCGCCGCGCCGCCGTTTGCGGCGACTTGAAAGGTGACCGCGCCGTTGCCGGTTCCCGAGGCGCCGCCGGAAATCGCGACCCAGGTCAGTTGGCTGGATGCGGTCCACTGGCAGCCCGAGGGCGCGGTTACGGTCACCGTGCCCGATCCGCCCGCGGCGCCGAAGGCCTGGCCACTGTAATTGAGGGACGATGCGCATCCGGGCGCGGAGACCGGCACAGTGAAGACCCGGCTGGCGGCAGCGGCGGAGGAATCCGTGACCTGAACCGTAAAACTGAAGGAGCCGACTTGGGACGGGGAGCCGGTGATCGCGCCGCCCGAAGAAAAGATGAGACCCGGGGGCCATGCGCCCGATTTGACCTGCCACGTGTACGGAGGAACGCCGCCCGTGGCGGCGAGCATCTGCGAATACGACGCGCCGACGAGGCCTGCGGGAAGCGTGGCGGCCGTAGTAATGGCGAGGGGGCCGAGGGTGATGGTGAGCGAGAAGGTATGGCTGGCGGTTTGGCTGGCTGCATCGGTCACGGTGACGCTGAAAGCCCAGACTCCGGGAGTGGTGGGGAAGCCCGAAACGACGCCAGTCGGGCTGAGTGAAAGCAGGGGCGGTAAGGAGCCGGAGCTGATCTGCCACTGATAGGGAGGGACTCCGCCCGCAGCGGTGAGCGCCTGCGAGTACGCCGTGCCGGGCACGCCCGGCGGCAAGCTCGGGGGCGAACCGACGGCGAACGGACCAAGGGTGACGGTTAGACTAGGCGTGTAGGTCGAAGTGCCCAAACTGGCGTCGGTCACGGTGAGGGTGAGCGCCCAGACCCCGTAAGCCGTCGGAGTTCCGGCGAGCACGCCGTTGGACGAGAGAGAAAGGCCGGTCGGCAAGGCGGACGTGGTGGACCAAAGGTAGGGAGGGACTCCGCCGGCAACCGCCAGGCCCTGCGAGTACGGTGCGCCCACAACGCCGGAGGGCAGGGCCGAGGTCGCAACGGTAATGAGGGGACCTATAGCTAAAGTGTACGTCTGGCTGGCTGCGGCGGAATTGCCGTCCGTCACCGAGACAGTGAATGTCGAGGTCGCCGCAGTGGCTGTGGGGGTGCTGCCAATCCAGGCCGTGGCCGTAGGAATTGCGCCGACTGGACCGCCGAGATCAAACCAGAGGCCGCCAGGCAGCGCGCCAGAAGCAAGCGCCCATGAATATGGAGGAACTCCGCCGCTCACCGCGAGGTTCTGCCCGTACCCAACATTGGCGGAGCCCGTAGGCAGCGCCTGCGGCGTGATAACAAGATGCGGTGGGCCGGGAGCGATGGGCAGGCTAAACGTCTGGCGCACAGTCCCCAAAGTACCCTCGTTCACCGCGACGCTGAACGTCGACGTCCCAACGGCCGTCGGCGTCCCAGCAATCGCGCCTGCGGAAGAGAGCGTCAAGCCGGCTGGAAGCGCGCCGGATGTGACCTGCCACGTAAAGATCCCACCGACGACGAGGGCCTGTGAATACGGTGTGCCCGTGAAGCCAGCGGGTAGGTTCGGGGGCGTGGAAATAGACAATGGGAGGCTCCCCTGGGCGCTGGCGACCAAACTCACCATCAGGAGCCCCGCTGCCAGAAGGACTGGTTTCATGGCGAACTACCTCCATTTAGCGCTAACGGCCACATTAAACACTTACGGCAGAGGCAATTGCCGTGCCGTGGCGGACCGCTCATTACAAAAGGCTTTGACCGTCGTTTGCGTCTTCTGTGTGTCTTTCCTGCCATGCCCCGCGTCATAGTGACTCAGGTGCCCCAGGTTGCCCGGCACTGACCCGCTTTGACTCGCCGACCGCGACGATTCCGTAGAGCCTGCGGTCGTTCGCGCTTTGCGTGTCCCCGGGCTCGTGCGAGCATCCCCAATCCGCCGCCCGCTATTCCGCGTCCCCGCCGCCGTGCAAGCAAACCGCTTAGACGCGGGCACGTACCGAGGGCGCTCGCGGGCCACGGCCAGTACGATTTCATGGCCGATACGCGGCCGGCCGGGGGCTTTGTAAACCGGGGCGCGCCCGCAACCGTCGCAGCCGTTGGGATATTGCTCGCCATGTCAGTACCACTCCATCATCCGCATCACGTTGTACGTCCCAGTCAGGTTCACCACAAACCAAGTCCCCGGCAACTGCCACCAAGTGAACGTCCATAGCACCGCCGGAGGGCCGGGAGGACTAGAATCGACAAGAATTCCCGCAGAACCAGAGATGATCGACGTTAGCGACGAGGCATCTGGTCCAGATCGAATGTCGATGCTCGCCCCAGCGTTTAGCGCGATGGTGAGGCTGAACATCGCAGGTTTCGGGCCGGCCGGACCCTGGGGCGTTCCGGGGGTGAGCGAGGTAGTGAAGTCTACCTGGGTCGTAACGCCTCCCGGACCCGGGCTTCCTGAGCCGTCTAGAAAGCTAATACGACCGCCGAGCAGGAGATTTCGCGCTACTCGAATGTCCCGGGCTACATCAACGTCGTCGCTCTCAAGGTGTCCAATCCTCCCTACCGCAGCCTCTACTCCCCCCAGATCCAGCAGCAAAATGCCACCCGGCCACGCCGTGTTGGCTAGAATCCCGACCCGTCCCCATATGTCGAGGTGATCGCACTCGATCCCCGAAGTAGCGGGGTTGAAGTAATCGAGGAGGGCGGGGGCCGAAGGGGTTGCCAACGAGAGGATCGCCACTCCCGAATCTGGGCCGCCGCCAGAAGCACTGCCGTAGCAGGTGGCGTACAGATAACGGCCCGCGAAATGGACGTTGGACGGGTTGTTGAGTTGCGCTGAGTCAACTACCGGCGTTCCGAGCGCCATGGCGGCCGGGTTGGAGATATCGACCGGCGCAATTGCGTTCCGGTCCTTGCAGGCTACGTAGGCCCATCCGGCTCGTACGCAAACCCCGGTAGCGTCGCCGAACCAGTTGCCTGAGATATCCGATGGGGCGAAAGAACTGGTGATTGCCGGCAGGCTAGGCGTCGAGAAGTCTATGGCATTCAGGGATGCCGCCGCGCGCGCGGTGAGGTACGCAACGGTCCCTTCTACGTCGATGTAAACGGCCCCATAGAGCCGCGGGTCGCTGAGGTGGCCGATAATCGAGATCCCTGGAGTTGGCGAGGTCGTGACCTGAACCACGGCAAACTGCGCATGCCCCGCGGTGGAATTCAGATTGGCGATCAGAAGCAGGTTGCCAGACGCCTCGATGTGCTCGCAACTATCGAGCAGAGTGGGATCAGTAATGCTCGCCACCCTCGCCGAGGCCAGGGAAACGCTGCCGACGATCTTTCGGGTATCGAGCATGTAGAGGGTGTTCGTGTTTATGACGGCCACGAACAAATAGGGGCCGATTACCGCTAATCCCTCAGCATAGGGGAGGTTCACGTCGTTGACAATCTGGCCAATGATGCGTGGGTTTGCCGGATCCGAGATATCGAATAGTGTGACTGCCCCTGCGTCTGAGGTCGCGTAAGCTATGTCGTCCTGCGCGTAGGTGTAGCCCGTCCCTCCCGTAGCTGAGCTGCTCAGGTTGGCGAGTATTTTGGGAGCGACAGGAGCGGAGTAAAGTGCGCCGCTGAAATTTCCATCTCCGGCGACATCCAGCGTATGCGTTTCTGACGGCGTCTTCCCGATGCCGACGTTGCCTTGTATTGCCATATTCCCGGCCCCAGGGTCGGTTGCGTTCCAGGTTGGCGTCCCCAAGGACAAACCACCAGTAGCGCTGATTCTCATTCTCTCCGTATCCGAATCGGTGGTGCTAAAAGTCAAAACCCCTGCCCCTGTCGGGTTCAGATCAAGCTTGTTTGGCGAGCCTGCAACAACTTGAACATACCCAAGATCGGTTCCAGGTACGGAAGAAAAACCGACGAATGGATTTATGGCGTGGACAACATCCATGCCATGATAAGCCGTGAGCGGCACGACCGAGCTGAAAGTCGCCGTGCCGACGCCGACGCCACCGGCGGTGTAGCAAATACCTCCGTCGCAAGGGACCCACGGGTCGTCGTCTGACCGCGGCCGAATCAGACGCGCCAGGCGATCAAGAGCGCGGCGGGCGGCGCGCAGTATGCAGAGAGCACACGCACGAAGGGTGCGGCGGAATTGCGATTGAGAATGCGGTGGACGTTCTTTCATCTGAGTGATTTCCTCCTATTCGGATAAGACATCATCGTCCGAAATCGTCTTACACCTCCTGTAGGGTCAGTGGCGCCGGAGCCTCTGCGCGTGATGCAGCCTGCGGAGGCCTTACGCTTCCATTCCCATCTGAGTCAGTCGGTAACGCAGTGCGTTTCTGGTCAGCCCCAGCAATCGCGCGGCTTGGCTCTTGTTTCCCCCGGCGCGGCGCAGAGCTTCGCGGATGATTTCCTGCTCGTACCCGTCCAGCGTCATGCCCGCAGGCAGAAAACGCGCTTCGTCCTCGGTGTGCGCGTTCGCGGATCCGCGCGCCGGCTCCAGCTTGATGTCCGCGGCTTCCAGCCGCTCTCCCGCCGAGAGCACCAGGCCGCGTTCGATCACGTTTTCCAGTTCGCGTACGTTTCCCGGCCAGGGGTAGGCGAGAAGTTTCTCCATGGCCGCATCCGAAATAGACTCCACGCGCGATCCCGCGTCCTGCGCCAGCTTATGGACAAAGTGGTTCGCCAGGAATGGGATATCCTGTTTGCGCTCCCGCAGCGGCGGAATATTCAGCGGGACAACGTTGAGCCGGTAGTACAGATCCTCCCGGAAAGCGCCCTCTTCCAAAGCAGCCCGCAAGTCCTTATTGGTGGCCGCGATCACTCGCACGTCGATGCGGCGCGTGACGTTGCTTCCCAGGCGCTCGAACTCGCGCTCCTGAAGCACCCTCAAGAGCTTCACTTGAATCGCGGGCGGAACGTCGCCGATCTCGTCGAGAAACACCGTGCCGGTATCGGCCTGCTCGAATTTTCCGGGCTTGGACGTATTGGCGCCGGTGAACGCGCCCTTCTCGTATCCGAACAGCTCGCTTTCCATCAGGTTCTCGGGAAGCGCGGCGCAATTGATTTTGACCAGCGGCCGGTCGCGGCGCGGCGAGTGAAAATGGATGGCGCGCGCGATGAGATCCTTGCCCACTCCGCTTTCGCCGGCCAGCAAGACCGTGGAGCGCGTGGGCGCGACGCGCTCGATGGTCTCGAAGATCTCCTGCATGGCGGGGCTGTGTCCGATGATGTTGTCGAATTCGTACCGCCGGCCCAGTTCGGCCTTCAGCTTACGGTTTTCGTCGCGCAGATCGCGGACTTCGAGCGCCTTGCCGATGACCTGCACAAGATGATCGAGCGAAAAGGGCTTCAGCAGGAAGTCCGCGGCCCCGGCTTTCATCGCCTCGATGGCTGTCTCGATGCTGCCGAACGCCGTCATCATGATCACCGGCACGCGGGCGTTCTGCCGGCGAATCGTGGCCAGAAACTGAAGGCCGTCGATCCCCGGCAGCTTGAGGTCCGTGAGGACCAGATCTGCGCGATCGGCGATCTTGAGGCCTTCCTCGGCCGTGGCCGCCTTATCGACATCGTAGCCGGCCGAGACAAGCTGCAGCTCGATTACCCGGCGGAGTTTCTCTTCGTCTTCGACAATCAGAATGCGAGGTTTCATGCGGCAGGCGGGTTGCTTGCGAGCGCGGCGCGGTCCATGGGCAGCAGCACGCGGAACACGCTGCCTTTACCCAGTTCGCTCTCCACCGATATCTTACCGCCGTGTTCGTCCACGATCTTCGAGACGATCGCCAGCCCCAGCCCGACGCCGCTCGGCTTGGTGGTGAAGAACGGGTTGAAGATGGCGGCGAGATGCTTCGGCTCTATGCCCGCGCCCCGGTCGATCACCGCGATCTCGGCCATGCCGCCGGCCGCCCGCGTTTTCACCGTTACCGCCCCGCCAGGCTTGGTGGCCTGGGCCGCATTAAGGACCAGGTTGTAAATGGCTCGCTCCATTAATTCGCCGTCGAACGAAAAGGGTGGAATCTCGGGGTCGTAGTTCCTGTAGATGGTGACGTTCGGAGCTTCGCGCTCGGCGAGAGCGACGGCGCGGTCGAGCATTTGCGCAAGATCGCTATTTTCGTCGCGCAGATCGAGTGGACGGGCGAACTGAAGAAAGCGCGTGACCAGGGAATTGACCCGGTCCGACTCGGAAGTGATGAACCCCGCGACCTCGCGCGCCACTGCATTCTCGGCGGCCACCGATTTTGCCAGCATCTCCGCCGAAGCCCGAATCGTGCCCAGCGGGTTGCGAAGCTCATGCGCCAGCCCGGCGGAGAGCTGCCCGAGGGCCGCGAGGCGTTCCGAACGGCGGACGGCCTCCTCCGCCTGGCGAAGTTGGGCGTTCGATTCGGCAAGCTGCTCCGCGGTCTTCCGGCGGCGTTCGGACTGCACGCGCAAGGCCTCGCCAAGCGCGTTCGCCAGAATTCCCGCCATGGCCAGAAAAGCCACGCGCGCGGCCAGATAGTCCACGTAGCCTCGCCAACTGCCCGCCAGCCAGGCCCCGAAGCTGATGTAGGCCGCGGCCGCCGCGAAGATGAAGGTCATGGTTCCCCAGAAGCTTAGCGTGCTCGCGGCCGAGATCACGGGAAGCAGCAGAACGGGCCAATACCAGCTTTCGATGCCGTATGTGTAGCCGATCAGGATGTATCCGAGGGCGAGTTTGAGCGAGATCCACAGAATGCGTCCCGGTGTGGACTCGAGCGCCCGAATCCGCGGTTCCAATACCTGCACCACGGCGAGTCCGGCCAGGGGAAGGATTTCGAAGACGTCGCCTCTGGGCAACGTGGGGATCAGCGCGGCGAAAAGCAGACACCAGACGATGTCGTGAGGCCGCACGGTCCGCAGCCAGCGTAGATTCGGTTGGGAACGCACAAATCCCTCAGTCGGGATTATGCCACAATAGACGTTAAAGTCTCATGGCCAATTCACCCATGCTGGAAGGGGACACGCCTGTCCGTCCTGCCGTCCAGTCAACCGAAGACGCCGAATCGTTCGGCGATCTTCTTTCGCAATACGAACAGTCGCACTCTAGCCGCCCCGATTCGGGCGGAGGAGGAGTCGAAGCGACCGTAATCGCCGTTTCGGGCGACTCGGTATTTCTCGACATCGGCTACAAGATCGAAGGCATCCTCCCGCTCGCCGCGTTCACCGGCGCGGGCGAGAGCGTCAAGCCCGGCGACAAGGTTCGCGTGTCCAACAAGGGGCGCGGCCCCGACGGCTATTACGAGCTTTCGCGCCTTAAGGTGGAGCGGCCCAAGGACTGGTCGTCGCTGGAGAAAGCGCTCGCGGAGAAGACTCCCATCGCGGGGCTCGTGACCGGCGCGGTGAAAGGCGGCCTCACCGTGGATGTGGGCGTCCGCGCGTTCATGCCCGCTTCGCGCAGCGGCGCGCGGGACGCGGCGGAATTGGAAAAGCTGGTTGGCCAGGAGATTCGTTGCCGCGTTACCAAAGTGGACGTCGCGGATGAGGACGTGGTGGTGGACCGCCGCGCCGTGATCGAGGAAGAAGAGCGCGCGGCCAAGGAACGCCGTTACGCCGAAGTGAAAGAGGGCGAGGTGATCCGGGGCACGGTGCGCTCGCTCATGGACTACGGCGCCTTTGTGGACATCGGCGGCGTGGACGCGCTGCTGCACGTAGCCGACATTTCCTGGGGACGCATCGCCAAACCTTCCGACGCGCTCTCGGTGGGCCAGGAAATCGAAGCGAAAGTCCTCAAGGTCGAACCCGCCAAGCGGCGCATTGCTCTGGGGCTGAAGCAGCTTCAACCGCATCCGTGGGACCTCGCCGGCGAAAAGTATAAAGTCGGAGACCGGGTTCAGGGAACGGTCACGCGCGTGGCGGAATTCGGCGCGTTCGTGGAGTTGGAGAAGGGAATAGAAGGGCTGATTCACATCTCCGAAATGTCGTGGGCTAAGAGGACGCCCAAGGCCTCGGATGTGGTCAAGCCCGGTGATCGCGTGGATGTAGCCATCCTCGGAGTCAACCAGGCCGATCGGCGCATTGCTTTGGGCCTGAAGCAGGCGCTCGGCGATCCGTGGGCCGACGCGCCTGCGAAGTATCCGCAGGGGTCCGTCGTCGAGGGCAAAGTGACGAGCATGCAGAAATTCGGCGCGTTCGTCGAACTGGCCGAGGGCGTGGAAGCGATGATCCACATCGGCGATATCGGCGCCGAGAAACGGATCGATCATCCGCAGGAAGTTCTGAAGGTCGGGCAGACGGTAAAAGCCCAGGTGCTCGAAATCGACCAGGCCAAGCGCCGCATTCGGATTGGCCTGAAACAAATGGTTCCCACCAGCCTCGACGAATACATCTCCGAGCACAAGGTGGGTGACGTGGTCACCGGCCGCATGAAGGATGTATCGGGCGGCAAAGGGCGCGTCGAATTGGGCGAGGGAATCCACGGTTTCTGCAAAGTGGCTGCGCCGGCCGAGGAGCGCGAGCAGGCTGCCGGCCCGCAAGCGGCGGATCTGTCCTCTCTTACTTCCATGCTCAAGGCGCGCTGGAAGGGAGCCGAGCGCGGTGGCGCGAACGAACCCGCGCGCGCCGGCCAGATCCGCGACTTCCGCATCGTGAAGCTAGACCCGGCAGCGAAGCAAATCGATCTGGAACTCGCCTGATCGAATTCCCACCCTCGGTACTGTTCGCTTAACGCCGTGGCGCGGGCTCTCAAGCCGGGGGCCCTCTGGGCGCAGCCGGGATTCGTCTCGGCTTTTCTTCCGGCCCATCGCCTAAGTGAACAGTATTGAGGCTAGACGTCTGGCCCCAACCGTACGCCTGTTTCTTCCGGCGCGCGCGCGGCCTCGGGCTGTGACACGGCCCCGGCGTGCGGCAGATACAGACGGAACCGGGCCAGCATCAGGCCATAAATCGCGTGGCCCCACAAGGTAGGCCCAGGGTCGTGCAGCCGGGCTACCCATGGAGCGGCGTACCGGGCGGCTATGTGGAAGGCCAGGTAGTACCATACCAGCCCGAAGGCCACGGAAACGAGCGCCAGGCGGAACGGCGGGAACTTGTCCCTCGCCGCAACCGCGAAGCCCGCGCCCAGCAGGCTATACATCAGCAGGTACGCCGCCAGGCCGGTGAGAGCCGCCGAACCCGGCCCCCCGCGAATGGCCCCCGCGCCATAGAAAACGCTTGCCACCAGCCGCTCCGCGGTCCAGAAACTACGGAATTCGGGCAGGGCTGAAACGCCCAGCCAAACCAGAAACACGAACGCCGCCACCAAGCCCGCCTGAAGCCCCGCAAATGCCGCATCGAGTGCGCTGGTTCGACGGCTGGGGGCAACGGATGCCATTCGTTTCAGCCTATCGCGCCGCGGCGCCCGAACGCAAAACCGGAGCGCTCACGAATGCCTACGAAGCACGTCTCACGCCGCTCCCTGCCCGAAGTTCCGTCAGGGACGTTCCGGGTTAAGCACGACAAAGCCCGCCAAGGCGGCAACTTCACAGAGGACCTTGTCCGACGCTACCAAAACGCCTATCCCAACTCGCTCGCGCACGTCTAACGCAACCGCAAGGTGAAGCGCGTCCAAAGTTCGCAGGCCGTGCTTCTCGCCGTATTGCAGGATAAGGCGCTCCGCCGCCGGATAGTGAGACTCGGCAACCGCGACAAGCGCAATCAGACCGCTTGCTACATCCTGATAAAACCGAACAAGCACGGCGGCGCAGCTCTCGCCGTCGATGGAACCTGTGCGTGTCTTCAGCGCTAGAGCAGAGTGCAACTCTACGCCGGCCAGGCGCGAAACTATGATTCGCCGGTCCTGCGCGCCAAACATTGTCACCACCCGCTGGGAGCCGAGTTCGGGGTGATAGAGCTTAACGAGCGCGCTGGAGTCGAAGAAACAGTTCACCGGACTCAGAATCGCTCCGCGCGGTCCGCGATAATGGCCTCGGACCAAGAAGATGGGTCCTTCGCGGTCAAGTTGCGAATCTCCTCGTGAGCCCGAATATCGCGCGCGTTCGCGACTTCCTGGCGGGCTTGTTCCAGAAAGCCCCGATCGATCAGGGACGCCAGGGAATCGCCTGAGAGGCTGGAGATGGTGACCCTCACACGCTGGTGCTCCTCCAGAGGCAGACGCTCCAACGGCCGGAGGACGCCGTTCTCATAGACCGCATCCACGTGGTTGGGCATCATTACTTCATTCTACGCCGGACCCGTACCGCTTTTGATAATGGAACTCCACGCGGCGCCCGAACGCAAAACTCCCGCGCGCGCCGCCTGATATACTTCGGTTTCCCGGTATGGCGAATCCCACGTACGCGCCCTCCAACGAACCCGTTCCAGTAGCCGAGCTGGTGGCAACGCTGAGCGACGGGACAAAGGTCAAGCGCCGCATCCCGCGGATGCGGGCCTGCGGCGAAAAAGACGAGAAGGGCAAACTCTGCGCCGGCCATCTGAAGCGCTGGTACTTTTTCGGCGAAGAGGTCAAGGCCAAGTACGGCGCGCAGGCCGAGATCTACCGTTGCGAGCACTGCAAGACGCTCTACCTGCCGAACGCGCAGGAACAGCCGCGCACCCGGACGCTGGCGTTCTGAAGAAGCTGTCAGCCGTCAGCTATCGGCTATCACTAACCTGCATTTCTCACCGGCCATCGCCCGAGATCCCGCTAAAATGAGGCAAGCCCCGTTTGGCTCTGTATCAGGGCACGACTTGAGTCGTGCCGTTCGGCATATCAATGTGTGGGCTTTAGCCCCCGCTCATCGCTGCGGCGAGAGCGCGCACTTTCCGCAGCCAACCACGGGCTAAAGCCCTGTCTTTTCCACCCTCTTCGGCGCGGCTGAAGCCGTGCCCTGATACAACCCATGGCTGCTCGGCAAACGACCGATGAGAAATGCGGCCCAACCGTGGCGCGAACCTCTGGTTTGCCGCGTCGAGATCGTCTCGACGTTCTTGGGCGGTCCGGCCCATGCACGGCGAACTGAAGTTCGCCGCCTACTTCTTGTCGATCTGCGCGAGCAGTTCTCTTACGGCCACGTCCAACTGCGAATCCTTGCCGGTGTACGATTCGCCGATGGGGCGCGACACCGGCGCATCGACGGGGCGAGGATTCAACTCCATGTCCTTACCGTCGGCGCCGGTGATCAATGTCTCGGGCATGCGCATGACGGTTCCGTCGATCAGCGTTACCGAATTCGTATAGATGATCCACCCCGCCGTCGGCTCGCCGACGACTTTCCCCAGTTTCATGCTGCGATAGCCCTCGGTGAAATCCTCGGCATCCGAAAGCGAGTGCTGGTTGACCACCAGGATGGTCGGCAATTCGAGCGCGCGCTGCCCCAGGCTGGTGCGCGCGGATTCGGCCGGACCATTCCGGTCGGTCATGGTCAGATAGGGCCGCCGCGACAGAACGTCCAGCGCGTACGCGTTCACGAATCCGCCGTTGTTGTTGCGGATATCGATGACGACGCCTTCCCGCGACCGGTTCTGTTGATCCAGGTCCTGATAGAGCTGCGTGAGCGCCTGTTCGGACATGTCCCGCAGATGCGCGTAACCCAGGCGATTGTTGCTGATCTTCGAGACATACGCCCGATTGTCTTCGACCCATTTGCGATAGATCGGATCGGCGAGCGAGGCCACCGGCTGTATGTTCACCTGCCGGCCGGAGATATCCAGAGTGACGCGCTTATCGATCTTATATTGCAGTTGCTCGTCGAGGTTCACGCGCGGCGAGATCGGGACTCCATCTACGGCAGTCAGTTCTTCTCCCGCCTGGATCTTGGCCAGATCGGCGGGCGAGTGCGGCAGAACCTCGGTGATTTTGAGCTTGCCCGCGGTTTCGTACGTCGCGCGGTCGAAGGTCAGCCCTAACTGGCCGACCACTCCGCGTCCCCCCGCGGCGCCCGCGGACGGCGCCGTGATGCCCGAGTGCGAGGAGTTCAATTCTCCGACCATGAAGCGCAGCAGCGCGCGCATCTCGTCCGGTGTGCGCGCGCCTTCGATGAGCGGCGCGTACGTTTTGCGGACGGCGTTCCAATCGGCGCCGTGATACTTGGGATCGTAATAGTCGTCGCGCTGGGCGGCCCAAGCCTGTTCGAAGATGGCGGTTTTCTCCTGGTTGAAATCCACGTCCATCTCCGCGTCCACGCTCACCGCTCGCGACTGGCGGTTATCCACTCCAATTGCCGTGACGCGGCCGCTTTCCAAGAAGAATACGTCGCGCGAATCCGAAGAGAACTGCGGACGGCTGCGCCCCGCGGAGGTAGTGGTCAACTGCCGGGCCGGACCGCCGCCACCCCCGCGTCCGCCTGCGGGGGCCTTGCCACGTCCGCCGCCGCGTCCGCCGGGCGTCTCTTCGAGCGGGTAGAGATACAGGTTGTTTTGCCCGCCCCCGGAGCCGGAATACAGCAGCGAGCGGCCGTCCGGACTGATGACTGGATTTCCTACCGTCAGACCCGCGGTATTCAAGACCGAGAGCCTCTCGCGGATGTGGTCGAGCTCGAATTCGACTTTGACCGGAGGCTTGGGCTCGGCGGCGGCCCCTCTGCCTCCGTTCCCGCGCCCGGCCGCGGCGGCCTCCGGTTCGCTTCCCGGCGCGGCTTCGCGGCCTCCGCGGCCCGCGTTTTCCGGCTTGAACAAATCGTCGAACCTGTCTTCGCCGAATTTCGGCTGCTTGGGAACCAGATCGACTCGTACGAGCTGCGGCGTTTCGGTACGCTGGCTGGTTTCGAAGATCAGGAACTTGCCGTCGGGACTCCACTCCACCGAACCGGCGTTTGAATTCGCCAGATAGCTGACCTGATTGCTCGATCCGCCGGCCGCGGGGACCACGTACACGTTGCGCAGTCCGCGAGCGTCGGCGGCCACGTAGGCGACCCATTTATTATCGGGAGCCCAGGCGGTGGAGCCTTCGATAAATCCGGAGGCGAGCAAGCGCTCCTGCTTGGAATCCATATCGATGGCGCGAAGCTCCTTGCGATTCCGCACGAAGGCGAGGGTCTTTCCGTCCGGCGAGAACTTGATGTTCTGGTCGGGCAGCGCGTCCTTAGTAAGTTGCGTTTCGGCGTGGTGGGCAAAGTCGTAAAGGAAAACGTGGGTGACGGCGTCGCGCTGGCTGAGATAGGCGAGCCGGGTTGAATCGGGGGCCCAAATCGCCTGTGTCTCGGGCCCCGGAGTGCGAGTCACTCGGAAGGCCGATCCGCCGTCGCGCGCCGAGGCGGCGAAGACCTCGCCATGAGCGACGAGCGCCACCTTCTGGTTGTCCGGCGAGAGCGCCAGGTCGTTGAACTGGTTTAGCGTGAGGTGCGTCACCTCGGGCGTGGCCACGGAACCCACCAGCGCGATCGGAATGGGCGATGCTTCGCCGCTTCTCGTATCGAGTTGCCAGACTCTGAAATCGCGCTCGAACACGATGGTCTTGCCGTCATACCCGATCGACGGCCAAAGCACGCGGCCATCCGTGAATTTGGTCACCTGGCGCGGCTTGCCGCCGAGGCGTCACCGTCCACAGATTCTGCGCGCCGCTCCGGTCGGACATGAAGTAGATCTGCTTCCCGTCCGGCATCCACATGGGCCAGACGTTGCGGCCGTTCGAGGTCCACGACCTTCTCATACGTGGCCGGCGAGCCGTCTTTCCACAACCAGATTTCGGATTCGTCCAAATGGCTGTGGCCGTGCCGCCACCATTGAGCGTCGCCGTTGCCGCGCGCCGCGAATGCCACCGCCGAGCCATCCGGCGATGGCGCGGCCTGAAACTCGTTGGTGTAGCGGTTGGCGCTCACGGGCATGGGCGTCCCGCCTTCGGCGCTGACGCGATACAGGTCGTTCTTGTTGGCGACGTCCCTCGTGCCGTTGGAGAAGTAGATCCACTTGCCGTCGCGCGACCAGGCGTCGAGCTGATCGAGCCGGTCGTCGAAGGTCAGCCGCTTCAGGTCGCCCGTAGCGAGGGTCAGAATGTAGATATCGCCGCCTCCGGTGCGAGTGGAGACGAAAGCCAGACGCGTCCCATCGGGCGAATATAACGGGCGAGACTCCTCCGCCGGGTGCGAAACCAGTAGGTGCGCTTCGCCGCCCTTGGCGGGCGCCACCCAGATATCTCCTCCGGAAACAAAAGCAATTTCGGGCCTCGTAGGACAGAGAGCCGGTTCACCGAGATAGGGAACGCCGGCGGCAATAGCAGCCGCCGAGAGAAAGGGCAGAAGCAGGAACTTACGCATAGTCGGGTATCTTGGCGGCCATTATAACTGGGGGTCGGGGGCTGGGGGTTGGGGTTGCCGTCGGGACAACCCACTCCACCGCACCCGCCGGACACGCCTCCTGGACCTCGGGGGCTCGCTGCGATGCCTGTCTCAATCCGCGCGCAGCCGTGGCGCAAACCAATGGTTTGCCGCGCCGAGATTCGTCTCGGTGTTCGGCAGTCCCACCCGAACTCCGTCAGCCCACGTGGGGCAAGCTGCTACCCTGCGGCCGATTGTCAATCGGCCAAACCCTCAACTACTCCGCGCCAGCGCGACCCCACCCCGCCCAGCCCCGAAGGGGCGCCAGAGAATAGCCCCGTGCGCAAGCGCGGGGTAGAAACCACAAATCGCCCCAGCCCCGTCAGGGGCGTAAGACCGCCACGTCCCAACCGCGTTCCCCCAAGTTCATCTCGCCGCCGTCGCGCCCGCGCGACAACGCCCGGCCAACCACTTCTTGCCACGCTTCGGCCTTTACCCCGATCAGAAATCGGCGCATAATCGGACTTCGTACTCTTGCTTGAGCAGGAATCGTCCCAGCTCGGCCTGTCGGTGCCCCGTTTAGCCGCCCGGATCGGGCTGCTGCGCCGCCGAGTGGCCGGCAGTATTTCGGGGCTGGCAGGAGGACAATAGAATGCCCCCACACGAGTTCACCCCCGGATTCACGGAGTACTTTCGGAAGGCGACGGGATACGATCCATACCCGTACCAGGAAGCCCTGGCTGCGAAGCCCTTCGGGAACGCAATTCTGAATGTCCCAACGGGCGCCGGCAAGACGGCATCGGTGGTCCTTGGCTGGCTGTGGCGGCGGCAGGCCGATCCAGCCACCACGCCGCGCAGGCTCGTCTATTGCTTGCCGACGCGCGTTCTTGTCGAACAAACCCGTGACCTTGCGGCGCAATGGTCAGCCAAAATTCGCGACTCCTGGCCCCAAGCCGGCGCGGACGTATACACGCTCATGGGCGGCGAGATCGAAGAGAAGTGGGAGACCTACCCGGAGAGACCAGCTATCCTGGTTGGCACTCAAGATATGCTCTTGAGCCGTGCTCTGAATCGCGGCTACGCCATGAGCCGATACCGCTGGCCCGCGCACTTCGGCCTGCTCAATAACGACTGTCTTTGGGTGTGCGACGAAGTCCAACTCATGGGCGACGGACTTGCGACATCGGCGCAACTCGCCGCGTTCAGGAGCCGCTTTCGGACCTTTAACTCCTGCCCTACCATCTGGATGTCGGCTACCGTCCATTCCAGAATATTGTGCACCGTGGATCAACCGGACGCCCCGGTCACCGTAGGGCTCCTTGCGGCGGACCTCAAACGAGAAGACCTGGAATGCCGATTGAAAGCGCCCAAGCATGTGGAGAAGGCCCCGGCGAGTTGCAGCGATGCATCGGGCCTCGCGGATTTCCTTGCCGAACGCCACCGCCCAGGCACGCAAACTATCGCTGTTCTCAACACCGTCGCCAGGGCGCGAGAGGTATTTGATCGGCTATGCGACCCGACGGGTAGTGGCATCCCCTGCCACCTGCTTCATTCTCGATTCCGGCCAGCCGAAAAACAGCATTGGGCCGAACTCTTGAAGTCGAAGATCCCCGGCGAGGGCCGGATTCTGGTTGCTACCCAGGTAATCGAAGCCGGTGTGGATATCTCATCGTCTCTTCTCGTCACGGATTTGGCGCCATGGCCAAGCATGGTGCAGCGCTTCGGCAGATGCAATCGGGCAGGTGAGTTTGAAGCGGCTCACATCTTCTGGACCGAGCCGCCAAAAGCGGACCCGTATGACGAAGGCGACTTGGAGGAAACCCGCCAGATCGTCCGAAACCTGAAATCCGCTTCGCCACGCGATCTTCCCGACATCCCTTCCATCTACGAGCCCACGCACGTGCTTCGCAAGCAGGACCTGCTCGATCTGTTCGATACGACGGCCGATTTGTCAGGCTACGATCTGGACGTTTCACGATTCATCCGGAGCGATCGGGATCGGGACGTCCTGCTGGCGTGGCGATCTAGCGAACCTGTCGCAAAGGAGGATGCGCCCGGCCGCGATGAGCTGTGCTCCGCGCCGATTTATGAGGTCGAGCCGTTCATCAAGAACAAGAAGAAAGCTGCGTGGACATGGCAGGCGCTGGCCGGCGAATGGGTTCGTGCATCGGCGGACAGCCTCCGTCCCGGAATGGTGCTGATAATGCTCGCAAAGGACGGCGGGTACGATGTCACGCGCGGATTGGATCTGAAGTCCGGCAAAGCCGTTGCGCCCGTCCCGCCTGTAATTGCGCCCGAGAAGAGCTACGACTCAGACCCGCGCACGTTTCTTCATTACACTCAAACCCTTATCGCCCACTCACGCGAAGTGCAGGCGCAAATGCAGAAGCTCCTCGATGATTTGGAGCTTCAGGAGTATCGGGAGGAGTTGCTTGTTGCCGCGCTCCTCCACGATTGGGGCAAGGCGCATCCTGTATTCCAGGCGACGGTCAACCCGGAGGGCTGCGGCGATTTTCTCGCCAAGTCCGAGACGGAACGAAGGCACGCGCGGAGGCGCTTCAGGCATGAACTCGCCGGCGCGCTCGCGCTCCTGCAAACTCGGGAACCCGATCTGGCGGCGTACCTCGTGGCTGCGCATCACGGGAAGGTGCGGCTCTCAATCCGTGCCCTGCCTGATGAAGACAAACCGCGGACCATGGGCGCCAGGTTCGCGCGGGGCATTTATGACGGCGACAGCCTGCCGGAAGTTCGACTCGGTGACGCGCTGAAGCCCGCGCTCACGCTCGATCTGGAGCCCATGCTGTTAGGCGCCTCTTCCGCCGGCGAGCCGTCATGGATGCAGAGGATGCTGGCCTTGCGCGATGAGATTGGCGTTTTCAGGCTTGCTTATCTGGAGGCCCTCATCGTCGCAGCGGATTGCCGCGCCAGCGCGGAGCCGAAGGAGGTTCTCTCGTGGCGCACCAAGTGATGCTCACCGGCTGTACAAGCGAGCCCATGGCGGGGACCTCAAAGCGCTTGCGGTGTTCAGGTTAATCAGCGAACAGGCCGACCCGAACGCCCGCGGCTGGTGGGTCGGAAACTCGCCCTGCCTCGAATCGAATTCGATGCGGCAGGGCTGTCGGGGTTCTTTCTTAACGAATACGTTCCTACGCCGATCCTTCGCGCCTTGGAACGGTGGAAGCGGATTTGTCGAAGGCGACCGCCGCGTGGGCCTTGATGCGATTCTCGCCAGTGGGGAACTGCCGTTCGCTAGTTACCGGCGGACGATCCAAGAGGTTCTTGCGTGGCCTGAATTTAGAAGCGAATTAACTCTGATCCAAATGATAGGCGCCGTTCAATCAATGGACCCCTCAAAGGCCAAAGACGACGCGGTGAGACTTCTCGACGCAGTCGAAGCAGCGATTGCGGGCCTGCCTGCTCCGAGAGAATCGCTATTGCCCCTCACGACCGCGGATCTGAAGGCATCGGCGCCCGCCCTCGCGGCAAAAGTGCGAAAACTGCGCACAGCGGTCAACAGGAGCAAACGATCGGCAGGAAAAGAGGAAATGGTCCGGGCCTGCCGAAACCGGCTCGGCGACGGATCGGTCGCGTGGCTCGATTGCGCCATCGTCCTGCGGACAGCGACAGAGTTGGCGCACCCGCCGATGCTCGGAACAGACGGGTGTGAGGGACGCCTGGACTACACCAACTCGTTCATGGAGAGGGTTAGCGCGCTACTCCTGAAGCCTTGTCCCGCGGCGGGAAGTCTGCTCCAGAACGCCCTCTTTGCGATTCCTACGGATGCGTTGACGGATGCGGCGGTTGGCCAGCACGATCCGGGACGAGCCGGGGGATTCAACCAAGGTCCCGAAATCGAGACGAAGGACTTCCCGACGAATCCGTGGAACTTCGTGTTAACGCTTGAAGGCTGCGTGGCCTGGGCGAGCGGAGTGGCGCGGCGGCAAGGTACAACGTCCTCCGGCGTCGCGTGCAGTCCATTCACGGTGCGGGCGCGCGCAATCGGTTACGGGTCCGCGGAGCCAACCGACGAAAGCGCGGCCCGTGCGGAAGTCTGGCTGCCCACCTGGAGCGGCCGACCCGCTACGGGGAGTTTCGGACGCTGCTGCGCGAAGGGCGGGCCGAATGGTGCGGAAGGCCTGTGAACAACGGGCTGGAGTTCGCCGAAGCGGCCGCATCGCTGGGCACGGACCGTGGAATATCCGCATTCGTCCGCTACAGCCTGCTTAAGAGGCGGGGGCGATAGCTACGTTGCTGTGCCCGTCGGCCGCGTCCCCGTCTCTGATCGAAAGGACTCGGATCTTCTCGGGGAACTGGACCACGTCCTTTTTGCGGCCGATCAGTTCGCGCGTGAATTTCAGGCCAACGCTCCTCCTGCCCAATTCGTCTCTCGCCGGCGACAGGTTGACTCCGCGATCTACGACTTCGCGCTCCACGGCGGGGCGGATCGGTTTCAGCAAATCCTCGCAGCCACGGGGCGTTTGGAGCAGTTCTTCGCCCAACGGAGCCTCAACCTCGATCCGAAAATTCGAGCTCCGCTCACTGGGCTCAGCCCAAGATGGTTGCTCGCGGCCAACGACGGATCCCTGAACTACCGCATCGCGGTGGCGCTCGCGTCGATCCGGCCAACCGGAGACGTCGGCGGCATTCGCGCGAACCTCGCGCCGGTCGAACCGTGCAAGCCAAGGAACTTGGGCCAGCGGCAGAGGCCAAACGGCGTTCGAAGGCAGCAGCTTTTCCGAGCGACTCGTCAGTGTTTTACGACGACGCCTCATGGATGCGGAACGATTGAACTGCGGGTCGCTCCCCCTGTGGTCCGCCGTCGCGGTTACACCGCAGGATGCTGCGGCTTTTCTGGCCGGGAACAACGTTGACGAGTCCCTTGTCGAACAGTTGCTTTTCGGGTCTCTGCCTCGTCCAGTGGGACGATCCAGTCCTCGAATCGGTGCGGGCGGATCTCTACCGCTCGTGGCGGCCAGCGGAGACGATTATCCCCCGCAATTACGCCCTGCTGAAGCATTTGTTTCACCCTCAAATCGAAACCCGGGCGGAACCATCAATTCTGTCGCTGCTCTTGGCCGGACGTACGAACGCCGCATGTGATGTGGCCCACCGCCGCCTAAGGATTGCCGGGCTATCGCCGCGAGATGCCGCCTTTCCCGACGAACCGGACTCCATGCGCCTTGCGGCGAGCCTGCTGATTCCTATTCACCCCATCGAAGACCTGTCGCGGCTGGTTCTTCGAGCAGCCCAGGAAGCCGCTACGTAAACAAAAGAAAGGTAATCATGTTTGAATCGCTAAGAAATGTCCCCCGCTTGCTACTTGAGCAGCAACTCAAGCCCATTCAAGGGGACCGCTTTCAGCCCACCGGATTTGCGGACCTCGGAGCCGCGGATTACCGGCTTCACGACGGTCGCCGCATGTTGCTCGTCGAAAGCGCCCAGTCCGTTGCCAATCGCCTCGAACAGACCTGCCTTGACGGTTCAGGGCCTGATATCGCTCCTGAACTGGACGGCCTGCCGTATGTCAAGGCCAAACTCCAGGGCGCGTCCGATGCCGAAACTAGCTCGCTCATCGAAGCGCACCGCATCAACTCACCGTTCATTATCTCGGACGCAACCTTCCAAGCGGAGTTTCTTGCGCTTTCCTCTTACGAGAAGGGCAAGCCCATCGACTGGGGGAAGGCGGCGGCAGCGCTGTTCCATTTTGATCCGAACGCCCTGATTCACGGCGTCTTCATGGCGAATCTCCTTGACGGACGATGCGGTTCCCTCGGGCGGTCAGCGGCTTCGTTGAAGCCGCCGACGCCATGGAAGCTGTCTCGGGAGGCGTGAAGAATAACCCGCTCGATCCCACCGGTAAGATTCGGGCAAAGGGCTATGACAAGGACGTTTATAGCAACGTCCCCTATCCCCGAATCGAATACACCGCTGCGTCGATTAAGGCCTACTTCAATCTCGACCTGGCGCTGATCGCAGGGTACGGCTTGCCGGAACCAGCCGGTGAACTGCTCATTTCGCTGGCTCTCCTGAAGATTCAGCGGTTCCTGGCGAGCGGCCTCCGCCTGCGCACGGCCTGTGACCTCACCCCGAAGGGCCTGATCGACGTCATCGCCCCAGCCGGGTTCGCCGTCCCCGCCGAAGCCGCCCTTCTGGCTGCGGTCCAGGGTGGCATTCGAGGCTGTACGGATGTCGGCCTGTTTGCGGTCCCCCCGGTCACGATCATCGATTGTCCGGTGGTTCTGAAAGCCGACGAGAAGCCCAAGCCAACCAAGGGCTAAAGGGGGCCACGCATGGTTCTAATCGAAATCGCTTTCCCGGCGGGCCGCTACCACGCGACGCCGTGGGGGCGCCACGTTAACGAGGGCGTCTGCGAATGGCCGCCCTCTCCATACCGCCTCGTCCGTGCGTTGTACGACGCCTGGAAACGCAAGCGCCCTGACTGGCCCGAAGAACGCGTGGCTGGCATCCTGGAGGCCCTCGCCTGATCCCCGCCGTCATACTACATCCCGCCAGCGGCCGTTTCGCACACCAAGTCTTACCTCAGTCAGAACACCAGGAATCCCGCCGAAAAGACAGCCATCTTCGATGGCTTCGTGGCCCTTTCACCGCGCTCATCCGCGCTAATGGGTTGGCCCGGAGCCGAACTGAACTCCTCCGCTGCGGCCGATCTCCAGGAGTTGCTTTCGTTGCTCAACTACCTCGGCCGCTCGGAGTCATGGATTGATGCTCGCCTGCTTCCCGGTGTTCTCGATGTGGACTGGAACTGTCGGCCGGTGGCCGGCGAGGATAGCGGTCTCGGAACGGAGGTCAATCCGGTGGCCGTTCCGCTAGCTCCGGTGGATTA
>CAWAOP010000038.1:0-34685 GCA_963783505.1 Terriglobia bacterium | reverse complement strand
ATATCGGGGCTTTCAAAATCAATTTGATTCGCCCCGGTTCCATTGCCCCCTCCCCGGAACAGGTCAACGATGAACGGCAATGGAACGAATTTCAGGAAAAGCAGTTCAACAAGCACGGGGGAAAGGTCGATTGGATCTGGTCGCACGAACATCCCGAAGCGGTCGCGCCGCGCGACCCGGATGAAGACGACATCTGCGAGGAGTTTCTTAGCGACCCGGCCAGCCTTCCAAGCCGGACGAGCCCAAGACGACCGAATACAGAGAGTTGATCGACGATCACGAATACCGCTACTTCGAGCCGATCCGTGCGCAGGGCACCTGTCTGACGAATGTTGCCATATCCCGCCGTGGGCGGATCGGGCATCGACGCCATGGGTTCGGTCGGCGTTTCGCCGGCCGGCGGCGTCTCCTCGCCGGCCACGCCACTTCAGCCGGACGACGTGATGGCGATCGCCCGGGTCACCATTTCGGTGGGCGAGACGCAGGAGAAGCTCAACAAGAACTCGGCCATTCTCTGGACCTATGCCATTTCACGGTTTTTCTCGCCATGCTCACCTCGTATTCCATCGTCCGTATGTGAGTCCATCCTTTGCGGCACTTGCGCAACGTGAGCGATGCCGTGACCCGCGGCAATATCGCCTTGCGGGCCGAGATCCACACCGGCGACGAGTTCGAGGAACTCTCCATGGCCTTCAACCGCATGTTGCGGACGCTCATCACCATTCAGGACGAACTGCGGCAGGCCAACGTGAATCTCGACGGCAAGGTCGACGAACTTCGCAAGTGAACATGCGGCTGTACGAGATGAACATGCTCAAGAGCGACTTCCTGGCCACCATGAGCCACGAGCTCCGCACGCCGCTGAACAGCATCCTGGGGTTCAGCGAAGTCCTGACGGCATCCACTCGCTGGACGACAAGCAGAAACTACGTGTTGAACATCCAGAAGTCGGGTAAGACCTTGCTGGAAATGATCAACGACATCCTCGACCTGGCAAAGATGGAAAGCGGCAAGATGGAGATCCGCCTGACCGATTTCCGCGTGCAGCAGATTATCGCCGCCCAGGCCGACATGGCCCGGCCGCTGGCCGAGAAAAAAAACATCGACCTGGAAATCAGTATCGAACCCGACCTGCCGCCCATGTGCCAGGACCAGGCCCGCGTGCAGCAGATCCTCAACAACCTGCTTTCCAACGCCATCAAGTTCACGCCCGAGCCCGCAAGGCGGCCATACCTTACGGCGGCACTCCACCCAAGGCAAGCCATCCGTGGAGACAGCGTTACGACGGGATGCCAGAACAGAGTCTGGCGAAGCACCAGATCCAGGGCTCGGAAATTGTTCGGGCGGCCCCCTGCGCTACGCCCTAAACGCTCGGCCTACGGCCTCGCAGGGCTTCGCTTCGGGAGCCGCCCGAACAATCGGAACAGAACCAACAAAAGGGACACTTCTAATGAGTTAAGACAGGGGACATTTTAAACGAGGCTTGACAGGCGGAAGCGCCTGCCCCACCATTCCCGCCGCGCGGCGGTAGACTGTAGCCATGAACCGGATCGCTCTGTTGTTGGTTCTCGGGGCGCTGGTCATTCGGGCGCAGGAATTCCGCGCCGCCAGGCCCTCTATTCTCAATTGGTCAAACCCCTGCGGGTCTCACGCCGTAGCGAACGCGGGGCAAGCGCAGAGCGGCGCCGCCCGCCCTTTCTACCTGATGGTGGCCCAGGGCGGAAAGCTCCGCCTCGTCAAGATCACTCACGCGGCGGGAGGCCAAACGCAAGTTCACCTGTTGCCCAATACGCGTGTGTACTTCTTCCGCTCGGCGTATAACAAGCCCGAGTCCGAAAGCGACGCTGCGGAGCCCGAGGCAGCCGCTCAGCCAGCGCCGCTCGTGACGCAATTCCGTTCGGACGCCGCGGCTGGAGCCTACGTTGCCGGCCAAGTTCACGTCTACGGCTCGGCCGGACCCCGGTGGAGGCCCATACAGACCGTGCGTCGCACCGGCCAAAGAGAGGCTGCGGTAGCAACGCTCGATTTCCGGCTCGCCGGCGGCGCCGAACCGTGTCGCTCGACTCGGCCTCCGGTGCTCGTGCCGGCGGGTGTGATTGAAAAGTAGGTTGCCGCCGCGTTTCCCGCGGAGTACCGCGCTTACGCGCCGGTGAGGGCTTCGATGGGCGCTCCTTCCAGTTCGGCGATCAGCTTGCGCGTCTCGTCCGGCACGCGCACGGGTTTGTTCACGCTGTAATCGAGAAGCACCAGCGTTGAATCCACCTCGGCGGCGATCTCGTTGAGGCTCTGGCTGACAATGCAATGCAGCATTTGAAAGCTCGCGTTGCCGATGCGGGGGATGCGAGTGCCCACGATCAGCGTATCGGGGTGATTCACGATGCGGCGGTAGTCGCATTTCATGCTCGCCAGAATCGGCGCGACGCCGGACGGCGGCAAACCCGGAAATTGCGCGATCCGGAGCAAGTAGTCCACGCGCGCCGTTTCCGCCCAGCGCAGATAGGTCAGGTTGTTGACGTGCCCGAAGGCGTCCAGATCTCCCCACATCGTGGGAAGCACGGTAATGACCGGGTATTCAGCTAGAAGAGGATGGCGTTGATTCATTCGTTCGCGAAGCTCCCGAGAAGTAGTCTTCGACTGCCTGTTCCACGGAGGCATCCGCTTCGGTGAGCCGCATCAACTCCAGGCGGATGGCGTCCACCAGAGCGATCCAGCTCGCTTCGATCACGTTATCCGAAACGCCGACCGTGGCCCAGCTTCTTCTATGGTCGCTCCATTCGATGCGCACGCGCACGTTGGCAGCGGTGCCTTTTTGGGAATCGAGCACGCGGACTTTGTAGTCCGTGAGCCGCACATCCGCGATTTTCGGGTAGAGTTTCGACAGGCACTTCCTCAGGCACTGATGCAGCGCGTGAAAAGGCCCGTGTCCGATTTCCGCCGCCGAATGCTCCGCGCCTTTCACGCGCAGGGTGACCGCCGCGACGCTGCGCGTTCCGCCCGGGCTGCCGTTCAACATGCGCGTGGAAACGTCGTAGCTCTCCACGTCGAAGAACCGAACGTCCGGACGAAGCGCCTCGCGCACGAGCAATTCGAAGGTGCCATCCGCGCTTTCCAGCTCGTAGCCTTCGAACTCCATCTGCTTGATGCGATCGAGCAGTTGCTGCCGGGCGGCTTCATCCAGCTTCTCGCCGAGCCCCTGCTGTTTCAGCTTGTAGAAGATGTTTCCGCGCCCGGAGAGATCGCTCACCAGCACGCGCTGGATGTTTCCCACCGTCTCGGGATGGACATGTTCGTAAGTGGTCGAATCCTTCAGCACCGCGCTCACATGCACTCCGCCCTTGTGGGCGAACGCGCTTTTGCCGACGAACGGCTGATCGTTGCGCAACGGAAGATTAGCCAGCTCGGCGACGTACCGGCATGCGGCCGCAAGCCCGGCGAGCTTCTCGGAACCGATAGTTTCGTAGCCCGCCTTCAATTCGAGATTGGCGATGACGGACGCCAGGTTCGCGTTGCCGCAGCGCTCGCCATAGCCGTTCAGACAACCTTGCACATGCGCGGCGCCCGCTTCCACCGCGGCCACGCGAGTTGGCCACGGCCATATCCGAATCGTTATGCGCGTGAATGCCGATCACTCCGCCGAAACGCCTGTGGACCACTCCCACCACTTCGGCGATGCGGCCAGTCAGCGTGCCGCCGTTGGTGTCGCACAGGCACAGAACGTCGGCTCCGGCCGCGAGCGCCGCTTCGAGCGTCCGCAGGGCGTAATCCGGATCGCCGCGGTAGCCATCGAAGAAATGCTCGGCGTCGTAGATGACTTCCTTGCCGTGGCGCTTGAGAAAACGCACGGTTTCGGAGATGAGCGCCAGGTTTTCGTCGAGCGAAATTCCCAGCGCGCGCTTCACGTGCAGATCCCACGTCTTGCCGAAGACCGCAACCGCCGGCGTGCCCGCTTCCGCCAAAGCGCGCACGCTCTTGTCCTGTTCCACGGGATTCTTCGCCAGCCGCGTGGCCCCGAACGCGGTGAGTTTGGCATGACGGAACTTCACCTCCGCGGCGCGCGCGAAGAAATCCTTGTCTTTGGGATTGGAGCCCGGCCAGCCGCCTTCGATGTAATCGATGCCCAGCTCGTCGAGCTTCTGCGCAATGAGCAGCTTGTCCTCGACGGAAAAGGACACGAACTCGCCCTGCGTTCCATCGCGCAGCGTGGTGTCGAAGGTGTGGATTCTCATGCGACTCCCAACGGGCTCTTGTGGGGCAGGTTGGCAACCTGCGGCCGATTGGTAATCGGCCTCGCGAGCGCGGTTATCAACCGCGCGCAGGATGCCATCCTGCCCCACTAAGGCCATCCCCCAATCCCTACTCTTGCGGCACTCCCACTTCCTTCTTCTTCTTCAGGAAGGGCATCATTTCGCGGAGCTCGCGGCCCACTTCCTCGACGGGCTGATGACGCGCGGCTTCGCGCATGGCGAGGAAGTTCTTCCGGCCGGTCTTGTTTTCGTCGATCCACTCCTTGGCGAATTGGCCGGATTGAATCTCGGAAAGAATCTTCTTCATTTCGGCGCGGGTTTGCGCATTGACGATCCGCGGGCCGCGCGTGTAGTCGCCGTACTCGGCCGTATCCGAAACCGAGAAGCGCATGTAGGCCAGACCGCCTTCCTGAATCAGATCGACGATCAGCTTCAACTCATGCAGACATTCGAAGTAAGCGATCTCCGGCGCGTAGCCGGCTTCCACGAGCGTTTCGAAGCCCGCGCGAATCAGCTCGCTCGCGCCGCCGCACAGCACGGCCTGCTCGCCGAACAAATCGCTTTCCGTCTCTTCCTTAAATGTGGTTTCGATGACGCCGGCCTTCAGGCAGCCCAACGCCATCGCATAGGCGAGCGCATTCTCGAGGGCTTTGCCCGAGGCGTCCCGCTCGACGGCCACCAGCGCCGGCACGCCCACGCCTTCGGTGAACAGTTCGCGGACGCGGTGCCCCGGAGCCTTGGGCGCGATCATGGAAACATCCACATCGTCGGGCGGATCGATCTGCTTGAAGTGAATGTTGAATCCGTGCGCGAACATCAGCGTCTTGCCCTTTTTCATTTGCGGCGCGATGTCGCGATGGTAGATTTCCGCCTGCACGTGATCCGGAACCAGGATCATGATCGACGTCGCCCTGCGCGGCGGCTTCGGGCGTGGTCAGGACCTTCAGGCCGGCGGCTTCCGCTTTCTTCCAGGACGGGCTGCCTGGCGCTTCGCTCACCACCACATTGACGCCGGAATCGCGCAGGTTCAAGGCGTGCGCGTGCCCCTGGCTGCCGTAGCCGATGATGGCCACCGTACGGCCTTTCAAGTTCTCGAGACTTCCGTCTTTTTCGTAGAATCGTCTTGACATTTTCGCTCCCAATCGCGCCGGAGGCCGTGGGGTCAGGCCTTCTAGCCTGCCGCCGCGCTTTTGCGCGGCGAGTGCGGCCGATTACCGAAGACGCGCCGGGCCGAAGCCCGGCGGCAGCCCCGAAGGGCCGGCCCCACTTGCCGCCGACTCGAATTATCTCTTCACAAAACCTGTATTCTCCGTAGCTTTCGCAGTTTGCCTTCTTACTTACCGGCCACGCCCGCGGGGACGGGCGGCTGCAACTTCAACTTCTTGCTTTCGAGCGCCAGCGCCAGAGCGCCGGAGCGCGTCACATCGATCTGGCCATAACTTCCCATGACATCCACAAACTCGTTCAGCTTTTCCTGCGCGCCCGTCAGTTCGATCGCGAATCCCTCGGTCGACGAGTCCACCACGCGGCCGCCGAAGATCTCCGCTTCCTTCAGAACCGCCGGGCGGGACTCCTGGGACGTGCGGATGCGAACCAACACCAACTCCCGCACCACGGCCGGCGATTCGGTCAGATCGGTGGCCTGAAGAACATTGATCAATTTGCTCATCTGCTTGACCACCTGCTGGCGCTGCGCGGAATCCACATCGACGACGATCGTCATGTGCGAAAGCGCCGGATCGAGCGTGCGCGCCACCGTCAGGCTCTCGATGTTGTACCCGCGCTGGCTGAGAAGACCCGTGACGCGCATCAGCGCTCCGGGCTTGTTTTCGAGCAATAGCGAAATCACTTGCAGCATATAGGACCTCTTCTCACTTGGCGGGCACGGCGACGGGCTCGGGCGGGCCCAGAACCATTTCGTTGATCGCCGCTCCGGCCGGCACCATGGGATAAACGGATTCCATCGGCGGCACCATCACGTTGAGCAGGTACGGGCCCGGCTCGGCCACGGCCCTCGCCAGCGCGGGTGCGAGCTCCCACGCCTTCGAGATGGTCTCGCCTTTGAAACCGTACGCAGCCGCCAGTTTTTCCGCGTCCGGAAAGGCATCGAGTTCCACGGCGCTCAGGCGATTATTGAAGAACAGCGTTTGCCACTGCCGCACCATGCCCAGATAGCCATTGTTCATGACGATGATCTTGATGGGCAGGCCGTTGCCGACGATGGTCGCCAGTTCCGGCAGCGACATCTGAAAGCCGCCGTCGCCCGCGATGGCGAACACCAGCTTATCGGGGCGCGCAAACTGCGCTCCGATGGCGGACGGAAGCCCGAAGCCCATCGAGCCGAGGCCTCCGGACGTGATCCAGAGACGCGGCTCGTGGAAACGGATTAGCTGCGCCGCCCACATCTGGTGCTGGCCGACATCGGTTGTGACGATGGCCTGGCCGCCCGAAAGGCGGTCGATTTCGGTCATGAGATGCTGTGGGCGGATTTCGGTATCGTCACGATCCGTGTCGAAGGGATGCTCTTCCTTCCAGCGCCGCACCTGCCGCCACCAGTCCCGGCGCGAATTGAGAACCGAATCCTCGGGACGGCTTTCCGCCGCCTGTTTGTTCAATCGCGCCAGCACGCGCTTCACGTCGCCTACGATGGGCACGTCCGGCGCGCGGTTCTTTCCAATTTCGGCGGGGTCGATATCGACGTGAATCACCTTGGCGTGGGGCGCGAACGCGGCGAGCCTTCCCGTAACGCGGTCGTCGAAGCGCACGCCCAACGCGATCAGCAGATCGCAGCCGGTCATCGCCATGTTGGATGCGTAACTGCCATGCATGCCCGGCATGGAAATGAAGTTCGGGTGATCGGAGGAGAGGCCTCCGAGCCCCATCAGCGTGAGCACCACGGGCGCGTCCACCAATTCGGCGAACTCGCGCAACTCCTCCGCCGCGCCGGACGCCACCACGCCGCCGCCCGCGTACACGAGCGGCCGGCCGGCTTCGTTCACCAACTGCGCGGCGCGCCGGATCTGCCCTGCGTGGCCATCCGTGAATACCTTGTATCCGGGCAAGTGAATCGAGCTGACCGGCTGATAGTGACCCTGTCCCTGGAACACATCCTTGGCGATATCCACCAGCACGGGACCCGGCCGGCCGCTCGCCGCCACATAGAACGCCTCGTGCACGATGCCGGGCAAGTCTTCCAGTCTCTTTACCAGGTAATTGTGCTTCGTCGCCGAGCGCGTGATCCCGAAGGTGTCGGCTTCCTGGAACGCGTCGCTGCCGATCAGCTTGGTGGCCACCTGGCCGGTGAGCGCGACGATCGGTATCGAGTCCATCAGCGCGTCCACCAGGCCGGTGGTCAGATTGGTCGCGCCCGGTCCCGACGTGGCGCAGCACACGCCGACTTTCCCGGTGGCCCTAGCGTAGCCCTCCGCCGCGAACGCCGCGTTCTCTTCGTGCCGCACCAGGATGTGCCGGATCTGGCCGTCGTAAAGGGCGTCATAGAACGGCAGGGTGACGCCTCCGGGGTAGCCAAAAATGCAATCCACGCCCTCGCGGCTCAGACATTCCAGCAGCATTTTCGCGCCGCTCATCAAGTTCGACATAATGCGTTGCCCCTCGCTTCTTCCCTGACTACTCTCGATTGCTCTCCTATAACAAAAAAGGCCATCGGCCGGTTTCGCCCCGCCGATGGCCTTTTGGAACCTGGGTTCCGGCTGGCCTTCAGGCGGGGCCGGCTACGATGACCGCAATAATAATGACGCTTACGATGGGGGAGATCGAACCGGACAACCGGGATGGAGCCGAGCGCGTCATGCAGATGGTAAAGAGTCAGTCTACCCTACCAGTTTCTTAAATGCAAGTCGATAAATCTATAAGTTGTGTTAATGGATGTATTCAAAAGGACCGCGGATCGGCCCATGGCTGCGCCCTCATCCCAGCCAGGCTGGTTTCGGAGTTTGTTATCTCGCCAGCCAGAGCGCCGGAATCAACCCGCACAGGGCCAGACCGATCAGAAGGCCCGCGGCGCGGATGCCGGTTTTCTTTCCGCCCAAAGAGAATGCGTAGAAACCCTTAGCGATGTTGTTGCTCGCCGCGGCGATCAGAATCGCCACCGCAGCCACCGATAGCGTCGCGGACTTTCCGGCCGATTGCGTCATGCCCATGATGAACGGGTCCACGTCGGCCAGGCCCATGACGCCGGCCAGAGTGAACACGCCCGCCTTGCCGGCGTAAGTCGAAACCAACTGCGTGCCGATGAGCATTACCATGAACAACGCGCCGAATCCAAAAGCCGCGCGCAATTCGAGCGGGTTCTTGGATTCGTGTTCGCGCGCGATTTCCTTTGAGCTCGCGTCCGGAATGCGCGTCCAGGCCCAGCCCGCAGCCAGCCCGCCGGCAGCCAAGACCAGGAAAGGCGGGCCAAGAAGCTTCGCCAGGTCGCGATCAAAAATAGCCACCAGGCCCGCCAGCCGAAGGTACATGACGCTGGAAGCCATCAGGATTCCGCCGGCGAACAGGTTCGGCCGCGACTCTCGAGCGGCGCGCTTCGCCATGACCACCGTCGTTACGGTGGATGAATACGCACCGCCCAAAAGCGCAGCCAGGATCACGCCGCCTTGCCCCTTGGTCAGTTTCTGGATCACATAGCTGCCGTAGGAGACGCCGCAAACCGCGACCACCACCAGCCACGCCTTGAACGGGTTGATGTGGAACGGCCCAAACTGCTCATTCGGCAAAACCGGCAGAATGACGGCCGTGAGCAGAAGGAACTTGGTAAAGGTGAGAACCTCGTCCGGCTCGATCCGTTTGGTCAAGCCCTCCAGCCCGGATTTCAGTTCCAGCAGCAGCACGCTGGCCACGCTGAGCGTAGTGGCGATCCAGATTTGATCTCGCTCGACCAGCGCTCCGGCCAGATAAGTAGTGAGCGCGGACATTTCCGTGGTCAGTCCCGACCTGGGCGAAACCTGGATCTTATGCCAGTAGGCCACCACAAGAAATGCGGCCACAGCCAGTAGGCCAAGCATCACGGGGAAAACCTGGTTCCCGCAGACCAGCGATACCGAAAATCCGATCAGTCCGATCAGCGGGTAGGTGCGGACGCCACCGAAAGAGTAATGCTCGGTGGATGTCCCGCGCTCCTCGCGTTCCACGCCGGTGAGAAAAGACAGAAACAGCACGAGCAGGATCTTTCCGCCCTCGGGCGGCAACAGCTTGAAGAGGTCGGTCATTACGGCGCCCATGTCCGTAACAGGATAGCTCCGGCGAGGCCCCGTACGCTACGCCCTGCCCGCGGATTGCCTCGTTTGTTGGAACCACGCGTTGACCAGCGTGGCCGAGAGGATCGTGATTCCGCCGGCTAGGGACCATGCGCCGGGGCGCTCGCCGTGAGCCAGCCAGACCCAGACGGGATTCAGAGCCGGTTCCAGGAGAAGCACCGTGGTGGCTTCGAACGCCGGCACGTGGCGGACGGCGCGAGTGAGACAGACATAGGCGACCCCGATCTGAAAAATGCCCAAATACGCGAGGACCGGAGCCGCTCTCCAAAGCGCGCCGCTCAAGGGAAAAGCCATGGGCAATGCCACCGCGAATGCAACCAGGTTCCCGGCCGCTACGGCCGCAATGCCAGCGTCCCCTTTCTGGCGGCGCGAAAGCCAGCGCAGGCCGGTCAGCGTCAAAGCCCAGGTGAGGCCGCTGGCCGCGCCGAACAGATTCCCAGTGTGCGGAGATGGCGCGGTGGGCTGCGCGCGGTCCGTGCCCAAGGCGAACAACGCCATTCCAGAGGCGACCGCCAGAATGTACAGAATATCCGACCTGCGAAGCGGCTCCCGAAGCACGACCGGCCCGAGCAACAGCAGGTACAACGGCGCGGTGGCTTGCAGATAGATGGCGTTGGCGGCCGTAGTCATACGCGTGGCAAGCACAAAAAAGATGAGCGTGCTGGCGTAGGCCGCGGCTACGGGAGCGAGCCGCCAGTTCCATCCCCGGCGCGATTCGGGAAGCGCAAGCATGAGGAACGCCGCGGCGATGGCCGAGCGGAAACACGCAATCTGCCACGCCGCGATGGGCGCGGCCTTGATAGCCGCGCCGCCCGTCGAAAACAAAACGGCCGCGGCCACCAGCAGAAGCCGGTTGCGTAGGGGGGAGCTTTCCATGCTCAATCCGCGCCGGCGGCGCGCTCGGCGTGGTAGGAGCTGCGGACCAGAGGGCCGGATTCGACGTGCTGGAAGCCCATCTCATAACCGGCGCGGCGAATTTCGGAGAACTCCTCGGGAGGCACGTAACGAACAATGGGCAGATGGCGCGGCGAGGGCCGCAGATACTGGCCTACGGTAAGGATGCTCACTCCGTGAGCGCGCAAATCCCGCATTACTTCGAGCGCTTCCTCGGGCGATTCGCCTAGGCCGAGCATCAGCCCGCTCTTGGTGGGAACCGCGGGCGCGATGCGCGCGGCGTGCGCGAGAACCTCGAGTGATCGCTGATAGCGAGCGCCAAGGCGGACCTGGTGATACAGGCGCGGCACGGTTTCGATATTGTGATTGAAAACATCGGGCGCGGCTTCCAGAACCGTTTCGACAGCTTCGAGACTGCCCTGAAAATCCGGCGTGAGAACTTCGACGCCGCATCCGGGAACCCGCTCGCGGATGGCGCGAATGACAAGGGCGAACAGTTCGGCGCCGCCGTCGGGGCGGTCGTCACGGTTAACGCTGGTCACTACGGCGAACTTCAGCCCCATAGCGGCCACCGCTTCGGCGACGCGGCGGGGCTCGTCGTAGTCCACCGGCAGAGGCGCGCCCTTTTCCACCGCGCAGAATCCGCACCGGCGCGTGCAGACGTTTCCGAGAATCATGAACGTTGCCGTCCGGTGATTCCAGCATTCGCCCACGTTCGGGCAGGCCGCGCTTTCGCAAACGGTATGCAGGCGGAGGCCATCGATCAGCCTCTTCAGTTCGTGGTAATCCTCGCCCGAGGGAGCGGGCGCGCGAAGCCAGTCCGGCCGTTTGGTCTTGGGAGCGATGGAAACCAGCACTGATTTCATTCTAAGCGGGGAGAAAGGAGAAAGCAGGAGGAAGGCCAAAGGCGGAATACTGAAGACGGAAGCCGGAAGACTGACGACGAGCGACGGTTATACACTCGCTGTATGGGACGTTTAAGGATTGCCATCGTTTTCTTTGCCTGCGCGCTCGCGGCGGGCGCGGAAGACTGGGGACCGCTGCAATTCCTGACCGGCAGTTGGACGGGAGAAGGCAGCGGGCAGCCGGGCGACAGCTCAGCCGGAGCATTCACCCTGACGCCGGATCTGGATGGGACCGTGCTGGTTCGCCGTAGCTTCGCTGATTATCCGGCATCGGGTGGAAGACCCGCCGTCCACCACACCGATTTGACGGTGATCTACCGGGACGGCGCCGCCAAGCCGATCCGCGCAACCTACTGGGACAACGAAGGCCACGTGATCCAGTATTCCGTGCAGACGTCAACTGGGAGCGCCGTATTTACAAGCGATGGAGGTCGCGAGGCGGCGCGCTACCGGATGACGTATACCGCCGATGGCGCCGACCGGGTGAAAATCCGTTTCGAGGTGGCGGACGCCGGCAAGGATTTCGCGGTCTACCTGGAGGGCGCGGCGCGGCGCCCGCGATAAACGGTTTGGGGAACCGCCGCTTGTAACTCCCGAGCGCCTGTGTGCATCATGAATAGGCATATGGACCGGGGGCGGATTTCCAGGCGGGAGGCGATCGGCGCCCTGGCGTCGGCGCCCGCGTTGCGTTTGTTGCGGGGCCAACAAATCCCCACCTTCTCGACCAATGTCAAGGTCGTCAACCTGTTCGCCACGGTGAGAACGCGGCAGGGAGAAATCGTCGCCGATTTGAGCAAGGAAGATTTCATCCTGAAAGAGGACGGGCGCCCGCAGACTATCAAGTATTTCGCGAGAGAGAGCGATTTGCCGCTCACGCTCGGGGTGTTGGTCGATTCGAGCGGCAGCCAGCGCAACGTACTGGACGACGAAAGCAAGGCCAGCTACCGCTTCTTCGATCAGGTGCTGCGCGAGCAACTGGACATGGCGTTCGTCCTGCATTTCCAAGGACAGGTTGAACTGCTTCAGAACCTCACGTCGTCGCGTCAGCAACTGGAGAAAGCCCTTTCGCTGTTGGGCGAGCCGATCGGCCGCCAGCAGCAAGGCTACCCGGGCGGGGGATATCCGGGGCGCGGGCGGGGCGGTGCGGGCGGCGGGACTTCGCTCTACGACGCCGTTTGGCTTTCCTCCAACGAGTTGATGAAGAAGCCGAGCGGCCGGAAAGCGCTGATTATCCTCTCCGATGGAGTCGATAATGCCAGCCGCGTCACCCTGCAAGGCGCCGTGGAAGCCGCGCAGCGGGTGGATACGCTGATCTACTCGATTCTGTTCTCCGATCCCGACGCCTACGGAGGAGGGTTCGGCGGCTTCGGCGGGCGCGGCGGTGGCGGAGGCGGAGGACCCATAACGGCAGCCGAGGGCGCGGATAACCTGGACCGCCTGGCTCGCCAGTCCGGCGGCCGGTACTTCGAGGTGAGCAAGAAGCGCTCGATATCGCAGGTGTACGAGATCATCGAGGAAGAATTGCGCAACTTGTACAACCTGGGATACACCCCCGACCGGGAAAGCCCGCCGGACATCTATCACAAGATCCGCCTCGCCACCGTAGAAAGCGGCATGTCCGTGCAGACGCGCGACGGGTATTACGCGGCGTAATCAAAAACCGCTCAGCCTGATCTGAGCGATTTTCTCGCCAACGGTTTAATCGCTCAGATCAGGCTGAGCAATTTTCATAGGCACGTTGAAGTCTGTTTTAAGAGCCGCCGGACTGGAGGAGAAGCGGTGAGCATTCGATACACGGTGATCTTCGAGCACGCGGAGAACAACTGGGCCGCCTACGTTCCGGACCTGCCGGGATGTATCACTACAGGCGAGAGCCTCGAAGAGACCGAACGGAACATCGGCGAGGCGATCCGCGGTCACGTACGCACGTTAAGGGAGTTCGGCGAGCGAGTACCGGAGCCGTCCAGCCTGGCTAGAGAGATCGAGGTTTCGACGGCGGCATAGCGCCTGGCTATGCCGCGGCGGGAACCAACTCAGGAGCCCTTGCAAAAGCGAGCGCTGAAGCGCTGCGAGCTATAATCGCTGGCGTGTCGGCTGTGCGTCAAGACGCCCGGCGCCTCACTGCCAGCCGGCCCAAGAAAGGCTCCAATCATGACGCGAGCGTTTGCGGGCTTAGGCATGATCGTTCTTCTGCCAGTCCTTGCGGTCCGTGAGGCGGGCGCTGCTATACCCGCCTTTGACGCCACGGACGTCCACTTGAGTCCGCGCAGCGACTGGGTGAAAGACTCCGCGCACCCGATGCAGGGCGGATTCCTCACGGCAGACCGGTTTGAGATGCGACGGGCCACGATGCTCGACCTCATCCGGATCGCATACAACGTTGACGCCGACAAAATAGCCGGCGGGCCGAGTTGGCTGGACTACGACCGGTTCGATATCACCGCCAAGACCAAACCTGGAACGCCCCTGTCCACGCTGCGGACGATGCTCCAGTCCTTGCTGGCGGATCGCTTCAGCCTGCGAGTCAAATCGGGCATGCAGCAATCGCCGGGGTACTTGCTGACGCGGGGCAGGCGCGAATTGAAGTTGAGAGCGGCAGCCGACGCGGCCGCTCCGGCCGGCTGCCAGTCGTCGCGTCCCGCGTTCGACGGCGGGGTAGCCAATTACACGATCCAGTGCCGCAACGTCACCATGGACGCGTTCGCTCAATCGCTTCGCCGGACGGTTTCGGGGCCTCTGGGGAATCTCCCCGTGGTAGATAACACCGGCCTTGAAGGAGGATGGGACCTCGATCTCAGTTACTCCCAGCGGCCGATGTCGGTGAATGGCCCGGCGCCGGATGGGCCTGCGGACGCCGGCATACTCGACGGCATCGACAAACTCGGATTGAAACTGGAACTCGGAAAGGTCCCGCAGCCGGGGTTGGCCGTGGAGAGCGTGAATCAGCGGCCCTCGCCGAACGCGCCTGACATAGCGACTGCTTTGCCTCCACTTCCCCCGCCGGAGTTCGAAGTGGCCGCCATCCAGTGGCCTTGCGTCGGCAACATGTCGATCAATACTCGCTTTGAGCCCGGCGGGCGAGTGACGGCCACTTGCATGGCTTTGCTCAGTCTCATTAAAGACGCGTGGGGATTCCCGCTATTGGGGGACCCCCCCGGAGCGCCGAAGTGGCTCACCGAGAATTCGACCGTGCACAACATCAGCATCATTGCGAAGGCGCCGGCGGGTTTCGCCATCGACCCGCAACATAACTCGCAAGCCAGGGACCTCCTCAACACGATGCTCCGCACGCTCCTGATCGAGCGCTACCAAATGAAGTTCCATTACGAGGACCGTCCCATGGATGCCGGGACGCTGGTCGCGGTAAAGCCGAAGATCGCTAAAGCCGATCCCGCGGGCCGGACCGGATGCTCGCGGCAGGGCCAGGTACAGCAGGGCCGGGCCCTCATGGTCAAGCTGGTCTGCAAGAATATGACGATGGCGCAATTCGCGGAACAGATTCCCGCGTACGATACCGATTTCTTTTACCCTGTAGTGGACGGAACCGGCATCGAGGGCGCGTGGGACTTCACGATCAATTACGACGCCATGGCGCGCCTTTACGCGCGCTATCCGCAATTCGGGGGCTCGTCCTCCGCGGCCGCCGGGGAGGCCTCGGATCCGTCGGGCTCCCTTACCTTCGCCGATGCGATCGAAAAGCAACTCGGCCTGAAGCTCAAAACCGAAAAGCGCCCCGAGCCCGTGTTTGTAATCGATCACATCGAAGAAAAGCCCCTGGAGAATTGATGAGAAACTCGCTCAGCCTGATCTGAGCGAGTTTCTGCTAACGATTTAATCGCTCAGATCAGGCTGAGCGAGTTTCAATGGGGATACGAAGACAGATTGGACTCTCGCGGCGCGTCCAGGCTGGCATTCCGGCTTGCCGCCCGTGGACGATTCCCTCCGGCCTGGTAGCGCTTCTTCTCATCGCGCTTCCTCGTGCCCCCGCGCAGGCTCCGAAGCCGCCCGCCAGTCCACACGCCGCCGAGGGCTCCCGCCCCGAAGTAGTATTCCGAAGCCGGGTCGATCTGGTCTCCGTGCCCGTCGTGGTCCGCGATGCGCATGGTCAGGCCATGGGCGGCTTGGCACGCGAGGACTTTCATCTCTTCGACGGCGGCAAACCCCAAACCATCTCCAAGTTTTCGGCTGAGAAGTTCGGCCAGTCCGTCGAGGTCCGGGCGGATGCCGGCGCGCCCGCCGCGCTCGCGCAGGATGTTCCCGCGCCTCCAGGGTCCGTCACTCCCGTGCGCTATGTCGCCTTCATGTTCGACGACACGCACTTGACCTTCGCCGACCTCGTGCGAGTGCGGGCGGCGGCTTGGCGGTTCATCCAATCTTTCCTCCGTCCCACCGAGCGCGCGGCGATCGCCACAACCTCCGGCCTCGTCACGCTCGATTTCACCAGTGACCGCGACCGCCTGCACGAGACGCTGAACAAGATCTTTCCTCAGAACCCTATCGTCAACGTGAGCATGGACTGCCCGCCCATCTCGGTGTATCAAGCCGACCTGATCTACAACAAGAATGACTCGTTGGCGATAACCACCGCCATCACGGAATTGGGCGCTTGCACTAACTCGCACTTTAGCTATGACGAAGGTTTATTCCGCGTCAGGAGTGCATCCCGCATGGTCCTGGGCCTCGCCGATCGATATCTCCTCAGCGCCCTGAACACGCTGGACGCCCTAATACGCAAGATGGAGACGATGTCCGGACAGCGAAGCATCGTTCTGGTGTCCCCCGGATTTCAGGTGTTCGACGAACGCCGATGGGAGGAATCGAACCTCTTCGAGCGCGCAATCAGGGCCGACGTTGTGATCAACGCGCTGGACGCGCGCGGGCTTTACACAAACATCCTCGACGCGAGCGAGCGAGTCAACGGCTCGATCATGGCCAAGGGTAAGTTTAAGCGGGAAGAAGCGCTAACCGCACGGGCCACTCTTGCGGAGACAGCCGCCAACACAGGCGGCCGCTTCTATGAGAACAGCAACGACCTGGACGAAGGGTTCGCCAGATTGGCCGCCGCGCCCGAGTTCATTTACGTGCTTGGCTTCAATCCCCAGGACCTCAAACCCGACGGCAAGTTCCACGCGCTCAAGATCACGCTCAAGAACCCGAAGGGTTTCACCGTCGAAGCCCGCCGCGGATATTACGCCCCGCGGCAAGCCGCCGGACCGGCCGAGCGCTCAAAGGCGGAGATCCAAGAGGCGTTCTTCGGACGCGACGAAACGCGCGATATCCCGGTTGTTATTCAAACCAAGTTTGTCAAGCCTAGCGCCGGCAAGGCCACCCTGACCGTGTCGGCCTGGGTTGACCTGAAACAAATTCCGTTCCAGAAGGCGGACGGGCTGAACCGAGAGGACCTAACGACGGTCACGGGCGTTTTCGACGCCGACGGCAACTACGTCGCCGGCACACAAAAGGTCGCCGAAATGCGCCTGCGGGACGAGACGCTTCAGGCCCTCCTTAAGTCCGGAATCACAGTAACGAACACATTCGACGTGACGCCCGGAACCTACCTGGTCCGGTTTGTAGTGCGCGATGCGGCGGGCCAAACGCTGGCCGCTCAAAATGCCGTGGCGGAGATCCCGTGAGTGGGAGCGGGCTCAATTCAGAGTAGCGAAATCATCAATACCTGCCTGCTCGAACGCACTCCGAGCGTGGTCGATCTCGGATCACTTCCTGGGCCAAGCGGGCCACACTTCAATGGAGCGCACGATAATTAGGACTGGCATCCGGATGAAGCTGCTTGTCTAATGTCGTCCACTCCGACCAAGTCGCAGGCTGGCTCGTTCAACTGGAGGATAAGCGGCCATCACGGGCGCTAACTGGATTTGTGGAAGGTGGGACCGTCCGAGTCCAGTTCCAGCGGTCAATGTCATAAAACCTCTTATCGTTCCTGTCCAGGCTTCGGGGGCTGGGCGAGGCTCAAGCGGCATTTCCATGCGACCATCCCGCTTCACGAACGAAAGTTGCTGTGATATCTTCGGAGTCATGAAACTAACGCAAACCGCCGCGGTGAGTTGGGCCGGACTGGCCTGTCTTGTAGCGAAGTTTGTCTTCGTGCCTGCCTTGGAGGCGCAGGATCAGTCGCCGGCGTTGCCGTCATTTGAGGTCGCTTCGGTCAAACCGGACGATTTTGTTTTCGCTGGTCAGGGGCGGCATGTGGAGGTGACCTGCTCCAATGGCCGTTTCGTATCACGAAACGCCTCCGTTTGGTATGTAATCAAGTGGGCGTGGAACATTGTTGGGGATAATGACCGCATTGTTGGATACCCGGACTGGACTAAAGATCCCGGTGCCATTTACGCGATCGAAGCGAAAGCGGCAGCGCCTGTCAGCGAGGAACAGTGCCGGCGTATGGTCCGAGCGCTTCTCACGGATCGATTCAACCTCCGCGCACACGAAGAGAAGCGCTTGATCGACGCCTTGGATCTGGTTGTTGCGCAGGGTGGACCGAAAATCAAGAGGGTGACCGATCCAGATAATGCCCCCGTCAATGGTCCCGGCTTCACAGTCGGAGGCGAAACCTTTCAAATGTTCGATCCAAAGCTTAAGGGCTGGACCATGGAACAGCTCGCACTTGCGCTGAGCCCTATGACGGGGTTAGGCCGCAGAGTCTTCGATCGGACCGGTCTCGAAGGAATCTACAGGATTGACTTGCGGTTTCGCAGGAGGGACGACGACCCCGGAGAGGGCACTGATGTGACCACAGCCCTGCGGGAGCAACTCGGACTTGAGCTACGGAACGCAAGAGAGCCACTCGACGTGGTTGTAGTTGATCACATCGAACGACCCAGCCAGAATTAGGATAAAGGACAGAAAACGAGATTCAATTCCCTCGACATTCCGGGCGGCAAAGCGCACCAACGGAGTCTGCCACCGCGGGGTCAGTTGAAAGCAAGCCCACAGACGGACCACTCGAGTCAACCGGGCCCTTACCGCATCGAGAAGAGGGCTGCTAGTATGGCGCTGCCTTCCCCACGCGGCCCTACTAATTCGGCGAGCCCGGCGTCCTGCCGCCGCTGCCCTCTTCAGTACACCGCGGCGCGGCGCCCACCGATGAGCTTGCCGGTGGATTTGGACTTGAGCCTGATTTCGAGATCGTGTTTGCGCGGCTTGACGGACGACGGCGGAACGAAGCCTACAACGTAGCGCAGGAGGCCTTCGTTGCGGGTCACTTCCAGGATGTTGCTCACCACGCGTTCGTCGATGCCGCCCGGGTAGAACGCGCGGCCGCCAGTGAGTGGGCCGAGGTTTCCGAAGGTCGGCGGGCCGACGGCCTGGCATGTGTACCCAATGGGGAGAGTCTTTGCATCGCACCCGTGGAAGCCCCCGCCCGGTGGGCCTTCTCCCTGCACGGCGGGGCCGTTGCCCATATCCACTAGTGCGATCGGATAAATCGGTATTCCCAGGGCGCTGTCCTGCGCAGCTACGTCTTCCGGGATCGTGGTAGTTGGCCCCTTTCCTTGCGAAAAATCGGCCAGCAGGCGCACCGTCTTGCCGGGCGAGGCATCGAGGTCCTTCAAGACGCCGATCACCGCCTCATACGACCAACTGGGCGTGCCAATGACGAGGGGGTGCTTGGGGTCCGGTTTGAAGCCGTGCACTGCTAGCTTTTCCTCGAGCGACTCGCGGCCCGGCGGCAGCGAAAGCGGGACCGCTTCTTCGTGCGGTATCTGTTCGGGCAATCGATGGATAGCCGCCGTGAGCGCCCGCGGGTCCGAGGTTGGGCGGCAGAGACGCTGCAATTGGGTGCGGTCGAAGCGGTAAACCGCAACGCGGACCTCGGCGGCCTGCTTTTCGAGGAGGGTAAGAGACTCGGCGTCGGTCCAGCGATCAACCCAGCGGTACGTGGCTTCTCGGTTCCACCCGCTGGCGTAGTGGCGCGCCTTCGATTCGGCTTCGGTAAAGGTGGTGGTATCGAACAGAATGATAAGTTCCACCGGTGTCCGGCCGCGCGTCCTGGGGCTATCGAAGACGCTAAAGTCTCGGGGTTTGCCATCCTGAAGCAACTCGATGTCGCCCTGTGCCAGATCGGTGACGAATTTCGAATCACGCTCGACGTTGAAGTTAACCAGGACCAGGTTGCTCTCGGAATTGAACGTGGGAGACACGCTCGGCGGAGCTTGTGCGCCCGCGAGAGATACAAACGCCGCCATGCAGGCCGCGGCGTAAAATCGGTGCCTCATCGGAAACCTCCTTTGCGCCGGAACCTCGGCGCGGGGAACCCGAGAAACCTAGGCGACCGAAGGTGATCATCCGTTACACTTGCGGGCCAGATTTCGCTTCGCGGCTGGACCGAGGCCGTTTGTTCGCAAAACGGGTCGAGCTGAACCGAGCGATTTCCGTGAAAACGGGGCGTTGAGGCAAACGTTAGGACTTATCGGAAGTGCCGCCCACGCGAATGCGCGTGTGAGAACCACGGCTTGAGGCGGCACTTTCGATAAGCCCGTTTGAACGGAGCCGCTGGCGCTTGCGGCGGACGCGGGAGGCTATGGGAAAAGCTCGCGGTTTTCGCCTTCTGTTTGGCTGAGAAGGTGAGGGAATCGTGCTGCGGAGCGGGGCGTTGGGCGGCATTGCCGCCGCGCGCTGCGCCGGTATCGAGGGTGCGTGAAAACTGTGGACGAGCAGGAAAGCGCCAAGGCTTCGATGCGGACACACGTATCCTGCACGGGCCGAAGCCCGTTGGCCTCTCGTCAGGTCAGCGGAGGCGCTACTACGAAGAATCGTTAAGCGCATCCCGGTGGACGCCGGCGCGGCGGAGTTGCGCCGCCGAGAGCCGTTCGCCGAAGACCATCGGGGTGGCGCAGACCGGGCACGGGAAGGAAGCCCGCGCCGGGTCTGCGGCGGGGACGCTGAGTTCGGGCTCGGCTTGCAGCAACTGCCGGGCGAGTTGCAACATCCTCGCGCGCCGCGGTCCGGCCAGGAACCCGAAGAACCGGATGCGGACAAAACCGCGCGGCAGCGTGTGCAGCAGGAACCGGCGCAGAAACTCGTCGGCGGAAACGGTCATCTTGCGCTTCTTATTGCCGTGCGCATAGTCCTTCCAGCGGAAGGTGACCGACTCGCCGTCGAAAGCGATGAGCCGGTGATTGGAGATGGCCACTCGGTGTGTGTAGCGGGCCAGGTAGTGCAACAGGTGATCGGGGCCGCGGAACGGCGCTTTGGCGTAGACGACCCACTCTTTCTTGCACACCGGCTCCAGGAAGGCGAGAAACAACTTCCAGTCGGACAGATCCGCGAGTTGGCCCGCGAAAACGAGCTTCCCGGCGCGGAATAATCGCTTCAACCCATCGCGAACTTTCGCCCGGAACACAATCTTCAGCACCGGAACCGGCACGAGAAAGTTCGGCCGCGAGGGAATCCATCGCGTCCGATCCGGCGAGAATCCTCCCGCCGGAACGACGCAATGCACGTGGGGGTGATGCAACAGGTTCTGGCCCCAGGTGTGCAGAATGCTGAGAAAGCCGATCGCGGCCCCGAGATGCTCGGGATTGGCGGCGACCTCCAGCAAGGTATCCGCGCTGGCCTGGAGAAGCAGGCGGTAGATCTCCTTCTTGTTCTGCAGGGCGAGCGGGGACAGTTCGTGCGGCAGAGTGAAGACGACGTGGAAGTAGCCCACCGGCAACACTTCGGTTTGCCGTTTGGCGACCCACCGGTCGCGGGCCGCCGTCTGGCACTTGGGGCAGTGGCGATTGCGGCAAGAGTTATAGGAGATGGCCTGATGCCCGCACTGGGGGCACTGGTCGCGATGGCCGCCCAAGGCGGCGGTGCGGCAACGCGCGATGGCGCGCAGCACTTTGACGTGCGACCAGTGCAGCCAGCGCCCGCTCTTTTCGATGAAGCGGGCGCTCGAAGCGCGAACAATGTCGGCCACCTCGACGGGTGGCCGGTTCATCTTTTGGCTCGCTTCACCTTTCCGCGCACGGTGGCGGAAGACGAGACCGGGATTTCATCGAGCGGGTTGGCGACGGAGGTCAGATGCTTCCGGGACAGGTGCAGGTAGATGGTCGTGTCCCGGATGTCGGAGTGGCCGAGCAGTTTCTGAATGCTGGGGAGATCGGCGCCGGCGTCCAGCAGGTGTGTGGCGAAGCAGTGGCGCAAGGTGTGCGGATGAACGCGCTTGGCGATGCCGGCTCGCTTGGCGGCCACACGGCAGGCGTGCCAGACGGTCTTGGCGGAGGCGGGGGCATCCACGCGGTGGCCATCCACCACGCCGGGAAACACGTAAGTGACCGGCTTCATCCAGCGCCAGTACTCGCGCAACGCCTCCAGCAGTTTGGGACTGAGCGGCACGTTGCGGTCGCGCTTGCCCTTGCCCTCGTGGATATGGACCAGCATGAGCTCTTTATCGATGTCGGCGGCTTTCAGTTGCACCAGTTCGGCGCAGCGCATGCCGGTGGAGTACAGGGTCATCAGGATGGTGCGATACAGCAGGTTGGGGGCTGCCTCGATCAGCCGTGTGACTTCCTCCGGGCTGAGGATGGTGGGCAGGCGGAGCGGGACTTTGGGGAACGGAATGTGCTCCAGCATGTAGGGGCGCTTGAGCGTCTTGATGAATAGGAAACGGAGCGCGGCGGTGCGCTGCGCGACGGTTCGGGCGTCCAGTTTCCTCACGCTAAACAGATGAGCTTGAAACTGGCGGATATGCTCGGGGCCGAGTTTCTCGGGCGAGCGGTTGAAGTACTTGGCGAACTCCCAGATTGTGCGGATATAGATTCTTTGTGGTCTTCTGAGAGTAATTGCGGCGCTGGAGTTCCTCCAGCACCATGTTTCGTAATCGGGTCACAAGACCTCCTTGTGACCCGCACTTTATCGTGCCGCAGGCCCGGAGAGCAGCACACGGCAGCGTCCGCCGCGCCAGCGGCTTTGTTCAAACGGGATTCAGTTCCTTTGACATGCCGGGCGGGAAAGCGGATCGCCGGGGCCGCAATCGCAACAACAACCAGGGACAACCAATTACACCTTTTTCGACAACCTCGACAACCGACAACCAGACAACCAGGGACAGTAACCAATTACCCCTTTCCCGGCTCGCGGCATCTCCGTCGCCTCTGGCCGGCCCGCCCCGCCCACATCTGTCTCGCGTGCCTGTGCAGTGCCGAGGATCGCTTCAGCCTCCGATTGTCACCAATCACCTTTCGCACTCGGGGGCCGGGCATCGTGCGCCTGTGAGCGCGCCGCGACTTCCTCGGCGAAACGCCGTCGAGTCGCGTCGATAACGAAAGCGAACGCGTCTTCCCGAGAGGAAACGCCACTGCTCGCCTAGAGTCTTGAACTTCTTCGATCCTCCGCAGTCAGCGGCGGCGCCGTTTGGGGCCGGACCAACGGGGCTCGCGCCGAGGTTTTTTCGGTGCCGCTTGCGGGCCGGCGTAGGCGACGTGATCGGCGGCTCCGGCGGCGAGACACGCGCGAATAATCGATAATTCGAGCACCGCCGGAGTTTCGAGCGGCGGCCGGCGCCCGCTTTGGATTTGGCGTACGGCGGCCAAGACGTCGGTATCGGAATCGATCGGGAGGCCGGCGCCGGCCGTCATCCAGTACTCACCCATTGGCAGGGTCCGGGTGGCCAGCGCCACGTTGCCGCTCGGGACGCTCTGGCTCAGAGCCAGATCCATCAGGAACAACTCCTCACCATCCAGGGCGTCGTGGCAATACAGGCCCGCGCCGGGCGCCGCCGACTGCACCCCGAGGACCCGATATTTCGCCTGCAGACATGCCTGCAATAGCAGGCTCTCGTCCGTTCCCGGTTTCGCAGGGTGCGCCTCCGCGTACCGTCGGACCAGGTTCTTGCCGTTTTCGAACCAGGCGTAGAGACAGCAATCCGCCATCACGGCGCTCATGTCCTCGCTGTCGAATACCAGAATCCCGCTCTGGAGGATGCCGATCGCTTCTCCAATTTCCTCGAACGCTTGTCGCGGAATAGTCTCGACGATTCTGTTATGCAGCGCCATGCTTAGGGCCCGCAAGCTTCGGTAGCGTTCCACATCCTGACGCGTGGGGGAAAAGGGAGTCGCCATGAACCTTCATTCTGAACGAAGAGGCCGGTCGGCTCAAGCGGGGACATTTCCGGCATAAACAACCAGAACAACCAAACAACCAGGGACGGTAATCGGTTCCTATACCGTCCTGCCGCCAGGATCGGGCTCTGTGTAACGGCGGGGACAAGCGCGATGCAGAACGGCGGGGATATCGGTGGTGACGGGGGCGGTCCCGCTCCCCGCCATTGGTTCGCAGCCCAATTCTCGCTGATGGCATTGGGCCTAGCCGAAAGACAACATTGAGGCTCAGCCGAGAGGGCCTGTTCGGTTATCTTCTCAGCCAGATCCAAGTAGCCGATGTCCTTTGCCAGCCGGCTTTGCAGCATCAGCGACGGGACGTTTCTTTCCGTTTGGAAAACGATCTGGAGTTGTCGCGCGTGCGAGGCTTTGAGATGCCGATGGGTCGCCTCCGGTGGCTTCAAGAAGGTTTGGGTGTCGCAGTATCCCTGCGGCGACAGGAAATACCTTCGCCCTCCGTTTCGAACCGCTCTTTCAAATCGCTCGCGTGTCCGCGTCAGTCTTCCGCCCAGCCCCCGAGCGCCGTGCGTGCGGTATCAATGAAGGTCATCCGCCCATTCGGGCTTTCAGTTTCCCCAGCGAAGGACGAGTCACTGCTGGCGAGTGGAAACCGGAACCTCAACCGGTCTCTAGAATGGTATGTCGTCCAGGCCGATTTGGCCGGCTCGATTGGATTCCCAGCGGAAATAGAAGTTAGCTCGTCCGCCTTTGGTACGCTTGTCAACGCCGATTGGATGATCTGCCAGCCCCGCCAGACGGGCGGGCAACTCAGACAATCGCGAGACCCGAATCCCGCATTTTTCGAGGTCCTCTTTGAGGTATGCCAACGTGTTCTCCGTGATTACCCGATTCTTCGTCACAACCCGGTCTACCGCCTGCGGCCCCTTGATCCTTAGTTTCCAAAGCACTACCGGGCGCCCCGTTGAAGTAGTTTCAGAGACCCGAGCGTCCTCTATAACGGCATCGTAGGTCCCATCAGGGATGTCGCCGTACATCTCATCCGACGATGTCAACGTTTTGGTCCATTCATTCTCAAACTGGGCCAAATCAGCCACTGGCGCGCTGGGTTCGTTTTTCAGAGCCACGAAGTTTTAGCCTCCTATGCTTTTCGTACCGATTTATATATCGGTTGCCACTGGCCGGAAGAGTAGGTCAGAATTCCGAATCCACCCCGAAAGTTGGACAACCGAACAATCAGAACAACCAACAACCAGGGCCGGTTTTCAACAAAGGCGGGGGCCCGCCTCCGCCATCGGTTCGCAGCCCTATTCGCGCTGATGGCATTGGGCTTAGCCGAGGAACCTCGGTGTTCATGATGTACCCTGAAACCGGAGGGTAGGCCCGGCAATGACATCCCCATATCTCCACCGCACGGCCCTTGCGCTATCGGCGTCGGCTATTCCGTCGCGTGGTCCGCAACGGTCGCACGGGTGGTCGCCTGATGGCGCGCGGCACCCCCTGGGGGCGCCAAACGAACCCACCAAGTCGTTGAAAAGAAAAGATACGTCAAAGAACGAACCCACTGCGAGTGGCGGCGCACCGGGTTCGGAAGCCGGTTTCCTGCCGCTCGGTCGGGCGTTCGATGGCAGTCCGCGGTCCGCGGAACAAAAAGGCCGGCCACGCGGCGGTTGTATACTGGCTCCTGCCGGGGCGCTCGAATCGCGAGTCCCGGCGATTCCGCTGTCTGGCGCGGGGGGAAAGCGTGGCTAAGGGCTCTGGGGAATTCCAAATCTTCGTGAAGCCGGTGGGGGCGGTCTGCAATCTCGACTGCAAGTACTGCTACTACCTGGAAAAGCGGGACCTCTATCCGGGCTCGGGCGTCACGCGCATGACGGACGCCGTGCTGGAGAATTACATCGTCCAGCACATCGCGGCCTCGAGCGGGCCGGAAGTCAGTTTTTCCTGGCATGGCGGTGAGCCGACCCTGATGGGGCTGGAGTTTTACCGCAAAGCCGTCGATCTCCAGCGCAAGCACAAACCGGGTGGGTGGCGCGTACGGAACGGAATGCAGACGAACGGGGCGCTGCTGGACGAGGAGTGGGGCGAGTTTCTATCCGCGGAGCGGTTCCAGATCGGGCTGAGCCTGGATGGTCCGGCGGTGCTGCACGATCGTTATCGCGTCTTCAAGGGCGGCCAGACCAGCCATCGCCAGGCCATGCGCGGATACGAGATTCTGCGAAAGCACGCCGTCAGCACGGATATTCTGTGCGTGGTTCACGCTCTGAACGTGAAGCATCCGCTGACGGTGTACCGGTTCTTCCGGGAGATCGGGGCGCGCTATATCGGCTTTCTCCCCGTCGTGCAGCAGGCTCCGGGAACCGAAAGGGGCGTGAGCGAATTCACTCCGGCGGCGGAGGATTACGGAACCTTCCTGTGCAGGATCTTCGACGAATGGATCGCGCGCGATACCGACCGGATCGCGGTGCAAATCTTCGAGGAAGCCGCACGGCCACCGGCCGGCCTGGAACACTCGTTGTGTATCTTCCGCGAGACCTGCGGACAGATTCCGACCGTGGAACATAACGGGGACTTCTTCGCCTGCGATCATTTCGTCGACCGCGCGCACAGGTTCGGGAACATCGGCGAGAGGCCGCTCGGGGAACTGCTCGAAAGCCCCGAACAGCGGGCTTTCGGAGAGGCCAAACGGGACGCGCTGCCGCGCTATTGCCGCGAGTGCGAAGTGCGGCCCATGTGCAACGGCGATTGCCCGAAGTACCGGTTCATCCATGCGCCCGATGGCGAGCCTGGATTGAGCTATCTGTGCGCCGGCCTGAAGAAGTTCTTTCTGCACAGCCGGGAGCCGCTGGCCAGGCTTGTGGCTAAGGGACGGGAACAGCCCGCGCCGCGAGTCGTTCAAGCGGCCGCGGGAAGGAACGACCCTTGCCCTTGCGGAAGCGGGAAGAAATTCAAGAAATGTTGCGGGGCCGGATGAGGCCCGAGGCGCCCGCCGCCCGATCGTTTTTCAGTGCGCGGCCCCGGAGAATCACGCCAGGTAGTCGAACAGGCTTTTCGTGGGCATGCGCGCTTCGGTCTCGAAAGCGGCTTGAAGCTGTGTATTGGCCTGAGTCAGCTCGGTGGCTTCGGCGGCGACGTCCGCGTCCTGCTTCTGGCCGAGTTGCGTCTGCAATTGCGTGTCGTAATTCGAGGCGTAGGTTTGAGCCTGCTGGACGCGCTGCTCGACTACCCCGTAAAACGATTCCGACGTATTCAGCCGCGCCGACGCCTGTTTGAGGGACGAAACGCAGTTGGCGACGCCGGTTGCGTCGTTGTTCGCCAGAGCTGTCTGAAGCGTGTTCAGTGCCGCAAAGACATTGTCGGACGCGACGGACCCGTCCGCATTGCGGGTATCGAAGATCGACTGCGCCGTCAGCGAGGAGGCGAACCCGCCGCCGGCCGAATTCTGGATTTGCTGGGTTGCTGTGGCCTCTGTCAGTTGGTCCACGCCGGTGGGAGAGGATGAGTCGAGCTGGTAGCTGGGGCTGGCGCCCTGGTCGCCGCTGAAAATGTACACGCCCTGGACCTGGGTCTGACTGAAGGAAACCATCTCCGCTTGTAGCGATTGCACCTGGGCCGCGAGAGTCTGGCGTGTGGATGCGTCGAGTGACGTGTCGGCGCCTTGGGCGGCTATCGATACGGCGCTATCCATAAGATTGATGGCGGCGGCCAGAGCGGAATCGGCGCTGTTGGCCTGCGTTTGAGCAAGGCCGAGATTGGTTTGGATCTGCTGGTTCTGCGCTTCCTCGGCCCGAAGCTGGAGGATGGGTTCGATCTGGTCCGGCGCGTCCGAAGCGACCGACACCTTGAGCCCGGAAGAGAGCTGCTCGGTAGCGTTCGTGATGCGCGCCTGAATCCGGTCGAGATTGGCGAGGAATAATTGGGTGTTTCCGTCGACGCTGGGAGTCACTGTTCCTCCTTACGTTTGCAGCATATTGATGGTGTCCTGGGTGATCTGGTCGAGCTGTGTGATCATGCGGGCGGTGGCTTCATAGGCCCGCTGGAACTCGGTCACGACCATGGCTTCGTTATCGAGCGAGACCCCTGAGATCTGCTGGCGGATATTTTGCGCCTGAGCGACGGCCGATTGCTGAACCTGTTGCCGGTCCGTCGCATTGCTCAAAGCCGTTCCGATGCCCGCCGCGATTTGCCCGTAATCTTCGATAAAGCTGGCTCCGCCGATTTCGTCCGCCGCCGACTGCGGGTCCTCCAGGGCCGCCAATTGGAGGGGAATTCCATTGGAGACGGAGGGCGGGCCCGGGGCGATGGCTGCGAGCTGGCTTGCGGATATGTCCGGATTGACGGCGAGAGTGGCGGCGGCCGCGGTGGGAGTGCTTGCGTCGTAGGTGAACAGGGGCACGCCCGGCGTTGCCGGCGGGCCACTCGAGATATCGCCCGAGGTGAGGATCTGGTTGACGCAGTCCGCGAACTGTTGCGCGAGAGTATTCAGAGAGCCGGCCTGATAGGCGTCGCCGCGAATGCCCGCCAGCACGGTGTTGTGCAGATCCAGCAGGGCGCCTAATTGTCCGCCGTCGATCTGGGACGTGACGTCGCTCCCGTTGCATAGAATCTGGGCGTTTTGAGGAGCATTGGCGTTCGTTGGCGGGGGATCGGTAGGGGTCGTCAGGTCGTAGCTGAGCTGGTACTGCTGGGAGCCGATCACTAGCGGAGTCTGACCGTTTATAAGGACCGCGAGCGAGCCATCGTCCTGCTTTACGGACGAAACGTCGACGTATTGAGACAGTTGTTCCAGCGTCGCGTTGATCTGGGCGTCCAGGCCGGCGTCGTTCTTGCGGCCGTCGGCGGACTGGGCGCTGTCGGACGCCAGTTTGGCGGTGAGCGAATTTACTTCCGCAACCGTACTGCTCAACTGGTTTTCTACGTTTTGGGCCGTGCTGTTCAACTGAGAGGCCGTTTGCTGGAACTCGGTCGCCACATTCGTGGCGTCGTCGATGACGGTTTGCCTGGCGTTTCCATCGGTCGGGCTTTGGCCCCAGGCCGAGAACGCGGAGTACAGATTGGTCAGCGCATCCGGCAGTCCGGCCCCCTGGGCTATGGTGAAGATGGATTGCAGAGATGTGAGCGTGTCCACTTGCTGATTGGCCGCGCCGAGCAAGGTGGTTTGCTGGCGGACCGCCTGTTCGGCGTACTGGTCGCGCGCGCTGATCACCTCTCCTGCCGAAACGCCTCCCGGGACGCCGGAATTCGGGTCGAACGACAGCGCCTGTATATCCTGCGTCTGCGCGGCATAACCAGGCGTGGAGGAGTTGGAGACGTTGTTAGAGGCGACGTCCAGCGCCTGCCCGAATACATCGAGAGCGTTGGCCGAGGTGCTCATCGCGTCGAGTAGGCTCAGCATGGCGATTTACCCTCGCAGACACATGCGCCCGGCGCCGGAGGCTCCGGCGGGGACGCCTTCAGGCCCATAGCCGCGGGTCATGGAGGCGAATAGACGGTTCCAACAGCAATGGAACTCACCGGCCTTTTGGAGGAGGATGGCGGCGCGCCGGAGTGCGGCTCTGAGCTGTAAAGCTTCGCCCAGGGCAGGTGGCGAAGCCAAGGGCCCGCGCCCGCCGGCGCGCCATAAAAGAACCCGATCCGCGGCGTCCCGCAGGGCTTCGCCGCAGCGCTCCAGATTATCTGGAGATGGATCGCGAAGGAGAGCGCAAACGCGTTGCACCTCGGCGCATGCGGCGCGTAGCGGGCTGTCCGGATTGCCTAGATCCACCATTGGTTCTCCGCTGGCGCTTCAAAAGTGAGTCTGCCCTGAGAACGGCATCCAAGGCAGCGGCTGTCCTGGCCCCAGCGCCGAAGCTCGAATCAGTTACTGCGCCCCCGCCAGGGCCTCCGAAACCATCGCCCGGCTAGTAGCGAAAGAGTCGGCCCGATAGGACCCGCTCTGATATTGAGCGGCGAGTTCCTGGACGCGGCTTGCGCGGGATTGTCCGTAAGCCGAAACGGCCTGCGCCAATTGCTGCAGCGTGGAGGAGAACTCCACGCGGTCCCCGCTTGACGATGCACCTGCTCCGCCAGAGGCGCCTTTCAGGCTTCCGGCCTGCTGCGTCTCTGACGTTCGGGCGGAATCGGCCGCGGCCAGGTTCGTCAAATCGTTGTTGTTGATCTTCATGCGTTCGTCACTTTGCGCTGCACGTCTTATCGGCAGAATTCGAACTGGCTTTAGCCCATGGCGCTTTTCTATAAAGTTTTTTGGCGCTCCGCCGATTGTCCGGATGACTACGATGGAAGCCCAGCGAGTCCTCTGGATTGCGACAACCTCCACATGGGCCGACGGTGCGCCCCCATGGCCGGGAGTTTGGATGGTGGATTGCCTCACGCCGGACCTGGCGTTTCCGCAGTTACGCCGGGCCGCCTATGACGCGGTGGTGCTGGAGTTCCCGATTGCCGGGGAGACTCCCGAGGAACTTCTGGAGGCCGTCCGCCGAATAGCCCCGGCTCTCCCCGTACTGATTTGCGACCCTAGGGCGACGCCGTCCGACGCCGTCCGGCTGGCCCGGCTGGGAGCCGACCAGTTTCTCTCCGCCGGCGAGCCTCCGTGGCCGTCCATCCGGGAAGTTATTAAGGCGCGGAGCAAGCGCAGCGGCGTTTCCGAGTTTCATCGGGGAGAATGCGAGAACTGGAAGCGGTTTCTGATTGGGGAGAGCGCTCCCATGCGGCAAGTCTGCCACATTATCCGCATGGTGGGGTCGCGCCGCGCGACCGTCCTGATCACCGGGGAGACCGGGGCAGGAAAGGAAATGGCGGCCCGGGCGTTGCACATGGCGGGTCCGCGCTCGTTAGGGCCGTTTGTCGCCGTTAATTGCTCGGCGATTCCGGAGAACCTGATCGAGGACGAACTCTTTGGGCACGTCCGAGGGGCGTTTACGGGAGCCTCCAACCATCGCGCCGGCCGCTTCGAGCAGGCCAGCGGCGGCGTCCTTCTGCTGGATGAAATAGGCGAACTGCCGGCGGAACTGCAGGCCAAGCTGTTGCGCGTGCTTCAGGAGCGGGAATTCCAACGTCTGGGCAGCTCGGAAACCATCAAGACCGACGTGCGCGTGATTGCAGCCGCCAACTGCAATTTGGAGGCGCGCATCGACCAGGGACGCTTTCGAGAGGACCTGTACTACCGCCTCAACGTGGTTCCCATACACATGCCGCCGCTGAGGGAGCGTCGTGAGGATATTCCGGCGCTCGCGAATCACTTTGTCTCAAAGGTTTGCCGCGAGGAGAACCTCCCGCTGAAACGCCTGACACAGGAAGCCATTGAAGTCCTGGCTCAACGTTCCTGGCCGGGCAATGTCAGGCAACTGGAGAACGCCGTGGAAATGGCAGTGGCGCTCAGCGGGGATCGCGCCTTCCTCACCGAGGCCGATTTCCCTGCGGCCACGGGCGAAGGCATACGGTCGCTGGCGATAGCGCTGGCGCCTCCGGTTTCGGTTCCCGGACACAGGGCTGGATTTTGAGCGGACGGTCGCTGGCATTGAGCGCAGCATCCTGGAGCAGGCGCTTCGCAAGACCGGAGGCAACAAGAAAGCCGCGGCCGACATGCTGCGCCTGAAACGGACGACGCTAGCGGCCAAGATGCGCAGTTTGGATTCGATGCAAGCTTGCGCGTAAGGACCGGTGGGAAAGGAGTTGGAAGAAGGAGATGGAAGACTGAAGGCTGAATACTGAAGGCTGAAGATGCCAGGTAGCGGCCACAGGCGGCGCCAAACGATCAAGCAGCCACAGGCGGCGCCAACCGATCCGGCATGCCGGCTCCTAACCTCCGCCTTCCGCCTTCAGTATTCGCCATTCAGCCTTCTCTATTCACCCTCCAGCCTTCCCGCTTCCGACTCCGTCCTCTGGCCTCACAGCCGTGCCAGCGCCCTGCGCGCCATCGCTTCCGCGGCTCCGGCGACTTGCGGAGCTTCCCCGAAGCCAAGTATGGAGACAAGCAGAAACTCGCGTTCGCCGGATATCACATAGAGTTGCGTCCCGGCGCCTGGAATATCGAGAAAGAAGGCTCGCTCGAACGCGGGAGCGTCGCGGACGGCGGACCCAGGGACCGCGGATTTCAGGCTATCCATTTCCTCACGGAGGTCCACCGCCGTGGTCAGCCGCCGGAGGGTGATCGTAACCTGGCCCCGTTCGCCCACGTAATCGCACGTGGATTCACCGCCCGCGCCGCTCTCTACGCCGCGGCCCACGTTGCGGCTCAGCGCGGACTCCACTTCGAGTTTGGGCACGGCGGCGCAAGCCGTAAGCGCCTTGAAAGGCTCCGCCGCGGAAGCGATGGCGGCGGCCGCCGCCGCGAACAAGAACAGGATGGGGAAGCGGTTCACATCTTCTATTTCATCCTGGAATGAGCCGATCTACAATAGCCGCGGTACTGTCTTGCGGTGCTAGTACAAATTTGGGGTCCGGCCGCCGGAGGCTGTCCGATCGCCGCTTCCGCTCCGATTCCTGAGGCCGGAGCGCCCCCTGCTAGACTGGAATCACATCGACATGAAGCAACGAATTCGCTCCACGACGGTGATCTGCGTGCGCCGCGACGGCAAAGTGGTCATGGCCGGCGACGGGCAGGTCACTCTCGGCCAGGAGGTGATCAAGGCTCCGCGAAGAAGCTTCGCCGCCTGTATAACGACAAGATCATCGCCGGTTTCGCTGGGTCCACGGCCGACGCATTCGCGCTGTTCTCCCGCTTCGAATCGAAGCTCGAGCAGTTCAACGGCAACCTGGCCCGCTCGGTAGTGGAACTGGCCAAGGACTGGCGCACGGATCGCGCGCTGCGTCATCTGGAAGCTCTGCTTCTGGTAGCCGACGCCGGGAGCATTTACCTGGTGAGCGGCAACGGCGACGTGATCGAGCCGGATGAAGACGTAGCCGCCATCGGCTCCGGCGGCCCATTTGCGCTGGCCGCGGCCAGCGCTCTCGTTCGCAATACCAAGCTATCCGCGCGGCGCATCGCCGAGGAAGCCATGGCCATTGCGGGCAAGATCTGCGTCTACACGAACGAGAACGTCACCTTCGAGGAGCTTGAGTAATGGTGATCTATCTTCCCGCGCAATCGGCCGACGAGGAGCCTTTGCTGGACGAGCTGACGCCTCGCGAGATTGTGCGCGAGCTGGACAAGCACGTCATCGGGCAGGCGGACGCCAAGCGCGCGGTGGCGATCGCCTTGCGCAACCGCATCCGCCGCCAGAAACTGCCGCCGGAGATGGCCGAGGAAGTAATCCCCAAGAACATCCTCATGATCGGCCCGACCGGCGTGGGAAAGACCGAGTTGGCCCGCCGCCTGGCGCGGCTCGCCAATTCTCCGTTCCTCAAGGTGGAGGCCAGCAAGTTCACCGAAGTTGGGTATGTGGGCCGCGACGTGGAATCGATGATTCGCGACCTGGTGGATATCTCCATCGACATGGTGCGCGAGGAGCGCCTGGACGAAGTAGCCGACCGAGCCGAGCTGCAACGCCGAGGATCGCCTTCTCGACCTGCTCATGCCGCCGCAACCGGAGCCGAGCGAAAGCGCGGACCGCACGCGCGATAAGCTGCGCGAACGCTTGCGCGAAGGCAAGCTGGACGAGCGCCTGGTGGAAATCGAAGTCAAGGACCGCACGCCGACGTTCGAGATTACGACCAACGCCGGCATCGAGGAGATGGGAATCAATATCAAGGACATGATTCCCAATCTCTTCGGCCAGCGCTCCCGCCGCCGCAAGATGCGCGTGGCCGAGGCGCTCGATTACCTGGTGCAGGAAGAGGAGCAAAAGCTCATCGATATGGACCAGGTGACGCGTGTGGCCTTGGAGCGCGTCGAAACCAGCGGCATCATCTTTCTCGACGAAATCGATAAGATCGCCGGCCGCGAATCCGGCCATGGTCCGGACGTGAGCCGCGAGGGCGTACAGCGCGACATCCTGCCCATCGTGGAAGGGACAACGGTCAACACGCGCCACGGCTTCGTGCGCACGGATCACATTCTGTTTATCGCCGCGGGGGCGTTCCACGTTTCCAAGCCGAGCGACATGATTCCCGAGTTGCAGGGGCGCTTTCCGATCCGCGTGGAACTGAAGGCGCTTTCGGTCGAAGACTTCATCCGCATTCTCAAGGAACCGAAGAACGCTCTATCCAAGCAGTACACCGCGCTACTCGAGACCGAAGGCATCAAACTGATTTTCGGCGAGGACGCTCTCGCGGAAGTGGCGCGCTTCGCGGCCCGCGTGAACGAAAGCTCCGAAAACATCGGCGCGCGCCGCCTGCACACCATCATGGAGAAGCTGCTGGAGGAAGTCTCTTTCGAAGGGCCGGACCTGAAGAAGAAGACGGTAAAGATCGACGCCGCCTACGTGCAGAAGCAGTTAGCCGACATCGTGAAGGACCAGGACCTCAGCCGGTACATCCTGTAGGACGAGTGCAGCCTGTCCCTGCCAGTAGTGGCGGAGCTACAGCGGCAAATGCGGGGCGATGATTTCAATCAGCGCCCAGGCATTGACGATCTTGGTGGATTTCCAGTAGCTGGGAAAGTGCTTCGCATTGCCCGTAATCAGATAGTCCGCCCGCGCGGCTTCGGCGCATTCGAGGAAGATGTTGTCGTCGGGGTCCCGGCTGACGGCCAGCCGCCGCCGGGGGACGACAAGCCGTCCCGAGGCGCGAATCAGGTCCAGCAACCGGCTGCGCTCGGCGGCCGGCATACGAAACTCCGGGCGGCCCAGGACTTCCGTGTACTCTGCGAGGATTTCGCGCGACACATACAACCTGGCAGGGGGCGTTACGGCGAAAACCAAAGCCGTACGCTCCAACCCATTGGGCTTCAGCGCTCCCGACACCACGATGTTGGTGTCGAGTACGCGACTAAGCGGCAGCACGGCGGCGGGCGGTTCGAGCCGCCCGGATGACGCGCTCAACTTGGCGAGGAGTGAGGGCGTCGGTCTTGCCGCGGCGCGACCTCCTCCGGTCAGCTCGGGCGCTTCCGGCTCCGGAGCGGCCAAGCGTATGTAATCCCGGATGCTCAGGAGAACGGCCTTGGGCGCGCCCCGCTTCTCGATGACAAAGCTGCGGCCACGCTTCTCCGTCTCCTCCAAATTCGCCCCGAACTGCAATAGCGCCCCCAGCGCCGGAAATCGTACGTCGGAATGCCTCAGCGGTTTGATAGACGGCGCCTCCCGGAACAAAGTGGCTAGTTCGATCAATTCAACTGTACGCTTCGTGCGTTTAGGTTGTCAAGCGCCGGCGCAAGCGCCGCTGGAATGCCCGGCGAGGAGAAGGCGCCACCAAAGGGAAGCCCCGCGCCCGGAA